>NZ_CM145486.1:0-692500 GCF_055521555.1 Sphingomonas sp. BL-S-25
CAGCGACACTGCGACGAAGTAGAACAGCCTCGCACCCTTCAGCGTGCTCCGCCGATGCCTGACGAATGCGATCAGCGCCCAGAGCAGCACCGGCGCGCCGAACAGCAAAGCGCCGGTGATCAGCCACTGCGAGAAATTGGTCCACTGGATCTCGGCGGTGTTCAGATAGGTGATGTCGGACGCCAGCGCCCCGCTGAACCCCGCGATCGGGAAGGCAAGCAGGATGCCGTGAAGAGGATGCAATCGATAGGCGACGCTCGCCCGCGTGTCGGTCATCATGGATCTCCGCGTCGCGAGCCGGCGACGGAAGACCAATTCCCTAACGCGTCATTGGTTGCGGCAAGTGCCTGTCAAACATCGCCAATCAGCGCCGCATGCGCCGCCTTCAGGCACAGCAGCAGGTGGGACTGATCGTCGACCTTGCCACCCCAGGAGAAGGCCGAGGTGCCACCGCGGAGGTCGCCACGGATGCGGTCGGCAACGCGCATCATCTCGTCAAAGCTCGGATTCCTGCCCTGCTCGATACAGGCAATGACTTCGGGCGCGATTGTCGTTGGGCCACGCCGCATGTTCGATCCTTAGCTTACCCCCGCGAGATAGGCGCGCATGCCTCGGTTGAAAGGGGCACATCCGCGCCGTTGCGACGAACCGACGGTCGCGAAGGTGAAAACGGATCCGGCCGCGTTGCGATAATCTGACCCGGCCAGGCAGAAAGGGGCGATTGCGGGTTGAACCATCGGCGATCGCCCGGTTAACGGGCCCCTCCCCTTCCCTCAGCGCGGAGATCCGACGTGGAAACCGTCTCCATTGTCCTGTTCCTGCTCCTCGCCGTCGTCGTCAGCGGTGCGGTGTCGCGGATGCTGCCCGTCTCGTTGCCGACGCCATTGGTGCAGATCGCACTGGGGGCGGTGATCGGCCTGTCGACCGCACACAAGGTGGATCTCGATCCCGAACTCTTCCTGTTTCTCTTCCTGCCGCCGCTGCTGTTCCTCGACGGCTGGCGCATCCCGAAGGACGAGCTGCTCAAGGATATCTCGACCGTGTTCGAGCTTGCGCTCGGACTAGTCCTGCTGACCGTGATCGGCATGGGGTTCTTCATTCACTGGATGATCCCTGCCATGCCGCTGGCGGTCGCTTTCGCGCTCGCAGCGGTGGTGTCGCCCACCGATCCGATCGCAGTGTCAGCGATCGCAGCGCGCGTGCCGATCCCGCGGCGGATGATGCACATTCTCGAAGGGGAATCGCTGCTCAACGACGCGTCGGGACTGGTGTGCCTGCGCTTCGCCGTCGCCGCCGCGCTGACCGGGACCTTCTCCGCATCGGCGGCTGCGCTGAATTTCCTGTGGGTCGCCGGGATGGGGATCGTCGTCGGCATCGCCGTGACGCTGATCGCGACACGAGCCAAGGCTTGGGTGTCGAAGCGCTTCGGCGAGGAACCGGGATCGCAGATCCTGGTGAGCCTGCTGATCCCGTTCGGATCCTATCTGATCGCCGAACATCTGCACGCGTCGGGCATTCTCGCGGCGGTGGCGGCCGGCGTGACCATGACCTTCGCCGAGATCTCCCGGCAGGCGATGGCCAGCACGCGGATGCGCCGCAATTCGGTGTGGGACACGATCCAGTTCACGCTGAACGGCATCATCTTCGTGCTGCTGGGTGAGCAGCTTCCCGGCATCCTCGCCGGTGCGGCGGAAACGGTCCGGGTAACCGGCCATCACGGCACCGGCTGGCTTGCCGTGTATGTCTTCGCGATCGTGCTGGGCCTGGCGGCGCTGCGCTTCGCCTGGGTGTGGGTGTCGCTTAGGCTCACCCTGCTGCGCAAGCGCGGCCAGGCGGATGCGCAGCCGTTGCACAGCCCGAACTGGCGGCTGGTCGCGGCGATGTCCTTCGCCGGCGTTCGCGGCGCGATCACGCTGGCCGGTGTGCTGACGCTTCCCCTGGTGCTCGACGACGGCACCCCGTTTCCTGCGCGCGACCTTGCGATCTTTCTCGCCGCCGGGGTGATCATCCTGTCGCTGCTGATCGCCAGCGTCGCACTGCCGATCCTGCTGAAGGGCCTGACCATGCCCGCCGAGCCCTCCCGCCAGGCCGAGGAGGATGCGGCGCGCGTCACGACGGCAGAGGCGGCGATCCAGGCGATCGAGCGCGCGCAGCATGACCTGGCCGAACAGCGCGGGGACGCCGATTTCTATGCCGCTGCGGGCAGCAGGATCATGGACCTGTACCGCGACCGCATCGAGAGCCGCAGCCAGGGCGCGAAGGCCTCGGCCGAGGCGCGGTTGCAGGACAAGCTCGAGCGTGACCTGCGCCTCGTCGGGCTGAAGGCCGAACGCGATGCGCTCCGTCACCTGACGCGCGAGCGGCGGATCGGCAGCAGCATCGCGCAGAAACTGACCCGCGAACTGGATCTGATGGAGACGCGCTACCGCGGCTGATGCCGGTCGGCGGAGCATTGCGTCACATGCCGCGTTGAGGATGCATGCCGGACTCGATCGCCGACCTTCAGAAGCAGATGGAAGAAGCCGCCAAGGCGATGGACTTCGAGCGCGCACGCGTGCTGCGCGACCGGATCAACCTGATCCGCGGCGGCGCGTCGGGTGAAGAGGCCGATGCCGCGGACACGTCGGGACTGGTGCGCCAGCAACCGGGCGCAATGGGCCTCGGCACCAGCCAGCAACGCATGACGCCGCCGCCTGGCTGGAAGCCGCCGCGCAAGCCCGATCCGATGACCCGAGCGACCGCGCGAAAGCGGAAGTAGCCGTCAGTCTTCGTCCACCACGTCCCGCTCGACAGCCTGTTCGGCAAGCTCGGGAAACAGGCGTTCGATTTCGGCGCGAAGGTCTTCGCCGCCCGGCCAGAGATCGTGGCGCGCGAGCAGATCGGTCATCAGCCGCGCGCGATGCGGCCCAACCCCGGGGATCGCGTTCAGCCCCGCCAGCCCCCGCTCGTCGAACCGGTCGGCCAGGTCGCCAAGCGTGCTTATGCCCGCAGCGCCCAGCAGGCTGCGCAAGCCCGACGGCAGCGCCGATCGGCTGATCGGCAGGTCCCGGTCGGTCGCGCCGCTGGTCGAGCGAAGGCGAGTGAGTCCACCACGCTCGCGCTTCAGCGCGCGCCGGATCCGGCCAAGCTGGCCCATGCTCAGCCCCAGGCGGCGACGGATTTCGCGATAGGGCGTGCCGGCACAGCGCAGGTCGCGCGCCGCGTCCAGATCGCGGTTGGCCTGTTCCAGCTTGTTCGACACCCGATGATCCGCACAGTTTCGCGAACATGCCTATCCAACGGCAACCGATCCGGCCAGCCCGGTTAGACACTGCAATTTATTGAGGGACTGGCATCTTTCCGTCACAGCTTTCGGATAAATCGGCTACAGGCCACGTCGCGGACCGAAGGGTTCCGACATCCTCCCCCCTGTTCCCTTCCAGAGCAAGGCACCTGCCCCCTCAATGACTTCTGCCTCGATTGCCGCCGCCCTGCCCTCCCGCCCTGCTCTCGATTTCAAGACCATCGCCCGCGACGTCGCCGCGTTCCGCGGCGCCGATACCGGTCGCGGAGTCGCCGAACTGATCTTCAGCGCCGTGCCGCTGGCGCTGCTCTGGGTGCTGATGTGGCTGTCGCTCGACCTGAGTTACCTGGTCACGCTGGTGCTGGCCGTCCCAGCGGCCGGGTTCCTGCTGCGCCTGTTCCTGATCCAGCACGACTGCGGCCATGGATCCTATTTCCGCGGGCGGCGCGCCAATGACTGGACCGGCCGCGTGATCGGCGTCCTGACCCTGACGCCCTATCGTTACTGGCGCCGCACCCATGCGATGCACCATGCCGGTACCGGCAATCTCGACAAAAGAGGCGTCGGCGACGTGGCGACGCTGACGGTGCGCGAATATTCGGCGCTCGGGCCTTGGGGAAAGCTGGGCTATCGGCTCTATCGCAACCCGATCGTCCTGTTCGGACTTGGCCCGGCCTATGTCTTCCTGCTGCAGCATCGGCTGCCGGTCGGGCTGATGCGCGCAGGGTGGCAGCCCTGGCTGAGCACGATTGGCACGAACCTGGCCGCGGCGATCCTGTGGATCGCACTGGCATGGGCGGTCGGCGTCGGGCCATTCCTGATGATCCAGCTGCCGATCACCCTGATCGCCGCGTCGACCGGTGTGTGGCTGTTCTACATCCAGCATCAATTCGAGGATGCCTATTGGCAGGCCGGAACCGGCTGGAACTTCCACGAGGCGGCATTGATGGGAAGCTCGCATTATGTGCTGCCGCCCCTGCTGCGCTGGATTACCGCCAATATCGGCGTGCACCATATCCATCATCTGTGCAGCGCGGTGCCCTTCTACCGGCTGCAAAAGGTCCTCGAGCGCGCTCCTCACCTGTCCGAGGTCAACCGGATGACCATCGGCGAAAGCATCCGGACGATCCCGCTCGTGCTGTGGGACGAGGATGCCGGTCGGCTTGTGCGGTTCCGCGACTTGAAGCGGACCGCCCGCCCCTGAGAGGCCCTCGGGTGACCCCGCGGGCGGGACCGGGCGAAACCTTCACCGCCTGAAAGCATTCAGGGCGAATGCCGGGATATCGTTACGCCCCTCCATATGACGAGACCATGATCGCGGGCAGCAACAGGCCGGTCGCGGCCGGGGAGGGCACCGCATGCAGCGCCTGACCATCTCGACCTCCGAAGCGCTCGAGCGGTTCATCTCCCGGATCGTCCAGCGGTCGCCACTGGGCGATGACGAGACAGCCGCGCTGCTGAGCCTGCCTGCGACGATCCAGCGCGGCCGAGCCAATGCCGATATCGTCGCTCCCGGAGAGCTGGTCGAGCAAGCCTGTCTCGTCGTGGAAGGCATGCTCGGGCGCTTCGTTCAGATGGTCGACGGACGGCGGCAGATCACCGCCATGTATGTCGCGGGCGACATGTGCGACCTGCATTCGGTCGTCGTGCCCCGCGCGGACGGCGCACTCCAGTCGCTGTCGAACGTCGTCGTGCTGCGCATTCCCCACGAGGACCTGCGGCGCGTCGCCAGGACCTATCCGGCGATCGTCGAAGCCTTCTGGCGCGACTGCGTCGTCGACGCGTCGATCCAGTCGGTATGGATGGCGAATATGGGACGGCTCGATGCCAGGGCGCGCATGGCGCATCTGCTGTGCGAGATCGGAACACGGCTGGAGCATGCCGGCGCCGGCAAGCGCGAACGGTTTGCGTTCGAGGTGACGCAGTCGCACCTCGCCGACGCGCTGGGCCTGACCCCAGTTCACGTCAATCGCACGCTGCAGGACCTTCGCTCGACCGGCATCGTCGCGATCGGCAATCGCCGGGTCGAGATTTCGGACTGGCCCGCCCTGGCCGCGATCGCCGGCTTCGATCCCGCCTATCTCCACCTCGACCAGGATACCGTCACCGCCGCCAGAGCGTGGCGGCATACCCCCACCACGTTCGGCTAACCAGACGACACCAGAATTATTGACACTGTTCAATAATTCGAGCACGTCTCATGTTCATCTCAATTGTTGGAGGCCATGTTGCGTATCGCTCTCACCTGCTGCGCTGCAGCCGCGCTGGCAGCCCTTTCGGGCTGCGGCTCCTCGACGCCGCAGACGGATAACAAGGTTGTGGATCAGCCCACCCCTTCGCCACAACCAGCGGCGCGTCAGGCCGAGGGACCAAAGTTCGCCAGTACGATCTCCGGACTGACGGTTTCCGCGACCTCGCAACTGCCGCGGGCTCCGCAAGAGGCTGCCGACCGAGAGGCCTGCAGCCACCTCCTGTCCGATCCCAAGACCGCAGCGGGCCGTCAGGTGGCGGATCGCGGCTGGGCGGTGACCGGCGAGGCGCAGGTCGGCGGCTATCAGGCGGTCAGCTTCGTCGGATCGTTCGGGCAAGGCACCAGCGGGTCGTGCGAACTGGGCAAGGGCAATGTCGCCTTCTTCAAGGGCGACACGCTGACTGCGCTCGCCTGGATGAAGTCCGACACCTCGCGCTCGCTTGCCAGAATTGAGCAGCTCGACGGCAATCGCCTTCGCCTGTGGGACGGCGACTTCCTCTCGCAACCCTTTGCCGACCTCGCCGTGGACACGGGCGGATCGATTGCCGTCGGGAAGATGGCCGACAAGGATGCGGTCTGCGGCGGAAAGGCGGAAGTGCCCAACCTCTACGGCGTGCCCATTGCGACCGCGCGAACGAGACTGGCGCGCTATGGCTGGAAGCCCGGAGAACGCGACTCGGCTGGTGAGGCGTCGGGAGCGGTGGCGGACATGATCGCCAACGGCGTTACCGAGGTCGATGACTGTTCCGGCACCGGCTTCGGCTTTTGTCGGTTCACTTATGGTGGCGCGGCGGGAACGCTGAGCGTGACCACCGTCGGCGACGGAGACAGCCCCGTCGCGGGATATGACGTCAGCTGCAAATCCTAGGGATGCCGCGCCGGCGCGAACCGGCGCGGCCTTCAGCCTTCAGGCAGCGTTCTCGACCACCGCCTCGTAGATGGTGGTCCGGTCCGGACCCTCATAGATGTGGATCAGCACCCAGTCGCTGCCACGCTTCGCGACGATCACGCGCATACGATCACCGAACAGGCCGTCCGCCAGTCCGGTGGGTGCCACCTTGCCCGAGTTGAAGATCAGCGCGCCCATGCCGCCGCCACAGGCACTTTCCCCGACACAGGTAAAGACGGTTTCGAAGCCCGCGTCGCGGAGCAGCTTTGCATAGTAATTGCCGACCTGGGTCGTCGCGAGCGCGGGGCGAACGGCATAGTCGATATGCGTCACCACGCCTTCGAGCTGCTTCGAAAGCCGCGGCGCCTCGGCATTGCCGATACGACCCGTCGGGATCAGGACCGTGTCCTGCGACGGGGCGCGGTAGCCGGTGATCTCTGCCCCTTGATAGCGCGGCAGAAGCGGATGGTCGTCGCCGGGGACTTCCGCGACGGCTGCCGAGGAGATCATCATCGCCGACAGGAAGAGGGTCAGTTTACGCATGCAGTCACCTCCTATGGCCGGGTACGCGGCCGGACCGCCTGCTATCAAAGCGTAAAACATACATCAACGAATATATAGACACCGTTCAGTTTATCGGAGATGAGTGTGGCACCGGATGGATCGCGCTGCGTTCTCGCTTGCGATAGTTGATCCCGGTTATCCGGAAGGGAGACGATATGGTGGCGTCCAGTTCGATCGTGATGATGCTGATGGCGGCGCTTGCCCTGCCCGGCCCGGGTCAGTCCCGCGCCGAGGTCGACAAGCGCTACACCCCGGCCTTCAACCGCTGCATCAGCAGCGGCGACGCGGCCAAGGGGGTGACCGCCGGGATCATGGACTGCACCGGCGCCGAAAATACGCGACAGGATGCACGGCTCAATCAGACCTACCGCACCGTCATGGCCCGGCTGAACCCTGCGCAGAAGACCGCGCTGCGCGCGCTGCAGCGCGACTGGATCGTGCAGCGCGACGCCGGATGCCGTGACGACGCCGATGTCGAGAATGGCGGGTCGGCGGCCGCGATCAATTATAGCAGTTGCATTCTCGACCAGACGATCCTGCGCACCATCTGGTTGGAACGCTATCGCCCCTGAGGCGAATCACCGACCTGCCCGACCGGTTCAGTCGGCGGCCTTGGCCGCCGCGGTCAGCGTGTCGCGTACGCGTGCCAGCGCCATCGCCACCGGCTCGTCTTCGCCCATAAGCGCGAAGCTGCCGCTGAGATCGAACTGACAATGGCCGTGGACCGTGGCAACCAACGAGCGCGCCAGCTTTGGCGCACGTGCTGCGGCCGTGTCGGGCAGTGCCGCGGTCACTTCATGAACCACGATATGGGTCAGTTCGCCGCGCAACCAGTCATGCTCCTCCGGCATCACATAGTCGGCCGGCAGGTGGTGGTCGTAGATCGCCAGCCAAAGGTTGCGATTCTCCCGCGCGAAGCGGAAATAATTCTCGACCAGACAGCGGATGCGATCGCCTTCGCAGGCATCGAGCGCGCGCCGCAAGTCCTTCGCCCAGATCTGAAACGTCCGCGTGTTCAGCGCGACGATGAAATTATCGTAGCTGCCGAACACATTGTAGAGCGTCCCGATCGAGTAACCGATGCGCTTCGCGACTTCGCGGCCCGAGAAGCGGGCAAAGCCGACTTCCGCCAGGTGCTTGTGCCCCTCCACCACCAGCATCTGCTCGATCTCGGGGCGGGTGTGATCCGATCGGCGTCCCATAACCAGCTGTTAATACAGCAAAGCCGCGGCGTCGACCATAATTGAGCAGCGATTACTATCAGGCGCGTACGTCAGGGTCGTCCCCTCAACACAGGCAAGGCCGCATCTACAAGGCCCGGCAAGGAACTAATTATCGGTTGATCAATTTATCGCGTGCTCCCGCTGGACTTGGCCACCCGGTCCGGCCATGCTCCTGCCTCGGGCATGGTCCAGCGTCTCCCGGCGGACGGCCGGGATTGGGTCAGGGATCGGGTTCGAACAGAGGAAGGCAACTCGGTATGCGTATCATCTACAGCGCGGGGTTTCGAACCGCGACTCGACTGGCTGCTCTTGCGGGGCTCGCTGGTTCCGCGCTCGCAGTGGCATCGGTGCAGCAGGCACCCGACCGCGGCGTCGTCGCGCTCGGCAAGCTCGCCACGAAGGATCTCGACCTCGGCACGCCGGGCGCGAAGGCGTTTCTGGGCGTCATCGGCAAGGACAGCTGCGCGCCGCCCAATGGCCCCCTTCCCGGCTTCGAACGTCTTTGCGCCTGGTCGGCCAACAATGCCGATGACGATTTCGACATGATGGTCGGGATCAACGGCAACCGCATCGTCAGCGTGCTGACGTCGTGGCCGCGCCAGCTCCCCGCTGCGACCTGGAGCTGTGAGGCATTCGCACCTGGTGACGGTCCAGGTCTGTCGATCTGTTCGGTCAAGTCCGCCTCCGCGCAGGATCGCGCGCACTGGGCCAAGGGCTGGCGCGATTATCTGAACTCGGTCAGCTGAGGTGACGACGATGAAGGCTTTGTACCTCGCCGCCGCCGTTTCAACGCTTGCAATGTCCGGCAGCGCGCTGGCGCAGCGGAGCAACGATCCGCACCCGCCGCGCTATGACGACCTGATGACCGCGCTGTGCAAGACGCCCGCGCAGGAAAAATCCTGCGTCGTCGGCGACAAGCGACTGACCTACTGGATCAGCTTCGACACCGTCGTCGACGGCCGTAAATGGTACACCGCGGTGGCCACCTCCGAACCCGCTGCCGGCTTCCCGGACTTCGTGCCGCCCGACACCAGGCTGGGTCTGTCACAGATCACCTATGAGCTGAAGAACGGCAGCTGGCAGGTGCTGACCCGCCAACTCGACCTCGGCGGCATCTATGCCGCCAGCCGCACCGGCAATCCGCCGATGGAGGATGATAGCGGCGACTATTTCACCAAGCCGCTGAGCGACGGGGTGCTGGTGGGCTATCCCAATCGCATGATGGCAGGCGAAGGCCAGACGCTGCATGCCCATGCGATGTTCCGCTCGGCGCCTGACAAGTCCGGCCGCTGGCTGTTCGGCGGCAATATCGTCGACGCATCGGACAACGACGCAGGCTGCGACCGCGAATCGGCGCCCGACACCTGCTTCGCCACCCGCGCCAGCCTCAGCCTGACCGGCCAGAAGACCGGCCAATGGCCCGACATCAAGGTCGACCTGACCGGCACCCTGCCCGGTCCGGGCGGCAAGGCACGCGCAGCCAAGGCGAGCGATGCCAGCGTGTGGCGATACGACGCCGCGAAGCGCGAATACACGACGCCCGAGGCGCGCTGATCGACACTGCGACTGGCGGATGGGTCACGGCTCATCCGCCAACGCACGGCACAGCCGCGGCCGGGCGGCTCGCGGAAGTCTAGACTTGGAGAAATCGCCACCCTCTCGTGGCGGCCCGCACACCGGTCCTTGGCGGGAGTTCCGGCATTTCACGATCCGCAGATCAGCCGGAAATCAGGGGGTTTGGTGGAGCCGAGGGGGATCGGTGACGAACCCTGTAAGCACTGATAAGCAAAGACTTTTTTCCAGCCCGCTGTAACGGTTGGCACTACCCGATGTAACAGGGGGCTGCGTCTCAGGGAAGCCCTAACCCTCCCCGAATCTCTACGTCCGAAGCGATTAACTCTATACGCTGAGCCAGCATCCGAACAAGGGAGCGAGGGCTTAGGAACTCAGCCGCCATGCGGTTGGTAGTATGCCAACCAATGTGCATAAACTCTGGAACACCGTTTTGCCCTCCGCCCTCAGGATAATACGTGAATGGCATCTGCGGATCGCCGCTCTGCTCAATTCTGCCGCTGACACCGCTAAGGCGCATAACCTTGTTTATATCGACCATCACTCCAATCGAAAATTCGCCCGCATAAAAGTTTGCGATATGCTCAACCTTCCTAAGGATGAGAGGAAATGGATAATAGGCTACGCCGCGTCGTTTGAAGTCATTGCTAAACATGACCATCACCGGGCCTTCGCTCTTGCTGAGGCGGGTTAGAAGGGGGCCAGATAGCTGCTCCCCAAGGACCATGTAGAATACGCCCGGCTCGACCTCGCGGAACGCCTGTCGCCTTCCGGTGCTAAAATACGTATCTAGGAGGCGATTAAGGTGCCCCACATGATAGCGTGGACGTTCCTGTAGGGAAAGCCTAACCATTGGCGCACCCTGAAATTCGCGCTTATCAGTTATCAAGTAATCCATAACAGCTTTAGCTTCAGCTTGCTGTCGCGCGGCACGCTTCTTGTTTCCGCCATTCCCGCTTTTTGCTTCGATCAGGCGGAAAGTGCCATAGGGTCCGAAGACCGTAATGTCAGCGAACCGTAGCGATCCCGTGAGATCGTTAAGGAGACAAGTGTAGCCCTCCTTGAAAAGCCGCCGAAGGATCGCCCGTTCTAATCTATTTCCTTGCTTTCCGGTGATGTTACCTGCCCGCTCCTTCAGGAATAGGGGCTTGATATCCCATCGATCGATGTACAGGAAAGCCACGCTGTCACCTATGTCACGACATAATCCAATTATGGACTTGCGTTCCTCAATTCTGTCGTAATGACCCGAAATGCGATCCTTAGCCGCTTTCGCTTCTACCTTCCCAAACTCCCTGCTGGCAAAACCCTCTCTGATTGCTGCAATCTGCCGCTTTCTTAAAGATATACTTTTCTCAGAACGGGATATCAGCGTTATTAGGCTCTCTTGTATCTGTAACGCTAATTCGGTCCTGCGCTTAGGTCTTTGTTGCAACAACTTAAGAGCCGTCAGCGTCGCGGTAATAAGCTCGCCTTCCGACCGACGCGGTGATGAGCTCACTTAATCAGCCTTCCAGGCCCAAAGATCTTAGCCACAGCATGGGAAGGCGGCTCGCCGTGGCCTCGCCACATGCGGTAGTCCCCGTCATCTTGATTGTAAGCCATCTGTACGTTGCTCGGATGGTCGAGGCCAGCTTCCCTCATCAATGTAAGATAATCTTCTAAGCTGAACTCAAGGAGGTACTTATTCCGTTTCCAATCCGATGTTACGATGAATTTCGTGCTTAGCTGCGGTTCCTCATTCACAAACTCCCCAAATATGTAGCTATGAATGATCGTATCGATTAAGGTCAAAGCCGATACGTTAGCCGGCTTAGGCGTTTCTAGGTCAAAGTTTTCCCAATAATACCACCTGTCCATCCACGTCATTGGCTTTATGGAAGGATATCGGTTGCAGGCGACGCTTCGACCATCGAATGAGCTAGACAACTTATAGCTATGGGCCAGCTTCCGCATAGCGTAGGCCGAGTTGAAGACCTTGCTTTCTAGAAGGTAGCCTCTCCGTTGTGACTCCGGCTTGTTCGCCCATCGCTCAAGAATGTCAGCATCCTTCAAAAGCTGCTGCTTCCAAGGCCAACTTTCATAGATCACCGGCACCGCCCCCTGCACTCAACGGCCCCATTTTGACATAGTTACGCGAGGGGGCAATCAAACAATTGGGAGCAACCTGCTTCCCCCGTATACCCGGCCTACAGGATTGCAGCGGGTCTCGGGAACGGCTTGCCAACGGGCTTGTTCATGGGTATACGTTCGTTGACCCGTGAACAGGACTAGCCGTTATGAACCTCCGCAAGATGACCAAAGCTGTCGCCTACCTCCGCGTTAGCACGGATAAGCAGGGCAAGAGCGGCCTAGGGCTGGAGGCTCAGCGGGAGGCAGTGGCACGGTACGTTGCTGCCAATGGTGTTGACCTGATCGGGGAGCATATCGAGGTCGAGACGGGCAAGGGAGCCAATGCCCTTTCCAAGCGGCCTGAGCTTGTCGCCGCCCTCGCTACAGCCAAGCGGGAGAAGGCTGGCCTGATTATCGCCAAGCTCGACAGGCTTGCCCGCAATGTCCATTTCATATCCGGGTTGATGGAAACGGGTGTAGAGTTCGCCGTCGCTGATATGCCGAACGCCGATCGGTTCCAGCTTCACCTATTCGCCGCGCTGGCAGAGAAGGAAGCTGAGGTAATCAGTCAACGGACCAAGGCTGCTCTAGCCGCGGCCAAGGATCGGGGGACTGAGCTAGGCAAACATGGCAAGGTACTAGCTGCTCGCAATCAGGCTGAGGCTATGGACCGGCTAGAGCCTATCGCTGCCGACCTCTTGGCTTTGAAGGCCGAGGGACTGTCCATTCGCAAGATGGTCGAGGCACTGAATACCCGTGCGATCCCTTCGCCAGCCGGGGGCAAGTGGCACCCCGCGAGCCTGCACAAGGCGCTCGCCCGATTGGATGCCCGCTAGATTGGGCAGGGACGACCCGTGGAGTCGATTTGGCAGGCTCAGGATTCGACCTAGCCGGGCTACCGTGGAGGCGCTGAGCGGGGCTGTATGAGGCCGGCCTATGTGGCGTCGTAAATCGTCCGCCAATTCGGGACCGTATAGCAATAGCAATCTTCGCCTTCATGCCCGGTCTGATCCAGTACCGTACGGCAATATACTCCACTGATTACCGCCCAAGCTAGGAAGCCCTAGGAACGCCTGACCGTGCGATAACGGTAGATATCCACGGCCAGCAATGGTTAGCGTTAAGCGAAGGGGTGTGCCGTTCTTAGGGACAGTGCATGGATATCGGCCGATGCTCTACAAGCGACGTATAATCTAACTCAGGATCATGCGGCCTGTTCAGCGCCTCCACTGACCGTAGCCTAGGCATTCGGCCTATCGTTATGTGGTCGAATTATCCTCACACCTGCCATGCGGGTAGCGTCCATATTGGAAGCTCTGGGGGGATAGGGGGGCCGATGATACAGCTTCAATATATCTAATCTAGGATCATATCATGATAGATATATCCTACTCTACGGCTTCAATCCGTATATCTCATAAGGGATATCATTCATTCTTCCGATTAATGTAGGAATCATAGCTAGGGGCACCCCTAGTCTTTAGGTATCAAGACACAAATAGTTTTGGTTTGCTGGTCATGGTCCCATATTATCTGTGCTGATTCCTGCATTATTCGGAGGAATGATAGCCTCAACCCTTAGCGTCTATAATATTTAACTATAGACCACATCAAACTGTGCCCATCAGCCGGATTCATAGACGCTATCGCCTGCCAATCTCTTTGCACTCTCCTGTTGGGAGGTTGGCAGGCTCCCGTTTCATAACAGCAATATCCCCGTTTCGTTTTCTTATGTGCAAGCGGGCAATCTCTCTTTGACTTTTGCCAAAGTTGCTCCCTCGATTTGAAGGATAATCCATGAACCCTACGCCGATTGACCTTAGCCGCCTTAATGATCCCCGCGTTATTGCCCATATCGAGAAGGTGGATAGCCGTATCCGTGGCGGCTTCCGCCTTGCTCTCGATATTCTAGGCATCCCGCTTCCCGAATACGCCAAGTGCAAGCCTGCTGGCCGTCCGTCGATTGCGAAGCTGATGGCGGCTGCTGATGCTGATAGCGGCACCATCCATACGTACCGGGATGAAAAACTAAAGATTGGGGCATTTGCTCCCCGCCGCTAAACCCCAGTTTACATCACAAGGAAAATCAATGACCAATTCGACTGCACTTGCCGATATCGCCACTGAGGTAGAGCGGCTTAGTAATGATCTTTACAAGGTAACTGCCACTATCGAGCTGCTCGGTAAGCCTGCTCAGCTTAAGGCCAATGAGATTGAAGCGGCCCTAGAGAATGCCAAGGAGCGCTTCGCTACCGCCCTTGCCGATCAAGCTATGGTTGAACGCAATCAGCGACTTAATGGCTTCACTGATATTGAAGTGATCTGCCCGGATGATGGCCGCAATCTTATCAGTGCGCCCTATACAATACGCTACACCAAGAACGTCTACGACATAACGGCTAAGGCATCGGACCCCATCTCGCATAACGTCAATGGCTTTGCCAGCTTGCCCGATGATGCCTTTGAATATCTCATTGCTCGCAAGCCCGAGGCTATCCCGGCTGCGATCCTGGCCCTAGCTCCCGGCGATCCTATTGCTGCCTTCGATATCTATTTTGCTGGCAAGCGTCGGGGTTATATCACGGCCCCGGCCATCGCGGCATAATGGCTGATCTGCATGACTGGGGAGCCGGGGAAGCGCCAAAGCCTCCCCGTTCGATCCCAGCCGATACCCGGCCCAAGTGGCATGTTGAACCGTCCACACTTGCCGATCTGCTACAGCGAGCAGGCCCGTATGCTGATGCGACCAAGGCACATGTGGAATGGGGCGCGGTGGAAACATGGATGATGAAGGGCAACGCCGATCAGGCTCTAGCTGCTGCCTTCATGCCCGGCCATGCCGCCAATCTGTCCGTGTTCCTATCGCGGCAAGCTATCGAGCGTGAAGCCGGTTGGCCGCAGCTATCAGACCGGGCCGTAACGCCTGCACTCTACGACCTGCCGGAGGATTCCCAAGTCATAGCCCGCCGCATGGCCACTGAGGTCTATTTGCTATGGGAATCCAGTGGACGTCCCAACCTCAACGCACCTCGCTTCAAGGATGCTCATCGCTACCTAGTCGCTTGCGTCCGCAAGGGGACGATCCCACCCGTTCTGACAATGGGCCATGTCCCGCCGCTCCCGGCTCCCGCCCCTGCCAAGTTCCCTCGACATATCTAAGGAATACCAATGACCGCACTAACTCACCGTCAGGCCGTAAAGGTCAAGGCGGCTCTATCCCTGATTGCCGTACATGGGTACAATCCCCGCACTGTACAGAAGCAAGCTCAGGACGAACTAGCTAAGGGATACCCTGCCAATATCGCCTATAAGAATGCGCTTGATGCTTTCGCCAATCGCGTTCCGGTATTGCGGGATACCCTGAATATCGCTGTCGATCTAATCCACAATAGCGACGATGCTACTGTTTCTCTGTATGACAAGGTGCTGACTGCCTACAATGACACCGGGGATGAAAGTCATCTTGATAGCCTCGCCCCTATGATCCTTGAGGATGCTAAGGCGCTGGCGATCAGTAAGGGTGAAGTGACCGCGGCTGAGGCAGCTAACTGGACCGTGGATGATGCCCTAGGCAGCACGGTCGAAGCTTATGCCGATGCTCCGGATATCCCAGATGCTGCCTCGATCCCGCCGGGCATGACGGTCAATAGCTCGTTCGGCTTCAACGGGCTTCCCGGCCCTACCCCTCAGGCTCCCGCAGCGCCCGCTCAGACGCCTCAGGCAGGCCCGCAATGGGTGGAGGGTCCGACCGGCTTCACCTTTTACAAGCAAGCTCCTAGCGGCCCTGCCACGGGGCAGAGCATGACCGGCTATGATCCCTACCGGGGCGGGCAGGACGTGACCGGCATCCGCGTTCCTCAGACCGGGGCCGCTGCCCGCCGCTCGCATGGCACCCCTGTCGGAGACGTGGCCTATGTGCAGTCGGCAACCGGCGTGCGTATCGTACCGACCGGGGAGGCTGCCCGGCGTGAGGCTGGCATCCCGCTCGGCCCGGATGTCGGCTGACCAGCACCCCTTCTAAATCCGCCTAGGAGACTCACTGAGAAGTGAGAGGCATTTCTGGCCCACAGATACCCGAACGTGTTCAAAGGAGCCCTGACGGCTTCTCTGGGGCGTCTTCGGGTATCTGTATCTTTCGCTCCGATCAGTTGGACGGACCGCCCACGACGACTATATGTTTCCTGTCCCCATCCTCATCAAAGACCGCCGCCTCAACTGTAAATGGTACAGCCATCGGCAAGTCAGCGTTAAAGATTGCCTCATCCAAATCATCGTATACTAGCTCGTTGATGACCTCTTGGCCCGGTTGCTTCTTCCATATGACAGTATAGGCCATGCGTAACCCTTATTGATTACTAGGAATTTCTAGTCCCGGCACCCGGTAAGAAGCCATCGCCTCAGCCAAGCTGAACAGATCATATCCGCTGCCATACTCATCAGCCACGTCTTTGCCCGCGTGACCCATTAGCTGCCGCTGTATGCCCTCGGGTATTTTAGCCCTACGGGTGTAGTCCTTGAACGTGTGGCGGAATGAATGAAACACTTTCCGCTTATCCGTAATACCGCACACAGTTCGCATATAAGGGCCGAACCATTCGCCCCACTTGGCGGTCAGACGGCCATAGATGTTAGGAACAAGATCGGGGAATACCCTTCCCTGTTGATCCGCGAGCCCCTCGACATAGCTAATGAAGCCAAGCCGCTCTAACTCGGGATGCAGCGGGAGAAGCCGTTCACTGGCGGCATTCTTGATCCTGTTGGCCTGCCCCTGATCGTCGGTCGCCTCAGTGATATGCAGGAACCACCCCGCCAGCATCTTGCCGTCATGATCGGGGTATTCCCGGCGCTGCACATCGGACACGCGAAGCTGGCCTATTTCCTCTAGTCGCGCTCCGGTAAACAGACCGAGCAGGGGGAGCCAGTAGGAAGCCTCACCCTTTCCGCCTTTAGGGCGCTCGCCGTTGGCAAAGACCGGACTAGCAAAGATGGCCTGTAGCTCGTCCAACGCAAACGGAAGCCGCTTGCCCTTCCCGCTATCAGCCGTCTTGACGGTGATGCCCACAGCGACGTTGGCGGGAGCCAGATCATTCTGATAGGCCCAGCCGAGCAGCGTCCGCAGTCGCGATAGCTTCATGTTCGTGTTGGAGACGGACTGCCCCTCAGAAAGCAGCTTGTCTTTGAAAGCTAGTACGTCCTGTCGCGTTATTTGCTCGACGGGCTTACGAACGGTGCGGGCATAAAACCACTCAGCTACGGCCCTATGGGTATCCTTGCCCTTTGGAACGACACCGCGCTCTGCGGCCCAGCGATCTAGGATTTCTCTGTCGAGATACAGCCCGGACTCAGTAGCAGGCTCGCACTCTACGACCTGAATTTGCTCTATCGATGCGCGGGCAGATTGTCCGTAGCGAGCATGTAGAGCAGCAATATCCGCTCCGGCCCTCTCTCGCTCATGCTCTACTAACAGTCTGCCAGCCCTGGCTATGTCGGCTAGCGATCCCTCAGGCTCTTTCCCGGCCCTCAGAGCATCGATGATCGGGCCAAGGGCCTCAGCCTCCATATCGGCGGCGAATAGCGCGTCAGCTACATGATCCGCTTGCTCTTGCTCATACTCCCACCGGCTACGCTCCCGCTCAATCTGGGCAGCCGACTTAGGGGCAACCGCCTTAGCGGCAGGCTTACCCGCTAGGGATCGAGCAGCATCAGCGAGCAGCTTGTCCGTTTCGACGGTGTGGATAGGAATACGCAGCTTGGCCTCAGCCCGATCCTTGGACCGCAGCGACACCATAAACTCTGCCCGCCCGTCAAAAGCGGGTCGAAGCTCTGCGGGTATAGCCCGTCTGAAATAATAGGTAGCGCCGCGTTTGGCGAGATAGGTACACATGGCCCTCAGTCCCTGTTACATTTGTAACAGCCGCCTGTAAAAAGCCTTTGCTTTCCCAAATTTCACTGTCTTCTCAACAGCTTACGGGGTTTGGTGGAGCCGAGGGGGATCGAACCCCTGACCTTCGCAATGCCATTGCGACGCTCTCCCAGCTGAGCTACGGCCCCAAAACCCCGGGAAGGCGTGCCCTCTAGAAGGGCCCCGCCGGGTTGGCAAGCGGCTTTTTTCACCGCTTGCCAGTTATCCACATTAATTCTCGTCTTCGTCGCTGACGGTCTCGACGCCCAGGTCGTCGTCGCCGCCCAGATCGACGTCGTCATCGGCCGACGGCTCTTCGTCGTCCGCGCCGATGTCCAGATCGTCGCCCAGGTCGGAATCGTCCGACTTCTTCTCGTCTGCCTTGACCTGCTCGAACGGCAGCGGCTGCTTCGACTTCAGGATGGGCTCGGGCTCCCAGGTGAAGGCGCAGCTGATGCACGTCACGGGCTCGTCATTGCCCAGATCGTAAAATCGCGTTCCGCACTTCGGGCAACCACGCTTCGTGCCCCATTCCGGCTTCACCATGTGTCGCCTCTTGCCTTTCAAAATGACTGGATTTCGGGATAGGTCCCGGAAAGTGGTGGGCGCATTGCCATAGCACAAGGGCGCTGTCAAAGCCGCTCGGCACACAGGTCCGCCGAGCCCTTCCGATCGAGAGGCATGTGGCGGAATATCGCGACGGCGGCGCCTTGCCTTGCCCTGCCCGCCCTGCCAAAGCCGCCGCCATGTCTGCCCTCCCTCCCCGCCCCCTGAGCCTCTCCGCGCGCGGACCGCTGCGCGGAACCGTGACCGTTCCCGGCGACAAGTCGATCAGCCACCGCTCGCTGATGTTCGGTGCGCTCGCGGTCGGTGAAAGCAGGATCGAGGGACTGCTGGAGGGCGAGGACGTGCTTGCCACCGCCGCCGCGATGCGGGCGATGGGTGCGGCGATCGAGCGCGGCGACGACGGCATCTGGCGCGTGCACGGCGTGGGCGTCGGCGGGCTGATGCAGCCGGACCAGGCACTCGACATGGGCAATTCGGGCACCTCGACCCGTCTGTTGATGGGCCTGGTCGCCAGCCATCCGATCACCGCCACCTTCATCGGCGACGCGTCGCTGTCGTCGCGCCCGATGGGCCGGGCGATCGAGCCGCTGTCGCAGATGGGCGCTGAGTTCACCGCAAGCCCGGGCGGCCGGTTGCCGCTGATGGTGCGCGGCCTGTGCCCCGCAGTGCCGATCGAGTACCGCCTCCCGGTCGCCTCGGCCCAGGTGAAGTCGGCCGTCCTGCTGGCCGGCCTCAACACGCCCGGCATCACCCGGGTGATCGAGCCGGTGCCGACCCGCGACCACAGCGAGCGCATGCTGAAGGGCTTCGGTGCCGAGCTGACGGTAGAAGAAGGCCCCGATGGCCGCATCATCTCGATCCGCGGCGAGGCCGAGCTGAAGCCGCAACAGATCACCGTGCCGGGCGACCCGTCATCAGCCGGCTTCTGGATGGTCGCGGCATCGATCGTGCCGGGGTCCGACATCCTGATTCGCAATGTCTGCCTCAACCCGACCCGCGCCGGGCTGGTCAACGCGTTGCGGATGATGGGTGCCGACATCGAGTCGGTCGACCCTCGTGAAGTCGGTGGCGAATCGGTTGCCGACCTGCGCGTCCGCCATGCACCGCTGAAGGCGATCGAGGTGCCGCCCGAACTCGCCCCCAGCATGATCGACGAATATCCGATCCTGTTCGTCGCCGCCGCCTGTGCCGAGGGCCGGACGGTCGCACGCGGCGCGCATGAGCTGCGCGTCAAGGAATCGGATCGTATCGCGGTGATGGCCGAGGCACTGGGCGCGATCGGCGTGTCGGTCGAGGAGCATGAGGACGGCATGTCGATCCAGGGATCGGGCGGCGAACCGCTGGCAGGCGGCGCTCGTGTCGCCTCGAAACTCGACCACCGTATCGCGATGAGCATGTCCATCGCTGGACTGGTCTCGCGTGGCGACGTCACCATCGACGATGTGGCGCCCGTGGCCACCAGCTACCCCAATTTCTATCCGACGCTTGACGCGCTGACCGAGTAGTTCACCTTGCATTCCATGATCATCGCAGTCGACGGACCGGCAGCCTCGGGCAAAGGCACGATCGCCCGCGCGCTGGCGAAACATTACGGGTTGCCGCATCTCGACACCGGCCTGCTGTACCGCGCGGTCGGGGCGACGGTGCTGAAGAACGGCCTCGATCCGACGAACGAAGCCGATGCGGTTGCCGCATGCAGCTTCGACGACCAGCTGCTCGACGACCCGGCGCTCAAGTCCGAGGATGCGGGCAAGGCCGCATCGATCGTGTCGGCGCATCCGCTGGTGCGCGCCGCACTGCTGCTGCGCCAGAAGAAGTTCGCACATCAGGCGGGCGGTGCCGTGCTCGACGGGCGCGACATCGGCACCGTCATCGCTCCGGACGCCGATGTGAAGCTGTTCGTCAAGGCGACGCCGATGATCCGCGCGCAGCGCCGGCATCTCGAACTGCGCAAGCAGGGCATCTTGGCGAGCATCGACAAGGTGCTGGGCGACATTCGGGCGCGCGACGAGCGCGACACCAAACGCAGCAATGCGCCGATGAAGCAGGCCGACGACGCGGTACTGCTGGACACCAGCTTCCTGTCGATCGATGCGGCGGTCCAGCGGGCGATCGCGCTGGTCGAGACGCGAATGGCGGCCAAGGCCGGCACCGACGCCGACTGAAGTCCGTTCGATGCGCTACCCGATGCTCGCCGCGATCCTGCTGCTCGGCCTGACCGCCTCGGCTCCCGCCGACCAGGGCCGGCCAATGCCGGGCATGGTCCGCGTCCGGATCGTGACGAGCGAGGGCAATATCGTGCTCGCGCTCGATGCGCGCCGAGCGCCCAAGACGACCACCAACTTCATGGCCTATGTCGATGACGGCCGGTTCGAGGGCACGCGTTTCTACCGCGCGGCGCGCCGAACCGCCGATCCCAAGCTCGGCTTCGTCCAGGGCGGGATCGGGACGGAGGCGCGGCGCATGCTCGACCCGCTGCCGCTGGAGCCGACCAGCATCACGGGCATCAAGCATGTCGACGGCACGGTATCCATGGCTCACGGTGCCAATCCCAATTCGGGCAATGGCAATTTCTCGATCATGATCGGTGCCAATCCGGGGCTCGACGCTCGGCCGGGCAATCCGGGCTATGCTGCCTTCGGACACGTGGTTTCGGGCATGGACGTCGCCAAGCGGATCCTCGCCAAGCCGTCAGGCGGCGGAGACGGGGCGATGCGCGGGCAGATGATCCTCCACCCCGTCACCATCCTGCGAGTCGACCGGCTGGACGGCACGCCGCGGCCGACCGGCCGGTTCAAGACCTGGAAGGCGTTCAAGACCAAGTAGCGGCCTCGCTTGCCTATGGCACCGCGAGGGGTTATGTGCGCGCCCATCCTGCGAGCCGTGACTCGCGGGGGAAGGTGCTGGGCACGGCCCATGCGCCCTTTTCGCATTCTCGATGCGTATGGGACTTCCCTCGTAATTCATCGCGCAAGGGATGCCGCGTCCGGCATGGGGCCGCCGCGGCATTTCGGCCTTTAAAGACCGCTGGAACCAACCAGCCGGCCGGAAAAACTGTTAGTTGGGATTGAACCTCATATGGCTACTTCGCCGAACCCGAGCCGCGACGATTTCGCGGCAATGCTCGAACAGACCCTTGGCGCAGCGGACGGCTTCGAAGGCCGCGTCGTCATCGGCACCGTCACCGGCATCGAGAACGACCTGGCCGTCATCGACGTCGGCCTGAAGAGCGAAGGCCGCGTGCCGCTTCGCGAATTCGCCGCCCCCGGCCAGAAGGCCGACCTGAAGGTTGGCGACGAAGTCGAAGTCTATGTCGACCGCGTCGAGAACGCCAATGGCGAAGCGATGCTCAGCCGCGACCGCGCCCGCCGCGAAGCCGCCTGGGACAAGCTGGAAACCGAATTCGCCAAGACCGCCCGTGTCGAGGGCGTGATCTTCGGCCGCGTGAAGGGCGGCTTCACCGTCGACCTGAACGGCGCCGTGGCGTTCCTGCCCGGTTCGCAGGTCGATATCCGTCCGGTGCGCGACGTCACCCCGCTGATGGACATTCCGCAGCCCTTCCAGATCCTGAAGATGGACCGCAAGCGCGGCAACATCGTCGTGTCGCGTCGCGCGGTGCTCGAGGAAACCCGCGCCGAGCAGCGTTCGGGCCTGATCCAGTCGCTGGCCGAGGGCCAGGTGATCGACGGCGTCGTCAAGAACATCACCGATTACGGTGCGTTCGTCGACCTGGGCGGCATCGATGGCCTGCTGCACGTCACCGACCTGAGCTACAAGCGCGTCAACCACCCGTCCGAGATGCTGAACATCGGCGACACGGTTAAGGTGCAGATCATCCGCATCAACCGCGATACGCAGCGCATCTCGCTGGGCATGAAGCAGCTCGAGAGCGATCCGTGGGATGGCGCATCGGCCAAGTACCCGCTGGGCGCGAAGCTGAGCGGCCGCGTGACCAACATCACCGAATATGGTGCGTTCGTCGAGCTGGAGCCGGGCATCGAAGGCCTGGTCCACGTCTCGGAGATGAGCTGGACCAAGAAGAACGTCCATCCGGGCAAGATCGTCTCGACCTCGCAGGAAGTCGAAGTCGTGGTGCTCGAGGTCGACGAGGAAAAGCGTCGCATCTCGCTGGGCCTCAAGCAGGCTCAGGCCAATCCGTGGGAGCGTTTCGCAGCCGAGCATCCGGTCGGCTCGGAAGTCGAGGGCGAAGTCAAGAACGCGACCGAATTCGGTCTGTTCATCGGCCTGGACAACGACGTCGACGGCATGGTCCACATGTCGGATATCGCCTGGGGCATTTCGGGCGAGGACGCGCTGAACCTGCATCGCAAGGGCGAGACGGTGAAGGCCGTCGTGCTCGCGATCGAGCCCGACAAGGAGCGCATCTCGCTCGGCATGAAGCAGCTTGAGCGTGGCGGCGTCGCCTCGCCGGCGGCTGGCGACAAGCTGAACAAGAACTCGGTTGTCACCGTGACCGTCCTCGAAGTCCGCGACGCGGGCCTTGAAGTCCAGGCGGGCGACGATGGCGCGACCGGCTTCATCAAGCGCACCGATCTCGGCCGCGACCGCGACGAGCAGCGTCCGGAGCGTTTCCAGGTCGGCCAGAAGTTCGACGCGATGGTCACCGGTTTCGACCGTTCGAAGAAGCCGACCTTCTCGGTCAAGGCGATGCAGATCGCCGAAGAGAAGCAGGCAGTTGCGCAGTATGGCTCGTCCGACTCGGGCGCCTCGCTGGGCGACATTCTCGGCGAGGCCCTGAAGGCCCGCAGCGAGAAGAACTGATCCAGTTGGGGGATCGGCAGCCGCCGGTCCCCCTTCTTCTGTTGATTTTTGTTAGATTTCGGTCATCTGCGCCTTGATGCAAATCCCCAGTGCGCGCTAACGGTGCGCCCGAGGGGTGGTCGCCGTGGAAAGTCTTCTGCGGCGCCAATGGGAGGTATCTTGGATGATCCGTTCGGAACTCGTGCAGGCGCTCGCTGAGGAAAATCCCGGCCTGTCGATCCGCGAAGTTGAAAAGATCGTATCGGTTTTCTTCGACGAGATCGTCGAGCGACTTGCCGAGGATGGCCGCGTCGAGCTTCGCGGCTTCGGCGCTTTCTCGACCCGTGGTCGCGATGCCCGCACCGGACGCAATCCGCGCACCGGCGAAACGGTCGAAGTGGATGCCAAGCGCGTCCCCTATTTCAAGCCCGGCAAGGAAATGCGCGCGCGCCTCAATGTCGACTGATTCAGGTTGACGGGTCCGCCGCCCTGCGCTTGCTGGGCCCCGGATGCGGACGTGGCGGAACCGGTAGACGCCGGAGACTTAAAATCTTCTGCCCCTCGGGGCGTGCGGGTTCGAGTCCCGCCGTCCGCACCATAAAGCACAGCGCGCAGCACCTTGCGGGTGACGGTTTCGGCGCCGGCATCGGTTGCCAACACCGTCTCCCGCCCATACACCTCCGGCCAGTCGCCAACCGGAGCCCCTGATGATCCGCGTCTTTCTCGCCTCCGCGCTCGCCCTGTCCGTGGCGGCGTGCGACGATGCGAGGCAGGAGGGCAAGCCGATCACGGTCAGCGTCATCGGAGAGCGGGCACAGATCGGCGATCCCGACAATTCACCGCTCAGCCCGCCCGACCGTGCGCTGATGGCCGCCACCGCCCAGGGACTGGTGCGCTTCGACGGCGCCGGACAGATCGAGCCGGGACTGGCCGAGCGCTGGACCGTCACCGACGACGGACTGTCCTATATCTTCCGCCTGCGCGATGCCTCATGGTCCGACGGATCGCCGGTGACCGCGTCGGAGGTCGTCCGTGTCCTGCGCAAGGCGGCACAAGCGAAAAGCGGCAACAGCCTCGCGCCGTTCCTGGCGGTGATCGATGAAATCGTCGAGATGACGCCGCAGGTGATCGAGGTGCGGTTGCGGCGCCCGCGGCCCGACTTGCTGAAATTGTTCGCCCAGCCCGAGCTGGCGGTGTTTCGCACCGCCGGCAGGAACCGGCTCGGCAGCGGACCGATGGTTGCTCAGGCCAGGGGGAACGCGCTCCTACTGACAGCCGCGCGCGACCCCGACGCACAGGCGGATACGGATGGGGCCCGCCCCCGCCTTGCCACGCCGGTGCTGCTGCGCGGCGAGCGCGCCTCGCGCGCGGTTACACGGTTTCGCGACGGTCTGGTCGATGCGGTCCTGGGCGGGACCTATGCCGAATGGCCGCTCGTCTGGGCCGCTGCAATTCCGCCCGAGCGGCTCAGGATCGATCCCGCACTAGGCCTGTTCGGACTGGCGATCGTCTCGCGCGACGGGTTCCTGGCGGACGCGGCCAATCGCAACGCGGTTGCAATGGCGATCGACCGCGAGGCGCTGACTCGCACCTTTCATCCGGACTGGAAGCCCGTCGAGACGCTCCTTCCCCAGCAACTCGATTCCGCGGGACCGCCCGCTACCCCGATCTGGAGCGCCATTCCCGGTGTCGCCCGGCTGATTCCCGCGCAGCAACTGGTTGCAGCCTGGAAGCGGGAGCATCCCGGCAAGCTGCGCCTGCGAATCGCCTTTCCGCCCGGCCAGGGATCGACGCTGGCCTGGGGCGCAATCGCGCAGTCGATGCTGAACATCGGTATCGTGCCGCAGCGGGTGGCGCTGGGCGAGCCGGCGGATCTCGAACTGATCGACCAGGTCGCACCCTATGACAGCGGCCGCTGGTTCCTGGTCACCGCCTGCCGACTATGCTCGCCCCAGGCGATGGCTGCGATCGAGGCAGCGCGCGATGCCGCCGACCTGCCGAACCGCTCGCAACGAATTGCCGAGGCCGATCTCGCACTCACCAACGACGCTTCCTATATTCCGATCGCACAGCCCTTCCGCTGGTCGATCGTGACCCAGAGGGTAACCGGCTGGCAGGCGAATAGTCGGGCCTGGCACCCATTATACCGCCTGCGCAACGAGGTCGAATAGGCGATGGCGAAGACGACGCGGATGGATTCGGGTCTGATCGGCAAGGGACTGTTGGGCAATGACGCGGCTGCCGTCCGGGCCCGCGTCGAGACCATGGAAAAATTGCTCGAACGCAGCTTCGTCATTCCCGGCACGCGCCAGACGGTCGGGCTCGACGTCATTCTGGACATCATTCCCGTGGGTGGCAGCTTCATCGCTGCGGCGCTGGGCGGCTATATGGTCTGGGAAGCGCGAAACCTGAAGATGCCCAAGACCGCGATGGTGCGGATGGCGGGGAATGTCGGCATCGACTGGCTGCTCGGCCTGGTGCCGGTCATCGGCATCGTGCCCGATTTCTTTTTCCGCTCGAACACCCGCAACCTGCGGATCATCCGCAAGCATCTCGACAAGCATCATCCCTCGACGGTGACGATCGACCTGTAACGAGGCGTGGCGCGGCTCAGCGACCGCCGCGCCAGATCTTCACCCGAGCCCGGTCCGGGGCGCCGCCGCTTCCCGCGCGGCAGGTCTCGTAGCGCATCCGCGTGTCGAGGCAGAGCCAGAGCTCGTCGAGCCAGCCATCGCGCGTCAGCGTCACGCGGATCGCGCTTGCCCTCACCGACGGGTTCGCACTCGCAAAGGCCCGCTTGAACCCGGCCACGGTCAACGGCCGGCGCGACAGCGCGTTCATGTCCGGGTAGCGCAGCGCCGAATAGAGCCGCCGCGCCGTCCCGAAATATTCGCCGGGCGTCACGCCCATGCAGGTGCCATGCTTGGCCCATTCATGCTGGATCAGCTGCACCGAGGGGGTCGAGCACATCGTCTCGCGAATGACCTGGGGCGGCACGATTTCGGCGCGGGTGCAATATTGCGGCCATTCGCGCCCGCGGCCATCGGGCCACAGTCCGTGCAGCGTGAAGCCGAACCGGTTGCCGCCGCCGCACTGGAACCGGCTGTCGGCATCGCCGCCATTGGCGCGGCAATATCCCGGGTTCCAGGTCAGCGCGAGCGTATAGGATCCGATCGGGACCACGCGCTTGGGCTGCGATGCGCTCGGCAGATCCGGTCTCGGAATATCCGGTCGCGCCGGCGGACGACAGACCAGAGCCTGCGCCGAGGCCGCCGCCGGAGCGACGACTGCGAGCAGTGCCGTCGCGATTGCCGGAATGCGCTTGCCCATCGATCCGATCCTCAGTCCTGAACGAAATCCAGACCGATATCAGCGGCGGGCGCCGACTGGGTCAAGCGGCCGACGCTCACAAAGGTCACGCCTGTCTCCGAAATGGCGCGAATTGTGTCGAGCCGCACCCCGCCCGACGCTTCGGTGGGCACTCGACCGCCGACGATCGCGACCGCCTCGCGCAGCACCGGCGGCGCCATATTGTCGAGCAGCAGGTGCGTCGCCCCGGCGGCCAGTGCGGGTTCGATCTGGTCGATCGCGTCCACCTCAACGATGATCTGCTCGATCCCGGCCGACACCGCGCGGCGGACCGCCGCCTCGACCGATCCGGCGACCGCGACGTGATTGTCCTTGATCATCGCCGCGTCCCACAGGCCCATGCGATGGTTGGTCGCGCCGCCCATGCGGGTCGCGTATTTCTCGACCGCGCGAAGCCCCGGTAGCGTCTTGCGCGTGTCGAGCAGGATCGCATCGGTGCCGACCAACCGATCGACATAGTCGCGCGTCATCGTCGCGATCCCCGACAGATGCTGGACGGTGTTCAGCGCCGAGCGTTCCGCCGTTAGCAGGGCGCGCGCCCTGCCCCGCAGCCGCATCAGGTCGGTGCCGCCGGCAACGCTCTGCCCGTCCTCCACCAGCCGCTCGATCACCACATCGGGGTCGAGCCGGCGGAAGAACGCCTCGGCGATCGGCAGGCCCGCGACAGTGATCGCATCGCGGCTGTCCATCACCCCGGTGAACATCGCGTCCTCCGGAATCACAGCGGCGGACGTGATGTCGCCGCGGTCGCCGAGATCCTCCGCCAGGGTCGAAGTGACGAAGGCGTCGAGGTCGAAATGGTCGAGTGCAAAGGTCATGCAGCTCCCCTAGCCCCGACCGCCCCGCCCCGCTAGGCTCGCGCACTCAGACCAGGGGAGTTTCCATGCGCTTCATCCTTGCCGGGCTTCTTACCAGCGCCGCGCTGTCGACCGGCTCCGTGCCGATCCAGGCGCAACAGGCGGCCCCCTCGCCCGCCGAAGCCCAATTCGCGGCACTTTCGAAGCGCTATATCGACGGCCTCGCCCGGCTCTCGCCGACATACGCCACGACGCTCGGCAATCACGCCTATGACAGCGCGCTCCCCGATATCAGTGCTGCCGGTCGCGCGGCTGCGGCGCGGTTCGACCGCGACCTGCTCGCCGAACTCGGCAAGATCGATCGCGCGACGCTGAGCCGCGACAGCCAGGTCGACGCCGCCCTGCTCGACAATGCCCTGCGCTACGATCTCTGGCAGATCGAGACGCTGCAGAATTGGGCATGGGACGCGCAGATCTACAACGATATTGCCGGCGGCGCGCTCTACGGACTTGCCGCGCGCGACTTCGCCCCCTGGCCCGACCGGCTGAAATCGGCGACCGCGCGAATGGAGAAGCTCCCTGCGCTCTTCGCCGAGACCCGGCGCCAGCTGGTCCCGGCGCGCGTGCCCGAAGTCTATGCCCAAACCGTCTCGCGCCAGAACAGCGGCGTGGTGGAAATCGCGGAGACGATGCTCGCCTCGCATCGCGACACCCTGCCCAAGGCGGACCAGGCCCGGTTCGATCGCGCGCTCGCCGGTCTGAAGACCGCCGTTGCGGAGCATCAGAAGTGGATCGACACGGTCCTGGTGCCGCAGGCCAAGGGCGATTTCCGCCTGGGCGCCGCACTGTATGACCAGAAGCTGCGCTTCGCGCTCCAGTCGGACCTGACCCGGCAGGACATCAAGGCCAAGGCCGAAACGGCCGCACGTGACATCCGCACGGAGATGTATCGCATCTCCCGCACCGTCCTCGCCGGCCGGCCGGGTGCCCCTGCCCTGCCCGACGCGCCGACCGCCGATCAGCAGCAAGCCGCGATCGAGACTGCGCTAGAGTTGAGCTATGCGAAGCGGCCGGCCCGTACCGAGTTGATGGACAAGGCCAGGGCGACTCTGGCGGAGGCAACCGCCTTCGTCCGGGCGAAGAATCTCGTCACCGTGCCCGACACGCCGGTGAAGATCATCACCATGCCCAAATTCCAGCAGGGCTTTTCGGTCGCCTATTGCGACAGTCCCGGCGCGCTGGAGCGCAATCTCGATACCTTCTACGCCATCTCGCCGATCCCCGACGAGTGGAGCGACGCGCAGGCGACCTCGTTCCTGCGCGAATATAATGATTACATGATCCACGACCTCAGCATCCACGAAGCGATGCCGGGCCATTATCTCCAGATCGCTCATTCCAACGACAATCGCTCGGTGCTGCGTGCGGTCCTGTCCTCCGGCTCGTTCGTCGAAGGATGGGCGGTCTATGCCGAGGGGATGATGATGGGCACGGGCTATCTGGACGGAGATCCCTTGTTCAAGCTGACCGTGCTCAAGATGCGCCTGCGTTCGGTCACCAACTCACTGCTTGACATCGGCATCCAGACCGAAGGAATGACGCGAGAGCAGGCGATGACGCTGATGACCAAGGGCGCGTTCCAGCAGGAGCGCGAGGCCGCCGGAAAATGGGTGCGCGCCAGCCTGAGCTCGACCCAGCTGCTCAGCTATTTCACCGGCTATGCCGAGCATATGGCGCTGCGCGAGGAGGCGAAGCGGCGGCAGGGCGAGTCCTTCGCGCTCAAGGCCTACAACGATGCGGTGCTCAGCCACGGCTCGCCGCCGGCGAAATATGTCGGCGCGCTGATGTTCGACCAGCCGATCCGGTGACCATGTTCGATACCACCACCACCCGCGAATGGATGCGCGGGCTGCGCGCCTGGGTCGACGGAACCACCGGCCGCGGCCCCCGGCAGCCGCTCGACATGGCGGCGCGGGTCCGGCTTGATATCCTCGGCCTCGGGCTCGGCCAGGCGCTTGGCCACCTCCATCGCCAGCGGCCCGATTATGACAGCTTCGAAGACTGGGTCAGGAGCGTCACAGGCCTGCCCGACCCGGAGGCGATCGAGCGCTATCATGCCTGGCTGGACGGCGCGCCGCCGCCCGAGGCGACACAGCGCCGGTTCGACGCGATCAGCGCGATGCCCGACGTCCTGTCGCCCGAAGATATCGCGCATTGGGACGAGCACGGCTATGTCATCCTGCGTCAGGCAATTTCCGCCGACGAGGCCGCGGTCATGGCCGCGCTGGTCTACGAAACCATAGGCGCCCGGCCGGATGATCGGGCCAGCTGGTATGGCCGCGAGAACACCATCATGATCGAACGCTTCCAGGGCCCCGGACTGGATGCGGCGCGCCGGTCGCCGCGCGTGCACAAGGCATTCGCCCAGCTATGGGGCACGCCCGACCTCTGGACGATCATCGACCGGCTGGGTTTCAATCCGCCGGTCGCTCATGTCGCACCGGGGCTCGGCATCCGCCGCCACTGGGACGTCAGCCTGGCCCTGCCGATTCCCTTCGCGACCCAGGCCATCCTGTACCTGACCGACACCGCGCCCGATCAGGGCGCGATCGAACTCGCGCCCGGCTTTCATCGCAGGATCGAGGCCTTCCTTGCCGAGCATCCCGAAAACCCGCGTGATGTCGATCTGAGCGGCGAGACGATCTTCGTGGGCGGCAATGCCGGCGACATGGTGATATGGCACCAGGCGCTGCCTCATGGCGCCAGCCCCAATCACAACCAGGTGCCGCGCCTCGTGCAATATGTGAACATGTATTCGGCCGACCTCGTCCAGGCCGAGGAATGGCGCTGACCTCAGTGGAACGGCGTCGGCTGGGGTCGTGACTCCAGATAGCAGCGCGCCGGATCGTCGAACCGGAACCCGCCTGCCGCCAGCCGATCGAAGATCTGGCGGGTATGGTCGTTGCTAGTGCGGCTGGCGGCGATCGTCGCGATATCTTCTTCGGCGGGGGTCGACACGATCACGCCATCGGGCATCCGCACTAGCGCCCCGCCCTCGATCAGCAGGTTCACCCGCCGCTGCGCCGTCGAGGCCGGCAACCCCAGCGCCCGCGCAATGAAGCTGGCCGGCACCGGGACGCGCATTCCGTCCAGCGGCGGCGCGTCGAACTCGGCAAAGCGCAGCGCAACGTCGCGATCATAGACGAACGGACGGGCGTTTGCGCACAGGATCGTCGCGACCAGCACCAGGTCCAGCCATGACGGAAACCGCCAGGCGTGGAATTCGAGGCCGGTGAGCAGGATATCATGCGCCGCGACCAGGCCGGTACGCCAGTCATAGCGGACCGAGGCCCGCGTCTTGGGCAACGGCATGTCGAACCACGCCATGTCCTCGATCAGCCGGACCAGCACGTCATGATGAATGCGGAACTGTGCCGCGACGTCGGGCCGCGAATGGACCACCGCCGGCACCATCACCCCGGCTGCCGTCCGCACGCACAGGCCGTCGTCGATCAGCGCGTTGACATGCCGGCGCACCGTCTCGAACGGACGCGACATCGATGCCGCCAGCGCATTGATGCTGATCGCCCGCCCCTGGCCCCGCCCTTCCGGCACGGCATGGCCGCCCGACAGCCCGGACAGGATACCGCTCTCGCGAGCGATCGCCATGAACAGGATTGCGCGATTGACGTCACCGTCAAAGGCACGAATGCTCGAGGCCGACGCGGTTGCGTGCATCTCGGCCAACAGCCGGGCAAGCAGGCGCCCTCCGTCTCCGCGCAGGACGGCACCGTCAGCGTGTCGAGGCGAGAGTTGCGTATGCATTGGCATCGCAGCTTGACCAAAGAACATGAACGGACAACCCGAAAACCTCAATTTGAGTAGGTCCGGAGTGATCCATGATCAGAACAGGTGGGCAATATGTCGCCGGTCGGCTCGCTCAGCCGACCGGTCTGACTGTTATCCGGGTCAGTCGCCGCTGGCGATCTTCACCGGGCCCAGGTCTCCCATGCCGACCGTGGCGCTGGCCATCGCCAGCATGCGGTCCAGGCTCTTTCGGGCCTTCAGCCGCATGCCTTCCTCGATCTCGATCCGCGGCTCGAGATCACGCAGCGCCAGATACAGTTTCTCCATCGTATTGAGCGCCATGTACGGACAGATGTTGCAGTTGCAGTTTCCGTCCGCACCCGGCGCGCCGATGAAGGTCTTGTGCGGAACCGCCTTCTCCATCTGGTGGATGATGTGCGGTTCCGTTGCGACGATCAGCGTGTCCGCATCCATCGCCTGGGCATAGGCCAGGATTCCGCTGGTCGATCCGACATAGTCGGCATGGTCGATCACATGCGGCGGGCATTCGGGATGCGCCGCGACCGGTGCGTCGGGGTGCTGCGCCTTAAGCTTCAGCAGCTCGGTTTCGCTGAACGCCTCGTGGACGATGCACACACCCGGCCAGAGCAGCATGTCGCGGTCCATCTTGCGGTTGATGTATCCGCCCAGATGCTTGTCCGGCCCGAAGATGATCGGCTGGTCCTTCGGGATCTGCGACAGGATCTTTTCGGCCGACGAGCTGGTGACGATGATGTCGCTCAGCGCCTTCACCTCGACCGAGCAGTTGATATAGGTCAGCGCAATGTGATCGGGATGCTGCGCGCGGAAGGCGGCGAACTGCTCGGGCGGACAGCTGTCCTCCAGGCTGCACCCGGCGTTCATGTCGGGCAGCACGACGATCTTCTCGGGGCTCAGGATCTTGGCGGTCTCGGCCATGAAGCGCACGCCGCAAAAGGCGATGACATCGGCATCGGTTTCCGCGGCCTTGCGGCTGAGGTCCAGGCTGTCTCCGACGAAATCGGCCAGATCCTGAAGCTCGGGCTTCTGATAATAATGCGCCAGGATGACGGCGTTGCGCTCCTTGCGCAGCCGGTCGATCTCGGCCCGCAGGTCGAGCCCCGAGAGGCTACCGCCGATACCGTTGCGTGCGTCCATTGCCGATCCCTTCCTTGTCGGGGCTGCACATGGCCCGACAGGCTCGCCGGATCAAGGCATTGGCGGAAAAGGCGGATAGGCATAGCCCGGAACGGCCGCCGCTGGCGTGCCCGCCACGACGGCTGCATAGAGCGCCTGCCCGAGCGCACTCGCCGAGATCAGGGTGATCGCGGCATGCCCCGCCAGCATCGCGCCGACGCCCCACCACCAGGCGGGATGCACCCGACCGGTCCGCCGCGTGTCGGCAATCATGCCGATTGCCGGCAGCGTCAGCATGCCGATCAATACGGCCCATCCCGCATAGGGGATCAGCAGCGGGAGCGGGAGCAACCGGCCAAAGGCTGGCGCGCAAAGGTACGCCATGCCGCAATAATGCAGCCGGCGGTGCCAGTCGGTCCGGCGCCGAAGCCGGATCGCGGCGACCGTCAGCCCGACGAACACGACCAAGGTCATCGGGTTCATGATCAGGAAATAGGCGGGCGTGAAGAAGAACGGCACCGCCCCGCGCTGGACCAGGGCCAGCGTGACGGTCACGCCGACGCACACCATCACTACCATCCACCCCATCGCGATCCAGCCGAGCGTGCGGTGCAGCGCCAGCCGCCCGCTCGCCCCGAACCAGGTCTGCAGCACATAGATCAGGATCCAGCCGAAGAAGATCACTGCATGGGCGTGAATGAGCAGCGGCGCGCCGAAACTGGATCGGCCCATCGCGAAATGAAATGAAAAGCCGATGATGTTCAGGCCGGCAATCACCAGCGCCATCGTCACGAAGAAACGGTCGTCGCGTGCGACTTGCGGTGCATGGCCGATAAGTGTCGCCATCTTCAGGTCCCCCCGGACTCGCTGGCGATCAACTTACCGCATCACCGACATCTTCACAATCGGGAAGACGGGCCCGCTTCAGCGCATATTTGCGATGACGTCCTCCGGGCGACGCGATTCATCCCAGCGTTCGCCGTCGCGGACCGGCTCGTCGGCGAAGCGCACCGTCACTTCCGCCTTCAGCCCCGCCGCGCGCAGCGGCATGGCGAAGCTGCTCTCGACCGCGCGCTGCGTCGCATCGCGGGCCAGCCGCATCGGCATCGGCTCGCGCGCTTGGCGGACCAGTTCCTTCTGACCCGCCTGGCGATTGGCATCGTCGAGCCGCTTCTCGACATCGGTCAGCGTCATCAGGATGCCGCCCTCGCCATAGCTGCGGATATTGTCGATATCGACATCGGGCCCGACGACCTCGACCGGCGGCAAGGTGATGGTCAGGCGTCCCGTCGACTTGTCATAGACCACGTCCTTCTGCCGCAGCTTGGCCAGATCGACCTCGTAGCGGACATTGCCCGGCATGATCATCGTCTTCTGCGCGCTGAGGCCCAGCCGGCTTTGCGACGAGGTGACGACGGCGACATAGCGCGCGGCAAAGGTCGACAGCCGGTTCTGTTCGCGCAGCCCCTGGAGGCTGGACGTCGCGATCGTCTCCGGATCGGGCGCGAAGAAGCGCTGCTTCAGATAATCGCTCGCCGCCCAGGCCGCGAGCACGAGCACCAGGATGCCAGCGACAAACCCCGCGATCAGCTTCAGGCAGCCGCCGCCCAGCCCGTCGCCGCGTTCGGGACCGATCGGGTCTTCGCGTCCGGTCGGCACCGGGCCGTCGAACCCGCTGCTCAGGCTGCGATCCGCCATGTCTCTCCTTCCGCCTCGACCAGCCCGCGGTCCTTCAGGTCGATCAGATGGGCAAGCACCGACCGTCCGGCCGCGCCGATCAAACGCGGGTCCAGCCCGACATACATGCGCGCGACCAGCGCGGGGATATCCTCCAGCCCGCCGCCCAGCAGCCGCAGGATCTGCCCCTCGCGCTGCTTTCGATGCCCGATCAGCCCGCGGACAAAACGGTGCGGCCGCTCGACCGCGTCGCCATGCGCCGGATAATAGATCTTGTCCTGATCGCGCTGCATCAACCGGTCGAGGCTGCGCATGAACGCTGCCATGTCGCCATCGGGCGGCGCGATGACCGTGGTCGACCAGCCCATGACATGATCGCCGGTGAACAGCGCGCCATTCTCGCGCAGCGCATAGCAGAGATGGTTCGACGTATGGCCCGGGGTCGCCACCGCCTCCAGCGTCCAGCCCTCGCCTGACAGCGTCTCGCCATCCACCAGAACCCGGTCGGGCGCATAATCGGTATCGAATGCCGCGTCGGCGCGCGGGCCGGCATCGGCAAGTGCCAGCGGCGCACAGCCGATGATCGGTGCACCGATTGCGACCTTGAGTGGCCCCGCCGCCGGGCTGTGATCGCGATGGGTGTGGGTGCACAGGATGGCGCGAACCGGACGCCCCGCGATCGCCGCCAGGATCGCATCGACATGGTCGGGCAAATCCGGACCCGGATCGATCACCGCAAGATCGGTGGTCCCGACCAGATAGGTCTCGGTGCCGGTATAGGTATAGGGCGAGGGATTGGGAGCCAGGATGCGCGTCACGAGCGGATCGAGCGCTTGCGCTAGGCCGGTCGGGGCATCGATCATGGATTCGATGTGGCCCGTCGCGGCAGCGAACACAAGGCCATGGTCGAATTGCGATATCGCCCCGCCTGCCCCGTCAGTCAGATTGGAAAGCGGGGCCGACCGCGAAGGAGCGTCGGCCGACCCCGTCCCAGAGACGCTCGAAAAGGGGCATCAACGAGCGTCTCCCCCTGGCTTGCGGACGGGCTTCCCCTCCCGAAAGCCAGCCCGGTCGGATCGGTCACCCCGGCGACCGATCCGGATCCTGCGATGATCAGTTCATGCTGTTGGCGCGGGCGCGGGCACGTTCCTGCTGAACCTCGGCCAGCGCTTCGTCGATGCCCTTCAGCGCCTGCGCCTTGGCCTCGGCCGACATGGTCGCGTCCCGCGCAACCGAGCTGCGGGCGCTCCTCAGGCCTATCAGCGCGCTGTCGAGGCCCCTGTCACGGCTCAGCACCGCCAGGACGCGGGCACGTTCTCCCCGCATCGAACCCTCGACGCGCGCCATGTGCTCGATCCGGTTGGTGCAGATGATCGTGACCGGCTTCTTGCCATCCTTCGACGGCCGCGAGATCACCATCTCGCCGGTTATGGGGCCCTTTGTGCATTTTTCGGAGCGAATATCCGGCATCATCGCCTCGATCTCGATCCTGCTCGGGATGTCGATATCGGCCACATCGACGCCAGGACGATTGATGACGACGACGCGGCGTTTTTTGTCGTCCTTGCCGTCGTCCTCGTGCCGGGTGACCGCGTCGCGATCGGTCATGCGCTCGCCCTTGGGCGCCGCTTCGACGGGCTCGGGAGCGGCCGGCGCTGTGGCGGGTACCGCCGGGGCCGGAGCCTCAGGCTCGGCAGGCGCAGCGGGCGCATCCTGCGACAGGGTGATGCCGGTCGCAGCCTCGACCTTCGACGTCAGGCGCTCCGCGGCCTGGCTGCCCGATGCGGTCAGCCCAAGTGCGGCGAGCGACAGCGCCCCCAGCCCCAGGGCACCCGAAGCGATACGTGCGGGGGACGTTTTCCGGGTCTTCGAAAGCATGCGTAACCTCCCTTTGATTTCGTTGATCGTGTGCAGATGACATGCCGCCGAGACCGCACCCCCATGCGCGGACTTGACGATTGCGCGGCCATAGGCGTGGCGCAGCGCCGCTTCGCGGCCGGCGAGCACCAGGGCATCGCAGGCCATTTCCTGGTCGGCGCGGAAGGCGCGGAAGGCCCGCCAGGCGACCGGGTTGAACCAGTGGAGGGCAAGCACGATCAGCGCGACCCAGTTCGCGATCAGGTCGCCGCGGACATGATGGCCAAGCTCATGCGCCAGGGCCAGCGCGCGCTCCTGCTCGTCATAGCGTTCGGTGAAATCGCGCGGGAAGGCGACATATTTGCGCCAGATTCCGAAGGCGAGCGGACCATGGGCGGCGTCGGTCTCGATCACCCGCACCTTGCCCTCCGCCACGGTGCGGTCGACCCGCGCCCGGCTGAGCAGGCGGGAGCAGAAGCGGCCATGCGCGATCAGATGATAGCCGAGAAACGCCGCCGCACCCGCAGCCCAGATCATCGCCGCGACCAGCATCCAGTCGATCGCCGGTGCCGCGGGCGCGGCGCTCGATGCCGCGGCGATCGGGGCGTCCGCACCCGTGTCGATCACATAATAGGTGATGACGTCGCTCATCGCCGCGACCGGGGCCGCGCTCTGCTCGCGCCAGCTGTCGGGCAGCGGCGGCAACAGCATCCGCAGCACCGGCAGCAGCCATAGCGCATAGGCGAGCCCGGGGCCGAACGCGCGGCGCACCGGCGCACGGATCGCCAGCACCAGCAGCATCAGCAGCGTGGTGGCGACGAAGGTCTCCGCGATCCAGGCGCTCATGACTTGAGGTCCTTCAGCAGGGCCTCGATCTCGGCGATGTCCTGGTCGGTGATCTCGTCCCGCTCGGCCAGATGCGCGACCAGCGGCGTCAGCTTGCCGCCGAACAGCCGGTCCATCAGTCGGCGCGATTCACCGGCGACATAATCGGCGCGTTCGACCAGCGGGCGATAGAGGTAGCGACGCCCCTCTTCCTTATGGGCGATGACATTCTTGGCGAGCAGGCGACCGAGCAGCGTCTTGACGGTATTGGCGCTCCAGCCGCGTTCGGTCGGCACGCGTTCGGCCACTTCCTGTGCGCTGAGCGGCGATGTGTCCCACAGCACTTCCATGACGGTATGCTCGGCGTCGCTGATGCGTTCGGTCATCTTCACCCCTTCCAATGACTACACCTGTAATCGGCACGTTTACGTCTGTAGTCAATGGGCTGAATGCCGGGTGAACGGAATATGACGGGGTTGACGAAACCGCGTCGCTGCCCTCTCCCCGCGCGAGCGGGCCCGTTGGACCGCACCGTACCCACAGGAGGCTGTCATCGTCGGAATTATCGCCCATGCGCCCGTGGACCTGGTCGCAGAGGTGGACGAGTCGCTTCTCGATCGGTTTGCGATCCGCAAATTGCTCTGCACGACCATTCCGGTCGATCGCAGCATCGAACTGGGCGAGGAACTCGCCGACGGGGCGATCGCCCCGCGTCTGCTTCCCGGAGGCTGCGGCGCGAACATGGCCTCCTGGCTCGCCCGGCTGGGCAGCGATACGGCGGTTGTTGCACCGTTCGGCAACGATTCGCCCGCCGACCTCGCGCGCGGCGATCTCGAAGCGCGCGGCGTCCGCATCGTCGGCTTCGACTATGACGGCCCGCATTCGGTGATCTACACCCTCATCACCTCGGACCGCGAACGCACCTTCGCCGACTATTGCCACGGCGTCGATTATGACCTGTTCGACAGCGCCGCGCGGCTGGCCGACGAAAAGCTGGTTTCGATCGACGGCTATCTCCTCTTGAGGCCAGGCGCCGAACGCGGCGTGCGCGCCTATCTGGAGCGGGCGCGGCCGGCGGGCCAGCAGATCGTATTCTGCCCTGGTGACGTCAGCGTGCTGGCCGATGCGGCGGAGATCGCCACGTTCATCCTCCATCGCAGCGACCATCTGCTGATCAACCGCAATGAGGCGGCGGCATTATTCCCCGGTCTGACCGACGAGCAGGTCGCGACCGAATTGAGGACTCGCGGGATTTCCGGCGCGATCACCCAGGGCGAACATGGCGCCTTCCTGTTCAACGCCGATGAATGGCTGCACATTCCCTCGGCCAGCCTCGGTCGCCCGATCGCGAACACCAATGGCGCCGGGGATGCATTCGCCTCGGGCTATGTCCACGGCATCGACAAGGGCATGCCGCTCGAGGCGATCGCGACGCTTGCGACGCAGTGTGCTGCCGAGATCCTGATGACCGAAGCCGCGCGTCCGCCCAGGCCCTCAGGCACCTGAGTGTCGGCCGACTTTACAGTTCGAACGCTCGCCGAACAGCGTTAACCATCGTCGGCGGCGGAAATACCCGCTTCCCCGTTTCTGGCACGACCGATGCAAGGACGGCGACATCCAGAGCGTTCAACGCTTCATTCAGGGCGGGTCGACCAGCTTCACGGTCTCGCGTCGACCCGCCCGACCCGGCATCCCTTACCCCACAAACGAAAAGGGCCGGAGCACTGCTCCGACCCTTTCGCAATCGACCTGGATGCTGGATCAGCGCGCAGCGACCTGCGTCGAGCGCCGCTCCGCGGTCCAGTTCGCCGCCTGATCGCCCGATTGCGCGCGGACGAAGCAGTTGCCGCCCCGGCTCCGCACCGTCGTGCACAGCGACACCGCATCCGCCCGGGCGAAGCCGCCGACCGACAGGCGGTACAGCGTCGCACCCGAGGTCCGGACAGTCATGCCCTTCGGTGTGTAGCGTGCAAGTGCCGGCACCCGCGCCGTTGTCCGCCGCCACGCGTCACGGGCGATCTCGGCACTGTCAAATGCGCCCAGCTGGACCACCCAGTCGCCCTTGGCCGGGGCCGCCGCCACGCGCACCGCCGCGACCGGTGCACGCGCGGCAACGGCCGAGCGTATGGCCGGTGCGCGAGCCGGCGTACGAGCCGGAATTGCCTGAACGACCTCGGTTCGCGGGCCGAACACCACCGATGAGCCGGTGCCTGCGAGCTGGGTGGCGCTATCGGCCGGCGGGGCCACGCTGGTGGCAGGTGTCGCGGCGGCGACTGCGACGGGCTCAGCGTCCGCCTTGCCGGGCATATAGGCGTCGATCGGATCGGGCGCCTTTGCCGCCGCCATTGCCGGCTGGCGTGCCAGCGCCAGCTGTATCGGCTGTCCCGGATCCTCCACCGCGCGTACGCCGAGCAACGCGGCGACCTGGTCATAAGCATTGGTCGGACGCGAGAAACTGGCCCATTGCATGATCCGCGCATCGAGCTGATCGCCGGGGACATCCATCGCCGCGACGTTCTTCGCGTCCTGCCAGCGTCCGGCAAGTGCGAGGGCCAGCGCATAATTCTGCCGGGTCTTGGCCGTCGCATCGGCGGCACGCACCGCCGGCACCAGGATCTCGATCGCCTTCACGGGGTCTCCGGCCAGCGCATAGGCCAGTCCGCGGTCCCCGACCTGGATCGTCGCCTGATGCGTGTCGAGCGTGGAGCGCGCGCCAGCCCAGTCGCCCTGCGCGATCTGGGCCAGCGCATAGTTCAGCGCGACACCGCCGTTGGACGGGTCGAGGCTCAATGCCTCGCCCAGAGCGGTCCGTGCCGAAGCGAACCGTCCGCCAAGCAGATAGGCCTGGCCCAGCAGCGCGCGATACTCGGCATTCTGCGGCGCGTTGGCGACCGCTGCCTCGGCGCGGGGAATGGCGCTCTGCGCATTGCGCCGGGCAATCGCCTTGCGAGCGGCCTGGGCTTCGCTGGCTGCCTTTTTCGGATTTTCACTGGACGCGGCGGTCGCAATCATGCCCGGAAGGCCGGCTCCTACCACCGCGCCGGACAGGACGAGAATCGAGAGACCGATCGGCATCAGGGTGCGGCGTTTCATCGTCATCCCCTCAATGGCTGGTCGTGATGTCGAGCTGGCCGGCAAGCGCATCCATCTCGGCAAGCGACTCGAGAAACGCGTCCAGCGCCTCGGTCACCAGTTGCTGCGCCGACCGGTTGGTCACGGCCGAGGCAAGGCGCAGGCGCAGGTGCCGGTTCTGGTCGAGCCGAAGCGTGAACGCCGCCCTGGCCTTGTCGGTGCGTGCACGCGAGGCGACCTGCGCATCGCGGATCATCCGGGCCAGGATCTGCGGCTGCACCGACGACGGCGCGGGCTGCTCGACGTCGTCCTCAGACTTTGCGGCGACCGGCGTGTCCGCGATCGGCGCGACTTCGGGCGTCAGCTGTTCCTCCAGCACCACGCGCTGGCGCACCATCTCGGGTATTGGCTGAGCCGCAACCGGCGCGACGGGCGCCGGGGCCAGCATCGGCTGCGGCGGATAGCTGCGATCCTCACCCATGTCGTTCCAGCCGAGATCCTCGCCGGTGTACGACAGGTGGGGAACGAACCCCTGCGGGCGCATGGCCGGGCGCGCCTGGCCCTTGCGGGCGAGCAGGCTGGACGACAGCGATGCGATCGGTTTGTTAACGCCGCTCATCTCAGCTCACCACCCGGCGGCCGAAGCCACCGCCCGTTTGTCGCGCACCGAACTGGCTGACCGGGGTCGAGGGGACCGAAAAGACCGTGCGCCGGAAATTCTTCTCCAGCCGGTCCGACACATAGTTCCACAGCTGGGCAACCTCGGCCGCCGACTTGCCCTTGGGATCGGTTTCCATGACCGTGCGCCCGTCGATCATCGACGAGGCGAAGTCGGTGCGGTGATGGATCGTCACCGGCGCGACCGTGCCGTGCTGCGACAGCGCGACCGCAGCCTCGGAGGTGATCCGCGCCTTCGGCGTCGCTGCGTTGACCACGAAGATCAGCGGCTTGCCGGCGCGTTCGCACAGATCGACCGTGGCGCCCACGGCGCGCAGGTCGTGCGGGCTCGGCCGCGTCGGAATGACGATCAGCTCGGCGACCTGGATGACGCTCTGGATCGCCATCGTGATCGCCGGCGGCGTGTCGATGACTGCGGTCCGGAAGCCCTGCTGGCGGAGGATCTCCAGATCTGCCGCCAGCCGCGCGACCGTGGTCTGCGCGAACGCCGGATATTCCGTGTCGCGCTCGTTCCACCAATCGGACAGCGACCCTTGCGGGTCGATGTCGATCAGTACGACCGGGCCACTGCCGGCAAGCTGTGCCTGCACAGCCAAATGCCCGCTCAGCGTGGTCTTGCCAGACCCGCCTTTCTGCGATGCCATCGCCAGGACGCGCATGTATCCCCTCGAATTCAATGATCCTGATCGAAGGATGGCAGCGCCGGAATAAGATTGGGTTAATGGAGAAAACAGGGAGCAGACGGGGATCGGTGCGACCGTTCAGTCGCCCGATCGTGCGCTATCCTCTGCTCGGTTCATATCGCGGTACTCGATGCGGACTCGCACCATTACACCGAGTACAGGCTTACCACCGACGCGCGGTGGCCGAACCCGGAATTGCCAAGCCGCCTGTCGCACCGCCCCAGCATAGCGAGAGCCTCGGGGATAATCGGCGAGTTCCGTGCAGTCTTCAAGCCGATTGTTAGCCGCCATCCGGCAGGCAATGACCCCCCAGCCCGGACCGACTTTCTTTGGCCTATAGAGATCAAGCTCGGCCGCAGTTGGTACTCGAAGGAGCTCGGCGGCATAGAGCGGTTCGCCATTCGGAGCCTGACCGACGATCTGGCTGTCGCCTGGCATCCGCCCGCTTTCAGGCGATGCGGCCGCAACCGCCGTGGCATCGGGCTTGATTGACTGCTGCCGACCGACATCCGTCGCGGCATAGTCCCGCTTGGGCAGCCACAGCACATCCGCCTTGGGCACGGGCGGTGTCGGCGGCGCTTCGGGCGGCGGCGTCACATCGGGCGGGACCGGTCGCTCCTCGACCAGCTTTTCGGACGACTTGGTCGGAGCTTTCTGCTCGGCCTGCTTCGTCTCGCTCGAATCGGCTTCGCTATCCGCGTCCGCGCCGCTCACATCGAACGCGAGCGTGTCCGGCGCGCCGAGCTTGGGCTCGGGTTTGGGCATCAGCGCGAACAGGAAGATCAGGATCAGCAGCAGCTCGATGCCGATCGCCAGCACGAACGCGGCCCCGCGCTGGCCGAGCTTCGCCCGGATCCGTTCCCGCATGGTCAGCTGCTCGCCGCTACTCATCGTCGAACGCAACCCGACCCCGCCATGACGATCGGGAGAGGCCCGATGCGCGTCATCCTCCTAGACCCCCACATTCGGGCAAATTTGCGACCGTTCGGGGTGCTTCGCGGGTCAGGCCGGAACCGCCCAGTCGCGGCGGGCAATGCCCTGGGCGTACAGCAATGTCGTCAGGTCGCCATGGTCGATCCGCGCGCCGGCCGCGGCGGCGACGATCGGCTTGGCATGATAGGCGACGCCCAGACCGGCCTTGCGGATCATCGCCAGATCGTTGGCGCCGTCGCCGACCGCAAGCGTCTGGTGCGGCTCCAGCCCGCGCTCGGCCATCGCCGCCAGCAGCGTCGCTTCCTTCGTCCCGCTATCGACGATCGGCTTGCCCACCTCACCGGTCAGCGCGCCGCCTTCGATCAGCAGCCGGTTGGCGATCATCCGGTCGAACCCGATTCGCCCGCCGACCGGATCGGCGAAACGGGTGAAGCCGCCCGACACCAGGATCGTCAGCGCCCCGCGCGAGCGCATCGTCTTCACCAGCGCCTCGGCCCCCGGCATCAACCGCACCCGCTCGTCGAGGCAGCGGTCGATCGCCGATTCCTCGAGTCCCTTGAGCAACGCGACGCGCGCGTCGAGTGCCGCGGCGAAATCCAGCTCGCCGCGCATTGCCCGCTCGGTCACCTCGGCGATCTGCGGCTTGATCCCGGCATAGTCGGCCAGTTCGTCGATGCATTCGACGGTGATCATCGTCGAGTCCATGTCCGCAACCAGCAGCGCCTTGGCCCGGCCCGCCGCGGGCTGGACCACCACATCGGTACCGCCGAACGCCCCTTCCAACGCCCCGCGCGCGGCATCGGGATGATGGGCAAAGCCGATATCGGCGGCCACGCCCTCGTCGATCCAGCTCATCTCGCCCGGTGCGCATCCTGCCGCCGCCAGGCGATCGGTGGCCGAGGAAAGGTCCCCCGCGGGCAAGCGGTCTGCTATGAGGGTGGCGATGAACATGGGTACCCCTGATCTTCCGAAGGTCGCGCTCATCGCAGGGCCGACCGCCAGCGGCAAGTCCGCGCTGGCGATCGCGCTGGCGGAGAAGCACCACGGAACGGTGATCAACGCCGATTCCGCGCAGGTCTATGCCGATCTGCGCGTCCTGTCGGCGCGCCCCAGCATCGAGGAGGAAGCGCGTGTCCCGCACCGGCTGTTCGGTCATATCGACGGCGCCGACATCTATTCCGCCGCGCGCTGGGCAAGCGAGGCGCGCGCGGAGATCGATGCCGCCCATGCCGCCGGCCGCCTGCCGATCCTCGTCGGTGGCACCGGCCTGTACCTGCTGACATTGATCGAGGGGATCGCGCCCGTCCCCGAGATCGAGCCGGAAATCCGCGAGCAGGTCCGCGCCCTGCCGGTGGCCGAGGCCTATGCCGAGCTCGTCCGCCTCGATCCCGCCGCGGCCGCACGGTTTCGTGCCAGCGACACCACCCGCGTCGCGCGCGCGCTCGAAGTGGTCCGCTCCACCGGCCTGCCGATCGCGCATTGGCAGGCCGAGCGTCAGGGCGGGATCGGCGACCGGATCGACCTGTCGGCGATGATCCTGCTTCCCGATCGCGACTGGCTGATCCAGCGGACCGATGCCAGGTTCGAGGCGATGCTGGACGGCGGCGCGATCGATGAGGTCCGCGCGCTGGAAGCCCGCACCGATCTGGCGCCCAACGCCCCGGTGCGCCGCGCGATCGGCGTGCGCGAGATCGCCGACTGGCTGGCCGGCCGGATCGATCGCAACGAGGCCGCAACCCGGGCGCGGATTGCGACCCGCCAATATGCCAAGCGGCAATATACGTGGTTCCGGGGACAACCCCCCGTGGCCTGGCAACGAACGGGCGAGACAGATATTTCCAATAATATCGAGTCGATTGAAAGATTATTGTCGATTTAAGGCTTGACGCATCATTTTAGTGCGACTAGCAGCCTCGCTCCGGCGGTGCTATGGGCGCACCGCAACACCTAGGAGGCACGCGTGACCGAGAAGAGCGGAGCAGACATCCTGATCGAGACGCTGTGCGATCTCGGTGTGGAAGTCATCTTCGGTTACCCGGGCGGCGCGGTCCTTCCGATTTACGACGCGCTGTTCAAGCAGGACCGGATCAAGCACATCCTGGTGCGCCACGAACAGGCGGCGACCCATGCGGCAGAGGGCTATGCCCGCTCGACCGGCAAGCCCGGCGTGGTGCTGGTCACCTCGGGTCCCGGGGCGACCAACGCCGTCACCGGCATCACCGATGCGCTGCTCGATTCGATCCCGATGGTCGTGCTGACCGGCCAGGTCCCGACCGCGCTGATCGGCACCGACGCGTTCCAGGAAGCCGATACGGTCGGCATCACGCGCCACTGCACCAAGCATAATTATCTGGTGAAGGACCCGGCCAAGCTGGTCGATGTCGTCACCGAGGCATTCCATATCGCGACTACCGGCCGTCCCGGCCCGGTCGTGGTGGACATTCCCAAGGACGTTCAGGTCGCGACCGCGCGGGTCGGATCCAACGCACCGATCCGTCACGCGACCTATCAGCCGCAGACCAAGGCAGACACGGACAAGATCCAGGAAGCGGTCGACATGCTCGCCGCAGCCGAGCGCCCGGTCTTCTATACCGGCGGCGGCGTGATCAATTCGGGGCCCGAGGCGTCGCGCCTGCTGCGCGAACTCGCCGCGCTCACCGGCGCGCCGGTCACCTCGACGCTGATGGGCCTGGGCGCATTTCCGGCGGCGTCGGACCAGTGGCTGGGCATGCTGGGCATGCACGGCACCTATGAAGCGAACATGGCGATGAACCGCGCCGACCTGATCATCGCGGTCGGTGCGCGCTTCGACGACCGCGTGACCGGCCGGCTGGACGCGTTCAGCCCGAACAGCCGCAAGGTCCACATCGATATCGATCGCTCGTCGATCAACAAGAATGTCCGCGTCGATCTGCCGATTATCGCCGATTGCGGTTCGGCGCTAGCCGACATGGTCGAGGCGTGGAAATCGCGCGGCCATCCCAAGCCCGACCTGACCGAGTGGAACAGCCGGATCGACGGCTGGCGCGCGCGGCGTTGCCTGGACTTCCCCGATCGCAAGGACGTGATCATGCCGCAGCGGGCGATCCGCGCGCTGCATGCGGCGACCAAGGATCGCTCGCCGATCATCACGACCGAGGTCGGTCAGCACCAGATGTGGGCCGCCCAGCATTTCGACTTCGAGGACCCTAACAAGTGGCTGACCTCGGGCGGTCTCGGCACGATGGGCTATGGCCTGCCCGCCGCGATCGGCGCGCAGCTCGGCAATCCCGATGCGCTGGTGATCGACATCGCCGGCGAAGCGTCGATCCAGATGAACATCCAGGAGCTCGGCACCGCGACCCAATATCGCTTGCCGGTCAAGATCTTCATCCTGAACAACGAATATATGGGCATGGTTCGCCAGTGGCAGGAACTGACCTATCAGTCGCGCTATTCGGAAAGCTATTCGGACGCGCTGCCCGACTTCGTGAAGCTGGCCGAGGCCTATGGCTGGAAGGGCCTGCGCATCGACACGCTCGACGAACTGGAACCCGGCATCCAGGCGATGCTCGATCATCCGGGCCCGGTCATCGTTGACTGCCGCGTGGCGAAGCTCGCCAACTGCCTGCCGATGATCCCGTCGGGCGCCGCGCATACCGAGATGCTGCTCGAGGGCAATGCCGTGTCGGGCGAGATGGACGACGAAGCGAAGGCGCTGGTGTGACCCGCGCCGTCGTCTCGCCCATCCCCCTCGCCCCCCGGACTCGCTGAAAGCAGATCATGCACATCAAGGAAGAAGTGAAGGAACGGCACACGCTTGCCGTGATCGTCGACAACGAGCCGGGCATTCTCGCCCGGATTGCCGGCCTGTTCACCGCGCGTGGCTATAATATCGAGAGCCTGACGGTCAGCGAGATCAGCGACGACCGCGCGGTCAGCCGCATCACCATCGTCACCAGCGCATCGGCGCATGTGATGGAACAGATCATCGCCCAGCTCGACCGGCTGGTGCCGGTGCACAAGGTGATCGACCTCACCGCCGCCGGCCCGCATGTCGAGCGCGAGCTCGCACTGGTGAAGGTCGCCGGCACCGGCGATCACCGGATCGAGGCGCTGCGCCTGGCGGAGGTCTACCGCGCCCGCGTGGTCGATGCGACCATCTCCAGCTTCGTGTTCGAAGTGACCGGCGGAACCGATAAGATCGACAAGTTCGTCGAGCTGATGGGCGAAGTCGGCCTGGTCGAGGTCGCCCGTACCGGCGTCGTCGCCATCTCGCGCGGCCGCGACGCCGCCTGAACCATCCTCTCCCCATCCGGGGAGGACCGGGACTGAAATGCGGTCCCCAGTCTTCATTTCGACCAGGCAAATAGCCGGTCTCTGCCAGCCTCGCCTAGAACCGGCGAAAGAAAGGGAAGCCCATGCGTGTCTATTATGATCGCGATGCCGATCTCAACCTGATCTCCGACAAGAAGATCGCCATCGTCGGTTATGGCAGCCAGGGCCATGCCCATGCCCAGAATCTGCGCGACAGCGGCGTGAAGGACATCGCCATCGCGCTGCGTCCCGGATCGGCCACCGCCAAGAAGGCCGAGGGCGCCGGGTTCAAGGTGCTGACCAATTCCGAAGCCGCCGAATGGGCCGACATCCTCATGATCCTGGCTCCCGACGAGCATCAGGCCGCGATCTGGGAGAATGACCTGAAGGGCCGCATGCGCCCCGGAACGGCGCTAGCCTTCGCGCACGGCCTGAACGTGCATTTCGGCCTGATCGAGCCGCCCGCGGACATCGACGTGATCATGATCGCGCCCAAGGGCCCCGGCCACACCGTGCGCAGCGAATATGTTCGCGGCGGCGGCGTGCCCTGCCTAATCGCGATCCATCAGGACGCCTCGGGCAACGCCCATGACGTCGCCCTTGCCTACGCCTCGGGCGTCGGCGGCGGCCGTTCGGGCATCATCCAGACCGACTTCAAGGAAGAGTGCGAGACCGACCTGTTCGGCGAGCAGGCCGTGCTGTGCGGCGGCATCACCCACCTGATCCAGGCCGGGTTCGAGACGCTGGTCGAGGCCGGGTACGCCCCCGAAATGGCCTATTTCGAGTGCCTGCACGAGACCAAGCTGATCGTCGACCTGCTTTATGAGGGCGGCATCGCCAACATGCGCTACTCGATCTCGAACACCGCCGAATATGGCGACATCGTCACCGGCCCGCGCATCATCACCGACGAGACCAAGAAGGAAATGAAGCGCGTCCTCGCCGACATCCAGTCGGGCCGCTTCGTGAAGAACTTCGTGCTCGACAACCGCGCCGGCCAGCCCGAGCTGAAGGCGTCGCGAAAGGCGGCGGCCGCGCATCCGATCGAGCAGGTCGGCACCGAGCTGCGCGCGATGATGCCCTGGATCGGCGCGAACAAGCTGGTCGACAAGGACAAGAACTGATCGATCGCGCTTTCCCGGCGCGACCGGGACTGAAAGCCTCCCCTCGCCAGAGGGGAGGCTTTTTCTTTGACGCCACGGCAAGTCGCACCGCTCCCGCGTCCATTCGCTTGGTGCGCTGTCGACACCTGAACCAGCGCACGGCATCCTCGCCTTGGTAAGAGGAGCCCATGCGTGTCGCAGCAAGTTGATGGTGCCGCCCCCGCGATCCGGGTGTTCGAGGACAGGCTGATCCTCCAGGCCCAGCCCCCGATCACCGACGATCAGATTGCCGAGGTCGAGGCTCGCGTCGGCCGCCCCCTGCCCCCGGGCCTGATCGCGCTGTGGCGCACCGCCTTTGGCGGGCGGCTCGACTATGCGCTGTCGATCGACTTCAACGGGACGGTTGCGGGCTTTTCCTGCAACGAGCTCTTCTATCCCGAAAGCGACGGCTATCACGACCTGTGGGGTTGGATCGATCACGAAGCCGAGCTGGCGAAGGAAGCCGACGACGCGATGATCGCGCAGGGACAGCTGCGCTACCTGCCCTTTGGCGGCTTCGAATATCTCGACCGGCTCTATGTCTGTCTCGAGGACGGGCCCGATTATGGCGCGGTGGTCGCTTATATGCAGGGGCTGCCCCCTGCCTGGGCCTTGCGGCTGCACGAGGATTCGATCGCCCGCATCGCCGATGACGTGCCCGGCTTCTTCCGCCTGCTCGGCCTGGTCCAGGACCCGTTCGAGCCGGAAGACGACTCCTATGCCGCCGGCGACGAGATGGCCGAGGCGATCGAGACGGTGCGGTCGACCAACCCCGCGCTGGCGGACCGACTGACCGCATTGGTCCGCTCGACGATCCTCGATTGGCGCGCTGCGCTGGCCAACGGTTCGATCGCCACCGATGCGCGTCTTCGCCATCTCGCGTTGAATCACGCCGCAACCCAGGGCGATCTCGTCCTGATCGAGCAGCTGCAGGCGCGCGGCTGCGATATCGGGGAACGCTATATCGGCGGCGGCAACCTGCTCGACCATGCCCTGCTCCTTGGCCAGGACGCGCTTGCCGATGCGCTGATCGAGCGCGGCGTGGATGCCAGCAATGCGATCGTCGCCGCCGCAAGCATGATCGATGCGCGCCGTACCGCGCAACTGCTCGATCTCGGCGCCGAGATCGGCCTGAACGCCCCGCGCGTCGCCGCCAATGCGGGCCATGTCGACAGCGCCAGGCTGCTGGTCGACGCGCTGGCAGCGGCCGATCCAGAAGTGCTCGAGGATCTGCCCGACCAGCTCAACCGGTCGGCGGACGACGCTCAAAGATCGGCCGAGCGGATCGAGAGCGGCCAGATGGGCTCCAACGTCGCGCCCGACGAGTATCGCCGGCGCGCCGGCGACCTCCGCGAGCTGGCGCACCATGTCGAGCAGCGTCTCGCCGGCGTTCCGCATCCGCCGTCGCGGGATCCCTGGTGGCGCAAGCTTATCGGCGGTTGATATCTTTCCGCGAAACCCAGTGTTTCGCACTCGTCATTTGACGGCCATCAATTTCACGCTGACATAGGGCTCCTTCTTTCTCGGACTGGAGCCGTCATGCGCTATCGCAACTTCGCCATTATTGCCGCCCTCGCCATCGCGGCCCCGGTCGTCGCCCAGCAGGACGCCGCCCTGCCCGGCGCCAAGGATCCGGCACGCGTCACCGCCGGAACCTACACCGTCGATCCGAACCACACGCTGATCAGCTGGAAGGTCAACCATTTCGGCTTCAACGACTATTTTGGCCTGTTCGGCAGCGCCACCGGAACGCTCACGATCGATCCGGCGAAGCTGGCCGAGTCGAAGGTCGACATCACCATCCCGGTGTCGAAGGTGACGACTGCCAGCGCCGGCCTGACCGCGCACCTGCTGAAGCCCGCCGAGGCCGGCAAGAGCCCCGATTTCTTCGGCGCCAACCCGGCCGATGCCCGCTTCGTGTCGAAGCGCGTCTCGCCGCGCGGCACGCGTGCGGTGATCACCGGCGACCTGACGCTGAACGGCGTCACTCGCCCGGTCACGCTCGAGGCCGAGTTCACCGGTGCCGGCGCCAACCCGATGTCGAAGAAGCAGACCGTCGGCTTTGCCGCGACTACGCGCATCAACCGCAGCGAATTCAATGTCGGCTATGCGGTTCCGATGGTCTCGGACGCGGTCGACCTGACGATCACCGTCGCCTTCGAGAAGAACTGATCCTCACGCCGGTCTTTCTACGGCGGACAAACGAAAAGGCCGGGGATCGCTCCCCGGCCTTTTTGCATTCGGGTCAGTCCGGTCGGCGTCAGAAGCCGAAGCGGGCGCGGACACCATAGAAGCGCGGCATGCCGGGATAGCCGGCATAATTGCCGTTCTGCTCGGGCACGGCGAAGCCGGTGACGTAATAGAACTGGTTGGTCAGGTTCTCGACGAAGAACTCGCCGCGGATATTGCCGTCGTTCGACTGCAGCCCGACCCGCGCCGACACCAGCGCATAGGCCGGGTTGCGGACGATGCCGCGATCGGCGTTCAGCGGGCTGATGCCGACGATCTCGGTCTCGCTGTTGAGACGGGCGTCGACATGGAGCAGGCCCTTCAACCCGCTGGTGATCTGCGGCTGCCAGGTCACGGTCGAGGTCACGACATGGCGCGGCTGGTTCTGGATCTGACGACCTTCCAGCCCCGCCAGCGGCGTGCCGGTGAAGTTGTTCGACGCGTCATACTTCGCATCGAGGAAGGTATAGCCCAGCCGCACCGTGAAGTCGGACGACGGACGGATCGTCGCCTCGGCCTCGACGCCCTTCGAGGTCGAGGAATCGATGTTCTGGACGACGAAGTTGTTCCCGCTGAACACCAGGTTCTGCAGGTCCTTGTACTTGCCGTAGAAGCCGGCGACGTTCAGCGTGAAGGCACGGCCCCAGCTCGACTTGAAGCCGACCTCGAACGAATCGACCGTTTCCGATCCGAACGCCAGGTCGCTGCCCTGCGCGCCATTGCCACCCAGCAGCACCGAGTCGAAGGTCGCCTGGTCGAGATTATAGCCGCCCGACTTGTAGCCGCGATCATAGCTGGCATAGGCGAGGAAGCTCGGCGACACCTTGTAGGCCAGCTTGACCGTGCCGGTCACCTTGCTCTCGTCCTGGCTGTGCGCGTAATTCCCGTTGAATTCGGTGTTGATCGCCGGGTTGCAGCTCAGCAGGAACAGGTTGTTGAACAGCCCGGGCACGTTGCGCAGGAAATTGGCATAGGCGGTCGCCGCCGGATCGCCTGCCCGCACCTGGTTGAAGAAGGTACAGCTGCCGGTGTTGTTGTTGATCGACGCGTCCAGGTCCTTCTTCTCGTAATTGAACCGCGCGCCCAGCGTGACCGAGAATTTGTCGGTCACGTTGACGATATTGTGCGTGAAGGCCGCAAAGGCATTGGTGTTGACCGTAAACAGGTCGGGATTGTTGCCCTGCCCCGGCTGCGCACCCGGCAGCGGGCTGGTGACCAACGCCGCCAGGCCCGGGATCACCGCGGTCGGATAATTGGGGATCTGGCACGCACCGGGCGCGCCGGTGCCGGCCTGCGCCCGGAAGCAGGCGACGAGCGGCGCGAGCGCGCCGAAGCCTGCGGGCGGCACCGCCGGGTTGAGGATCGCCTGGCCGAACAGCGGCACCGACGGGCCGAGCGAGCCATAGAACTGCAGCGGCCGACCGAATGCCGGCGCCAGCTGGCCCGCGAACACCGTGTCGACATAGCGATTGCCGTCATTGCCGATGTTGACGGTGTCACGCAGCGTCAGCTTCTCGTTCAGGTAGAAGCCGCCGACCAGCCAGTCGAGGATGCCGGCCGATCCCTGCAGGCGAATTTCCTGGGTGAAGTCGTTCAGCCCGGTCTTGTACCCGCTGCGATAGGCGCGATCGATGCCGGCGAAATCGATGTCCTGGTCGCGCGTCGCGCGCCACACTCGATAGGCGGTGATCGAGGTCAGCGTGACATTGCCCAGATCCCAGTTCAGTTCGCCCGAAAAGCCGTAATCGCGTACCCGCTCGCCATAGCCCCGATTGGGCGAAATCGCCTGGGTGCGGTGCTCGGGATTCTGCGTGTACGAGATGCCGCCGATCGTCAGCGCGTCGCCGGCATAGCTGCCGATGATCCCCTGCGGCGCGGTCACCGCGTTGATCGCGGCGTTCAGCGGTCCGCGCGCGACGCTGATCGCGCCGCAGCAATCCTCGTCGGTCGAGGAATAGTCGGCGATCAGGCGCAGCGTGACATCGCCGCTGTCGAGCAGCGCCTGGCCGCGGACGTTCCAGCGGTTGATATCGTTGATCGCGCGGTCGGAATTGGCATCGTTGATATAGCCGTCGCGCTTGCGATAGCCGGCGTCCAGCCGCAGCGCGAGCTGCTCGCTCACCGGACCGGTGATCGCCCCTTCCAGCTCATAGGCGTTGTAATTGCCATAGCTGCCCTCGACATAGCCGCCGAACTCGAACGCAGGCTGCGCGGTGAAGATCGACAGTGCGCCCGCCGAGGTGTTGCGGCCGAACAGCGTGCCCTGCGGGCCGCGCAGGATTTCGACCCGCTGCAGCTCCGGAAGCTCGGACAGCGCGACGCCCGCGCGCGGACGGAATACGCCGTCGATGAACACCCCGACCGCCGGCTCGAACCCGGGATTGTCGCCGGCAGTGCCGATGCCGCGGATCGACAGCGACGATCCGGTCGCCGCCGACTGGCCGGTGGTCGTCTGGAGCGACGGCGCCAGCTGCTCGAGCCCGCGAATATCCTGAACGCCGGCATTTTCCAGCAATTCGTTGCTGACCGCGGTGATCGCGATCGGCACTTCCTGCACCGTTTCGTTGCGGCGCGTCGCGGTCACGACGATATCGTTCGCCGAACTATATTCGGCGTCGCCCTGCGAGCTGTCCTGAGCCATCGCGGGCGCGGCGAAGAAAATGGTCAGTGCCGACGCTGCGAGCAGTTCGAACTTTTTCATGGGATGCACCCCCTCCTGAGAAAGACGCTGGCAGCCATCGCAGTGGCTGCTCATTGCTTTTGTATGAACGTCAACTAACGCTCGTAAAATCGAGCCGTCAACGGGAATAGCGAGCGGAACGCGAGGCTTCCGGGCGCTTTTTCTGAAAGGCGGTACGGCGATGTCACACTCGGTTTGAGCGCGAAAGCCGCATGCCGTAGCGTCATCGTCGGACAGGGCTACAACTGGATTGGAAAGACGGAATTCATGGCGGACATTCACGACGGCACCGACGATGGCGACATCGTGGCTCCCCCGGCCAAGATTCCCGTTCCGGACGAGGTTCAGGAGGCGATCCGCACGCTGATCCGCTGGTCCGGTGACGATCCCACGCGCGAGGGGCTGATCGACACGCCGGCCCGCGTCGCCCGCGCCTGGAAGGAATATTGCCAGGGCTATGCCGAGGATCCCCGCCACCATCTCAGCCGCGTGTTCGAGGAGGTCGGCGGCTATGACGAGATCGTGCTGCTGAAAGGCATCCCGTTCCAGTCGCATTGCGAACATCACATGGCGCCGATCATCGGCAAGGCGTCGATCGCCTATCTGCCCAAGGACCGCGTCGTCGGCATCTCGAAGCTCGCCCGCGTGCTCCATGCCTATGCGCGCCGGCTTCAGGTGCAGGAACGGCTGACCGCCGAGGTCGCCGACTGCATCTGGAACGCGCTGCATCCGGACGGCGTCGCGGTGGTGATCGAGGCGACCCATGCCTGCATGACCGCGCGCGGCGTGCGCACCCCGGGCGTCGGCATGGTGACCAGCCGGATGATGGGCGTGTTCCGCGAGGACGAGCGCAGCCGCAAGGAAGTGCTCGCGCTGATGGGATATTGATCGCATGCGCATCCTGGTGACCGGCGGCGCCCGCCGGATCGGCGCGGGGATCGTCCGCCGCCTGGCGCTGCGTGGGCATCAGGTGGCGATCCACCACCACAACTCGCCCGAGGAAGCCGAAGCGCTGAGCGCGTCGCTGGCGCAGATCGGCGGACAAAGCTGTGTGGTGACCGGCGAACTCGAGATCGCAGGGACCGCCGCCGAACTGATCGCTGCCTCGCGCGAAGCGCTGGGCGGGCCGATCGACGGACTGGTCAACAATGCCTCGATGTTCGCCTATGACGCGCTGCCCCTGTCCGACTTCGAGCTGCTCGACCGGCACATGCGGATCAATCTCGGCGCACCCGTCGCGCTTGCCTCGGCGCTCGCCGGACAGGACGATCTGGACGAGGGCGCGGTCGTGAGCCTGCTCGACCAGAAGCTGGCCAACCTGAACCCCGATTTCTTCACCTATAGCTGCAGCAAGGCGGCGCTGGAGGCGGCAACGACGATGATGGCGCAGGCGCTCAGCCCGCGCATCCGGGTCAACGCGGTCTCCCCCGGCCTCACCCTGCCCAGCCTCGACCAGACGCCGGAGGAATTCGCCGAGCACGCCCGGCAGAATCTGCTCCAGCGCCCGGTCGCGCTGGACGAGATCGCCTCGACCGTCGAACATCTGCTGACCGCGCGCAGCATCACCGGCCAGAATGTCTTCGTCGATTGCGGCCAGCGCTTCGTGAAGCGCGATGGCGACGTGATGTTCGACGGACGGGAGCGTCCCGATGCCTGACTATACCATTCATCTGGAAGCGCTGGAGGTCAGCATGGGCCTCGGCATCCACCCGGAGGAGCGTGCGGCGCCGCAGCGCGTGTCAGTCACGGTCGCGATGGACTGCCGTTATCCCGAGGTGCCGCAGGACCGGATCGACGCGGTGGTCGATTACGACTTCCTGCGCACCGGCATTCACGAGCTCGTCCGCTCGCGCCATTTCGAGCTTCAGGAAGTGTTGTGCGAGGAAGTCGCCGCGCTTGCCTTGCGAGATAGCCGAGTCGTTCGGGTCAAGGTCCGATCGAACAAGCTCGACATCTATCCCGATGCACGGATCGGCTGCGAAATCCTTCGCTCCCGCCCGGATGCGACGCACTGAACTCTTTGTTCATTCCCGGCTAAGGACATTTGGCGTTTCAGTGGCGTAACGTTCCGAAGGAGGAGAATGAAGATGACCAGGTCGATGCTCACCTTGGCGCTGGGCGCGGCCGCGATTGCGGCGCTGCCCAGCCTCGCACCCGAAGCTTCGGCGCAGACCCGCGCCGAACAGGCGCGGTGGAATGCGGCCCAGGCACGCTATGATCGCGAAACCCGGATGTACGAGCGCGAGCGCGAGTTCTTCGAACAGGCCCGCCGCCGCGATTCCTATCCGAGCCCGACTGACGGCTATTATGATCGCGACGATCCGCGCAACTATGACCAGTATCGCACCGACTATGACGCGTCGCGCTACTATCGCGACGATCCGCGCTACACCGAGCGCCGCCTGACCGCGCAGGATCAGGTCTATCGGGGTTCGGATGGCCGCTACTACTGCAAGCGCAGCGACGGCACGACCGGCCTGATCGTCGGCGGCGCCGCGGGCGCGCTGGCCGGCAATGTCATCGACGGCGGCCGCAACCGTGTCGCCGGCACGCTGATCGGCGGTGCGCTGGGCGCGCTGCTCGGCAAGAGCGTCGAGCAGAATCAGGACGTTCGCTGCCGCTGAGGCGGACGGCTCCCCGGGCAGCCTGCCCAGGGAGCCGATCCCTACCCGCCCGGCCGCAGCCGGGCTGAAGCTCAGGCGCGGTTCGCCGCGCTGAGCACCGCGCGAACCGATGCGGTCGCGATATCGGCATCGATGCCGACCCCGAACACCGTTCGCCCCTCGGCCGTCCGGCACTCGACATAGGCCGCCGCCTGCGCATCGGCACCATGCCCGATCGCATGCTCGCTATAGTCGACCACGTCGAGGCTGGGCCCGGTGCTTCCGGCCAGCGCGTCGATCACGCCCGAGATCAGGCCATTGCCGCGACCCGAGATCGACCGCTCCTCGCCGCCGACCGCGATCCGCCCGACGAACACGCGGCTGCCCGCTGCGCCGGTCTCTTCATAATCGACCAGAACGAACCGGTCGCTGCTGCCCGGCAGATAGGTGCGGTCGAACAACCCGCCGATATCCGCGGCGTTCAACTCGCGGCTGGTCTCGTCCGCCATTGCCTGGACATGGCGCGAGAAATCGGCCTGCATCTTCTTCGGCAGCTTCAGCCCGCGATCCTGTTCCAGCACCCAGGCGACGCCGCCCTTGCCCGACTGGGAATTGACGCGGATCACCGCCTCATAGTCGCGGCCGAGATCCTTGGGATCGATCGGCAGATAGGGGACGTCCCAATAATCGTCGTTGCGCTGCGCCTGCGCGGCGAAGCCCTTCTTGATCGCGTCCTGGTGGCTGCCTGAAAAGGCGGTGAACACCAGGTCGCCGGCATAGGGATGGCGCGGATGGACCGGGATCTGGTTGCAATATTCGACCGTCTTGATGACCTCGTCGATGTCCGAGAAGTCGAGCTGCGGGTCGATCCCCTGGGTGTAGAGGTTCAGCGCCAGCGTCACCAGGCAGACATTGCCGGTCCGCTCGCCATTGCCGAACAGGCACCCCTCGATCCGGTCCGCGCCCGCCATCAGCCCCAGCTCGGCCGCAGCCACGCCGGTGCCGCGATCATTATGCGGATGGAGCGAGATCACCACGCTCTCGCGATTGCGGATGTTGCGGCCGAACCATTCGATCTGGTCGGCATAGACGTTCGGCGTCGCGCACTCGACCGTCGCCGGCAGGTTGAAGATGATCGGCTTGTCCGGCGTCGGCTGGAGCACGTCCATCACCGCCTCGCAGACCTCCAGGCTGAAATCGAGCTCGGCGGTCGAGAAGGTCTCCGGGCTGTACTCGAACCGCCAGTCGGTATCCGGCCGCTTCGCCGCCTCGTCGCGCAGCACCTTGGCCCCGGCGACCGCGATCTCGCGGACCTCGTCGCGGCTCATGTTGAAAACGATGCGCCGCCAGGCCGGAGAAACCGCGTTGTACAGATGTACAATAGCGGTCTTCGCGCCTTCCAGGCTCCGGAAACTGGTCTCGATCAGGTCGCGGCGCGACTGGGTGAGCACTTGGACGACGACATCGTCCGGAATGCGGTCCTCGCGCACCAGCCCGGAGATGAAGTCGAACTCGGTCGCGCCTGCGCTGGGGAAACCGACCTCGATCTCCTTTGCGCCGATGCGGACGAGCAGGTCGAAGAAGCGGGTCTTCTTCTCGCTGTCCATCGGGTCGATCAGCGACTGGTTGCCGTCGCGCATGTCGGTCGACAGCCAGCGCGGTGCCTGGGTGATGGTCTTTGACGGCCATTGCCGGTTCGGCAGGTCGATCGTCGGGAACGGACGGTATTTGGTGCTGGGATCGCGTAACATATGCGCTGTCTCTTCGGCTCGACCGGGCAATCGCCGGGTCAGGGTCGGTCCAAGGTCTGAAAGTCGCCCTTAGGGGAGACGCGCGCGGCTGGCGGACGCCCCTAAGGGCGGATAAGTCGCAGTCGAAGGGCGCATGCGCGAACCATGCGTCTCCCATGGCCCAGCCGGACGGGCTTGTCCACCAAAGTCGATCTGCACCGCGATAAAGTCAGGGTGTCCCGATCCCGTCGGGAGCGCCGGCCGCATCGACCGCATCGTCTTCCAATTCGGTCGCGGCGTCGGCCTGATTGTCTGAGACGGCATCGGCACTGTTGTCGGTCGCCTCGTCGACGGGCGAGGGACTGGCAGAGGGTGTCGGTGTCGGGCTGGGCGTGGCGACGATCTCGGCGACGGGCGGCGGGTCGGAATAGTTGGTCCCGGTCGTGCCGCCGCCACCGCATGCCGCCAGCAGCAGCATGCCCCCCAATGCCAGAATCGTCCGCGTCATCGCGCTTCCTTCGTCAATTCCGCCGCGGGATAGCATGACTTAGCGGCGAGCCGAACCGTTACAGCGCCGAATCGTTGTCGCGCCGCTCCCTCTCATCCTTCAGAAGTGCAAGGACGGTGCGGTGTAGATGGCGAGGAGTTTTCACGGCGACGATTGCGGCATCTGAGGGTCGCCTGGGCCCCGTTTCGGCGGGTTATCCACAGGCAAAAGCCTCGTTAGCGGGGAATATGGACCATCCGGTGCGTGCATCGCGCAAAGAACCACAGTACATCGTCCGCAGCGACAACGGCGGAAAGGCCTCGCACGAGCCGTCTGCGCTGACCAAGGAATAGCCCGCCCAAGGGCACGAACAGGAGAAGAGAAGTTATGGCGGAAACCAAAGCAGCCGCTCGCGGCGGCATCGCCAAGCCCGTCACCCCCTCGCCGGAGCTCGCGAAGATCGTCGGCACCGCCGATCTGCCGCGCAGCGAGATCGTCAGCAAGATGTGGGAATACATCAAGAAGAACAATCTCCAGAATCCCGAGAACAAGCGCGAGATCCTGGCCGACGACACGCTGAAGCCCATCTTCGGCGCCGACAAGGTCACCATGTTCGAGATGAACAAGCACATCGCGAAGCATGTGAAGTAATCCGGACGGGTGACCGTCAAAGTGAAGCGCGGGCGGGCCGATCGGTCCGCCCGTTGCGCTTCGGCAACCCACGCCGATACCAATGCGCCTTTATTTTGTTGCAGTGCGGAAACCGCCCTTTATACAGCAGTGGTACCTGGGGCAGGCTTCACTTAAGCGATCATGCCCCGCTACAAAAGCATCGGGTGCCTCGGGGGCTGGCAGGTAGGCGGATCAAAATGGCAAATGTTGGTCACAGAAGCGTTAAGAGCCGCCGATCTCCGGTCGAGCGCCCTTGGCGCCAACGACATCCCTTTGCGATCATAGTGGCGATTTGCCTATCGGGTTGCGCGTCTAAGCCGTCAAACCTGCCGTCAGGCGCCCAAGCGTATACGATCATACCGCCAGCACCGACCGATGTCGTCCTTCGAGACTATCGTCTTCAGCCTGCCGACGTCGTATCGGTAACCGTATATCGCGAACCGGAGCTTTCGGTGGCGGACGTCGAGGTTGACTCGCAAGGACGGATCCCGCTGCCGCTGATAGGCCCGATCCAAGCCGTGGGCTCAACCACCGATGAGGTATCCGAGCGCATCCGCAGCAGCTTGCTTCGGTATGTCAACGACCCCAAGGTGACTGTTCATGTCGCGACTGCCGCGTCGCAGCGGGTTGTCGTGGACGGGTCAGTGGTGCAGCCAGGCATTTACGAGTTTCGAGGTCGAACCACCCTTTTGGGAGCTTTGTCGCTAGCACGAGGTCCGAATAATGTCGCCAATCCCGAAGAGGTGGCAGTCTTCAGGCGGCAAAATGGCGAACTTTACGCGGCCAAGTTCGACATTCGCGCAATCCGCCGCGGCGAGATGCCGGATCCCGAAATACTCGGAAACGATACTGTCGTAGTTGGTTTCTCGGGACTTCGCAGCGCATGGCGAGACATTCTTCAGGCAATTCCCGCTGTGGCGATTTTCCGCCCGTTTCGGTGACGTGAAGCCCCCTCGTCATCTTCGAGCAGATTGGTATCCAGATCGTGCAGTCAGAGCTTGTGAACCGCGTTGATAGCGACTCCCGGGACAATTTCCGTCCAGATGAGAGTTTTGACGAAGACTATTTCGAAGAAAGCTCAAAAATCGATCTTCGCGGCTTGATGGCGTCCGCCTATCGTAATCGTATTATTTTTGCGATCACTCTCGTCCTTGCGTTGCTTACAGCCGTCATAGTTACAATGTTGACGACACCAATTTACAATGCATCGTCTACGGTCCAGATTGAGCAGCAAACTGCAAGTATTCTCGAAAAATCTGACGTCGAGCCGGCGATACCGTTGGCAGAAACTAGCCGATTCCTGGAAACCCAAGCTTCGATACTTCGCAGCCGCGCACTGGCCGAACGTGTCGCTTACTCTTTGAACCTAAACAAGAATGACCGATTCCAGGAGGCTATGGGAGCCGGCGCAAGCACCGAAACGGGGCGCCAGCTCCTACCCGCCCGTCAGCGGCGGGCGGTCTCCTTATTGATGAGCAACCTTTCGATAAAGGTTCCCACGGATTCACGCGTGGCAACCATATCATTTTCAGCCCCGGATCCCCAGATTGCAGCGCTAGTGGCAAATAGCTATGCGGATAACTATATCCGTTCAAATCTGGAGCGCAGATTTGATTCTTCTGCATATGCTAGGCAGTTTCTTCAAACGCAGATCAGCCAGACGAAAGAGCGGCTCGAAGAGTCTGAGCAGGCTCTATTAACCTATGCCCGCAATCAAGGGTTGGTGGAGACGTCGGCACCGGAGAGCAAAGACGGCGCTAGCACCGGATCCAGTTCGCTTACCACATCGACGCTCAGAGACATTAATACCAGCTATGCGGGAATTCGAGCTGAACGAGTAAAGGCCGAACAACGCTGGCGCCAGGCGCAAACCACGTCTTTGATGGCGCTGCCTGAAGTTCAGGCCAGCCCGATCGTGCAGCAGTTGCTTGCCCGGCGGGGCGTTCAGCTTGCCGCGCTTGACGAGTTGAGGGCGAGATACCGCCCCGATCATCCAAGCGTCGAGCAGTCGAGCACGCAGTTAGCTGCAATCGATCGTGAGATCGCCATCCAAGCCGCCAACGTCCGCACAAGCATCAAGAATGCATACGAAGTCCTGCTCAACCAGGAACGCGCTCTAGAGGCCAGCGTCCAGGGCCTAAGCGGCAACGCGCTCTCCGAGCAGGGCTTGCGGGTCCGGTACAACATCTTGAAGCGGGAAGTCGACAGCAACCGGGCTTTGTACGAGGCGCTGCTGCAGCGGTACAAGGAACTGGCCGCTACCGCGGGCGTCACAACCAGCAACATATCGGTTATCGATAGCGCCCAGCCGCCATCCAAGCCAGCAAAGCCCGATCTTTTGATGAATCTGGGCTTCGCCTTGTTTGGTGGGCTCGCACTGGGTGCCGCAATCGCGTTTTTGCGTGAGCATTTCGACGATGCCATCCGGACCCCGGACGAAGTCCAGCGGAAATTGGGACTACAACTTCTCGGCGTCACGCCCGTCGTGCCGGAGGGTCATGCGCCGTTGGAAGAACTCTCAGACCCGAAATCTCCAATTTCCGAAGCTTATCACTCACTGCGCACCAGCATCAGCTTCGCAAGTACCAAAGGACAACCCCGCACCCTCCTGTTCACCAGCAGCCGTCCGGAGGAAGGAAAATCGACGAGCTCGATCGCCATCGCGCGCGAGTTCGCTAGCTTGGGTCAGCGAGTTCTGTTGATTGATGGCGATCTTCGCAAGCCGACCATGCACAAGCTGTTGAGCAAATCTGCTAAAATTGGCCTGAGCAACGTGCTGGCCCATCAGGCAGATCTATCCGCGGCGGTACAGAGTTCCGGGTTCGGCAATCTCGACTTTGTCGCAAGCGGTCCCATCCCTCCAAACCCTACGGAACTGCTTGCCTCCTCGGCACTAGCGGAACTTCTAATCAATGCTCGCGCCTCATATGACACTATCGTAATCGATGGCCCGCCCGTGATTGGACTTGCAGATGCACAATTGCTGGCGCGCCATGTCGACGCGACAGTTTTTGCTGCTCAAGCCGGCCGGTCTCATCGTGGCCAAGCGAAGGCTGCAGTGCGACGACTGGACGTCGCCGGCGCCAACCTGATTGGCGTAGTACTGACGAAATTCGACGCCAAACGACTGGGCTATGGCTACAGCTACGAGTACGCCTACACCTATCAGTATAGCTATGGGCAATAATCGTGATTGTTGGTATTCTCGACACAAGTGAGAGGTTGCTTGGTCAACTTCAATGACATTTGGTCGGGTGCTGCGACGCACAGATGCGCCGGATCGAGCGGTATTTTCCGTTGTCGCACGGGGGTCCGCAGGTCGATGATCGGCGGATCATCAGCGGGATCATGTTCGGCAAACTCAAGGTCTGGCTCCGCATCCACACCCGCTACGATCGATGCGCGCACACCTTCATGTCCGCCATCTGCATCGCCGCAACCGTCATCTTCTGGCTGAATAAATGGGTCCTGAGCCTAGGCAAGGCGCAGTGTTATCGTCTGGGTGTTGCAGAACGGCAGCGCCTTTGCCCTGTTCGGGGCAGATCGCACTGAAGATGTAATATATGAGTCTCAGCCCTAGCTCCAACTGGAGGAAAAAGCGGGGATCACGTCGCCACCGATCCGAGCAGCAGGGCTCCGGCTGCCGCCATCGTAAATCTCGGTCAAAGCCAACAGCCGCAGTGCCTGGTTCGCGCGCTTCATCGTCCGCGACAATCGGCGCAGCACTACGCCGTCGGAATCTTCCCGCAACCTGATCGCTGAACCTATCGAGCCGCACCCCAACGCGTAACCGTGGCGTGAAGGCCGCCTTGCGGTGGTAGCGAGCAGTCATACGAGTGCTCGTATGAGTGGTCAGATTGAGATTGTGGGGCGCGTTTCAGGCCGGCGGCGCTGGACGGTGGAGCAGAAGCTGCTGATCCTGGGCGATGCCTTTGGTCCTGGCGGTTCGGTGCGCGGGGCGATTGAGCGCCATGAGGTCAGCAGCGGATTGCTCTACACGTGGCGACGCCAGGCGATGTCTGGGGCGTTGGCGAGCCCGACCCGGCAACCGCAGCAGGTCAGTCTCGCCGAGGTCGAGGTCACCGAACCCGTGATACTGCCGCCGCCCTCGCGTGCATCGGGCGTGGGGCAGATCGCGATCGAGCTGCGGTCGGGCATCCGCATCACCGTCGATAGCGCGGTCGATGCGGAAGCGCTGTCGCGGGTGATCGCCGTGCTCGGGCGATGATCCCGCTTCCTGCGTCGGCCCGGGTGTACCTGGCGTGCGGCGCGACCGATATGCGGAAGGGGTTCGATGGCCTGGCGGTGCTGGTGCAGCAGGTGCTGGAGGCGAGCCCGCATTCAGGCGCGCTGTTCGCGTTCCGGGGCAAGCGCGGCGATCTGGTCAAGCTCTTGTGGTACGATGGCCAGGGGCTGTGCCTGTTCTCGAAGCGGATGGACCGGGGCCGGTTCGTGTGGCCGATGACGAAGACGGGCAAGGTGAGCCTCACGCCTGCGCAGCTGTCGATGCTGCTGGAGGGTATCGACTGGCGTCGGCCGGAACGCGCGGCAGCGCCGCTGCTGGCGGGATAAAAGCCTCGGATTCCCGTGGTTTTTGTGGCGTTGGACTGGCGCATCCGGTAAGGATTCATCGTGTCGGATCGAGCCTATTCTCCCATCGACAAGGATGCCCGGATCGCCGAGCTCGAAGCCGCTTTGGCCGCGCGTGACACGCTGATCGAGACGCTGCGGTTCCAGCTCGCCCAACTCAAGCGGATGGCATTCGGCCAGTCTTCGGAGAAGCTCGCGCTCCAGATCGAGCAGCTCGAGCTGGCACTCGAAGAGCTGGAAGGCGAGGCCGAGGCCGTTGCTGCCGGCAAGCCGGCGACGGCAACCCGCGGCGAACGTCCCGCGCCGATCCGCCGGCTTCCCGATCACCTTCCCCGCGTCGAACGCCGGATCGAGCCCGAAGCGGGAAGCTGCACCTGCCCCGATTGCGGCGGTACGCTGCGCCCGCTTGGGGAAGACAGCGACGAGATGCTCGACGTGGTGCCGGTACAGTGGCACGTGATCCGCACGCTGCGGCCCAAGTACAGCTGCCGGTCGTGCGAGCGGATCGTCCAGGCGCCGGCTCCGGCCAAGGCGGCCGCGCGCGGCAAGGCCAGCTTCGCCACGCTCGCCCATGTGGTGGTGAACAAGTTCGACCATCACCTGCCGCTCTACCGCCAGGCCGAGATGATGGCGGCGCAAGGGATCGAGATCGATCGCTCGACGCTGGCCGGATGGGCGGGCCAGGCCGCCCAGCTGCTCGATCCCATCGTCGCGCGCATCCGCGACGAAGGTCTCAAGGCCGGCAAGCTCCACGCCGACGACACGCCCGTGCCGATGCTGGTGCCCGGCAAGGGCAAGACCGCGCAGGCGCGGCTGTGGACCTATGTCGTCGACGACCGCGCATCGGGCGGCGTCGGGCCGGCGCTGGTCTGGTACCGGTTCACGCCCGACCGCAGCGGCATCCATCCGCAGACCGAGCTCAAGCGCTTTGCCGGTCTGCTCCAGGCCGATGGCTATGCCGGTTATGACCGGCTCTACGCGAACGGCCGGGTACGCGAGGTCGCCTGCTGGGCGCACTTCCGGCGCAAGATCTTCGAGTGCCACCAGACCAGCCCGACGCCGCTCACCGCGGACCTGCTCGAACGGATCGCCGGGCTCTACCGGGTCGAGGAGGCGATCCGGGGAAGCCCGCCCGATGTCCGCCGGCGGCACCGGCAGGAACGAAGCCGGCCGCAGATCGAGCAGCTGCGCGCCGCCATCGACGATGCGCTGTGCCGCCTGTCGCCCAGATCGGCAATGGCTAAGGCGCTCGCCTATGGCCGCAGACGCTGGGATGCGCTCACTCGCTTCCTCGACGAGGGCGCGGCGGAGATCGACAACAACATCGCCGAGCGCGCGATGCGCGCCGTCGCCATCGGACGCAAGAACTGGCTGTTCGCCGGCTCCAAGGCGGGCGGCGAGCGTGCCGCCGCGCTCTACTCGGTCATCGAGACGGCGAAGCTCAACGGCCTCGAGCCGCAGGCCTATATTGCCGACGTCATCGAGAAGATCGCCTCAGGCTGGCCGGCCTCGCGCTGGGACGAACTCATGCCCTGGAACTGGACAGCCGGCGGCACCCCAGTCAGCATGGCGGCATGACCGAGACCATCGCGCGCCTGCACGTCGCGCTCGCCGATACCAACCCGCTCATCTGGCGCCGCGTCGAGGTGCCCGTCGACGCCAACCTCAAGATGCTCCACGACGTCGTCCAGGGCGCGATGGGCTGGCTCGACTATCATCTCTGGGAGTTCGAGGCCGACGACAGGCGTTACGGGGTGCCCGACCCCGAGTGGAAGGACGACAGCCTGTTCGCGGCGAAGAACACCAAGCTCAAGACCCTGCTCGACCGCGGAGTCCGCCGCTTCCTCTACACCTACGACATGGGTGACAGCTGGGAGCACATCGTCACCGTCGAAGCGATAGAAGACGGGCAGCCCGCAACCAAATATCCCCGATATGTCGACGGCGAGCGCCGCGCTCCGCCTGAGGACTGCGGCGGTACGCCCGGGTTCGAGGCGTTCCTCGATGCCATCGCCAATCCCAAACACCCCGAGCACAAGGACGCCACCGAGTGGCACCGTGGCTGCTATGGCCACGCCTTCGATCCCGATACGATCGACGAACTCGACGCAAAGCTCGCTATCGGCGCCATCGCCAAACGACGCGCCGCCGGAAAAGCCTCACAGGCCAAGAAATCCGCCTGACAAGGCGGCCTTCAGGCCACGCTTACCCCAACGCCGCATCACCATAGATTACATTTCCGCCGACTTGGGAATCCATGGCGAGCCAACGACCGCGATTGTTGGTATTATTGGTCGCGCTCAGTACAGACCATTGCGAGCAGGTCCTTGGCGCCATTAACCCATGAGTATTTTGTCGCTCGGAGAAATCCTTTTTGGATATGATCTTGCCGCATTGAAGGGCTAGAAGCTATCAGATCAATCTTGTCAGCTAGATCTGCTGGATCCAGTCGGAAGTAGATCGCAGCATCTCCTAATATCTCGGGCATCGCCGATGTAGACGATGATAGAACCGGGCAACCGAGTATCATCGCCTCTAGCGGAGGCACACCGAAGCCTTCATATTGTGAGGGAAATATGAACGCAGCCGCGTTTTCGTAAAGCGCTCGCAATTCCTCGTCGCTAACACGACCGAGCAAATTAACCCTCGCACTGGCCTGAATACGATGCGACGCCAAAACAGACACCCCACCACCAGCCACGGCCAAAGGCAAGTCAGTGCGAGCTAGTTCAATTGCCTTTATCGCAAGCGATATATTCTTATTGGGACTCTGATTACCGACAGACAGTAGATATTTTCTTGGTCGAAGTCCAAACCTGGACAGCGCGCCTTCATCTCGCGCCACTTTCAGGATATGTTCGGGACTATCATATATTAATGAAAACCTAGATTCCGGAACGCCACAATGTAAGGACAGTTCCGATGCGGAGAAACGACTGATTGTTATCAATCTCTTGGCTCGCTTCGCCAGACGAGGCCGTAGAATTCGATGAAACCTACCGTATGTATTCGAAAAGAAATGCGGGTTGGCGAATACGTTAGCATCATGCATAGCGACGATGTGCCGGCTATGCAGAAGTGGTCCGGCTGACGTCAATGATATTAGCAGGCCAGTTCGCGCATATCCCGCGAGTTCAATCTGTTCCCATGCGTGACCACTCAGACGACCGACCTGCCTGAGTTCGATATGGTTCCATTTGGGCCGCCGGGCGAGCGTTCCAGATGGAGCAAGAACTGACAGCTCGATTCCACTCGCGGTATCCGGGTCAGCCGCAATCACTTCATCGAGAGCGGTTAGAAGTTCGCCGGCATAACGCTGCATTCCCGACAGCGGCTGGGTCAGGAACCGGCCATTTATGAAGACTGGTAGCGCCGCTTTCACATTGCCACCTTGCCATAAATCTCGGCGATGGCGTCGCACATCCGGTCACGGTCCCATGTACCCAGATCGGTCTCGCGGGCCGCGCGTGCGAGACGTTTCAGCCGCGCTGGATCCTCCAGGAGGCTCATTATCGCAGTTGCGGTGTGGGACAGATCCGTGGCGTCGGTTACCAGACCGTTCACGTTGTGATGCAGTATTTCATCAAGCCCCGGGATATCGGTGACAATGGCGGGCCGCCCCCCAGCGAGATACTGCATTACCACGCGCGGCAAACCCTCACGCATCGACACCAGCAGACAGATGTCCGCGAGCGCGATCAATTGCTCAGGTATGGATGAATAGCCGAGCAAGTGGATCTTCGACCGGGCCGCACTCCGGGCGATCGCATCTTCGACCATAGGCCTTGCCGGACCCTCTCCCGCCAATACGAGGTGGGTGTCGGGAAACCGTTGCACAACTCGCTCGAATTCGACGACAAACTCGCAGTGGCGCTTCCGAGTTTCGAGTGCCGCCAGCATCAACAAGATGGTCGGCTTCGGCTGATCTGGTCCGATCCCGAGCATACCCCGCCAGTCAGCCGGAATGTGCGCGGACCTGAACCGTTCCACATCAAACCCTGAATGCACCACGAAGTGCCGCTCCGGGCGCCCAATCCCCGCTTTCAGGCATTCATCGCGCATGCCGCGGCTGACATTGATGAAAGCATCGGTGTGACCAGCGACCAACTTTTCGGCGGAAACATACATCATCCGTTTCGCCACTCCCACATTCACGAATGGAAGGATGTGGACGCCGTGAATGATGTAGGGCACTTTCGCGCGCCTTGCCGCCAGCCTGCCCAATATCCCTGCCTTGCTCTGGTGCGTGTGGACCACGTGAGGCCTGATACCGCGCAGAATCGATGCGAGATCGGACACCGCGCGCAGATCCTGAAGCGGCGCGACCGGATGACGCATTGACGCGACTTCGACAAACCGGACTTCAGCCGGCGCGGAGTCACGGTAGGCTGCATCGAACTCGTCACCGTGAAGTATCGTTACCTCGTGCCCTGCCCGCGTCTGGGCAAGGCAAGTGAGAAGCGTATTTTCTTCGGATCCCGCTCGCATCCAACGTGTGAGAATATGAACAATCCGCATGCGACCCCCACCATGATTTACCATCTAGTAGAAATCGCCCTGCTGCACTGCAACACCTAAGACCGAACCTCGACCCTCACCTTCGCGTCGCTCGGACCCTGACGTCGCAATAGCCCACCGCGATCCGAAATTACGTCCACAAAGGCGTCGCGCAATATCCCGCCTCGTCGATGCGTAGTCTGTACCAACGCGTCTTTCGGGTTCAATCCGCAGCCGATCAACCGCGTATTGCTGATCGACACGTTGCGATCATCAGAAGTGCCACTCGTTTGCCATCTCAGCAGCGGCCCAATGCTGCGGCTGATGGTGACGCCGGAAACATGCACGTCATCGCACGTCCGATCGGCAGATCCGCCGCGCATGAAAACCCCACCGGGCCGCTGCACCGGAGCCCCGCTAACCCCGACGGAAATATGCGACATCGTTCCCCCGGAAACGCGAAGCCCCTGGAAATTACCATCGGCATGCGAAAGCAAGCCAACCGCGGAGCCCCGCGAACTGTCGATTATATTGTCAGCGCAAGATATGTGGCCCCCAGGCTGGTAGATGAAAATGGCGTGGCCATGAACCTTCGGCATCATGTTGATGCCTGTATCCCCTGCTTCCAACTGGCCGGCCCGGCGAATGACATTGCGCGTGACCGTCGCCCCTGAGCCGTCATTGCCGTTCATCCGTTCACATGCGATTCCGCAGATGTTGGTCGTATCGATAACGTTCCCATCGATTTCTGCCCCCGGGACCGAGAGGGCAATGCCGCGGGCGCCCGACTTCGAGATCTGATTGTTGCGAATGACCGTCCGCCGAATTCCCGGTGCCGCCGAGTGACCGACATAGATGCCGTCGTCGCCGGTCTCTCGTATCACGCAACCTGAAATCTCGGTTTCGATCGCAGGGGTCACAACCCATATTCCGGTATCGCCGATCGATGCGTGGCTGTGAGGTGAAGCCTCTCTCCACCCACCTATCCGACAGTCTCGAACAACGATGCGATCCGGAAGGAAGCCGCGTCGATCGCCCCGCCCGATCGTCAGCCCCATATTGTCCGCGGAGCCGATCTCCAGTCCCTCGACGGCATAGTCGGCAAATCCGCGGAGCCGGATCATGTCATTTCCAGCCGTTCTTATCGTCGGCCGGGACAGCCGCACGGAAAGTCCGGACAATTCGATCCGCCCCCCCTGCCCGTCGCGAGATCCGAGGACCAGCATGGCCCCCTTCTCGACCGGTCGATCCGTCTCGAAAACCAGTTGCGCCCGCTCCCCGATGAGGCGAAGGTCGCGAACCTGGAGCGACAGCAGCACCAACGGGCCGGAAACCGAGTATCGGCCGGGCGGAATTACAGCGTCGGCGTATCCGCCCCGTGCCAAAGCGTCCAGAAAGGCCTGCAACGGGGCGCGATTGTCGAATCCCGGCACAGCCCGGACGCCGAAATCGCCAGCGTTCAGCGCCCGTCCAACGGCCAAGGCCTTGGAGGAACACAGCAACAAAGAACTCGCCAGAAGCTTGCGGCGAGTCACGTTCGGTAGCGCGGACATGGCCCCAGAATATGCCCTGCACCCCGCACTGCGCAACGTCCTGCGACGAAACTTGCACCGTTATGCGACGATTTGTTTGCACTGCAGCAAAGTGACGGTATGAGTTCTCAACCAATCGGGGGAAGTTCGTGACAACCAAATCGCACGGCTCGCATGCGTCCGGGCCGACCGGCTCAGCCCGACGCCCTAAGGCGGGCATCCTTACGTTTCACAACACGCCCAACTACGGCGCCACGCTGCAATGCTACGCATTGAGTCGCCGGCTGACCCAGCTTGGTGCCGACGTCGAGGTCATCAACTACACTCCCCCGCGGGCCTTGTTGCAATATGGGAAATTTCTCTTCCTAGGCCGGCGACGTTCTGTCGCTCACATCGAACGCATCCGTCGATTTGCCAGCTTTCTTAGAAATAAATTGAAATTCAGTGGGGCGCCCATTTTCAAGCGAACTGCGCTGAAAAATCTGGATGGCCGATACGACATCGCGTTCGTCGGCAGCGACGAGGTCTGGAAAGTCGATCATATGCGGCGCTTCGATACATCGTTCTACTTCGACTTTCTAAGCCCCGATCGCACAAAGCTTTGCGCTTACGCCGCAAGCTCCTCGACCGTTACCGATCTCCGTGAACATGCCCCTGCCGTTGGGCCGCTTCTAAAGCGCTTCTCCGGTCTAGGAATTCGCGACACCTTCACGGCATCTGCGGTCGAGGAATTAGTTGGACATCCAGTCACACCCGTTCTCGACCCTACTCTGATATGGGATTTTGAGAGCGAGGACCTACCCCCCCTCCACGACAGACCTTATCTCGCAGTTTACTCTTGGCCGACTGACTCGGAAATGAATGCCATCAGGAGTTTCGCAGAACGCGAAGGCCTCCAGGTAGTATGCATTGGTTGTCACCACCGACAAGCAGATGCGAACTACATCGGGATTGGGCCAGCCGAGTGGATGCAGCTGATAAAGCATTCTTCGGCTGTTATCACTGATTTCTTCCATGGGATACTTTTCTCTATTATATTTCGGCGCCCATTTTTTGCGCACGTCAATCCCGCCAAGAGAATGAAACTTGAACAGGCTCTGGACTGGGTTGGTTTGTCCACATTTCTACACGATCGCCCAGCTCCACCGCCCGATCTAACATTGGCCGATATCACGCCGGATTGGGATAGTGTTTATAATTTACTGGCACCTCGTCGCAAAGAGTCCATAGCCTACCTAAAGTATCAACTTCTCGCTGCACAAAATTTGTAGGCTAAACAGTGAATCGTGACCGCATCATCACCTTTTTGTGGTCGGGCGTCCTGCAATGGTCGCGCGTAGGTGCAAACGCTGTTGTATTTCTTATCTTGTCACGGTGGCTTACGCTGAGTGAAGTTGGAGCAGTCGCCGCTGCCCAGTCGCCTATACTTATTTTACAGGCGATACTGACCACCACAGTGCCTGACTTCGTCGTGCAAGAAAGCGATGGAAGTCAGGCCAGGTGGTCGACGCTTCATTGGGCGTCGCTGGGTACCGGCGTTGTCATGTCAGCATTTCTATGCGCGACCGCACCTCTGATCGCCTCTGGCATCAACGATCCAAATGCTCTCTATTATCTTCTGGTCCTCAGCTTGTGCCCCCTGTTTTGGTCTTGCTCAGCAGTTTTTGAAGGGTTGCTCCGAAAGGAACTTAATACACGTTCGTTAGGTCTTCGCACCGCTGTCTCGGCTGTTCTTTCCGGCGTGATCGCGGTAGGCTTGATCTCGGTAGGCGCCGGTGCCTGGGCGATGGTTGGGTTCACGACCATCAACGCCCTACTCGCGGCGACTCTCACGATCCTGCTTTCAAGATGGCGGCCTTCCGCACAATTCGACCATCTCTGGCTACGTCAGGTGGCGAGCGGGGTGATCGCACTGTCGGGTCGACACCTTCTAGCAGCGGCCACAATGCCAGTGCTGCAGTATGCGACAGTGCTTCAGCTCGGGACGGCATCGGGCGGTGCTTTGCAGATTGCCGCTCGGCTTTTTACGCTTGTCGACGCCGTCGTCATCACACCCTTCCGCTTCTTGATCATGCCAATCTTCGCTCGCATCAAAAGTGGCGTACCGGGTGTTGCAGACCGGTTGAATGATGCGGTAGCAGTCGGAAGCGCCATAGCCGCTCCCGCCTATTTCGGCTTGATAGCAGTGGCCCCGTTCCTGCTTCCGCTAATGATCGGCCGAACAAACGGGGATGCGAGTGCTGAAGTTGTCCAGATCCTCTGTGTTAACGGCCCACTGGCCGTTCTGATCGGCATCGTGACACAGGCATTGAGCGGGCAAGGTCACCTACGAGTTGTCTTTTTCCGATCCTTGCTCATGTTCGCTGTGGCGGTGCTGCCGGCGGCTTTCATGGCTCGCTATTCTGTTCAAGCGGTTGTGACAACGTACGCGTTGTTGGGTGGGGCAATAGGAATTGTACTGGCGCTCATCGTGGCACGCGCACTTCTAGGAGCTTCCCCAGCGGTGCTGTTTGCCGCCTGGTTGCGACCCTTTCTGGCTGGCGCCACCCTTCTGCTAGCCCCCTTTGCGATCACCCGGTTTGTGCCAGCCTCCGATATCGTGACGGTTTTCTTGATAATCGTCGCGTCCTTACCACTGTATCTGTTAGCCTTGGTCGCGATTGCGCGTCCGCAGGTTACGGTACTGCTAGGGTTGATCAAATCTCCTGCGCGGAAACATTGATATGGGATTGGTACGCATCTTAAAGCGTGTGCGGGCTTTCGGCCTACTTGTGCTCAATGAAATATATGATGCGCGCCGCTATTTTCGCAGCGCCGCCTCTAACGCTTCACCCATGAACGACCGCCAATTGCGCGCTCGGTTGTTCCAGAAAGCGCATTCTATCGAGAAGGGTCTCGCGATGCCGGAGGTCCGTAGTGGCTTCGGCGCAGCCCCATTGAGTGAATTACGGGCTTTGTTGACTGAGTATGAGCGGCGCAAACTCGACACCTCTGACGCAGCCCCTCAAATGGCTCGCCATGCGATCAGTCACTACCTTTCATTTCACGACGGCGCAGATCTCGCCTTGCCCGACACGTTGTCTTACATCCGGGACTTGGGCGCGCCAGATCCTAACGGGGCGCTGGGCGGGTTCATCGAATTGACCGCCACGCGGACGCAAACCGAGGCAGCAGGGCCGTTTCCGTTACTGGTTAAGGCTCGGCGAAGCGTCAGAATGTTCGAGAACAGCTTGGTCGACCCCAAGCTGATCAGGGAAGCAGCGCAGCTAGCCTTGCACACGCCGTCTGTCTGCAACAGGCAAAGCGGCCGCGTCCGATATCTGGACGACCGGGCGTTGCTTGATCAGGTGTTGGCCGTTCAAGGGGGCAACCGCGGCTTCGGACACCAGATTCCGGGAGTCCTTATCGTAACTTCCTACCTGGGCGTCTTTCGCGGGGCTAGAGAACGCAATCAATGCTGGGTGGATGGCGGCCTTTTCGCGATGAGCCTGATGTACGCACTTACCTATCTGGGGCTCGGCACGTGTCCACTCAACTGGTCGTCGGACGCCGGTCAGGATAAGCGGATGCGTGATTTGCTTCACCTCCCTGACAACGAGGTCATTATCATGCTCATCGCGGTGGGAAATCTTCCAGAACGCTATCGCGTGGCCACATCGCCACGGATGGCGCTGGACCAAGTATTGCTACCCGTCCTCCCGGACGTCCAATGACGGTTAATCGGACCGCTTAGTGTCCGCGAGACGTGCCGCCAGTTCGTGCCAGCTCAATACCTCGTGTGCGGGGATACACGAGCGATCATAACGCTCTGCGGCTGAGAACGCCGCGGCGATGCTACCGGGATCTTTCGCACGATAGCCCAGGAAATGTGGGCGCTCGTCGGACTGCAGCGCGTCCGGAACCACCGATGGCAACCGAGAATAGGTGTACTGCAGCAAGCGGTTTGAGTGCTCCGCCTGATACTCGAATCCCGGCCTGACAATATATGGGGCAAATCCGATATCGGCATGCTTTACCAGCGGTACGACCTGCGCAAACGGAATCTCACCGATTTTGCGGATATTGGGGAGATCCAACGCGTGTGGCGTGTCGCCGATGAGAACAAATTCCCATTCTGGAAAGCTGCTCGCTGCGAGCAGGAAGCTTTCCGCATCGAGGCCTGATGTCCCCGAACAAATCACCCTCGTACGGCCATCACTGGGGTACGGGCTCGGCCGCGGCGTATCGAACTGCGCCTTGTCCAATCCCATGGGGTCGATCCGTACTTTGCAGTTATCTCGGTACCGCAACGCGAGGGTCGGACTCGCCAGACTGACAAGATCGACTTCGGAGATCGCTCTACGTTCGGCTTCAAGCAGGGACGGCACCCGGCGAATGGCGCTGAGATTATCTGAAACGCGGTAGATCAGAACAGCGTCGCTCATCTCGCGGATCGTGGCTGCAAAGAAAAGAGACGCGTTGCTCTCGAATAGGACAAGGTCTGCCCCATCCGCCCAACTCTTCACTCTTTGAATCCCACGCCCTGGGTATTCGCGCGTGATCAGATTCAGCAAGCGCGCTTTGAAACCCACTCCCTGCCCAATGGGGTGGCTCAAGGTCTTGAGCACGGCGACTTCCAAATTCGGTTCGATTCTAACGAGGCGATTAATTCCGATCGCCTGCCCGTGTCGCGTCCGTCGATCTCCCTTCAGTTGGGTCAGCCAACTGAAATCTACCGTCACAAATCGCACGTTCCAATCGAGCCGGCGCAGTTCGTCAGCAATCCAGTGGAAACCGCCGCGACGGGGCTGATGGTAAAAGTGGCTCGAGAATAGGATAGCGGTCTTCATTAATCGCCTTCACCAAGTGCACGAACTTCCGCGCCAGACGCGCCTCCGGTTCACTATTAATAATTACGATCTGCGCGCTGAAACAAGACAATATTGTACTCTAATCATACAAAAAATTCCGCGCTGGTCGTCGAAAAGCGCCGCCCCCCAGCGATGCCAAATTCTTAGGCTCATCGTACCCGAACGGAGTCGGCAATGATCGATCCAGCAGGTCGGCGCGCAGCCCGTTGGGCAGAAGATGTGCGCTCGATAACGACTGGGCACAATATGCGGCCATTACCGGCTTCTTAATGATGTTCCGTGTCGCAGCAAGGACGATCAACTGGAGCAGCCCGGGTGCGATTCTCATCGAACGCCGGGCCGGTCCGACAGCAACTCCATTTGTGGACCGACAATGCTGACATCTCGGGTCGGGAATAGAGAAACGCTCACGCCTGTGGGCACGAGACGAAATACCATCCCGCGTCCGCGAACCGATCTGCCCGCCAGTGAAACGCCGCGCGCCGCCGGCTGTCGCGAACGCGGTTCGAGGGTAAAACGATCGATGGCATGGCCCTCAACTCCGTGGAACCCGTTTCGCACGGAACGTTCGGCCAGAACTATCCATCCACACCTGTAACCACTTACGCAATAGATCGGTGTGCGCTTCCGTCACAAGCGAAAAGAGATACGCGACGACCAAGGTCGTGCAAATGCCGCCCACCAGAATAGCGTGATCAATCCAAGTGCTGGCGATGGTACGATATCCACGTCCAATCAAGGCGACGCAAATGGATGATAGGAAAAGCATTACCGGCACGTGAACGCAGTAAAGCGTATAGGAGAACCCGGCCAGAACGCTATGAAGGCGTGGAAACGGCGGAGCCCTCAAGTTCTGCGAACTCTTCATCGCAAGGAGCAGCGCACCAAGCAAGAACGCCACTCCCATGTCGATCCAGAAGCCGCCGTCGTCCTTAAACGCCAACCGGGCTAGAACGACTACGAGCAAAAAAAGGACCACTGTGATGCGAATGGACAGCGCTCGGTGAGGCGCAACCGCCACCGCCACCCCCATCAGCCAGATAAGGAAATACGGAAGTATTGGAGCAGCAGAGACCTGCATGTAGGTGAGCGCCCCAAGAAGAAAGATGCCGATGACTGCACTCTTCCGCCCCGCCATGAGTAACGGGAAGGCCACATAATACCAGAACTCGTGCGTTAAAGACCATAGGGACACGTTTCCAGCAGCGCGATCACATAACACATTCTGGAGAAATACCGCATTGCACGCCAACACTTCAGGCTGAGCGCTCGCTAATCGCGTCGCCCCGTAGATGCCAAGGTTGTCGATACCGGGATAAATAGCTACACCCCAGTGCATCAGCAAGGCGCTTATAATCAACGTCGGGAAAAGGACGATGCAAAGCCGCGCAATACGCTTCGACATGTAAATAGAAATGGAAGCGCGGCCTTTAGCTTTGTCGCGAAGCCACGATCCGCCCACCAAGTAACCACTGAGCACAAAGAAGACGATAACCGCATAGTGACTGAAACCGCCTAAAAACGAATAGGGGTAAGCCAGCAGCGGACGTTCGTCCGACGGAATGTAGCTGAGCGGCAGGATAAAGATCCCACCAGCATGGCTCTGAACTACAAACCAAGCCGCAACCCATCGAAAAAGATCGAGCCACAGAAAAAATGAAACAGGCGCCAGCGGTTCGCGGACAGTCACCTTGCGATAACTCGCGAGGGCGGACCGGCCCGCCGTAGTCCGCGTTTGGGCGATGCTCGAGAGGCAGACGAGTTGAGCAAATATACAACACCGACCGAAACGAGAAATAGAGTGAAGTATCGGGAATTCCCCCAATAGATTGCCTGAATAACGACGACCAACCCCGCATACATTCCAGGATACATCAACACCCCCACGATGGTTCGATGACGAAACTGTCCGTAAAACCATCCAATCGCCGTACCCATTAAAACGTAATAAAAAATCCCAGAATAACCGAAATCTATATACGCAGAAAACAAGCCCCCAGGATTATTGAACTCAGCATTCCCAAAGTATCGGAAGTACTCCTCCATCGGACTTATGTACGATCCAGGAAAGATCGGAAGCCTAAATATCCATCCCATCGTAAAATAAGGGACCGCGATGGGGTCGGTAGTTAGGACTAGACCCGCACCAGTGTTGCTCGCAACAGCGACGTATGCGAGTAGCCGAAGCCAAGCAAATTGCCAGAAGGAGTCATACTGATCCATATAATATGGCCAAGACCGCGTATATTCTCCAAGCGCAAACAATATGAAGATGGCTACAACCGCCACAAGAGGCAAGAGGCCCAAAAGAGGTATTCTCTTCCTACGCATAGCAATGCAAGGAATGGCAAAGCCGATCATAGATTCAATAATTGCGAAGCGCTCTGCCGCAACAAAACCCCGCAGGATGGCCGCTACGCATAGTGCCATGAACAAAGGGTCGCGTAGGATAGGTAGAAGTTTCTGATCTCGAGTATCCATTTGTGCATACGCACGCATTGCCATCAACAGAGGTGAAACGTTGACAATCGAGGTTATTCCAGGAATTTTGACTAGATCGTCTTTCAGACCATAGATTGCACCACGTTCGCCTTGGATCATCGCAACAAGTTGCGGGTTCAACAATGCGCTACCGATGTAAATAAGCTGGGCGGATAGGACTATTACGGTCAGCCAAAATAAAACACGCTTGAACACAACAGGATCGGGCGCGGCGGGCGTTGGCGACCCAGCACCCATCTCACCGAGTTTGCACCCTGCTGCTAACATCAAAATTGAAAGAGCGCCTAAAGCAACTGTCTGAAGCGAGAGGAAATTCTGAGACCCAAATCGATGCATCTCGGACGCGCCGAGCCATGTGCTCAGCAAGAAAATCGGTAAAACCAGGAACAGTAGGCATTTAGCCGGATCGATCCACCAAACGGAGCGCGTTCGCGGCTTGGATACAGCGCCACGCCTATTGCGCCGCTCCCTTTGGCCTGCCGCCTTCATCATTTCTGACGCCCTATCATTCGCACGGACACCTGCACCCCGAGATGGCACCGAACCATTGTTTCGCCGCCAATAGTTAAGTCCTCCGCGCCGGCAACAACAATAAATGTTGCAACGCAGCATTCACGATCGCGTCCTTAACGCTATGGCAATGTCTCGGCGGCTCCATGAGCTGCAGCTCTCCGATTCCCACCGCCATAACGACCCGTACGCCTCGCAGGATAGGGCTCAAAACGCGTTCTTGTGCAGCAGGACCCTGCAGGTCATCGCAATGATAAACAGATCCTTCCAGATCGACCAACGCTCGAGATATTCGAGGTCAGACTGCAGCCGGTTGGTCAGGTCGTGCTCTTCCTCGGTATTGCCCCGATACCCCCGCACCTGCGCCAGGCCGGTCAGGCCAGGTTTCGCCGCGTGACGATGCCAATAGCGCCCGTCGACTTCCCAATACAGCTTTTCCGCCGCTCGCGCGCCCAGGGCGTGCGGACGCGGCCCAACGATGCTCATCTGACCTTTGAGGACGTTGAGGAGTTGTGGCAGCTCGTCGATGCTGGTCTTGCGCAGCCATTTGCCCACACGCGTCACGCGCGGATCACCGCCTCTTGCAGTGAGGGTACCACCGTGATGATCGGCCAGGTCCGTCCGCATCGACCGGAACTTGTACATGCGAAACAATTCGTTGGCGCGGCCGATGCGGGTCTGCACGAAGAATACCGGTCCCGGGCTCTCCAGCTTGATCAGCAGCGACGTTACGAGGAATACCGGCAGCAGGATCAGGAGGGTGAGCCCTGCAACGCAGATATCGAATACCCGCTTGATGATTCGGCTGGGCAGCTTCAGCGGGCCCCGCGAGACGACCAGGGTCGGCGCGTCGCCGAACCGGGCAACCCCCATCGGCCGCATCGAGGCCAGTTCCGGCGCAATGATCTCCGCCTGGACATTGGCCCCCTTCAGCGCATGAGCCCATGCGAGCCGATGCTCCTCCGCACAGCTGACGACCACCCGGTCGGCGTCACGCAGCTCACGCGCTAGGCGGTCATACATATCCGGATCGTGCGAATTGGGGTCGAAGGCCGACGTCGGCAGGACGACCGAATAATCGTTCGGATTGATGCCGAACCGACCGTCGGTGATCAGCACGACCATGAATGCGCTGCCATTCAGGATCCGACTGGCAACGGCACCAAAGGCGATCCGGGCGGCCGTCAATGTAACGAAGGAACCGCCGATGCCGATGGCGAAAATTCCACGCGACATCTGCGCGCTCGCCTTCAGATAGAAGGCAGCGAACAGCAGCACCGCTACAGCCACCAGCAATGCCTGCAGGCTGCGGGCCACGCCTAGTGGCGTATTTGCAAGTATTTCATTGGCATAGGCCCGGGCACCAAACGCGCACATCGCATAGATCGGGGCAAGTACGGTAGCGATGGCCCACGCATCGTCATTCCCGACCGGATAGGCGAAAAACGCCAGACCAAAGCTGACCAGGATCGCCGCCACGTCGAATGCCAGCAACGCCATGCGAAGCCGGATCCGTACGAGGCGACGCGAACTGCGCTTGAAGCCGACCTCGGCTAAGCTTGTTCGACCGTTGGCGGTTAAGGTCCCGTATTCGAGATTCACTCGGCGCGCCCCTCTTCGATCCCCTGAATAGCTGCACATATAAATCAAAACGCGTTAACGATAAAGTGATTATGCCGCACCGCAGCAACGCGTCGCCCTGGAAATCATCCCGATCTAGTCGCTAGCGGACTCCCACCCGATCGAACCACGCTTCGACCTGTCCCGTTATGGCACCTCGCGAATGAAGTTCGATACGAACCGCGGGGCAATTCGTGGGAACCGCGAAGGATAAAGCGCGGGTGACGCCGCTTTTTTCACCATCCGCCGGTGCGGGCTGCAGGGCAAGTTCGCGGCCCGGCTGGCAATAGAGACGCCACCGGAAGTTTGCGGGAGAAGCGCCGCTCGCCGCGAGAACATCATAATGCAGCACATGCGCGCCGGGTGGCAGAACGACAAGCTGACGCGCCAACCGGATCGACGGACTGCTGGCCTGCACCATCAACGCGTTGTCGTCGGCCTGGGACGGCGCGGGGCCCTGCGCCGCGCTGCCGCCATTGGTCACATCGAACTGCCATTCGAACGGATAGCGAGGCTGCATGTCATCCGCAGCAGGATCTTGATCGAAGTCACCGTCGAACACGAAGGTGCCGGCTGGCGGCGCTTTCGCGCCCATCGCGACCCGCCACAGCCGCTGCGCCGCCGCGATGTCACCCTTCTGGATCAGCAAGTTCACGAAAGGCGCGACCTCGCTGCGACGGGCGTGCCCCTCCCGCTTGATCAGGGCCTCGATCAGCCGCTGATGAGCCGCAATCCCGTCGGCCGGGATAAAATTCAGGTCCCTGAAGAAACTTCTACGCCATGCCGGATCTTCCACCAGTCGAGCCAGCAGCTCGGATTCCGCACTCGGGTCGCGTGCGATATAGTGGGCCAGCGGGAGCATCTGCTCTCGCATGGTCTCGGTCCGAAGCATGGCGTCGATGCGCTGCGCCGCGGTCGCATAGTTCCGATCGGCGACGGCCGCGCGAATCAACCACAATTGGGTAATGCCGTCGCGCCATCCCAGCGCCCCCGATTGAAGCAACAGATTGGCCCCAAGCTCGGGCTGCCCGCGCAAGGTCACCGCGATCCCGTAGACCCGCAGAGCTACGACATCCCGTGGATTATGCAGTAGCGCTTCGCGAGCATAGCCTTGCGCTCGTGCAGGATCATTGTTCCCCAGCGCCTGCTCCGCCGCCAGCGATAACGCCGCCGCGGACGCCGGGCGCACGGCAAGCGCGGTACGGCTGTCCTTCGCGGCGACCGCTGACGCGGCGACGCCGTAAATGACGGTCGCGTACATCAGGATCGCGCCGGCGCCGGCGAATACGGCGCGCAAGATCCATGGGCGGGCGCCCGCCCCGTCGCGGGCTCGATCTGCCGTAACCGGCTTGATCAGGAGGCCGCAGCACATGCCGAACACCACGCTGAGCAGCGGGGTACGGAGCGGATAGTCAACGGCAGAGTGCAGCAGCAGGATAATGATTCCTACGCCACCGGCATAGGCGAGACGTCGCGAGAGCGGGTCCGTGTCAGGCCTGGCCATCCGGATCGCCAAGAAGATGAGGAAAGCGACAAGAACAACTGCGCCAGCGAGACCTGTTTCGAGATATAGCTCGAGATAGTCGTTATGCGCGTGATTGAGAAAACGCGGAGACAGCGTGTCCAGCGTCTCCACCGAACGATAGACGCCGTCAAAGGTCCCTGCGCCTGCTCCCCATCGCCCGAAGCTGTCGATCGCGTACAGAATATTCGGCCAGAAATGGAATCGGCCGTCATCTGCACTCGAAAAGTCGGCGAAGGATCGCGCGAATATAGGGTTGTAGATGACCAGCAGCGTGACCGTCGCCAGCAAGGCGATCACAATACCGACGATCCACTTCGCATTCGCGCCGGAAAACAGGTGCCGGGCGACGATCGCCAGCGTCGCAAGACCCAGCAAAGCGATCCCTGACCGGGAACTGCATGCCACCACGCCGAATGCAAGCGTCGCCATGACCGCGTACACCCAGACCGGCCTGCCCGACCGGACGGGGGCACCGGCTCCGCGAAGCGGTATAGCGAAGGTTCCGGCGAACAGAAAGGCGAGCACAAGCAGGTCCGCCTGATGATTTACATTGGCGAAGACACCGACGGGCTGGCCAAAGTGCGCTCGACTATACAGCGTGACGGCCGGTGCGCGAGCGCCCATGCTCATCTGGAAAACGCCGAATACGAGACTGGCGACGGCCAAGGCGATGCACGCCCAAATCAGCACTTCGCGCTGACCCGAGTCGAGCCGCATGACCGCGACCATCATGGCGGCGCCTGGGATGATTGCCAGGACGGCCAGGGCCGTCAGTTCGGGATCGAGCGAAAGCGGGCGCGCCGTCAACTCGGCGCCAATCAACTGAAGCGTCCGTGCGGACGACTCTCGCCCACCCAATGCCGTCCACAATTCCAACGGCAGCGGGATGAGTTGCACCAGTGGAACGGCGAGAACCGCGGCAAGCAGGATGAGTGGCAACCAGGTGTGCCTCGGAAAGCCCGCCCGGATTACGCCGAAAAGAGATGCCAGCAGGACCGCGGCGGCGACCAGCCCGACGATCATGTCTCGACCGGGCTGGCCATTGGCCGCTCCCCCGGTAAGGAACGCGGCCACCAGCAACAGCAACGGCAGGGCGAATACCGGCTGGCGTATCAAAGCACCAACTGGATAGCTGAGAACCGCGCTGCCCTGCGCTCGTTCACCCATCATTGCTGCATCGCCCCCACCAGCGTGAAGATAGGATCAGGATACGAAAAAGGCTGCGCTTGAACCCAAGCGCAGCCTTTCATTGGGCTCGATCGAAGGAATTACGGGCTTTCGCTGGCGACCACAACCACCGTCGTCGTCACAGCGATAGACGCAAACACGATCAGGAAAATGGCGAGAGGTCCAAGATTGCTCGCCTGCTCGAGGTCCGCACCCTGCCGGCCCTGAAGCGGCGCGATCTTCGATGCAGAGGAGGCTGACACGAGAGAGTCCGACGGACGGACCGCAGCGCCAGCAGCCGAAGCCGCCACCATCGAAACAGCAGCAGCCGTTACAAGGACTTTACGGATAATCTTCATGCTGAACTCCCTTTACCCTGCGACGATCTTGGTTACCTATTCCCACAAACGCACTGCACCGTCAATCGATCATGTGCGTGTGCGAAATAATTTCGCCGCGGTGCACCAGAAATTGAGCGAGGACAGCCGCAGCGTCATGCGCTTGCCGGCCGAATCATCATTAGTTACGCTGCAAATCATGCCGCTCCGGTTCCTGTTCGCCTGCGCGATCTTGATTACCCTGCCTCCAGCGCAGGCGACTGCATCCGACTATCGGAGCCAGCAGCAGTTCGATCAGATTCTCAGTGACATCGCCTATCGGTTGACGGTCAGCGCAGGCGCCTTGTGTAGACAGACCCCTATACCGGGATTCACCCTTCACGACCTGTCGCAATATCCGGCGCAGGACCGCGATCAGGTTCGCGCCGAATTCGGATTCGGTGCCCCCCCGCTGGTACTGACCGTCGCCAGAGACAGCGCCGCATCTCGGGCGGGACTGCAGGTTGGGGACGCACTCCTGGCCGTCGATTCCCGCGATGTCGCCCGGCCCGCCTCGGGCAGGCGGAAGACCTATGACCGAATCGCGCGAGTTCTGGATCAACTGGACCAAGCGTCGGCGGATCACAGGCTTACGCTCACGGTTCAGCGTAAACTCGAGATCATGACGATCGATATCGTCCTTCAGACCGGCTGCGCGAGCAGATTTCAGACGGTCGTATCGCCTAGCCTTCAGTCACGAGCCGACGGTAAATCCGTGGAAATATCGACCGGATTGATGATCTTTGCCGAGGACGAACAGAATATTGCGGTTGTCGTCGCTCACGAGCTCGCTCACAATATCCTGAGGCATAGGGAACGCTTGAACCAAGCCGGGGTGAAGCGGGGGCTGTTATCCAGTCTCGGCAGAAGCGGGCGTCTCATACGCCAGACGGAAGTCGAGGCAGATCGGCTGAGCATCTATCTGCTGGATCGTGCCGGATATGACACACAGTCCGCGATTACCTTCTGGGAACGTTATGCCAGATCGCACCCGCTAGAATTTCTAAATGCCCCCACCCATCCCGACTCAGCGACCCGTCTCCGCATCTGTCGGAACGAGATCGAACGGATTGCGCAAATGAAAGCGCGTGGCCTGATCCCTGTTCCAGAGAATTTGGCAGACGAGGAACTGCCGCCAATCAAGTGACTTCGCATATGCAGCAAAGTCCAGGTTGACCGTCCGCGGGTCGCGCATCTATCCGAGGCGCGATTGACCGGCGGGAGGGCTGCCGACGTTGGGGAAGGCATCATGCGATTTCTGATCACCGGCACTGCCGGCTTCATCGGCTTCCACCTCGCCAGCCGGCTGCTCGCCGACGGGCATCAGGTTACCGGCTTCGACGCCGTGACCGACTATTATGATGTCCGGCTGAAGGAAGCACGGCTTGCGAAGCTGTCCGAGCATCAGGACTTCCGCTTCGTGAAGGGGCAGCTCGAGGATCAGTCGGCGCTCGATCGGGCCGCCGACCTGGCTCAGCCCGAGATCATCATCCACCTCGCGGCGCAGGCGGGCGTGCGTTACTCGATCGAGGCGCCGCGCACCTATGTCGACAGCAATCTGGTCGGTTCGTGGACCGTGCTCGAACTGGCGCGCCGGATCCAGCCGCGCCACCTGATGCTCGCCTCGACCTCGTCGGTCTATGGCGCGAACGAGGACATGCCGTTCGGGGAGATCCAGCGGACCGACGAGCAGATGAGCCTGTACGCTGCCACCAAGAAAAGCATGGAAGCGATGGCGCACAGCTATTCGCACCTGTTCGGCGTGCCGACCACCGCCTTCCGCTTCTTCACCGTCTACGGCCCCTATGGCCGCCCCGACATGGCGCTGTTCAAGTTCGTCTCGGCGACGCTGAAGGGCGAAGCGATCGACGTCTATGGCCATGGCAAGATGGCGCGCGACTTCACCTATGTCGCCGACCTGGTCGAGGCGATCACCCGCCTTGCCGATGTCGTTCCCGGCGAAGCCAATCGCGTGCCCGGCATCGACAGTCTGTCGAAGGTCGCGCCCTACCGCGTCGTCAACATCGCCGGCGGCCAGCCGACCCCGCTGATGGACTTCATCGAGATGATGGAAGAATCGCTGGGCATGAAGGCCAAGCTGAACATGATGGAGATGCAGGCCGGCGACGTGCCCGCAACCTCGGCCGACCCGTCGCTGCTCAACGCGCTGACCGGTTATATTCCCGGCACCAGCGTCCGCGATGGCGTCCATGCCTTCGTCCAATGGTATCGCGAGCATTACGGCAAATAGGCTGGCTGTAGCGGGGCCAACAAAAAAGGCGTGCTGCGCGGCGGTTTGTGACACTAACTGACGCGCAATGTCGCTGACCCATTTGCAACGCCTCGAAGCCGAATCGATCCATATCCTGCGCGAAGTCGTCGCGGAGGCCGAACGGCCCGTGATGCTCTATTCGGTGGGCAAGGATTCGGCGGTGATGCTGCATCTGGCGAAGAAGGCCTTCTATCCTTCGCCCCCGCCCTTCCCGCTGCTCCATGTCGATACGACCTGGAAGTTCCAGGCGATGTACGAGCTTCGCGACCGTGCCGCCGCTGCCGCCGGCATGGAGTTGCTGGTCCATCACAATCCAGAGGCCGAGGCGCTCGGGATCAACCCGTTCGATCATGGCAGCCTCCACACCGACCTGTGGAAGACCGAGGGGCTGAAACAGGCGCTCGACAAATACGGCTTCGACGCTGCGTTCGGCGGCGCCCGGCGCGACGAGGAGAAGAGCCGCGCCAAGGAGCGGGTGTTCAGCTTCCGCTCGGCCAATCATCGCTGGGACCCGAAGAACCAGCGACCGGAGCTGTGGAACCTCTACAATGCCCGCAAGGCCAAGGGCGAGAGCATCCGCGTCTTCCCGATCAGCAACTGGACCGAACTCGACATCTGGCAATATATTCTGGCGGAGGGAATCGAGATCGTCCCGCTCTACTTCGCTGCGCCCCGTCCGACGGTCGAGCGCGACGGCATGCTGCTGATGGTCGATGACGACCGCTTCCGCCTGCGCCCCGGCGAGGTTCCCGTCGATCGCTCGATCCGCTTCCGCACGCTGGGCTGCTACCCGCTTACCGGCGCGGTCGAAAGCGAGGCGGACACGCTGGAGGCGGTGATCCAGGAAATGCTGCTGACCACCACCAGCGAACGCCAGGGCCGCGCGATCGACCACGACCAGAGCGCCAGCATGGAGAAGAAGAAGCAGGAGGGCTATTTCTGATGGCCGCGATGCTGAACTTGTCCAGAGCGCAGTACGCCAGTCTCCCCTCCCTGGAAGGGAGGGGCCGGGGGTGGGTCGGCCGGGGGCCGGGTGTATCGCTCGGCTGCTCCGACATCCGAGAGCGACCCACCCCTAACCCCTCCCTTCCAGGGAGGGGAACTGTCCCCGGGCCTCGCCTGCTCCGCTCCGCCCTCCCCGCGAGGACCGCATGACCGTCTCCTATCGCCCCGATGCGCTGATCGCGTCGGACATCTCCGCCTATCTTGCCCAGCATCAGAACAAGTCGCTGCTGCGCTTCATCACCTGCGGATCGGTCGATGACGGCAAGTCCACGCTGATCGGGCGGCTGCTCTATGACAGCAAGATGATCTTCGAGGATCAGCTCGCCGCCCTGGAGGCCGACAGCAAGCGCGTCGGTACCCAGGGGCAGGAGATCGACTTCGCGCTGCTGGTCGACGGCCTTGCCGCCGAGCGCGAACAGGGCATCACGATCGATGTCGCCTATCGCCTCTTCGCGACCGAGAAGCGCAAGTTCATCGTCGCCGATACGCCCGGCCACGAACAATATACCCGCAACATGGTCACCGGCGCCTCGACCGCCGATCTGGCGGTGATCCTGATCGATGCGCGCAAGGGCGTGCTGACCCAGACGCGGCGGCACAGCTATCTCGCGCACCTGATCGGCATCCGCCACATCGTGCTGGCGGTGAACAAGATGGACCTGGTCGGCTATGACCAGGCGGTGTTCGATGCGATCGTCGCCGAATATCGCGAGTTCGCGAGCTCGATCGGCATCGCCGATTTCACCGCGATCCCGCTGTCGGGCTTTCGCGGCGACAACATCACCACCCTGTCGGACAACACCCCCTGGTTCGCCGGCCCGGCGCTGATGCCGCATCTGGAAACGGTCGAGCTCGACGTCGATGCCGAGCGGGAAAAGCCGTTCCGCATGCCGGTGCAATGGGTCAACCGTCCCAATCTCGACTTTCGCGGTTTCTCGGGCCTGATCGCCTCGGGCACGGTGAAGCCCGGCGACAAGGTGCGCATCCTGCCCTCGGGCAGGACCACCAGCGTCACCCGGATCGTCACGCTGGGCGGGGACCTGGCGGAAGCCGACGCCGGCCAGTCGGTTACGCTGACGCTGGCCGACGAGGTCGATTGTTCGCGCGGCGACCTGATCGCCGCCGCCGAAGCGCCGCCCCAGGTCGCGGACCAGTTCCAGGCGACGATCGTGTGGATGGACCAGGAGGAGCTGCTTCCGGGGCGCGCCTATTGGCTGAAGATCGGCACCCAGACGGTCAGCGCCACCGTCCAGCCGCCGCGTCATGCGATCGACGTCAACACGCTGGCCGAACTCAGCGTCAAGACGCTCGGCCTGAACGATATCGGCGTGGCCGAGGTCTATACCGATCGCGGCATCGTGTTCGAGCCCTATGGCGATAGCCAGGCGCTGGGCGGCTTCATCCTGATCGACAAGATCAGCAATGCGACCGTCGCCGCGGGCATGCTCAACTTTTCGCTGCGCCGTGCGCAGAATGTCCATTGGCAGGCGACCGAGATCAACCGCGAGGCGCATGCGCGCCAGAAGAACCAGTCGCCGCGCCTGTTGTGGTTCACCGGCCTCTCCGGTTCGGGCAAGTCGACGATCGCCAATCTGGTCGAGAAGCGGCTGCACGCGCTGGGCAAGCACAGCTTCCTGCTGGACGGCGACAATGTCCGCCACGGGCTGAACAAGGATCTCGGCTTCACCGATGCCGACCGGATCGAGAATATCCGCCGCGTCGGCGAGGTGGCTCGACTGATGACCGATGCCGGCCTGATCGTGCTGACCGCCTTCATCTCGCCCTTCCGCGCCGAGCGCGAACTGGTGCGCAAGATGATGCCCGAGGGCGAGTTCTTCGAGATCTTCGTCGACACGCCACTCGACGAGGCCGAGCGCCGCGACGTCAAGGGACTGTACCGCAAGGCGCGCAGCGGCCAGATCGCCAATTTCACCGGCATCACCAGCCCCTATGAGGCACCGGTGAACCCGGAGATCCGCATCGATACCACCCGAACCTCGCCCGAGGCTGCCGCCGAGCTGATCGTCGAGCAGATCATGGGCGTGTGGAGCCCGACCCTGTGACGATCACCCCGATGACCGATGCCGAACTCGCCGCAGATATCGCGACCGAGGCAGGCAAGCTGCTGCTGGCGGTCCAGACCTGCGGCCTGTCGGGCAAGGCGTTGTGCAATGCCGGCGACCTTCAGTCGAACGACCTGATCCTGGCGCGGCTGCGCGCCGAGCGACCGGGCGATGCGATCCTGTCGGAGGAATCGGCCGACGATCTCGAACGGCTCAACCATCGCCGCGTCTGGATCGTCGATCCGCTCGACGGCACGCGCGAGTTCGGCGAGGGACGCGGCGACTGGGCGGTTCACATCGCGCTCGCGATCGACGGCGTGGCGGGGGTGGGTGCGGTCGCCCTGCCCGCGCTCGGCATCACCCTGTGCACCGGCCATCCCCCCGCGCTGGCCCCCGCCAATCATCCGCCGCGCATGGTCGTCAGCCGCACGCGCGCACCCGAACAGGTGACCCGGATCGCCGAGGCGATCGGGGCGGAACTGCTGCCGATGGGCTCCGCCGGCGCCAAGGCGATGGCGGTCGTGCGCGGCGAAGCCGACGTCTATTGGCATGCCGGCGGACAATATCAGTGGGACAATTGCGCACCGGTGGCGGTCGCCGCGGCGGCCGGGCTGCACGTCTCTCGCATCGACGGCACGCCGATGGTCTATAATCTCGAGGAACGCGCGATCCCGGACCTACTGATCTGCCGGCCCGAGCTGGCCGAGCAGCTGTTACGCTTCGGCTGACGCGGCGCCGTCGGGCGCGCCGGCGAACCACGCCTCGGCGTCCGGCTTGAACAGATAGCTGAGCGCCCAGGCGCGCAACAGATAGACCGCCCAGCCGACTGCCGACACGATGTCGAACCGCAAGCCGCTGCGGAAGAGCGTCAGCGCGAGCATCACTGTCGAGATCACGAACCAGATCGAGATCAGCCACTTTGCGGTGGCGCTGCGCCGGCGTGCTGCGAACCACCACAGCAACAGGGTCCCGATGCAGACGGCGGCCGATCCGAACACCAGCACGCCCGCGCCCATCGCGCGGGTGTTGGGATTTGCCTCCATCATCGCGACGCCGCTTTCCCAACTCAGCGCGATCGAGACCAGGCTAAGCGCGAATGCCGCCAGATAGAGTCGTTCGAACCAAAGGATCGATGTCGGACGCATGATGATCTTCCCCTGTCAGCCGCCCACGATAGCGCAGCCCGCCGCCCGTGCAACGCTTTCGGCTCGTCCGATGATGGGGGTTGCCGGCGCGCGAGGGGGGAGGTGTGCGCCGGCAATCCCCTGATGCCGGGCACATGTTGCCGCGATATGTCTGAGCTAAGGACGGGCCGCACCGCTTCAGCGGCCTGCGCGGACCGATCGATCTCGGCGGCAAGGCGTTCGAATATCGCCTGCTGGATAGTGTCCGCCCTGCCCCCGCGGAGCGTCGATCGAAGGATTGCCGCACTATGGCACACTCAGTTTCGCCAACCAGCTTTGCCGCCCGGGCTGACTTCCCATCGCCGGGGCGGATCGATAGAGCCGGGCCGAAAAAGACAGTTTGTCCAAGGGGAGTTTCATGCCCGACGCCTTTATCTGCGACGCGGTTCGCACGCCGATCGGTCGTCTGAACGGCGCACTGTCTGCGGTTCGAGCGGACGATCTTGCGGCGATTCCGTTGCGCGAGCTGGCGCGGCGCAATACCGGTGCCGACTGGGCCGCGCTGGACGACGTCATCCTGGGCTGCGCGAACCAGTCGGGCGAGGATAATCGCAACGTCGCGCGCATGGCGGTGCTGCTCTCCGGCCTGCCGGATGCGGTACCGGGCATCACCGTCAACCGGCTATGCGCCTCCGGCCTGAATGCGATCGGCATGGCGGCGCAGGCGATCCGTGCGGGCGACGCCGAGTTCCTGCTGGCCGGCGGGGTCGAGAGCATGACGCGCGCGCCCTATGTGATGGGCAAGTCGAGCGGGCCGTTCGACCGGTCGCAGAAGCTGGAGGACACCACGCTGGGCTGGCGCTTCGTCAACCCGGCGATGCGCGCCGCCTATGGCGTCGACACCATGCCGCAGACTGCCGAGAACGTCGCCGAGGACTGGCAGGTCGCGCGTGACGAGCAGGACGCGTTCGCGCTCCACAGCCAGGAAAAGGCGCTCGCCGCCCAGGCCTCGGGCCGGCTGGCGGCGGAGATCGTCGCGGTGGAGATACCGGTGAAGAACGACGCCCCGCGCATCGTCGACACCGACGAGCATCCGCGCCGCACCAGCCTGGAGGCGCTGGCGAAGCTCAGGCCGGTGGTGCGCGAGGGCGGCACGATCACCGCGGGCAACGCATCGGGACTGAACGACGGAGCAGCTGCGATGGTCATCGCCTCGGCCGAGGCGGCGCAGCGTCACGGTCTGACCCCGCGCGCCCGTGTCGTCGGCATCGCCGCCAGCGGCTTGGCACCGCGGGTGATGGGCATGGGCCCGGTCGAGGCGGTGCGCAAGCTGCTGACGCGCACCGGCGTGACGATCGATCAGGTCGACATCATCGAGCTGAACGAGGCCTTCGCCAGCCAGGGCATCGCCGTGCTGCGCGAGCTGGGCGTCGACTGGCGCGATCCGCGGGTCAATCCGAACGGCGGCGCGATCGCGCTGGGCCATCCGCTCGGCATGTCGGGCGCGCGCATCGCGATGACCGCGGTCGAGCAGCTGGCCCGCACCGGCGGCCGCTACGCGATCGCCACCATGTGCGTCGGCGTCGGCCAGGGCGTCGCCATGCTGGTCGAGCGCGTCTGATTGCAATTCGCGGCCATTCGCGCCACTTGGCCGCGATGACCACGGCAAGCCAGCTTCAGGACCGCATCGCCACCACGCTGGCGCGCAAGATCGGCGGCACCCAGCGGCGCTGGCGATTGCTGGTCGGTCCAATCAAATTATACGATCGTACAACGCATCCGCACTGTAACTGGACGGTGCGCCCGAGCGGCGGCGCTGGCGAGGTCGCGGCGATCGAGCGGCTGCTCGACACGTTGCGCCTGGAAGTGCCGATCATCGAGGAAGGCTGACGGAGCGCTCGCGTAACTGCCGCGTTGTCCGAACATGCAGAGAACGAGATCGATGACAGCGGCGTTCGCGCTTCCGCTGATGCTGATGGGGACCCCCGCGCTGGCGCAGACCGAGAAGCTGGGCGCCAATCTCGAGCGCTTCGCCTATCCGTTCCCGGTCACCTGGTACGAGACGCGGTCGCAGGGCGCGCCGGTGCGTATGGCCTATATGGACATCGCGCCGACCGCAGCCGCCAATGGGCGCACGGTCGTGCTGCTGCACGGCAAGAATTTCTGCGCCTCGACCTGGGAGGCGACCGCACGCACGCTGGCCGCGCGGGGTTACCGGGTGATCGTCCCCGACCAGATCGGCTTCTGCAAATCGTCCAAGCCCAGTGGCTATCAGTACAGCTTCCACGCCATGGCCGAGCTGACCCGCGGGCTGCTCGACCGGGCGGGCGTCGGCAAGGTCACGCTCGTCGGCCACTCGACCGGCGGGATCCTGGCGATGCGGTTTGCCTTGCTTCACCCGGAGCGGCTCGACCGGCTGGTGCTGGTCAATCCGCTGGGTCTCAACGACACGATCGCGGAGGGCGTGCCCTATAGCGATCTGGGCACGCTGCGCGCCGAGGAAGCGAAGACCGACGCCGGGTCGATCCGGGCCTATCAGCAGCGCACCTATTATGGCGGCAAGTGGCGCCCCGATTATGATCGCTGGGTCGCGATGCTGGCCGGGCAATATGCCAGCGACGATGGCGATGTCGTGCGCGACGCGCAGGCGCGGCTGTCGGACATGATCCTGACCCAGCCGGTGGCAGCCGAAATCCCGCGCATCCGCACCCCGGTCTCGCTGATCATCGGCCAGAAGGACCTGACTGCCTTCCGCGCCAATACCGCGCCCGAGGCGATCCGCAGCCGGGTGCGAACGGTGCCCAAGGCGGCCGAGGAAGCGGTGACGCGCTTTCCGGACGCCCGGCTGGTCCGGCTGCCGGCGCTGGGCCATTCGCCTCAGGTCGAGGATCCCGCCGCATTCGAGGCGGCGCTCCTAGGCGAACTCGCGCGGCGCTGAGCCCGTCAGCGGCCCCGCGCCAGCATAGCGCGCAGGAGCAGGGCCACCAGTCGGCGAGCGCCGGGACCGCGCCCCGCTTGCAGATGCGGATCGAGCCAATCGCGGAAGATGTAGATCACTCGGTGCCCCGCGCGAACGTGACCCATGAAGCACCGCGCCTCAATCGACCGCGTTGCGGACCAGCCCGACGACATCGCCCGCCCGGCCGGCCAGCACTGCCTTGGCCGAATAGAGCGCGGTACCGAACATCTGGCCGATCTCGATCTTTGGCGGCATCACCAGTTCGAACCGGTCGGTGACGACATCAAGCAGTGCGGGTCCGGGCGCATCAAGCCAGGCACGCACCGCGCCCGGCAGGTCGCTACTCCGCTCGACGCGGCGGGCGTGAAAACCGATCGCTTCCGCCACACGCGAGAAATCGGGGTTCACCAGATCGGTATAGGCGTCGAGCACCCCGTCGACCTTCTGCTCGAGCTCGACGAAGCCCAGCGAGCTGTTGTTGAACACGCAGACCTTGATCGGCAGCTTTTCCTGAACCGCCGTCAGCAGGTCGCCCAGCAGCATGGCGATGCCGCCATCTCCGGACAGCGAGATGACCTGGCGCTCCGGAAACGCCGCTTTTGCGCCAAGCGCCTGCGGCATGGCATTGGCCATGGTACCGTGCGTCAGTGAGATCACCCGCCGATTGGCCCCGGTCGAGGGCACATGGCGCAGGCACCACACCATCGGCGAGCCGCAATCCGCGGTGTAGATCGCGTCGGCATCGGCGGCGGCGGCGATGATTTCGGTGAGATATTGCGGATGGATCGCGCGGCCATCGTCCTCGACCGCATGCTTGCGCTGACTCGCGACCGCCTTTTCGTGATGATCCAGGCATTCGTCGAGAAAGGCGCGGTCCTCGCGCTGCGCGATCATTGGCAGTAACGCCTCGACCGTGTCGACCACGTCGCCGGTCGCGGCGATATCGACCGGATGGCGGCGACCGAGATGGCTGCCGTCGATATCGACCTGGATGATCGTCGCGTCCGACGGATAATATTGCCGCCAGGCGAAGTCGCATCCGAGCAGCAGCAGCGTGTCGCACGACATCAGCGCGTGATAGCCCGCTTCCGACCCGAAGATGCCGGTCATGCCGACATTGTGCGGGTTGCCATGTTCGAGGAAGTCCTTGGCACGCGACGTATGCGCGACCGGCGCGTTCAACCGCTTCGCCAGCGCGACGACCGCCTCGCCGGCATGTTCGCACCCCGATCCGCCATAGATGGCGACGCGCTTGCCGCGGTTCAGCGCCTCGGCGATGTGCGCCAGCTCGTCTTCGGACGGACGGGTCCGCGGCCGGGTGCGATGGACCGCGAAGGCGGGTTTGTCCGCGACCTTCGCCTGCGACACATCGACCGGCACGATCAGCACCGCCACCCCCTTCTTCGCCAGCGCCGCCTGAGCCGCCATCGCGGTCATCCGCCGCGCCTGTTCGGGGGTGCGGACCTCTTCGCAGAATACGCTGCTGCTGGAATAGACCGCCTTGAAATCGACCTCCTGCGGGAAGTCGAAGCCCAGTTCGTCGCGGACGATCTGGCTGGCGATCAGCACCACCGGCGCGCGGTTGCGATGGCTCTCGAACAGGCCGTTGATGAAGTGAAGCCCGCCCGGCCCGCACGAACCGGCACAGGCGGCCAGTTCGCCGGTCAGCAGCGCGTCGGCCCCCGCGGCGAACCCGCCCGCCTCTTCATGGCGCACATGGATCCAGCGCATGTCGCTGCGCCGGATGGCGTCGGTCACGTGATTGAGCGTATCCCCGGCCACGCCATAGCAGCGGCGCACGCCAGCCTCGTAAAGCGTCTCGATGATGATCTCGGCAACGGTGTGGCTCATGCGGGGCGCCTCCAGCTGGCAAACTGACATGGGTTAACGTCCATGCCCTTCGGGCGTTTCGTGCCTCGTCCCGCGACCGCCGCCAATCATCCGGAAGTTTGGGTGCCGTCCGGTTGCGCTACCGGGTGTTTTCCGGGCCCGGCACGCCGGACTCGTTGCCGACTGCCTCGCCCCGCTCGCTCTCGCGCACGTGCGACAGGTTCATGCCGATGAAGATCACGCCGACGATCGCGAAGATCGCGACGAGGATGAGGATCAGGCCCCGGCGATTGCGGGGCGTGGACGGGGTTTCGCGGGGGGTCGGTTCCATCGAGGCACAACGTCATGGTTGCGGTTCCGATCCCCGCAGACAGGACAGGCTCACAGCAGCAGGACGGCGCCCAGCACGACGACAGCGGCGGTGATCGCCATTGCCGCGATCATCAACACCCCGTCGCGCAGCAGCAGCGCCGTACCGAAGGCAGCGATTGCCGACATGGGCGCGGTTGTCGCCAGCGGGATGAGTTCAAGCGGCGGAACCGACAAGGCGAGCAGTATGATCAGAACCGCGGCGATCTTCAGCGGTGTTCCCTGCGTCATCCAGCATAGCCGGCCGTGAAACCAGCGGTCGAGCCGGCGGCCGGTCGACCCCAGCTTGCTCGTGACCTTGCACAGGGTACGCGCCTTGAGGTGACGGCGTTCGACGAAGGCGGGGAGCCAGGGTTCGCTTCGGCCGATCAATATCTCGACCGCGACCAGGATGATCGTCGCCGCCATCAGCGTCGGCACGCCCGGGATCGATCCGACGGGCGTGATGTCGATCAATGCGGGAAACAGCAGGAAGGCGCCCTGTCCCCGCTGGCCCAATGCCTCGCGAATATCGCCGACACTGACGCGATCGGACCCCGATGCCGCCTGGTCGAGGCGGTCGAGGATATCGCCGATACCGTGGGACGCTTCGCTCATGGGCAGGCTGAACGGCATGGAGACGAGTCCAGTTCCCACCGCCAATCAGACCCAGCGGGCATAAAAACGACTCGGGGGCTGCATCCGATCGCGCTTTCGGGCATTGGTGGGGCAGATGATCGTTGTTCTGCTGATTTCCTTCTTCGGTGCGTGCACGGTTCCGCTGCTCGCCCGGGTGATGGGGCGCGGCGCGGGGTTCCTGATCGCGTTGCTGCCGCTCGGGCTGCTCGCCGCATTCATCTCGGTCGCGCCGATCGTCGAGCGTGGATGGGTTCGCGGCCAGGGAATCTCCTGGGCGCCGCAACTGGGGCTGGACTTCACGCTCCGCCTCGATGGCTTCTCCTTCCTGTTCTGCCTGCTGGTGACCGGGATCGGCGCGCTCGTGATCATCTATTCGGGCGGCTATCTGACCGGAAAACCGCGGGTCGAGCGCAGCCGGTTCTTCACGCTGATCCTGCTGTTCATGACCGCGATGCTGGGCACGGTGCTCGCGGAAAACCTGCTGGTGCTGCTGATCTTCTGGGAAGCGACCAGCGTGCTGTCGTTCCTGCTGGTCGGGTTCGACGGACGCAGCGCCCGGTCACGCCGCGCCGCGACGATGGCGCTTCAGGTCACCGCGTTCGGCGGGCTGATGCTGCTGGCCGCGGTCATGATGATCGGCCATGTGCTGGGCACCTATTCGATGGCCGAGGCAGTGCGCCAGGCCGATGTGATCGCCGCCAGCCCCCTGGGCGGGCCGATCGTCGCCTGCATCCTCATCGCCGCCTTCACCAAGTCGGCGCAATTCCCGTTCCATTTCTGGCTGCCCAACGCGATGCAGGCGCCGACGCCGGCATCGGCCTATCTCCATTCCGCGACGATGGTGAAGCTGGGCATCTATCTGCTCGCCCGGTTCGAACCGGTGTTCGCCGCGACCAGCTGGGGCCGCGCAACCGTCATCACCGTCGCCTGTATCACCATGCTGGTCGCCGCGCTCCAGGCGCTCAGGGCGGAGAATTTCAAGTCGGCGCTCGCCTATTCGACGATCGCGTCGCTCGGCATCCTGACCCTGCTCGTCGGGCTGGACGGACCCGCGGCGACCGTGGCGATGGTCGGCTTCCTGATGGCGCACGCACTGTACAAGGCGGCCCTCTTCTTCTGCGCCGGATCGGTGATCCATTCGACCGGGCAACAGAATCTGCGCTCGCTGGGCGGACTGGTCCGGGTGCTGCCGATCACCGCACTCGCCTGCACCGGGGCAAGCCTGTCGATGGCGGGCATCCCGCCCTTTCTCGGCTTCATCTCCAAGGAATTCCTGTTCGAGGCGCAGCTGGAAAGCAGCTGGGAGCTGGTCCCGCTGGCGATCGCCGTGCTGGTCAATGCGGTGATGGTCGGCGTGGCCGGCGTCATCACGCTGCGCCCCTTCTTCCTGGGTCGCGACAAGCCGGTCGAGATCAAGCATCGTGAAAGCCTGTCGGTCGTCGCGCCGCCGCTGCTGCTGGCGCTGGCCGGCCTGATCATCAGCCTCGATCCCGACTGGATCACGCGCGTGGCGCTGCGCCCCGCCGTCGCCGCCGTCTATGGCCGGCCGGTCGAGGTCGATATCTCGGTGTGGCACGGCATCACGCCGATGCTGATGCTCAGCTTCGTCGCGGTCAGCATCGGCCTGCTGATCATCCGCTTCTGGAAGCTGATCCACATCCGGCTGCGCGGCGTCGACCGTCTCGACGCCTATGCGATCGAGCGACTGTGGGAGCGCGGGCTGCGCGGGCTGGTGGCGGGTGCGCGCGGGCTGACGGCGTGGATCCAGCATGGCGACCTGCGCCGCTATCTCCTAACCGTCGTGATCGGCATGGCTGCGCTGATCTTCTGGTCGGTGGGCATGGCGGATGCCTGGCCGAACATTCCGGAGCTGGGCGACATCCGCATCGCTCCGGCGATCGTCGCACTGGTCGGCCTGGGCGGCGCGATTGCCGCGACCCGGACAAAGTCACTGGTCGCCGGGCTCGTCGCCACGGGCCTGACCGGATTCGCCGTCGCGATCACCTTCATGATGAACGGCGCGCCCGATCTGGCGTTGACCCAGTTCACCGTCGAGGCGCTGATCGTCGTCCTGCTGACCGCGCTGCTGCTGGCGATCCCGATCGCCACGCCGGCGACCCGGACCGCGGCGATGCGGCGCAGCGATGCGGTCACCGCCGCGGTGCTGGCGGGACTGTTGTTCTTCGGCTTTCTCGACATGGCGGCGCGTGGTCATGAATCGGCGGCAGGCGAGTTCTTCGGCCGGATGAGCTATGTCGCGGCGCAGGGGCATAATGTCGTCAACGTGATTCTGGTCGATTTCCGTGCGATCGACACGCTGGGCGAGACCTTCGTCATCGCGGTCTCCGCCATCCTCGCCGCATCGTTGCTCGCCGCGCGCGGTCGCAAGGCGCCGCCGGGCGCGCCCGCACCGGTCCATTTCTCGTTCGCGATCGTCGGGCGCGGGCTGGCGCTGCTGTTGCTCGCGGCATCGATCGTCATCCTGTGGCGCGGGCATGACCAGCCGGGCGGCGGCTTTGTCGGCGGGCTGGTCGCGGCGCTCGCCTTTGCCGTGCTGTCGCTCGCCTATGGCGTCGACCGCGCGCAACGATCGCTCCGCGCACGCCCCCTGACCCTGGTCGGCATCGGTATGGGATGCGTGCTGATCAGCGGACTGCCGGGGATGCTCGGCGGCAAGCCCTATCTCACCCATTTATGGTGGGACGGCGCCGGTATCCTGCCCAAGCTGGGCACGACGATCCTGTTCGACCTGGGCGTCTATCTGGTGGTGCTGGGCGCGGTGCTCGCCTTCCTCTTCGGGCTGCAGCGGGAGGCGAGCCGATGACGATCCTCTATGCGCTGGTCGGTGCCGGCATGTTCGGCTGCGCGATCTTCCTGATCCTGTCGCGCAATCTGGTTCGCATGCTGCTGGGCCTGTCGCTGCTGGCGACTGGGACGAATCTGTTGCTGTTCCTGACCGGACGGATCCGCAGCCAGCAGCCACCGATCATCGAGGAAGGCGGAAAGACGCTGGGCGAGTCGGCCGATCCGATCACCCAGGCGATGATCCTGACCGCGATCGTCATCGGCTTCGCGCTGACCGTCATGCTGGCGGTGCTGGTGCTGCGCGCCTGGCGGACGCAGGGCAGCGTCGATGCCCGCGACGGCGATGCCGCCGAGGCGCTCGGCCCGCCCAAGGAACGCGATCCGGTCGATGCGTGACGCCCTTCTCCTGATCGCACCGGTCCTGGTGCCCTTTCTCGGCGCGGCGCTGGCAATGATGCTGCGCGAGCGGCCGGTGATCGCGCGGGCCATCGGCATGGGCACGACCCTGCTGCTCGCGCTCGCCTCGTTCGCCTTGCTGTGGCGGACGGCGGCACGGAGCGACCTGCCGCTGACGGTGTTCGGTGGCTGGCCGCGCGGCTTCGGCATCAGCTTTTCCGCGTCCTGGCCCGGCGTCGCGCTGGTCGCGGTGACTGCGCTGATCGCGGTCGCGGCCGCGCTCTATTCGATCGGCGATATCGGGCCGCGCCGGCGGCGCGCGGGCTATGACGCGCTGATGCTCGCGCTGCTGGGCGCGGTGAACGGCGCGTTCCTGACCGACGATTTGTTCAACCTCTATGTCTGGTTCGAACTTGCGCTGGTCGCGGCGCTGGGCCTGCTGACGATCGACCGGCGGCCGGCGCAGATCGACGGGGCGATCCGCTATGCCAGCTTCGCGATGCTGGCCGCGACCGCCATCCTGCTCGGCGTCGGCATGATCTATGGAATCACCGGCACGCTCGATATTCGCGAGGCGGGTGCGGCGCTGGCCGGGCAGCCGCCGGGCTTTGCGCTCGCCGTCGCCTCGGCGCTGCTGCTGGCCGGGCTGGCGCTGAAGGCTGGCCTTGCGCCTTTCCATTTGTGGTTGCCGGCCTCCTATCACACCGCGCCGACCACGGTCGCCTCGGTGTTCGCCGGCCTGCTGACGAAGATGGGCTTCTATGCCCTGCTGCTGGTGTTCGCCGCGATGTTCGGCACCGCCTCCGGCTCGCTGTCCGCCGCGCAACTGACGCCGGTCTTCGGCGTGATCGCGTCTGTGACGATGATCGTGTGCGCGCTCGGCGCACTGGCGCAGACCGATATGCGGCGGCTGCTCGCCTATCATGTGATCGCGCAGGTCGGGTATATGGCGGTCGGGCTGGCGCTGGCGTCGCGCGAGGGCGTGGCTGCGTCGGTCTTCTACATGGTGCACTCTATCATCGTGCAGGCGAACCTGTTCCTCGGCATCGGGCTCATCCGGCGCGCCAGCGGCAGCTGGGACCTGAGCGGGACCGGCGGCATGGTCCGCCGCGAGCCGCTGTTCGCACTGCTTTTCGCGGTGCCGGTGCTGTCGCTGGCCGGCATCCCGCCCTTTTCGGGCTTCTGGGCGAAGCTGATCGTGATCCGCGAGAGCCTGGACGCCGGCATGGGCTGGCTGGGGGCGATCGCGATCGTCGCGGGGCTGCTGACGATCGTGTCGATGGCGATCCTGTGGACCGATGCCTGCTGGAAGGATCCGCGCCGGCCGCTCCATCGGATCCCGCGCAGCGGCATCGCGGCGATGGCGTTGCTGAGCGGTGCGACGGTGGCGATCGGCATCCTGCCGCAATGGCTGTGGACGGTCGCGATGCTGTCGGCACGCGCATTGACGGGAGCGCCATGACGATGGTTCGCAAGGCAAGGGCCGCGCTGGTGCTGGTGGCGGTGTTCCTGTGGGATCTGGTCGCCGCCTCGCTGTCGGTTGCCCGCATCGTGCTGGCGCCGCGCGTGCGGACCAACCCGGCGATCGTGGTGGTGCCGGTGTCGGTGCGCCGCCCCTGGGCAGTGGCGCTGTTCGCCTATTTCACCTCGCTGACGCCCGGCTCGACCTGCGTCCATGTGTCCGAGGATCGCGCGCGGCTGTATCTCCATGTGCTGGACACCACGGATCCGGAGGCGACCGCCGCCCGATTCAAGCGGCTGTACGAACGCTGGATCGCGGAGCTGGAGGCATGATCGAGATCGAGACCCTGGCTGCGGTCCTGGCCGTCCTGCTGACCGGCGCGCTGATCCTGGCGGCGTGGCGGATGGTGCGCGGATCAAGCTTTGCCGACCGGTTCATCGCGCTCGACATGCTGACCGCGGTCGCGGTGGGCTTTGCTGCGCTGACCGCGGTGGCGACCGGGCGCGGCGCGTTTCTCGACATCGCGCTGGGCATTTCGCTGATCAACTTCGTGGCGACCGCCGCCTTCGCGGTGTTCCTCGAGCGCAAGCAGAAGGAGGAGTCATGACGATCGCGGCGATGGTGTTGATGGTGCTGGGCACCGGCTTCCTGCTGGTCGCCGCGATCGGCGTGATCCGCCTGCCCGACCCGCTGCAGCGAATGCACAGCGCGACCAAGGCCGGCACGCTCGGCACCGCGCTGCTGCTGCTGGGCGTCGCGCTGTCGGGCAGGATCGATGGCGGCAACAGCGGGGCACTCGCCATCCTGTTCCTGCTCGTCACCCTGCCGATCGGGGCGCAGTTGCTGGCCCGCGGCACCTATGTCTCCGGCACCCCGCTAAAGGGCGTCGACGAGGCGGTGCTGAAGGGCGAGCTCGACCGCGCGGACGAGCCGGTCGGGGTCAGGTCGCCAGAGAACTGAGCCCCGGCGCGCTGGCGGTCGGCAGCATCTTGCCCCCCGCAATCCGTCCGCGCACGTCGAGGAAGATCGCGCGCGCGGTATCGGAGAGCTCAGGATCGAGCAAATGATCGTCGATCAGCTTCATCAGCCCGCGCTTCGCATCCCGGCTGGCAGCGCCGGCCGAGGCATCGTCATCATCCCATAGCCGGTCGACCGCCAGCTTGAGCTGATCGACCAGGCGGAGCATCGATCCCGGCTCGCCGTCGCGCCCCTGGCGGACCTCGATCGCCAGATCGGCCAGCTTGTCGGCGCGGCGGGCAAGGACCTCGGAGAGCTGCGGGTCCTCGGCGATCTTCGCGGCGGTGCGATGGACGCTGGCGGCATCCGCGAGGGCGTCGGACAACGCAAGCAGCGCGGCGGTGTCGGGGCGATCGGGCATCGCGGAGGTCCTTTCATCGATGTCGGTCACCCTGTCGAACCCGCGACGGCACGGGCCCGTTCCCTTTTGTCGGCACACACGGACCTTCCGACCATCGGTCACGTTGCCTGCGCAACCCCCGACACGGACAGGAGAAATTACGTGGCCCTGCGGCTGAAACCCATTTCCGAACAGGTCATCGTGATCACCGGCGCGACGTCGGGCCATGGCCTCCTCGCCGCCCGGCTGGCCGCGGCGCGCGGCGCGAAGGTGATGCTGTGCGCGCGCGACGAAGCCGCGCTCCGCACGGTCTGCGACGCGATTCGCGCGGGTGGCGGGACCGCCGAGTTCGTCGCTGCCGATGTCGGGGTCGAGGCGGATGTCCAGCGACTGGCCGACGAGACGATCGCGCGGTTCGGCCGATTCGACAGCTGGGTCAACAATGCCGGGATCGGCGTCTATGCCGAACTGCTCGACCTGCCGATCAACGAGCACCGTCAGGTGTTCGAGACCAATTACTGGGGTGTCGTCCATGGGTCGCTCATCGCGCTGCGCCATCTTGAGGCACGGCCGGGCGGCGGGGCGCTGATCACCATCGGGTCGATCAACAGCGACATGGGCAGCCCGATGCTGGGCGCCTACACCGCGTCAAAACATGCGGTGAAGGGTTTCATCGACTCGCTGCGGATCGAGGCGAAGCGACGGGGCGCGCCCGTGTCGATCACGCTGATCAAGCCGAGCGCGATCGGCACGCCCTTTCCCGAACATGGCCGCAATCACAGCGGCTTTCGCGCGCGCCTGCCCCAGCCGCTCTATGCCCCCAATGTGGTGGCCGAGGCGATCCTCGACGCGGCACAGCATCCGCGCAGGGCGGTGACCGTCGGCGGCATCGGCAAGCTGCAGGTGCTGGGTGCCACGATCTTTCCCGCGCTGTTCGATCGACTGGCGACGCAGATGGTGCCGCTGCTGGTGGAGAAGGACAAACCGGTCGGCGAGGTCGAGGGCAATCTGTTCGAGCCGCAGGGCGATGACGGCCGGACCGAGGGGCGTCAGCGCGGGCGCCGGTTCAGCCTGTTCACCGGCGCACGGCGCCACCGGATCGCGTCGACCGGCGCGCTGGTCGCAGTCGGCGCGGTCGGCATGGTGCTCGCCGGGCGGCGCATCGCGCGCGGTCGCTGATCAGAAATGGGCGAGATAGCCGCCGTCGACCGCCAGCACCTGGCCGGTGACATAGGAGGCGGCGTCGGAAGCGAAGAACAGCACCGCGCCGGCAATCTCCTCGGGCCGACCCCAGCGACCGAGCGAGGTACGCCGCTGGAGATGCTCGGCGATCGCGGGATCGGCCACCATCTCCGAGTTCGCTTGGGTCGCGAAAAAGCCGGGCGCCACCGAATTGACCGTGATCCCGCGCGGCCCCAGCTCAGCGGCCAGCGCACGGGTCAGCGCGTCGAGCCCGCCCTTCGACATGGTGTAGGCGGCATCCCCGGCCCGCGCGATCGGTCCGGCGATCGAGCTGATGTTGACGATCCGCCCGCGCTCGCCCATCCGCGGCGCGAGCGCGCGCGCCAGATCGAACGGCGCGACCAGATTGATCTCCAGCATCCGCCGCACCGCATCGCGATCCAGCGCGTCGATCGGGCGGCGGTCGCGCTCCCCGGCATTGTTGACGAGGATGTGAACCGGTGGGCAATCGGCCAGCGCCGCGACGGCCGCCGCCTCGTCCGCCAGGTCGAAGCATAACGGCTCGCCCGACCCGCCCGTCGCGGTGATCTCATTCATCAGCCGCGCCAGACGCTCGGGCCGCCGCCCGTGGAGCAGCACATGCGCCCCTGCCCCGGCCAGCCCCAGCGCGATCTCGCGGCCCAGCCCGCCAGCGGCGCCGGTGACCAGCGCCGTCCGTCCCGAAAGCGTCACGATGCCGCCGTCACTCTCCGTGAAGCGTCATCAGCGAATCCATCAGCCCGTCCTCGGCGCTGGAGCAGACGCCCAGCACAACCGCCTCGTCGCACCCGGGCGCGGCGACATAGGCATGGCCCATGTTCGAATCGAGATAGATGGACTGGCCCTGTTCCAGCGTCACCGAGTCGTAGAACTCGGTGTGGACGACGATGCTGCCGGCGACGACATAGATGAATTCCTCGCCATGATGATGGACGAGGTCGCCGAATTCCTCCGCCGACTTGGCGCGAACGCGGGTGATGATCGGGATCATCCGCTTCCGGCGCAGCTCGGTGCACAGGTAGAAATAGTCGTAATTGGCGGTGTTCACGCGGATCGCGCGATCGATGTCGCCGATGCTGCGCCGCGCGGTGATCTGCGGCTCGGGCCCCGGATCATTCTCCGCGAACAGCTCGGACATGCGGATGTTCAGCCGCTGACTGACCTGGAGCAGCTTGTCATAGGTCAGCGTCAGCCGGTCATGCTCCACCTTGGACAGCGTCGATACCGGAATGCCGCTGCGATCGCTCATTTCCTTGAGCGTCCAGTTGTTGCGGGCGCGCATCGCGCGAAGCAGCGTGCCGAGCGTCGGATGCTCGGTTTTCAGCCGAGTCGCCATCAGCATTCGCCTCCTAAAACAGCAACGTTTGACAATTTTCTAAACAGGATCATGATGTCCCAATCAGGACTATGGCGTTTCATAGGAGGCGCATCGTAGCCGTCCGGTCGCAGGGGCGCAATCACAAGGGCGATCCACGCTTCGGGGAAGATCGAAAGAGGGGAAGGGTCATGTGGAAGCGATCATGGAAAACAGTCGCAGCGGGGGTGCTGGCTCTGGCCGTCGCTGTCCCCGCCTTCACGCAACCGGGAACGCCGCTGGCCCCCGCGCCGGCCGCTACCGAAAGCACGGCCACGGTGCCGACGACCGGCAGCGGCTATGCCGGCAACCTGACCAAGACGGATGCCGACGCCTGGCTTGACGGCTATATGCCCTATGCGCTCGCGCGCGGGGATGTGGCCGGCGCCGTGGTCGTGATCGTCAAGGATGGCCAGGTCGTGACTCAGCGCGGCTTCGGCTATGCGGACGTGGCGAAGCGCAAGCCGGTCGACCCGGCGACGACCCTGTTCCGCCCCGGCTCGACCTCGAAGCTGTTTACCTGGACCGCGGTGATGCAGCAGGTCGAGGCGGGCAAGCTGAACCTCGACGCCGACGTCAACCAGTATCTCGACTTCAAGATTCCCGACTATCAGGGCAAGCCGGTCACGCTGCGCCAGATCATGACGCACACCGCCGGCTTCGAGGAGATCATCAAGGGCCTTCTCAGCTTCGACAAGGTCACCCCGCTGGGCGAGGAACTGAAGAAGCGCGTGCCCGAGCGGATCTTCGCGCCGGGCACCACCCCCGCCTATTCCAACTACGCCACCGCGCTCGCCGGCTATATCGTCGAACGCGTGTCGGGAATGCCGTTCGACGACTATATCGAGCGCAATATCTTCCAGCGTCTGAACATGGCGCATTCTACCTTCCGCCAGCCGCTGCCCGCCAACCTCCAGCCCTTCATGTCACAGGGCTACATGCTCGGATCGGGCAAGGCCGAAAAGTTCGAATATATCTCGCTCGCTCCGGCGGGATCGCTGTCCGCCAGCGGCAGCGACATGGCGAAGTTCATGATCGCCCATCTCAATGACGGCGGGCCGCTGATCAAGCCGGAGACCGCGCGGCTGATGCACACGCCAGCGGGCAACATCCTGCCCGGCGTGAACCGCATGGCGCTCGGCTTCTACGAACAGGACATCAACGGCCACACCGCCGTCGCGCATGGCGGCGACACCGTCTTCTTCCACAGCGACCTGCTGATCTGGCCCAAGGAGAAGGTCGGGGTCTTCATCTCGGTCAACAGCCCGGGCAAGGACGGTGCGGCCGGCGCGATCCGCGGCGCGCTGATGGACCAGTTCGCCGATCGCTATCTGCCGGTCGAGAACCCCAAGCCGCTGGTCGAGCTGCCCACCGCCAAGGAGCATGCCAAGATGCTCGTCGGCACCTGGACCAACAGCCGCAAGATCGGGTCGAACTTCGCCTCCATCGTCAGCTTTGTCAGCGACGCGACGATCGGCCTGGACGCGGATGGCCGCCCGCTGATCGCAATGACCACCACCCGCGGCGGCGCGCCGCGCAAGTGGATCGAGACCGAGCCCTTCGTGTGGCAGGCCGCCGACGGACACCAGCGGCTTGCCGCCAAGGTGGTCGACAGCAAGATCGTGCGCTGGTCGGTCGACGATATCTCGCCATTCATGGTCTTCGACCGGACGCCCTGGTATCTCGACGGCGCCTGGCTGATGCCGCTGCTCCTGGTCGGGATCGGCATCATCCTGCTGACCGCGCTGGCCTGGCCGGTCGCCGCGCTGACCCGCCGCCGCTATGGCGCCACGCTCGCGCTGAGCGGCAATGATCGCAAGGCCTATCGCCTGGTGCGCGCCTTCTCGTGGCTGGTGATCGCGGTCCTGGTCGGCTGGGTGATCGTCATCAGCGGGATCGAGAATTTCGAGTCGCATGGCAGCACCGACTGGCTGATCTATCTGGTGCAGGTGCTGGGTGCGATCGGCTTCTTCGGCCTGGTCGGCATCTCGCTGTGGAACGCGGTGCTGGTCTGGACCGGCAAGCGCGGCTGGTTCGCCAAGCTGTGGAGCGTCCTGCTGGTGCTGAGCGCGGTGGTCGTCCTGTGGGTCGCCCTCGCCTTCAAGCTGATCGGCTTCGGCGCGGCGTACTGAAATGACGGCACGGACCCTCGACGTCGCGGTGGAACGGCTTCCCTTGTCGAAGCCGTTTCACATCTCCGGCCATGTCTTCACCGAAAGCGCGGTGGTGGTCGCCACCCTGTCCGACGACATCCATCAGGGCCGCGGCGAGGCCAGCGGCGCCTATTATCTGGACGACGACGTGCCTGCGATGCTCGCCGCGATCGAGCGCGTTCGCGAGGGCATCGAGAGCGGCATGACCCGCGAGGCGCTGCAGGCGGCGCTGCCGCCGTGCGGCGGCCGCAACGCGCTCGACTGCGCGCTTTGGGAACTGGAGGCACGCCAGACCGGGCGACCGGTCTGGGACCTTGCCGGGCTTCCCGAACCGCGCCCGCTGCTTACCACCTTCACCCTTGGCGCCGACACACCACAGGCGATGGCGCAGGGCGCGCTGGAGTATCCCGACGCCCGCGCACTCAAGCTGAAACTGACCGGCGACCTCGCGCTGGACATAGACCGCGTGACCATGGTCCGCGCGGCGCGATCGGATTGCTGGATCGGGGTCGATGCCAATCAGGGCTTCGCGATCTCCGATCTTCCCGCGCTGGTCGAAGCGCTGGTGGCGGCCGACGTCAAGCTGCTCGAACAGCCGCTGGCGCGCGGCCGCGAAGCCGATCTCGACGGCTTTGTCTCCGCGATCCCGATCGCGGCGGACGAAAGCGCGCTCACGCTCGCCGACATACCCGCCCTGGTCGGCCGCTTCCAGACGGTCAACATCAAGCTCGACAAGTGCGGCGGCCTCACCGAGGCGATCGCGATCGCCCATGCGGCGCGCGAACGCGGGCTCGACGTGATGGTCGGCAATATGGTCGGGTCCAGCCTGGCGATGGCGCCCGCCTATCTGCTGGGTCAGTTTTGCGACGTGGTCGATCTCGACGGCCCGATCTTCCTCGCCTCGGATCGGACACCTTCCATCCGCTATGCGGATGGCAGGATCCATTGCGACGAACGGGTGTGGGGTCGCGCCGCGCCCTGAAATAGTTTTGCAACACGCGTTGACATTTCTCTGATTAGGACAGTAGCATCCCAATCAGAGAACGACCTCTCGAAGGGTCAGTCCGAACAGGGAGCAAGGCGATGACAACATTGCCGGTGATATCGCGTCGTCGGATGCTCGGCGGCGCGGCAGCAAGTGCTGCCGCGGCCTTCCCGATGATCAATAGCGGCGCCTATCGGCTCAATGCCGCGTCGCCCAAAACCTATTCGAAACGGACAGTCGATCTGGTGCACCAGTCGCTGGTGATCGACATGCTCGGCGTGCTGAAGATCACGCTGACCCCCGACTTCTACGCCGCCCCGATGACGCCGCAGGACCGCGCCGACTTCAAGGCTGGGGGCATCACCGGGATGCACCATTCCTATGGCATCGGCGGGCCCAGCGCCCATGCCGATGCGCTCGCCTTCATGGGCCAGTCGCTCGGCTATTGCTCGCGCAACCCGGATGTCTTCACCCTGGTGGACAAGGCCGCAGACCTCGACAAGGCAAAGGCCCAGGGCAAGGTCGCGGTCATCCTCGGCGTGCAGAATTCCGAGCATTTCCGCACGCCCGACGATGTGAAGCTGTTCTACCAGATCGGCCAGCGCTGTTCCCAGCTGACCTATAATGCGCAGAACCTTCTGGGATCGGGATCGACCGAGCGGGTCGATGGCGGCGTCACCGATTTCGGCGTGGCGATCATCGAGGCGATGAACAAGGTCGGAATGCTGGTCGACGTGTCGCATTGCGGCCCGCGCACCACGCTGGATGCGATCGCCCTGTCGCCCAAGCCGATCGCGATCACCCACAGCAATTGCCGCGCGCTGGTCGATCATCCCCGGCTGAAGAGCGACGAGGCAATCAAGGCGCTGGCGGCGAAGGGCGGCGTGATGGGGATCACCGGCGTGCGCATGTTCGTGCGCGACCGCGAGCCCACCGGCATCAGCCACATCGCCGACCATGTCGATCATGTCGCCAAGCTGGTCGGGATCGAGCATGTCGGGGTCGGCACCGACGCCGACCTGAACGGCTATGACGACATGGAGCCGGAGGCCTATGCCCTGCTCAAGGCGTCCTACAAGTCGAGCTACGGCTTTCGCGACAAGATCGACACCGACGGGTTCGATCATCCGATGAAGATCTACGACCTCACCGAAGAACTGATCCGCCGCAACTATTCGGACAAGAATATCGCGGCTGTGCTCGGCGGCAATTTCCGCCGCCTCCTCGCCCAGACCTGGGGCGGATAACCTTTCGCAATCTCTAGGGGGAGATGACGATGACGAAGACCGGCCATATGTTTCGCGCCGCACTGGCGATTTCCACCGCAATGGGCGCCCTCGCCTTCCCGCTTGCCGTCCATGCGCAGACGGCCGAGGACTCGGTCCGCGATACCGACGAGATCGTCGTGACCGCGCAGAAGCGCGAACAGAATCTCCAGGACGTTCCGATCTCGATCAGCGTCGTGACGGGCGACGATCTCCAGCAACAGGGCGCCGCCTCGCTGACCGACTATGCCGGGTACGTACCCGGCATGCAGGTCAGCAGCGCCGGCACCCCGGGTCAGTCGACCATCACGCTTCGCGGCGTCGCCCCGCTGTCCGCGGCGCAGACCGTCGGCATCTATCTCGACGATGCCCCCGTCGGATCGAGCAGCATCTATAACCGCGCCGGCGTCTTCTCGCTCGACCTGCTGCCCTATGACGTCGAGCGGGTCGAAGTGCTGCGCGGTCCCCAGGGCACGCTGTACGGCGCCAGCTCGATCGGCGGTCTCGTCAAATATGTCACCGTCGCGCCGAGCACCTCGGACTTCAGCGTCCGCGGCGGCGGCGAGCTGTTCTTCATCGACGGTGCGGAACATCCCGGCTGGGCCGGACAGACGATGGTCAATGCACCTTTGGTCCAGGGCGTGCTCGGCGTCACCGGCAGCTTCGCCTGGCGCAAGACCCCTGGCTTCGTGAACAGTGTCAACAACGCGGCGCTGAACGATCAGAACAGCTATGAGCAGATCAGCGGCCGGGTCAGCATGTTGTTCCAGCCGACCGACGACCTCAGCATCCGGCTGAGCGGCATGTGGCAGTCGATCGATGCCGACGGCAATGGCCTCTACGCCGCAGACCTTACCGGCAAAAGGCTGAGCGACGGACAGTCGAACAACAACTACATCGCCGAGAAATTCACGACCGACATCGAATATTATGCGGCGACGGTCGACTATGATTTCGGTCCCGTCAGCCTGACGTCGGCGACCACCTACAGCACGCGCAACGCGATGCAGTTGCAGGATGCCAGCTATTCGTTCGGCGCCGTGTTCCCCGAGCTGACCGGCGGCGCGCTCCCGCCCGGCATCACGCCGTTCACGATCGACTTGGGCCTCGAGAAGTTCACCCAGGAAGTCCGGCTCGCCTCGCAGAGCGGCGGGACGTTCGAATGGCTGATCGGCGGCTTCTACACCAACGAGGACAGTACCAACAATCAGCTGGTCCGCTCCTATGACATGATGGGCAACGTGATCCCGGCGCTCGATCCGTTGGCGACCATCGCCCTCCCGGCGAACTACAAGGAATATGCTGCCTTCGCGAACGCGACCCTGCGCTTCGGCGAGCGGTTCGAGCTGACCGGCGGCGTGCGCTGGGCTCGCAACGAACAGACCTTCCGCCAGATCAGTGAAGGCGCGATCGTGCCGCAGGCCAACAACCCGGGCGCCTCGAAGGAGGACGTGTTCACCTTCAGCGTCAGCCCGCAATTCCATGTGACCGACACCGCGATGCTCTACGCTCGTGTCGCGTCGGGCTATCGTCCCGGCGGTCCGAACGTGGTCGTCCCGAACGTGCCGCCAACGGTCGGATCGGACACGCTGACCAATTACGAGGTCGGCTTCAAGGCCGATCTGGCCGACCGCGCCGTGTCGATCGACGTCGCGCTGTTCTACATGGACTGGAACGATATCCAGGTGGTCCGCGCGTTCGGCGGCGTGTCGGGCCAGGCCAATGGCGGCGGCGCGGTCAGCAAGGGGATCGAGGGATCGCTGCTGTTCCGTCCGGTCCGCGGCCTGACGCTGACCTTCAACGGGTCCTATACCGATGCCAGGCTGACCGATGACGCGCCGGAGATTAGCGGCGTGGACGGTGACCGCCTTCCCTCCGTTCCGGAGTTCAGCGGATCGGCGCGCGCGGATTATCGGTTCGACCTGGGCGGCAACCTGACCAGCGATCTCGGCATCGGCATCCGCCACGCCGGCAGTCGCTTCTCGCTGGTCGAGAGCGATCCGTTGAACGCGAGCGCTCGGCCCTATACGTCGGTCGACCTGAACGGCGCGATCAATATCGGCGACAATTGGAGCGTCCGCGCCTATGCCCGCAACCTGTTCAACAACAAGGGCGAGCTTGTGCGGGCAATCCTGACCGACGGCCTCAATCGACCCAGCTATATCAGCATCAACCCGCTCCAGCCGCGCACGGTCGGTGTCGCGTTCGACCTCCGCTTCTGACCTGTGGGCCCTGATCCGATGAACGCGCACGTCGTCCCCGAAACCGGCACCCTGCTGCTTCCCCAACCCTATCTGCTGTTCCTCGGCGACACGACCATCGCCGGCTTCGCCAAGACGGCGCAGGGGTTGCGGGACTGGGCGGGCGACAAGTGCGTCGGTGAATTTGCATTGCCCGAAGCGACGGTGACGACCGGCCTTGCGCGGATGAGGCCTGCCGAGGCGGTCGCCGCCGGCGCCCGGGCGCTCGTCATCGGCGTGGCCAATGCCGGCGGGATCATTCCCCCGGCGTGGCGGCCGGCGCTGGTCGAGGCGCTGGAAGCCGGCCTCGACATCGTCAGCGGCATGCACGTCCGGCTGGGCGACGTGCCGGAACTGGCCGAGGCGGCGCAGCGGCTGGGCCGGCAGTTGATCGACATCCGCAAGCCGCCCGCATCGATCCCGATCGGCACCGGGCGAAAGCGCAGCGGCAAGCGGCTGCTCACCGTCGGCACCGATTGTGCGCTCGGCAAGAAATATACCGCGCTGGCATTGGCGCGGGCGTTCGCCGCGCGCGGCGTCGATGTCGACTTCCGCGCGACAGGCCAGACCGGGATCATGATCGCCGGCGGCGGCATGCCGATGGATGCCGTGGTGTCCGATTTCGAGGCGGGCGCCGCGGAGCTGGTCTCGCCCGACGCCGCGCCCGATCATTGGGACGTGATCGAGGGCCAGGGATCGATCGCCCATCCCGGCTTTGCCGCCGTATCGCTCGGCCTGCTCCATGGCAGCCAGCCGGACGTGTTCGTCGTCTGTCACGAGCCCGGCCGCGACGAAATGCTGGGCACCGCCGGCTTCACCGTGCCTGCGGTGGAGGAGATCGTCGACCTCACGATACGCCTGGGACGCCGCACCAACCCGGCGATCCGCTGCGGCGGGTTCAGCTTCAACACGTCGCACCTGGACGAGGCCGAGGCAATCGCACTGATGGCGCGCGAGAGCGAGCGGCTGGGATTGCCCGTGGGCGATCCGGTCCGCCAGGGTGCCGGCTTCGACGCGCTGGTCGCGAACTGTCTCTCCGCATGAACGCCGCTGGGGGCGCCACCGGATCCAGCTGGTTCCAGCGCTTCCTGCTGCCCGGCTTCGCGCTGAAGGCAGTGATCATCGGGGGCGGCTATGCCACCGGCCGCGAACTGGCCGAATATTTCCTGGCAAGCGGCCCTTGGGGCGGCATCGCCGGCATGATCTTCGCGATGCTGGTGTGGAGCGTCGTCGCGGTGGTCACCTTCGCCTATGCCCGGAAGGTCGGGGCGTACGACTATCGCGCCTTCTTCAAGTCGCTGCTCGGCCCGGCCTGGCTGGTGTTCGAGGGCGCCTATATCCTGTTCGTCGTGCTGATCCTGGCCGTGTTCGGCGCCGCAGCCGGCGCGATCGGCACCGCGATGTTCGGCTGGCCGGCGATCATCGGCTCCGCCTTGCTCGCGATATCGATCGTGATCGTCGCTGCGCTGGGCAGCAATGCGGTCGAGCGGGTGTTCAAATATGTCTCGATCCTGCTCTACGCCGTCTATGCGCTGCTGCTGATCTTCGGTCTGTTCAGCTTCGGCGACCGGATCGCCGCAGGCTTCGCAACCCCGGCACCCAGCGACGGCTGGGCGACCGGCGGTCTGACCTACGCCAGCTACAACATCGTCGGCGCCGTGGTGATCCTGCCGGTGCTGCGCCACCTGACCAGCCAGCGCGATGCGGTCATCGCCGGGCTGATCGCCGGACCGCTGACGATGCTGCCAGCGATCCTGTTCTTCGTGTGCATGGTGGCTTTCTACCCGGCGATCGGATCGGAGACGCTGCCGTCGGACTTCCTGCTGCGCCAGCTCGACATGCCGCTCTTCCACTGGGCGTTCCAGCTGATGATCTTCCTGGCGCTGCTCGAAAGCGGCGCGGGTTCGGTGCACGCGATCAACGAGCGCATCTCGGGCGTCGTGCGCGCGCGGCGCGGTCATGACCTCGGCACCGGCGCGCGTGCCATCATCTCCGGGCTGTTGCTGCTGCTGTGTGTCTTCGTCGCCGACCGGATCGGCCTCGTCGCACTGATCGGCAGCGGATACCGGCTGCTCGCCGCCCTGTTCCTGATCGTGTTCGTCCTGCCGCTGCTGACGATCGGGCTGTTCCGGCTGTTCCGCGGCACCACCCCTCCCCTCCCCGGAGACCTCGCCTGATGATGATGCGTTTCCTGCCCGCTGCGTTGCTCGTCCTGATCGCGACGCCGGCGGCGGCCGACCCGCCCAAGGGCTTTGTCGAGCGAGTCGAGAGCCTGCGCAAGCAGACCGGCGCGCCCGGCGTTGCGATCGCGATCGTCGAAAAGGGCAAGACGACGATGATCCGCGGCTGGGGCGTGCGCAAGCTCGGCGCGTCGGCGCCGGTTGGGCCGCATACGCTGTTCCAGACCGGATCGACCGGCAAGGCGTTCACCGCCACCGCGCTCGCCATGCTGGTCGACCAGGGCAAGATCGCTTGGGACGACCGGGTGATCGACCATATGCCGTGGTTCCGGATGTACGACCCCTATGTCACGCGCGAGATGACCGTGCGCGACCTGCTGGTCCATCGCAGCGGCCTGGGCCTGGGCGCAGGCGACCTGCTGTTCGTGCCGCGCAGCGACCTGTCGCGCAAGGAATCGGTCCGCCGCCTCGCCTTCATCAAGCCCGCGACCAGCTTTCGTGCTTCCTATGCCTATGACAACATCCTTTACATGGTCGCCGGCCAGCTGATCGAGGAAGTCAGCGGCAAGAGTTGGGAGCGGTTCATGGTCGAGAATGTGCTGCGCCTCGGCGGCATGACCGATGCGACCGCCGACAGCGACGTGCGCTTCTCCCGGCCCGACCGGTCGCACCCGCATGCGCGCCTGGGCGGCGCGCTGCGCGGGGACGGCGACCAGCAGGTGCTCGACGAACGCGCCGAGTTGGGCCGCAACGCGGCGCCGGCCGGCGGCCTGGCGCTCAGCGCGACCGATCTCGCCCGTTGGCTCCAGATCCAACTGCGCCACGGCAAGCTTCCCAGTGGAGGCCAGCTGTTCAGCGAGGCGTCCGCACTGGAGATGTGGAAGCCGGTGATCCCGATGCCGATCCCGCAGCTTCCCGAGCCGCTGGCGCTGGCGATGCCGAAGTTCAACAGTTACGCGCTTGGTTGGAATATCTCGGACTATCGCGGCGCCCGGATGATCTCGCACGCAGGCGGCGTGTTCGGTTCGATCACCATGGTCGTGCTGCTGCCCGATCAGGATGTCGGCTTCGCGATCGTGATGAATTCCGAGGAAAGCGGGTTCATGCGCGGGCTGATGTACGAACTGCTCGACCATTATCTCGACCTGCCGAACCATGACTGGCCGACCCGCTGGGCGGCGTTCATGGAACAGCGGATCGCGGGCGGGAAGGCGGCACTGGCGCAGCGCCAGGCGTCCCCGGCCAAGGTCGGTCCGTCGCTCGGCCTCGATCGCTACGCCGGAACCTACAAGGATCCCTGGTATGGCAACATCGTCGTCGGAAATGCCGCAAACGGCCTGACGATCGACTTCAAGTCGACCCCGCGCATGGCCGGCCGGCTGGAGCATTGGCAGTACGACACTTTCGTGACCAGGTTCGACGATACATCGATCGAGCCCGCCTATGTCACCTTCGCGCTCGACGCCGACGGCAAGGTGTCACGGGTGACGATGAAGGCGGTCAGTCCGCTGGCCGACTTCAGCTATGACTATCACGATCTCGACTTTGCGCCGGTGGCGGCCAAGTGACCCGCGGCGCGCTCGTCCCGCTGGCCGCCTTGCTGCTGGCGGGATGCGCGACGTCGACGCGTCCCGCCGGCCCGACACCGCATGCCGGCTTCCTGACCCTCGACACCCATCTCGATACGCCGACCCATTTCGCCCGGCCCGGCTGGAGCTTCGGCGAGCGCCATGACCCAGCGACCGATCTCGTCCAGGTCGATATGGCCCGGATGGAGGACGGCGCGCTGGACGGCGGGTTCTTCGTCATCTTCACGGATCAGGGGCCGCTGACGCCCCAGGGCTATGCCGCCGCGCTGGCGCACGCCCGCGCGCGATCCGACCTGATCGATCGCACGCTGGCCGCCTTCCCCACCCGGATCGGACCAGCCCGGACGGCAGCAGATGCGCGCCGGCTGAACCGCGAGGGAAAGCTGATCGGCTTCAAGAGCATCGAGAACAGCTATCCCCTGGGCGAGGATGTCTCGCTGCTGCGCGACTTCTACGATCGCGGCGTCCGCCTTGCCGGTCCGGTGCACAGCCGTAACAACCAGTTCGCTGACTCTTCGGAGGACAAGCCCCGCTGGAACGGGCTGAGCCCGCTCGGGCGGCAATGGGTAGCGGAGGCGAACCGGCTGGGCATCGTGATCGACGCCAGCCACGCGTCGGACCAGACGCTCGACCAGTTGCTCACCCTCTCGACCACGCCGATCCTGCTGTCGCACACCAGCGCGCGCCAGGCGTTCGACCATCCGCGCAACCTGGACGATGATCGCATCCGCAAGCTGGCGGCACAGGGCGGCGCGATCTGCGTCAGCACCATCTACATGTCGAAGCTGAACCTTGCGGGCGAGCGGGGCGAACTGTTCGATCGCTATGAGCGGATCGGCGAATTGCCGCCCGCAGAGCAGGCCGCGCTCGCGCGGCGCTGGCGCGAACTCGATGCGACGGCGCCGCTGTGGGACAGTGATTTCGAGCGGTATATGGCGATGGTGCTGCACGTGATCGAGGTGGCTGGCGTCGACCACGTCTGCTTCGGTGCCGACTGGGACGGCGGTGGCGGGATCAGGGGGATGGAGGATATCTCTGCCCTCCCCAAGGTCACCGAAATGCTGCGCCGCGCAGGCTATTCGGACGAAGATCTCGCCAAGATGTGGGGCGGCAATGTCCTGCGCATCGTCGAGGCGGCGGAGGCGAAGCGCACCGCGCGCTGATGCCGACGGAACGGAACGCGGCGGCGAGGCATTGGCATCGACCATCCGCAATCCGGAGCCCCGATGCGCGCCCTCCTCGTCCACAATGACAATGCCGGCACCGACCCCGTTCCGCGGGCCGAGATCGAGGCGGTGCTGCGCGAGGCGGGGATCGAGACCGCCTATTGCTCGCACGGCGAGGACGACCTTGCCGAGGCGCTTGCCAGACCGTTCGACCTGATCGTCGCGGCGGGCGGCGACGGGACCGTCGCCGATGTCGTGTCGAAGCTGGAGGCGGTCGAGCGACCTATCGGGATCCTGCCGATGGGCGGATCGAACAACATCGCCAATTCGCTGCGCGTCGATGGCGACTGGCGCGACATTCCCCATCGCTGGTCGATCGACCGCTGGACCCGGCTCGACCGGTGCGAAGCCGACGGCCCCTGGGGTCTGCGATGCTTCGTCGAGGCGATCGGGTCGGGCGTACTGACCGACTCGTTCGAGCAGGTCGATGACGAGCCCGACACGCCCGAGGAAAAGCGCGCCAATGGCCGAAAGGCGTTCCGCCAAGCGCTGGGCGATGCCGAACCCTTTGCCTGCCGGATCGAGACCGACGACTGGTCCTGGCAGGGTGAGTGCCTGATGATCGAGGTGATGAACCTTCGCTATGTCGGGGCGCGGCTGGCGCTGGCGGGCGATGCGCCGCCCGATGACGGAATGCTCGATATCGTCCTGGTCACGCCGGACCAGCGCGAGATGCTGGGCCGCTGGGCCGAGGATCCCGATGCGGCCCCCTGCCCGATCGGAACATGCCGCGCCAACGAGGTGCGGCTGGTGGTCAAGGACCGCCCGTTCCGCCTCGACGACCGCTCGCCCAACGAAAATCTGACCGGCATGGTCGCGGTGCGCATCCGCGGCAATTCTGTCCGCGTCCTGACCCCGAACGAGGATCGGGCATGAGCATGCTCGACCCGCAGCTCCTGTCGGAGATCGAGGACGTCGCGGTCGAGCTCGCGCAGTTGGGCGGTGCGGAAATCCGCGCGGCGCTCGGCGGCATGCTGCGGATCAAGTACAAGAGCATCGAGGATCGCGAGGGCGATTTCCGCGACCCGGTGTCGGAGGTCGACCGGCGGGTCGAGGAGCTGATCCGCGAGCGGCTGGCGGACCGTTTTCCCGATCACGACATCGTCGGCGAGGAAATCGACCACCGTCCGAGCCTGGGCAGCGATTTCCTGTGGGCGGTCGATCCGATCGACGGCACCGCCAACTTCATCAACGGCTTCCCGATGTTCGCCTCGTCGGTCGGGGTGCTGTATCGCGGCCGGCCGGTCGTCGGCGCCTTGTGGTGCAGCACCAGCCACGCGCTGGAGCCCGGCGTCTACCACGCCGGCCCCGGGACGCCGCTGCGGTTCAACGGCGTCCCGATCGACGCGAGCCCGAACCCGGCGATCCGCCGACGCCTGGGCGGCGAACCCTGGACGAAGCGATCGTCGGCACGCGGCTGGGACGGCCGCAAGACCGGGTCTGCGGCAATCGAATGCGCCTTCGTGGCGGCCGGACTGCTCGACATGGCGTGGTTCGAGCGACCCAATCTGTGGGACGTCGCCGGCGGCCTTGCCCTCACCCTCGCGGCAGGCAAGGCGGCACAGGTTCATGGAGCGGCGGGCTGGACGGCGTTTGACAGCTTTGTAGCCGATGGCGACCCGGCGACCTGGTCGGCGCGGATCGCGATCGGCAATTTTGACACCGTCAACATCTTTGTGGACGAGGATCTGACGGACTAGCGATCGGTCGCGTCAGTCAGCGCTCTTTCGCGCCCACCAGAGATGAAAGGGTGGAAGGTTCAGCCACTGGCGGGCGCGCTCGACCTCGGCGAAGTGGCGATGCAGCAGCGGCTCCACCGTACGCTTGACCTGATAGGCCATGAACAGGCCGCCCGGGCGCAGCATCTGCGCAGCGCACGCCACGATCGCGTCGCCCGTGACCGGGTCGATCGTCGAGAAAGGGATGCCCGACACGATGCAGTCCGCTCCGCCCCCGCCCAGCCGGTCGACGACCTGCCTCGCGTCGCACGCCGATCCGTGCACCGCGACCAGCCGGGGATCGTCGATCGTCCGTCGCAGATGGTCGACGAACTCGACTTCGGTATCGATCGCGATCAGCCGGGCGGCGCGGGGAAGCCGGTGCAGGATCTCGCGGCTGAAGGTGCCGACGCCCGGCCCGAATTCGACGACCGTCTCGGCCCGCGTCCAGTCGACGGGATCTAGCATCCGGCGGACGGTATTGGGCGAGGTCGCGAGCGGCGAGCCGACCGCTTCGGGGTTCGCGATGAAGCCACGCAGGAATGTCAGCGCGCAGGACGTGCCGCCCCTGGACAGCGTGGCGGATTGAGCGATCTGGTTCATCTGGCCTCCCTGGTTGGGCGATCAACGCGGTCGCGTCGATCGGTATCCCATTGGCAGGGAAGCTTTATTCGCGGCCCTTCGAACGGGCCGGCGCACCCGAGTCCCAGTCGACCAGCTCGAGCTGATGCAGCAGGTCGGCAAAGTCGTCGCCCTCCTGAACCGGGAATGCGCGATCGAATCCGGCACCCAGTCGTTCAAGGTCGCTGTTCGTCAACAGGCCTACGGCCACGATCCGCTTGTCGTCATTCATGGCACCGGAACGCAAAAGGCATGGAATCGTGCCATCAATTCATCGCAAGCGACGGATCGTTCCGGAACGAAGCGGCTCGCCTGCTCATTGTGCAGCCATCCGCAGGCTGCAACGACAGTCATGATACACTCGTACAATGAGGCGATGATGGGCATTTTCGAGATGATCCAGGATACGGTCAACAAGCAGGTCGAGGCAGCGTCCGCGGCCCAGGGCGGCGCGCCGGTCAATGTCGAGAATGCGCTGGTGGCCTATGAGGCGAAGCGCGGGAAGACCGACCTCAACTGGCGCAGCTCGATCGTAGACCTGATGAAGCTGCTGGAACTGGATTCCAGCCTCGACAACCGCAAGGCGCTGGCGACCGAGCTGGGCTATACCGGCGCGAAGGACGGGTCGGCCGAGATGAACATCTGGCTGCACAAGGCGGTCATGGAGCAGCTCGAGAAGAATGGCGGCGCGGTGCCGGATTCGCTCAAGCACTGAGCGGCCGCGCAGCGCCCCGTCGATCAGGCTCGCAGCAGCGTCTCGAGCTCGGCGGGGCGCAGCTCGCGCGCAAGCTGCTCGAAGGTACAGGATGCCGGTTCCTTGTCGGGGCGCCAGCGATGAAACCGGGCGCCGTGCCGGAAGCGGTCGCCGGTGACCTGGTCATATTCGACCTCGGTGACCAGCTCGTGCCGCAGCGATATCCAGGGATGCGCCTCGCCGCCGTTCCAGCGGCTGGGCCCGCCCGGGGCCTTGCCCGTGAAGCCAGGTTCGCCCTCATGCGCCTCGAGGATCGGGCCGAGTTCAGCACGTGTCGATCGCGACAGGCCGGACACGAAGCCGACATGGTCGAGCCGCCCGTCGTCATCGAACAGCCCCAGCAACAACGAGGCCACCTCGCCCTTGTCGGTCCTGCGATAGCCGCCCACCACGCAATCGGCGGTGCGAAGCTGCTTGACCTTCGCCATCGCGCGCTCGCCGAAGCGATAGGGCTCGTCGAGACGCTTGGCGATCACGCCGTCCAGCGCGCCGCCACTGCGCGCCAGCCAGCGCCGCGCGTCGGCGACATCGAGGCTGGCCGGCGACAATAACAGGTCACCCCTACCCGCTTCCGCATGAAACGCCTCCAGCGCGGCGCGGCGATCGCTCAAAGGCCGTCCCGACAGGTTTTTGCCGTCGAGCGACAGACAATCGAACAGCATGAATTGCGCCGGCGCCTCCGCGACCAGCTTCGCCACACGCGACGCGGCGGGATGCAGCCGCGCCTGGAGCGCGGCAAAGGACAGCGCGTCGCCGAGCGGAATGATCAGTTCACCATCGATCGTGAAGGACTTGCAGGGCAGCGCCGCCAGCATCTCCATGATGTCGGGGAAATAGCGATCGAGCGGCTTTCCCGATCGCGACCACAGGTCGATCGCCTTGCCGTTGCGAACCGCGATTGCGCGAAACCCGTCCCATTTGGGCTCGAACTGCCAGCCTTCGTCATCGGGCAATGCCGCGACGAGACGCGCCTCCATCGGCGCCGGCGGGGCTGCGACAGTCTTGCGCGCGGTCATCGCGGTTCAACTGCTTCGGCCGTCCGGAGTTGCGCGCCGTCAGTTCGAGCCCGACGGATCGGTTACGGGATCGAATTCATGCGCATCCGACGCGCGCAGGAACGGGAAGGCACTGGTCTGGCGTTCGATCCGGCGATGGACAACCGCATCGGTGCCGGGAATCCAAAGATCGTGGAGCGCGTCGCTGTTGGCGCCGTCGGCATAGGTGCGCCGCTCGTTGTGGCGGACATATTCGAGCCAGGTCGAGAAATGGAACCGCTCGATCCAGAGGGTCGGCTCGGCAAGGTCGCGCAGCAGCGTCCATTCGCGCGCGCCGTCGCGGCTGCGGATCCGCCGGCGCTCGGCCATCACCCGCAGGAAGGCGGTGATGTCGGTCTGCGCGATGCGATGCTCGACGGTGATCACGATCGGCCCGCTGCGCGCATCGACCGGCACGGCCGTCTGGGGCTCGGTCCAGCTGTTGCGGGGATCGAGATTGAGGTCGCTGATCTGCGACAGCCGGAAGACGAGCCCGAGTGCGATACCGGCAAGCTGGACCGCCGCGGCGGCCAGCAGCGCCTCGACCACGCCGTGGCTGCTGGCGATCGAGCCGAACAACCAGCTGCCGGTCGCCATGCCGCCGAACGCCGCCATCTGGTACAAGGCGATCGCACGCGCGACGACCCAGCGCGGCGACGCCATCTGGACGCTGACGTTGAAGGTCGACAGCGCCAGGACCCACCCGCCGCCGGCAAGCGCCAGCGCTGGCAGCGCCAGCCAGAAGATGCCGAGCGAGGTCACCGCCGCGCCGATTGCGAGGCCGAGCGAGGCGTAGCGGACGATCGTCTCGGTGCTCAGCCGGCCGCGCAACTTGGCGCCGGCAAAGGCACCACCGACCGCGCCCAGTCCGAACGCGCCGAGCAGCACGCCATAGATCAGCGGCCCCCCGCCGATCAGGTCGCGCGCCACCAGCGGCATCAGCGCGGGCAGCGCGCTTGCCGCCAGGCCGAATGCGGCCGCGCGCAGGAGGACCACGCGGATCTGCGGGGACAGCCGGACATAGCGGATGCCCGCCGCCATCGCGAGGCCCAGCTTTTCGCGGGGAAGCCGCCGCGGCGGCAGGTTCGGCTGCCAGCGCAGCAGCACCGCGATCAGCCCGACATAGCTGACCGCATTGGCGAGAAAGGCGGCGGCTGCACCCGCGGCCGCGACGATCAGGCCGCCGATCGCCGGACCCAGGCTGCGCGCGATGTTGAAGCCCATGCTGTTCATCGCCACCGCACTGGGCAGCACGCTGCGCGGCACCATGTCCCCGACCGATGCCTGCCAGGCCGGCCCGTTGATCGCGGTGCCGCACCCGATCAGGAAGGTGAAGACCAGCAACAGCCAGGGCGTGATCCAGCCCAGCCAGGTGCCCAGCGCGAGCAGTGCGGAGACAAGGAGCATGAAGCTTTGCGCCGCCAGCATCACGCGGCGGCGATCGAGATTGTCGGCAACGGCGCCGGCCCACAGCGACAACAGCATGATCGGCAGGCTGGTCGACGCCTGGACCAGCGCCACCATCTGTGGCGAGGCGCCGAGCCCGGTCATCATCCACGACGCGCCGACCGACTGGATGAGCCCGCCGAAATTGGAACAGAGACTGGCGATCCAGACGGCGCGGAACAGGCGGATGCTGAACGGCGAAGGTGGTGGGGTGGTCATGCCGTCCATCAATGCGGCACCCCCGCCAAGCGATCCATCGTCGTCATCCTCAGTGGCAGAAATCGTTGCGGCTGCGGAGCCCGATCGCTCCTGCCGCGTTTAATGCCTGATATTAGAGGAGAAACGGGTGCGCTTCGGTCTGATCGGCTCGTCGCTGGTGGCAGTTTCCATGGCACTGGCAGCGTGTAGCACGGAAAGCTCGAGTTCGGGACAGTCGAACGCAAGCACGCAGCAACAACAGGCAGGGTGGAACGAGACAACCGCCAAGCAGCTGCGCGAGGTGATCGGCAAGCGCGCCGAACATGGCCTCGACCGGCTTCCGCTCGACCAAGGCATAGACACGCTGAACGACGCAGCGCTGACCAAGGCGGCGCTCGCCTATGGCGAGGCGCTGGTGCATGGCGCGACCGACCCCAAGAAGCTGTTCGAGGTCTATACCGTCCCGCGGCCGAACCCCGACCTGAAGCCCGGACTGGCGCAGGCGCTGAAGGACGGAAAGGTCGATGCCTGGCTCGAAAGCCTCGCGCCGCAGGACGACGGGTATCGCAAGCTGTCGCAATCCTATCTAGCACTGCGCGGGAAGCAGGCACCTCAGGGACAGGCGACGCCGGTCATCCCGGATTCGGGCGAACCGCTGAAGCCCGGTTCGACCGATCCGCGCATTCCCGCGATCGCGCAGCAGCTGGTCGTGTTCGACTATCTCGATCGGGCGCAGGCCCAGGGGCACAGCTATAGCCCGGCGATGGTGGCCGCGGTGAAGCGGATGCAGGCCGATTATGGCATCAATCCCGACGGATTGATCGGCAGCGATGCGATCGAGATCCTCAACCTGTCCGACGCAGACCGCGCACGCGCGATCGCCGTCAATCTCGAACGGCTACGCTGGCTGGAGCGCGAACCGCCGGCAACCCGGATCGACGTGAACATCGCGACCGCCCGGCTGCGCTACTGGCGCGACGGCAAGGTGGTCGACGAGCGCAAGGTCATCGTCGGCGAACCCGATACCGAGACGCCGCAGCTCGGTTCCCCGATCTTCCGCCTGGTCGCCAACCCGACCTGGACGGTGCCGCGGTCGATCCAGGAAAAGGAAATCGCCGGCAAGGGCGCGGCCTATCTGCGCGAGAACAACATGGTGTGGAAGGATGGCTGGATCGTCCAGCAGCCGGGCCCGAAAAACTCGCTGGGCCTGGTCAAGTTCGACATGAACAACGAGCATGCCATCTATCTGCACGATACGCCCGCGAAGCAGGTGTTCAACGAGGTCCAGCGCCAGCGCAGCCATGGCTGTGTCCGCGTGTTCGACGCGCTGGGCTTTGCCGAGATGCTGGCGCGCGACAATGGCGTGCTGGACGAATGGAACAAGGCACGCGCGACCGGCAAGGAAAGCTTCGTGAAGCTGCCCAAGGAAATCCCGGTCCGACTGCTGTACCAGACCGCGGTGCTGGACGCCGACGGTACCGCGATCGTGCGCGCCGATCCCTATGGCTGGAACGACCGGGTCGCCAAGGCGCTCGGCTTCGACCTCGGCACGATGCGCCGCGCGCGCAGCGGCGGGGCCGATATCGGGCCGTAACTCACTCCCCGCCTTTTACTCCCCTCCCGCTTGCGGGAGGGGTTGGGGGAGGGGCTGTCACATTAGCGAGACTTTACGGGGACAGGCCCTCCCCTAGCCCCTCCCGCAAGCGGGAGGGGAACTGGTAACGCACGCATCTTCCCCTTCATGTCCGGATGCCGCGACCGATCTCGTCAGGAAAGCAGAGCCGCGATCCGTGGCTCGACGGTCCGGGGGCCGAAAGCTAGGGTCGGCGGATAGTGGCGAAGGGTGCAGTGATGATGGGGCGGGTTTCGGTGAGTTTGGCGGCGCTGGCGGCGGCGCTCGTGATGGCAACACCTGCGGCAGCGCAGGCACCGACGCCCGCACCGGCATCGACATTGATCCCGACCGAGACGATCACGCTCGCCAATGGCCTGCGCGTGGTGATGAATGTCGATCGGTCCGATCCGGTCGTGGCGGTGGCGCTGGTCGCGCATGTCGGGTCGGCGCGCGAGGTGGCCGGGCGCACCGGCTTCGCGCATCTGTTCGAGCATCTGTTCTTCCTCAATTCGGAAAATCTCGGACCCGGCGGGCTCGACCGATTGTCGGCGCGCGTCGGCGGATCGGGGGCCAATGGCTACACCAACCTCGACCACACCGTGTATCTTCAGACCGCTCCCAAGGACGCGCTGGAGAAGATGCTGTGGGCCGAGGCGGACAAGCTCGGCTATTTCATCAACACGGTCACTCCGGCGGTCGTCGCCAAGGAGATCGAGGTCGTCAAGAACGAGAAGCGCCAGTCCTACGACAACCAGCCTTACGGCCAGCTCTTCCCGATCGCGCAGGCAGCGCTCTATCCCGCCGACCATCCCTATAGCTGGACGACGATCGGATCGCTGGCCGATCTGGGCGCGGCGACGATCGACGATGTCCGGCAATTCTATCGCCGGTGGTACGTGCCCAACAATGCGACGCTGGTGATCTCGGGAGACATCGACCCGAAGCAGACCCGCGCCTGGGTCGAGAAATATTTCGGCGAGATCCCGCGCGGCGCGCCGGTGGAGGTGCCACAGCCGCGCGGCGCGACGCTGACCGCCACCAAGCGGCTGATGCACCTCGACGCCTTCGCCACCCTGCCGCAGGTCACGTTGCTGTGGCCGACCGTGCCCGAAGGCGCGCCGGAGGATGCTGCGGTCGAACTGCTGCTCGACGCACTGACCCAGGGTCCCGACGGCCCGGTCTATCGCAGCGTAGTGGAGGAGACCAAGGTCAGCGACGAAGTCGACGGCAATGTCTGGGACGAACAGATGGCCGGCGTCGCGATGCTGCAGGTCCGCGCGTTCGACGGCATCCCGCTCGACCGGGTGGTCGGCGCGATCGATACCGGCCTGGCCCGGTTCCGCAAGGAGGGGCTCAGCCCGGAGCGGCTCGAACGGCTGAAGGCGGTGCGCGAATCGCAACTCTATGACCGCATCGGCAGCGTGCTCGGCAAGGTCGAGACGATCGCGGAGTCCGAGACCATTCGCCGCCGGCCCGATCAGGCGGAGGTCGAACTGGCACAACTGCGCGCCGTCACCGTGGACGATGTGATGCGCGCCTTCGACCGCTATGTCGGCGCCAAGCCACGGCTCGAGGTCGGTTTCGTGCCGAAGGATCAGCCCAGGCTGGCGCTCAGCAACGCAGCCACCGCGACCGTGGTCGAAGAAGCGATCGTCCAGGGCGCGGAAAAGCCGGTTGACCAGAATGCCGGCCGTGCGGAAGTCGCGCGGACGCCCTCCTCGTTCGACCGCACCGTCGAGCCGCCCGCAGGTCCGGCGCCGGTAGTCGCGACCCCCGCGATCTGGAACACGGTGCTGGGTAACGGCATGGCATTGTCGGGTATCGAGGATCGCGAACTGCCGGTGGTGGCGTTCGAGATCGCGGTCGACACCGGTCAGTTGCGCGACGATCCCAAAAAGCCCGGAGCGGCGTGGCTGGTCGGCGAGATGCTGACCCGCGGCACCCGGGCGAAGACGCGCGAGCAGTTCGAGAATGCGATGAAGTCGCTGGGCGCGGAAGTCTCGATCGATGTCAGCGAGGAGCGCAGCGTGGTCAGCGTATCGACGCTGGCGCGAAACTTCCCGCAGACGGTCGCGCTGGTGCAGGAGATGCTGACCCAGCCTCGCTGGGACGCGAGCGAACTCGCTCTGGCCAAGGCATCGACGGTCGCGGGTCTGCAGGCGTCGCGCGCGGAGCCGAGCTACCTGGCCGACATGGCCGCGCGTCGGGCCATGTATGGCGACGGCATCCTGGCCAACGATGCGCGCGGCACGCCGGCATCGCTCGGCGCGCTGACAATGGATGATCTCAAGCGCTTCATGGCCGCCACCTGGTCGCCGCGCGCGGCCCGCATCCGGGTTGCCGGCGCCGTGAGCGAGACCGATGTCCAGACCGCCTTTGCCGGTCTGGCGCGGAGCTGGACCGGCCCTGCCCTGCCGCCCGCCGGCAGCGTCGCCTTTGCCGCACCCGATCGCACGCGCGTCTATTTCTACGATGTGCCCGGCGCGAAACAGTCGTCGATCCTGATGGTGCGGCCGGGGCCGGCGCGCGGCGCGCCCGACTGGTTCCGTTCCCGTGCCGCCAACTTCATCCTGGGCGGCGGCGGCTTCGCATCGCGGCTGACGCAGGAATTGCGCGAGGGCAAGGGCTATACCTATGGCGTGCGCTCGGCATTCGAGGGCATGGCCACGGGCGGGCGGTTCAGCGTCGCGAGCCCGGTGCGCGCCAATGTCACGCTGGAGGCGGCGACTCTGATGCGCGACATCGTCCGCGATTATGGCAAGACCTTTACCGACGCGGACCTGGAACTGACCCGCGGGTCGCTGGCCAAGTCCCGCGCGCGCGAGTTCGAGACGCTGGGTGCCAAGGTCCGGCTGCTCGGTATCATCGGCGATTACGGGCTTCCGGCGGACGTGATCCGCATCGAGAACGCCCAGCTTGCCGCGCTGGACAAGGCGACCGTCCAGACGATCGCCCGCAGCTATATGGACACCGATCACATGATCATCGTGGTGGTGGGTGATGCGGCCACCCAGGCAAAGCGGCTGGAGGCGCTGGGCTATGGCGCGCCGGTGATGGTACCCAAGCTGAAATAGGCGCACCTCGACAAGCGATAGGGGCGATGGATTTTCTTATTTCGCAAAGACTTGCCTCTTGCGCGTCGCCATCCGACTTCCCACCTCTTGCCTATCGTTCAACAACGGAAAGGAGGTGGTCTGATGTCTCATTGTCCCATGCCGCGCGCGGCAGTTCTGGTGAGCAAGACCCCCGTAGCGGGGGAGCAGCTCGGCTGAGCTGTCCGCATCCGGGCAAAGACAATGGAAGGGCCGTGCCGCGAGGTGCGGCCCTTCGCTTTTGGCGTTGATCGATCCATTCGATCGACCCGTTCCAACCTTAGTATGATTTCATGCCCGCTCTCGCTGCGGCACATCTGATCGCGTCATCGGGAACAGATGTTCTGGAGCGATGAGGAACCGGCCGGTCCGACGGCCGCCTTCTCATTCGAACAAGGCATCCGCTCTCCGAACAGACCCGGTGGGATCCCCATCGGATCCGCAACAGGGGAGCGTTTCGATGTCCGACTACACCTTCCCATTGACCCGTCGCTCGGTGGTCGCCGGCTCTGCCGGCCTCACCCTTGCGTCGCTGCTGCCGATGATGGCGGCGGCATCCCCCCGCCTTTCCCCCCAAGTTCGCGTCAAGAATGGAGAGACCAACATGACCAGCGGCTTCTTGAAAACCAAGGACGGCACCGAGATCTATTACAAGGACTGGGGCCCCAAGAATGCCCAGCCGATCATGTTCCATCATGGCTGGCCGCTGTCGGCGGACGACTGGGACGCGCAGATGCTGTTCTTCTTCAACAAGGGCTATCGCGTCGTGGCGCATGACCGGCGCGGGCATGGCCGCTCGTCGCAGGTCGATACCGGGCATGACATCGACCATTATGCGTCGGACGCCTCGGCGGTGGTCGAGCATCTCGACCTGCGCAACGCGGTCCATATCGGCCATTCGACGGGCGGCGGCGAAGTCGCCCGCTATGTCGCCAAGTTCGGCCAGCCGCAGGGCCGCGTCGCCAAGGCAGTGCTGGTCGCGGCGATCCCGCCGCTGATGCTCAAGACCGACGCCACCCCGGGTGGCACCCCGATCGAGGTGTTCAACGGCTTTCGCGAGGCACTGGCCGCCAATCGCGCGCAGTTCTTCCTCGATGTCGCTTCGGGCCCCTTTTACGGCTTCAACCGCCCCAACGCGAAGGTGTCGCCCGCGACCGTCCAGAATTGGTGGCGCCAGGGCATGGAAGGCAGCGCGCTGGCCCATTATGCCGGGATCAAGGCGTTCTCGGAAACCGACCAGACCGACGACCTGAAGGCGATCACCGTGCCGACGCTGGTGCTGGCGGGCGATGACGACCAGATCGTGCCGTACAAGAACGGCGCCGAGCTTCAGGCGAAATATCTGAAGAATGCGACGCTGAAAATCTATCCGGGCTTCCCGCACGGCATGCTGACCACGCACGCCGATGTGATCAACCCGGACCTGCTGGCCTTCATCAAGGGCTGAGCGGTAATCGAAAGGAAGGGAGGACGGGCCACCCCCGCCCTCCCTTTCCTCGTTCGCCGCCCATCGGGCGGCGCCCCCGTTTACCAGCCCTTGACCGTGCGCGGCTGCCCGCCGACCGTGAAGGTCGCGTGCGCATCGGCGTTGGAGCTCGATCCGACCCAGACGTCGAAGGTGCCCGGATCGACCACCCAGTCCTTCACCGCCGCATTCCAGTATTTCACGCTCGACTCGTCGAGGGTGAAGCTGAGCGTCCGGCGCTCGCCGGGGCGCAGCGTCACCCGCTGGAAGCCCTTGAGCTCGCGAACTGGGCGCGATGCACGGCCCGCGCGCTGATGGATGTAGAGCTGGACCACCTCGTCGCCGAGGCGCTGGCCGGTATTGGCGACCGTCGTCGTCACCGTCACCTTGCCGGTCGAGGTTACAGTTCCCGAGACGACCGGCGCACCGATCTCGAACGAGGTGTAGCTCAGGCCATAGCCGAACTCATATTGCGGCGTCGCCGGGATATCCCAGTAGCGCTTGCCCTGCTCCTTGGGCGAGTGGGTGGTGTTGTGCGCATAATAGATCGGCACCTGCCCAGCGGCGCGCGGCCAGGTGACCGGAAGCTTGCCGCCCGGATTGACGTCGCCGAACAACGCGCGCGCGATCGCATTGCCGCCGCGCGTGCCGCCATACCAGGCGTGGAGGATGGCCGGTGCCTTCTCGATCACCTCGCCCAGTTCGAGCGGACGGCCGCTCATCGTCACGATCACCAGCGGCTTGCCGGTCGCGACGGCGGCCTGAAACAGGCGAAGCTGGCCATTGGGCAGCTTCAGGTCCGAGCGCGAGGCGCCCTCGCCGCTCATGTCCTCGGCCTCGCCAAGCGTCAGGATGATGAGGTCCGACTTCTTCGCCAGGTCGATCGCGCGGTCGAACTCGCTGTCGGCGCGCGCCTCGTCCCAGCGCGGCTCCTTCTTGGCCTGGCCCGGGATGCTCAGCATCTCGAACATCGACGGCACGTTGCGGCGGAACTGGATGCCGGGTGCGGTCTCGACCTTCACGCCGCTGCCCAGCCGGGTGCGCAGCCCCTCGACCAGGGTGACCGTCTCGGGCAGGTCGTACTGGAACGACCAGGGACCGAGCATGTCGCGCTTGGAATCGGCGAGCGCGCCGATCACCGCGATCCGCTTGTGCGCGCCGGGCGTCAGCGGCAGCGTGTTGTTGTCGTTCTTGAGCAGAACCAGGGCACGTTCCGCTGCGGTCTGTGCCGCATCGCGGTGCGCCGGATCGGCCAGCGTGGCGGCGGCCTTGGCCTCGTCGACGAACGGGCTTTCGAACAGGCCCATCTTGAACTTGGCGATCAGGATGCGGCGCACGGCGGTGTTCAGCGTCGCCACCGGCAGCTTGCCCGAGCGGACCGAGGCGGCCAGCGTCTCGGCCGAGGCGGCCGGACCGATCGACATCTCCATGTCGTTGCCCGCGGCGATGCTGCGCACCGCGGCGTCGGCATTGTCCCTGGCGAAATTCTGGACGACCTGGTTCTTGGTGCCGTTGGCGTCGGAGACGACCCAGCCCTTGAACCCCATCTGGCGCCGCAGCACGTCGGTCAGCAGCCACTTGTTGCCGACCGCAGGCACGTCGTTGAGGTCCATATAGGCGCTCATGACGTTGCCGGCGCCGGCCTCGACCGCCGCGGCGAAGGGCGGCAGGATCACATTGTAGAGCTGGGCATCGGACAGATAGACGCCGTCATAGTCGCGACCGCCCTCCGACGCGCCATAGCCGGCGAAATGCTTCGGTCCGGCGATGATCCGGTTCGGCGATCCGATTGCCGGCCCCTGGAAGCCGCGAACCTGCGCGCGGGCGATGGCGGCGCCCAGGAACGGATCCTCGCCCGGGCCCTCGACGATCCGGCCCCAGCGGGGGTCGCGCGCGATGTCGAGCATCGGAGAGAAGGCCCAGTGGATGCCGACCGCGCGCGCCTCGGCCGCGGCCACCGACTGGGCGCGTTCGATATTGGCGGGATCCCAGGATGCGGCATTGGCCAGTGGCACCGGGAAGATGGTGCGGAAGCCGTGGATTACGTCATAGCCGAAGATCAGCGGGATCTTCAGCCGCGTTTCCTCGGTCGCGATCTTCTGGAGCTGGTTGATGACCGCCGGATCGGTGACGAACAGCAGCGACCCGACCTTGGAATCGCGGACCTGCGCGGCGAACTGGTCGGGCGCGCCGAACATGAATTGCTGCGAGACCTGGCCGGCCTTTTCCTCCAGCGTCATCGCCGCGAGCAGCGCGTCGGCGCGTTGTTCGGCGGTCAGCCTGGTATTGAGCCAGGGCTTGGTCGCCGGTGCCGCCTGCTGGGCGACGACCGGCTGCATCGTGCCGGTCATCGCCGCGGCGCCGGCCAGGATGAGGGCTGCGAGCTTCAACTTGCGCATCTATTGCTCCTGCGAATCAGCGGGTGGGTGCCGGGGCGGCGTCGATGGTCGGGCCGAGCGGGTCCTTCTTCAGCACCGCCTTGCCGCCCCCCTCGAAGTCGAGCAACTGGTCGCCGGCGCGGTCGAAGCGCGACCAGGCCGGGAGGCCCGGGCCGTTGGGATCGCCCTTCCTGGCGAAATTGACGATATAGGCGCTGACCGTCTTCGCCATCGCCAGGTCGCGCGGCGTGGTCTTGTCGCCATATTTGACCGCGACCGTGTCGAAGAACCACGGGATCTCCGCCGCATGGGCGGCGCCGGTCTTGTTCAGCGATTCCGCAACATAGGAGAAGCGATAATGCCAGGTCGGCGCGCCGGCCTGTGCGGTCGAGCGCGCAACCTCGCGGGCGCCCGCCACCATGAAGCCGGTCGGGCCGCCGATATCATTGTCGGTCGCGCCCACCATGATCGGAATCTTGGGGAAATTTCCCGATCGATAGGCCTCGGCCGCGTCGACCACCAGCTTGCCGTCTGGGAACGGGCTGGCAAAGGTGCGCGGACCAGCCGACGGCGCGAACAGCGCCATCATGTTCAGGCCGTCTGTGACCTGATCGGCCGAAAGCGCGCGCAGCTTCGCCAGAGCCTGCGGATCGTCGGCGGCGATGCCGTTCTTGGCAGCGAAGTCGAGCCCGATCTTCTCGGTCGCGGCGAGGCCGCCGGGACCCATGCCCTGACCGTTGCCGCCCGACATGATTACCGCGCGCGAGAACAGCCCCTTGGTCATCGGCGAGGTCACCAGGCTGTTGACCGACATGCCGCCGGCGCTTTCGCCGATGATCGTCACGTTCGTCGGATCGCCGCCGAATGCAGCGATGTTGCGCTGGACCCATTTCAGCGCGGCGAGCTGATCCATATGGCCGTAATTGCCGAGCAGCCCGCCATCGGGGTCGGCCTTGGTCAGCTGCGGATGGGCAAAGGTTCCGAAGCGGCCGACGCGGTAGTTCGCGCTGACGAAGATCACGCCCTGCTTGGCCAGGTTCGCGCCCGAATAGGTGGGCGGCGACGCGCCGCCATTCACGAAGCCGCCGCCATAGATCCAGAAGACGACCGGCAGCTTGCCCTTGGCATCCTTGGGCTTCCAGACGTTGAGGACCAGGCAGTCCTCGGCCGGCTGGGTGCCGAGCGGCGCCGCATCGCTGGGGAACGGCACCTGCATGCAGTCATGGCCATATTCGGTCGCGGCGCGCACGCCGCTCCACTTCGCAACCGGTTGCGGCGCGCGCCACCTAAGCTCGCCCAGCGGCGGGGCCGCGAACGGGATCCCCTTCCAGCTCGACACGCCGTCCGACGTGCTGCCCGACACCTTGCCGGCGTCGATCGTCACGGTCTGCGCACCGGCCGCAGTGGAGAGAGACAGCGCCGATATGGCGATCAACGTGCGAAACATGTCCATGATCTCGATCCTCAACGGAAGGTTTTCGTGAGCGCGAGCTGCACGATCGGGTCAGAGAGATTAGCATTACGCATAACGATCGCGCTGCTTCCACCCAGCACGGCCGGCGGCTCTGCATCGAATATTTTCTGTCATATGACCGACAGGCGGCACCGATGCCTGCCCCGCGTGGGTCGTGTTCGACCGCGTGCGGCGTCGCGGCCACGGATATGCGATTTCGCCGACATGGCACCCCTTCCCCCATTTGGTCCCGGCGCTCTTCGGCACCGATGGCCCACAATTCGTGGCTAGCGGCTAACTGAAGCTTTTGGGAAATCGAACTTCGGAATAGATCAATAGCGAAAGTGGATCGCTATCATTCGGGGCGGCACGCTCCACCGATCGCGGGATAGGGACATAGATTGCGGGTCCCGGCGGCCAGATGGCTCGGTGCTCGCCCCTGCTCCACCCATTGCTCCAGCGCGGCCTGGGTTGCCGCAGCATCTGGCGTCGGCCAGCCGCCGCAATGGCCCATGCCCGGGGCGAAGAAGAGCCGAGAGAAGGACGCAGCGCCGCCGACGGTGCGCCGATCGACGGCCTCGTAATAGGTGCGCAGATCCCAGGGGCTGACCACCGGATCGGCCAGCCCATGATAAAGGATCAGCCTGCCGCCGCGCCGGGCAAAGACCGACAGGTTCGGATCGACCGCGTCGATCGCGCGGCGGAGGGCGGGATCGATCCGTCCAAGTGCGCGATCAAAATCGAAGCTTCGCCAGTCCCATCGGGGATCATGAAAGGCCCAGAAGCGGAAGAACCCCGCGCGCGCCGGCTGGCTCGGATCTCGCGGATCGGCCCAATAGCCGGCCCATCCGCGTTCGCTGCCCGGGAGCCAGGGCGGGTAGAGACGCTCACCGGTGCGGGGATTGGTCGCACCCTGATACAGGCGCGCCGCGGCGACGCTTTCTTCGGCAGTCAGGCAGTCACTCTTCCCGTCGGCGCTGCATTGCAGCTTCGCCAGATCGACATGACAGGAGTACGGGTTTTCGAGAAAGCCCTGCGCCCGCTCGGCTGGCGTTCCGCACTGGTCGAGTGCGGCCCTGGTCAGCAGCGGCAGCTTGGCGGCGGTCAATATGGGCTCGGCAGTGCCGGGCCGGCGATTGGCGACGAATTGCCACAGGAAGCCGATATTGAGCCGCGTGCGGTTATTGCCGGGCGCGCCGGCGATGATGCCGTCGAAATCGCCGGGATAACGCTGCGCGCTCATCAGCGCCTGATGTCCGCCGGTCGAGCAACCCTCGAAATAGGCATGGGCGGCGGGGCGGCCGTAGAAGTTGCGGAGCAGCGTTTTAGAATGGCGCGCGGTCTGGTGCACCGCGCGGTGCCCCCAATCGACAATGCTCTCGGGCAGCCCGACCGCAAATTCGGGATCGTCCCCCTGATGCCCGGTATAGGTGGCGGCAACGGCATAGCCCGCCTTCAGCCCCTGGGCGAGCTGACCGAGCGGGAGCGCGCTGGAATATCCGCCATTGCCGTACATCTTGAAGCGGCCGTTCCAGCCCTGTTCGGGCAGCCAGAGCTCAAAGCCGATCCGCGACCCGCGCACCGGGGTCGCCACCGCGCGGACGCGGCAATGACCGGGGAGCGTGATCGCAGCCGGTGCCGGCCCGGGCATCTGGGCCGGCTTGAACGCGCCCGCCGGAACGACCGATGCCGAGAGCAACGTCAGACCGTCGATGCGTAACTGGCGAAGCGCATCGCAGGGTGCGGCCGCGACCGGGGCGGCGCACAGCAGTGATGCGGCCACGACCGCTCCCCTGCCCAGCCTCATTTCCTCGTCCCGGGAAAGGCCGACGCGCGTGAGACACGGCCGGGCAGTGGCCGGCTCATCACGCCGGACAGCCAGTGCGCCGTATCGACGATGCGATCGAGTTCGACGCCGGTCACCACCCCGCCCCGGCCGAGCATGTAGAGCAGATCCTCGGTCGCGACATTGCCGGTCGCGCCGGGCGCGAAGGGGCACCCGCCGATGCCGCCGATCGCTCCGTCCAGCGTTGCCGCACCATGCTGGAGCGCGGTCCAGCCATTGGCGACGGCAGTGTTGCGGGTATCGTGGAAATGGCAGCGGATGGGCAAATCCCCCACGGCAGCGCCCACCGCGCGCATGACGCGTGCGACATCCGCCGGCGTGGCGACGCCGATCGTGTCGCCCAGCGCGATCTCGACCGGCCCAGCCTCGGCGAGACGACGCGCGATCGCTGCAACCCGCTGGGGTGCAACCTCACCGTCGAACGGACAGCCAAAGGCGACCGAGATCGTCACCTGCGCCCGCCGCCCCGCATCGCGGGCGAGCGCCACGATGTCGATCGCATCCTCGACCGTCTCGTCCGACCTCCTTCCCTGATTGGCGATACCGAAGCCGTCGCTGGCGCTGGCCACCGCACCAAGTTCGTCGACCCGCGTCAGCAGCGCACGCTCCGCCCCGCGGCGGTTCAGCACCAGTCCGATCGTGGTGACGCCGTCCAGCGCAGGCAATCCTGCGCACACCGCCTCGGCATCGGCCATTTGCGGCACGCGGCGGGGATGGACGAAGCTGGCGACCTCGATCCGGCGGACGCCTGCTGAGACCGATCGCTCGATCAGTTCGATCTTCTGCGCCGTGCTGAGCAGCACGCTCTCATTCTGCAGCCCGTCGCGCGCGGAGACTTCGACCAGTTCGATCGCCGCAGTCACAGCCGGATCACTCCCATCAGCAGCGCGGCAACCGTCATCACCAGCGTGATCGCCATCAGCCAGGGGATGGTGAAACGCTGGTGATCGGCCAGCTCGATCCTGGCCAGCCCGACCAGCAGGAAGGTCGCTGGGGTCATCGGGCTGACGGGAAAGCCCGTCGTCATCTGGCCCAGGATCGCCGCGCGGCCGATCTCGACCGGCGGCACGCCGCCATGCTGGGCGATCTCGCCCAGCACCGGCAGGACACCGAAATAGAAGCTGTCGGGATCGAACAACAGGCTGAGCGGCATCGAGGTGATCGCCAGCGCCACCGGCAGATGTTCCGCCGATCCGCCCGGCAAGAGCGCCGCGCCGGCCTGGGCAAGCGCGGACAGCATGCCGGTGCCCTTCATGATCCCGGTAAAGGCGCCGGCGGCGAGCAGGATCGCGACCATCGTGATTGCGGGCGGCGCATGCCTTTCGACCACCTGACGCTGGTCGTCGGGTCGCGGGTGATTGACGATCAGCGCCAGCACCGTGCCGATCAGGAAGGCCGGAGCCGATGGGAGGATCTCGATCAGCATCGCCGAGAGCACCGCGACCGCCATCGCCAGATTCGCCCAGAAGCGCCAGCCGAGTGGCTGCACGGGTTCCGTGGCGACGGGATTGGACAGGATCACCCCCGTGCCGCCCGGCGTCCGCCCCAACTGCCCGCGGCCCAGCCACCAGGCGAAGACCAGCACGGTCGCGGTGCCGATACCCCAGACGGGCAGCATCGGGCCGAACAGCTCCATCACCGGCATCTGCAAAGCCGTTGCGGCGCGAATGGTCGGGCCGCCCCAGGGAAGCATGTTGCCGACCCCGGCCGCCATCGCGGTGACGCAGGCGAGCACGCGCCGATCGATGCCGCAGCGGTCATAGACCGGGAGCAGCGCAGGCACGACCACCAGGAAAGTCACCGCCCCCGACCCGTCGAGCTGAACCACCGTCGCCAGCACCGCGGTGCCGATCGTCACGAACGGCGGGTGATCGCGCGTCAGCCGGACGATCCCGCGCACCATCGGCGCGAACAACCCCGCATCGGCGAGGATCGCGAAGAACAGGATCGCGAACAGGAAGAGCGCGCCCATCGCGGCGACGGTCGTCATGCCGTCCAGCATGAACTTGCCGACATTGGCGCCCTGCCCCAGCAGCAGCGACATGGCGAGCGGGATCACCAGAAAGGCAACGATCGCCGACAGCCGTTTCGACAGGATCGCCGCCAGCACCAGCAGGATCGTGGCCAGGCCGGCAAGTGCGAGCGTCATTTGCCGATCAGCCCGATCGCGGCACGATTGACGCTGGCCCGGACGCCGACCGGATTGCCGAGGACATGCGTCATCAGCAGGGCGACCGCCTTGCGCCGGCGATCGACGAAGAAATAGGTATTGCCCGATCCCGACCAGCTTGCCGTGCCGGCGGGCTGCATGCCCGACGCCTCGCTGGCCGTGTCGCCGATCGAGAAGCCATAGCCGAACTGCATCGCCTGCGGCCCCATGCCGGCCATCGGCGTGCGCGGCACGAACATCGCATCGACCGATTGCTGGCTGAGCAGGCGCTTGCCGTTCAGCGTGCCGCCATTGGCCAGCATCCGGGCAAAGCGCAGATAGTCGTTCGCGGTGCCGGCGATCGCGCCGCCGCCATCGAGCAGTCGTGCGGCGTCGCGATAGTCGGACGTCTCGGGCCGCTCCACCACCGCCATGCCCGGCCCGTACAGCGTGGTGAAACGCGGCAGTTGGCGATCGGAGATATGGAACCCGGTATCCTTCATGCCCAGTGGCGCGAAAATGGTGCGCTGAAGATAGCGGTCGAGCCGTTCGCCGGTCACTCGCTGGACGACCGCGCCGAGTACGGTGGTCGAATAGCTATAGGCGAACGTCTCACCCGGCTGATGCAGCAGGGGTGCCTTGCCGAGCCGCGCGACGAGCTCGTCGAGCGACCTGGCCGGCGGGCCGTCGCCCGGCATCCGCCCGACCGGCGTGTCGCGCATGACGCCATATTTCCGATAATATTGATGGACCGGCGTCGTGCCGGCGAAATGATAGGTGATCCCCGATCGATGCGTCAGCAGGTCCGCGATCGTCATCGGCCGATGCACCGGCTCGGTCACCATGTCATCGACCCCACCCGACACATAGACCCGCACGTTCGCGAGCTCGGGCAGATATTTCGAGACCGGGTCGTCGAGGCGAAGCTTGCCCCGTTCGGCCAGCATCATGATCGCGACCGAGGTGATCGGCTTCGACATCGAATAGAAACGGAAGATCGCATCGCGCCTTAGCGGCTGCTTCTTGTCGATATCGGCCCAGCCGGTCGTGACATCGGCCAGCACCCGGTCGCCGCGCATGATGACGACCGTGGCGCCCGGGATTTCCCGCGCCGCCACCGCCTTGTCGAGATCGGCGCGCAACTGCGCGACCGCAGGCACCTGTGCATGGACCGCGACCGGGGCAGCGAGCGCCGCCAACACCGCTGCGTAACCAAGCCTCATGCCGTGCCCTCCATCGCTCCATCCAAGGCGACGCCGCGCTCGAACAGCGCGTCGATCGCGGCCGGGTCCAATCCCGCTTCGGCAAGAACCGTGCGCGAATGCTGGCCCAGTACCGGCGTCGCGCGGTCCGGCTCGTCGGTCTCCCCGGCGACGCGGAAGGGCGCGCGGACCGCATTCAGCGTCCCTTCGGTCGGGTGCTCCTCGCGCCCGAACAGTCCCACCGCCTGGAGATGGGGGTGATCGAACAACTCCTCCAGCCGGTTGACCTGCGCGCAGGGCACGTCGCGCGCCTTCAGCTGCGCGATCCAGTCGGCTGTCGTCCGCTCCGGCGTTGCCGCCTCGATGAGCGCGTACAGCATGTCGATATTGCGGCTCCGCTCGACACTGTCGGTCACGCGGGGATCGTCGGTCAGGTCGTCGCGGCCGATCAGGCGGAGAAAGGCGATCCAGTGCGCCGCGTTGTACGGGATGATCGAGACGAAGCCGTCGGCGGTGCGGAAGGGCTTGCGATAGGGCGACAGCAGCCGGTCATAGCCGATCCCGCCCAGCGGCGGATCGAAGCTGCGCCCGGCAAGCTGCTCGACCATCAGGAACGACACCAGGCTCTCGAACATCGGCGTCTCGATCGACACCGCCTTGCCGTCGCGATTGCGCGCCGCGAGTGCCGCCAGCACACTGATGGCGAGGTGCAGCCCTCCGACCTTGTCGGCGATGATCGTCGACAGGAAGCGCGGCTCGCCGGCAGCATTCTGGTTCAGCCAGGCAAGGCCCGACACCGCCTGGATCGTGTCGTCATAGGCGGATTCATCGGCCAGTGGCCCGTCCTGGCCAAATCCGGGAGCGTAGCAATAGATCAGGCCGGGATTGATCGCGCGAAGCTGTTCGAACCCGACCCCCAGCCGATCGGCGGATTTCGGACGCATATTGTGGACCACCACGTCCGCGCCCGCGATGATCGCGTGGAGCGCGGCCAGCGCCTCGGCATCGCGCAGATCGAGTGCGATCGATTGCTTGTTGCGGTTCGAATTGATGAAGCCCGCGCCCATCGTCTTGCTGTGGCCCGGCCGTACCGACCGGAAGATGTCGCCGGTCAGCGGTTCGACCTTGATGACATCCGCGCCGAGATCCCCGAGCAGGCGCGTCGCATAGGGACCGAGCACGACCGTGGTCAGATCGACGACACGGATCCCCTTCAGCAATGTCAGCATCCTGCCGCCCCCCGCCCCTCGATACTCATAGCGCACATGGAGCCGTCTCTCCGAATTTCCGTCACCGTTCCAAGCTGAGTAGCCGGATTGGCGATCAACATTTATCGAAAGATCAGAATCATCGATCGACTTTGATTATGATCGTGTCCGTGCAGGCATTGCATGTGCTTGACATGGAACGATCACGATTTGCATGAATAAGCCTGATTGATATCCTGTATAGCAGCTGGATCGCCGATGCCCCGCAAACCCAGTCTCACCAGCCTTCGCCTGTTCATGCAGGTCGCGCACAATCGCAGCTTCAGCGAGACCGGGCGGGTGGCCAACATCTCGCAGCCGGCGCTCAGTCGGACGATCCGCCTGCTGGAGGAAAATCTCGAGGTTCGGCTGTTCGACCGCAATTCGCGCAACGTAACATTGACCAGCGCCGGCGAGGCACTGCTGCCGATCGTCGAGCGGCTGACCGCCGATTTCGACCACGCCTTTACCGAGCTGGCGCTCAGCTTTGCTGGCGAACGCGGCCGGGTCATCATCGGCGCCCTGCCCTCGATCGCCGCAGGCGTGCTTCCGCTGGCCATGGCGGGCTTCCGCAACTCGAACCCGCATGTCGAACTGATCATCCGCGACCAGCTGTCCGGCACGCTGTACCAGCAGATGCAGGAGCGGCAGATCGACCTGGCGATCACCACCCCGCCCGATCGCGGCGAGTTCATCTTTGAGCCCCTGTTCGAGGATCCGGTCGTGCTGGCGGTGCGCGAGGGCGGCCCGCTCGACGACGGCACCACGGCGACCTGGTCAATCTTTGGCGAACACCCCTTCATTGCCATGGCCCCCAGAAGCAGCGTGCGCGAACTGACCGACGCCGCGATGATCAAGGCCGGCGTGACCGCGCAGCCCTTATATGAATGTGCCCAGCTCGCGACGGTCCGCGCGCTGATCGAGGCGGGCCTGGGCATCACCGCCCTGCCCGAATCCGCCGCCACCATGCTCCAGCCGAACCGGCTGAAATTGCGCCCGCTGCGCGAGCCGATAGTGTCGCGCACGATCGGCCTGGCCTATCCGGCAGGCCGCACCCTGCCGCCGGCGGCAGCGGCCTTCGCGCGGCATTTCATGGCACAGGCGCGCCATGCCCAGGCCGACAAGCGCCCGGGCGCGACACCCGCCGACTAGGACCGTCATTTGGGCCGCCAGCCGACCGGCAGCTCGCGCGCCGGCAGCTTGACCGACACCGTCTGGACGATGTCGCGCGACGAGGTGCCGAGCATTACGCGGTAGGTGCCGCCCCTGATCTTCCAGCGGTTCGAGGCGCCGTCGAACATCGCCAGCAGCCGCGGATCGACGCTCAGCGTGACGCGGCGCGACTGTCCGGGGGCCAGATCGACTTTCTGGAACGCGCCCAGCCGCTTCGGCGCTTCCCAGCCATCGCCCGCGACATAGAGCTGGGCGACATCCTTGCCGCGAAGCGCCCCGGTGTTCCGGACGGTGAAGCTCGCCGATACCGTTCCCTGCGACGCCTTGGCGCTCAGCCCCGAATAGCCGAAGCTGGTGTAGGACAGGCCATGGCCGAAGGGGAAAGCCGGCTCATGACCCTTCAGATCGAACCAGCGATATCCGACCGCGGCGCCTTCGTTATAGACGGTGTCGCCCTTGTTCGGTGCGCTGGGCTTCGGAAGCTGATCGAGGCTGCGCGGGAAGGTTGCGGGCAGATGACCTGACGGATTGACCTTGCCGTACAGGACATTGGCGATCGCGGGGCCGCCCGAGGTGCCGGGGAACCAGGCCGCGACCACCGCCGCGACCTTGTCCGCCCAGGGGGTGAAGACCGGTCCGCCGGTTTCGAGAACGACCACCGTCTTCGGATTGGCTTCGGCGACACGGTCGATCAGTGCATCCTGGCCGTCGGCCAGCGTCAGCGAGACATCGAAGGATTCGCCTGCCCACTGCGTCGCGAACACGATCGCGACATCTGCGTCGCGCGCTGCCGCGGCCGCCGCGGCGGGATCGGTGCCGTCGATAAACCGGATGTCGGCACCGGGTGCCTGGCGCCGCATCGCCTCGAGCGGAGACGAGGGATAATAGACGACCGGGCCGGGCCAGAAGGTCGGCTTCAGCCCCGGTACCGCATTGCCGCCCCGCGGATGGACCGAGGAGGCGCCGCCGCCGGACAGCACGCCCTTGTCGGCATGGCCGCCGATGACGACGATCCGCTTGACCGACGGCGTCAGCGGCAAGACCGCGTCACTGTTCTTGAGCAGGACCAGCGCTTCCTCCGCATCACGCTGCGCCGTCGCCGCGCTCTTGGCCAGCAGTGCCTCGGGCAGGTCGTCCGGGGCGGCGGTGATCGGGTGGTCGAACAGGCCGTGGCGGAACATGGCGTACAGGATGCGCGATACCATCCGGTCGAGCGCCGCTTCCTTCACTTCGCCGGCTTCGAGCGCCGCCTTCAGGTCCGCGCCCAGATAAGGCCGCTTGTCGAACGGATAGCCCGACTGCTGGTCGAGCCCGGCGGCGACTGCGGGCGCGGTCGAATGGGTGCCGCCCCAATCGGACATCACATAGCCCTTGAACCCCCAATCGCTGCGCAGCACCTGGGTCAGCAGCCAAGGTTGCTCGCACGAGAAGATCCCGTTGACGCGGTTATAGGCGCACATCACCGATCCGGGATCGGACTTCTCGATCGCGATCTGGAACGCCAGCAGGTCGGACATGCGCGCGGCGACCGGGTCGATCACCGAATTGCCGGCGTTGCGGTCGGTTTCCTGGTCGTTGACGGCAAAGTGCTTCACCGTCGAAATGATGTTGTTCGACTGCACGCCCGAGGTGTGCGCCCCGGCCATCGTGCCGGCGAGCAGCGGGTCCTCACCCGCATATTCGAAGTTCCGGCCGTTGCGCGGCTCGCGCATCAGGTTCACGCTGCCGGCCAGCATGACGTTATAGCCGGAGGCGCGTGCCTCCTCGCCGATCATCGCCCCTGCGGCAAAGGCCAGTGCCGGGTTCCAGGTTGCTGCAGTGGCGAGACCCGAGGGCAGCCCGGTGCGTTCCCATTTGCGCGGCGCCCCGCCCTGGCTCGCGACGCCGATGCCCGCGTCCGCCTGCCATTGCGGCGGAATGCCCAGACGTGGGACGCCGGGGACATAGCCGGCCGATCCGTTGCGCGCCTCGGCCGGTGCCTTGTGCTGGCGCATCGGGAAATCCGTGGCGAAATAGCCGAAGACGAGCGTCAGCTTCTCGTCCCGCGTCATCCGAGGCAGGAGCAACGCGACCCGGCGATCGGGGTCCAGCCGGGCGTTCATCCATGGCCGGTCGGTGGCGGCCTGCTGCTGCTGCTGCTGCGCGGGCGCCGCGGACGGCACGACACCGGCCGCCAGGATCGCGACGCTGGCCAGCATCCGGGTGGCGATCGTCTTGGTCATCCTATCATCCTCTCAGTCGCCGCCCGGCGCATGCCGGTCCGGAAAAAATGGTGCCGAGGCGGCCAGGCCGCGTCGGCACCAGGCTCCGGGGTCAAGGGGTCTTGCGGGGAAGCTTCGCCAGATCGGCGTCGAGCGCCTCAAGCTTCGCGTCGGTCAGCACCTGCGGCATATATCCCTTGATCGCGTTCAGCGTCATGCCGCGCGCCATGTTGATCTGCGGGTTCCCGACAAACTCGGGCAGGTGCTTCTTCAGCACGGCATTGGCCGCGGGGTCGTCAAGCAGTTCGCCGATCGGGGTGATCAGGCTGCTGTAATGACCCGATGCGCGCGCAGCCTCCATCCGCGCCTTTTCGCGGTCGATATCGGCCGCCCAGGGATCGCGTTGCGGCACGGATTTCCCGGCTTCGGAGAAATCCATCATCTCGTCGCCGGCCTTGGTGAATTTCGGCCAGGCGGGCAGACCCGATCCGTTCGGATCGCCGGTCTTCACGAAATTGACCAGATAGCGGCTGACCTGCTTGCCCATCTCGATATCGCGCGCCGTCGTCGCCGACTCATATTTGATCTTCGTATTGTCGAAGAAATACGGGATCTCCGCTGCGTGCTGCGCACCCGGCTGGGCGACCGATTCAGCGACATAGGAGAAGCGGTAATACCAGACCGGCACCTTCTGGTCGGCGAACACGCCCGACGCCTCGCGCGCGCCGGCGACCATGAAGCCGCTCTTGCCGCCGATATCCGCGCTGGTCGCCCCGACGATCACCGGCACCCGAGCGAACTTGCCTGACTTATAGGCCTCGTCGAGGTCCACCAGCACCTTGCCGTCGGGGAACGGCCCGGCCACCGTCTCCGGACCGGAACCGCGGGCCATCATGCTCAGCCCGTCGGTGACCTGCTCGGCGGTCAGCGCGCGCAGCTTGGCGAGCGCATCGGGCGCCTTGGGATCGATATTGTATCGGCGGGCGAAATTCTCGCCGACCTGCTCGACCCGGGCGAGCGTCTTGGCCTCTTCGGTCCGGCCGTTGCCGCCCGACATGACCACCGCGCGCTGGAACAGGCCCTGAGATTGCGGCGAGGTCAGCATGTTGTGCACCGACATGCCGCCCGCGCTTTCGCCGATGATCGTCACGTTTGACGGATCGCCGCCAAAGGCAGCGATGTTGCGCTTCACCCACTGCAGTGCCGCGACCTGATCCATCGCCGCATAATTGCCGAGCCTGCCTCCGTCGGGGTTTTCGGCAGTCAGCTGCGGCAGGGCGAAGGTGCCGAAGCGGCCCAGGCGGTAGTTGAAGCTGACGAAGATGATCCCCTCGCGCGCCAGGTTGGCGCCGGCATAGGTCGGGGGCGACGCGCCGCCGTTGACGAAGCCGCCGCCATAGATCCACACCATCACCGGCAGCTTGCCCTTGGCGCCCGCCGGTCGCCAGACATTGGCGTAGAGGCAATCTTCGGCCGGCGTGGTGCCCAGCGGCGCGGCGTCGCTCGGGAAGGGAATCTGCATGCAGTCGCTGCTGTACTGGGTGGTCTCGCGCACGCCCTTCCACGGCTTGACCGGCTGCGGCGCGCGCCAGCGCAGTTCGGCCAGAGGCGGCTGGGCGAAGGGAATGCCCTTCCAGCTGTCGACCCCTTCCTCGGTGCTGCCGCGGATCTCGCCGCTGTCGATCTTCACCTGGGTCGATTGGGCGAAGGCCGCAACCGGCGACGCGATCGCGATGGCGCCGAGCAGCAGCGCCGTGATCGAGGAAGTCCGCATGTTCATTCTCTCCGTTGGTCTCTCTATCGGTCGGCACCGGCGCGCACCTGCCCGCCGGTGCTCTGCGGTCAGAAGCCCGCCGACAGCTGGAAGGTCACGGTGCGCCCGAACGGGTTCGAATAGGCCCCGTTGAACACCGCGTTGTTGGTATAGACCAGCCGCGGCGCCTTGTCGGTCACGTTCTGGAAGTTGAGCGACCCGCGCAGGCTCTTCATGAAGCTGCGATCGCGCCCGGTGAACTCGGTGCTGTACCCGATGTTGAGATCGAAGGTCGTGTAGGAGTCGATCCGCACCGGCAGCACCGCCTGGCCCAGCCGGTCGACCGCCTGGTCGTTGGTGTAGGAGCCGGTATAGTTGGCGAACAGCATCGCATTGAACCCGCGATAATTGACTCCGATCGACCCACGGCCGCGCCATTCGATCGGCGAGCTGTAGAAGCCGGTCCGGTCGATGAACGGATCGCCCGGCTTCACCTGCTGGTCGTTGTTCAGCACCTTGTTGACGCTGGCGTTGAACAGGATCGCGCCGCCGTCGAAGTCGTAGATGTAGTTGATCGTGGCGTCGATGCCGTCCTGCTTGGTCGCCGCCAGATTGGTGTTGCGCGCGTCGAGCAGGATCTCGACCGAGCAGGGATTGAGGATGCCGCCGCCATAGAGGATCGTGCGGCCGGCATATTCGGCCAGCACCGGGTCATAGGTCGCAGGATTGCCATTCACGCAGCCCGCCGGATTGTCGATCGGGAAAATGAAGTCCGAATAGCCGAGATAGTTCGGATAGGTGGTCGGGTTGAGGAATGCGCCGAACACGTCCGGGCTGGCGATCCGGTTGTTATAGTTGATCTTGTAATAGGTGCCCGACAGCCGCAGCCCGCGCAGCGGCTCCAGGTCGGCGCCCACCTGCCATGTGGTCGCCTCTTCCGGGCGGATGTTCGGGTTGGCGCCGCTGACATAGGCCGCCAGGATCGGCCCCTGCGGAATGCGGGGATCCTGCCCCAGGTAGAAATAGTTGAACACGCCGCCCGACGAGATGGCGCGGGGGTTCACGTCCGGCAGGTTGGGCGCGCGGAACGACGTGCCCCAGGAGCCGCGGATCGTCAGCCCGTCGAACACTTCCCAGGTGCCGCTCAGCTTCGGGTTGGTCGTTTCGCCCACGTCCGAATAATGGTCGTAGCGCACCGCGCCGCTGATCGTCAGCGTGCGGATCAGGGGCAAGTCCATGTCGTCCGAGACCAGCGGGACATAGACTTCGGCAAAGGCCGACAGGATGGTGCGCGCGCCGCGGCTGGTGCTCGCATCGGTGTCCAGCTGGAATTCGTTGTTGAACGGCCGGTTGGCGCCGTTGATGTTGTAGTTATAGACCTTGTTGCGCTCGCCACCGAATGCCGCGCGGACCTTGCCCGCAGGCACGGCGAACAGCGGTCCGTCGAACTTGACCAGCAGATCGTCGATGCCGCTGCCGCTGCGCTGGATATTGTCGCCGGTGAAGGTGGCGATCTGCGCTGGCGACAGGCCGGAGACATTATCGAGCGGATTGATGGCGCCGATGTCGATCTGGTACTGCAGCGCGGTCAGGTTGATGTTCGTGCCGAGCTGGCAATAGTTGCACGCCTTGTCGCGGCCATAGGTATAGAAGGCCTCGCCCCGCCAGCTCCACGGCAGGCTGACCTTCACGCCACCGGTCAGATTGTAGGACTCATTCTCGCCGGTCCAGTTGTTCAGCCCGACGCTCTTGATCATGTTGTACTGCACGGTCAGCGCATCGGCGGCCAGACCCTCGATATAATAGGGGTTCGGGGTCGTTGTCGGCGTGTTGGTGACCGGATCGTAGAGGAATCGGCGCAGCTGGACGTTGCTGATCACCCCCTGCGCGGTCGAGGAGAGGGTCCGGCGGTTGTTGTAGGTGCCCTGGAACGACAGCTCGACCGCATCGCCCAGCTTCTGGGTGATATAGGCGGCCACCTGGTGGCGGCGCAGGTCGCCGGTATAGTCGTTGAAGTCGGCGGAATCGAGCAGATTGGGCTGGTTCAGCAGCAGGTCGGAGACGCTCAGGTCGCGGTTGGTGCCGACAGGGAGGCCGTAATAGGTGTTGGCACCGGCGCGCGGCAACAGGCTGTTCTGCGGCGGCTGAAGCGGGCCGAACGGACCATCCGGATCGGCGTTGGCGACGACGAGGTTGCCGTTGAAGCCAGCGGTTGCGGTCGTGCCGTTCAGTCGGTCGTCGACGCCGCCGAACCGGCTGAGATCCTGGCGCAGATAGGGGTTCTTACCCCGGCGATAGGCGTCGCGCTGCGAAAACTCGTAGCTGATCAGGATGTTGCCGCGGCCGACCCCGCCAATCTCCCAGTTTGTGCCGGCGGTGATGGAGGGACTGACTTCGAGCCCGCCATTGTTGTTGCTGACGCGGACCGACATTTCGAGGCCCTGATAGTCCTTGCGGATGACATAGTTGACCACGCCGGCGACCGCGTCCGAGCCATAGACGGCGGAGGCGCCGTCGGCGATCACCTCGATCCGCTCCAGCGCGGCGAGCGGGATCGCGTTCGCCTCGGTGAAGGTCTGCGACGCACCGGTATTGGTGATGCGGTGGCCGTCGATCAGCACGAGGGTCGAGGCCTGGCCCAGGCCACGCAGGTTGATCGCGTTACCCTGCTGGTTGTTGTTGCCGCCCTGGGTGCCGCCTTCGCGGAACTCGCCGAGGTTGCGCACCTGCGGCAGCGTGCGGACGACGTCGGCGGCATTGGTCTGACCGGTCGCCAGGATCGCCTCGCGGTCCAGCGTGATCGCCTCGCTGCCGACCGGCTTCACGCCGGAAATATTGGTGCCGGTGACGATGATTTCCTCGACCGTCGCCGGATCGAGATCCTGCGTGTCCTCGACCGGGACCGGGTCCTCCTGCGTCTGGACGACGGGGCCAGCGCCTGTCTCGGCGGTCTGCGCCATCGCGCCGGATGCGGCGAACAATCCAATGGCGAGCGTTACCAGGCTGACCCGAGCAGACAGCCGCGTTCTGGTGAGACCCATCTTCAATCCCCCTCCTAATGTTCGTCCCCGCCGACCGGCTTCTCGCGATGCGGGCCGATGTTCGACGGGACATGTGCGTCATGGACGCAGAGGGGTCGTTTCAGGAAATCGAATTTTGCAATCGATTGATCCGCTTTGCTGATCGATCGATTTTGCGATCTCAGCAGCTATGTCGTTAACCCAAGTCACGACCGCACGGACCAACGGACGCCACTGCCTCGCGCCGCGTAGGCGTCCGATCGGTCGTGCGCGTTCAGGCTGCCTGAAGCTCGGCGGTTCCGGTCTGCGCGCCCGTGTGCACGGCGGCGCGGATGTCCGCTGCCAGTTGATCGACGCGGTCGGGGTCGGCGTCCCAGGCGAACATGAAGCGGGCGCCGCCGCCAATGAACGTATAGAAGCGCCATCCTCGGGCACGCAGCGCTTCCAGCACCACCTCCGGTGCCTTCAGGAACACCGCGTTGGATTCGACCGGGAACATCAACTCGATGCCGGGCAGATCCGCGAGACCGTCGACCAGCCGACGCGCGCAGCTGTTGGCGTGTCGCGCATTGGCGAGCCAGGCGCCAGATTCCAGCATCCCGACCCAGGGCGCCGACAGGAAGCGCATCTTGGAGGCGAGTTGCCCCGCCTGCTTGCAGCGATAGTCGAAGTCCTGCGCCAGCGCGGTATCGAAGAAGAGCACGGCTTCGCCGACCGCCATGCCGTTCTTGGTGCCGCCGAAGCAGAGTACGTCCACGCCCGCCCGCCACGTGATCTCGGCCGGCGAGCATCCCAGCGTCGCGCAGGCATGGGCGAAGCGGGCGCCGTCCATGTGCAGCTTCAGCCCGAGTTCGCGACAGACTTCGGACAGTGCGCGGATTTCGGGCGCGGTGTAGACCTGCCCGGTTTCGGTCGGCTGGGTAATCGTCACCACCCGCGGTTTGGGAAAGTGGATGTCACTCCGGCTTCCAGCGACGCGGCGGACGGCGTCCGGGTCCAGTTTCCCGCTTTCGGTCTGCGCCACCAGCAGCTTCGAGCCGTTGGAGAAGAACTCCGGTGCGCCGCATTCGTCGGTTTCGACATGCGCCTGCGCCGAGCAGATGACGCTGTGATAGGATTGGCACAGCGACGCCAGTGCGAGCGAGTTCGCCGCCGTGCCGTTGAACGCGAAGAACACCTCGCAATCCGTCTCGAACAGCGTGCGGAAGGCGTCCGACGCGCGCTGCGTCCACGCATCTTCGCCATAGGCCGTGGCCGATCCTGCGTTGGCCGCCTCCATCGCCTGCCACGCCTCGGGGCAGATCCCGGCATAATTGTCACTGGCGAATTGCTGTTCGGTCCGGGGCATCGCGTCACTGTCCTTCCTGGTTCCTACCGGAGAGCAGATCGACGCCTGGCTGAGTCCCGTTTGGTTGCCGGTCCGGCCACATCCCTCCCTGAAAATGGAGGCACCACCTTGCTCGGGGAGCAGGTTGGTGTCGGGCGTCGACCCGACTCTTGATGTGCCGCCGCCGATAGCGCGTCGGCGCAGCGCGATCAACGGGCGATTGGAGTACGGGCCTTCGATCCCGCCGGCGAGTCCCGCCCGCCGTCCGCAACGCCGACCAACGCAAATGGGTCAGCGCACTGACTCAAAGAGATCGTGTCGCGGAAAATAGATTTAGGCCTGTTCATTCCGCTGCCTGGCGGGCGATAACCGCGACTCCGGTCGGGGCTCAGCGGGGGTAGAGCGTGCGAGAGCTGTCGAAACTGTTTCTGCTCGGCGCGCTCGTCCTTGTGTCGTTGATCGCGGGGCCGCCGGCGAAGGCGCTCGACCCCAGCCTCGGCCTTGCGCAGTTGAACCACCGGCGCTGGACGATGACCGACGGGGCGCCCTACGGCGTGCGAGCGCTTGCGCAGACGCCGGACGGGTTTCTTTGGGTCGGCGGCGACACCGGGTTGTTCCGGTTCGATGGGATCCGGTTCGAGCGGATGCCCGGGCTGTATCATCACAAGGCCATGGACGAAGCGGTGTCGGCGCTCCTCGCCAGCCGGGACGGTCACCTGTGGATCGGCTATCAGTCGGGCCGGATTGCGGTGCTGCGGCGCGGCCGTCTCGTCGATGTTTCGCCTGCCAGCAGCGAGCGGTGGGTCTGGCAACTGGTGCAGGATCGAAGCGGCGCCGTGTGGGCATCCACGGGAACCACCCCCCGCCCCCTCTATCGATATGCGGGAAAGCGCTGGCAGACGATCGGCCCGGATTGGGGCTTTCCATGGGGCACCACCGGCGCGCTGATGCCGGCGCGGAACGGGTCCCTGTGGGCGAGCCCGACGGGCGGCCCCCTGATGGTCCTCGCGCCCGGATCCAATCGCTTTCAGTCGCTGGCGCCGCAGCGGCAGGATATCGGGATCGGCCAGGCACCTGATGGCACGATCTGGGCGTCGGATTCGACCACGGGAACCAGGATCGTGGCGGCGGCGGGAACGATCGCCGCGGCCAACCAGGACGCGAGGATTCCATCCGCCAAGCCGGGACGACAGCGTCGCCGGATATTCTTCGACCGCGACGGCAACCTGTGGGGCGCGACGACATCGGGGGTGTTCCGCATCGCCCGGCCCGACACGGTCACGAGCGGGGGCAACCCGCGGGAGGACTGGTTCGCCGAAACCGATGGCCTGTCCTCCGACCAGGCCCAGGCGATGATCGAGGACCGCGAGGGCAATATCTGGATCGCCACGTCCAACGGAATCGACCGGTTCAGCACCCCGGCAATGACCCGCGTGTTCGACATTCCCGGCAAATCGAGACTTGGGTACATCGTCGTCTCGGGACGCGACGGGTCGATCTATGCGGCGGACTCGGAGGCCATCTACAGGGTCCCCGCCGGCGGGACGGCCAGACGCCTCGCCTCGGGCATCGATAACCCGCAGACGCTGTGCGAGGACACCCGCGGGGGCCTTTGGGTCGGGGCCAACGACGCACTCAGGATCATCTCGCCCGACCGCCCCCCGGCCGTCATCCCCAATGCCACAAAGGGCGCCTATCTTGATTGCATCGTCGGAAGCGACGGCAGCATCTGGTTCAGCCGGCTCGGAGGGCTGCAACGTCGGTTTGGCGACACATGGGCCGCGTCACCCTATGCCGGATCGGCGATCGCAACCGTCATGCTCGCAGAGCCCGATGGCAGCATCCTCGTCCATCTTCGCCGCGACGGGCTGCACCGGGTGACGTCTCGTGGGACGCACCTGATCTGGAAATCCGCCGATATTCCCGGCCGCGATATCAACGTCCTGCACCGCATCGGCACAGGGGTGCTGATCGGGACGGCGTCTGGCCTGGCCATGCTCGAAAAGGGCCGCATCACGGTCCTGGCGCGCGACTATGACTGGCTCAGCGGCATCGCCGGCATAACGGACTCCGCCGACGGTACGATCTGGCTGCTGACCAGAGCCGGCGTCGTGCGGTTGAGCGCTGGCGAGCTCGAAAAGGCGTTCGTGAATCCCGGCCATATCCTGACCCCCCGGATCTTCGGCTTCGCGGATGGAATGCCCGGACCCGCCGCAGTCGGATATTCGAGGAATGGCGCGGTGCGCGGCGGCGATGGCACGCTGTGGTTCGTGACGACCCGCGGCCTTGTGACGATCGACCCGGCGCAAATTCCGCACAACCGGCTTCCGCCGCCGGTCCGCATCGTCGCCCTCACCCATCATGGCGCACGCGTGCGCGATCCGGGAGCGGTCCAGCTACCGGCGGGCACCTCCAGCCTGCAGCTGGACTATACGGCCTTGAGCCTGACCGCGCCGGAGCGCGTCCGCTTCCGCTATCGCCTGGTCGGCGCCGATACCGACTGGGTGGAGGCAGGCGGCAGGCGCCAGGCCTTCTACACCAATCTCGCGCCCGGCACCTATCGGTTCCAGGTGATCGCCTCGAACAATGACGGCGTCTGGAACGAAGAGGGTGCGTCGCTCGACCTCACCATCCCGCCGACCTTCCTGCAGTCGATCTGGTTCAAGCTGCTCCTCGGCCTCCTGGCCGTGCTGCTGCTCGCGCTGATCTTTTTCCTGCGCCTGAGGCAGGTGTCGCGGCGCATGCGTGGCCGCTTCGAGGTCCAGCTCGTGGAACGCGAACGGATCGCTCGCGAACTGCACGATACGCTGCTGCAGGGGATTCAGGCCCTGCTTCTTCACGTGAAGATTGCCGCCAACGCCCTCCCGGACGGTGCGGCGCCCCGCCGGCCGCTCGAACAGGCATTGGCTCATGCCCAGGGCGTCCTCGTCGAAGGCAGGGATCGGGTGCGTGACCTGCGAGGCACCGGATCCGCGGCCGACTTTTCCAAGGCCTTGGAAGCGCTGGCGGCGAACCTGACCGCTGGAACGGGAATGGCAACTCGCCTGATCATCGAAGGCGAGCCGCGCAACCTCGACCCGCTGGTCCGGGAGGAATTGCAGCGGATCGCCGAGGAGGCGATCCGGAACGCAGTCCATCATTCGGGCGCTGGGTCGATCGACATCGGCCTAGCCTGGCACCGGCGCAGACTGTCGATGTCCATTCGCGATAACGGCTGCGGCATGCCCGACGCGGTGCTGGAGCGCGGCGAGCGCCCCGGCCATTTCGGCCTGACGGGCATGCGCGAGCGTGCCACTCGCATCGGCGGGCGCCTGACCATCACAGGCGCATCAGGCAAGGGGACGGCGGTCTCGATCCTGGTGCCGGCGCGCACGGCGTATCGCGCAGGCCCGACCGAACGCCGGCGTTGGTGGGAGCGCGTCCTCGCCTGGTGGCGGCGACGCCGCAGTTGAGCGGGCACAACCCGCTCGTGTCAGGATCGGATCAGGCGGAACCGGCGATCACGCCGTCCCTCTGATCACGGCATCGAGCCGGGCGGCAAAGTCGGGCGCGTTCGACCGCTCCGCCATCCAGAACAGGACCCGCCCGCCGCTCACTTCCGCCAGGCGCGCACCGATATTGGCCTTTTCCAGCGTGTCCGGATCATTGGCCAGGTGCGCGCCCTTATACTCGATCACGAGCAAGCGGCCGTCGGTCAATTCGGCAACGAAGTCCGGATAGAAGCGATCGGTCGAGGTCGGCAGCCAATAGGCATGCGGTCCCCGCGCGATGTTGCGGATCCAGTGCCTGACCGTCGGATGATCGTCGATCGCGACGGCGCAGCGAAACTCCTCGCCACCCTCCCTGATATCATCGGGTCGCGGGTAGAAATGCGTTCGCCAGCGGTAGCTGCCGACATAGGGCCTGGTCGGCAGGTAACGCCCCTCGGCGAAGGCGAAGCCGTTCTCGCCCAGACCAAGCGTCGGCCTGATATCGCCGAGCACCAGTTGCATGCCGGCCTGCCCCGCCCGCGTCCGCAATTCCCTGACGCGCAGCGCGATCGCGCGCTTCAGCACATCCTTGGCGCGCACCAGCGCGGCAAGCGACATGCCGCGATGCTCGACGAGATGCGTCACGACGCTTCGGCAATATTCGAGGAACACCGGTTGTGACACGTCCGGCTGATGCGCCTGACGATCGAGCCACCGGGCAAGATGCGCCGGCGTCCAGCTGGTCTCATCCTCCAGTTGAAGCGTCATCTGCGCCGCCTCGCGGCTGATGCGGACCTGCCCCTCGTCGACATCGACGATCACCGTGTCGGGCGTCTCGGCCAGCTGGAAATCGGGCAGGTCCGGGTCGATGCCGGCAAGCGTCCAGCCCGCCAGATCGAGCAATGTCGTCGGCTCGACCAGATCAAGCTCGCCATGTTGTTCGAGCGCCAGGCCGGGCACAATGAAGCTCAGGCCACGCTGCGAGGGCGTTGCGGCCGCCTGCCGACGCTCGACATGCGCGGCGATGGCGGGGCGCGGATCCTCTCCGCCGGCCAGAGGCGCGAGCAGTTCGCCCAGCTGCTCCAGCACCGCGTCGCTCGCGTCCGGGTTGATCATGACCGACACGGCGTCGCCTTCGCCGATCATCGTCAGCGCATCGCGCACGGCGAGCGGCAGCGCGGCGAGGTCGGGTCGGACCTGCAGCAGCACCGGCGGAATCCGCGGGCGATCGGCCAGCGGCAGCACCGCGGCAGCGGCATCGGCGGCCTGCTGCGCAATGATCTCGTCGCGCGCGGTCCGCTCGTCGAAGCCCATCGCGACCAGACTGTCCTTCAAACGATTGGCGGCCGCGTGAAAACCGACGCCGGTGACATGCGCATAGGCGCGGTTGAGCTCCTCGACCGGGCGGCGCGTGGCATAGGGCATCCGCAGCACGCGGCCGAGCAGCTGCTCCACCGCAGTCGCCGACTGGATGTTGGCGACCGAGCAGAAGACATAGGCGAAGGAACAGTCCCATCCTTCGCGCAGCGCCTCGACCGTGATGACATGCTCGATCGGACAATCGAGTGCGAACAGGTCGATCCCGTCCAGCTCGCGCTGGTTGCCGGTCGCAATGGCGATGGCGGTTTCGGGCACGCCATGCTCGATCAGCTTGGTCTTCACCACCTCGACCGTCGCCTCCGCACCGGCGGTCTGCGCCTGCGCCTGGTACAGCGCGATCGGGCGGATCGGCTCGTTTGCCTCCCGCGCGATGCGGGCAAGGCCCGCGCGCTGTTGCAGCGCATGGACGATCGCCGATTCCCACCCGCTATGCTGCGTCAGATGAATCGGCAGCTTGATCATCTGCTCCGCCTTCAGCTCGTCGGCGGTGGCGGATACGATGACGTTGGAGCGGACCGGCGTCGCGGTGAACTCGATGATTGCGCAGGGGGCCAGCCGCGCACCGGTCTCCTCCGACAGGCCGGTGACGAAATTATGCGCCTCGTCCACGATCATCACCGGACGCACCAGCCGCATCACATTGGCGAAGGACCAGCTTACCTCCCCGGGGCGCGTCGCCAGATCGTCGGCATTGCGCATCAGTCCGTCGGGCAGCGCGCGGCCCTTGAAGAAACTCTCGAAATTCTCGTCGTCCTTATAGACGTTGCGCTGCGCCGCCTGAGCCACGCGAAACGCCTGTACGGTGGCGACGAAGACGTGCGCGGCGGTGGCGAGGTCCTGCGGCGTGATCTGCCGCCGCTCATCGATGCCGAGCACGCGCACATTGCCGCCGAAGGCCGACTCCAGCGCGGTGCGATAGGGATGGCCGGGCGTCTTCAGCGCATCGAGCGTCTGATCCGCGATGGTGCTGGAGGGCACCAGCCACAGCGCCACCGGATATTCCGGACCGTCCACGCGGTGCCGGTGCGCGATGCCCACCGCATGCGCGCCCAGCAGCGTCTTGCCGCCGCCGGTCGGCAGACGCAGGCAGCAATAGGGCACGCGCGGCAGGGTGCGCAGCGGCTCATAGGCATTGGCGTAGAAGCCCGGCTCCCCCACCTGACAGGCGATGTTGTAGGCGACCGCATGCGGACGCGTCACCGCCGCTTCGAGAAACGCGTCGAGCGCATCGAGCGCGCGGCGTTGATAGGCCTTGAGCTGCATCAGCGCGCCTTCACGTCATAGGGGGTCTGCTTGAAGGTGACGCCCGCGCCGGCCAGTTTCGCCGCGCTCATCCGGCATGCCTCGCCATAGATCACCCAAGGCCCGGCATGGCCGGGCAGCACCTCGCGCAGATGGGCCATGACGGGCGCCGTCAGCACATTGCCGCCGGCCGGGCGCCGGTCGCCCAGCACGCCATTGTAGAGCAGCGCATAGGCGATGCCGTCCTGCACCCCCAGCACCGGGGAGCGCATGGCGTCTCCAGCGCCGGCAGACGCGGCAGGCTGCCCCGTCTCGGCGAACCAGATATGCGCGGCCAGCGCGTCGAACCCGATCTCCGGATCGATCCGTCCGCTGGCGTCGAACGCCGGCGGGCCCAGCCGGTAGTAGCGATATCCGCCCCCGCCCTGCCAGCCGACCGCGGCCGACACGCCGCCCCGTTCGCCCGCAATCACCTTGTCGAGCCGCGGCTTGCAATGCGTTTCGGCATGGTCGCCCATCTCGATCCCGATCCACCGCCGTCCCATCTTGTGCGCAACCGCCGCCGTGGTGCCGGAACCGAGAAAGCTGTCGAGGACGAGGTCACCGGGGTTGGAGGCGATGTGGAGGATGCGTTGGATTAGAGCTGTTTCCACTCATTCCGGTTCATATCCGCATGAGCTGAAGTAGTTGGCGCATTCGGCGGGCTGGAAGATGTCAACGAGCCTGCCGATCAACCCCCACAGCCCGCTGACGGTTCGTTCGCCCGCCTTGCGCAGCATGGCCTTGAGGCGGGAGAAGGCCTTTTCAATGGGATTGAAGTCGGGGCTGTAGGGCGGGAGGAAGCGCAGGGTTGCTCCGGCCGCTTCGATCCGCTCTTTCACGGCGGCCCGCTTGTGGCTGGAGAGGTTGTCCATGATGACGACGTCGCCGGGCCGCAACTCTGGCACCAGGACCTGCGCCACATAGGCTTCGAACCAATCGCCGTTGATCGGCCCGTCCAGCACCATAGGTGCGACCATGCCGGTCATGCGCAGGCCGGCGACCAGCGTTGTGGTCTTGCGATGGCCATGTGGGAAGCCCATCCGCAATCGCTCGCCCTTGGCGCAGCGCCCGTGGCTGCGGGTCATGTTTGTCGCAGTCCAAGTCTCGTCGATGAACACGAGGCGTTCGGGCTCGAGGTCGATCTGGCCGTCGAACCAGCGCTGGCGTTGCCTCAGGACGTCGGGACGGTCTTGCTCGATCGCGTGCCCAGTCTTTTTTTGCGCGTAATCCCGTGACGGACGAAGAAGCGATGCACCGTCCCGATCCCGACCTTGGCGCCGCGCTCGATCAGCCGCACCTGAATCTCCACCAGGGTCATGTCGCCCTTCTCGGCGATCAGTTCCCGGATGAAGTCGCCGTGCGCTTCGATCTTGCCCGAATGCCGGTCGCCGCCGCGTCGCTTGGCCACGGCACGGCCATGTTCCAACGCAAGACGACGCCAGCGGATCGCACTCGACACGCTGACACCAAAGCGCGCCGCCGCGGCATGGCAACTCAGGCCGCCCTCAATCGCGGCCACAACCCTGTCCCGAAGATCCTGTGAGAGCGTGCGTGCCATCCATGCTGGCCTCCTGCCACCAGCAGGAAGTCTGAATCACATCAGGCCGCAAATGGGAATCCCCGTCGAGTCAGTTCGTGTGGAAACCGCTCTAGCCGCTCGGGCTTCGGAGTGATGAAAACGTCAGATGAGGATATAGCAAGCACTTCTTTTTTAGCATCCTGGGTATGCCCGACTTCTTCATAAGACCAGAATGTCTGCGGAACGACGCCTTGCTTCACCTCAGAAAGAAAGCGCTTAATTTGCGGTATGGCATTGCCATCGCAACCCCACCAAATCCTGCTTTCTCTATCGAGTTCCCAAAATCTTTCCTCAGACACCCGCCAATAATTCCCACCTGGTGGCCGCTCGATTAATCGACCGCCCGGAGTGACAATCGCGTAAATTCCCTTGCTGTAGAAATTACGTGCGGACAGGTCACTCGTTTTCCACGGGCCGCGACGATCATTATCCAAATTTTTATAGGCTTTATCTTGTTTCTCAGTTCGCGGCATCAGATTTGGGAGCCAGGCGTTGCCGTCTCGGCCGTAGACAAGAATATAGTCATGATCTTCAGAGAAATGACGAGCTGTAGATTTTGGCGAGTAATTTTTACGCCAGATTATTGTAGAGAGAAAATTCCGCCGCCCGAACACCTCGTCCATCACGACCTTGAGGTAATGCCCCTCATTATCGTCGATCGACACCCAGATGCTGCCATCCTCGGCCAGCAGCTCGCGCAGCAGCACCAGCCGGGGATAGATCATCGCCAGCCACTGCGCATGTTCGAGATTGTCGTCATAATGCTCGAAGGCGCTGCGCGTATTATAGGGCGGATCGATATAGATGCACTTCACCCGCCCCGCATAATAGGGGAGCAGCGCCTTGAGTGCGTCGAGATTGTCGCCCTGGATCAGCATGTTCGCCGGATCGGCGTCACCGCCGTCCAGCGCCGGCACCGGCTCCAGCATCCGATACGGCACCCGCGCCGCCGCCACCACGTCTTCGCCGCGGGTCATCCAGTCGAGTATCGGCACGCGCGCTCCCTTTCCGTCCGCGGCCAGTGCTAGGGCGAAAATCCGGCTCAGGCCAGCATCACGGCGCGCGGATGGCTGGAATCGGGATGGTTTTTGGGCCGTATCGGCAAGCCGCCGCTATACGGGCGAATGCGGTCTGCTTCCATCGCCGACTTGCGGAACACGCTGCGGAATGATCGCCGAGCAAACGCTGCGATCAATCGCAAGTCACTGACAAACCCTGGCTGGGGCGGCAGGATTCCCAGCCAATTCCAGCCATCGCTAAGTGCTTGATATCACTGACATGCAGGCGGCGCCTGCACAGCCCATTGGCACAGTTCATTGGCACAGTGTCAAGCAAAGATTGTTCGCATTAGAGACCAAGCGTTATGGCTGGGACCATAAACGAGATTCCCTTGCCGCAAGAGATGTGACTCGCCCTCCTCGTTTATCTGAAGGGTGAGTTGCCAGGACAGTTCTGACTGAGCGACGAGCAGTGCGATCGTCTGGGCCGCCCCTCACACGCTCGATCTTGTGAAGCAGGCGATTGCCGCTGAAACGCTCCAGCGAGCTATGGTCGCCTCCCCTAGCAATACGCCGACGGCTGAGATCAGCGTCGGAGCGCGCTACCGCCGGCTCTATGAACGAAAGTTGGCACTCAAGGCGCGGACTCGGCACGCAAGCCTGTCACATCGACACATCCCACTCCCGCCCGACGGGACGCCAAAAATAATATCGTTCGGATTCGGCCCAGTAAATTCTTGACCCGGTAATGTTTAGAATATTCAATGCGATCGGGCGCAAAGCTAGCTGAAATATCGGCATACACATCTCACCATTTGGAGACGATCATGAAACGTGCCGTACTTGCCGCACTCGTGCTTTCTTCGCTCGCACCGGTGTCTGTTTATGCACAAGCCACGACGCCGACCACCAAGCAGGCGAACTGCATCCCCATTATCATCGACGGACCTGACGGGCCGCTGGAAGGCGCGATCTGTATCAAGGACTCCGGCGGGAACTGGTAATTTTTTGGGGTTGGGGGCGGCACATCGCGTTTCAGTCGCGGTTCCTCCCCCAACATGAACTTTTGCAGTTAGCCTTGGTGACCCTATGCTTAGTGTTTTAGCGTCTTGCCTGATCGCCCTTGCTTATTCGTCTTCTTATCCGCCGACTGCTGCTCAATCGCATGCGCTGGCCGAGTCACATTTGGAAGGCGTTTGGACAGGCGAGTTTCTTCAAACGGAGTGGACCTTCGAATTCACGAAGCGGGACGGTAATTGGTCTGGACGCTATATGACGTCGAAGGGAGCAAAATGGCATCCGATCAACGACCTTGTCATTACCGATCGCGCTGCCTCATTCACCCTTGAGTTGAAGCCCAAGGTGAGCTTTGACCTGGACTTCGATCCATCCAAGCAAGAACTAGCCGGGGAGGTAACGGTCGAAGGGGTTGCGTCGGCACCCTTCGTTGCAACGCGCAAGCCTTAGCAATGCCGCTCTCACTTGCCACTTTCGTGCTCGGCGCATTGGCGTGCCTTGCTCCTCAGGTGCCTAGCCGTCCCGATGGAGCAACAAGAACCAACGCCGAGTTCGGCTATGTGCTCGTAGACCCCCAAGACAGTATCAGAGCCTTCGATGCTGCTCGGGAGATCCATCGAACCGCTAAAATTGCGCTAGCGCTACCTGATATACGGATCGCGCTCATCGACGCCAGGTTCACAACATGCGCCTGGGGATCCGAGGTCGACGGTGTCGTCCTCTATCCATGGACCTTCAAACGAGAAGATCGTCGCGGTCCGATACTTCTACCATTGTACTTGATGGGACATGAAGTCGGACACGACTTATTCATTCGCTACTTGGTGCCTAGTACCAGGACCAGCCAATATGGCGGAGACGCACCGGACTGGCTGGACGAAATGGCTGGAATTGCCTTCGAGAATGAAAGCTTGCGTATCGCACGCCGTCGCGAAGCCGTTCGCTATCGGACCGATGATCTGTTGCCGTCCCTTCGACGATACTTTTCCATGACACACCCCGAATTCCCTACCACTGGACAAGCGCCGGTGGGCTCTGACGGATTGTCGTCTCAACCCTTTTCGACAAGAGAGCCTATATCCGGCGACACGCGGCAATTTTACGCGATGACGTCCGCGCTATATGAGTTTCTCGTCGAGCATACGGGAAGCGCATCGATCATCGCGGATCTTGCAGCAGCGTTCCGTAGAGGAGAGGCCTTGGACGCTTGGCTGCTGGCTCGCACCGGACATGATCGCAGTGCAGCAGGTCTGGACGCGCTGAACGCAGCCTTCCTATCCTGGCTGGACACGGATCCCCGCTACGGCGGCAAGGGAACACCTCCAGCTCGGCTCCTCCCTTGACGACCACAGCTTCCATGACACGATCGCTTCCACCTGCAATGACGCGGCCGAACGCTCTGAAAGTCGTACTCTTGGCCGGGGTCGTGGCTCTCATGCCCATCACCGCGAAGGCACAATCGACCTCGAATCGCACCGGGTCCGATCCGCGCCCCGTTGAACAGGAATCTGCTCCGCACCCTGGTGAGGTTCCGGCGAAGACAGAGTTTCTCGACATGGAGGGCAATCCATTGCCTGCCGACGTGCAACGGCAGCTGGACGCGGAGCTCACAAGCAAGCGCCCGTCGACGCCGGATGTTCAGGACACCGTGCCAAGCACGGCGCCCCGAGAAACTCAGCCGGCTACCGACGAGTCAGAAATCCTTGTGTCGGCAAAACGCCCCCGGGGATCCGTGGTCGGCAACATACCGCCGGAGCTGGCCTTCGGCCAGTTAGAGGTCCGCGCTTATGGCGCAAACAATATTGGTGAACTCATCCAGGAGCTGGGGCCGCAGGTAAGCAGCCGCCGCGGACGAGACGAGGGTGGCCCCGTCGTCTTGCTGAATGGGCGACGCCTGTCGAGCTTCTCCGAAATTGCCCAGATTCCAACCGAGGCAGTCGAACGGATGGAGGTGTTTCCCGAGGAAGTGGCGCTCAAATACGGCTATCGTGCAGATCAGAAGGTCGTCAACATCGTGACCTTCGAACGGTTCAGTTCAAAGCTTGGCCAGCTCGGCTATGCGGTGCCGACCGAGGGAGGTAATAACACCGTCGATATCCGGACAAGCTATTTCACGATCCGGGGTGATACACGCCTGGACCTAGCCGCAGACTACGGCCGGTCGACCGCCTTGCTCGAAACCGACCGCGATATCCGCCAAGCCGCTTCGGTCGAAGCTGGCAGGTTTCGGACCTTGCTGCCGGAGACCGAACGGCTGGCGCTAAACGGCGTCGTCAGCCGCCCCCTGTTCGGCGACATCGCGGGGACGCTCAACGGTCGCTGGGAGCTGAACACCAGCGGCAGCCTGTTAGGGCCTGGCGTGGCAGCCCCTTGGCGGCGCGACACCGAAAGTCGCACGGCCCACCTGGGAGCTTCGCTGCACGGCGCCGCAGGAAAGTGGTTCTGGACCTTCACCAGCAATTACGACCGCACGACTAGTGATATTTCAACCCGACTAGACGAGGCGACCGAGGCTGAAGTGGCGAGGTCGGTCAGCGCCTTCGCGAATGCTGATCTCGTGATGAGCGGGCCGATCTTGAACCTGCCGGCAGGCCCGCTTTCGGCAAGCATAGGGGGCAGAGCCGAGCGACGCGATCTTGACGGAAGTTCCGTGCGCGGCGGCACAGTGCAACGCACGGACATTGCGCGCGACCGGTTCACCGCCCGCGCCAACCTGGACCTGCCGCTTGCGAGCCGACGAGGCAAGACCTCGGGCCTTCTCGGAAACCTGTCGCTCAACGTGAATATGGCGATCGAACAACTTTCCGATCTTGGGGCGCTGCGCACCATTGGGTATGGCGTCAACTGGTCACCAGTCGAGGCGATCAGTTTCATCGCGTCAGCCACGCATGAGCAGGGCGCGCCAACGATGGAGCAGCTCGGCGCACCTGTCGTCGCCACCCCTGGGCTCCGTACCTTCGATTTCGCTCGCCGGGAGGTTGTCGACATCGTTGGCGTCTTTGGAGGAAACCCGAACCTGGTGTCCGATGATCGTCATCTGGTCAGGGTCGGGCTTACCGCAAAACCGTTTGCCGCGATCGATCTGACGCTCAGCGCCGACTATGTATCGACCCGGATCGATGAGCCGATCACGTCCTTCCCAATCATCACCCCTCAGATCGAAGCCGCGTTTCCCGATCGCTTCACGCGCGACGCCGACGGTCGGCTGTTGAGCATTGACGCAAGGCCGCTCAATTTTGGGGGCGCCCGCCAGAAGCAGTTGCGATGGGGATTCAATTTCGTGCGGCCATTGGGCAAGGTCCCGCTGGGAATGCGGGCGGCCCCTGTACGCGTTTTCTCTGACGAGAGCGACGCGAGGCGAGCATATCCCGATCGGCCGGTCGTTTTAGCCCAACCGGGCAGCGCGATCGCGCGGCGCCTGGAGAACATGTCCAGCCGACTTTACGTGAATGTCTATCACAGCTGGCGCTTTCAGGACGAGGTCATCACGCGCCAGGACCTTCCTGTCCTGGACTTGCTCGACGGCTCGGCGCTCGACCTACGTGGCGGACGTCGGCGTCACACAGTCGAACTCCAGGCAGGTGCATTCAAAACCGGGCTGGGTGCGCGGATGACGTTGGCGTGGCAAAGCGGAACCATGATCCGCAGCGCCGGTGACGGGGACCTGTTTTTTTCCGATCTAACGACCGTTAACCTCCATTTTTTCGCCAACCTTGCCGATCGTTTCGGTGGTTCTGCAGCACCCGATTGGCTGAAGGGAACACGCGTTTCCCTGGGCATTACGAATCTTTTCAACGCGCGTGAGGCGGTTCGTGATCGACTGGAATCAACGCCGCTCAGCTATCAACCGGGATATCTCGATCCGCTCGGACGATTTGTCAGCTTCAGCATCAGAAAGGTTTTCTGATCAACTACGCGCTTTGATACGGTATTTTGATGGCGCACAGCTTCAGCAGTCCAACCGAAGGCCAGTGCCATGTCCCGACTGCATAGCCTCCGCGCGTCGGTCGAACAGGTCGCCGCTTTCCTCAGTGTCGAATTGCACGAGCCAATCTCGGTCCCGCCGGATGTGACCGAAGGCAGGCAGGGGCTGGTCATGTTCGTGGCGAACGAACGGCGCCGCCTGCGCATGATGCGGTGGGGCTTCCCAAGGCATATTCGCGACCTGAGGCTGCAGGGAAAGGAAGCGGACATTATCGGCTTGGTCGCAGATCTCACCAATCCGATGTGGGAACAGATGGTCGTCGAGCCGCGCTACCGCTGCGTCATTCCAATCACCCATTTCGGCAATCCCGATGGCGACGCCGGTGCCAGGACGCGTACCTGGTTCTCACTCAAGGACCGGCCGATCATGGCCTGGGCCGGTTTCTGCCGCAACATTCCCGATATCGGCCCGAGCTACGCTGGCATGACGATGGAAGCCAATTCAGCGATCCCGCCGACCAATGATCGCATGCCCGTGCTGCTCGAGCCCGACGAACATGATCGCTGGCTGCACGGCGGCATCCAGGATGTCATCCGATTCCAGTTTCGCGCGCCGGTCGACGCCGACCGGATCGACCGGATCGTGACCGATGACCCATGGCGCGGCGGCGGACCACCGCCCGAGGGTGAGCAGCTGGGACTGCTGTGATCGCGCAAGTCGAAGGCTGCGCGTTGCGCATTCGACCCGACACAGGCTAGCCTGGACGACATGTGCAACCTCTACACCGTCCGGAAGTCCGCAGCCGAGGTGGCCGCCCATTTCGGGGTCGACACGCCGGTCCAGTCCAATGCCGGCGAGGAAGTCTATCCCGGCTATCCCGGCATGGTCATCCGCGAGGCGGAGGGTCGTCGGATCATACAGTCGATGACCTGGGGGTTTCCACTCCGGCTCAAGACGATGAGCCCGACCGCCAAGCCCAAGCCGGTCAACAACATCGCCGACCTGCACAAGAACATGTGGATCGGCCTGGCACGAAAGCCCGAATGGCGCTGCCTCATCCCTCTCACCGCCTTCGCGGAAGCCGAGGGCGCCAAGGGTACCAAGACCCGGACATGGTTCTCGGTTGCGGACGAGCCGGTCTTCGCCTGGGCCGGGCTGTGGCGCGACAGTGCCGAATGGGGGCCCGTCTATTCGGGCGTCATGACCGACTGCAACGAGGCGATCCGCCCGGTTCACGATCGCATGCCGGTCCTGCTGCACCGCGACGACCATGATCGATGGCTGCACGGCAGCTCCGACGAGATCGTCGGGTTTCAGGAACGCTGCTTTCCCGATGATCTCATCGTCGTCGATCGCACCAGCGAGCCCTGGCGCAAGCCTGCCGCCGCAGCAGCTCAAGCCGGCCTGTTATGATCGGAAGCGGCTGACCGCGCGCTTCCATTCGCTATCCTCAGGAAGCGGCAGATGCACGATTGTCGGCGGCTGGCGGCTCGGTCGCACCGGTACGCCGCGCCTGCCGCAGCTGGTGCAGCGCATCCGGGGCGCTACCAAGTCGAGATGATCACGCCAGCGCTTGCGGTGAAACAGCCACCACAAGGCAGCCGCATGAAAGACTTCTGTGCGATCGCAGCCGGGACATTTCACCTCGACCGTGCGGTGAAACGCCGCGCACTCGAACAAGGTGGTCGGCACCTGTCCGCCCTCGCGATCGTATCGGCCCATCGCTATCCCACCACCTTGAGCCTCGGCCCCTGGAGATCGGGGGCGGGCTGCAGGTCGAGCGATCCCAGCTGGTCCTGGCGAACCACCCGGATGAGGGCGCCGGGCCAGGCCGGGAACATCGCCCGAACCTTGGCCGAGAGCAGCGTGGAAACCGGCATGTCGAGCAGGGGCGTCACGTCATAACCGCACCATAATTCGGCCGGGATGCGCCCGAGCCGGTAGGTGCCCGCGGTGACCAGGGCGACAGCGGGGTGAAGCGCGGGCCGTGACGCGATGAACCGGGCGAGGCAGAGCGGCCGCGCACTGGCGAGCCAGGTGTCATATTCCTCGCGTGAGGTCGCCTGTGCAATCCGGTGGCCCTCGACCTTCCCGACATGGACCAGCCAGGTCCCGTAGTGGAATGTTTCCAGCGTGACCGGCCAGCGATGCGCGAGCCAATTCATGCGTTCGACCGGGTCACTCATTCCCGCCACCCATTCCGGCAACCGCTCCACCCCCAGTCGTCCGTCGCGATCGACGATCCTTCATCGCAGGGAAAAGACCGACCCGGCCCCGGACCCGCCGGGGACTGCCCAACGCTCGACCCCACGGGGGGGGGCGGACGAGAGGGAAGATCATCGGTCATGCTTTAGCTCCGCCACCTAGTACCGATTCACGCAACGCCGGTCGGCTAGAACAAAGGAGGAACAAATTTCAACTGAAATCCGGATAAACGCGGAGAGGGCTGAGCCTTAACACTCGTGGCAGCTGCGTTGCGAACTCATTACCGCTCCGGCGTGATGGCGTGGGCGGGGCGCGACAACAACGGTCGGTCTCTGGTCGCCGCTGGATGAAAGCCGGGGTCACGTCAGAGGCTTCCAGGCTCGGTCGACAAGGATCAAGTGGACGAAAGCGAATATGGCGCCAGCTTCGCGCTCCGGCGCGAGCGGGACGATCGGCTGCCTCAGTTAGAGCTGAAAGGCGGCATCGCTTATGGACCGCAATGGTTTGATGGCGAACCCGCCGAAAGCAGCTTCTATGCCGAGGCCACGGTCGGCGACACTCCGCTGTCGTTCGCGCAAGTGAGGCGACGAATCTACCGTAGGGCAAACGACGATGAAGACTCGCTGCGCGTGTACGGCAGATATCGCTACACCAATGCACAATCCGGTCTGCTTGATGCCTGGGTTCGCGATGAACATCAGGTCGCAGGCGGCGTTCGCTATCGCGATCTCCGCGGGCTCATGTGCGATAGGTCCAGCCCCCGCGAGACCGATTCGGTTGCTTCCTGTAACGGGGCCAAAGCAGGATTCTACTGGGGAGGCCGCATTGAGGCGGCGAACATCTAGTCGACCGATCACGGCAGGCGGCGCTTTGCACCTTCAGCGCAGATTGATGTGTATAGTCGACCGCTGGCTCGTGGGTTTCGCCTGTTCGGTCGAGGAGAATTGGCAGGCGCCTTCTTTCCCAACATTCGCGTCGCCAGCGGCGACCGCCGCCGCGATACGCGGCTACGGCTGACAGGCGGTATCAACTTGAACGGGGTGATCCCGAAAGGACTTCCGAAGATGGATTTCGAGCTAGCCGGGCAGTTCCAGACGCGCTGGTCGAACGATCCGGGCAGCAGGCACAGCCGTGGCTATTTCGTGCCCAGCTTCTCCATTTCCGTGCCGTTCTAACGCGCGATTAGATCGCGGCCAAGGGAGATCACCGATCTAGATGTGTCTCGATGCTTCCTCGATCGCGATCGTAAACTCATCTTGCAAATCTGAAGTCCGGCTCCACCACCCCGCCATTTCGCCATCAGTCCCGGCGCGAAACACAGCGTCGATTTCCGGATGCCCCCTCGCTACGCTGACCCAATTATCGTCCGCCAACGCTCTCCAATCACGCACCTCTAAGGATGGCATCTGATCGGACGCCGTGATCACAGCTGCCGCGCTTCCAAGCCACCACGCCTGGAGCGGATCTTCAAACAGTTGCTCGATGGCAGCCGGATCGCGAGACGATCCTTGATGAAACTTGCGCCCGAAGATCTTTGACACGACGCCCTGGCGGATTTCGGACACGCGCATGGCCGGATACGTTTCGTCGACAACGAAAGTTACCAAACCAACCCGCGACAGCGCATTAGCGAGGACTCGACGAACCACCAGTGGGACAACATCGTCGTCTGATCGTTCCGCTTCCGGCCATTCCAGCCAACCGCAGCCTGGATCGCCAGTCTTACCCAATTCCGCATAAGCAGGCGCGGGACCGGCATGGAAGATCACCAAAGAAGCAGTCACTGACGAATTTCCGGCAACGGCGTGAATATTGTGCCTTCGGCCCACTGATAGACGTATCGACCGACCGCTTCACCAGCGAAATAGCCGCCAAGCCCGCCGATGATGCATCCCCCGACTGCGCCGATAGCGGTGCCTGGCCCGAGAGCGACGGCAGATCCTCCGAGAGCTCCGACCCCACCGACCACTTTGCACCCTGCCCACGCCCCTGCCCAAGCGGTTACCACCTCGGTCGCACGTTGCAGCGGCTTGCTCGCCCGGACGATCGACACGGCATCGACGGCAACTCCAATGATCAACAAGGGCCGGCCCGCGAAACGAAAAGCTTTGGCAGCGTAATAGCCGGCCCGCCCCCACCGCCCTGTGGTCTGATGATTGGTAATCCCGAAAATGGCGGCCACGCCTTTGTGATTCCAGTGATAGTCGATCGTCTTACTTCTGAGGTTGAACCCGTAATCGAGCCTTAAATGACGCTTTGTTTTAGCATCTTGGAAAAATAAGGTCGATGTAGATGTGCCTTTAAATTGGCGCGGCCTGAACTCGACCGCAAAACCATTAGTACCCGGAATCGGTATCCTCACGTTGCTCGCTTGCCCAACTGCAAACGGCACCGATCCCGCCCAAGGACTCTCGACCGGATGGTTCTGATTTGGCATCGAAGACCTCCACAACAACGCGGAACTGCTCACCAAGCACCGCCTTTCAACGCCGGACCCTACCCGTCGTTCATCAGAGAATCGTCCATTATGAGTATCAATCTGCTCGAGCCGGGTTGCAGTGATACCGAACGATCCCAGGAATACCGCTCACAGCGAATTGCAAGCTTTACCATCCGCAAAGATATGAAGAGCAAGGTGGCCGTGGCTCACTCACACCCCTTTTGAGCTTAAGCTTACATAATTTGGTCAACGGCCCTTAGGTGTACGTTCTTGGTGATGACCCTCTCCCCCAAAGATGATCCACGCGGAATAAGCAACTGCTTGATTTAAATGCGTGGCTGATACACACACAAAATGCTTCTGCGCATCTTGCGAGAGTGCGCGTGCCAGAACGATAATAGGGAGGTCGCCAATGTCTGAAGAAATCACTCTGAACGCCGTCGAGCTTGCGACGGAACTGACCATTGCTTGGCTGAGCAATCAAAACAATCGCATCGCATCGGAAGACGTGCCAGCGTTTTTGCGCACTATGCATGCAACGCTGAGCGAACTCGCTGACTCCGGCGCGACACCAACCGGCGAAAGTCCGCCCCCTGAGCCGGAGTACATTCCGGCAGTGTCAGTCCGCAAATCGCTTTCATCGGATGATCACCTCATCTCGATGATCGACGGCAAGCCGTATAAGACGCTCCGCCGCCATCTCTCAACGCACGGCATGACACCAGAAGAGTATCGCGCGCGCTACAATTTGAAGCCTGACTACCCGATGGTTTCGCCAAACTACTCGGAGGCGCGCCGCGCGATGGCGCACAAGATCGGCCTGGGTGCCAAGGGCCGCGCTGCACGCAGCGCAAGCACCCCTGCACAAGCCGCGAAGACGGCGCGTAAGCCGCGGGCCAAGGCTTCTGCCGACGCATGAATTCAATCGCGCGCCGGCCGCCACGGCTTGGCGCGCGGTTCGATACATCATCCTCTCGTAATACCGACGTTCCTCGGCGCTTCGCACTGGGCTAGCCCCGATCCGTGCTGACGTATGCGTAAGCTAGCCGACCTGACGGGGCTAAGATCGCTGAGCTATACGATGCACCCAACTAGCATTCACGCATGATCTTTAGGCAACAGCGTAGGGCGTAAGAGGCGTTACGCCGCGGTGAACAACATTAAGTCATTATGTCAGCGGCCACCGTTTTTATACAGAAGATCATCGATAACATAGTCAAGCAATTCTTCGACCGTATTAGAGCGTGCAACGCGTGAGCTGTATTCATAGCCATTATTGGCGAATGCAGATGACCGTAGAACCGCCATAATATCATAAGTCGGACTCAAATCCGCTATTGATATACGAGATGCCTTCGCATTGAATGACGCCAACTGCGCACCGCTTAGACGGCCCAATTTCGAGTCGATAAAGCCAGCACAGTACCCGGCGGATTGCCCATCTTTCTTAATGTAATCGAAAATGCTCAGATCTATGGAAGATCTGCACATTATCAAAAATATTCCCCAAGGCCTTTTTGGCCCCGTTGGCACCGTGCTAAAAACGTTAGGGTCGCTATCCTCATCACGTGGCTCTGAATTATCCTGGGCTTGCGCGGATGCGGAGATCGCCAACCCCAAGGTTAGCGAACAGAGAGCTATTAAGCGCTTTAGCCGACTGCTTTTGCAGATCCCTCGCCCGATCATCAACGCACCCCCACTCTTACGATTATTCTAAAATCAATCCCGCTTGCCACGGCCTGGTGAGACAGTTCGCCTAAATTGACGCTCACCTACCCGTGGGCGAATGCTCGCTCTGCGTAGCCGAGTTCATGCGTCCCTACTACCGCGGTTCGTGCCGAGAATATCTCTATTGCCGCGTGCCAGCATCTGCAGCGAACCACCACGCTGCTCGTCCTGGTATTCGGCTAGGCGCTGTTGACAAAGTTAGGCAACCACCTGCGGATAGCGGCAAGATTGAGGAAACTGGCGAACGACAGCGCGGTTTTGTCGTAGCGGGTGGCGATGCGGCGTTGATGCTTGAGGTGGCCGAACATGCGCTCGATGCGGTTACGGTCTCGGTATCGACGGAAGTCGCAGGCGATGTGTTCGCGCCGGTTGGCCTTTGGCGGGATGATCGGCAGGATGCCGCGCATCAACAGGTTCGCCCGGACCGCATCGCCGTCATACCCTTTATCGGCCAGCAGCGCCTTGGGCTTGTCGACAGGCAACGCCATGAGGTCATCGACAGCGCTATAATCCGATGCCTCCCCGCCAGTCAGGATGAAGCCAAGAGGGCGTCCCTGATTGTCACAACGGGCGTGGACTTTGCACGTAAAGCCGCCGCGTGATCGACCAAAAGCCTCCTTATGAGTCCCCCTTTAGCGCCCGCTGCCGAAACATGGCCGCGAACCGTGGTGCTGTCGATCATGTGCTGCCAGTCGTCGGTCAGCCCGAACTCGACCAGCGTGGCCAGCATCGCATCCCAGACGCCTTGTTCCGCCCAACGCCGGAACCGCACATAGACCGAGTTCCACTTGCCGTAGCGCTCGTGCATGTCGCGCCAGGGGCAGCCAACCCGCAGTACATGCAGCATCCCGTTTAGAAATCGCCGATTGTCATGGGCAGGGCGCGCCTTTCGGCCTCGCTCGGACGGCAGCAGCCCTTCGAGCACCGACCATTCCTCGTCCGTCAGATCGCCACGCGCCATCGCCGCCCCCTGCAAAGAGCAGCCTTGAATCAGAGATCAGGTCGTTTGGGAATCCACTTTGTCAACACGACCTAGCAGGTCCCGCACGGCCTCCGGGTTGACGAGGCGCTTCTCCATAGAGCCCCACCGACCGATCGTCGCGAGAACGCCATCGACGTGAAGGACGCCGTCGAACATCTCCGCCGGCGTCAGCTGCAGCGCTTCCGATTGCCGACACTCTTCAACCTCAAGTGGCGCGCCTTGCAGCAAATGGCATCGGTCGGTTCGACGCCGCCGATCCTTACCCGAGCCGTTCCGCAAGCACTGCGGAAACCCGCGACCAGTCCGCGCCGGCGACCCGCGCCCCGGTCGGGTGCAGAATGCCGATGGCCGGCCGTCCCGCTATTTGTCCTGCGACAAGGAGCCGCCGCCGACGCGATCGATCCATCAGCACGGTGCTCGCATCACGGGCATGCACGTCGAAGCGAGCTATACCAAGAACTAGGCATCGTGGACAAAGCTTGACCTGAGGCTCGCAGGTTGATTCAAGGCTGCGTTTTGGAGGCGGCGTTGGGCGAGCGTGTTGGGGTTTCGGACGAAGAGTGGGCGCTGATCGGCCCGTTGCTTCCACCCGAACATGGTCGCGGATGTCGGCCTGCGGGCGACAACCGTCGGTACTTCGAAGGCATGATGTGGATGGCGCGATCAGGTGCGCAGTGGCGCCTGCTGCCAGACGACTATGGCAAGTGGAACAGCGTGTTCCGGCGGTATCGGCGCTGGGTGGAGACGGGGGTGTTCGATGCCCTGCTGGAGACGCTGGCCGAGATGGTGGAACGCGATACCAGCGCCGACATGATCGACAGCACCGTGGTCCGGGCGCATCATTGCGCCGTCGGGCTAAAAAAGGGGATCAAGAGGCCCAGGGGCTTGGCCGGTCGCGCGGCGGCTTCACCACCAAGCTCCACGCCCGCTGCGACGGACACGGCCGGCCGCTCGGCTTCGTCCTGACGCCGGGGCAGACGCACGATGTAAAGGGCTTTGGCCCGCTGTTCCGGATGCTCGGCGACCGCATCGAAGCGCTGCTCGCCGACAAGGGCTACGACGCAGATGCCATCCGCGCGGAACTTGCCGCAGCCGGTGTCGAAGCGGTCATCCCCACCAAGAGCAATCGGCACATCCCCATTCCGCACGATCGTGTGAAATACCGCTGCCGCAATCTCGTCGAGCGCCTTTTCAGCAAGCTCAAGAACTGGCGCCGCGTTGCCACCCGATACGACAAAACCAAGGAGTCCTACCTCGGCTTCGTCGTGCTCGCTTCAATCAAGCTATGGCTACCCTTTGTCCACGACGCCTAAGACGATCTCGGGTTGAAGGACGCTGATAAGCTCCTCGACCTCATGGCCGCACCAGCGCTCGAGCTTCTTCCGCACGCCGAATGCGACAGCCTCCCATGGGTAGCGGCTGTTGTCGGCGACCTTGATCGTGCTGCTCTTGAAGAAGAGGAAGTTGGTCTGGACGGCGCGATCGAGATCCGATGACCGTCCGGCCTGCGCGAAGATGTCCCTGATCTTGCGTGCTAAAGACCATTCGGCATCTTGGATGTACGATTTAGGCGGCCATGTTTCCTCTACGCTGGGTCGGTCGTCGTCGGCTCCGAATCCCGGGTTGGCTCCGATAATCATTACCGGCGGGCGTTCGATCGGCGGACCGCTCAGCACGCTGAAGCCACATGCACCGCCGAACAAGTCGTCTTGATGCTCCAACCAAAGTTTGTTCACCTGGCTGTAGAGCCGAAGGACGCGGTCATGAATGGTCGCCTCGGTCATATACCGATCTCGATACGATCAGCTGCCGCTATATGGCAATCTTAGGATTACCCGCTCTCGGCATGTCGGCCGCGTTCGCTCGCTTCTGCCGCCCGTCGACAGCATCATATCTATCGGCAATGGTGGATCAGGAGTTCCTTCAGGAGTGAGCTGTATGGCGATGACGATCAGGGACATGCGGGTGACGAAGGCGTTCTACCCGATCCTGCTCGACCTGGCCCGCGAGTGCCGCACCACCACTTACGGTGCCCTCGTCGATGAGGCCAAAGCCCGCAACCCCAACGATGACATCATAGCCGCATTGATTCCCCGGGCCGTTGGTCGCCGCCTTCTCGTGCTTCGAGGCTTTACCGACGAACTCGGCTACCCGGATTTGTCCAGTCTCGTGCTGAACGCCGGCACGGGTGAGGTCGGCGATGCCTATTCCGACAAGTTCGATCCACGAGAGAAGCGGGCAGAGGTGATGGCGTTCGACTGGACGGGCGCCGTACCCGAGTTCGATGCGTTCGTCCGTGAGCACGAGCGGGAGATCGCTTCGCGGAACCGACCGAAGCGAAGCCGGGAGGAGGCGAAGCGTCTGCTGTGGGACTACGCGAAAGACAATCCGACAGCGCTGCTGCCGTCGCAGCGGGAGGCTGTACTAGCGTCTCTTATCGCCGGTGAAGATGTGGCCGACGCGATCGCCGAGGTCATGGGTAATTAGCCTGCAATCGAATGTCATGGGCGTATCGCCGTTGATCGACCAATTGCTCGGACTAGACCCGTCCCCACCCGATCGACGGTCCAGCTGGGACCACATCGACACGAAAGCGGGGCCATAATTCGCAGTGAATGCGCGTCGGATATCCGTAGTGATACTCGCGAGCTGCCCCGAAGGGCGGTCAATCACTAGCCCTCGGCTTCGGCAGAATGGGCGGCGTGCTGTCGGCGTAGGTAAGCCAGTTGCGCCAAATCGTCGTGGTGCGAGCTTCGGTGAGGCTGATCCGGCAGCCCAGATTCATGGCACCGCGGATTGTGCCGCGACCCCACGATTCGTAGACCGCGTCACACTCAGCGTCCCGGTATGCGATCCATGCCCGTTCGGCCAGGCGCAGCTTCGCCAACGCGGCCATATCCTGTTGCTCCCTCAATCGCTTCGTTGCCGCCGCATAATATCGATTGAGCTCGGCATCGGCGCGGTCGAGCTCAGCGGCGAGGCATTGCTCGACATCCCGCGTCGTCGAGCCGTCGCATGCGGTTCCGGCTGCCAGCAGCAGCGCGGCGATGATGATCGACATATCTCTTTCCCCTGCATCAAGTCGACGCGATTTGCTCTACAACGTTTCGACCCGATCAAACGCGCCCGGCTCCCGCTTGATCGATCGGACGGTCACCCAGTCTACCAACACCTGCACGGCCCAGGCGACAGCGGCAAGCACCGCCCACGGCCAGCCACGCGTCAGCCACACGTCGAGGTGAAACCCGTTAGCCGGCAGCGTCAGCCCGCAGGCGATCAGCGCTAACCACTTCAGGCTGTTCATGGCAAACGACGCCCCGCTCATGACCCACAGCTTCGCGCGCGACGATCCCGGCCGCCACGCCGCCCACAGCAGCAGCGCAGCAGGCGCGCCGATCCCGGCCCACGCCGTCCACTCAGGGCCGAGGTTCACCTTCGCAACCATCGCGGCAACGAATGACAGGACGCACAGCAGCAGCAGGAGCGGCAGCGCCCGGAAGAAGCCGGTGGCGTTCAGCACGCCGACCAGCATCAGCAGCGCGACGATCGCGACGGCACCGATCACAGCGATCATTGCTGGTGGTCCTTAGAACGCTACGCGGTCGGTCTTCGGCGCCGCGCGCTCGACGGCGGCAGCATAGGCCCGCTCGCGCTCGCGGTCCTGATCGGTGCCGTCCGCCAGCCTGATGGCATTCTTGTTCAAGATCACCGACGCGGTCAGATTCGGCAGCGCCCCCGGTCGACGCTGAAAGGGCGCGATCGAGCCGCAGACGGGCTTCAGGGGCGCGGTGCACCAGGCGAGCGTCATGCCCTGATCCCTCCTGCCATCCGGCTGGCCGTACTTCGCCGTGACCTGACGAAGAAAGGCGTCGCCAGTCATCACGTCCTGAGACACCCTCAACTGGACGTCGGTGACGCTCGAACCGCCGGACGAGATCGCGACCAGGCTCACGTTGATCGTTTCGCGGTTGGGTCCGTAGCCACTCAGCTGCGTCACCACGCGATCGGTCATGGCCGGTGACGAGGCGGCGCCCGTTCGCCGCCTTGCCGCCTCCGAGCGAACCTGGGCCACGAAGCTGGGACCATAGCTGATGCCGCCCGTCGACGGGATTGAATAGCCCGCCTTCACCAGCGCGGCACGCGCCGCATCCGCCGACATACCTAGGCGGACGCCAGCGACGTCGAGCGGGAACGCGGCTGACGGTGCCGCCGCGCCGCCAGCCATCTCCTGCGTCGTCGCATCGCGCGGAACGGTCGCGGGTGCGGGCTTCCGCGCTGCAATCCGCTGGATGACCTTGTCCAAAAGCGTCTGCGCCGATGCCGGCGCAGATGCGGTCGCCAGCACGATGGCGGCAGCGGCGAACGTCTTGCTCATTGGTCTACTCCCTCGGGTCATTCAGCGGATTGCGATGGCGACGAAGCCGGCGGTGTCGGTCGCTCCGGCCACGTGTCCGGCGTCCCAGGCGCGCGCGAGGCCCAACCGGAGCGAGGACGTCGGCGACAGCGCGATCGACCAGCCCAGCTCCAGATCCAGCTCGCGGGCGTCGGGGGCGAGATCGACGGCGACCGCGCGCGTGATCAACGCGCGGCTAATGAGATCGAACGACACCGGCGCCAGCAGCACCGCCCAGGCGCGTTCCACCCGTAGCGGCGACGACAGGCCGAACGTCGCGCGGCCACCGAACAGTTTACGCCCCCCCTCCAATGAGAAGGCGCTGCCGATCAGCGGGCCATTGAAGCGGAGCAGGTCCGAACCGCCCTGCGCCCGTGTCGAGGATGCGGTGGCGCGGGCGGTCAGATCGATGCCGGCAAGCCTGCGGCGATAGGTCAGCGTCGCGAGCGTGGTGCGGGCGCCGGTCAGACCGAGCGTCGCGTCGCCGCGCATGCCCAGCACCTGACCGCGTTCCGCGAGCTCGGACAGTTCGAACCCGAGACCCAGCGGCATGGCGAAACCGATGACCTGCTGGCGCAAGCGCCCGTCCCGAGACGCGCCGCTCGAAAAGGACGCCGACCAACCCCCGCCGGACCACGCGGACATGCTGCCGACCGGCATCGACGCGATGCCGCGCAGCGGCGAACCCGCCAGCCCGTTGCCGTTCCCGACCGCGACGTTGGTGCCGAACGTCACCTGCTGCCCGGCGGCAGGCGCGAAGGTGACCACGGCCGGCATGGAAGAACGCGTTCCTGAATAAGCGCCGACGTTGGTCGCGAAGCCGAAGCGGGCGGCCTCAACCTGCGATGCACGCCATGGCACATCCGTCTGCCCGACCATCACGCCGGCAAGCAGGCCAGACCCACGGGTGCGCACGCCGGTCGAACCCGTCATCCTGTAATCGCGACCATAGCGGTCGAACACCGTCATGGCGCTTACCTGTCCAGTCAGCACTCCCGCTTTGGCCGATCCACCGAACGGCGCCGACGTCGTCAACGACGCGAAGCGCGTCAGCACGGCATCGGCGGCGGCGAAGGACGACGCGGGTGCCCGCGCCGAAAACGGCATCCACGCCCGGCGCGCCCGCATCGGTGGCGGTATCGAGCAGGATGCGGCTGATTGCCTTGCCGCCGAGCTGCGGCCAATATTGCTTGAGCAGCGCTGCCGCCCCGGCGACCGCGGGTGCGGCGAAGCTGTTGCCGGTGACGCTGACGACGTTGCCGTCCTTGTCGACGACCTGGACGTTGTTGCCACCGGCGGCAAGCATCCGGTCGGCGAGCGGGCCGGCGTTGCCGTTGGCGCTGCGCGGGCTGCCATTCTGGTCGACTCCTATTGCGAACAGGAACCAGTCCTTGTTGGCGTGGTCGGTGCCGACGAAGTTCTCCGCGAACTGGCCGGTGAAGCTGTCCTGCCCCGTCGCGTTGGCGACCGAGTTGATCAGCAGCCCGTCGGCGATGCGCACCTGATCCATCGCGGCGCGCTGGTCCTGCGCGATCTGCCCCGTGCCGACGCCGTTGAGTGACAGGACGCTGACGAACGCACCTTTCTCGACCGCATAGCGGATCGCCGGCGCGATCAGCATCGGGTTCGCACTTTCGCTCTCCGGGATCAGCCCGGTGCTGCCAGCGGTCTGGCCCGACAGGTCGGGACCGACAATCTTGAGCGCCAGCGGTGTCGCCTCGGGCGCGACGCCTTGCGGCCCCGATCCGTTACGCGCCGCCAGCGCGACCGAGGCGACGGTCGTGCCGTGGCCCTGTTTGTCGTCGATCGCATAGGGCGCGACCGTCTCCACCGGACAGGTGCCGCACCGCGCGACACGCTGTTCGAAGCCCGTGCTGTCGGCGGAGATGCGGCCGGCGAACTCTGGCGTCGCGCGGTTGATGCCCGTGTCGATTACCGCGATCGTCACAACCCTGCCGGTGATGCCACGGTCATAGGCGTAGGCCGCCTTGGCGATTACCACCGCGCTCGACGCCTTGTATTCGGCGCTCTCTGCGGACGATGTCGGCGATGGTGCTGGGCTGGGTGCCGGTGTCGGTGTCGGGGTCGGAGTTGCTGTTGGCGGTGCGGTAGAACCGCCCGAGTTTACGCCACCACCGCCACCACAGGCGGCCAACAGCAGCCCCGCCGAAATCACCGACATATTCGCTATGTGTGCGCGGTAATCGCGCTTCCGTCGCTGAACACCCAACGCTCGAACCCCCGTTCGCGTCGGTGCCGGTCGGCTCCAGCCGGCGGCACCGCCCCTGTTGTCGAGGCGGTGCCGGCCCGAAAGCCGGAAGTTGGAAACCTGCAAAGAGACAGGCGCGAACGCCTTTAGGCCCGAAGGCCCTGGACATACGCGTCCGCCTCCCGGCCGAAACTGATTCGGACCGGGTCTACGGCTCTCTTTGACAAGGTTTCCACGCCTCGGCCCACCTGCTGGTGAGCGGGCGCAGGTTAAGCGATCCGCCTGCCTGTCGGCAACGCAAATCTTCGCTGCCCAATGTCAGGTATGTTGCAAACACGCGACATCCATCGCCCCATGCGGCGAAGTAATCGAGCCTGTGCGCTCACAATCGGGGTAGTTATTGACCCGGCAGCCACCGTTACTCATATCGACCAGTATATGAACCCTTTTGGTATCACATGCTGATCGCGGCACTCGTCGAGGCACGAAGATTGTCGGGTATGTCGCAGAGCACGCTCGCGGCACGCATTGGCGTGCCGCTCCAGAAGATCAAGCGGCTCGAGCGGGGCGTCGGTTCGACCGAAACGCTCGCAGCGGTGATGACCGCGACCGACTTCCGGCTGACCGGTCTCGGGCCGGGCAACACCCTTGGTGCAAAACTGCGCGCCAGCCGGCTTCGGCGCGGCTGGACGCTGGAGAAGGCGGCGTCACGCGCGGGCATATCGCGGACGACGCTCGCCGGCCTCGAGCGCGGCGGCGGATCGGTCGCCACCCTGCTCCGCCTGTTGACCGTGCTTGCGCCGAAAGCCCGGCGCCGCGCAATGGAGCGCGCCCATTGGGGCGAAGGCGACAAGGCCGACCGCGACGTCCGCTTCACACCGCCCGAATTCCTGGCCAAGATCAACGATGCGTTCGGCGCCATCGACCTCGACCCGTGCGGTCACGCGCTGAGCCCGGTGGTCGCGAAGCGTCGCATCCTGCTCGAAGAAGGCGGCGATGGGTTCGTCGATGACTGGTCGGGCCGGCTCGCCTTCGTCAATCCACCCTTCTCCCAGATGCTGCGTTGGCTGAAACGGGCGCATGACCAATGGTCGCGGCGGAATGTGGGCAGCATCGTCTGCCTCGTCCCCGCGCGCGTAGATTCGCGCTTTTTCCACGAGACGTTGAGCGACGAGGCGGACATCTTCCTGCTGCTAGGTCGGGTGCCGTTCTCCGACATCCGCGGCAGGTCGCAGCACACGCCTTTTTCGCTGATGCTGGTGGCGTTCGGCACCTCGGCCCAACAGCGGGCACGCTGGGCGGAGATCGCCGAGGGATACTGGCTGGTCCGCTCAAGCGGGTCCGCCTCATTCTCAGATCCGCCATTCGTCGATGACGACGCGGCCCGCGACATCGACACCGCACTCTACCAACCGGCGCAGGCGCAACTCGGCGCGGGCGATGCCCTGCTCGGCATCGACGGGCTTGACCGGCAAGTGGATGATCTCGCCGGGCGCGAGGCGGAAGCTGCCACGGACATGCGGCTGCGGCAGCAGCAGCGCGCGCGCCCCGGTCTTCGACAGCCACAGCCGACAGCCGGAGTGTGAAAAGCAGATCCGGTCGCGCGGGACGAAGATCGAGATGTCGGTCATGATGGTCGCGCCCGCCTGTTCCTCGACGCTGAGGTGGACGAGGTCGGCCTGCGCCTCGCAGGCCATCTGCCCCAGCCGGAGCTGCGCGAGCTGATCGAGGCGCTCACCGGCCAGCAGCGCTGCGGACGGCCGGAGCGTGCGGTTGCCCAAGAGCATCGTGGAGACAGCGGCGAGGTGAGCGCGGGCGGCGGCGGTGTTAGTCATCTGGTTCTTCCCGATTTCGTCCCCACCCTCGGGGACACACCCATCGGTTGATTCCCCTGCGGCGGGCACCCGCCGCCCCGGCCGGAGGCACCCGCGACGTGTATCGCGGGTGCTCGGCGGCGTGCTCAGCCGGGCGCGAAGCGCGGCGTCCACTCGTCGCTGAACGTCGCCCACTCCGCTTGGAAGGTGGCCTGTGCGTCCTTGGCGACGACATCACGGTGGAGTTCGCCCCATCCGCTGACGCGATGGACCCGCGCCAGCACCACGCAATGCGCGTGCGGGCGGCGCGCCGACAACTCGTCACCAGGCATGTGGACGACGGTGAGGCTGGTCAGCCGGCGTTCGAGGGCAAGGTGCTGCAGCGCGTACATGCCGACTAGCGAAAGTATGTCCGCCGGCTGCCAGCCGTGATCGAAGCGCATGGTCAGGACCGCGGCCAGGAGTTTCTGGTGCGGCCTGACCCGGGCGTCATACCCCTCGAACACGCTCTCAAGCGCATCCGGTTCGAGCGCAACACCGGGCGCAGGCACCAGCCGGCTCGCCGCGCAGGTGATCGGCCACAGCCCATCGGGGCCCCAGGCTGCATCGTCGGGCTTGCTTGGCTGGAGCTTGGCACGGGCGAGGTCGGCGGTGGTATTGCGCTTGCCCTTCGCCTTCGGCCGCAGGAGCGCGAAGCCGAAGTCGGGCGACGATCCCAGCGGATCGTCGAAGACCATGTCATCGGCGTCCGCCGGGCTGATCCACGGGAGCGCGGCCATCAGCGGTCCCCCCACAGCTGCGCGAGGTAGGCGTCGGCCCGGTCGAGGCCGTCGATCGCCTCTTGGTCGTCCCGAGCGGGCGGATGCGACGCGACCTGCAGCCGGCGCTCGGTCAACTGCATCGACAGACGCTGATCGTCGCTGTCGTGCGGATCGGGGACCAACCACGCCTTGCCGTGCGGCGACAGCCAGAGTCGCCGGCCATGGCACCAGACGTTCTCCTGCCGCCCCCACTGGCCATAGGCAATATAGAGCGTGCGCCGGCCTTCGCTCGAGGCCTTGACGACCAGTGCGTCACAGCGCGCCTCGCGCATGCCCCGGTCGACCGTAACCAGGTCACCGCGCGACGGCTCGATCGACGGGACCAGCAGAAGCTCGGCGGAGGCGGCGTAGAACCATTCGCTGAACGGCGGGCGCAGCAGTAACCGGGTTGCCGGGTCGAATTGCCAGCCCACCAGCGTGGCGAGCGCCTGGGTCGCGGTCAGCGCACGCATCTGTGCGAGCGCCCGCTCCTTGGTCATGATATACATGGAAGTCCTTGGGATTATGCGGGAAGTGGCGGGCTGCACGCCACTCTCCGCACCTTCATTTTCGCCCTCACGGCACAGCCGCAGGCGTTTCCCAATCTTCCCTCCGCCGGCCCCGGCGGGTCTTCCCGGATGCGCGCGATGGGCTAGCGCTCCGGGCCCCTGGTGGGCAGGCTTACCGGTGCCGCAGCACTTGCCGGCCCCCTGGCCGCCACTCTCTTCAGGCCCGCTGTCGGCAACGACAATGCCTGATCGAAGATACTGGCCTTCGACTTCTTGGCCGTATCCGGCGTGGGTGGCGCGCGGTCGGTAGAAGCGTCTTTCGGCGCGGTAGAGCCCGCCCGATCCAGCCCGCTCGGTGCGGCCCGGTTCGACTGCTTGCCAAGGGGCGATCCGGAAACGTCAGGTTTCCGGTTCGGTTGCCATCCCGCGATATGTGCGCTCGGAGCGACCGTAGGCGACGCGATGGGCGTAACAGAAGTTGTGCACAAGACCACGGGCGAAGGCTCCGCTTCCCCGGGCTCCGGGATCGGCAAGGTTTGAACCGTCGTGGGTAACGGCACGCTTGATGGCGACGGATGCGCGATCGGGCGCGGTTTGACCGCGCCGGGAGACGCGCCTCGTGTCCCGCTCGCCGCAGTGAAGCCCGACAGCATTTCGCGATCAGCCCGCCGGTGCCGCTCGGCCAGCAGCAGCCGCTGGAAGCTCGGTTCATGGGCGAACTGCCGCATCAGCGTGTCGATCGCTTTTGGCACGCTGTGGCCGAGCCGCGCGTCGCCTCTGTCAAAGATCAGCTGAGCCCCATCAGCGGCGTGTTTGCGCAGCCAGGCGCGCAGCCGATCCCGCTTCTGGTCATCGAACCGCGACGCCGTCACCGCCGCCGCGGGTGCCTGTTGGCCTGAAGCGTAGACCACCGCGTCCATAGCTGGCGCTTGCCCAAGGCGTGCCGTCGCCGACTGGACGATTGCCAACTGGTCCGCTGCCCTTGCGGCGAGCGCCCCCTCCACCCGTCGCGCCGCTTCCCACTCGTCCGGCGTAGGGCTGTTCCGCTCGACCCAGGCGAGATGCGCCCCAGCGTCAGCGAGCAGTTCGGCGTCGCCCTCGCGCGGCGTCACCGGGCGTCCCGGCGTCGAAGTAAGCGTGTGAACCACCGTTTCAGCCCGCGACCGCGCCATCGTGATGACCACGTGGGCGAGTTCGCGCTGAAGCCGGCGCCGGACCAGCCGCCGTTCCAGTCGTTCGTAGCGTTCGACCGCCGCCATGGCAGCAAGATCATTTGCGACGATGGTGCGGATCAGCTCGACTTCGCTAGCGAGCGCCACCTCCACTTCGTTCGCGCGCTTCTCGCAAGCCGCGGCCTCATCCGCGAAGATGCGGCGTGCATTGCGCGATCCCACCTCCGTTTCGATCCCGCGCGATTCCAGAGCAATCGCGCGGTTCCCCATATGCTCGAGCGGGGTCAGGCCAATTCCGTTGTCGGCATAGGTGCCGTGCAGATACCGCGCGACATCCGGCCGATCGCCGACCACCTCGTTGACGATGTTTATGAACCGCTCGCGCAAAATGCCTGCTGGCGGTGCGTCGTAACGAACCTTGTTCTGGCGGTAGGGACGCGTGTCTTTGCCGTTACGACGTTCCACATATTCGAAGTCCCAGCAGTTATGCTCGTCGAGCCATTCGGCCGGGCGGTCGACGCCGTCGACATGGAGGTGGAAATTACGGCGGTCGTTGTGGCGGTCGGGTTGGTGGATCGCGCCGACCACCATCCAGCCGTCGTCCGCCAGGGTGTCGCAGAAGTGCGACAGGATCTCGTGGCGGTCGATAGGCGACAAGCCCTCGGGCAGTTCGCCGACAAACCGGTGCTGTGACCTTTGGGTCCGGCCCTGCTTCCATGAGACGAGGTCGCGAGCGAACGGCCTGCGTTCGAACCAGTCGAGGCGCTCATAGGCATCCTCGCCTGACACCTCGGCGATGGTAACCGTTCGATGCCGTGCGGGCCGCCCACGCTCGATCGCTTCCCGCTCGACCTCGGCCGCTTCTGCCTGCAACCGTCGTGTCATCACACGGAACCAAGCGGGGGCACCGCCGAACTTCAGCTGATACTCGAAGCTGATGACCTGCGCCGTCGATGCCTGAAGCAGATGCGACTTCGGCTGCGGCGCCACGCGTTCGGCCGCCTCGAACAGGTTGCGCGCCCGGCACCAGCCCCCGGGAATGTTGGTGTAACGGGCAAGCCGGTTCAGCTCCGCTCTCATCTCCTGCTCGTCCAGCATGTCGAGCAGCATCTCGCCCGCCGGATCGGCGACGCCGGTCTCCCGCCGGATATAGTCGATGTGCGACGCCAGCCCGATCCGCGCGCCATCGGTCACATAGTCGAAGTGTGCCGCGGCGGTCATTCCCCCGCCGACGCATCGCGGATGCGCCACGCCGTTCCGGGACGGTGGGTGGATCGCCACGACCGCCTTCACGTCGAAGTGCGGCACGCGGAAACCGCCTGTCTGCCGGTCTCGCCGCGTAAGCGGGCTGGCGGCCTGGAAGCTCACCGCCCGCTCGCAGCCGGACTTGAGCTCGCCGCGCTGCCGCCCTCGCGCTTCTCGTTCCTCGCCCTGCGCGCGGAAGCCTGTCCGCTTCAGAGACCCGGCGATCGCTTCCTTGTCCTCGCGCCGCTGCCGGGCGAGAAGCGCACGCACGTGGTGCGCGAACACCGCAGGCTCTTCACCGATGGACCCGGACGTCGACATGCCATTGATTGTCGACCTGACCCGCGATCCGCACAATACCCCCCACGAACCGCCTTCCGGAAACCGTCAGGTTGGAGGACCCGCCCCGGCCAATCAGGCTCCGGCGGCGCACCGTAATTTGGCGGTCCCGCCAAATTGCGCTGTTGCGCCTGAATTTCGTTCTCTCTTGTTTCGCCTAAGCGACTGGCATCATCCTTCGGCCGAAAAGCGATTGCATCACGAGACGAGTGGATCACCGAGGCCGGATCCAGGCCTCGTCGATCGAGTCGAGATCGATGGTCGGCTCATCAACCAACAGCAACGATGGCGGCTGCCGCCCCCACAATGCCGCTGCGAGACCCGCGCGCAGGCGCTCCCCGCCCGACAGGCTGCCGACGTTCCGCTGCGCCGCAACAGCGTCGACTTGCCGGCCTCGTTTGGCCCGGCGATGGCCATACGCCCCGGACCCTGCATCGCGAACGTCAAGGGACTGAGCCGGCGACCGCCAAGATGGACCGTCGCGTCCTGCAACGCCTGCACCTCCGTCTGGCTCGGAAGGCCCGTCGCGCGAGGTCGATGGTCAGCGGCGTAAGCACCTCGACCTGCGCCCGTGCCGTCTGGCTGGTTGCCGAGGCCTCACTGATCTGCCATTCGGTCAGACGACGGGCGGCGCCGCCGCTATTCTCGGAACGCTCGGCCCGCCGCCCAGCAATATGTGCGGCTCGCTGCCCTTCGCAGCGAAGACACGGCCGACCTTGTCGCGCCTCCCCTTCGCTCCCTGTGCGGCTAGCGCGGCGTGACGGGTAGGTGCGCAGCGTTGCGTCGGCGCGGTCCCGCTGCGCCTCGGTCTGCGCGCGCTCGGCGTCGCGGACCGCTACGAACTTCGTCCAGCCACCGGCGACGATACGAATGCCGACCGGGCTGAGTTCGACCATGCGGTCGACAGCCTCGAGCAACACGCGGTCGTGGCTGGCGATCAGCAAGCCGCCATTCGAGCGCGCGATGAGCCGCCGTATCGCGTCGCGGGCGGCACGATCGAGATTGGTTGGCTCATTGAGCAGCAACAGGTCGGGCCGATCGATCCGCAGCCGGCAATACTGATCCGAATCCGTTCCCCCGGACAGCGTGCACATCGTTGCATCAAGATCGATGCCTTTGAGACCAACCTCATCAAGCGCAGACCCGAGCTCGGCGCACAGCGCCCAATCGGCCGTTTCGAAATCCTCGCCCGTCGCTGTCCCCGCGTCGATCGATACCAGCGTCGCCAACGCATACGCCGCCCAAAGCGCGATCGCGATCGCTTCGTCGTTCGACCAGTTTTTGCGCCAATCGGCCTTGGCTGCCGGTGAGCGTCGGCCCCGCCTTTGTGCACGACGGCGGATTTCGTCGCATTCCTCACATGACCGTATCGTCGCCCGTGCCTTTGCGTCGCGTAGGGCGGGGCTTCCGCAGGCCAGCCGGAAGCAGCTTGATGACGCGCTGCTCCGGCAGATGGCCGGTGACGACCGGGATTTTCTCGACCACGGATTTGAGCTTCTGAAGCGATGCCGCCGACGGATAGCGCGTCTCGCCTTCGCCGCCCTTGCCCCGGTGCCCGAGATGATCGTTGCGGAACTCGAGAAAGACCTCCTGATCCTTCAGCTCGTCCGACACCATGTGACGGGCCGAATGCATCGCCTGCCCTGGCTCCAGACCCGGCACCTTCGGCGCGATGTAAATCCACCACAGCTTGTAGAAAACGTCGCCCAGCTTCCGCTTGGTATCACCGCCCGGTACCAGTTCGGGGAACAGCAGCCGCTCGCCCGCCGCCCGCATGGCGTCCACATAGCGCAGGAAGCCGAGCCGGACGAGTTCGTCTGCGATCACATTGACCCGGCGGGCGGACTTGTTCTTGATGCGGCCTGTATCGGTGGCGCGGATCAGCAGATAGTCGATGCCATGCCGGTGTTCGACATCCTCGATCATCAGCTTGCACAGCTCCTCGCGGCGTGCGCCCGTGTACCAGACCAGAAGCAGCAGGTAGAAAAGGCCGTCGTGGATAACGCTTTTGCCCGGCTTCAACCGTTCGCCAGTGCCGGCACAACCAGTCCAAGGGGGCAGCTTGAACAACGCCTCGCCCTGCTCGCGGGTGTAGCGCTTCCGGGCCTCGCGTTCGTCCTCGTCGCTCGCGGTGGTGAACTCCGAGAAATCGATGATCGGCGCGGACGGGACCTGGCTGCGCATGAAGGCATGAACCTGAGCCAGCTTGTGAAAATGCTTGTTGGTCGTTCCGATGGAAAAGCCGATTCGGTCTGCTGTCAGCTTGGCCGCCGCGACATCTTTTGCCGCCAGCGCCACGGCCTCTTCAAGCGTCTGCGCCACCTCGCGATGACGGGGAGACTTGCCGTAATGGATTGGCAACTTGTCGAAATATTCGTCGAGCTTGATGATGTCGGCCTTGGTCACCTTCCAGAGCGGCGTTCCCGGTAGCAACGATTTTTGCAGCAAGGTCGCCGCCCACAGGATCTGCCGCAAGGTGTGTTCGTCGACACTCTCCCTCGCGCGCTTGCCCTGACGCCGGTGATCGAGCAGCTTAGGCGTTTCCGCAATCATCCGCTCCGCGGCCTCTACGGGACCGCAGTGCACCCACGCCTGCGGCACACCAGAAACGTCGAGCGAATCCGCCGGCGATGCGTCGTTCGCAGGCACCGGCGCTGCTGACGGCGATGGTGATGGCGGGCACGCCATCGGGTCGCGCGGCTCAGCCAGCGTGCGCAATTGCTTCTCTGCGTCCGCGTAGACGTTACGATAGGTCGGGTAGAGCGCGAGTTCGACCGCCCAGCGCAACTGGTCGTCGATCGCGAAACCGGCCGCGGCGAGATGGCGGTCGATCTCGTCTTTGCGGATCGGGCTGACACCCTTGTTCTCGCGCAACGCGATGACGGTCTTCAGGTCGCCGATGCGCTGCGCGTCCCACCCGTCCGCTTCAAGCTTCTTCTGCTCGTCCGGCAGGAACGACATATGCCCGCCCCGCGACGTCAGCCGCTGGAAATAGTCGACGAACGCGCGGTTGGTGGCCGAATGATATTCGGCATCGGCCGGTGTCGCGCGCTGTTCGGTGCAGACCTCGGCCAGCCGCTCCTCGTACATCGCCCTGGCGATCGCCTGAAGCTCGCGTTCGGTCATGCCGCCACTGGCGCGGATATGGTCGTTCAACATGGACACCACCCGATCGTAGGACGCGGTCAGGACCGCGCCCCGGTTACGCGCCTGCAGCCGGTCGGGGGTTCCGAGCGACAGGCGGACATCAAGGGGTTTAGTATGGAACGAATAATGAACCCGGCGCCACCAGAAAATGTGGCCGCGGCGGAAAACATGCTGAAGCGACGCCAAGGACGACCTCCCCGGACAGCCACATGGCACAGTCACCTGCACACTGGGGCGTCACCGGACTGGAGTTAGCCAGCGAGATCAATTACTTAGCCAGGAATTGGCTGGGGCGGCAGGATTCGAACCTGCGAATGACGGTACCAAAAACCGTTGCCTTACCACTTGGCGACGCCCCACCGGGAAGCGCGGCTTATAGTGGCATCGCCGCGCTTGGGAAGCCTCAGAAAAGCCGTTGCAGCCAGTTGTGCGGATCGGGGGCCTCGCCGCGCTGGATGGCGACCAGATCGGTGCGCAGCTTCTCGGTCAGGATGCCCGGACCGCCATTGCCGATCACGAAATCGCGGGTACGCCCGCGGACGCGACCGATCGGGGTGACGACCGCGGCAGTCCCGCAGGCGAAGGCCTCGCGCAGCTTGCCGCTCTTCGAATCGGCTTCCCACTGGTCGATCGAATAGCGCTCCTCGCGCACCTCGACGCCGGCATCGCGCGCCAGCATGATCAGCGATTCGCGGGTGATGCCCGGCAGGATCGTGCCGCCCAGCGGGGGCGTGACCACCGATCCGTCGTCCATCACGAAGAAGATGTTCATGCCGCCGAGTTCCTCGACCCACTTGCTCTCGGCGGCGTCGAGGAAGACGACCTGGTCGCATTCGTTGCGGATCGCCTCGGACTGGGCGACCAGGCTGGAGGCATAGTTGCCGCCGCACTTGGCGGCACCGGTGCCGCCCGGGGCTGCGCGAGTATAGTCCTCGGAAACCCACAGGGTCACCGATGGCGCGCCGCCCTTGAAATAGGCGCCCGCCGGCGAGGCGAGGACGATGTAGAGATATTCGGACGCGGGCTTCACGCCCAGGAACACCTCGCTCGCGAACATGAACGGACGCAGGTACAGCGACCCGCCCTCGATCTCAGGGATCCAGTCGCGATCGACCGCGACCAGTTCGCGGATCGAGCCGAGGAACAGCTCCTCGGGCAATTCGGCCATCGCCATGCGGCGCGCGGACTCGCGGAAGCGCTTTGCATTCGCCTCGGGCCGGAACAGCGCCGCGCCGCCATCGGGCAGGCGATAGGCCTTCAGCCCCTCGAAGATTTCCTGGGCATAATGAAGCACGGCGCAGGCGGGATCGATCTGGAGCGGAGCGCGCGGTTCGATGCGGGCATTATGCCAGCCTTTTTCGGCCGAATAGCGAATGACCGCCATGTGATCGGTGAAGATCTTGCCGAAACCCGGATTGGCGAGGAGTGCGGTACGATCATCGGCTGCGATCGGGTTGGTGTGCGCCTCGAACTCGAAATCCAGGATCGTCGCCATGTTCGCCATCCACTCCTCAACTCGGGTTGCGGACGACTACGCGCGGTGGCAAGAATGGTCAACATGGCTGCCCCAATTCCTGCGTCCCCGCTGTTCCTGCGCGAGCCCGAGATCCGGCGCGGCGTCGAGCTGCTGTATTTCGGCTATTCGCACCTGACGCGGTCGATCGATGCGGGATTGGCCGATCAGGGACTGGGCCGGGCGCATCACCGCGCGCTGTATTTCATCGCGCGCCAGCCCGACCTGACCGTCAGCGAATTGCTGGGGCTGCTGGCGATCACCAAGCAGTCGCTGGGCCGGGTGCTGGGCGACCTGACCGAGCGCGGCCTGGTCGAGACACGCACCGGCGACAAGGATCGCCGCCAGCGGCTGTTGCGGCTGACCGAGAGCGGCGCGGCGCTGGAAGCCGAATTGTTCGAGGCACTGCGCGAGAAGATGAGCGCAGCCTATTCGCGCGCGGACCGTCAAGCGGTTGGCGGCTTCTGGGCAGTGCTGGAGGGACTGGTGCCCGAGAGCGAGCGCGACCGGATCGCCAGGCTCGGCAAATAGGCGAACGCCCCTCCCCTCCCACGGCGAAGAGGGGCGATCGGGGTCAGGCGACCTTGAAGCCTTCCTTGTTCATGGCCATCGTCAGCGCCTTGTTCTTTTCCTCGCTGAGCGTCGCGCGCAGCATCGGGAAGAGATCGGTTTCCTCCTCCTTCACATGCGCCTCGATGTCGGCGCGGAACTTGCGCACGGTCTGCAGCCATTCGGGCGAGGCGTTCGGCATGTTCTCCAGCTCATAGAGATACTGTTTCACATAGCCGTGCTCCTTGTTGAGCTCGTCGGCCTCGGCCTGCTTGCCGGCGTCGCGCAGCGCCGGATAGATCACATTCTCTTCCTCGATCGCATGCTTCATCAGCGCATGCTTCATCTGGGCGAGCAGCACCGAGCGGCGCGTGGTGGCATTCTGGTCGGTCGCTTCCATCGCGTCGAACAGCTTCATCACCGCCTTGTGCTCAAGCACCAGCGCATCGACCCAGTCGCCGGCCAGCGCGCTGGGCGCCTGGACGATCGCCTTGCGGCCGAGCATCGCGAGCACGCCGAGCGCGGCGCCGCCGGCGACTGCGCCCGCAAGTGCGCCCAGCCCGCGCGAACCGTTGCCGGTTTCGCTGCCATCCTTCTTGCTGCCGGTGAACCGGCCGTTCTTGTCACGGGTTTCGGTGGCCGTGGTCATGTTTCGACTCCGTCCTGAAATGGGGATCGGAGCCAACAACACGCCCGCGCGCTTCGCGTTCCGCGTTATTTGCGTGCGATTTCGGAGAGTTCGGCGCTGCGCCGTGCTGCGGCCGACAGCGTGTCGTGGACCAGCCGCTTCATCGCGTCGCCATCGTCGAGCACGTCGAGGCCGGCGCGGGTCGTGCCGCCCGGGCTGGCGACGCGATCGGCCAGCACGCCCGGCGCCTCGCCGCTGCTATGGGCAAGCGCCGAAGATCCCTCGACCGTTGCGATGGCGAAGCGCTGCGCCTGATCGGCCGGCAGGCCCAGCGCCTCCCCTGCCCCGGCCAGCGCCTCGATGAAGCGATAGACGAAGCCCGGGCCGGAGCCGGACAGCGCGGTGACCGCGTGGAACAGCCCCTCGTCCTCGATCCATTCGGCCAGGCCGAGCGGGCGCATCAGCGCCTCGATCTCGGCACGCGCCGCAGGATCGGCATCGGCAGCGTGCATCGCGACGACGCCCTGCCCGATGCTGCCCGGCAGATTGGGCATCGCCCGCACGACGCGCCCCGCGTCGAACGCCTGCGCCAGCACCGCTTCCTCGACCCCGGCAAGCACCGAGATCAGCAGGCGGACGGACACGCCGGCATCGGCGAACTGACGCGCGACCGGCTCCAGCAGCTGTGGCTTGACCGCCAGCACGAGGATGTCGGGCGCTCCATCGGGGATGGCTGCGGCCACCGCGACGCCGTCAGGCGCCTCGGGCTGCTGCGGGTCGATGACGGTGATCGACCCCGCGGGCACACCGCTGGCGATCCAGCCGCGCAGCATCGCGCCGCCCATATTGCCGCATCCGACCAGCCAGATGCCGGTGCCCGCGGGCCGGCTCACGCCTCGCCCTGGGTATCGATCAGCGACGACGCGATCGCCTCGGCCGGGCTCTTGCCGCCCCACAGGACGAACTGGAACACCGGATAGAAGCGCTCGCACTCGTCGATCGCGCTTTCGACCAGCAATTCGGCACGCGACAACGACAGGCTCGGCTCGTCGCCGTCCAGCACCGCGGCATGGCGGTACAACAGGATGCCGCTGGCCGACCATAATTCGAAATGGCCGATCCAGAGCTGCTCGTTGACCAGCCCCATCGTCTCATAGACCGCCGCGCGGCGCTCCTCCGCCACCCGGATGTCCGGGAAGGCAAGGAACTGGAGCACGCCGTCGTCCTCGCGCCAGATCGCGCGCAGCTCATACTCGGTCCAGCTGCCCTTGACCTTGGCGACGATCTCGTCGTCCTCCCGCTCATGGCTCCAGCCATGCGCGGCATAATAATTCTCGAGCATATCGATCGGCGCGGCGTCTTCCCGGTCGAACTCGGCCTCGTCGAGCATCACAACCTCCACCCCCGAAACGCAGGGAGGGGATTAACCGGCCGCCCCTTGGCGGCACAAGCGCAGCGTGCGGAACCCTGTCGAAAAACTGTGGACAATCGGTGCAAACTCAATCGGCGGCCTTCGGCGTTGCAGGGGTGTTGCCGGCCAGCTGCGCCTCGAGCGCGGTGATGCGGGCCTTGAGGATTTCGGCTTCGTCACGGGCGGCGGCGGCCATCGCCTTCGTCGCCTCGAATTCCTCGCGGCTGACGAAGTCGAGCCCGCCCAGCCATTCGCGGGTGCGCTCGCGCGCTGCCTCGCTGCCCTCGCGCGCCATGCCCGCGACGGTGCCGGCGGCGCCGTTCACGAACTTGACGAAATCGTCGAAAAGGCGGTTGTCGGTCTGCATGATGATCCCAATCGGTTGAATTCAGTTGATGATGATCTGGTCACTCGCGCCCGATGGCACAAGTGCCTGTGCATTCGGATTGAGCCGGTCGATCTGGTACAAGACGAAGCCCGCATAGCAGAGCCACGCCAGATAGGGCAGCATCAACAATGCCGCGCCGACGCGGATGCGCGCGAACAGGGCAATGCAGCCGACCACCAGCACTGCCAGCACGCACAGCAGGATGAAGGCCGCCTTGACCTGATGCAGCCCGAAGAAGAGCGGCGACCAGGCGAGATTGACGAGCATCTGGACCACGAAGAGGGTCAGCGCCGGGACACGCCGCGGGGCACTGCGCGCGTTCAGGATCATCGCCACCGCGAGGCCGGCAAGGATATAGATCGTCGTCCAGGCGATCGGGAAGACGATGTCGGGCGGGGTCGCGGCCGGCTTGGTCAGCGCCGCATACCAGCTATTCTGCGCCCCGGCGGGATAGAGCCGGGCCGAGACGAACCCCAGCAGCAGGATCAGCGGCACCGTCACCATCGCCCATCGCAAATAGGCCAGGCGCAACTGCCCCCTGGATGCGATCTCGCCCATGTCCCACTCCCCGCTCACAACCCTGTACGTGCCGGCCCCCGCCGTGCGCGCTCCCTAATATAGACGATCGGCGTTCGGCAAAGACCAATCCGACGTCCCGATGCGGGATGCCGCATGCCGCATGCCGCCGGCGGTTAGTCCGCATCCCGGTGCGCTGCGATCAGATATTCGACATTACCCTCGGGCCCGGTGATCGGGCTCTCGACGACCCCCTCGACCCGCCAGCCTTTCGATGTGACCCAGTCGGAGACTTCGCGACAGACGCGGGCATGAACCTCGGGGTCGCGCACCACCCCGCCCTTGCCAACTTCCTCGCGGCCCGCCTCGAACTGCGGCTTGATCAACGCCATCAACCGGGCGCCCGGCCGGGTGAAGCCCAGCGGCACGTCGAGCACCTTGGCCAGCCCGATGAAGCTCGCGTCGCACACCACCAGGTCGATCGGCTCGGGGATGTGCGCCTGCGTAAGGATCCGCGCACTGGTCTGTTCGTGGACGATCACCCTCTGGTCCTGGCGCAGTTTCCAGGCGAGCTGGTTGGTCCCCGAATCGACCGCATAGACCTTCGCCGCGCCCCTGGTCAGCAGGACGTCGGTAAAGCCGCCGGTCGACGAGCCGACATCGATCGCCACCGCGCCGGTCACGTCCCAGCCGAAATGATCCAGCGCATGCGCCAGCTTGATCCCGCCGCGCGAGACCCAGGGATGGTCGCGCCCGCGTACCTCGATCGCGACATCCTCGGCCAGGATTTGGCCCGCCTTCTCGATCTTGCGGTCGCCGGCGAACACCAGCCCGGCCATGATCAGTGCCTGCGCCCGGGTCCGGCTTTCGACGAGCCCGCGATCGACGAGCATCTGGTCTGCACGCTGCTTGGCCATCGCCGCGCTGTAGCGGATCGGGCGGACGGCGCAATCATCGACCCCCAAGTCTCGTAGCTGAAGTCTCGTAGCTGAAATCTCGTATCTGCAACGATGTGATGCTATCACCCGCCCACACCCCGGGTCGCGCCGATCATTGACTGTCACGGGGGCACAGCATGCGCGTCTATTTCAAGGACTTCAGCGGCAAGATTTCACCGGCCGATCCGGCATCGGGGCTCAAGGCGAAATATCTCATCTGGGGCGACTGGCTCGACGTCGATCCCGACCCCGCAAGCGCCGCGCATTACATCGTCAACTGGAAGAGCTTCGACGCCCGCACCAACCGCGTCGGTGTCCAGCACTACCGGATCGAGCGGGCCCGGTGCCAGGACGAGGCGCTGCTGGAGATGATCTTCCTAGACGTCGGCCAGGGCGATGGCTGCATCGTCAGCGTGCCCGACGGCAACCGCCAGCGCACGATCATCGTCGATGCCGGTGAAGGTGCCAACATGCACCGCTTCCTGAAGTGGAAGTTCCGCTACACCGGCGCGAGCGCCAATTTCGCCGCAGCGGTGATCACCCATCCCGACAGCGATCATTATCAGGGTTTCCAGCCGCTGTTCGACGATTCCCGGATTCGCTTCGACACCGTCTATCACAACGGCCTGGTCGAACGGGTCTCGACCGCGCGCGACGATGTGCTGGGTCCGCGCCAGTCCGGCTATTGCATTCAGCTGTTCCCGGATCGCGCCGGGCTGGAAACCTTCCTGTCCGATCCGGCGACGCGCGGCTCGAAACGCTATCCCAAGCTGCTCTGGACCGCACTCCAGTCGCCCGCCCGCTTCGCCGATGTCCGCATGGCCGCGGTCGGCACGGGAGATATGGGCGCGGATGGCCGCACCTATCTGCCCGGCTTCGCCCCCGGCGCCACCGACGCATCGATCGAGATCCTGGCGCCGGTGCCGGAGGCGGGCCCGGGCGGCGCACCCGCGCTCCCGACCTTCGGCGCGGCGCCCGGCGATGGCGGCTATGATGTCGGGAAGACGAAAAACGGCCATTCGGTCATCCTGAAGCTCCAGCATGGCAACCTGCGCGTGATCTTCGGCGGCGATCTCAATCGCCCGGCGGAGGATCGGCTGCTGCGCCACTATGGCGGCATCGCCCCCGGCGCGCCGCTGGGCGATGCCGTCCAGCAGGCGCGCGGACGGCTGGCCGCCGACCTGCTCAAATGCTGTCATCACGGATCGGCGGACGTGACCGACGAGTTTCTCGATGCGGTCCACCCCTTCGCCTTCGTCGTCTCCTCGGGCGACGAGGAAAGCCATGTCCATCCCCGGCCCGAGATCCTCGGGCTGCTCGGCAAGAAGGGGCGCGGCGCCCGGCCGCTGATCCTGTGTACCGAGATCCTGCGCTCCACTCCCGAAAGCCGCAAGCTGAGCGCCGCCGAAGTCGCGAAGCAGGCCGAACTGCTCGATGCCGAACGCGACGCCGCGACCCCGGCCGAGCGCAAGGTCGCGCGGCAGCGACTGACCGACTTCTTCAATGAACGGTTCCGCCGCCTGGTCAATGTCTATGGCGCGATCACCATCCGCAGCGACGGCGACCGGATGATGGTCGCATTCCGCAAGGAAGCGGTGGCTTCGGGCTCGCCCTGGCAGCTGTACGACTATCGGTTCGAGGCAGGCCAATGGGTCGGCAAGGAGTTGAAAAACAAGGGTTCGCATTGAGCGAAGGACAGGCGCATCGGTCCGGCGCACCGGCTCTGCGTTTCGTCGCAGGGCTATTGCCTATCGATCGAGTGGGAATTACTTCAATCCTACCGGCCAAGCCCCTCCACACGGAGAACGGATATGTCCATCTTTACCCCGATCGAAAGCGGTTCGCCGCTGATCCTCACGGTTCCGGGCCTGGGCGGTTCGGGCCCGTCGCACTGGCAGACCCTGTGGGAACAATCGCGTCCCGATACCAGCCGGGTGGAACTCGGCATGTGGAACACGCCGCATCGCAATGCCTGGGTGACGAAGCTGGACCAGGCGATCCGCAATGCCCAGGCGCCGGTGGTGCTTGCGGCGCATTCGCTGGGCTGCCTGGCGGTCGCCTGGTGGGCGGAACTGACCAACCAGCCCTTCGGCTATCCGGTGGTCGGCGCGCTGCTGGTCGCCCCGGCCGATGTCGAGCGCAGCGACGCGCCAGAGCTCGCCGCCTTTCGTCCGACCCCACGCAAGGCGCTCCCCTTCCCCTCGATCCTGGTGGCCAGCACCGACGATCCCTGGATCTCGATCGACCGCGCCCGCGCACTGTCACGCGACTGGGGCAGCCATTTCGTCGATGCCGGGCCGCAGGGCCATTTGAACGCCGCCAGCGGGATCGGCTGGTGGGAAGAAGGCCAGGTGCTGCTCGACCGCGTGCTCGATGCCTCGTCGGATCGCGGCGGCGCCCGCCCGCGCTCGGCGTCGGAGGCCCGCACCTTGCTCGCGGTCAGCGCAACCGAGGCGGCCCAGTCGCATTATCTCGGTTCGGGATGAACCGCTAAGGCGGCGGAACTGCCGTCCATAAGAGTTGCCCCTAGGGGGCAGGCCGGATGCTGTACCCTAGAGCAGCATCCGGCCAACCTCGCCGGATCAGGCCAGCTTGGTCATCAGCGTGCGCGCCGCGGCCTCGCTGCTGCCCGGATTCTGACCGGTGACCAGCTTGCCATCGGTCACCACGAATTCGCCCCAGTCGGGTCCCTTGCGATAATCGGCACCCTGGGCGGTGAACTCGTCCTCGATCAGGAACGGCACGACGTCGGTCAGCTGGACCGCCGCTTCCTCGCTATTGGTGAAGCCGGTGACCGTGCGCCCCTTCACATAGGGGTCGCCATTGGCCGCCTTGACGTGGCGCAGCACGCCCGGTGCGTGGCACACCAGCCCGATTGGCTTGCCGGCGCGGTCGAAGCTTTCCAGCAGCGCGATCGACACCGGGCTTTCGGCCAGGTCCCAGAGCGGGCCGTGGCCGCCGGGATAGAAGACCGTGTCGAAATCCTCCTGCCGCACCGAATCGAGCCGGACCGTGTTGGCCAGCACTGCCTGCGCGTCAGCATCCGCCTTGAACCGCTCGGTCATCTCGGTCTGGGCATCGGGCGCATCGCTCTTGGGATCGAGCGGCGGCTGCCCGCCCTCGGGCGAGGCGACGACGATCTCGGCGCCGGCGTCGAGAAAGGTGTAATAGGGCGCGGCAAATTCCTCCAGCCAGAAGCCGGTCTTCTTGCCGGTATCGCCCAGCTGGTCGTGGCTGGTCAGCACCATCAGGATCTTCATGCTCGTCCTCCTGCGACGGTCATCATGCAAAGGGTGCCGCACAGATGGGCACCGGGCTGCGATAACGCCAGCCCACCCACTTCCGGTCCTCTCCGCTGCGGGTTTCGTCGCACCTCCGCCCTGTTCCGCCCCATTGCCCTGACGCCCCCGGCGACGCAGGATGCCAAGATGACACCGGTCGACCGACGCACGCTGCTCGGAGCCGCGCTCACCGCGCCACTCCTCCCGCATCCCGCCAACGCGGGCGCGCCCGCCCATGCCCCCTTTCCCGAGCCCGCATTCAGCGTGAAGCTCTGGCCCGGCGAGGCGCCCGGGCTCACCGACCCGTCGCTGCGCGACGAGGTGCTGGAACGGAGCAAGGACCCGGCGATCCGCGACCGGGCAATGGTCAGGGTCCGCACGCCGCGCCTCGACGTCTTCCCGGCCGCCAATCCCAATGGCGCAGCGCTGCTCATCACCCCGGGCGGAGCCTATCACCGGGTGGTGATCGACAAGGAAGGCTATGAGCTCGCCGCCTGGCTGGCCGCGCGCGGGGTCACCGCCTTTGTCTGTTTCTACCGCCTGCCCGATCAGGGCTGGGCCGATCCGCGCAACGTCGCGCTCGCCGATGCGCAGCGGGCGATGCGGCTGATCCGCCACCGCGCAGCCGAGTGGAAGATCGACCCGAAACGCGTCGCCGCGCTCGGCTATTCCGCCGGCGGCCATCTGTGCGGCGACCTTGCCACCCGGCATGCGGTCAGGACCTACACGCCGGTCGATGCTGCCGATTCGCTCGACGCCAGACCGCTGGTCGCGGCGCCGCTCTACCCGGCGATCGCCATGGACCCCTTCCTGGCGAAGGGCGTCGCGACCTCCGGCGTCTATGCCAGCAGCGGCACCGACTGGCAGATGCTGGATGCCCAGGTCACCGCCGACACCCCGCCCTGCTTCCTCTGCCACGCCGAGGATGATGCGACCCTGCCGGTCGACTTCACCCTCAGGATGCGCGCGGCGCTTCGCGCGGCCGGTATCCCGACCGACATGCACCTGTTCGAGGAGGGCGGCCATGGCTTCGGCCTTCGCCTGGCGGCGGGCAAGCCGGTCGCCGCCTGGCCGGAGCTGTTCATGGCCTGGGCCGCCCGCCATGGCTGGCTGGGCTGACCGGCGGCCAGCATCGCGTCATTTCGGCTGCGATGTTATGTTGTAACTTCATGCCGGCCGGTCTATATCGCGATTCATGGCGACGACTCTCCCCCTGTCACGCGTCTGGAGCGGACTGGATGGTCGACTCGATCGTATCGCGATCGGGCTCAGCGGGCTGTGTCTGGCGCACTGCGTCGGCACGACGATCCTGTTTGCACTGTTTTCGGCCGCGGGTTCGCTGGTGCATCCGGCGATCCATGAGATCGGCCTGGTTCTCGCGATCCTTTTCGGCATCATCGCGCTGGGGCGCGGGATCGTCACCCATGGCTATATGATGCCGGCAGCGGTCGGCGCCTTCGGCATCGGCGTCATGGCGGGCGCGCTCAGCATGCCGCATGGCGGGGACGAGATCCTGTGGACGCTGGTCGGCATTTCCTTCGTCGCTCTCGGCCACGACCTCAACCGCCGCGCCACCTACTGATCCGCTTGCGAGGGCGTCCCCGCGCGCCTAAATTGATGTCATGGCCATCCACGATCATCACGAGCACGCGGGCAATGACCTGACGCGCGCAGCCCAGACCACGCTGGAGAAGTCCGGCGAGCAATGGACCAGCATGCGCGAACGCGTGTTCGAGGCGCTGGCCGGATTCGACAAGCCGGCATCCGCCTATGACATTGCCGAGGCGGTATCGAAGGCCGAGGGTCGCCGTGTCGCCGCAAACAGTGTCTATCGCATCCTCGACCTGTTCGTCGGCGCGAATCTGGCGCGGCGGGTGGAAAGCGCCAACGCCTATGTCGCCAATGCGCATCCCGACTGCCTGCACGATTGCATCTTCCTGGTGTGCGACAGCTGTGGCCAGACCACGCATATCGATGACGACGCGATCACCAAGACCGTTCGCTCGGCCGCGAAGAACACCGGATTCTCGCCGGTTCGCCCGGTGATCGAGGTCCGCGGCAAGTGCGCCGACTGCGACTGACGCTACGGCAGGCGAGCCTGGCGGCTGCACCAAATCTGCATCATGGCTGCTGAATCACAATAATCGACTTGGATCAAAGGCTGGTCTATCACCTGCCGATGTCAGAATTTCCTCGAACGCCCCTGCTCGATACGGTCAAGACGCCGCACGATCTCCGCAAGCTGAAACCTGCCGACCTGCGACAGCTCGCAGATGAACTGCGCGCCGAGACGATTTCGGCGGTCGGCCACACCGGGGGCCATCTCGGTTCGGGTCTGGGCGTGGTCGAACTGACCACCGCGATTCACTATGTCTTCAACACGCCCGAGGACCGTCTGGTCTGGGACGTCGGTCACCAATGCTATCCGCACAAGATCCTGACGGGTCGGCGCGACCGCATCCGCACGCTCCGCCAGGGCGGCGGGCTGTCGGGCTTCACCAAGCGCAGCGAGAGCGAGTATGACCCGTTCGGGGCGGCGCACAGCTCGACCTCGATCTCGGCCGCGCTGGGGTTCGCCATCGCCAACAAGCTGTCGGGCAAGCCCGGCCGCGGCATCGCGGTGATCGGCGACGGATCGATGTCGGCCGGCATGGCCTATGAGGCGATGAACAACGCCGCCGCCGCGGGCAACCGGCTGGTCGTGATCCTCAACGACAATGACATGTCGATCGCCCCGCCGGTCGGCGGCCTGTCCGCCTATCTCGCCCGACTGATCTCCTCGTCTGAATATCTCGGCCTGCGCAGCCTGGCCAAGCGCGTGACCCGCAAGCTCTCGCCCCGCCTGACCGCCGCAGCGGGCAAGGCCGAGGAGTTCGCGCGCGGCATGGCGACCGGCGGCACGTTGTTCGAGGAACTGGGTTTCTATTATGTCGGCCCGATCGACGGCCATAATCTCGAGCATCTGATCCCGGTGCTGGAGAATGTCCGCGACGCCAAGGAAGGCCCGGTCCTGGTCCATGTCGTGACCAAGAAAGGCAAGGGCTATGCCCCGGCCGAGGCCGCGGCGGACAAGTATCACGGCGTCCAGAAGTTCGACGTGATCACGGGCGCCCAGGCAAAGGCCCCGCCGGGACCGCCCGCCTATCAGAATGTCTTCGCGGACCAGCTGATCAAGGATGCCGAAAAGGATCCGCGAATCTGCGCGATCACCGCCGCCATGCCCTCGGGCACCGGCCTCGACCGCTTCGGCAAGGTCTTTCCGGATCGCACCTTCGACGTCGGCATCGCCGAACAGCATGCAGTGACCTTCGCCGCCGGCCTGGCCGCGCAGGGCATGCGTCCGTTCTGCGCCATCTATTCGACCTTCCTTCAGCGCGCCTATGACCAGGTGGTGCATGACGTCGCGATCCAGAACCTGCCGGTTCGCTTCGCGATCGACCGTGCCGGACTCGTCGGTGCCGATGGCGCGACCCATGCGGGCAGCTTCGACGTCACCTATCTCGCCACCCTGCCCAATTTCGTGATCATGGCGGCGGCGGACGAGGCCGAACTGGTCCATATGACGCACACCGCGGCACTCTATGACGATGGCCCGATCGCCGTGCGCTATCCGCGCGGCAACGGCACCGGTGTCGAACTGCCCGCGGTTCCGCAGCAGCTCGAGATCGGCAAGGGCCGCATCGTGCGCGAGGGCAAGAAGGTCGCGATCCTGTCGCTCGGCACACGCCTGGCCGAAGCACTCAAGGCGGCCGACGCGCTCGAGGCAAAGGGCCTGTCGACCACCGTCGCCGACCTTCGCTTCGCCAAGCCGCTCGACGAGGAACTGATCCGCCGCCTGCTGACCAGCCACGAGGTTGCGGTCACGGTCGAGGAGGGCGCCGTCGGCGGCATGGGCGCGCATGTCCTGACCATGGCCAGCGACCAGGGCCTGACCGATGCCGGCCTGAAGCTGCGCACGATGCGCCTGCCTGACATCTTCCAGGACCAGGACGCGCCGCAAAAACAATATGACGAGGCCGGCCTGAACGCCGAGCAGATCGTCGACACGGTGCTCAAGGCGCTGCGCTGGAACGAGACCACCGTCGAAGGCGAAGCGCGCGCCTGATCGAGGGAGCGCCCTTCCGCCGCCACCCTGTCATCCCGGCCGTAGTGCCGGGATCCACCGGGAGGCACATCCCGGAGGTTAGGGGCTCGGATCGACCGTTCGTCCGGGCAAGCGTAGCCCTCCTCCCTGAGGGTGGGACGGAGGAAGGGTGGACCCCGGCACTGCGGCCGGGGTGACGATGTTTAATCCGGACAGGTGATCTCGCCGGCAACCGCCAGACGGTAGCAAGCCCCTTTCGCGCATAGCTTTCCGCCCCCCGGCGGAGTAGATCGCTGGCCATGCTTCAGGCGACTCCCCTGCCCGCCAGCGCGCGTCCCCGCGCCATCGCCAACTGGTTGTACGCGGTCGCCGCGCTGATCGTGCTGATGGTCGTGGTCGGCGGCATCACCCGCCTGACCGAATCGGGCCTGTCGATCACCGAGTGGAAGCCGATCAGCGGCACCATCCCGCCGCTGACCGATGCCCAGTGGCAGGCCGAATTCGACAATTACAAGCGCATCCCGGAATATCAGCAGCTCAACCAGGGCATGACCCTGGCCGGGTTCAAGGCGATCTTCTTCTGGGAATATGTCCACCGCCTGCTCGGCCGGCTGATCGGCGTTGCCTTCGCGCTGCCGCTTTTGTGGTTCGCGGTGAAGAAGGCGATCCCGCGCGGTTATGGCTGGAAGCTGGTCGCGCTGCTCGTCGCCGGGGGCATGCAGGGTGTGGTCGGCTGGTGGATGGTCACCTCAGGGCTCAGCGTGCGGACCGATGTCAGCCATATCCGGCTTGCTACCCATCTGCTGATGGCGCTGGCGATCCTCGCCGCGATCGTCTGGGTCGCGCTCGATCTGCGCGACCTGGATCGCAATCCTGCCGCCCGCCCCGCCCGGCTGACCGTCATCGGCGTGCTCACCGTCGCGATCCTGTTCGTGCAGCTATTGTTCGGCGCGCTGGTCGCCGGCCTCAACGCCGGCCTGGTCACCGACGAATGGCCGCTGATGAACGGCCGTTTCTTTCCCGGCCTGACGACTGCCGGAGAGAGCATCGGTTTCGCGATCTTCAACGATCCCACGATCGTCCACTTCATCCACCGCTGGTGGGCCTGGGTCGCCGTCGTCGCGCTGATGCTGCTGGCGCGATCGAGGCGCGGCACCGATCGCCGCGCCTCGATCGCAATCCACAGCGCGTTCGGCCTGCAGATCCTGCTCGGCATCGCCACGGTGATGAGCGGAATGAACATCGTCCTCGCGGCGCTCCACCAGCTGACCGGCGCGCTGTTGCTGGTCGCGACAATCTGGGGTGCACACGCCGCCGGGCGGCTGCGGTGAGCGATATCGCATTGCTCTGGTCGACCTTCGCCGACCGCGAGGAGGCCGAGCGTGTCGCCGCCACGGTGGTCGGGGAGCGGCTGGCCGCCTGCGCCAACATCCTTGCGCCCTGCACCTCGATCTATCGCTGGGACGGCGAGGTCCAGCGCGGCGAGGAAGCGCCCGTGCTGTTCAAGACGACGATGCAGCTGGCGACCCGGCTGCGCGATCGCATCGCCGAACTGCACAGCTACGACCTGCCGGTGATCGAAGCCTGGCCGGTCTCCGCGTCGCAGGCGGTCTGGACCTGGATCGACGGCGAGACGCTCGCATCCTGATGCCGATGCGGGCGGATGGCGTCGTGAAAATGGTCATGGTATTCTGATACCCGTCAAGAAACCCGCGCATTTGCTTGACTTTCGAACCCCTCTGCGTCAGATGCCCGTCAACCGCGCTGCCCGAGAGGGTGGCGCGCTTGCGTTTCAAATCGAAAGGTCCCGGCCCCATGAAGGCGCTGATGAAGACCACCAAGTCGGTAAAGCCGGCCGAGGTGGAGAAGAAGTGGCACATCGTCGACGCCCAGAATCTGGTCGTCGGTCGCGCTGCCGTCGTGATCGCCAATGTGCTGCGCGGCAAGCACAAGACCAGCTTCACCCCGCACGTCGATTGCGGTGACAATGTCATCGTCATCAACGCCGACAAGGTGCGCTTCACCGGCAAGAAGCTGGGCCAGAAGGTCTATTACAAGCACACCGGCTATGCTGGCGGCATCAAGGGCATCACCGCTGCCAAGGTTCTCGAAGGCCGCTTCCCGGAGCGCGTCCTCGAAAAGGCCGTCGAGCGCATGATCCCGCGCGGCCCGCTGGGCCGTCAGCAGATGCGCAACCTGCGCATCTATGCTGGCGCCGAGCATCCGCACGAAGCGCAGAACCCCGAGGTCCTCGACATCGCCGGCATGAGCCGCAAGAACAAGGTGGGCGCATAATGTCCGATAACCGCCAGTCCCTTTCCGATCTCGGTGCGATTGCCGGTGGCGCTGCTGCCGACGCGCCGACCAGCGCCGACGAGTATCTGAACGCACCGGCCGCGCCCGTCGAAAGCACGATGCCGCTGCGTCAGCAGGAGCTCGACGCCTATGGCCGCGCCTATGCGACCGGCCGCCGCAAGGACGCCGTCGCTCGCGTCTGGCTGAAGCCCGGCACCGGCAAGATCACGATCAACGGTCGCGATCAGGAAGTCTATTTCGCACGTCCGACGCTGCGTCTCGTCATCAACCAGGTGTTCGGCATCACCGAGCGCGACGGTCAGTATGACGTGATCTGCACCGTCAAGGGCGGCGGCCTTTCGGGCCAGGCCGGCGCGGTCAAGCATGGCATCAGCCAGGCGCTGACCAAGTATGAGCCGAAGCTGCGCGCGCCGGTGAAGGCAGCGGGCTTCCTGACCCGCGACAGCCGCGCCGTCGAGCGCAAGAAGTACGGCAAGGCCAAGGCCCGCCGCAGCTTCCAGTTCTCGAAGCGCTAAGCGGTCCTTCGCTTGCGAAATCAGGGCGGTCCGGCAACGGGCCGCCCTTTTTCGTTGCTCGCGTCACGTGCGGGGCTTTAGCATCGCTGCCATGACCTTCACCGATCCGATCGTCGCCCGCATCATCCCGTTTCTCGAGCAGATCGGGATTCCGGTCGCGGTCGAGCCGCTGGCCGACGGAACCTTGCTCCCGGGTGCCACGGTGCGTCACGGAAAGCTGGTCTTCGATCCCGAGCAGTTGCCCTGGCCCGGCGACCTGCTGCACGAGGCCGGACACATTGCGGTCACCCCGCCCGAGCTTCGCGAAAGCCAGGCGGAGATCGTCGACAACCCGGTCGAGGAAATGGCGGCGATGGCCTGGTCCTATGCCGCGGCGCTCGCGATCGACATCGACCCCGCGATCGTCTTTCACGAGGGCGGCTACAAGGGCGACGGCCAGCGCTTCCTCTCCTCCTATCAGGACGGCCCGACCGGCGGGATCGGCGTCCCGATCCTCCAGACCTACGGCATGACCGCCGAACCGATGCTGGCGGACAGGCTGGGGCTCGCACCCTTTCCCACCATGGCGCGCTGGCTGCGCTAGGCGTCGATCGGGGCCAGCCAGCCAGAATAGCGGACGATCCGCCCGATCAGCGGCAACCCGACGTCCACATCGAAGCGGAACCGCCCGTCCTCGACCGTTTCGCGCGCCGAGATGCGCGGCGCCAACATCAGCGGCAGCCGGACGCCGAACAGGCTCCAGCGGACCAGCATCATGCGCAGCCCCGCTGCGTCGGACGCCAGCGTGAAGCCGAAGCGAAGCGGCCCGAACCGCTCGGTCACCCCGCCTTCGCGCTCGCTCAACTCGCTGCGGAACCGGTGGCCGCCAAAGTCGCGCGTCCAGGTCTCGCGCCCGTTTCGCACGACGAACTGGACGTGCACGTCGTGGTCGCCCGCCGGGGGCATCCGCATCATCGCGCCCAACCACCGCGCGGCCCATCCGCGCCCGCGTTCAACCGTCGCCGCTCCGGATGCGCCTCGGTCGGCCTGGACCCGGTGCATCGCGCGCACTTCGAGGGGCAGTAGATCGAAGCGGCTGCCCATCGCCCGGGCATAAAGAGGCGGCGGTGCCGCCCGTTCGATCGTCTCATGGCGGATCGCCAACTCGGCAAAGAGCGGCTCGAACCGCTCGAGCGTCAGCAAATCCCAGGCATCGCGCGCGCCGAGCCCGATCTTCCCCGCCAGTAGATCCTCGGCCAGCGACTGCGCCGCCAGTACCGGGATTTCGGGCCCGTCGCCCTCGCTTGCGGTAAGCGTCCAGCGGCGCTCCATCCCGTCGCCCTCGACCGTCACGCGCATCCCCGAACGGTCGCTGCCCAGCCCCAGCGTCATGCGGTACGGCGGCATCAGCCACCGCTCCCAGCGCACCAGCGACGAGACCCATCCCCACCGCACCAGCCAGCCGAGAGACCAGAGCGCAAGCATCTGAAACCCAAGCTCGGTCCCGGCGCGAAACACCACCGATGGCCGACCCCGCAGTCGCTCCGGCGCCAATGCAAGGTCGGGAACATCGGCCAGCGCGACCAGCCGCCGTCCCGGCCCGCTGCCATCGGCCAGCCGCAGATCCTCGCGTCGCATCTCCTGCCAGCCATGGCCCGTCGTCCAGCGTCCGCCGCGCCACAGCCGGACCGGCCGCCCGACATAGCTGAGGATCGCGGCCGCCACCGACGCGCCGGCACTGGCGCGGTTCGACGCGCTGATCGCCATCTCCACCCGCTCGACCCGCGCCATGCCCTCGGCCAGGCGGCGCACGACCGCACCCGACAGCGCGGGCACGCTCGATGCTCCCGCGACCACCGCAATTCCAGCGGCCCGGGCGTCCCGGTCGAGCGCCCCGATCCCGGCGACGAAGTCGCGCCCGTCGGCCAGATCGAGATAGGGGATGCGCATCGCGATGCACGCCTCGGGCACGGTGAACCCGCCCGTCTGAAACGGCCCGGCTGCGTCGATCACCAGATCGGGCCGATGCTGCGCCAGCACCATGCCGATGCCCCTCGCGCGGTCCGCGACCACCGGCTCGGCGCGATCGAGTTCGGCACAAAAGGCCGCAGCCTTCTCCAGGCTCCGCCCGGCGACAAGCACCTGATGTCCCGCCGCCAGCAACCGCCGGCTCAACCGCGCGCCGAACCCGCCATAGCCGCCGATGATCAGGACCTGGCTCATCGCGCCGGCCCGTCCGGTCCAGCCTCCCAGCGATAGGCCAGGCCGCCGACAAGCCCGCTCAGCGCAAACAGTGAAACGGTCTCGACGCCGCTTCCGCCGATAGCAAGGAGCAGCAACGAAATTGGAATCGTCCCAACCAGTGTGCCGCCCGTCGCCGCACTCAACCATGTCATGCGGGCGCACCGACGGACACACTCGACGAGATAAAGCGAGGGCACCATATGCACCACCGCGACCACCCATCCCATAGTCGAGAACAGCAACAGGATGGCGAAGGCAGAGATCAACTCAGTCGCGCCGAAAACCGAAACGGAGATCGCGAAGGCGATGATGCCGGGCACGAATCCAGCGGCCAGGATTGCCGCAGCGGGTGGGTTGATTGCCAACGCAGCGACGTCGGCGATTGCGGCACGATGGGCAGGCTGCCCGCTCACAACAGTCGTTCCCGCTGTTCGGCCGTCGGCATCCAGCACTGCTCGGTCCGCCCGAACAGCCGGTAGCGATTGCGCGCTACCCAGCGATAGACCGGATCTCGAACCCCGCGCGGCACCAGCGCCATCACTCCCGCCGCGCGCCACGGCCATCCCAGTCCGCGCCACACTGCGAGCACGGCGTCGCTGTCGCGAAAGACCCGGTCGCCCTCGACCACGATCATCGTGTCGGGGTCGGTCGGATCGATCCCGAACCGCCGATACAGCGCCGCCCCGGCCTCGCCTTGCATCGACGCCAGTCGGAAATCTCCGCGCCGATCGCGCGCCAGCACGAAGCGGGCATGGGCGGAGCACAGCACGCACTGCGCGTCGAACAGGATCACCGGGTGCGGCTCAGCCATGGTCCGCCTCCGTCGCCGCGTCGGCGAACACTGCGACCTGGCGCACCAGCAGGCCGAGCAGCGGATGATCCAGGTCGAGGGTGAAGGCGAACCGCCCGCCGCCGAGATCGACATGACCGATCGTCAGCCGCCCGATCGTCCAGTCCGGCACGCGCAATCGCACCGCGCCGGCGCGCAGGAAATAATGGTCGCTCTCGAACAGCAACGCCCCGCCCTCGACCCTCAATCGCAGCGCGATGCCCATCCCCAGTCCGAGATATTCCTCCAGGCCGGTGGGGCCGGCAAACTGCTTGGCGCTGTGGATAACCTGTGGAAAACCGCTGCGCCGGCCATATTGCCGCGTCCAATACTGGCCGCGCCCCTCGACATCGCCGGTCACGCTGACGCTGGCGGCTACGCCGGTATCGCGCGTCAGCGGCAGCGGGCCGCCGACCAGCCGAGCCAGTTGCGCCAGCAGCCAGCCGGTCCGGCTCATTCGACACTCGACCACTTCGCCGACATAGGCGACACAGGCACCGGCCCCGATATGCCAGGCAAAGCGGTTGCGGACGGCGGCGGGCAACTGCTCCCAGGCATTGCCCAGCAGCCGCCGGAACGGCCCCTGCGGTTCGGCCTCGGCTTCCGCGCGGCGCCATCCGGCACAGCGCCGCCGGACCCGCTCGTCCCGCCATGCCAGTGCCTGCGCCACCATCGCGGCCTCCTATTTCCCGCTCTTGCCCTTGGGAAGGAAGGCCAGCACCCGCTTGCCCATCGCCACCAACATGGCCAGCCGGCCGGGCGGGATCGCGATCATCTGCTGATACCAGTCGTCCATCGTCCGCACGAAGTCGTGCATCGCGTCGATGCGCCCGCGCGCGGTGGCGGAAATGCGCGGATCCTGCCTGGCCTCCGCGGCACAGACCTGAAGCGCCGCGACCGCGGGGTCGATCTCGCGCGCCTTGCGCCCCTGGGCGATGCGGGTCAGCATCTGCCACAGATCGACCTCGGCTTCATAATGATCGCGCCGGTCGCCCATCACCGGCGCGCGCCGGATCAGCTTCCAGGCGAGCAATTCCTTCAGGCTGTTGGACGTGTTGCTGCGCGCGATGCGCAGCGTGTCGCTGATCTCCTCGGCGTGTAGCGGGCGGTCGCTCAGATAGAGCAGAGCATGAATCTGGGCGACGGAGCGGTTCACGCCCCACTGCCCGCCCATCTCGCCCCAATGGAGGACGAACTGCTGGACCGCGGCCGGAAGCAAGTTCGTATGATCAGTAGTTTCTGTCATGACAGAAATATACGAATGCGCTTGACCGGTGTCAATCCGCCGCGAAGCGGCCTTGTCCTTGCCACAACCGGCTGTCATCACAGCTGCGTGCCCGTGGGAAGGCACGCCAACACGTTCGAGGGGACGGCGTAATGAGTTTGATCGACCGGGGCAGTCCGCCTGAGGCGTGCCCCCTCGCGCGCGCATTCCATGACAGCATCATCATCGTATCCGTGTCTGCGCATCGCCGCAGCGCCTGGGGAAAGACCATCCATGACGTCGCGTGAACTGACTTCCTTCCTTCCCCTTGCCGACGACGGCGCCTGGCCGGCCGATGCGCGCCGCTCGATATCCGATATTCTTCACGTCATGGCCTTTGGCGCGATCGGCTGGCCCTGGCTGCTGCGCAGCCTCTCGGGCGGCTCGCGCGAGGAGAAGCTGCGCCTGACGCAGCGGCTCGGCCTGGCCTCCGACGCCCTGCCCTATCTCGGCAGCTGGAAGGCGGACACCGGCTTCCTCCATTTGCTGGTCGATCATATCGAGGCGCGCCGCCCGCGCACCGTCGTCGAATTTGGTGCCGGCGCCTCCAGCCTCATCGTCGCCCGTGCGCTTCAGCTCAATGGCGGCGGGACTCAGATCAGCTGCGACCAGCATGCCGGCTTCGTTCGCGACACGCGCCAGTGGCTGCGCGACAATGGCGTCGACGCCGATCTGCGCGCCACGCCCTTCCGCCCGTCGCCCAATGGCTGGCCCGGCGTGTGGTACGACCACGGCGTGCTCCCCGCCGAGATCGACCTGCTGATCATCGACGGCCCGCCCTGGGCGATCCACCCCTATGTCCGCGGGGCGGCCGACAGCCTGTTCGACCGTATCTCGGTCGGCGGCACGATCATGCTCGACGACGCCGCCCGCCCCGGCGAGCGCGTCATCGCCCGCAAATGGCGCAAGCGCTGGCCGAATTTCGAGTTCGAGCTGATCCATCCCGGCACCAAGGGCACGCTGGTCGGCACGCGACTGCGCTGATCGGCCGAGCGTTGCCGCGGCGCAACATAGTGACATGAATCGTCGCCGAAGCTGCCGCGATCCCGCTTGTTATCCCCATTTGGGCACAATAGCCTGTCCCCCTGACCTGGTTTCGTCATCACGACGTTCCGCATCAGGGGGACATTGTTCATGCTCATTTCTCGCAATTCGCGAGCCGTACGCGCGTCTCTGCTCGTCTCGGCCACCTTCGGCCTCTCGACGCTGGCCGGCATCGCCCAAGCCCAGAATGTCTCGACGATCAATGGCGGGCCGAGAGCCGATGATGCGCTGATCGAGGCACAAACTACCGGGGTCGTCGATCGCTCGATGTTCGATGCGCCCGAGGCGACGCCGCAGATCGTGATCGGCTATCCGGGCACTCCGACCACGGCGCAGGATCCGAACAACATCACCGGCGTCGGCCAGATGATCGTCGACAATAATGACGGCACGATCGGCCTGTGCACCGGCACGCTGATCAACCCGCGCGCAGTCATCTTCGCCGCGCACTGCGTCAACACCCGTCCCCAAGAAGCCTATGGCGCCAACACTGGCGGCACGGCGATCGGCTTCGGCTTCAACCAGAACAACAACCAGGCGGGTGCAAGCGCATTCGGCGGCTGGCTGAACGGCGTCGCCGGCGGTGCCGAATATCAGACCAATACCGGCCGCTACATGTACAATGTCAACGCCGTTGCGTGGCACCCGGATTCCGTCGAGGGTCTGTCCGGCGGCTTCCGCCAGGCCGACGTCGCGATCGCGACGCTAGACACCCCGGCAAAGGACATTCCGACCTGGGCGATGCTGTTCTCGGCACTGCCGCCGCAAGGTGGCGGCGCAGCCGGTACAGGCTATCACGTCAACCTTGCCGGCTATGGCCGCAACGGTACCGGCGACACCGGATCGGTCAACGGCGTCGATTATCGCCGTCGCCTGGCCGAGAACATGCTGGGCGCACTTGTCTCGCTGGACGATTTCACGAGCTTCCTGTTCGGCAGCACCACCGGTCAGCTGCCGCAGAACCTGTACTGGATCGACTTCGACGATCCCCGCCGCGGCACGGCCGGAGCCGATCCGCGCGATTTCAACGCATTTCGCGACAATCCCACCCCGCGCGAAGGCACCACCGCCAGCGGCGATTCGGGCGGCCCGCTGATCCTCGACAGCACCTATGCCAAGCAGCTGGTGATCGGCGTCCTGTCGGGCGGCTATACCCGCTTCTTCAACGGGGCCCCGGCCAATGGCTATGGCACCGTGTCCTTCTATCAGCCGCTTTATCTCTATTGGGACTGGATCGCTGCGAATAATCCGTATCGCTACGTCTCCAGCGTGGCGGGCGATGGCAACTGGACCGATGCCAACCACTGGGTCACCAATATCGACCCCAACTATCACATCATCGGCCCCAATGGCGAACTGGTGAACGGCGTTCCGACCGCACCCGGTACCGGCATCGCACCCGTCGAGGGTGGCAAGTTCGGCGAGGCCTGCTTCGAATCCGGCGGCACGGCGGAATGCTATAATTACGGCACCGGCCAGGCGACCGTCGCGGTCCGTCCGATCGGCACCGACTCGACCACGGGCCAGCCGACTGCCGGCGCACTCGCCAATGGCAGCGACACCGTCGCCGCCGGCTCGCTGACCAATGGTTCGGCCACCGCCCAGGCCGCCGGCCTGGTCCAGACCCAGCCGACCGCCCAGGCGGACGTGACCGCCAATGCCCTGCCGGCGGCGACCATCGCCAACGGCCTGCCCGGCGCGACCAACTTCGTGCCGAACAATATCGATCCGAACCCCGGTCAGGGCGTAATCGGTCGCTATTTCGACGTCACGCTGGCGGCGACGGGCACCACCACGCTGAGCAGCGCGGTGACGGTCGATCGCTTCGCCATCGCCGGCGGCGGCGCGCGGCTGAACATCGCGGCGGGCGGGTCGCTGACCAGCCTGATCGACATCACCCAGGCGACGGGCACGATGCAGGTCAACGGCAACCTGACCTCGCCGGGCGACTATCTGATGATGACCGGCGGGCTGAACGGCACCGGCACCATCACCGTCCCCTTCTTCACCAGCATGGCCGGCGTGATTGCGCCGGGCACGGCGGGGACGACCGGCACGCTCACCTTCCGCGGCAATGTCGTGCTTGCTTCGGGCACGCGCTATATGGTCGACCTCGGCACCAACGGCGTGTCGGACCGGATCGCGGTCCAGGCCAACGGGGCCGGCACCGGCCTCGCCAATCTGGGCGGCACGCTGGCGCTCAACTTCGTGAGCCCCGGCGCGATCCGCAACGGCGACAGTTACACGATCGTCACTGCTCAGGGCGGTGTCAGCGGCCGGTTCAATTCGCTGGGCGCGCTCAGCGCGATCCTGACTCCGACGCTGACCTACGGCACCAATGCGGTTACGCTGCGAATCGTAGCGGGCAATTATGCCAATGTCGTCGATGCCTCGAACCGCAACCAGGTCGCCTATGCCACCCTGCTCGACCGCAACCGCGGCCAGCAGTCGCGCTATGACGGCATCTACGGCCCGCTCGATCTCGGCGACACCGCCCAGATCCGCGCCTCGCTCAACAGCTGGACCCCGGCGGCGGAAACCACGGGCCAGTCGCTGGCGCTGGTCGGCGCGGCCAACATCGCCAACCTGCTGCGCGACCGCGTCACTTCGCTCGATCCCGCATCGTCGGGCGGCACCGTCGCCCGCTACGGCGCGGTCGGCCAGGTCGCCGAGAACCTGACCTCGACCCGCGGCGTCGCCGGCATTTCGGGCATGGGCTTTGGCGGCGTCGCCACCTCGGCCTCGATGGCGCCGATGGTTCAGGAAAATGCCCTGCCCGAGGATGTCAGCGCGTTCTTCGCCGGTGGCTATCTCAACGGCGACTCCGCGCCGATGAGCGGCATTGGCGGGCGTGACGATTATGACGGCTGGTACGGTGCCGCGGGTGTCGAGAAGCTGGTGGGCAACCACGGCGTCATCGGCTTCGCGCTGTCCTATACCCGCCTCGACGGCACCTCGGCCTTTGTCGGCAACAGCGCGCGGGCGAACCTCTACCAGGGCTCGCTCTACGGCAAGCTGAAGACCGCCTCGGGCGTCACCTTCGACGCGACGCTGACCGCCGGCCTGCTGGACCTCAACACCGTCCGCAACGTCAGCATCATCGGCAACAGCTATCGCCTGACGGGGTCGAACAACTCGCTCGTCGTCGTCGGCGACATCGGCTTGGGCAAGGACTTCGATCTGGGCGCTGCCCGGATCACGCCGCGCCTCTCGGCCCGCGGAACCCATATCGGCTTCTCGCGCGGTCTGGAGGAAGGCGGCCCCAACGCCCTCATGATCGACCGCGAGAAGGTCGAGAGCCTTCAGGGTCGCGCCGGCCTGACGCTGGCCGGCACCGGCACATTCCGCCCGTTCCTGACCGGCACCTATGTCCATGAGTTCAACGACCGCCCCGGCGTGTTCGGCGCGAACTTCGTCGGCGGCGTCGGCGGCAACGTGCTGTTCGCGCTCAACGGCCAGGACAAGGACTGGGCCGAGCTGACCGGCGGCGTCACCTTCTCGACCGGTGCCGTCGATCTCTCGCTCTCGGCCGAAACCACGATCGAGCGCAGCGACGTGAAGGGCCAGGCCTATCGCGGCGCGATCTCGTTCAAGTTCTGATCGCAGCTTCCGGACCAGGAAAGGGCCGTCCCTCGCGGGCGGCCCTTTTCCTTTGATCCCGCGCATTGCGCCGTCCCCGGCCGCCTCTATCGTGCGGCGCCATGAAGACCATCGGCCTGATCGGCGGCATGAGCTGGGAAAGCTCCGCCGAATATTATCGCATCCTCAACCAGGGCGTGCGCGACCGGCGCGGTCCCACCGCTTCGGCGAAATGCCTGCTCTGGTCGTTCGACTTTTCGGAGATCGAGCGGCTGCAGCATGACGGCGACTGGCCCGCGCTGACCGATCGCATGACCGACGCCGCCGGCCGGCTCGAAGGTGCCGGGGCGGAGCTGCTGCTGATCTGCACCAACACGATGCACCTGATGGCCGACGCGATCCAGGCGGCGGTCGCCATCCCTTTGCTCCACATCGCCGACCCCACGGCACACGCAATCCGCGCCGCCGGCCTGACCCGCGTCGGCCTGCTCGGCACCGCCTTCACCATGGAGCGCGACTTCTATCGCGGACGCCTGACCGGGAAACACGGGCTCAACGTGCTCGTGCCCGACGCGGAGGATCGCGCCGCCGTCCACCGCATCATCTATGACGAACTGGTCGCCGGCCGGATCGAGCCCGCGTCGCGCGACGCCTATCGCGCGGTCATCGCCCGGCTGGTCGATCGCGGCGCCCAGGCGATCATCCTGGGCTGCACCGAGATCATGCTGTTGATCGGCCCGGACGACAGCCCGGTCCCGCTGTTCGACACCACTGCCCTCCACGCCGCGGCGGCGGTGGATCTCGCGCTCGGCGACTGATCCCGCCGCCTGCCGATAGCCCTCAAAACGGCCGCGAATTGAGTTGCCGCGGCACCGCGCCCGTCGGAAAATTCGCACGGAGTCGGGACGGACGGCCAAGGGAGGGATCGGATGACGACGGTCAGCGAGCGCATCGAGGCAGTGATTGAGGAGCTGAAGGCCGCGCGAGCGCAACTTGCTTCCGACGCGGGCAGCACCAGCGCGGTCGCCGCCGCCATGGTCCAGCTGTCCTACTTCGCCTATAACGAACCGATCGACACGATCGCGACCGACGTGGCGAACTCCAACATGGTCTTCCCCATCGTCCCCGACAGCCATTGGCGCTGCGTCTGGGGTCCGGTGACCGACAGCGACAAGGGCAATCTCCTCTACGGCGCCGGCCTGTTCGCCGGTAGCCCGGACGACGATATCGACGCGCCGCCGTTCCTGGTCGCGGTGGTCAACCGCGGCACCGCCCATCCCGACATCACCGGACTGCTCGCGGACCTGTACGAGGATGCGACACCGATCCCGCAATGTCCCTGGCTCGACGTCCCCAATGCCTGGATCGCCACCGGCAGCCTGGACGCACTGACGGCCGTCACCGAGCTGAGCTGGAACGACCAGACCATCCTCGACTATCTCGCCTCGCTGCCCAAATGGGGCGAATATGAACCGATCATCCTCGTCACCGGGCACAGCCTGGGCGGATGCATCGCCAGCATGCTCGCGCCCTGGCTGGCGGCGAAGCTTCCACCGGCGAAGACCGCCTGGCTGACCCCGATCACCTTCGCCGGACCGACTGCGGGGACGCAGGGTTTCGTCGATGCCCTGGTCGATGCCTGTCCGCTGCGCCAGATCTATTTCAACCCGATGGACGTCGTTCCACGCGCCTGGTGGGACATCACCGGCATTCCCGATATTTACGGCTGGAAATATTTCGATCCGGTCGTCGAAGCCTGGGCGTTGACGACCGCCGGTCTGCTCGAGGTGCTGGACAATCCCTATGTCGCGGTGCCCAGCCAGATCCCGGCGCTGCCGGGCGAGTTCATTCCCCTCGCGGATCCGCATTTCGGCATCGAATGGTTCCAGGAGGCACTCGCCCAGCACAGCTGCGCCAATTACATGCTGCTGATGGGCCTGCCCGCGCCTTACGCCTTCTCGCCCCACGCCCACCCGCTTCAGCGGCTGGAAGCGTCGCAGCAAGAGGCGCTGAGCCGCCATCAGGGCGCAGGGCAGCGACTGCAGGCACCGCGGCGATAGGCCGGGATCAGTTCGGCCTTCCAATCCGGGCTCCAGCTGCTGCCCGCGCCCGCGCTGATGGCGCCGCCGGCCGCTGCACCGGCCATTGCGCGGCCGATCAGTTGCGCAATCTGCGGCTTGGTGCGCTCGACCGTGTCGTTGAGGCAGCGGCTGTACCGGTCCAGGATGCGATTGCCGGTGTCCAGGCCGCAAATGTCGCGCGCCGCGCGATAGATGCGCACTTTCAGAATGCGGCGACCGCGCTGGGTGGTCAGATCGAGATCCGCGGCCGACACCGGCACCCTGACGGTGTCGGACGGGTCGGAGCGATCGGACAGGATGCGAACAGGGTCCGTATGTGCAGCGGTGCTTCCCGCAAAGAGAAGGGCAATGGCGGCCAGTCCGGCCCGAAATACTGTCATGGTCAAAACTCCTTGGTTACGCAGGCTTCCACTGCGCGCCGGGAGCTTCAGAATGGCTGCACGACCCACCGGCCGCGTTACGCGGGTAGCATCGGAGGCACCCCGACTGAGCCGGGCGTGGCTGGCGCCGGCAGGTACCGACAGCTAGACTGTGCGGGCCGACGGCGGTGCTTTCGCTTCTGCGCCGTCACCAGCCGACAAGGGACCCCGCCATGCCCCATCTGCCCGTCGACCCGATCCATCTTGGCCCCGGCGCCACCGCGTCGGTCGAACCGGAAATGACGGACGAAGCTGGTACGAAGCCTATGGCATCCGCCATGCGGCCGATGGCATCGAGGGCAGGCTCGTCTCGCAATTCAGCTTCGACGAATCCTGGCAGAGCTGGGAAATGCACCCGCACGGCGCGGAAGTGGTGATCTGCACCCAGGGCAGCTTCACCCTCCATCGGCAATGCGCCGATGGCGGCAGCGACAGCGTCACCCTCGCCCCCGGCGACTACGCGATCAATCCGCCCGGATGCTGGCACACCGCCGATGTCCCCGCCGGTGCCAGGGCCACCGCGATCTTCATCACGCCCGGCCTCGGTACGACCCACCGCGCGCGCTGATCGCTGGCGCTGCGTCAGATCGACGACGCGATGACATAGCCACCCACGGTGATCACCACCGCTGCGAACCCGCGTTCGAGCAGCCCCTTGCGGGCCCCCAATAGCCGGCCGAACACCAACCCGATGGCCGTTCCCGCCACGCCGCCGACGACGAGCAACCCCGTGATGCCCCAGTCGACCAGCCCCGATCCGGCATAGGAGGCGGCTGTGGTCAGACCCAGGGCGCTGACGACGACCAGGGAGGTGCCGATCGCATAGGACAAGGGCATGGCGGTCGCGAGTATCAGGCCAGGCACGATCAGGAACCCGCCGCCGATCCCGAAGAACCCCGCCGCCAGCCCGACGCCCAGACCGGTCGGAACCAGGCGCGGCAGCAGCACCGAGGCAGTCTCCCGCGTCAGCCGCACCTCGGGCGCCTCCGCAACGCGCCTGCGGCGCAACATTGAGAGCCCGACACCGATCATCAGCAGGCCGAACAGCAACAGCAATCGCTTCCCGTCCACCGCCTTGCCCAGTTCCGCGCCCAGAGCGGCGCCGATCATTCCCGATCCGGCAAAGACGCTGGCGCAGCGCCACTTCACGCGCCCTGCCCGGGCATGGCCGATCAGGCTGGCGACCGCATTGGCCGTGACTGCGACAGCCGCCGTGCCGATTGCGGCATGCGGAGAGTCGACGCCGACCACATAGACCAGAAGCGGCACCGCCAGGATCGACCCGCCGCCGCCGACCAGGCCCAGGATCAGGCCGATCACCGCGCCCGAGGCCAGTGCGGCGATGAGGGTCGCGCCGTCCATCCCTGCCTCAGGCCGCGGCGCGGCGGTTCCACGGCATCATGCGCAACAGGGCCGCCATGCCGCACCAGCCGGTGGCGCCGGAATAGACCAACCCTGCCCCGACAAATGCCGACAGGGCGAATAATCCGGGCGAGACGAACAGGCCGAGCGCTATCCCAACCAGCACCAGCCCGCCCGCGGCGAGGTGGACCTGCCGCATGATTTCCAGCGGCTGCGATCGGTCCGTGACGGTGGCCTGCCCGGCGCTGCGCCAGGCATCGATACCGCCCGTCAGGATATAGACCGGCGCCCCCTGTGCTGCCGCAGCGAGCTGCACCGCACTGGCGGAGGTGCGCATCCCCGACCGGCAGTGAAATATGACCGGTCGGCTATCGCTCGGCAATTCTCCGATCCGGTCCAGCGGCAGGTTCACCGAGCCGGGGATCCGTTCGCGCAAATGCTCGTCGGCTCCGCGGATATCGACGAGGCGCGCACCGGCAGCGATTGCGGCGCGAGCCTCGGCGGGTGAGAGTAAGGCAGGCGTCATTCCGTCACTCCTTGCAGTACAGTTCGTAGAGTGTGGCCAGCAGCGTCCCGACCCGCGCATCCGCAATGGCGTACCAGAGTGTCTGGCTCTCGCGCCGATAGGTGACGAGGCCCTCCTCACGCATCTTGGCCAGATGCTGCGAACAGGCCGATTGCGACAATCCGACCTCGCGCGCGAGGTCGCCGACCGTCATCTCGTCATGCTCGACCAACTTGCACAGCAGCATCAGGCGGCGGGCATTGCCGATCGCCTTCAGCGTGTCGGCAACGTGTCCGGCCTTCGCTTCGAAGGTCGCCAGATCCATCGGTGGCTTGAGCATCGCTCCACTCCATTAGATATCGCTTATTTAGCATTATCTAATATATATGCAAGGGCAATCGGAGGACGATCATGACCCAGCCTGTCATCGAGGCTTTTTTCGACGAGCCGACCAACACGATCAGCTATCTGGTCGGCGACCCCGCAACGCGCATCGCCGCGGTGATCGACCCGGTACTCGACTTTGACCTGGCCAGCGGCACTGCCGACACCCGCTCAGCCGAACGCATCCTGGCCTTTGCGCGCGAGCATGACTGGCAAATCGAGATGATCCTGGAAACGCACGCCCATGCCGATCACCTTTCGGCCGCCCCGTTCGTCAAGGCGCGCACCGGCGCATGGATCGGCATCGGCGCGCATATTCGGGAGGTGCAGACCCTCTTCCGCCCGGTCTTCGCGATGGACGATCTGAATGTGGATGGCAGCGACTTTGACCGGCTGTTCGAGGATGGCGAACGCTTCACGATCGGCGAGCTCAAGGTCGAGGTGCTGCACGTCCCCGGCCACACGCCCGCCGACCTCGCCTACCGCATCGGCGACGCGGCGTTCGTCGGCGATACGCTGTTCATGCCCGACTATGGCACCGCCCGCGCGGATTTTCCCGGCGGCGACGCGCGCACGCTGTACCAGTCGATCCGCCGGATTCTGGCGCTACCGGACGAAACCCGGCTGTTCCTCTGCCACGACTATAAGGCGCCGGGTCGCGACACCTATCGCTGGGAAACGACGGTCGGCGAACAACGCCGCTCGAGCGTCCATGTCCATGACGGCGTGAGCGAGGACGCCTTCGTCGCGATGCGCGAAACGCGCGACGCCAGCCTGACCGCACCGAAACTCCTGCTCCCCTCGATCCAGGTCAACATTCGCGCCGGCCGCTTCCCCGAAGCCGAAGCGAATGGCGTAAGCTATCTGCGCATTCCGGTTCGGTGGAACGATCGATAACGGAGCGGGCGTCGGCCCCGTCCTAGAATTGCGGTTTCGGCGTCTTGTCGCGGTTCCGCCGGTCGGCGATGTAGCTCTGCCCGGTTTCCTCGGCCTTCACGATCTCGAACAGGCCCACGGCTTCGAACAATTTGGGGAAGTTGCGCGCGCCGTAATTGCGCGGATCGATCGGGGCCTGTCGCCTTGCGGCGCTGCCAGCTGCGTCCAGCGGCGCCCAGCCATCGTCGCCCGCCGTCGCCTCGACGGCGCCGCGCAGCACCGCGACCAGCTTGGCATCCTGGCTCAGCGGCGCCTTGGTCGGCTTGGCCTCCGCAGTTTCCGAACGCGCAGCCTTTTTCCGCGATGATGCCTTGGGCTCGGGCGTTTCGCCGGTCGCCGCCACTTCCGCCTTGGCGCTGACGCTCCCCTCCTCGCCCAGCCGGTCGAGATAGAGGAAGGTCGTGCATGCATTGACGAACGGGTCCGGGGTCTTTCGCTCGCCAAAGCCATAGACGTCATGGCCGTTCGCACGCAGCTGCATGACCAGCGGCGTGAAGTCGGCGTCGCTGGATGCGATGCAGAAGGCGTCCAGCTTCTGCGTGTACATCAGTTCCATCGCGTCGATCACCAGCGCCATGTCGGTGGCATTCTTGCCCCTCGAATAGCTGAACTGCTGCACCGGACGGATGGCGTGCTCGTGAAGCCGCGCCGTCCAGCCCTTCATGCTCGGGCTCGCCCAATTGGCATAGGCACGACGGATGTTCGCGACGCCATATTTGGACAGCTCGGCCAGCATCGCGGCAATCTTGCCGTGCGAGACATTGTCCGCATCGATCAGCAGCGCGATGCGGCGGGCGGGCGTCGCGCCGCCGGTCAGATTCAGGTCCATGTCCGTCTCCCTGGCACGCGCAATGGCAGCGAACGCGCCGCGGGGCCACCCCACCCCCGACGCTCTGGGTTCATTTTGCCCGACCGTTGGCCACCTTTGCTCGGCGGATCTCGTAAAGCTCACTCTTGTCGTTCTGCCAAATTCGGATCAGGCGGTCGTCGCGAGTGCCCTGCGGGAGTTGCAGTCCGACCAGCCATAGATAATCCACGTCCTGAAGCGGCAGGTGCCGCATCGTCTCCGCAAGTCCGTGTCGCGTCCGGTTTTCAAATGGCACCGTATAATCGATACAATGATCCGGTCGCACGAGATGTGACGGATCACGCGCATAATCGCCGGGCGCGAACCGGATTTGCAGCATATGCACATTTGGCAGGGCCCAATGCGCGTTTGTCCATCCGTCACGCATCGGCGTCACGAGATTGGCGAGGTGCTCGGTCCTCGGAGACCGCCAGCCGGCAAGATCGCAATCGATCAAACTCAGATTCATCACCCGGGCGCCGGGCCGAACCTTCTGGAGCGCAGTCAATTCCGAACGGAAGCTGCGCTCATACTCGACGAAAGAGGCGGTCGTCACAGCAAGCCTCACCGTCAGCAGAACGGCACCCACCAGAAGAACCCAGCGCCGCGTGCGAAGATCGACACGCCCCCAGTCCAGCAGCGCAAGTGCGAGCAGAAGAGCATAGGGCGCGATGCGCAAATCGACAAAATCGGTTCCCGCCAGCCGACCCGGCGCGATGAAGAATAAAACCGTTGTTGCGATTACCGGTCCGGCACTGCCGCGCGAATATCGCGCACCGCGATAAAAGCCAAAAGCCAGGACAGCCAGGCACGCGATGACTGTCGATATGTCCAGCATTGCATTCTGGTCGTGTACTGTTTCGATGACGATGCGAAACTTCCGCAACACCGGCAATGTCGTCGGCCCTGATCCGGAAGCGCTCAGCAGGACCGGGATGACGGCCGCCGCGAGCGGCCATAAGCGCGATACCATATCCCGCACCAACGTGACGTTCCATTTGCCGGGTCGCCACCCGTCCGAACGCCACAGCTCCCAGCTGGAGATCCAGATGATCAGGAAAGCCCCGCCTTGCGCATGGGCAATCATCAACGTCGGAGCGACGAGCAGAAAAAGCAGCGCCCGGGCGCTTCTGCGCCCGTCCAGTGCCATCCATGCGGCAAACGCACAGAGTGCCAGTCCAGTCGCAAGCGTGAAGTTGAGAAAGCCGGCTAGAAAGGCGATATTATAGACGAAAATCAACGCCCAGGGCATCGAAGATGGCGCATCCGGATTGAGCTTTCGGCTCACCGCGAGCAACCCCAGGACGGTAATGACCGGCGATAGCGCAGCCAACAGCCAGGTCGTCGTGAAGACGCCAAGATACGGCGCAAGAACCTCGATCGCCAGTTGGCACGCCATGTTGAGCGTCAGCTTCCAGTCAAACCCGAAATCGCGGAACAGCGGGCTGTCTGCAGGCGCCACCTGGACCGCAAAGGCACCGATGTGGCCGGGCACGTCGGCGAGCGGCGGGATGCTGACAAAGAGGAACGGAAGCATGGATGCGAGGGCGAGGCCCGAGACGCATTGCCAGCGAAGGATCCACGAGAAATGAGTCGATTTCGAACCGTCAGTCATACCTGCGTCTACGAACTCCGACTCGTGCTGCAACCATCATCTCGACGGGGCTGCCATCCGGCGGGTCATAACCGGCTTTCCTCGAAGTCATGATGTAGGTCGCACCGACCGGTTCCCCGTGGCGCCCTTACCGGACGATTATGGCACGTGGAACAGCGTCTGCGGTCGCGATTGGCGGCAATTTATGTGCGGTCGGCCTACCAATGAGACCCAGCAACCGAGACGCGCAATGTGAAGGGCTTTGCCCCTCTTCCGCATGATCTCGGAAAAGGCCAGGGCGGTGGTCTGCCGTCACGCGCGGACGCCAAAATCCCGCACTGCGCACTCGCGACAAATATGGCCAACGCACTCGCGTCGAGCAACTCTTCAACACGTTCGAGCCGTCGGTCGGGTCACGACCCGCAGATACTTCCCCGGTAACGAGACCGCGAGGCAGCTGCTGACCTGGTGCTCAGCAAAGCCACAGATGGCGGAAACGGCCACCGCGCGGCATATTCTTCAGCGACGCGCACATGCCGCCGTGTGCCGGGTCCTGCGCGCCCCGAAATCCATTCACTGGTCGAGATCGTTTTCGCTGACGATGATGACCGGCGCGTCACTGTTGCGCGACAGGGCGTTCAGCGCAGCATCGCGCAGAACATCGATGAATTCGTTGAACCGGAACTCTGCGTCGTCATCGGGCGCATCGCCGCTCAGCGCTTCGAGTACGCCATATTTCACCGCGAACTCATAGTCGTCGCCATCGACCTCGCCGGTAAATTCGACCTGGCGTTCGTCGATATTGTCGAAAATAGTCGAGAGATCGATGTCGAGTTGCGTGGCCATGTCCTGTCCTATGCTGGTTAAGCCGTGCCAAACCGTCGCGCGCGCAAGCTGTTCCCGACAACGACGCGCAACGGCGAAACCGGATGCGAGCGCAACGCGCCTCTCGATTGAAGCGGAGCCCGCGCCACACGGCTGGCGTCGTTCCCTGAAAACCTGTCCTTAACGGCCGCGACCTAACGAGGTGCGGTGACCCGCATCAGTTCTACGATACCGCCCCGCATGACGGGCTCCTGGTCCGCCTATGCGCGGGGCCGGCGGCCGTTCGATCGCCGTACCGCGCAATGCTATCGCCTGCTGGCGATCCAGGGGCTGGCGATCGTGGCGCTGATCTGGGCGCTGGACTTCGGCTATCGCGGCCAGGATATCGATCCGGTGCTTGCGGTGCTCGCGGGCGTCGTCTCGACCGCACTGCTGCTGCGCTGGCGTGGCCTTGCGCACCTTGCCGCCGGTCTGGAAGCAGCCGCTCTAGTGCTGGCGGCCAGCATGGCAGTGGCCTGCCTCAGCGTCCTCGTCGCGGCGCTGGGCGCGCCGTATCAGGACGATCTGCTTGCCGGCGCCGACCGGCTGCTCTTCCCGTTTCTCTCCTGGCCCGCTGTGGCGCGTGCCGCAGGCGCCGATGCGCGTGTGATGGCGGCGATGTGCTGGGTCTATTCGACGCTGTTGTGGCAGCCTTTCCTGCTGGTCGCGCTGCTGGCGGCGCTGGGTCGCTTCGACCGGCTCTGGCACTTCGTCCGCGCCTGGATGCTCGCCCTGGTGCTGAGCGTCGCGATCTTCGCGCTGATCCCCGCCGTCACCGCCTATGTGCATTACGGCCTGAGCCCGGCGGACTCGCCCTTTCTCACGGTCAATGCCGGCTGGCGCCCGGCGCAGATCATCGCCGACCTGCGCAGCGGTGCCATTCGCGAACTGGGCGTCGGGCAGATGGCCGGGCTGATCACCTTTCCCAGCTTTCACGCCGCCGGCGCGGTTCTGCTCGGCTGGGGCTTTCGCCGCATTCCCCTGATCGGCATTCCGTTTCTGTTACTGAACGCCGCCATGCTCCCGACCATTCCGGTGGTAGGCAGCCACTACTTCGTCGATGTGCTGGGCGGCGTGGCGGTCGCGTTGCTGGCGATAGTCGGGTCGGATCGACAGGACGGTCGCACGTTGCGGTATCTGATCAGGTTCGTGAGCAGGCTTCGACATGCTCAGTCCGAACGGGGGAGTTGAAAAACCCAACGCCCACCCCCCACACGGTTCGCCTTGAGCCTGTCGAAGGGCGATTGGGCAGCCCTACTCCATCACCCGCGCAACGGTCACGAAGTTGCGCCCCTCCACCCGGATCTCGTTGAACGAGGGCGGATGAAGCCGGACGCGTTCGGACAGGGTGCCCGCGCCGATCATCCGGATCGTCCGCCCACCGACCTGGTGTGCGATGTCGAACGGGTCGTGGACATGGCCGGTCAGCACGGCATCCGCGCCGGCATCGGCCAGCGCCTCCAGCGCGCGGCGGCCACCGCGCGTGCTCGACGAGGTCCGCGTGCCTGCCTCGACCAGCGGATGGTGGCAGGCGATGAACTTCAGGTCGTCGGCCGGCGTCGCCTCGACCAGCGCAAGCGATTTCTGCAGCGAGCGGAGCGAGACATGGCCCTTCGACCAGTTGAGCCGCAGCTGGAATCGCGCGGTCGTCTTCAGCGGCACGATGCTGAGCCCCTTGATGTCCAACGGTCGCTCGATCATCCGCTCCAGCCGGCCATAGCGCTTGTACGGCGTGACGAAGCGCGACCAGGGGTTGAAATAGGGCAGGTCGTGATTTCCGACCTCGACCGTCACCGGCCGCCCCAGCCCCTCCAGCCATTTCGCCGCGGCGGCGAATTCGTGCGAGCGCGCCTGCATCGTCAGGTCGCCGGTCATGACGATCGCGTCGGGCTGTTCCTCTGCCACCAGCCGGTCGAACCAGGCCAGTGCCACGCGATCCTCGGCACCGAAATGGACGTCGCTGACATGGAAGAGTCGGATCATGTCGGGTCTTGCTTGGTCCTGATGAAGGTCTTGCGGCTCACGCCCGCCTCGATCCGGGTCGCCGGATTGAGCATGACGGGCTCTCCATCGAACAATGCCTGGACGGCTCGGTTCCCCTCCAGGCGCAATTCACCGGTTCGGGTCTGATCCACCGCGTGCGCCGCGACCCAGTCGCCGGTCAGCCAGTCCCAGCCCAGTTCGGCGATCGATCGCCAATCGCGCGCATCGACTGCCGCGACCTCCAGCCCGTCGGGATCGGGGAAGACGAACACCGCCTGGTACCGGTTGCGCAGCCCGCGTGCGCCGGCGATCCGGATGCCGCGCGAAAAGGTGTTGGTCCATGCCGCGCGGGCGGCGCGGAACAGCCGCCCGATCTGGCCCTGCCGCACGGCCTCTCTCGCGCGCGCCCAGCTTGCCGCCGGACCCAGGATCAGGCCGACGAACGCACGGTGCGGCCCCGCCTCGACATAGGGCAGCGCCACCCGGCGCGCCTCCTCATGCGCGGCATGGATAATCTTGGCCGGATCGAGGTCGTCGTGCAGCGCCTTGGCCAGCAGGTTCATCGTTCCGCCCGGCAGGATCAGGAAACCGCCGTCCCAGTCGCCCAGCGCGCACAGCGCGGCGTTGATCGTCCCGTCGCCGGCGAACAGCACGACTGTGTCGACCCCCTTCGCATCGAGATCCGCGCCCTTGGGGATCGACTGTTCTGGAAAGTCGGTGCGCCCGGCCAGCGTCAGGCCGCGCTCCTTGAACACCGCCTCCAGCGCCTCGCATTTGGCGCTGGTGGTCGATCCCGATCCGGGGTTGGTGATGAACCAGAGTGTCTTCATGTCGCGCCCGTAACGCGCGAGTGCGATTTTGGGCTCAGTCGCGACCGAATTGTATCGATGGGTTCGCGAGGAAGGCGAGGAACCTTCGGACGGCGAGAGGCTTGATGAACCGATCCCGACCGATACGGAGACTTCGATGTCCGACCTTGCCGAGCCGCCCGTCGCCGACCGCGCCGACGCGCATACCGACCAGCCGTCGCTTGCCGGCCGCCGTGTCGCGATCACCGGCGGCACGACGGGCATCGGCCGCGCGATCGCGGTGCTGCTCGCGTCCGAAGGCGCAAGCGTGTTCGTCTGCGGGCGCAACGAGGATCATCTGGGCGATGCGCTGGCGCGGATCAACGAGGTGGGCAGCGGCGACGGCATCTCGATCGACCTGGCCGAGAAAGGCGCTGTGAAGCGCTTCTTCGCGGCCGCCGAGGAGTCGCTGGGCGGGCTCGACGTGGCGGTCATCAACGCCGCGGTCCCGGCATCTGGCCTGACCGAGATGGATGCCGACGAACTCGACTATGCCATCGCCACCGACTTCACCGCCTATCTGGTCAGCGCGCACGAGGCGGCCGGGCGGCTGAAGGATCGCGGCGACATCGTCCTGATCGGATCGATGAGCGCGCATATCCTGGGCGCCGGGTCGACCGTCTATGCCGGAATGAAGGCGGGCATCGCCGGCTTTGCCGAAGCGCTCCGCAAGGAGCTTGGCCCCAAGGGCATCAAGGTCGCGCTGGTCGAGCCGGGCAAGACCGGGGCCGATTTCCAATATCCGGACATTCCCGCGGCAAAGCAGCGCGAGATGATCAACGAAGAGACCATGCTGCGCGCCGAGGACATTGCGGTCGGCGTCCAGTATCTCCTGACCCAACCTCGTCGTACGGTCGTACAACAGCTGGTCCTGGTGCCGCGGGCGCAGGCCGAGGAATGAGCCGCTTCGCTGTCGATCGCCTCGTTTTCCTGCCCACCGATGTCGATCTTTCCCGCTCGCCGCTGGCCGGGCAGCTGGGTGCCGAAACCTATGTGCTGGGGGCGTTCAATCCCGCGCTGACGCGGTTACCGAACGGCAATCTGCTGATGATGGTCCGCGTCGCCGAGGCGCTGCGCAAGCCGGTGTTCGACGGGCATGTCCATGCGATCCGCTGGGACGAGGGGCGCTTCGTGCTCGACGCCTGGCCGCTCGAGCTGGTCGATACCTCCGATCCGCGCAAGTTCATGCTGCATGGCGGCGGGTGGAAGATCATGGCGCTCACCTCGCTATCCTGGCTGCTGCCGGTCGAGCTGAGCCCGGACGGGCTGGAAGTGGTCGCGGTGCATTACGACCGGGCGATCGCGCCGCATGCCAGCTTCCAATGCTATGGGCTGGAGGATGCGCGGATCAGCAAGGTCGGCGAGCGCTGGCTGATGACGACCTGCTCGGTCAGTCCGGAGCGGCATTCGACGACCTTGTACAGCTCGGACAATGGCCTGGACTGGACGTTCGAGGGGATCGTGCTCGATCACCAGAACAAGGACATGCTGATCTTCGAGGGGCTGGTCGACGGGCATTATTGGGCACAGACGCGGCCGCTGGGCGACCTGTACTTCGCCTATCCGCCGGGCAGCGAATGGCGGGCGGGGCCGTCGATCAACCTGGCGACGTCACCCGACGCGCTGCACTGGCGGCCGCATGTGAACCCCGGCATCCGCCCGCATTCGGGCACGGTCGCGACCGCGCGAATGGGGGGCGGGACGCCGCCGATCCTGACCGACCAGGGGTGGCTGACCCTGTGGCACGGGGTCGAGCCGAAGGAAATTGTCGGCATCTATCGCACCTATTGGTCGATCCTGGACCGCGACGATCCATCGAGGTGGTGCGGACCGATCACGCCCCGCTGCTGGAAGCGAACCCCGAGCTGACTGCGCCGATCGACGATCTGATGTACCTGCGCGACGTGGTGTTCACCACGGGCATCGCCGAGCATGGCGAGGTCTATGTCGTCGCATCCGGCGAGGCGGATCTGGCGTGTCGGATCACCCATGTGCCGAAGCAGGTGTTCGCCTAGGCGGCGTGGACAAATTTGAGCCAGTATCTGGCGGTAGCGACGTGGACCATGCCGAGGAAGCTGTTGGCCAGTTGGTCATAGCGGGTGGCGATTGCTCGGTTGATCTTGAGGTGGCCGAACATGCGCTCGATGCGGTTGCGCTGCCTGTAGAGCGTCCGGTCATGCTCGATCTTCACGCGGCGGTTTGATCGGCCGGGGATGACGGCCTTGATCTTTCGGTCGGCGAGATCGGTTCGGATCGCGTCCGCATCGTAACCCTTGTCCGCCAACAAAGCGTCGGGCGCGCGCTCGGGCAGGTCGATCAAAGCGTCATAGGCTTTGCAGTCCGCCGCTTCGCCGCCCGTCAGATGGAAGGCAACTGGTCGTCCCAAGGCATCAGCCAAGCAGTGAAGCTTACTGGTGAACCCGCCCCGCGAGCGGCCAAGAGCGCGTCGATGAGTCCCCCTTTTCCGCCCGCTGCCGAGACGTGGGCACGGACTGTGGTGCTGTCGATGCTGTAGTGGCCGCTGTCCGCCATGATCTCGGCAAGCGTCACGGCAACGGTCTCCCAGACCCTGGCTTCGCTCCACCGCCGGAACCGGCGATAGATCGTGTTCCAACTGCCATATTTGGGAGGGACATCGCGCCACGGCGCACCGCACCGGAGCCGCCAGAGTATGCCGTTGATGATCGAGCGGTTCTGCTCGGGTGGTCTGCCTCGGCCACGGTTCTCAGGCTCGATCGGCAGCAAGTCCTTCAGAATGCGCCATTCTGGCTCGGTGAGATCGCCTCTGCTCAAGCTTACCTCCAAAAGGCAGCCTTGAATCAATCACTTCGCGACGCGTCAAGCTCATCAGACGAGCACATCTAAGTTCCGCTCACTTGCAGAGGTCGGAGTTTGCTGCTCATTCTTGAGCGATGAGCATTTCCTCGATCAACGCCGATGCCTTTGTTTCCGAGGTGCTTCGCGGCACGCAGGTCTGGGGAATCAAAGACAAGGGTGGCTTCCCTACGTCGACAAATGCGTCCGGTGAAACGGCTATGCCCTTTTGGTCGTCGGAGACGAGAGCAATGTCGGTCATCAAAACTGTCTCGGCATATCGCGACTTTGAACCGGTACCGATCGCTCTGTCACTGTTCGCCGAAAAATGGCTTCCAGGGCCGGCAAAGGATGGTCTCCAATGCGGGCTCAATTGGTCGGGCAAGACGGCGACGGGCTATGATTTGCCACCGGCCGACGTGCTAGCCCGGCTGAACGCGAGCCAGGCCCAACCCTAACTCAAAATTTGTCCACGCCGCCTAGACCAGCGCCTCGAGCAGGCCGATCAGCGGCTTGTCGGCGGGGGGCATGTCGAGGCGGTGGAGCTCCACCGGGCGGAGCCATTGCAGCGCGCTGGCATGGCGCGGTTCGGGGACTCCGCGCCATTTGCGCAGCGCGTAGAGCAGCAGCAGCAGGTGGCGGTCGCCCAGCGCCTCGCTGGCGAAGCAGGCCGGTGCCAGGCAGGCGGCCTCGACATCGATGCCCAGTTCCTCGTGCAGCTCGCGGATCAGCGCCGCCTCGGGCCGCTCGCCGAGTTCGACCTTGCCGCCGGGAAACTCCCACAGCCCCGCCATCGGCTTTCCCGCCGGGCGCTGCTGGACGAGGACCCGGCCGTCGCCATCGACGATCGCGGCTGCGACAACGAACAGCATCCGAGCATTGGGATCGGTCTCGTTGCTAGACACTTGTTAACGCCCCTTCGCTAGACTGCGGCGCACCTATCGGAGGAGTGGTGCACGAATGCGAGCCTTGTTGCGACACGTCCGCCGCTTTTCGGCCGATCGGCGGGCGGCGACCGCCGTCGAATATGGCTTCATTATCGCACTGATCGTGCTCGCCCTGCTCGCGACGCTGCAGCTGCTGGCTGGGCGGACGACAAGCATGTGGAACTGGGTGTCCGAACAGGTTCAAACCAGCCGTTGAGATCCCGAAGTTTTTTCGGCCGCTATGGGTCGGAGTTTAGAATTTTATTTACCTCCCTTTCCTAAGCTCAGGATGCCGCGACGGTTCTACCGGAGCGGCCGGGAAATGAAGCACTTCGAACGTGGAGACCGTTATGACCAAGATTCGCAATTTCGTTAAGAATTCCAAGGGCGCGACCGCGATCGAATACGGCCTGATCGCCGCTCTGATCGCCGTCGCCGCGATCGCCGCGATGCAGGGCCTGGGCAACCAGCTGACCAAGACCTTCGACAACGTTTCGTCGAACATGAAGGCTTCGTAAGCCTCGGTTTCGACAGACGCTGACAAGAATCGGGCGGCGGAACTTCGGTTCCGCCGCCCTTTTCGTGCATTTCGCTGTGCAAAAAAGCGTAGGAAGCTTCCTACGCCAAGATATATCTTAGAGACGACCCATCGCGAGGAACTTGGCGCGGCGCATCTGGCGCAGCGCCTCGGGCGCGAGGCCGTCCATCGTGACCAGCGCCGATTCGATCGCGTCGCCCAGCGCGCGGATCGCGGCCGGGTGATCGCGGTGCGCGCCGCCCAGGGGTTCGGGAACGATCGAATCGATCACGCCGAGCTCCTTGAGATGCTGCGCGGTAACCTTCATCGCCTCGGCCGCCTCGGGCGCCTTGTCGGCGGTGCGCCACAGGATCGAGGCGCAGCCCTCGGGCGAGATCACCGAATAGACGGCATGTTCGAGCATCAGCACGGCGTTGCCCGCGGCCAGCGCAACCGCGCCGCCCGAGCCGCCCTCGCCCAGCACCGCGGCGACCAGGGGCACGCCGAGGTTGAGGCATTGCTCGGTCGAGCGGGCGATCGCCTCGGCCTGGCCGCGCTCCTCGGCCTGGATGCCGGGAAAGGCGCCCGAGGTGTCGACCAGGGTGACGACCGGCAGGCCGAACCGGTCGGCGAGCTGCATCAGGCGGATCGCCTTGCGATAGCCCTCGGGCTTGCCCATGCCAAAATTATGCTTGAGCCGGCTTGCGGTATCGTCGCCCTTTTCATGGCCGATGACCATGACGCGGCGGCCGCGAAAGCGCCCCAGCCCGCCGATGATCGCCTGATCGTCGGCAAAGGCACGGTCGCCGCCCAGCGGCATGAAATCCTCGATCAGCGCCGCGACATAATGGGTGAAGTGCGGGCGTTCGGGATGGCGCGCGACCTGGGTCTTCTGCCAGGGGGTGAGGCGCGAATAGGTGTCGCGCAGCAGCTTGTCGGACTTCGCCTGGAGCGGGGCGATCTCGGCATCGAGATCGACCTCGCCGCCCTGAGCGGTGGTGCGAAGCTCGTCGATCCGGGCCTGGAGCTCGGCGATCGGCTTTTCGAAATCTAGGAAACTGGCCATGGGTCGTTTCGGTTAAGCGCGGCGAGGCTTCGCGTCAACGAGCGCCTCACCCAGCGGGTGCCGCGAATTGACCAGATCGACCAGCCGGCGGCTGTCGACATGGGTATAGATCTCGGTCGTGGCGATGTCGGCATGGCCGAGCATGGCCTGGAGCGCGCGCAGATCGGCGCCCCCTTCGAGCAGATGGGTGGCGAAGGCGTGGCGCAGGACGTGCGGGCTGACCCGGTCGGGCGGGATGCCGGCCTCGACCGCCAGCCCCTGAAGGATCTGGTACAGCCGCACCCGCGACAGATGCGCCTTGCCCGAGGGGAACAGCCACAGCTTGCCCGGATCGACATGGCCGCGCCACAGCGCGACCGCGGCGCGGGCGCGGTCGGAGATCGGCACCAGCCGCTCGCGCCCGCCCTTCCCCTTCAGGATCAGATAGGGGCGGTCGGGATGGACGGCGTTTCGCGGCAGCGAGACGAGCTCGGTCGCGCGCAGGCCCGAGCCGTAGAGCAACTCGACCAGCGCGCCGAGGCGCAGGTCGAGCGGGTCGGCGGGCACCCGCGCCTGCCGCGCGGCGACCGCGTCGAACAGGCGATCGACATCGCCCGTGCTGAGCACCTTGGGCAGCGGGCGGGTGGCGCCCGGCCGGGGCAGCGCCGCACCGGGATCGTCGGCGCGAAGCCCCTCGTCCGCGAGGAAGGCGAAGAAGCGGCGCAGCGCAGCGGACTTGCGCGCGACGGTGGCGCGCGACAGGTCCTGCCAGGCGGCGGCGAGCGTCTGAAGCTCGCCCTGCCCCGCTTCGCCCAGGCGGCCGTGCAGCGCCTGCGACGCGAGGCGCAGGTCGGTGCCATAGGCAGCGAGCGTGTTCTTCGCCGCCCCCGCCTCCGCCGCGAGCATTTCGAGGAACCGGTCGATCAGCGCGCGATCGTCGCCGGCGCTCACCGAAGGGCCCCGCGGCGGATCAGGCGCGGGTGACCGCCTCGACGGCGATCATCCGGGCATATTGCGGCATGCCGGCGGTGCGGAAGGCAGCGACGATGTGGAACAGCGCCTCGGGCGAGATCGCGCCCCAGCCGCGCGACTGCATGCCGACCGCGGCGAGCAGCGCGACGCTGCCGGTGTCGCCGCGGGCCGCAGCCTCGTCGATCGCGCGGGTCCAGCTGTTCTGCGCGCCCACGGGCACGTCGAGCGACTGGGCATAGCTGCGCGCGTCGCCGTCCGAGAGCTTGCCCAGGCCGGCGAGCCCGGCAAAGGCGAGCTGCGCCGCGCGCGGGCTGGCCGCGCCGCGATAGGCCTCGAAGTCGCCGCCCGCGACCGCGCCTGACGGATCGGTCAGCGCGAGCAGCATCCAGCCCGATCCGCCGCGCGGCGCGACGCCGCGCCAGGCAAGCGCCGGCTGTTCGAAACCGGCGGTCAGCATCGAGGCGATCAGCGTATCGGCATCGGCGGCGAGTTCGGGCCGCACGGGGATCGCCGAGGCGGCGCGCGCGGTCAGCACCAGCCGGCCATAGCGGCGGCGCGCCGAATCGCTTTCGCCCCAGATCGTCTTGAGCGCGGCGACGCGCGCCGCGGCATCGGGACCGGTATGCGCGGTGCGCAGGTCGCGCGCGGTGGCGACGAAGGCGCCGCCATCATCCTCCTGCTCGATCTCGCCATAGAGCGAGACAAGGCCGGCGTTCGAGAAGACGCCGTTGGCGGCAGCCAGCTCGGCCGGGGCGATGCGCTGTGCCGCGGGGACCATCGGCGCCAGCGCCTGCCAGAAGCGGACCTGCGGACCCACACCGCTATAGAGCGCGTCGGGCACGGTTTCTCCGGTGGCGGTGGCGAGGCCCCAGCGCCAGGCGCTGAGCCCGTCGACGCCGCCCCATTCGATCGTCACCGCCCCGCGGCCACCGGCATTCACAAGCTTTTCGGCCAGGAGATTGTCGATGTCGCCGCGCGGACCCGAGCGGGCCTCCTTGAGCAGTGCCTGGGCCTTGTTCGGCTCACCGCCCAGCCCGGCGCACCAGGCGCGGGCCAGCTGCCACCCGCGATCGGGCAGTTCCTGCGCCGCGGGATCGGCAAAGCCGCACACCATCCCCGGATCGGCGGCGGCGAGCGCCACCTGCATCCCGACGCGGTACAGGCCGGGGGTGAAATTCTCCGCATCGACGCCCTGCACCACCGCGCGCGCGGCGAAGCTTTCGCCCATGCGCAGCAACAGCCAGGCACGCTGGGCCGCGTAATCGGCGCCGTTGATCCCGGCGGGGGTATCGATCGGCGATTGCAGCGCGCGGCGCAGCGCGATCGAGACCCAGCGCGACGGGATCGGCGCGTCGAGCCGCTGCATCAGGATCATCTGGGCGCGGCCGGGCGTGCCGGCAAAGGCATTGGGCGCGAACACCGGATTACCCCAGGCGGACACGCCGATGCGGTTCAGCGAGCGCTTGGCGAAATCGGGCAGCTCATACTTGCTGTAGTCGATCGGCGTGGGCGTCGCCTCGGCCAGCGGCGCGCTGTCATTGCCGAACAGGTCGGGCGAATCGGCCGGGATCGAGGGCGGTGCGACCGGCGCGGCGGAGGGACGCGGCGCGGCAGGCCCCGACGGACGCGGGGCCGGCGCGGGCGCAGGCGCCGGTGCGGGATCGTTGAACCCCGGCGGCAGCAGCGATTCGGGTGTGTCCTGGGCCCGGAGCGGCGCGAGCACCGGCACCGCGACGCCCGCAAGCAGGGCGGCGACGATGGCGATCCGGGCGGCGGACAGCCTAGTTGGCGAGATTTTCAAGCGAGACGCCCTTTTCCACCCGCGTCGGTTCCTTGGCGGTGTCCCGCCCGGCGAAAAAGAAGAGCCCTGCCACCAGCAGCACGATAACAGCGATCAGCACGATCAAAAAACGGGGCATTGGAAAACTCTTCCGCAAACAAACAAGACTATGCGCGCGGCCTTTTGCCCGAGCGCGACCCTCGCTGTATAGCCCCGTTGGCCATGTTACAAACACGCCCCCTCGATCCGCGCTGGAGCGGCAAGCCGATCGTGCTCGTCGGGTTGATGGGCGCGGGCAAGTCGACCGTGGGGCGGCGGCTGGCGCAGCGGCTGGACCTGCCCTTCGTCGATGCCGATACCGAGATCGAGACCGCGGCGGGGATGGCGATCACCGATATCTTCGACCGATTCGGCGAACCCTATTTCCGCGACGGCGAGCGGCGGGTGATCGCCCGGCTGGTCGACGGGACGCCCAAGGTGATCGCGACCGGCGGCGGCGCGTTCGTCCAGGACCAGACCCGGCAACTGATCCTCGACCATGCCATTGCCGTGTGGCTGGACGCCGAGCCGGCGGTGCTGGCCGACCGGGTGCGGCGGCGCGACACCCGCCCGCTGCTGCGCGGGCGCGATCCGGAAGAAATCCTGACCGAGCTGGCCGCGGTCCGAAACCCCTTCTATTCCCTGGCGCCGTTCCGCGTGAAGAGCGTGGTCGCCCCGCACGACGCGACGGTGAACGCCATCCTTGAAGCAATAGGTGCATGACCATCATTCCCGTCGCGCTGGGCGCCCGAAGCTATGACATCGTGATCGAGGCCGGCGTGCTGTCGCGCGCCGCCACCCATTTGAAGCCGCTGTCGCGCGGCCGGACGATGGCGATCGTCACCGACGCGAATGTCGCGCCGCACCTGGCGACGCTGCAGGCTGCGCTGAGCGAGGCGGGGGTCGCCAGCGAGGCGATCGTGCTGCCGCCCGGCGAAGGCACCAAGAGCTGGGCGCAGCTGGAGGCGCTGACCGACCGGCTGCTCGAGCTGGGCGTGGAGCGCGGCGACCATGTCATCGCGCTGGGCGGCGGGGTGATCGGCGACCTGGTCGGATTTGCCACCAGCATCCTCAAGCGCGGATGCGGCTTCGTCCAGATCCCGACGACGCTGCTGGCGCAGGTCGACAGTTCGGTGGGCGGCAAGACCGCGATCAACAGCCGCGCGGGCAAGAACCTGATCGGCACGTTCCACCAGCCGGCGCTGGTCCTGATCGATCCGCAGGTGCTGGACACGCTGCCGCTGCGCGATACCCGCGCCGGCTATGCCGAGGTCGTGAAATACGGCCTGATCGACGATCCCGAATTCTTCGACTGGTGCGAGTCGAATGGCGCGGCGCTGCTGGCGGGCGACCCGCAGGCGCGCGAGACGGCGATCGCCCGGTCGGTGGCGGCCAAGGCGCGGATCGTGGCGGAGGACGAGCGCGAGACGACCGGCAAGCGCGCGCTGCTCAACCTGGGCCACACCTTCGGCCATGCGCTCGAGGCCGAGACGGGATTTTCCGACCGGCTGGTCCACGGCGAGGGCGTGGCGGCGGGCATGGCGCTGGCGTTCGGATATTCGGCAAGGCTGGGCCTGTGCCGAGCCGAGGATGCCGAGCGGGTCGCAGCGCACCTGCGCGCGGTCGGCCTGCCCGACGGGCTGGCCGCGGCGGGCATCGACGCCGATGGCGCGACGCTGGTCGCGCATATGCTGCACGACAAGAAGATGGACGCCGGCACCCTGCCCTTCCTCCTCGCGCGGGGGATCGGGGAGACGTATCTGGAGCGGGCGGTGGATCTGGGCGAGGTGGCGCGGTTTCTGGATGAGGTGCGGGGGTAGGCAGGGATCACGTCGCCGCACGCACGCTATATCCAATCAGCTTCGGCAGCTTCATTTAGCGCTGATGCAGGTTCTCACGTAGCCGGTCGTCAGCTCGACAGGCTTGCCCGCTTTCGTGCCAAATGCCTGATATTCGGACCATCGGTCTGCGGGACTTCCGATATAGGTGAAGATCACGCCCGCCCCATTGGGTAGCAGGCAGCCCACGCCGCGGTTGACGTTGTACTCGCGGGCGGCACCGTCGTCGATCGTCAGGCCGGGAGCGGGGATAGCGCGGCCCGTGCGCGTATCCCATGCCTGGCCGCGCCACGGCGCATGAGGCGATGTGGGTTTGGCAAACGCTGCAGCGGTCGATCCGTCCGGAGAAATGGCCATCCGCCACGTACCGGCGGGCAACCGATGCGCCACGCCACCCGCGCGCAGTTTCACGACGATCCTATCAGCACTTTTGGTCGTGACGAGCGGGCCATCGGGACCGGCCGCGTCACCATCAAGCGGGTCCGGATTGATGGGGTTGCCCAAAGTCGGCACGAAATCGGGGGCTACATCGTTCGTTCGCGGTCCGGGCGCCAAAGTACGGGCATCGAAACGCATCCGTACGATCGCACTCTGTTCACTTTGTTGAGTCGAATAGGCGACCACCTCGATCGTCTTCTTGTCCGCACTCAGTTGCGCAGCCTGGAACGTCCAGTTCGGCTCCTCATGTGAAGTGGTGATCCGTCCATCACGCCATAACCCGATCCAGTCGAGACCAACCAGAATTACGTCGTGCGATGATGGCTGCACGATCGCTGAAGGGCCAACCGGCGCGAAAATGCCGAACAAGAATGCGATGGTTAGAGAGCGCATGGTCATCATCCCGGTCGCGACGGTCCATCGTTACGAGGCTCACCCTGGTCATTTAACCGGCCTCCTCAACTCCCGGCAAATCTGCACGCGCAAGCAATCTTGGTGTTCAGACTAGGGAGTTTCAGCGATGAGGAATGCTCGAAACGGTATCGCATTTTCGGCACTTTGCTCCGTGATGCTGATGGGTTCCGCCGCCTATGCGCAGGATAGCGGGTCGGGCCAGACGGCGTCAGGTCGCTCGGTCGGCGGCTTGCCGAGTGATGCACTGGGGCTGTGCAAGGATGGCACCTATGTGAGCACGGGATCGAAAGCCCCCGCGTGCATGCACCTCGTTAGCCTGCATTAAAATCGACCATATTCAATAGTATTTCATTATCATCCTAGCAGATACAACCTTAGCGTCCTCGCCTAATGACACGCCCATATCCAAAAAGTTAATTACATTATAATTATATACGTCCTGAGCATTATATTCTTTCAGAATGCGCTGAACTCTACCCACAGTAAATGACAAGATCGACTTTAGCGCAACCGCTTTGCGGTCCTCATCTCTATCACTAGACAGCAACCTCATAATGTATTGATCTGACAATTTAGAAAATCTTGACTTTGACAATTCAAAAATAACGTATGGACATACTTTCCTATTTAAGCACTTCAATAACATTTCCTCAAGTATATCTCCTGAAACGTAAATTAGAGCCTTAGCTGAAAGCGTCAAAATTTCTATAAATTGCACCGACTCAAGAGCGTAATACGAATACGGGACCCCTTTTTCGCCAAGTTTAATAATTAATTCGATATCATTCTGTGATCCATGCTTACCAATAAAACTCAATCATGATTTACTGGGTCGGTACCAAGGTTTCTCGCATACTTTTCTCACTAACGGCATATCTGAGCCAGAACCTCGATTATATAAAACCTCCATCATGTTAGCTGTGTGCTTCTCGCAAACATAAGCTCTCAAACTTTCAGTTTCCCCTAAAAGCTTTTCGGACACTGATAGTTTTCGAAGCTTGTCAACATGTTCTTGAAAAGCACTTGAAAATCCGTCAGAGATTTGCTTGCGTAATTCTTCGCTAAACTCAGAGAATCGGCGATCAACTAAAGCTTGGAACGCTTATCTATTATAAATTGACTCTTATCTTACGGCTTGTCGCAAATCCGCAATGTCAAGCGCCGAAAATCTAAATCTCTTATATTTATAGTACCATCGGTCGTTCGACGCTTCCGTCAGAGCGCTAAATCCCGCCCTGTCACCATCGCCTGCGAGCACCTTCTTCGCGTCCCCGTCGGACACTGGCTGCTTTATATCGACTAATGAGCATAGCCCATAAAATCGAATTTCGGTGTCGGGGTCAGCCAACAAATTAGTCGCCAAATCGAAATCTATCAGACGGCGGGCCATCAAAGATCGGACCACTACTCGCCTAATTTCTGCCGATCTTTGCTGAACCCCTCGAAATAGAACATCATCGCTCAATGAACTAACATCATTAAACAATGAATGTACTAAACTTATGTCTATAGAGGCGACGTCAAGCTCATAGATCGAATTGATAGCACTTTCCTCGCCAAACTCTCTTTTCCTTACTAAAGACATCGCCCGGAGAGCTGCCGCCTGAGTCCCACCTTCCCACTTATCATATTGGTCAACTATCCACGAAATATCATCCTCTACGCCAACTTCGGCGAGATAGTTTAGCGCGGCTACGATAACCTCGTCCGGAGAAGACGCCCACCTACTAAATATATATTGTCGCACTTCCTTTGATACCTCAAGAGGAACTTGAATAAGTGCTGCCGCTTTCAACGCTCCAATTCTGGCACGATCAAGCCCAAAACCAGCACTTGCTACCAAAGGATCGACAAGAGATTTCTCTGAAAGTTTTTTATACCAGAACCATACTGGAATATTTTCATCGTCAATGGCCCGCAGTCCAGCTTGGAAAAGGGAGACAATTTCACGGTGGCCGATTTTGATGTCAAATCGATTGCTAAATAATATGTTCGCATCATGAGCTTGAACATACCTGATGTCATTTGCTGGCGTATAAAGAGTACAAGCAATAAGACGCATCCTAGAGACTTCGATCGAGGAAACACCATCTTCTGAATTTTTTGATCCTGTAGTAAAATCCCTAAGGAATTCTGACGTGTTTCGGTCCAAATATCCGTTTAAATGGCTTTCCTCTAAGGCCCCCTCTTCATTGCCACTTGAGCGTAACTTCAAAACGCTTTGGACTTCGACAGTTGATCGCGACTGCTCCTTAGGTTTTTCTTCTTCAGAACTAGATTTTCCCTGAACATATTTCGTTATGGCTCTCCGAATTTTTGCCTCAAACGCAACTTCATCCGTAAACGACTCGAAATACACTTGCTTTCCGTCGATCAGCTTATTCTTAAATTCAATGACCTTTTTTAATTGGTCTCCTGGATCTTTAAGCGATTCCGGGTCCACATCTTTGAGAAACATTGCAATCTCGACCGGCTCGCCATTTTGACGGCGCTCAAGGCTAATTGAGAATTCCTCCTCGAAACCGGAAGTGAATTTCCCGTCACTGTCTGGAGGTGTACCCCAGCGCTTCCAAATGACGCCTACAAAATACTCGCAATTGCGGAGGTCCCTATTGATGATAGCTTGAGCTCTGCCAAATGCAGCGACGGTATCTTCCCACCCGACAAGCTCAACATGATACCCAAGGCTAGAGGCCCATAGGCTATTGAACTCATCGCAGACTTCTTTGGCAACCTTGCGTTCACTTACAAGATCACCAGGCGAGCCAAGGAAGACTCTTACAATCCGACGTGTCTCGCTCATGCCGCCTCCTAATATGCCACATGATACTAGAGCGGTTTCCCCACGAACTGACTCGACGGGGATTCCCATTTCCGGCCTGATGTGATTCAGATTTCCTGCTGGTGGCAGGAGGCCAGCATGGATGGCACGCACGCTCTCACAGGATCTTCGGGACAGGGTTGTGGCCGCGATTGAGGGCGGCCTGAGTTGCCATGCCGCGGCGGCGCGCTTTGGTGTCAGCGTGTCGAGTGCGATCCGCTGGCGTCGTCTTGCGTTGGAACATGGCCGTGCCGTGGCCAAGCGACGCGGCGGCGACCGGCATTCGGGCAAGATCGAAGCGCACGGCGACTTCATCCGGGAACTGATCGCCGAGAAGGGCGACATGACCCTGGTGGAGATTCAGGTGCGGCTGATCGAGCGCGGCGCCAAGGTCGGGATCGGGACGGTGCATCGCTTCTTCGTCCGTCACGGGATTACGCGCAAAAAAAGACTGGCCACGCGATCGAACAAGACCGTCCCGACGTCCTGAGGCAACGCCAGCGCTGGTTCGACGGCCAGATCGATCTCGAGCCCGAACGCCTCGTGTTCATCGACGAGACTTGGACTGCGACAAACATGACCCGCAGCCACGGGCGCTGCGCCAAGGGCGAGCGATTGCGGATGGGCTTCCCACATGGCCATCGCAAGACCACAACGCTGGTCGCCGGCCTGCGCATGACCGGCATGGTCGCACCTATGGTGCTGGACGGGCCGATCAACGGCGATTGGTTCGAAGCCTATGTGGCGCAGGTCCTGGTGCCAGAGTTGCGGCCCGGCGACGTCGTCATCATGGACAACCTCTCCAGCCACAAGCGGGCCGCCGTGAAAGAGCGGATCGAAGCGGCCGGAGCAACCCTGCGCTTCCTCCCGCCCTACAGCCCCGACTTCAATCCCATTGAAAAGGCCTTCTCCCGCCTCAAGGCCATGCTGCGCAAGGCGGGCGAACGAACCGTCAGCGGGCTGTGGGGGTTGATCGGCAGGCTCGTCGACATCTTCCAGCCCGCCGAATGCGCCAACTACTTCAGCTCATGCGGATATGAACCGGAATGAGTGGAAACCGCTCTAATGTGATCCTGACGAGCGACAAGAGCGGACTACGGCGTTCGGATCCGTCGATAGCTACTCGATGATTTCCTGCGCTCGAATGGACCCGGGTCTCCGAATACGATATGAAATCGTCGGCAATGTGGTGAAGGATCTAACCTTCCTCCCCCCGGCTGGCGGTGCGCATCACATCAACGCGCTTACGAAGTCACCCGCGGCTGGTGAGCGATGGAGATAGCAGATGCCAAGCCTCTCGATAACGTTCGAGCCAACCTGCGCCGTACTTGCTGACACCAAGGTGACTATAGTCCGGCAGGAAGCGCCGCATGTCGCCATCCTTGTGCTGCTGCCCCTTCTTTCCAGGCTGATGCAACCACACCTGGTGGCAGACAGCCAGGGATTCCGCGACGACTGATGATGGAACGACATGGGTGAAAGGTCCGCAATCCTTGCCCATCGCGAAGTCCACGAAGCAATAGAAGAGGGACGGTGACGTCAGGCTCTCATGCTTCTTGCCCATGTGCCAGCCGCCATCCTTTCCGGTGCTGTTGCGGGTTTTGACCTGGATGGCGCAAAGCCGGTCTCCGATATCGTCGGTGACGACGATGTCGCAATTCGGGACGCCCGCCGGAGCGAGAGCCGCAATCAATCCCCGGCGTAGCAATTCGCTCATCACGAAATGCTCGCCGGCGGCACCGGTCAGGCTGGTCGCTGATACCATGTTCCCCCCTCGGCAGTCGCTTTGGACTTCGCCGCAAGTGTCGCGGCCAAACCAGTCTACCGGTTATTTATCCTCGCTTATATGATCGAGAAGGTCGTCGAGCGTATCGAACGCCACCGTCTCGACCTCATCCCGCTCATCGACCGCAATGTCCTCCACCTCATAGTCCTCCGCCAGCTGGGCGCGGATCCAGCTGTCGGGGAACTGGCGGTCGGCGGCGAACGACAGGAGGGTGATCTCGGCAAAGATGACGACGGAGCGAATGTCGAGGTCGTCGCGCAGGTCGGTCTTCTCGACCACTTCGACGTCGCCGACCGCTTCCTCCACCTCCCGAGCGACCGCGTCGACGATCGCGCGCCAGGCTGCAGCGTCCATCGCGAGGAAGCGGGCCGCGGATGCCATCAGGGTCGCGGGATCGGTAAAACCGTCTTCCTCTTCCGGATCGAGGTTGAGGGTGAATTCGTCGCCCGTCGCCGGCAGGCGCGACCGGCCGTAGACGATGCCGTCGCCGATTTGGGGGTTGGAGACGAGGCCGCTTGCGGCGGCGAGGTCGCGGAGGGGTTCGAGTTCCTCCTGTTGCATGCTGATGCCGCTCCTGTGTCAGCGCAGCCCGTGATCCCCGCGGTCCGGGCGCATTGAAAGCTCTTTTGCCGATTCCGAGCGGCGCGTAAAAGCGGCGCGGGCGACAAAAGGATCCAGCCGTGGCTGCCAGTCTTCACGAGTCCATCCCGCGCCGGCCAAACAAGGCCTTTCGCCTGCTACTTGCAGCCTTCGCTCTACTGGCCATTCTGGTTGGCGGATGGCTTTTCGCCAATCGCGATTTCGTTCGCCTTACCGTCTTCAACGACGATGCCGGCGACCTGCTGGCCCGGGTAGTGGCAGATTCGAAGCTGCCGGTATCTGAGGCGGGGACCGTGGAGCGGATTGCAGCCGATGGCACCCAGCCTGACATGGCGATGCAGACACTCGCCATTCCTGCCTCAACGGAAGCCGTGCGGGCCGGGCTTCGCAGAGCGTGCCGGCAATCCGGCCTGACCATTCCCGACGCCGCAACTCTGGCGTCAGAGCCCGACGCCGTTTGCGGAGGGGACTGGCAGGGTGGCAAGGTGCTGGTCAGCGTCCAGCTGGATTGCGCATCGACGTGCCGGGCGCATGTGACGGTGCAGCACCTCTGGTAGGAGCTTTCTCCCGCAGCTGGGCTCCGGCCTTCGCCGGAGCACGCGGGGTTTCGGGGAATGCGTGCTCCTGCCCCACTCAGTTGCGGTTCATCGCGCATCCGCATAGGCACGTCGCCATGCCAACCCCTTCAAAAGGCCCAAACATGCGCTTTCTGGCCTCTGCCCTTGTCCTGGCGACGCTGTCGCTGCCCGCGATTGCCCAGGTGACGCAGCCGGCGCCGATCCTGACTACGCCTGAAGCCAAGGACGTGTGGACGCGGGCGCGGCCCGAGGTGGCGCGGGTGACGCATGTCGACCTGGACCTGACCGCCGATTTCGCGGCCAAGGCGATGCGCGGCACCGCGACGCTGGACATATTGGCCGCCAAGGGCGCGCGGGAGATCGTGCTGGATACCGACGACCTGGCGATCAGCTCGGTCACCGACGGGCGCGGGCGGGCGCTGAAATATGTGGTCGGGGCGGACGATGCCGAGCTGGGCGCGCCGCTGACCATCCAGCTGAACGGGGCGACGCGGATCGTCATCCGCTATGCCACCGGCCCGGGGGCGAGCGCGCTGCAGTGGCTGCGCCCCGAGCAGACGCTGGGCAAGCGCAAGCCATATCTGTTCAGCCAGGGGCAGCCGATCAACAATCGCAGCTGGATCCCGACGCAGGACAGCCCGGGCATCCGCCAGACCTGGTCCGCGAAGATCACCGTGCCCGAGGGGCTGGTGGCGGTGATGAGCGCCGAGCACCTGACCAAGCTGCCCGGCGAGGCGGGGCCGAAGGGGATGCGGACGTTCCGCTTTCGCATGACCAAGCCGGTGCCGCCGTATCTGATCGCGCTGGCCGTGGGGGACCTGAAATATCGCGAGCTGGGCCCGCGCACGGGGGTGTGGACCGAGGCCGAGATGCTGGACGCGGCGGCGCGCGAATTCGTCGATATCGAGAAGATGATCGACGCGGCCGAGGCGCTGTACGGTCCCTATCGCTGGGGCCGGTACGAGATGCTCGTCCTGCCGCCGTCCTTTCCCTATGGCGGCATGGAAAACCCGATGCTGACCTTCCTGACGCCGACGATCGTGACGGGCGACCGGTCGAACACCGATGTGGTGGCGCACGAGCTGGCGCATAGCTGGTCGGGCAATCTGGTGACGAATGCGACCTGGTCGGACAGCTGGCTGAACGAGGGGTTCACGACCTATTTCGAGAACCGGATCATGGAAGCGTTGTACGGTGCCGAGCGGGCGGCGATGTATTCCGACCTGGATTGGGACGGGTTGCAGCGCGACATCGGGCTGGCCGGGGGCAAGGATGCGCCAGCGACGCGGCTGCACGGCGAGCCGGGGGCGACCTATGGCCAACTCGATTATTTCAAGGGATCGGTGTTCCTGCGCACGATCGAGCGGACGGTCGGGCGGGCGCGGTTCGATGCGTATCTGAAGTCCTATTTCGACCGGCATGCGTTTCAGCCGCAGACGACGGCGGGGTTCCTGGCGGATATAAGGGCGAACTTGATCAAGGGGGACCAGGCGCTGGAGGCGAAGCTGCAGCTGGATCGCTGGGCGTATGGCGCGGGACTGCCCGAGAATGCGGTGCATGTGACGAGCGCGACGCTGGCCGCGGTGGATGCGAAGCTGGCGGCGTTCAAGGCGGGCGGACCGGCGAGCGCGGTGCGACCGGACGGGTGGAGCACGCAGGAGTGGCAGCGGTTCCTCAACGGGCTGCCGCGGCAGATGAGCGCGGCGCGGCTGAAGGAGCTGGACGAGACGCTGGGGCTGTCGGGGTCGGGCAATGCCTATGTGCGCTCGGCCTGGCTCGATCTGGCGATCGGCAACCGGTACGAGCCGGCGCTGCCGTCGCTGAGGCAGTTCGTGACGAGCGTGGGGCGCGGGCTGCTGATCCGGCCGCTGTATACGCGGTTGATGGAACAGGGCGAGTGGGGGCGGCCCAAGGCCCGCGCGCTGTTCGCCGAGGCGCGGACGGGGTACCACCCGTCGACCGCGGCGGGGATCGAGAAGATCGTGGCTGGGGAGTAAGGGGGCGTTACCCCCTCCCTGGCAGGGGGAAGCGCGCTACTGCAGGCAATAGCCGAACAGGTGGGCGATGACGTCCGTGGCCATGGCCGCGGGGAGGACCACGAGCCACAGGCCGACCGTCGCGAGCATGCGGTCGAGCGGGGCGCGGTAGAAGACCAGCGCCGCGACGAACGGCGGAAGGGCCCAGAGCAGCGGTATGTGCGGGCCGCGCCACTGATACAGGACGGCGGTGAGATTGATCAGCATCACGCCGATGCTGGTCACTGCGGCGGCGGCGAAACTGCGGCCAACAATGTCGATCTGATCGATCGTGAGCCTGCTCACCCCGCCCTGCCCCGCAGCGCGTGGAGCGCGAGGGCCAGCCAGCCGAGGATCAGCAGCACGCCGCCGATCGGCGTGACCGCGCCGAGCCAGCGCGGCAGGCCGAGCGCCATCAGGTAGAGGGTGAGGCCGAACACCGCGCCGCCCGCGACGAACAGCCCGGCGGGCAGCCGCGCGCCCATGCGCAGCGCGACGAGCGCGGCGACGGCGTGGATCATCTGATACTGGGCCCCGGTGCGCAGCCACTCGGCCGCGACGCCGCTGGCACCATGCGCACCGAACGCGCCGGCGGCGACTGCGAGCGCGCCGGAGAGGGCGGCGAGGATCGTGATCGGCTTCATCGGTTTTTTTCCGGTCCGGTTGGCATGCGGCACCCTTGATATCGGATGGCGCTGGAAGGTGCAGGGCGTTGTCTGGTTTCGGTGAAGATCTTGTGCGCGCAGAGGCGCGGAGGCGCTGAGGGGTTCGTTGGGGATGGCCGGGTGCGTTTCAGTTGCCTTGATCTGGCAGCGCCCCCGGGGCAATCATGCGCGCCCTTTCTGCGCCTCTGCATCTCTGCGCGAACCAATCCTGGCCGAGGATCAGCCGCTCATCTCCAGGTCCTCGTCCATCGCCACCGGCTTGGCCTGCTGCGTCAGGATCGTGTCGCGGCCGGCGCGGACGTCGCCGGCTTCGCGCTGGATGTCGAGCCTGGCCTTGTCGCGGCGGCGATACTCGGCTTCGCTGCGGTCGATCTCGGTCTGGTCGACGCCGACCGCGGCCATTGCGCGGCGGGCCATGAAGACCGCGCTTTCCAGCACCTCGCGGACGATGCCGACGACGGGGGCGCCGTTCATCTTGATGACGCTGCGGCGGTCGAAGGCGCGCACCAGGATGCTCGCCTTGGGAAAGGCGTGGTGGATCGCCTCCAGCGCCTCGGTATCGAGCGCGTCGCCGTCCTGGCAGAACAGGATCAGCTCGGCATCGGCGGCGCCCGCCTGGCGCAGCACGTCGAGCCGGGTGCCGTCGCCATAATAGACCTTGGCGCCGAAGCCGCCCGCGGTCTCGATCATCTCGACATCGGTGTCGATCAGCGTGACCGGGATGTCCTGCGCCAGCAGCATCTGCGCCACCGTCTGGCCGAAGCGGCCATAGCCGACGACGATCGCGTTGCTGCCGTCATGCTGCGGCGTGTCGAGATGCTCGCCGCTCGGCTCGGGCTCGGCGCGCAGGCGCTTGGTGAGCATCATCAGGAACGGGGTGGTCGCCATCGACAGGGTGACGATCGCGCCGAAGATGCTGGCGGCCTCGTTCTCGACCAGCAGCGCCTGCTGCGCCTGGGCGAAGAGGACGAAGCCGAACTCGCCGCCCTGGCTGAGCAGCACGCCCAGCGCGAAGGCGGAGCGCGCCTTGGCCCCGAACAGCATCGCCAGGCCCATGATCACGAGCGTCTTCACCGCGATCAGCACCAGCGCCATGCCGGCGACGAAGAAGGGCCGGTCGGCGATCGCCTCGAGGTTGAGCGTCATGCCGACGGCGAGGAAGAACAGGCCGAGCAGGATGGTGCGGAACGGCTCGACATCGGCCTCGAGCTCGTGGCGATAGGGCGAGTCCGCCAGCATCACGCCGGCGATGAACGCGCCGAGCGCCGCGGACAGGCCCAGCAGCTCCATGATCGCGGCGGCGGCGATGACGGTGAACAGCCCGGCGAACACGAACATCTCGCGCTCGCCGAGATTGCCGATCAGGCGGAACAGCGGTCGCAGGATGTAGCGGCCGGCGAGGATGAGGCCGAGGATCGCGCCGAGCGTGTAGAGGCCGAGCAGCCAGCCGGGCGGGCCGGCCATGTCGGCGGGGTTGCGGCTCATCGCCGCGACGATCGTGATCAGCGGGACGATCGAGAGGTCCTGGAACAGCAGGATCGCAAAGGCCCGCTCGCCGAAGGGGGTGCGCAGGCGGCCGGCGGACTGGAGCAGCGGCAGGACCTGCGCGGTCGAGGAGAGCGCCAGCGGCAGGCCGAGCGCGAGCGCCGCTTCCCAGGAAAAGGGCGTGAAGACGAGGATGACGCCGGTGATGGCGAGCCCGCACAGGGCAACCTGCGCCAGGCCGAGGCCGAAAATGTCGCGGCGCATCCGCCACAGGCGCCCGGGGCTCAGTTCGAGCCCGACGAGGAACAGGAGGAGCGCGATCCCGAGCTCGGCAATGCCCATCTTGCTCTCGGCACCGGCGACCAGTCCCAGAACCTGCGGTCCCACGATCGCCCCGGCAACCAGGAAGCCCAGCGTGGCGCCCAGGCCCAGGCGCCGGAACAGCAAGACGAAGACCAGCGCGAAACCGAGCAGCGGCACCCCGTCGTGCAGCAGCGACATCCCCCCATGGTCCTCCATCAATCGGCCCTTTCGCGCGCCGCCTGGTCCGCCGCCTCGGCGATCGCCTCGAACGCCAGCCGGATCGAGGGATGGCGCGCCCGGTGCGGCAACGCGGGCTCGAACAGGTGCAGCCCGGGCCAGTCGGGCGGCGTGTCGCGCTCGCCCGCAAGCCACGCGGTCAGTTCATCGCGGACCTCGGCCAGTTCCGCCACCGACTTGCCGCTGGCCTCGGCCGACATCAGCGCCGCCGATGCCTGGCCGAGTGCACAGGCGCGCACCAGCAGGCCGATCGCAGCCACCCTGCCCGCCTCGTCCAGGTCGAGATCGACCGTCACCCGGCTGCCGCAGACCGGCGAGCGTTTCTCGACGCTCGCCATCGGCGCCTCGATCCGCGACTGATAGGGGATCGACGCGGCAAGGCGCAGGATTTCGGCATTGTAGAGCGGCGCGGTCATGTCCCGCCCGATGTAGGCGATGGCGCGTGCGAGGGGGAGATGGGGTGGCAAACTAAATTGGGTTTGCGAAGGCTGCCGCCTTGATTGACGGACGCAAGGCGACCGACAGTGCCGCTCATCCGCGGTCGCACGGCCCAAAGTGCCTACCCGCCTTTCATCGACCAATCGACGCCAATCACCTCCGCAGAAGAGTGATTGTTCCGGGCCAGAATTAGCAATCGCCCCGACGATCCGTGCAGGTCCGGAAAAAAGGCAACGGACTTGAGGTCGGCGGAGGTCACGATGAGGGGAATGACGTCCTGCGCGGGTCCGCCATCAATGACCCTGAACGTGCCGACGATCGATTTCCCCTGTCGCTTCCACAGCGCGACGTAGCGGATCGCGCTATGCCCATCGAGCACACGCCGTTGCGCTTCATCGGCCATGATGAGCCGCGCACCGCTCAGTTCGCGCGGCGACGCCACGACAGGGCCCGAATATGAGTTCAGTGCAGCGCCGCGCACCCGTTTCAAGGCGCCGTCACTCCCGTCCAGTTTGAAGCCGATGTCGTACGGGAAGTGTAGGACTCCTTTTGAATAGGCAACGGCCCCGCCGGCGCAGGGCCCAGTGATCGACGTGACGCTCCACAGTTTGAGCATGTCCGCCTGGGGACCTATGAACTTCAGTGATCGCGCAGCGCCTTGGGTCGATGCGTTCGCAGCGCTGATTTCAGCGAGCGCAATGCTATGTCGATCGCATCGCGGTGCCTCGGCTTCGAGCGCGTTCGTAGCTTGGGGCTCGCCCAGCAATAGGGAACCAAAGAGCGGGCCAACTACCCATAGCCTCATGATGGGCATGATTTCCCATCGGGCGCGCAGACGTCAATGTCGAAAATGGTCGATCGGCGGGTCACCATCAGTTGCGCCGGATCCCGGCACTGTTGCCGGGTGAAGGGTAAATTGGGTGCGATTACGTACTCCCTCGCCGCACAGGCTATTTATTGGACTCTGTCACCCACACGGTCGCGTTGCCCTTGTCGTCGCGGGCGATCACCAGGGCGGAGGTGCGCGCGGCGTCGCGTTCGACTTCGTCGCCTTCGAAACCTTCGGGGAAGCTGGTCGGCCACCAGGTGAAGCCGGGGCCTTCGTTGCCGCCGCCGGATTCGGGCATCGGGTCATAGCCCTTGCGCGGCTGGGCGTGGAACCGGGCGGCGAAGCTGCGGGCGTCGGCGTCAGGGACGGTGAAGCGCAGCCAATAGGTGCAGTCGACCGAGCATTCCTCGTGATAATAGACGTCGCGCGCGCTGTCGGGCAGGCGCTCGCCGTCGAACAGGCGGATCTTCTCGACCTCGGCCGCGGCAACCGGGTTGCGCGGCGACGAGGCCAGGCAGGTCCGGCAGGCTTCGCCGCATCCGCTCAGGCCCAGGAGCGCGGCTATCAACAAGATTCGCAAACGTCAGTCCTCGCGGCTGCTGTTGGTGGGCGTTCGGCGTCATCCTCGCCGAACACCGGTTCGCCCTTGCGGCGGCGATCGACGAAATCCGCGACGAACGCACTGGTTGCATCGAGCATCGGATAGGATTTGGACTCGCGGATCCATTCGGGCCGGCGCGACGGACCGCCGCTGACGGTGTCGACCACCAGCACGATCAGCAGGAAGGCGATGCTGACCAGCACCAGACCTTTCAGGCCGCCGAAGCCGAAGCCCAGTGCCCGGTCGATGGGTCCGAGGAAACTCTGGCGCGTGCGCGACCCGACCATATTGGCGACGATCCGCCCGCCGAAATAGGTGACGCCGGCGATGATCGCGAAGGACAGCACCGCCGCGCCCTGCGCGGTGCCGACGACGCCCGCCAGGATCGCGGCCAGCGGCGTGTGCAGCAGCTTGATCGCCAGCACGAGCACCAGCCACACGGCAAGCGCCAGAATCTCGGTCGTGAAGCCCCGGATGAAGCCGAGCACGGCCGCGCCGCCGATCACGATCAGCACGATGATGTCGAGTCCGGTCAGCGCCATGTCGAGAAGATCCTCCGGTCCGCCCCTAGCCGGGTGCGGATGTACCCCGGGTGACTCGCTATCCGCGACCGAGCAGATGGTCAACGAAGGCGCCGAGACTCTTGAAGCCGGACAGGCGCAATCCGGCATGATCCTTCATCGCCGCGGGGGCGAGTGCCTTTTCGAACCCCAGCTTCGCCGCCTCGCGGCAGCGCAGATTGCCGTGCGCGACCGGCCGGATCTCGCCCGACAGCGCGATCTCGCCGAACGCGACGCAGTCGCTGGCGATCGGCCGCTCGGTCAGCGCCGAGATCAGCGCGGCCGCGACCGCCAGATCGGCGGCAGGATCCTGGACTCGGTAACCGCCGGCGATGTTGAGATAGACTTCGCAGGCCGAGAAGCTGAGCCCGCAGCGCGCCTCGAGCACCGCCAGGATCATCGACAGGCGCGACGAGTCCCAGCCGACGACCGCACGCCGCGGCGTGGCGCCGCTGGCCAGCCGGACGGTCAACGCCTGGACCTCGACGAGGACAGGCCGTGTCCCCTCCAGCGCGGGGAAGACCACCGTGCCGGTCACGCTCTCGTCGCGCGAGGTCAGGAACAGCGACGAAGGGTTGGCAACCTCGTTCAGCCCCTCGGCCTCCATCGAGAACACGCCGATCTCGTCGGTGCCGCCGAAGCGGTTCTTGACCGCGCGCAGGATGCGGTACTGGTGGCTGCGCTCGCCCTCGAACGCCAGCACGGTGTCGACCATATGTTCGAGCACGCGCGGACCGGCGAGGCTGCCGTCCTTGGTGACATGGCCGACCAGCACCACGGCGGTGCCGCGTTCCTTGGCGAAGCGGATCAGTTCGCCCGACGAGGCGCGGACCTGGCTGACGGTGCCGGGCGCGCCCTCGATCAGGTCGGAATGCATCGTCTGGATCGAATCGATGATCAGCAGCGCGGGCGCCGGCCCCTCCCCCAAAGTCGTCAATATGTCGCGCACCGAGGTGGCCGAGGCGAGCAGCACCGGCGCCGAGCCGAGGCCCAGCCGCCGCGCGCGCAGCCGGACCTGGTCCGCCGCTTCCTCACCCGAGACATAGGCGACCTTGAGCCCGCGCATCGCGATCCGCGCCGCGGCCTGGAGCAACAGCGTCGACTTGCCGATGCCGGGATCGCCGCCGATCAGCGTCGCCGACGCCTCGACAAAGCCGCCGCCCAGCGCGCGATCGAGCTCGGCAATGCCCGACTGCATCCGCTCCGGCAGCGCGACGTCACTGTCGAGCCCGGACATCAGGATCGTGCGGCCGCCGCCCTGGAGGTTGTGCTTGGCCTGGAACGGAGTGGACGCGGCGACGGCGCCGGCATCCTCGACCAAGGTGTTCCACTCCGCACAATCGCCGCACTGCCCCGCCCATTGCGAGGTAACCGACCCGCAGGCCTGACAGACATATCGTTTGCGCAGCTTCGCCATGGCCGGGAGGTAGCGCAGGTAGAACAGGAAGGGAACATGAAAAGCTGTCGTTCGGTGCTGTGGTTGACGCCTCGTTAGCGGAGGGCGGGGTGACGGGTCTTGTCGGGCGCAGCCTCCCCGTTGCGTCATGCCTGCCGAAGTGCCGGCAGCCACCCGGCGGCATATCCGGATCGGCGTTCTGGTGAGGCAGTTGAATGCGGCGGCATGGATCACGTGAACCTCCGCAATCCGGATGGAAGGTGACATCTTTTGGCTTGTGCGGATTTGCAGCTGGGTCAGCACGGGCGCGCCGAAGAATATGCTCGCACAAAGACGCAAAGGCACAAAGCGGGTGCGTCGCCTGAACTTCGGCGCCTCCCTCGGCCCTCTTCGTGGCTTCGTGTCTTCGTGTGATACTCTGGAGTGCACCCCTTGGGTGAGACAAAGAGCTTAGACACAGATTGTTGTGCCTTGTGCTATCGGCTCCGCCGCATGCGGCGGAGCCGATAGCAATCGATCGTCGTCTTCGAATGCCGCCGGTGGCCGATAGGCCAAAGCGGAATGCAGTCTCTGGCGATTATAAACCTTCTCGAGGAAGATGGCGATCCGCGCCTCGACATCGGCTTGGTCGCGATATCGGCGGCCGTCGACCTCCTCGCGCTTGAGCGTGCGCATAAAGCTTTCGGCCATTGCATTGTCCCATGGGCAACCGGCGCGGCTCATGCTCGGCTGGATCCCCGCGGCGGTGAGGCGCTTCACATAGGCGGTGCAGGCATATTGGATGCCGCGGTCCGAATGGTGCACCAGCTCGCCAGGCGCGACTGTGCGGGCAGCGAGCGCCATGTCGAGCGCCGTGAGAGCGAGTTCAGCTCTGAGATGGTCCGCCAGCGCCCAGCCAACCACGCGGCGGCTCCAGGCGTCGAGGATCACCGCGAGGTAGACGAAACCCTCCGCCAGCCGCACATAGGTGATGTCGGCCACCCAAAGCTGGTTCGCGCTTGTGGGCATCATCTTGCGCGCCAGATTGGGGCAGACGCTGAAGCGATGGCGGCTGTCGGTCGTCGGCGGACGGAACGTGCGCCCGGTGATGCAGAGCAGATTGTCGGTCTGTCGCAGGCGCTGCACGCGCTTGTGATTCACCGCCCAGCCCGACTGGCGCAGCAGCGCCGTGATCCGGCGATAGCCGTAAAAGCGGTGCTCGAGCGACAGGCGCTGCACCTCGTCGCGCACCGCCGTCTCCTCCCGCGCCGGCTGTGACGCCTGCCAGTGTCGATAATAGCCCGCACGGCTGACACCGGCCAAACGGCACATCCGATCGATCCCAAGCGCGCCTTGCCGCTCGGCCTGCGTCCGGATCACGACGTAGACCCCGTCCCGCCAGACCCGTCGCTCATGCGGCGATGTCCCGCGAAATGCTGCAAGGCTGCTCGAAAAAAATCCAGATCCAGCGCCTGCTGCGCGACCTTGCGCTCCAGCTCGGCAGTGCCCGCCGGAACCGCCGAAACATCCCCAACTCCGGTGCCGATCGCGTCCGAGACCTGCGCCGGCAATCCCTTGCGAACCCGCTCACCGGGAAACAGCAACGCCTCCGCACCGCCGCTCCGAAACGCGCGATCCCACTTGTAGAGCAGCCCGCGATCGATCCCGAGCTCTGTCGCCAGCCCTGCCACATCGGACGCATCGCGCATTCGCGCCACCGCCGCCAGCTTGAACGCCTGCGTATGCCGTCGTCGCCTCGCCACACCAGCCTCCTTGCTCAGTGTGTCTTAGCTCCGTGTCTCACTTTTGGGGGTCATTCCACAGGTGCTGCGCGCAGCCCGGCGGAAGAATGCTCACACAAAGCCACGAAGGCACGAAGCAAGCGGGCAGAAATTGAAGACGGGTTCGTAGCCCAGCCAAGGAGGACGTCGTGGCTGGCGCTCGTCCGGGATGGGAGGGGTAGACCCCGGCAGTCCGGCCGGGGTGACGGAGTTTGTAGGCTTACCCTGCCCTTTCCGTCAGGCCGGCCGCAGCGGTCGTGATCGCGAGCGACCCTTCGTCCCTTCGTCCCTTCGTCCCTTCGTGCGCGCATTCTTCCGCCGGATCGAAATGCGAACTGCGCCTTGCATGAATTCGGGAACCCAAGTTGTTTCAGTGGCATGCCCCTGCCCGAGCCAGCCGGTCGGACGATTTGCCCACCCCCGGCAAACTCGACACCCTGCCCGCCGGGCGCTATGCGCGCGGGCCAGATGAAGAACGAAGAACTCCGGGTCGCGCTGTTCAGCGGGAACTATAATTATGTCCGTGACGGCGCCAATCAGGCGCTCAACCTGCTGGTCGGCTATCTGCTGTCGCAGGGGGTGAAGGTTCGCGTCTATTCGCCCACCATCGCCAATCCGCCGTTCGAGCCGACCGGGGATCTGGTCAGCGTCCCTTCGCTGCCCATGCCGGGCGGGCGCAGCGAATATCATTTCGCGACGGGCATCAAGAAGGTGCTGCCCGACCTCGAGGCGTTCGCCCCCAATCTGGTCCATGTATCGGCACCCGATATCCTGGGCCACCGGGCGATCACCTGGGCGCGCAAGCGGAACCTGCCCTCGGTCGCGTCGCTGCACACGCGGTTCGAGACCTATCCGCAATATTATGGCATCGGCTTTCTGACGCCGCTGATGATCCGGGCGCTGACGCGCTTCTACAACCGGCCCGACACGGTGCTGACCACCGGGCCGATGATGACCGAGCTGCTGCGCAGCTGGGGCGTGACCACGCCGGTCAGCATCTGGTCGCGCGGGATCAACCATGAGCGGTTCAACCCCGGCATGCGCAGCCTGGAGTGGCGCCGGTCGCTGGGCATTGCCGATGACGAGGTGGCGATCGGCTTCCTTGGCCGGCTGGTGCTGGAAAAGGGCCTGGGCGTGTTCGCCGACGTCATCATGCGGCTGGAGGCGCGCGGGGTGAAGCACCGCGTGCTCGTGGTCGGCGAAGGCCCGGCGCGCGACTGGTTCGCCGAGCGCGTGCCCGATGCGGTGTTCACCGGGTTCCAGTCGGGCCAGGAGCTGGGCCGTGCGGTCGCGTCGATGGACGTGTTCTTCAACCCCTCGATCACCGAAAGCTTCGGCAACGTCACGCTGGAGGCGATGGCATCGGGCGTGGCGGTGGTCGCCGCCTATGCCACCGGGCCGGTCGGGATCGTCGAACCGGGGGTCAGCGGGTTGCTGTGCGATCCCAACGACCTCGATTCCTATGCCGACGCGCTGGAGAAGTTCGCGACCGACCATGAGTATCGCAAGGCGACCGGGGCGGCGGGGCACCGGCGCGGGCTGGATTACCAGTGGGACAGGATCAACCAGGCGGCGCTGGACGCCTATCACGATACGATCGCGCGCAAGGGCTGAGGCGGGCTTCGGGTCAAGCGAACCGAGTTAGCCAATAATCTGTTACTGGTTATTTGGTGAGTACTACAACTGAGCTAGACCTTGCCGATGGGCGAAATGCTGCCCTAAGAACGCGCTTAGCGCGCAACCAACCTGACTTGCTCAGTAGTTTCGGAACGGATTGTTTATAAAAAATATCGATCAATTCATCTTGCATCGGATAAATCCGAAATGATGAAAATCCAGCCGCCAACCCGTGTCCGATGATCAGATGTGGCGGCATATCCCGTTCCGTAACACCGTAAAGTTTCATTGCCTCAATTGAACCGGGCGCGGTAGCATGTCCCTCTCCCGGTTCGTGTGTTATGAGAACGCCGCCGGGTTTGAGCGAGCGATAGGCGCTCACGATTGCCGCCCGCTCATCTTCTGCGTGATGCAGGCAGTCGAAGAAAATCACGGCATCGAATTGCGACTGCTGATCGACACCTTCAAAATCACCGCAAATAAACGAAAGATTGCCACCAACATTCTGACTTGCCTGATTTTCTCTAGCCAGTTCAATCATGTCATGACTGATATCCTGCCCCGTCACGACATATCCTCGTTTGGCGAAGAAAACGCTCGTCCATCCGCCTCCGCATCCCATATCCAGAACCCGCGCGGGAGGAGGCGGCATCAGCGTCATAATCGTTCCGATCGACGCCAGGTTGACACCACAATATTCGTCGGAGAACGGCTTCCCAAGGCCGTGCTGCCGCCCCGCCTCTCCTGTAAGCTTAAGATATTCTTGCTCGGCGAGCTTTGCCATATTCCGTTTCCGAGTGGCTGGGCGTTTCGTGATCCTTGACTCGATACCAGCAGTTCGAGGCTTCGTGTCTGTAACGATGCCTTGTGAGGTTTGGCAACGAGCGTTGGTTGGAGCCTGACTTTCCAGAGCGATATGGGACAGGGACGACCACGCTCGCTCAAAACCCGCTTACATCCCCCACGGGACGCCACGAGCAAGTGGTAATCAAGACGCGATGTCGACCAGCCTACAGGGCGTCCAAACGTCAATTTGAGAGGTATCTCTGGAAAGATCAACCAGTTTCTGAACAGCCTTGCTCCCGGCGCGTGCCCGCTCCTCATTGCTGGGGACACCACCACCAAACCGGTCAATTTAAGTCATTCGACCGCAGTGCCGGCCTTCTCCATCTGCTGTCGTGCCGCGTCGGCTTCCTTCAGAACGTCGCGGGAGAACGCGTCGCTGCGCCGAAGCAAGGCGCGGTGGCGTTCCTGCTGAAGTTGCAGCGCTTCGGTGACGAAGGGGTAAGGCGTTCCGCGCTTTTCCCGGTTCGCAATGTCATTGCTCATCCGCGTGCTTTCGCTCGCGACGATGTTGCTGACGCACAGCGAGGCCCGGCTTGACGCTTCCGACGCCTTCAGACTGTTGCGGCTCGCGGAATTGCTCAGGCTGACCATGTTGCGCGACGTTCGGTTGGACTCGCGCACCTCCGCCATGGTCCGGTCATACTCCGCTTGGTTCGCGACGTTGACGAAGCTGCCGCCCCCGGCGTCCGCCACCGCCTTCAGCGCGGCGGCCTCGCCCGGCGGCAGGCCGAAGCCGATGACATTGACGATGGCGCGGCTCTTGCCAGCATTGATCCGGCGGGCGACCGCGACCGGATCGCCGCCACAGGTTTCCTCGCCGTCGGAGACGACATAGATGATCTGCTCGCCCGCGATCGACGACGCCTGAAGCTGCGCCTCCGCGCGTTCGAGGGCCAGGGCGAGCGGGGTCCAGCCGACCGCCTTCAATTTGCTCACGCCGTCGACCAGCCGGGCGCGATCGCCCGACATCGGCGCCAGCATGTCGATGCCGGCGCAGGACCGCGCCTTGCCGGCCTCGCTGTTGCTGCCCTGCTGGCCGAAGACGAGGAGAGAGGTCTCGACCGTGTCCGGCAGCCCGTCGACGAATGCCAGCGCGGCGCGGCGGGCGAGGTCGAGCTTGGTCTGGCCGCCCAGCCGCCCGGCCATCGAACCCGAGCCGTCGACCGCGACGACCACGCGAACCGGGGCGGCTCGGGATCCGGCGGGCGCACCCCTGGCCTCTAGCACCGGCTGCTCCATCTGCTCTCGCTTGAAGCAAGGCTCGACGTCTTCGGTGATGAAGCTGGCGACATAGGCGCGCGCGTCTGTGGCGGCGGCGTCATTCGAGACGGCATCGTTGCGTTCGGCTCCGCCGCCGCAGCCCGCCACCGCGAGCGCGAGGAGGAGGGCGGATTGCCTGAAGCGCGTTGGCGACAAGATCGCGTGTCTCCAAGTAACGACCGAGATCCGTTTAGCGGTGGAGCGGGACAAAAGGTTCCATCGGCGGTGGCGTGGCCCTTGTGAGGGCTCGCAGCGGCGTGGCCCGCGCTCCAGCCAAAAGCCACCGCCGATCCAGCAGCAACTCGGTGTTCCGGCGAAGGCCGGAACCCACTCGGGAAGGCCTTTGGGCTCTCGCGAAAGCTTAGTGTCACCGACGCTGGGCTCCGCCCTTCGCCGGAGCAGAGGGCTGTTCCAAGCCAACGCAATTGCCCGAGGCGTTGGGAGTAAGTCAGCTTGGAACTGTGCGTTCGCTCGGCGATGTCGCCTTCCGGTCGCTTCAGAGCGGACGAAAGGGAGGCGAACCAGGCCGGATCACCTGACGTTTTCCCAATTGACGGGCAGTGCTGGACCGATCCTCCACACGCTTCCCGGACGAGCAGGCAAGGCCCAAGGGAGCGACCGCATGACGCACTATCTATTGTTTCTGGATTTCGCCGATGACTTCGAGGCTCGCCGGGGTGCTTTTCGCGATGCGCATCTGACGGGTGCCTGGGCGGCGGCGGATCGCGGAGAGCTGGTGCTTGCCGGAGCGCTGACCGATCCGATGGACCAGGGCATCATCCTGTTCAAGGGCGACAGCCCGGCGGTGGTCGAGCGGTTCGTCGAGCAGGACGCCTATATCGCCAACGGGCTGGTGCGCAGCTGGCGCATCCGCGAATGGGCGACGACGGTGGGAGCGCAGGCGTCGTCGCAGGTCCATCCCGCCTGACGCCCGGCTCCAGCAGAGGCCGGGTGTCCGGCACGCCGCTCGCGATCAGCTTTCGCTTTGCCGGCTTCCGCCCGCCCCAACCGGGATACGCGCGATCGCCTTGATCTCGAAATCATAGCCGAAGAGCCAGGTCACGCCGACGGCGGTCCAGTTCGGATAGGGCGGTGCGCCGATTTCCTCGTCGCGGATCGCCATGATGGTGTCGAACTGGTTTTCCGGATCGGTGTGGAAGGTCGTGACGTCGACGACATCGTCGAAGCTGCATCCGGCGGCCGCGAGCACCGCCTTGAGGTTCGCGAAGGCGCGGCGGACCTGGGCGGCGAATTCTGGTTCGGGCGTGCCGTCGTCTCGGCTGCCGACCTGACCCGAGACGAACAGCAGATCGCCCGAGCGGATCGCAGCGGAATAGCGGTTCTGGTCGTACAGCGCCTGGCGGCCCGGCGGGAAAATCGCATCGCGTGCTGACATGGGGTGTCCTTTCGATTGCAAGCAGTCGTCGCGGCATTACATACGCCGCGTATGTCGGATATATCGAAACATACGCGGCGTATGTCAACCGCCCGACCAATGGGCAGGGGCGAAGGCGTGCGAACGGCGGGCGCCGCGGCCAATCGCGCGCGGATGATCGCCGCCGCGCGCGCCACCTTTGCCGAACAGGGCTATGCCGCGGCGTCGATGGACGAGCTGACCGCATCGGTCGGGCTGACGCGCGGCGCGCTCTATCATGGCTTTGGCGACAAGAAGGGCCTGCTGGCTGCGGTGATCGACCAGATCGATGGCGAGATGTCGGCGAAGATGGCGCAGGCGCGCGAGGCGGCGCCCGATCCCTGGTCGGGGCTGATCGACGAAGGCGTCGCCTATATCCGCATGGCGCTGGATCCAGAGGTGCAGCGGATCATGCTGCTCGACGGACCGGCGGTGCTGGGCGATCCATCGACCTGGCCGGGGGAGCAGGCGTGCCTGGAGGTCACCGTCCGCAGCATGGCGCAGTTGCAGGGCGCGGGCGTGATCCGGCCGGTCGATATCGAAGCGGCGGCGCGGCTGTTCAACGGCGCGGCGCTGAACGCCGCCCTGTGGGTTGCGGCGGCGGAGGATCCGGCCGCGGTGCTGGACCGGGCGATCGAGGCGTTCCGGACGCTGGCCGAGGGATTGCTGGTCGCGCGGTGAGCGACGAGATGCATCAGCCAGAGGCAAGAGGCGCAGCGTGACCGCAGAGCAAGACCGCATTGCCTTCGCGATCGACCGCGACAGCGGCGGCATCCTGTTCGACGGCGCCCTCGCGATCGAGCCGCGGGCCCACAGTGCCGAGGTCGAGCTTCGCGTGCGGGACCTGATCCTCCGCTCGCGCGATCATGGCAATGGCTATCGCTGGCTGGACCTGGGGGGCCTGAGCTTCGGCGGGAGACCGGCCTGGCTGTCGCTGGGATTTCATGACGGGACATTGGAACGAGCCAGCTGGAATGTCCGCCTGGTCGAGGTGGAACTCCGAGACGGCTGGCCGACGCGCGAGGCGATCGATGCCGAGATCGCCTTTGTCCGCCGCATTCTGACTGAGGAAATGAGCATCGTCCCGGGCGCGTAACCATGGGGAGAAGTCTGGAGCCACTTCGATGCCAAGGGGTTTCTGGCGGCGAACGGGATTCGCTACCGTTAACTGAGCCGACTGAGATCGGGCGCGCTCCGGGGCTGCGACCCTTGCCCCGTTCGCCGACCGCCCCTGCACCTGCTCGCACCCCCTCGGGACGGTGAGGGCCCGCGCATCGATCCGGCAGCGTCTCCGGACGAACTGGGTAGACGATGCCCCCATGTCGAGTACCCTTCGGCTAGGCTCGAGAGCCGTCGGGCACGATCGGTCGGTCCACTTCGAAAACATTGCCCCATGGATCGCAGAAGACGGCGAAGCGCCGATTGCAGGCCTCGAAATCCGTCGGTTCGGACAGGATGGTCACCCCGCGTGCCTTGAGCATCCTGACGGCCTCGTCCACGTCATCCACGCGAAAGCCCACATGGTGAAATCCATGCAGCGACAAACTGTCGTTCAGATCCGCATAGCGCGGCTTGGGCTGGGCGCCAGGCCCTCCCATCAGCTCGAGACGAACACGATTGTCGGTGGCGGGCGACAAATATCCGAACGTGATGCCTTCTTCATAGGGCCAGCTATGCACCAACCGAAAGTCCAGCGTTTCGGAATACCACCGCACACCCGTGCTGAAGTCAGGCACTCTGACGGCGACGTGATTGAGCCACCAGGACGCGAAGGGGCTGGATCTATTCTCATAGTTCGGAGCGGCGGGCATCGGCATCTTGACCTCCATTATGTCTCGCGGAAACTCTGTCGCACCCTGATCGTATGTAGAATCGACAAGCATTGGAATTCGCGTTTCATGAGCTTCCTTTCCGAGCCCGCAATCGTCCGGAAACTGCCGGTTCAAGCCCGCTCGATGGCGACGATCGCGGCGCTGCACACCGCGGTGATTCACGTTTTGACGAGGGAGGGACTCGGCCACTGCACCACCACCCGCATCGCGCGGCGCGCGGGCGTATCCGTGGGTACGATCTATCAATATTATCCCAATCGCGACGTGCTGCTCGCCGCCGTGCTGGAACGGCACCTGGATGCGTTCTCGGCTTCGGTGATCGGCGCATGCACGGAGGCTGCGGGCAAGCCGATTACCGAGATGACCAGGCATCTGGTGGAGGTGCTGCTGCGCCTCAAAATGAGCAATCCGCAGGAAGCGGCCGTGCTCTACGCGGTCGCGGCAGAGAAGACCGGGAAAAACATCGCACTCACGATCCACAACATGATGCTCCCGGCGATCGCCGAAACGCTGCGATCGGCACCGGACGCCAAATTCGAAAATTTGAGCGTGACCGCCGAGGTGTTCCTCAGCATCTTCCTGGGGCTGCCGCGAACCATGCTTGAAGGCTATGGTTCAGCCGAATTCACGGCGTGCCTGTCGGCACAACTGGAGACGGCGTTGCTGGCCTATCTGAACGCAGTCTCGACAAAATAGCGGCAGATCGTCTTCGTCTGCTTGCCATGGGCGTTCGGTCGGCGGACGGGATTCACTACCGGTAGCTCAGGCGCCTGAAATCGGGCGCGCTCTGTGCCATGCAACCGTTGCACCGTTTGGCGACCGTCGCTGCAACTGCTCGCAACCCTGTCGGGCGCCTAGGGACGCCGCATCGATCCGGCAGCGACGCCGGACGAACCGGATAGAGGATAGCCCCCAATGTCTAAGACCATGATCATCGCCGCCGCCTTCTCGGCGCTCGTCATCGCCGGCCCTGCCCTTGCGCAGGACCAGGCCAAGCCCGCGGGCAGTGGCGGCTTTGGCGGGATGAACGGTTCCGCCACCGATCTGCGCGACGCCCCCCGACCCGGCGACCAGGCCAAGCCGGCGAAGCGCGGCACCCGCGCTGCGCCGAAGCCGCGCCCCGCCAAGGAGCGGCCGACGCGCGCCCAGACGATGAACAACATGAAGCAGATCGGCCTCGCCAACCGCTGAGCGGCTGGACCGGATGCGGCGTCCTCCTCGCAAGAGAAGGGCGCCGCATTTGCGTCAGGTCCGGCTCAGGTCACTTCCAGTCATAGGTCAGCGGCGCCTCGCGGAACGCGAACCGGTCGAGATGGCGTTCTACCGCGCCCTTCAGGCCCTGGAGCTGTTCGTCGCTCGAGGCGTCGATGCGCAGGTCGAGGCCGTCCTCGACCGCGTTGAAGGTTACCACCGCGTCGCCCGGAAAGTCGGCGCCGCGCGCGTCCTTCGGGAAGATCACCGTGCCGTTTTCGGCGGTGAATTCGACCTGGAGATTGTGCTGCCAGTGCTTGCATAGCTGCTGGAGATATTTGCTCGCGCTGTCGGTGGGGACGCGGGCGGTGCTGCTGACGGTTGCGAGGGTCATTCTGGTCCTTTCGCAGGTGACGCAGGCGCCGGGCCACGAGGGCCGCGACGCCTGCGCGAAGATCTGGAGATGCGGCGGGCGGCTTACAACCGCTCGATCCGGCGCACGGCCTCGTCGAGGATCTCGGCGATCTCGTGCAGCGTCTCCGGGTTCGGATCGCCATTGGCGAGCCGGTCGTGGAGCGCGGTGCGCAGATTGCCCATCGCGCGGCGGACCGGGCCGCCATTGGCGCGTTCGCGCATCGAGCCGAGTTCGGCGAGGCGATCGAACAATGCCTGCACCTCCTCCGCGCGTTCCTCGAGATGCGCGGTGCCGGCGGCGGTGATACCGAACTGCTTCTTCGCCCCCTCGGCCTTGTGCTCCTCGATCAGGTCCATCTCGTCGAGCAGGCTGAGCGTCGGATAGACGACGCCGGGGCTGGGCGCATAGGCGCCGCCCGAGCGCTCCTCGATCTCGCGGATCAGGTCATAGCCGTGACGCGGCTGTTCGGCGATCAGCTTGAGCAGGATCAGGCGCAGTTCGCTGCCGTCGAACATCCGGCGCCGGCCGCGGCCGCCGCCCTGTTCCATGGCCTGTGCCATCTGGTCGAAGAAGCGGCGGTTCCAGCCGCCGCCGCGCGGGCCGCAGCCGCGTTCGCCGCGCATGCCATCCTCACCGCCGTGACGGCGGCCGTGATGGCGGTGGTGATTGTGATGATGGAAACCCCATCCCATGGTCTTAACTCCTGAAAAACGACTCACGATGCTTCCAAGATATATCTTGATCGCATTTTGACAAGAGGGTCGCATCGGTGCTTCGCAAGTTTCGCCGCAGCGCCTATCTAGGGCGGCCCATGGCCGACCTCTTCGCTTCGCACGAACCCCCGCCCCCGCCCGACGAGCCCGGCCCCGATGCGCCGCTGGCCGACCGGCTGCGCCCGCGCCGGCTGGAGGATGTCGTCGGACAGGAGCATCTGACCGGCCCGGAAGGCGCAATCGGGCGAATGGTGGCGGCCGGACGGCTGTCGTCGATCATCTTCTGGGGGCCGCCGGGCACGGGCAAGACGACCATGTCGCGGCTGCTGGCCGATGCGGTGGGGCTGCGCTTCGTCGCGATCTCGGCGGTGTTCTCGGGCGTAGCCGAGCTGAAGAAGGTATTTGCCGAGGCGAAGGACCATGCCCGGCTGGGGCGCAAGACGCTGTTGTTCGTGGACGAGATCCACCGGTTCAACCGGTCGCAGCAGGACGGTTTCCTGCCGTTCGTCGAGAATGGCACCGTCACCCTGGTCGGCGCGACGACCGAGAATCCGAGTTTCGAGCTGAACGCGGCACTGCTCAGCCGGGCGCAGGTGCTGATCCTCCACCGGCTGGACGCAGCGGCGCTCGACAAGCTGCTGGCGCGTGCGGAGGAGACCGAGGGGCGGCCGCTGCCGCTGGACGGTGATGCGCGAGCGGCGCTGATCGCGAGCGCCGACGGCGACGGGCGGTTCCTGCTGAACCAGGCGGAGACGCTGTTCTCGGTCCAGCTGGATGCGCCGTTGGATCCGGCCGGGCTGTCGGCGCTGCTGCAGCGGCGGGTGGCGGTGTACGACAAGGACCGCGAGGGCCATTACAATATCATCTCCGCGCTGCATAAGTCGATCCGTGGATCGGACCCGCAGGCCGCGCTTTATTATCTGGCGCGGATGCTGACCGCGGGCGAACAGCCGCTGTTCGTGCTGCGCCGGCTGGTGCGTGCAGCGGTCGAGGATATTGGGCTGGCCGATCCGCAGGCGCTGGTCCAGTGCATCGCCGCCAAGGACACCTACGACTTTCTCGGGTCTCCCGAGGGCGAGCTGGCGATCGTGCAGGCGTGCCTGTACCTCGCGACCGCGCCCAAATCCAACGCGGCCTATATGGCGCAGAAGGCGGCGTGGCGCAGCGCGAAGGAGACGGGGTCGCTGATGCCACCGCAGAATATCCTGAACGCGCCGACCAAGCTGATGAAGGATGTCGGCTACGGCAAAAACTATCAGTACGACCATGACGCCGAGGATGGGTTTTCCGGCGCGAATTACTGGCCGGACGAGATGCGCCCGCAGACCTTCTACACCCCGACCGACCGGGGCATGGAAAAGCGGATCGCCGAGCGCATGGCCTGGTGGGACGAGATGCGGGCACGCAGACAGGGGGAAGAATGACCATCGCGACGACTGCCGCCCGGGCGGGCATGATGCTGGCATTCGGGATGGCGACCGCGCTGCCCGCTCATGCCCAGTCCAACCCGGCCACACCCTATGAGCGCAGCATCGCCGCGGGGTACAAGGCGCTGACCCTGTGCGGGGCGATGTTCAACGGCGGGCGCAGCCAGGCGCAGGCCGAGGCGCTGGAGCTGACCGGAATCTATGCCGATTACCAGCCGCTGATGCCGATGCTGTCGGCCAGCATCAGCCGCTTCATGACCAAGCCGAAGGACGGGAGCGCGCCGCAGTTGTGGGGCGCCAGCGTGTCGGTGCGCTTCGACCAGATGCTGCCGCCGCGCCGTGCCGACTGGCGACAGGATCGCGGCTGCACCATCCTGCCGCCCGGCTCGACCGCGCCCTCGCCTGCGGCATCGCTGCCGGCGGCGCGCTTCACGCCCTTTGCCGGGAGCATGGATGCGCAGCCCTGGCCGATGGGACAGGCGGGGCTGACGGTGAAGGTCGATCCACGGCTGGAGCGCCCCTTCGCCCGCGCGCTGTCGGGCGGCTATTCGGGGCGGACGACGTCGGTGCTGGTCGTCAAGGACGGGCAGATCGTCAGCGAGCGCTATGCCGCGGGCTTCGGCCCCAATTCGACGCAGCGCACCTGGTCGGTCGCCAAGAGCATTGCCGGTACGATGATCGGCATCGGCCAGCGCGACGGCTTCGTCCGGGTCGGGCAGCGCGCCGGGCTGTGGCGCGGCGATACGCGGGCGACGATCACGCTCGACAATCTGATCCGTATGGCGAGCGGGCTGCACACAGCCTATGCCGGCAACCGCACCGACGCGCTGTATTTCGGCGGGACGACGGTCGACGAGGAAGTCGGATACTGGCCGATCGAGGCAGCGCCGGGATCGCGCTTTCGCTATGCCAATGTCGATATCGTCGCGGCGATCCGCGTGCTGCGCGCGGGCATGAAGAACGATGTCCGCTATGCCGCCTATCCGCGCACCGAGCTGTTCGCGAAGCTGGGCATGACGCGCACGGTTGCCGAACTGGATGCGGGCGGCAACCTGGTGCTGTCGAGCCAGGTCTGGTCGAATGCGCGCGACTTTGCGCGGCTGGGGATGTTCTGGCTCAACGACGGGGTGTGGCAGGGCAAAAGGATCCTGCCGGTCGGCTGGATGAAGACGATGACGACGCCCAGCGGGCCGCAGCCGGCGACGGGCGCAGGCTATGGCGCGACCTTGTGGCTGTTCGGGCCGGCGCAGGGGCTGCCCGCCGGCACCTTCGCCGCGCAGGGCAATCGCGGCCAGGTGATCTTCGTCGTGCCGTCGCGCAAGCTGGTGGTCGTGCGCCGCGGCGAGGACGGAACCGGCACCGCGTTCGATGCGAACAAGTTCGTCGCCGACGTGATCGCCGCGCTGGACTAGGTCAGGCGGCGGCGGGGGTCCGCCGCGGCCGATCGAACGCGAACAGCGGCAGGGCATGGTGCACGACCCAGCCGATCGTCACCGCGTACAGCACGGTGCCGAGCCCGACCGTGCCGCCCAGCAGCCAGCCGATCGCGAGCACCGCGAGCTCGATCACGGTGCGCACCCGCTTCACCGGAAGGCCGGTGCGCGCGCAGAAACCGGTCATCAGCCCGTCGCGCGGCCCGGGCCCCAGCCCCGCGCCGATATAGGCACCGCCGGCAATGCCGTTGAGCACGATGCCGAGGGCGAGCATCGCGAGCTTCGCCGCCCACGCTTCGGGCGTGGGGATGAGCGACAGCGCGATATCGGTGACGGTGCCGATGACGATGATGTTGAGCACCGTGCCGATCCCCGGCCGCTGGCGCAAAGGCAGCCACAAGAGCAGCACGACCAGCCCGACCAGGTTGACGGTCAGCCCGAAGCTGAGCCCGAGGGGCGGTGCCAGCCCCTGGTGCAGCACGTCCCACGGATCGAGCCCGAGGCTGGCGCGCACCATCATCGCCATCGAGACGCCGTAGAGGACGAGGCCGCCCATCAACTGGGCAAGGCGGGCGGGGAAGCGATCGGGAAGAGTCATGCGTACCAGATGCGCGCAACTGGCCCTGTTCGAAAGAGCCAGTTCGATGATAGTGGACCGGTCATGACCGCCATCCTGCTCAAGGCCGGTTCGCTCTCCCGACTGCTCGGCGCGTGGCGCGTCGAGGGCAGCGCCGAGCCGACCTACCGCCTGCTCGCCCGCGCGCTGCGGCTGCTGATCCTCGACGGCCGCGTTGCGCTGGGTGCGCGGATGCCGGGCGAGCGCGAGCTGGCGCAGGCACTGGGGGTCAGCCGCACGACGCTGACCGCCGCCTATGGCCAGTTGCGCGACGACGGTTATCTGGTCAGCCGGCGCGGATCGGGCAGCGTCACCCATCTGCCCGGCGGCGGCGCCCTGGCCGCCCGGCCGCAGGACGACGCGACCGAGCCCGCCGAGATCGACTGGACCGCCGCAGCCCTGCCTGCCCCGCCGGGCCTGTGGCAGGCCTATGAGGAGGCGCTGCGCCGCCTGCCCGGCTGGCTGACGGGGATCGGCTATGAGCTGCTGGGACTGCCCGAGCTGCGCGCAGCGATCGCACGCGATTACGACCGGCGCGGATGCCCGACCCGGCCCGAGCAGATCATGGTGACGAGCGGGGCGCAGAACGGACTGACGCTGGTGCTGCGCGCGATGGCCGGCCCCGGCGACCGGATCGCGGTCGATCACCCGACCTATCGCACCGCGATCGATGCGATCCTGCGCAACAATTGCCAGCCCGTGCCGGTAGCGCTGCCCGAGTCAGGCTGGGACCTGGAGGCGCTGGAGGCGAGCTTCCGCCAGGCAGGCCCACGCTTCGCCTATCTGCTGCCCGACTTTCACAACCCGACCGGACGACTGATGGACGCGGCCGACCGCACCGCACTGGTGGCGCTCGCCGCGCGCAGCCGCACCCCGCTGCTGATCGACGAGACGATGGCGTTCAGCAGCTTCGGCGGGGCAGCGTCCGCCCCGGTCGCTGCGCACGATCTCGAGGGACAGTTCGTCCTCAGCCTGGGATCGGCCAGCAAGCGCTGGTGGGGCGGCCTGCGCATCGGCTGGATCCGCGCGAGCGAGCAGCGCATCGCCGAACTGGCGCGGCTGCGCGCGGTGCTCGACATGGGGACGCCGGTGCTCGAGCAACTGGCGGTCACCACGCTGTTCGAGCGCGATGAAGGCGCGGCCGCGCGAGCCGCCGACCTGCGCGGCCGCTGCGAGCGGCTGCGCGCGCTGCTGGCCGAGGCGCTGCCGCACTGGCGCGTCCCGATGCCCGAAGGGGGCCTGGCCTTATGGGCCGAACTCCCCCGCCCCGAAGCCTCGGCGCTGGCGGCAATGGCACAAGGCCTGGGCCTGCGCATCGTGCCGGGCCCGCGCTTCGCGGTCGACGGCGCGTTCGAACGCTTCATCCGCCTGCCGTTCACGCTGGCGGAGGCGGACATGCCGCGCGCAGTCGAGCGGCTGGCGCAGGCGGAGGCGCGCCTTCATCGGCGCGGAACGCCTGCTCAGACGGCGTGGCGATCGGTCGAGACCGAACGGGTGATCTAGTCAAAGCGGATAGCCTGACAAAGTCATCAGGAAAAGCGGGCTAGCAGACACGGCGTTAGCTCCTCGCTCCGCACAATTTAGCGCAGCTTTCCGATACATCATCGGGTTCAACATATAGCCAACGCCCGCCTCGCGCGACCTCGCTCATTTTAATCGGAATAGTTCTATTATTTTACTACAAAAACGGTAATCTAAAACATAATCGAGACTTTTCATACTTTTTCATTTGTTTCGATCTCGAATCGAAATGATCTCTACTTGGAGGATACATGAAAAAGACAGCATATTTGTCAAAGTATGACGCAACCCTGAACACGGACTGGTGCAATTCTCGCAATAACGCGGAACTGACATTACGACTTAATCTTGGATTCAAGCAAATTAATCCGGAAGGAAACAAATTGACAGGCTCTTATGCTGACACCACAACGGTCGGCAGTGCGCCTAAGTCGATTGTCAAATGGACGCCTTCAGAGTGGAATTCGTGGAAGGTTGCGGTGTGCCGAACAGCAGAAAGATTTTGGAGCGGAAAGTTCTGGATATTAAACACGAAAGGCTTAATGCCATTAAAATCGGGTCAGAATATCGTAATTCCCAATATATGGTGTAAACTTGATGTTATAGGAGGGGATGTTCAACATGGAGGTAAGTTCCACCATATCATCGAAGTAGTTCGACTAGCCCCTGGTACTAAATGGTTTGGTTCAAATACTAAATTATTTGATAGTGGAGACTTGAAATCTATTACGAAATCATACGATAGCAAAGGCTCCCCGATATTACAGGCAGGCCTTGTTCATGAAATTGGGCACCTTCTCGGCTTGAATCATGTCGATCTCGGCAAACCCCACTGTCCGCTCAACGGAAAAACAAACCCGCTATGCTATGGCGTTACTGATACTGACAAGAACAGTGTGATGGGCGCCGGAATGCGTCTGGATATTATCCACGCAATGCCTTGGATCGACGCATTGATCCACATTCTCAAAAATGAGCCCAAATCGCCAATCTATTATCCGCAACCCAAATTTGTAAAGCCTTGGGGTATATCTAAGAAAAGGCTTTATCCACGTCTAGTTTCCGAATTTGAAAGTGGAAAGGTAAATATTAGCCCGTCAGCGGGAGTATAATTTATGCGTTCTTCGTACAAAAACAGCAACATTTTTCGCGGCATTGTCTGCATGTCGTTTTTTCTATTGGCACATTGCTCAGATTCTAAGCCCATCGATGAGCAACAAAATTCCATTCAAAATGACAATATAGCTCGCGATAATGCTGTCAAGCAAAACACTTCAAGTATATTCAATGTGAAATTCATTTCAACCAAAAAAGAATGTGGTCCCGACGAGTTAGCAAAAACATCCTGTATGATTTCTCTTATCATTGAGGATTTGGCAACCAACTACCCTTTGAAGGACGCGGGAGGGATATCGGGTCTGAGAATGATTAGACCAATGACTTTTATTGTTTATCTTCCGCAGGATGAAAGGGTCGACATGTTCATTTACGAATTTAAAGATGATGGAGGCGCTATTTCGATTATCAGCAAGGTAATCGACCCTCAAATACAGGATTAGAGATTGGACCGTTTTTGTTCAACCGGGGTGCAATCTGCGAACGTATGAAGCAGTATCGCGGATCATTGTAGGTTTGGCGGATCTCAGGTGGTTGATTGATGTCAGGACGTCGCATCAAATCATTGACGCTGCTGGGCCTCGCGATCCTGGCGGTGGCCGCGTGGTGGCTGATCCTTCCGCGGCACCATATCGGAGGGGTCAAGGTCCACGGCGTGGAAGCGGTCGCTTCGGCGCGGCAGATCGTGGTGACCTTTTCCACCCCGGAAGACCTGGCGACTCTACGCACGCGTTTGAGAGCGGGCTTCATCCTAGTGACGCTGTTTGCATGCGACGATCGCGATGCGGCCACGCGGGAGGTGGTAAGCCAGGGCGACGGCTATTTCTCGGACGCTCGGCGGGTACGGAAGGTTGAGGACGCCAGTGGCCTGTCCACAACCGCTTCATACAAGGCGACGTTCGACGATCGACTAGCCAAGACCATCGACAGCCGATTGCAGATGATCCCGGCCGCTTCGGCGAAGGGCGGCCTGTGCTTCGCGCTGGACGGCGGCAACATGTTCGGTGGGAAAATCTGGTCGGATCCAATCCGGATCAATTTGCCCCGCTAACCCTTATGCCTCCCGGTCCCTGAACCAATAGGCCGGATAGCCGATCACCTCGCGCGCGATCGAATAGAGGTCGCGCCATTCGACATAGCTCGGATGCGCTGACCGGGCATCGGAGATGCCGAACCGGGCGAGCGCCAAGCGGGTGCGGGGCACGTGGAAATACTGGCTGATCACCATCGCCGTGCGCCAGTTGCGGGCGCGCATGATCGCGGCGGTGTTGCGGGCGGTCTCCCAGGTGGTGACGCCGTGCGGGTCGACGGTGATCGCGGCATCGGGGACTCCGCGCGCGATGAGGTAGCGGCGCATCGCGGCGGCCTCGTCGGTGCCGTTGCGATCCACGCCGCCGCTGACGATGATCGCGCCGACCCGCCGGTCGACCCACACCGTCACCGCCGCGTCCAGCCGGGCGGCCAGTCGCGGTGACGGGCTTCCGTCGGGCAATACCGTGTTGCCGAGGACCACGGCGACGTCGCTCTGCCGAAGATCGTCGCTGGCGCCGCTGACGCAGAGCAAGGCGGCGGCAAGCAGGAACAGCGCGACCGCGGCGATCAGCACCCGCTTCAGGACGCGTAGCAGAACCGACGCGCTGGCAGGGAGCGCTATGGTCAATCGACACCTCGCTTCGACTGTCGGATGCCACTCGAGCAGGTGAGCAGCTGCTCGAGCGTGCGATCCTCGGATCGTGCGAGATTTCGCGCGGGATCGCGAGTCCAAACTCATACCGGATGAACCGCGGTCACGCGGTCCATCCGGTCTTCCGCCCGCTTATTTGGTGGCCGCGACGGCGGCGTCGAACTGGGCCTGGGTCATGTTGATGAAGACACCCTGGGCGTTCATCCCGAACCCGCTGATCGGCACTCGCACTTCGCGGCTGCCGGCGCTCAGCACGACATTGTCGCCATCCAGAGCCTTGACCGTGGCAAGCACCGAGCCCGCCGATCCGTGAACCTGCGTGCCGGGCTTGAGCTGGGCGCGGAGCTGCTGGGCGCCTGCTGCTGCGGCCTGCGCCGCCGCAGCATCGAGTTCGGCCTTGGTCACGGCGAGCGTCGGGCCCTTGTCGCTGGTGCCGAAGCTCGACAGCGGAACCGCGGCACGATTGGTGCCGGTGAACACGACCGCGTTGCCGTTGGCGACGCTTTCGATCTTGCCGATTTCCGCGCCCTGATTGTCATAGACGGTCGCACCGACGCTCGGCGCGGGGGCAGCCTGAGCAGGCATGGGAGCGGTGGCCGGGCGGTCCTGGGCCCCTGCTGTCGGCGCGTCCTGAGCAAGCGCAGCGCCCGCGGAAAAAGTGGTCAGGGTAAACGCGAGGACTGAAATCGAACGAAATTTTCGCATGCGTGTCTCCTTTTAGGTTGCCCCGTTGTGACGCAAACGAACGACGGGCGGACAGGCTGCGAGGCGAACGGTGGCAAAGCCGGGGCTGACCGACCCGATTGCAGCGCAAATTGCCCGTCCCGACCCGGTACGGCGCCCAAATAGGCGCCCGGACTCGGCACGGAGACTCGGCATCGACCCTTCCCGCGCCATTTTCTGTTGCACTCGGGCGACAGACGAGGGCATCAGGGCGCCGGGTGTTCGCGCGTCGCCGCGGGCAGGTCTTCTGCGTTGGTCGGGCCGCCAGCGCCGATCAGCCATGCCCGATTGGACCAATGCCCGACAAACCCCATGCGCGCCCGAGCGCGATCCGCCGCTTCCTCGATTCCCAGTCGTCCGCCGGGCTTGCCTTGATGGGTGCGGCGCTGCTCGCCCTGATCATCGCCAACTCGCCGATGGGGCCTGGCTATGACCATCTGCTGCACGTGAAGCTCGGGCCGCTGTCGCTCGGCCACTGGGTCAATGACGGATTGATGGCGATCTTCTTCCTGCTCGTCGGGCTCGAGATCAAGCGCGAGATGCTGGACGGACAGCTGTCCACCTGGCCGCGGCGCGTGCTGCCGGGGATCGCCGCCGCGGGCGGGATGATGGTGCCGGCGCTGATCTATCTGGCGTTCAATCGCGGCCCGACCTCGGTCGGCTGGGCGATCCCGGCGGCGACCGACATCGCCTTCGCGCTCGGCGTGATCTCGCTGCTCGGCCAGCGGGTGCCCGCGTCGCTCAGGGTGTTTCTCGCCGCGCTGGCGATCATCGACGATCTGGGCGCGGTCGTTATCATCGCCCTGTTCTACACCGCCGATATCGCGCTGCTCGACCTGGCGGCCGCCGCGGTGATGATGGGGCTGCTGTTCGGCCTCAACCGCTTCGGTGTCCGCAGGCTCTCGCCCTATCTGGTGATCGGCGCGCTGCTGTGGGTCTTCATGCTGCGGTCGGGCGTCCATGCGACGCTGGCAGGGGTGATGCTCGCGCTGACCATTCCGATGGACCGGACCCCTGCCCGGTCTGATTCGGGATGCGTTAGTCCGCTTCACCGCCTGGAACATGGCCTGCATCTGCCCGTGGCATTCATCATCCTGCCCATCTTCGCGATGGCGAATGCGGCGGTCCCCGTGCTGGGCCTGCCGGCATCGGCGCTGGTCGCACCCGTCACGCTGGGCGTCGCGATGGGCCTGCTGGTCGGCAAGGTGGTCGGCGTGTTCGGATTTGCGACGCTCGCCATTCGTCTCGGCCTGGCCGACATGCCGGCCTATGCCGGGCGCGCCCAGATGCTGGGCGTCGCGCTGCTGTGCGGCATCGGCTTCACGATGAGCATCTTCATCACCCTGCTGGCCTTCCCCGGCGACATGCTGCTCCAGGCTGAGGCCAAGATCGGCGTCCTGGTCGGTTCGCTCGCGGCCGGACTGCTGGGCTACGCCGTATTGAGCGTGGCGAAGCCGGACCTGCCCGAAGTCGAGAAGGTTGATCGCGGCGCCTGACCGGTGAGCCGCCCGCGACACCGGCGCCGGCCACAGGCGGTGGACCGCGACCGGCCGTGAGACGACCGGTCAGCTGTGTCACAAGGATCGTGCCCCGCCTGGCTGTCGCTGACAGGGGGGCTGGGCTTGTCCTCGCGGTGATCGGTGTCGCACTTGGCGATCGGTTTTGACCAGCCTGTGCTCCGGCGAAGGCCGGAGCATGGCAACGGTGACTACGAGGCTCCGCGAGAAGCGATAGGCTTCCTCGATTGGGTTTTGGCTTTCGCCGGAACCCGTGCCTCCTCGGATCCTTGCGAAAAGCCAAATCCGGTTGCCCCTCCTTTCAGGGAGGAGAGGATGTTGTGCTTCTCAGTTCCGCCGCACCCCCGCCGCTCAAAATATTGCGTAATCAGGCCATTATCCCCATTTGCGCAGTCCCGTCATGAACCCCGCCCCTGCCTTCATCAGCTTCATCGCGATCGACTGGTCCGGCCAGGCGGTCGAGCGGCCCAAAGGATTGGCGGTGGCGCGGTGCGGTCCGGGTACAGCAGCGCCGGTGCTGGTCGAGCCGGAGCGCGGATGGTCACGGGAGGGGATCCTTGCCTGGATCGAGGGGCTGACTGCGGTAGGCGAGCGCGCGTTGATCGGGCTCGATCTGTCGGCGGCCTTTCCCTTTGCCGATAAGGGCGGGTACTTCCCCGGTTGGGACCGGAGCCCTCCCGATGCCCGGGCGCTCTGGACGCTGATCGATACGCTATGCGCCAACGATCCGTTTCTGGGCGCGTCCGGCTTTCTCGCCGACCCGGAGGCGCGGCGGCATTTCCGGCAGCAGCGCGATTGCGGCGACCTGTTCCCCGCGGGGCGCGGGCGGTTTCGCGTGTGCGAGCATGGCCAGGCGGCAGCGGGGTTGCTGCCCTATAGCTGTTTCAACCTGGTCGGCGCGGCGCAGGTCGGCAAGTCGAGCCTGACCGGCATGCGGGTGCTGCACCGGCTGTCCGGGCGAGTGCCGGTCTGGCCGTTCGATCCGGTGCCGGAGACCGGGCCGGTGATCGTCGAAATCTACACCACGCTGGCGGCGCGCGCGGCGGGGATCCGGCGCGGCCTGTCCAAGGTGCGTGACGGGGAGACGCTGGACCGGATGCTGGCGGCGCTGGGGTCGACGCCGCACGATCCGCTGGCGCGCTATGACGATCACGCCACCGATGCGGTGCTGAGCGCGGCGTGGCTGCGTCAGGTGAGCGGGCGGGCGGCGCTGTGGTCGCCCCCCGGCCTGACGCCAGAACTGGCGCAAACCGAGGGATGGACGTTCGGGATCACCGGCGCGGGCGCCGGCGACCTTATTTCGCCGAGTTCTTCGCCAGCTCGCGATTGAGGCCCAGCGCGACCAGTGTCGCGAGCGCACCCGACAGCAGATAGGCGCCCGAGGCGAGCAGGCCGAACTGGTGCGACAGATACAGCGCGACCAGCGGCGCGAAGCCGGCGCCGAACAGCCAGGCGAGATCCGAGGTCAGCGCCGAGCCGGTATAGCGGTGGCGCGGATCGAAGGTCGCCGACAGCGTGCCTGAGGACTGGCCGAACGACAGGCCCAGCAGGATGAAGCCGAGGATCATGAACACGGTTTCGCCGATGCCGCCGGCGTCGAGCAACTGCGGTGCGAAGCCGCTGAACATCGCGATACCCACCGCGCAGGCGCCCAGCATCGTGCGGCGGCCATAGCGGTCGGCGAGATAGCCCGAGGCGACGATCGCGCCGATGCCGAACACGGCAGCAACCGCCTCGATCAGCAGGAAGCGGACCGGGCTTTCGTCGGTGAACAGGAACACCCAGGACAGCGGGAACACGGTGACCATGTGGAACAGCGCGAAGCTGGCGAGCGGGGCGAAGGCGCCCATCGCGATCGTCCGCCAGCCGGCACCGATCGTCTCGATGATCGGGCTGGGCTCGAGATCGCGGTGCTCGAACGACTGGGCATAGGCCTCGGTCACGACGATGCGCAGGCGAGCGAACAGCGCCACCACGTTGATCGCGAAGGCGACGAAGAAGGGATAGCGCCAGCCCCAGCTGAGGAAATCCTCGGCCGGGAGCGTGGAGACCAGGAAGGTGAACAACAGGCTGGCCACGATCAGGCCCAGCGGCGCGCCGAGCTGCGGCAGCATCGCCCACCAGCCGCGGCGGTCATCGGGTGCGTGCACCGCAAGCAGCGAGGACAGGCCGTCCCAGGTGCCGCCCAGCGCGAAGCCCTGGCCCATGCGGAACAGCGCCAGCAGCACCGCGGCGCCGACGCCGATCGTCTCGTAGCCGGGGATGAAGGCGATCGCCGCGGTCGATCCGCCGAGCAGGAACAGCGCGACTGTCAGCTTCGCGCCGCGGCCATAGGCACGGTCGATCGCGGTGAAGACGAAGGTGCCGACCGGCCGGGCAATGAAGGCAAGCGCGAAGATCGCGAAGGAATAAAGCGTGCCGGTCAGCGGCGGGACATTGGGAAAGATCAGCTTCGGAAAGACCAGCACCGACGCGATGGCATAGACGAAGAAGTCGAAGAACTCCGAGGTCCGGCCGACGATCACGCCGATGGCGATCTCGCCCGGCGTCACTTCATGCCCGCCATCCTTGGCGTGCAGCGTGCGGACATCTTCTTCGGCGGTCTTCGTCGTCATGATCGGCCTTGCACCACGTTATCCGTTTCCCGCAGCAGCGTCCCATGTGATATGGACACATATAGCGGATCCCGGCGCCGGACGCACCAGGGGAACATACGCTTGTGACTTCGGTTGGATGCAAAAGGGATTGGACAAAATGTCCTATGGGCGATTCCGCCCGTCGGGCGTAGGCGCGCACCATGCAGCAGACCCATCGACCGATCCGGCGGCTAGCCCGGCTCTCCTTGGCCCTCCTATCGCTCCCGCTGATCGGCGGGTGCAGCCATCTGGTGGTCCTCGACCCGGCAGGCGACGTCGCGCGCCAGCAGGGCAATCTCGTGCTCGCCTCGACCGGACTGATGCTGCTGATCATCATTCCCGTCATGGCGCTGACCATATTGTTCGCGTGGCGCTACCGCGCGGCGAACAAGGAAGCGCGCTACGAGCCCGACTGGGATCACTCGACCCAGCTCGAGCTGGTGATCTGGGCGGCACCGCTGCTGATCATCATCTGCCTGGGCGCGCTGACCTGGGTCGGCACGCATCTGCTCGACCCCTATCGCCCGCTGGCGCGCACCGCGCCGGGCAAGGCGCTCGCCGCCAATGACAAGCCACTGGAGATCCAGGTCGTCGCGCTCGACTGGAAATGGCTGTTCATCTATCCCGAACAGGGCGTCGCCACGGTCAACGAGCTGGCGCTGCCGGTCGACCGCCAGGTGCGCTTCCGCATCTCGTCCTCGTCGGTGATGAACTCCTTCTACATCCCCGCGCTGGCCGGCCAGATCTATGCGATGCCGGGCATGGAGACGAAGCTGCACGCCGTGCTGAACAATCCCGGCGAGTATCAGGGCCTGTCGTCCAACTATAGCGGCGCGGGCTTCTCGCACATGCGCTTCAAGGTGACCGGCCTGCCCGCCGACCAGTTCGACGCCTGGGTCGCCGGCACCAAGGCGCAGCAGCAGGGTGGCACGCTGGACCGCGCCGGATATCTGCAGCTGGAGCGTCCGAGCGAGAAGGAGCCGGCGCGCCGCTTCGCCTCGGTCGAGCCCGGCCTGTTCGACATGGTCGTCAACATGTGCGTCGACCCGCGCAAGATGTGCATGAACGAGATGATGGGCATCGACGCACGCGGCGGCATGGGCATCGCCAGCGCGCAGGTGATGCAGCGCCTGTCCTATGACAAGCATGGCGCGCGCGGCACCGACGCCGCCATGTCGCGCGCCTATATCGCCGCGCTGTGCGCGACGCCCGCGGCCGTCCAGAACATGGTCGCCAGCGCCCACACCCGGCCGGTCGACCAGGCCCCGCTGACCGGCGTCGGCCTGAAGCGTGACAAGCCCGCGCCGAAACCCACGCCTACCCCGTCCCTCACCGCCGCCAACGAAGCCCCGGCTTCGGCGCGTCCGGCTTCCTGACAGGCCCGATAAAGATGTCCTCCGAACCCGTCGCCCAGTCTGCCCTGTTCGGCAAACTGTCCTTCGCAGCGCTGCCGTTCCACGAGCCGATCCTGATCGCCACCTTTGCCGGGGTGATGCTGGGCGGCGTGGCGGTCGTCGGCCTGCTGACCAAATATCGCCTGTGGGGCTATCTGTGGAAGGAGTGGTTCACCACCGTCGACCACAAGAAGATCGGGATCATGTACATGATCCTGGGCCTGATCATGCTGCTGCGCGGCTTTGCCGACGCGATCATGATGCGGCTCCAGCAGGCGCTCGCCTTCAACGGGTCCGAGGGCTATCTGCCCGCGCATCACTATGACCAGGTCTTCACCGCCCACGGCGTGATCATGATCTTCTTCGTGGCGATGCCGCTGGTCACCGGACTGATGAACTATATCGTCCCGCTGCAGATCGGTGCGCGCGACGTGTCCTTCCCGTTCCTGAACAATTTCAGCTTCTGGATGACGACCGCGGGCGCGGTGCTCATCATGGCGTCGCTGTTCATCGGCGAGTTCGCCGCGACCGGCTGGCTGGCCTATCCGCCGCTGTCGGGGCTGGCATACAGTCCAAGCGTTGGCGTCGATTATTATATATGGGCGCTACAGATCGCAGGCGTCGGGACGACCTTATCAGGCATCAACCTGATCGTGACGATCCTGAAGCTGCGCGCGCCGGGCATGAACCTGATGAAGATGCCGATCTTCACCTGGACCAGCCTGTGCACCAACGTGCTGATCGTCGCCTCCTTCCCGGTGCTGACCGCGGTGCTCGCGCTGCTCGGTCTCGACCGCTACGCCCATACCAACTTCTTCACGAACGACTTTGGCGGCAGCGCCATGATGTACGTGAACCTGATCTGGATCTGGGGTCACCCGGAGGTGTACATCCTCATCCTGCCGCTGTTCGGCGTCTTCTCCGAGGTCACCTCGACCTTCTCGGGCAAGAAGCTGTTCGGCTACAGCTCGATGGTCTACGCCACGATCGTCATCACGATCCTGAGCTACCTGGTGTGGCTGCACCACTTCTTCACCATGGGATCGGGCGCCAGCGTCAACAGCTTCTTCGGCATCACCACCATGGTGATCTCGATCCCGACGGGCGCGAAGCTCTTCAACTGGCTGTTCACCATGTATCGCGGCCGGATCCGGTTCGAGCTGCCGATGATGTGGACCGTCGCGTTCATGCTCACCTTCGTGGTGGGCGGCATGACCGGCGTGCTGCTGGCGGTGCCGCCGGCCGACTTCGTGCTGCACAACTCGCTGTTCCTGATCGCGCACTTCCACAACGTGATCATCGGCGGCGTGCTGTTCGGCCTGTTCGCCGCGATCAATTACTGGTGGCCCAAGGCGTTCGGCTTCAAGCTGGACGTGTTCTGGGGCAAGATCTCGTTCTGGTGCTGGGTCGTGGGGTTCTGGGTGGCGTTCATGCCGCTCTACATCCTGGGCCTGATGGGCGTGACCCGCCGCATGCGGGTGTTCGACGACCCCTCGCTCCAGATCTGGTTCGTGATCGCGGGTATCGGCGCGGCGATCATCGCCGTGGGCATCGGCGCGATGCTGGTCCAGTTCGCGGTGAGCATCTGGCGCCGCGAGGAACTGCGCGACGAGACGGGAGATCCGTGGAACGGCCGCACGCTGGAATGGGCGACCTCGTCGCCGCCGCCCGACTATAACTTCGCGTTCACCCCGGTAATCCACTCGCTGGACGCCTGGCACGACATGAAGGATCGTCATGCAGAGCGTCCGCTCAAGGGCTTCCGCGCGATCCACATGCCGAGCAACACCGGCGCGGGCATCATCCTGTCGGGCATCAGCCTGGTCTGCGGCTTCGCCCTGGTGTGGCACATCTGGTGGCTGGTCGCGGTGAGCTTCGTTGCCCTGCTCGCCACCGCGATCGCCCATACCTTCAACTACAAGCGCGACTTCCACATTCCGGTCGAGACGGTGATCGAGACCGAGGAAAAGCGCACCCGCCAGCTCGAAGCTGCCGCGGGCGCCGGAGCCTGATCCGATGAGCACGACAACGCTTGCAACTGCCGGCGCACCGGACGAGCCGCTGCGCTTCTACGACCTGGACGAGCATGACCATCCCGAGGGTGGCAGCACGATGCTGGGCTTCTGGATCTACCTGATGAGCGACTGCCTCATCTTCGCGATCCTGTTCGCCTGCTACGCGGTGCTCGGCGGCAACTATGCCGCCGGCCCCTCGCCCAAGGACCTGTTCGACCTGCCGCTGGTCGCGCTGAACACGGCGATGCTGCTGTTCTCGTCGATCACCTATGGCTTCGCCATGCTGGCGGTGCAGCGCGGCCAGGTGAAGCCGGTGCTGATCTGGCTGGCGATCACCGGCCTGTTCGGTGCCGCCTTCCTGTCGATCGAGCTCTATGAGTTCGCCCACCTGATCCACGAAGGCGCGACGCCACAGCGCAGCGCCTTCCTGTCGGCGTTCTTCACGCTGGTCGGCACCCACGGGCTGCACGTGACCTTCGGCACGATCTGGCTGATCACGCTGATGGTCCAGGTCGGCCGCCGCGGGCTGATCCAGGCGAACAAGCGCCGGCTGATGTGCCTCAGCCTGTTCTGGCACTTCCTGGACGTCATCTGGATCGGCGTCTTCACCTTCGTCTACCTCATGGGAATGCTGCGATGAGCCACGATCCTCACACGGCCGATACCGAGCCGCACGGTTCGATGCGCGACTATGTCATCGGCTTCCTCCTGTCGGTGGTTCTGACGGCGATCCCATTCTGGCTGGTGATGACCCAGCCGCTTCAGCCCGGCGTGACAGCCGCGATCATCATGGTGTTCGCGGGCGTCCAGATGGTCGTCCACATGATCTATTTCCTGCACATGAACGGGAAGTCGGAAGGCGGCTGGACGATGACCGCGCTGCTGTTCACGATCATCATCGTCGTGATCATGTTCGCGGGCTCGCTGTGGGTCATGTACCACCTCAACACCAACATGATGCCCATGCCGCATGACATGAGCCAGATGCCGTGACCGATACCGGCCAGCGCCCCCCGCGCCACCCGGCGGCGCGGATGGCGATGGCCGGGGCGGCGATGCTCCTCGTCGCCCTTTTCGTCGCGCTGGGCGTCTGGCAGGTCCAGCGCCGCGCGTGGAAGCACGAGCTGATCGCCGCAGTCGAGACGCGGATCCACGCCGCCCCCGTCCCCGCCCCCGGTCCCAACCGCTGGGCGACGATCACCCCCGGCACCGATACCTATCGCCGGGTCGAGGCAAGCGGACGCTTGTTGTACGATCGTACAGTGCTGGTCCGCGCCGTCTCGGATCTGGGCGCCGGCTACTGGGTGATGACCCCGCTCGCCTCGGGCGACGGCACCACGATACTCATCAATCGCGGTTTCGTGTCGCAGGCCGATCGCGACCGCCTCGCCCCCGGCCCCGCCGGCACGGTGCGGATCACCGGCCTGCTGCGGATCAGCGAACCCGAGGGCGGCTTCCTGCGCAGCAACGATCCGGCGAGGGGCAACTGGTATTCGCGCGACGTGACGGCGATCGCCCGGGCGCAGCGGCTGGACAAGGCCGCACCCTATTTCATCGACGCGGATCGTGCCATGAACGCCCCCGGCCAACCGGTCGGAGGACTTACCGTCGTGCGCTTTTCCGACAATCACCTGATCTATGCGCTGACCTGGTTCGGGATGGCGCTGCTCTCCGCCTGGGGCGCCTGGTGGGTGCTGCGCGGCGAGCGGCGGAGTGCGCGCGGCTGATGGCGGTGACGCCCGTCCTGCCCGATACCGACGCCGGCCGGCGCAACATGAGCCTGCTGATCCAGCTGCGATGGATCGCGGTGGGCGGGCAGCTGGCGACGATCGGGCTGGTGCACGGGCTGATGGGCATCCGCCTGCCGCTGCCGGTGCTGCTGATCGCCCCTGCCCTGCTGGTCGCGTTCAACTTCGCCAGCCTGTTGCTGGTCCGCCACCGGCGCGAGGTGACGAATGGCGAGCTGACCGCCGCGCTGCTGCTCGACGTCGCGGCGCTGGCCTGGCTGCTCTACTGGACCGGGGGATCGACCAATCCCTTCACCTCGCTGTTCCTGCTGCAGGTGGTGATGGCGGCGGTACTGCTGCGGCCGGCCACCGCCTGGCTGCTGATGGGCGCGGCGCTGTTCGCGCTGGGGTGCATCAGCATCTCGTCGCGCCCCCTGGCCCTGCCCCCGGCCTATCGCGACGATGTGTTCGGCCTGTACCTGCTCGGCAGCTTCATCAGCCTGACGATGATCGCGGTGCTGCTCGTCGCGTTCGTCACCCGCATCTCGCGCAACCTGCGCGACCGCGACGCCTCGCTCGCCGCGATCCGCCAGCGCGCGATCGAGGAGGATCATATCGTCCGCATCGGCCTGCTCGCCTCCGGTGCGGCACACGAGCTGGGCACGCCGCTGTCGTCGCTGTCGGTGCTGATCGGCGACTGGAAGTCGATGCCGCGGCTGGCCCGCGACCGCGAGCTTCAGGAGGATCTGGCCGACATGGATGCGGCGGTGCGGCGCTGCAAGACGATCGTCAGCGGCATCCTGAACTCCGCCGGTGAGGCACGCGGCATCGCGCCGCAGGTGACGACGATGCGCAATTTCCTGAACGCGATCGTTACCGAATGGAGCGCCAGCCGCCTGCCCGGCGCGGTCCATTATGAGGACCGGTTCGGCGAGGATATCGCGATCGTGTCCGACCCCGCGCTGCGCCAGGTGATCGCCAACGTCGTCGACAATGCCGGTGAGGTGTCGCCCAACTGGGTCGGCATCACCGCCGCACGCGAGGACGATGCGCTGATCCTCGAGATCGCCGACCGCGGGCCCGGCTTCTCGCACGAGATGCTCGAGTCGTTCGGCAAGCCCTATCGTTCGACCAAGGGCAAGCCGGGCGGCGGGCTCGGCATCTTCCTGCTGGTCAATGTGTTGCGCAAGCTGGGCGGCACCGCGTCGGCCGCCAATCGCGAGGAAGGCGGCGCGGTGGTGCGCATCCGCCTGCCGCTGTCGGCCCTCGCCTATCGCAAGGAGGTGCAGCGGTGAGCGAGGCAAAGCTGCTGGTGATCGTCGAGGACGATGCCGACCTGGCGCGGACGCTACGCCGGTCGTTCGAGCGACGCGGCTATCAGGTGGTCACCGCGTCGAGCCCCGAGGAGCTCGACGCACTGCTGGCCACGCACCGCCCCAATTTCGCGGTGGTCGACCTGAAGCTGGGCAATGCCTCGGGTTTGGTCTGCGTCCCGCGGCTGCGCGCGATCGACGATGCGATGCGGATCGTGGTGCTGACCGGCTTCGCGAGCATCGCGACTGCGGTCGAGGCGATCAAGCTGGGCGCCGACTATTACCTCGCCAAGCCGTCCAACACCGACGACATCGAGGCAGCCTTTTCGCGCAGCGAGGGCGATGTCGAGGTGCCGGTGGACGGGCGGCAATCGTCGATCAAGACGGTGGAGTGGGAGCATATCCACCAGACCTTGGTCGAGACCGACTTCAACATCTCCGAGACCGCGCGGAGGCTGGGGATGCACCGGCGGACGCTCGCGCGGAAGCTGGAGAAGCGACAGCTTCGGTAGGGAGCGCTCCGCTTTGAGGTACTAGATATTCGCGCAGAGACGCGGAGGCGCAGAGAGGGTGGGCTTGATTGCGCCCGCTCGCGTCAGCGAGCCCTCAGGCCCACTTCGGAACACGCTCGGCCAAACCGCACGCAACCTCTCCGCGTCTCTGCGTCTCTGCGCGCATTCATTATCCGCTGATGTAGCGCGCCACCGTCGTCCCGCTCCCGTCGTCATCCCAGCAGCAGTGCCGGGATCCACCGGGCGGCGCATCCGTACGTGCGGTTTGCAGACCTGCTGGGCGAACGGCGCGATTGCCCTGCCGGTTCGGGATGGAGGATGGGTGGACCCCGGCATTTCAGCCGGGGTGACGGGAGTCGCGGGGCTTCAGCCCTTGGGCGTGACCCAGACCGAGACGGGGACGACCACCTTGCCGGGAGCCGGTTTGCCCACGTCGACGCGGTCGGCGGTGACGAGTTCGCCGGTGGCGAGGTTGAACGAGGCCCAGGGTTTGGGCATGCGGCCGAACGTCATCTTCTGGATGGGCTGGCCGGTGGTCGAGTTCATGATGGTTGCGATGACTGCCATGCGCGGGGCGATAGCCAGCGGCCGCGATTCCTGTCCAGCAGCCATACCGGCCAGCCGAAACTTTCGGTGGATAACCTCCGATCCGGACTGGAACGCTCGATCTCGAAAATATGAAATCACATGATTTCAATCCATTATCGCAAATAGTGAAATTCGGTACGTGATTGAAACCGACCTGACGGCCTGATAACCTGCCTTCAAAAATCGGAAGGAGAGGATGATGGCAGCACCCACCGCCTATATCGTGGAGGCCGTACGGACCGCCGGAGGACGGCGTGGCGGCAGGCTGGCGGGGTGGCATCCCGCGGACATGGCGGGCGAAGTGCTCAACCAGCTGGTCGACCGCACCGGCATCGATCCATCGGCGATCGACGACGTCGTGATGGGCTGCGTCAGCCAGGGCGGCGAACAGGGATTTCAGGTCGGGCGCGGCGCCGTGCTCGCCTCGCGCCTGCCCGAGAGCGTGCCGGCGGTGACGATCGACCGCCAGTGCGGCAGCTCGCAACAGGCGATCCAGTTTGCGGCGCAGGCGGTGATGTCGGGCACGCAGGACGTGGTGATCGCGGCGGGCGTGGAGTCGATGACCCGGGTGCCGATGGGATCGACCGGCGCATTGTTCGCGCAGGCGGGCCTGGGCAAGGCCAAGTCGCCGCGTCAGGAGGCCCGCTATCCCGGCGTCCAGTTCAGCCAGTTCATGGGCGCCGAGATGATGGCGCGCAAACATGGCTTCACCCGTCACGATCTGGACGCCTATGCGCTGGAGAGCCATCGCCGCGCCGCCGCCGCGACCGAGCGCGGCGACTTTGCGCGCGAGATCGTCGCGCTGGAGATCGAGACTCCCGACGGCCCGGCGATCCACGACCGCGACGAAGGCATTCGCGCCGATGCGACGATGGAGAGCATCGGGTCGGTCAAGCTTTTGGCCGAGGGCGGGATGATCAGCGCGGCCAATGCCAGCCAGATCTGCGACGGCGCCAGCGGCGTGCTGGTCGTCTCCGAGGCGGCGCTGAAGGCGCACGGGCTCACTCCCCTCGCCCGCATCCACACTCTGGCCGTCAGCGGCGGCGACCCGGTCATCATGCTGGAAGAACCGCTGTTCGCGACCGAGCGGGCGCTGAAGCGCGCCGGGCTGTCGATCGACGAGATCGACCTGTACGAAGTGAACGAGGCATTCGCATCCGTGCCGCTGGCCTGGGCCAAGCATGTCGGTGCCGATCCGGGGCGGATGAACGTCAATGGCGGCGCGATCGCGCTGGGCCATCCGCTGGGCGCGTCGGGCACGAAGCTGATGGCGACCCTGGTCCATGCGCTGCACCGGCGCGGCAAACGCTATGGATTGCAGACGATGTGCGAGGGGGGCGGCATCGCCAACGTCACGATCATCGAGCGGCTCTGACAGGGGAAACACATGAAACTGGACAATACGGTTGCCGCGGTCGTGACCGGCGGCGCATCGGGACTGGGCGCGGCGACCGCGCGGGCGCTGGCCGCGCAGGGCGTGAAGGTCGCGATCTTCGACCTGCAGGAGGAAAAGGGCGAGGCGCTCGCCGCGGAGATCGGCGGCATCTTCTGCTCGGTCAACGTGACGTCGGACGAGAGCGTGGATGCCGGGTTCGCCCGGGCGCGCGAGGCGCATGGCCAGGAACGGGTCCTGGTCAATTGCGCCGGAACCGGCAATGCGATGAAGACCGCCAGCCGATCGAAGGAAGATGGCAGCATCAAGCATTTCTCGCTCGAGGCGTTCAACTGGCTGGTCCAGATCAACCTGGTCGGCACCTTCCGCTGCATCGCCAAGTCGGCGGCGGGGATGCTGACGCTGGATCCGCTGGACGAGGGCGAGCGCGGCGCGATCATCAACACCGCCTCGGTCGCGGCGGAGGATGGGCAGATCGGCCAGGCCGCCTATTCAGCCTCGAAGGCCGGCGTGGTCGGCATGACGCTGCCGATCGCGCGCGACCTGATGGGCGACGGCATCCGGGTGAACACCATCCTGCCGGGCATTTTCGACACGCCGCTGCTCAACGCGGCACCTCAGCCGGTGAAGGATGCGCTGGCGGCGTCGGTCCCCTTCCCCAAAAGGCTGGGCCGACCCGAGGAATATGCGCGGCTGGCTTTGTGCATGATCGAGAACAGCTATTTCAACGGCGAGGATGTCCGGCTGGACGGCGGCATCCGCATGGCGCCGCGCTGACGCCGTGACGGGGCCGCTTTCCGGGCTGCGCATCGTCGAGCTGGCGGCGATCGGCCCTGCCCCCTTTTGCGGGATGATGCTGGCCGATCACGGCGCGGAGGTCGTCTATGTCCACCGCGCCGGCGCAGCGCCCAACCCGCGCGACCCGCTGCTGCGCGGGCGGACGCCGGTCGAGGCCGACCTGAAGACGCCCGAGGGCGTGGCGCGGGTGCGCGCCCTCGTGCGCGAGGCGGACGGGCTGATCGAGGGGTTTCGCCCGGGGGTGATGGAGCGGCTGGGCCTGGGTCCGGACGTCCTGCACACTGACAATCCGCGGCTGGTCTATGGCCGGATGACCGGATGGGGGCAGACCGGTCCGCTGGCGCAGGCCGCGGGGCACGACATCAACTATATCGCGCTATCGGGCACGCTCCACGCGCTGGGCCGCGCGAGCGAGAAGCCGACCCCGCCGATCAACCTGGTCGGCGATTTCGGCGGCGGGGCGATGATGCTGGCGTTCGGGATGCTGGCCGGGCTGTTGCAGGCAAAAGCGACCGGCCAGGGAACGGTGGTCGATTGCGCGATGACCGAAGGGTCGGCCCTGCTGGCCAGCATGATCTGGGGCTTTCGCGAGACCATGGGCTGGCGCGAGGCGCGCGGGACCAATCTGATCGATACGGGATCGCATTTCTACGACACCTATGAGACCGCCGACGGCGGCTATGTGGCGATCGGCGCGATCGAGCCGCAATTCTATGCGCAGCTCCGCGCCGCGACCGGGCTGGCCGAGGATCGGGAGTTCGATGCGCAGTTCAACCCGGCGGCGTGGCCGGCGCTGAAGGCGAAACTGGCGGCGATATTCCGCACCCGGACCCGCGACGAATGGTGCGCGGCGATGGAGGGAACCGACATCTGCTTCGCGCCGGTATTGTCGATGGCGGAGGCGCCGGAGCATCCGCACAATGTGGCGCGAGGGGCGTTCATCGAGCGCGAGGGTGTCGTCCAGCCGGCCCCGGCGCCGCGGTTTTCGGCTGCGACGGTGGGGCCTCCTGTCGCGTCACCCCGGCCGTAGCACATCCTACAGCAGGGTTGGGCGCTGGCGGCTTGCGGACGCACTGGGCATTGGACGGTACTGCCGAGGGTCCGGGATGGAGGATGGGTGGACCCCGGCATTTCAGCCGGGGTGACGGCAGGTTTGTCCCGTGGCTTGCTCCTGGGCGACGGTGTGGGCGGTATCGCTGCCCATGCCCGCCCCCTCCCGATCTGATTGATACGCGAACAGTCCGCGCATCGCCGTTGCTCGCCGGCGCCGACGTGTCGGATGGTTGTCGGGCACCTCTAAAGGCCGAAGCGGAAGCCGTAGCTGATGCCGAGCGTGAACTGCGTCGGCTGACCGCGTTCGCGGATCAGGGGGGAGTCGGCGGCGGGGCCGGCGAGGCGGTCGAGGCTGGTGAACAGGGTGATCGCGCTGCGGCGGTCGAGCGGACGAACGACGGTGCCGCCGACGCCCCAGGAGAGCAGGCCGCCGTCAGGATCATAGCGGTCGAGGCCGGTTCGCGCCGACTGGCCCGCGTCGATGCCGAAATAGGTTCGCATGAAGTCGCTGGTCGCCGCGGTCGCGCGGGGGCCGGCCGAGAGGATCGTGCGGCCGACGCGGGTGCGATAGCTGGCCGAGACATCGGCGAGCGCGCCCTGATGCCCGCCAAAGCCCTGGCGCAATTCGGCCTTGAGGCGAACCTGGCCGCGCGGGCCGAACGCCTTTTCGACAAAGCCGCCGACTTCGCCCGCCGCCTTGACATCGCCCATGCCGAGCAGCGCGTCGCTACCGCCTGTGATGAGGAAGGGCGAGCCGCCATTGCGTTCGTTGCGGCCGAAGCGGAGCTTGACTACCGGGCCGACCCGCCAGCCATCGCCGCGGATGGCGTTCCAGCCGATCCCCTCGGGCACCGAGGCGAACAGGATGTCGCCATAAGCGATGCGCAGGTCGGGGAAGATCGAGAGCGAAACGTCCTTCGATCCCTGCCACGCCGGCGTCAGGACCGGCGCCGCGCCGATCGTGACGCTCCAGCCATCGGGCGCTGAGGCGCGCGTGCGCTCCGGCGGCGGCTCGAGCGGCGGATCCTGCGCATAGGCTGGCACCGCCAGCAGCATCGTCATCGCCGCAACCCGCATCCTGCTCTCCCTTGTCGTCGATCAGTGCCGCGCCGGAAGTTGGATGGCAATCGAAGATGCGTCAGGCGTCCTGCGAGATCGCATCGCGGTGCGCATGGCCGAAGGCGAGCGCGATCAGCGCGCCGCCGATGATGTTGCCGATGGTGCTGAGCGCGAGGTTGCGGGCGATCCCGGCCAGGTCGACCGACGTGCCGTCCGAAGGCTGGAGCAGCCAGCCGATCGGCAGGAGCGACTGGTTGGCGATCGAATGTTCGAACCCCGCCGCCACGAAGACAGTGACCGGCCCGACGATGGCGAGCACCCGCGACGAGATCGACCGCGCGCCCATCGCGCCCCACACCGCGAGGCACACGAGCATGTTGGCGAGGATGCCCGAAGCGATCATTGCGGTAACGCCCTTGTCGACCTTGGTCGCGGCGACATCGACCGCCGCCTGGGCGACGAGACCATCGACCGCATCCCCGCCGCCAGCCGCCACGAACAGCCCGGCGATCGCGACGCTGCCGATCAGGTTTCCGACCCAGACCAGCGACCAGGCACCGAGCATCCGGGCAACGCCGAGCCTGCCCTGCCGAACCGCCAGGACGAACAGCGTGTTGCCGGTGAATAATTCAGCGCCGGTGACCGGGGTCAGGATCAGTCCGACGGAAAAGGCAGCACCGGTAAGGAGCTGGACGGGTCCGTCGGGTTCGGCGGCACCTGCCTGGACCACCAGGAAGGCGACCGAGCCGAAGGCGATGAATGCGCCGGCGAGCAGCGCGAGGACGAGCATCGACGACCAGGGCGTCAGCGCCTTTTCGATCAGCGCGTCGGGCGCGGCCGCGGTTATCTCGTCGCCAATGGGGTCTTTAGCGGGTGCGGCGATGGGTGCCTCCTGCGCTCGGGTCTGTCAGCGGGCGGGCTTGCACTTGCCCTGTGCGACCAGCCTGGCGCGATACTGGCGTCCGGTCTGCTCGCGCCAGGCATCGGCAGCGGCCCGCCCCTCGCCCCTCAGCCGCCTTGAATATTCCGCCTCCATCGCGCGGCGTTCGGGGCCGGGTCCGGAGTCGGCAAGGCATCGGCTGGAAACCGACCGCGACCGCGTCTCGCCCCGCGCAATGTCGCCCGACAGCTTGTTCGCGGTCACGCCGGTGGCCGTCTGACCCATCGGCGTCGTATCGACCGGCGCATATTGGGCGGAAGCCGGCGCGCTGTAGAGCAGCAGGGTCAGGCCGGCGGACGCCAGCAGGAACAGGGGTTTCATGGATGATCCTCTCGTCGCGCCGGATGAGCCCATCGTCGGGGTTGCAGAGGGACAACGGCCCCGAACGCCCAGGGTTCAATCGGGCCGATCGCACGGATCAGACTGAGTCTGCCGGGACCGCGACCTGGACGGCGCCCGGGGCGACCCTTGCCCGGATCGGCGTCTGCGCGAGCACCTCGCCGTCGATCGAGACGCGTTGTCTCGGCCGGGTCTTCAGGGTGAAGTCGCTGCCGCGGAATTCGCGGGTGCGCGCGTCGCGGTCGCGCAGGCGGAAGAACTTGGCATACCAGTCGAGCCCGAGCTTCACGCGACTGGTCCCGGTAACGACCTGGACCAGCAACTCGCCGCTGTCGATCGCAGCGTCATCGGACAGCTCGACGCCGCCATGATGCGAGCCATTGAGGATGCGAACCTCGGTCGCCCAGAGCTTTTCGCTTTCCCCGTCACATTCGAGGATCAAGCGGAACGGGCGGAAATTGGCCGAGCTCTTGACCGCCCAGAGCAGATAGCCCGCCCTGCCCAGCCAGCGCTTCAGTCCCGCGGGGATCGTGTCGCCGATGATCGGGGAGAGGCCGAGCGAGGCGCCGTTCACGAAATAATCGTGATCGATCATGCCGAGATCGACGCGGCGGCGCACGCCGTTGGCGATCGCGTCGATCGCACCGTCGAGTTCGAGCGGGAGGCCGAGCGTGCGGGCGAAGCTGTTTGCGGTGCCCAGCGGCAGCACGCCGAACACGCAGTCGGTCCCGACCAGCGCATCGACCGTGCTGGCAAGCGATCCGTCGCCGCCGCCGACGATGACCATCGGCGCGCCGCTGCGCACGGCATCGCGCACCGTATCCTCCATCCGGTCCGGATCCTCGACCGGATGCGCGGCAAGCAGGGTGATGCCCGCCCGTTTCAGTTTCCCCTCGGCATCGGCGAACAGCGCCTCGCCCTTGCGCGAATGCGCGTTGACGACAAGGACGGCTTCGCGCGGGAGCGGATCGGCTGACATGCCCCCATAACTCGCCACGGGGTCAGTGGCTCCGCGGTCGTTTCGGATTCGTTTCGGCGGTGCCGTGCGCGACGATCAATCGCCGTCCGAATCGGGCTGGACGCGGCGGAAGCGCATGCTGCCCTCGTTCCGCTGAAGCGTTATCGCGTCGCCCTCGATCACGCCCTCGACGCCGGTGAAGTCGGCGACGCCGAAGTCGTTCGGGGTCAGGAGGAAGACGGCAGTAGTGCCGGGCTTCGGGTCGAGCGGGAGGCGCGCAGACTGCAGGCGGTAGGAGCGCATGGCGAAGGTAACGAAGCGGGGCGTGCGCCGCTCCTCGTCGGGCACGGTCCAGGGACCGCCCGGCGTATAGGTGTCGAGCGGATCGCCGCTGTCGAACTCGACGAGCATGTCGACGCCCGGCAGGTCCCTGCCCGTCGGGCTGACGACGCGGATCGCGAAGGGGTTGCCGGGATTGGCGTCGATCCGCGACGGGGTGACCGTCGGCGCAACGGGTCGGGGGTCGCTGGTCAGGCGGAGGCGGTTGCCTTCGACTTCCCAGCGGCCGCTGGCGCGCTCGTCGAGCGAGCCCACGGTCAGCGCATATTCGAAGCTGCCATCGGGTTTCAGCCGCAGGCCCGCGATCAGTTCGCGCTGCGAATGAACATAGTCACCGGCGACGGAGGCTGGTGCTGCGGCCGGGGGCGGCGCCTCCTGGGCGTGGGCGGCGAGCGGCAGCAGGGCGATCAGCGGGGCGAAGACTCGTCTCATTCCTGTCCTTCATCCAAACAGCCGGGTGAGGCTGCGTTCGAGCATCAGCAGCTGCCACAGGGTCCGGCCATGATCGGCCCGCCCGGACCGGTGATCGGCCGCCAGTGTGGCAATGGCTGACAGGTCGAACCAGCCGGTGCCCTCCAGAACGCGCGAGCGGCCCAGCCGTGCCGCCTCGTCCGCCAGCGCGGTGCGAAACCAGGCAGCGACAGGGGTGACGAACCCCATTTTGGGCCGGTAGAGCGTCTCGCGCGGCAGCCAGGGCTCCAGCGCCTTTCTCATCAGCCACTTGCCCTGCCCGCCGCGGATGCGCAGCGACGGCGGCAGCGTGGCGGCGAACTGGACGAGGCGGTGGTCGAGCAGCGGCTCTCGCGCCTCGAGGCTGACCGCCATGCTGGTGCGGTCGACCTTGGTCAGGATGTCGCCGGGCAGATAATGTTTGATGTCGGCATATTGCGCACGGTCGAGCCCGTCGCGGGCCGGCGCGGTGCGCATCGTGTCGGTGTAGCGCTGCTCGGCATTATGGCCCGCCAGCGCCTTGACCGCGCCGGGGCTGTAGAGGCGCTGGCGCAGCTCTGGGCCGGTGACGCCGACCGCCTTGGGATAGGCGTACTCGCCCCCCTCGGCCAGTGCGAGCAGGGTGGTCTTCGCGCGGAAGGGGCGCGGCGCCCAGTCGGCCTTCGGATAATGGCGACCGAGCGTGCCGAAGATGCCGGCGCGCAGCCGTTCGGGGAGCAGACCGCGCATCCGCTCCTCGGCGGCAAAGAAGCGGAAGCGCCGATCGCCGGCGAAGGTTTCGTCGGCACCATCGCCCGACAGTGCCACCGTCATCGACTCGCGCGCGAGCTCGCATATCCGGTAGGTGGCGAGCGCGGATGCGTCGGCAAAGGGTTCGTCAAAGGCACCGACAAGCGTGTCGATCAGCGCGAAATCATCGGCCGCGACCGTGCGGCTGCGATGCTGGGTGGCGAAGCGTTCGGCGATGGCGCGGGCGTGCGCGGTCTCGTCATGATCGGCCACGTCGAAGCCGATCGTCGCAGTCTTGACCGCGGTGCGGCTGGCCTCCGCCATCAGCGCGACGACCGCCGAGCTGTCGACCCCGCCCGACAGGAAGGCGCCCAGCGGCACGTCGGCGATCATGCGCGAGCGCACCGCCTCGCGCAGGCGATCGACCAGTTCGGCCTCCAGGTCCCTGGGCTTGCCGGTCGCGCGCTGGGAGAAGTCGATGTCCCACCATTGCACCGGGCGGGGCATGGGCTTGCCGCGCTCGATCAGCAGGAAGTGGCCGGCGGGAAGCTTGGACACGCCGGCGAGGATCGAGGTGTCGTCGGGGACATAGCCGAGCCCCAGATAATCCTCGACCGCGCGGACATCGGCAGTGCGGCGGAAGGACGGATGGGCGAGCAGGCCCTTCAGCTCAGAGGCGAAGGCGACCGCGCCATCGGACAGCTGCGCATAATGGAGCGGCTTCACCCCGAACCGGTCGCGGGCGAGGAACAGGCTGCGCGCCGCGCCATCGTAGAGGGCGAAGGCGAACATGCCGTTCAGCCGCCCGAGCAGGTCCGGTCCCCAGGCGCGCCAGCCATGGAGCAGGACCTCGGTATCGCTGTTGGTCAGGAACTGCGCGCCGAGCGCCTGCAATTCGACCCGCACCTCCTGGAAATTATAGATCTCGCCATCGTAGCTGACGACGATCCCGCCATCCTGGCTGGCCATCGGCTGGGCACCGCCGCCCAGGTCGATGATCGAGAGGCGGCGATGGCCGAGGCCCACGCCGGGGCCGGTCCAAACACCCGACCCGTCGGGGCCGCGATGGACCATCGCGTCCGCCATCTGTGCGATGCGCGCCGGGTCCACCGGCTTGGGCGTTTTCGGGTAGAAAAGGCCCGCGATCCCGCACATCCGTGCGCTCTCCTCATGCGATCAGGATTGATGGCGCCCCGCGCGCCGCGCCCCGAATATCGGCAGAAGCTCCGGCGCGCTACCTCGCCGCGCGGCGAAAATCGCACCGGTCGGCGTGCGCCGGTCCCTGCCGAGCGGTGCGGCCTTGCCGCTCACTCGGCGTTGATCAGCAGCTCGTGCGCGGGCGGATGGCCGAGAAAGGCCGAGGGGCTGGCGGTCGGGCCATAGGCACCCGAGGCGAAGATCGCGATGACGTCGCCGGTCTCGGCATGTGGGAGCTGGGCCTTGTCCGCCAGGCGGTCGAGCGGGGTGCAGAGCGGTCCGACCACGGTCGCGACATCGTCGGCGGGTGCGTCCATCCGGTTCGCCACCGCGACCGGATAGTTGCGGCGAACGACCGTGCCGAAATTGCCCGAGGCAGCGAGATGATGGTTGAGGCCGCCGTCGACGACCAGGAAGGTTTCGCCGCCGCTTTGCTTGCGATCGATGACACGCGTCAGATAGACCCCTGCCTCGCCCACCAGCCAGCGGCCGAGTTCGATCGCGAAGCGGCTGTCGGCCAGGACCGGATTGCGCCGGTCGATCTGCTCGCCCAGCTCCTGCCCGATCGTCTCGACATCGACCGGCGTGTCACCCACGAAATAGGGAATGCCGAAGCCGCCACCCAGATTGACGAGCGGCGGGGCAACTCCCACGGTCTCTGCCAAGCGGGCGGCCAGCGCGAGGGTCTGCGCCTGGGTTTCGGCGATGGCGGCGGTGTCGAGCGATTGCGAACCGGCGAAGATGTGGAAGCCGCGCCAGTCGGCGCCTGCGGCAATCAGGCGGCGAACGAGCGGCGGAACGCGTTCCGCGTCGATCCCGAAAGGCGAGGCGCGCCCGCCCATCCGCATGCCCGATCCGCGCAGCTCGAAATCGGGATTGACCCGCACGGCGAGCCGGGGCCGGACCGCGAGACGATCGGCGATCGCGAGCGCCCTCGCCGCCTCGCCTTCGGATTCGAGGTTAAGCGTGACCCCGGCGCGGATGGCAGCTTCCAGCTCGTCATCACGCTTTCCCGGGCCTGCGAAGCTGATGCGGTCCGGCGCCATGACGACACGTGCGCGGCCGAGTTCTCCCACCGAGGCGATGTCGAACCCGTCGACCAGGGGTGCCATCGCCGCCAGCAGTTCGGGCAGCGGGTTGGCCTTGATCGCATAATGGAGATCCACCCCGCCCGGCAGCGCGGTGCGCAGCCGCGCGATGCGCGCCGTCACGATCGCAAAGTCATAAACGAACAGCGGGGTGCCCCCTGCCCGGTCGATCCATGCGTCGACCGGCAACGGGCGCGCAAATTCGGGAGGAATCGGCCCGCTGGGCTTGGCGGTGGTCATGATCCGTGTCCCCGGCCGATCTCGGCCCTCAATGCGCTGCGGTCCAGCTTGCCATTGGCATTGCGCGGCAGCGCATCGCGCCAGTCATAGTGCGCCGGCTGCATGAAGCTGGGAAGATCGCGGCGCAACCGATCGCGCAGCGCCGTTTCGGTCGCTGCGGCATCAGCATTGGCGGCGCGGGCGACGACCAGGATCGCCTGGCCCAGCCGGTCGTCGGCGATACCGAAGGCAGCCGCCTCGGACACTTCGCCGCCGGACAGAACCGCTTCCTCGATCTCGGTCGGGCTGATGCGATTGCCCGCCGACTTGATCATCTCGTCATCGCGGCCGACGAAGCGCAGCAGCCCGTCGGCGGAGGCGACGACGGTGTCGCCCGACCACACCGCCATTCCGCTGTTCTCGGCAAAGTCCGGCGCCGGGCGAAAGCGGTGCGCGGTGCGCTCCGGATCCTGCCAATAGCCCTGCGCGACCAGCGGCCCGGCATGGACCAGCTCTCCCGGTTCGTCCGGCGCGGCCCGGCTGCCATCGGGACGGACGACCATGATCTCGGCAAAGGGGATCGCTCGCCCGATCGAGTCGGGATGGGCATCGACCAGATCGGGATCGAGATAGGTCGAGCGGAACGCCTCGGTCAGGCCGTACATCGGGCAAAGGCGTGCCTGTGAAAAACGGTCGCGAAGGGCCCGTACCAACCGCGGCGTCAGCGCGCCGCCCGAATTGGTCAGGCGGCGCAGGCGGCTCGCGGTGTCGCCCCAGTCCGTTTCGAGCAGTTGCACCCAGAGCGGCGGCACCCCGGCGAGCGTCGTCGCCTCGAACCGGTCGACCGCCTTCACCACGTCGCGCGCGGTCAGATAATCGAGCGGGATCACCCGCCCGCCCGCATGCCAGGTCGAGAGCAGCTGGTTCTGGCCATAGTCGAAGCTGAGCGGCAGGACGGCGAGGACGCGATCTTCGGGCGCGATCCGAAGATAATGGGCCACGCTGACGGCGCCTAGCCATAGATTGGCGTGGCTGAGCATCACCCCCTTGGGACGGCCGGTCGATCCCGAGGTGTACAGGATTGCCGCCAGATCGCCGGGATCGGCTGACGACGGCGCGAGCGCCTCGTCCGACTGCGCCGCGGCCTCCTCATGAACCTGGGTCGCTGCGGGAACGTCGCCGGGCTCGAGCGACGCGATCCGCCCGGCCTGGGTGAGCAGCAACCGTGCGCCGGAATCGGCGAGGATGTGCGCGACCTGATGGCGCTTGAGCACCGGGTTGATCGGCACATGCACCAGTCCGGCGCGGGGCGCGGCCAGCGGCATCAGGCAGGCGGTGCGGGTCTTGGGGAGCCAGCTGGCGACGCGGTCGCCGGGTTGCAGCCCCTGCGCGCTCAGCCAATGCGCCAGCTGGCCGACCTGCGTCTCAAGCTCGGCAAAGCTCAGCGTGCCCGCCCGATCCTGAAGCGCGATCGAAGCGGGATCGCCGCGCAGCGGGAGCCTGTCGATCGGCCGGGGCGTTGCATCGGGGGACGTCATGCGCGCGACCATAGTCTTGGCATCCCCGCCGCCAACCCTTAACGGGGGCAAAAAACGCATCAGGGGGTAGACCGTGCAACCCGACGGGATCGCAGAAGTCGAGAATACCGTGCGCGCCGTATTGCGCGACGTACTGGGGATCAGCGCCGAGCGCGTCGCCGCGTTCACCGAGGCGACGCCGCTGTTCGGCGCGCTGCCCGAACTGGATTCGATGGCGGTCGCCGGCGTGCTGACGGAGCTGGAGGATCGCCTCGGCATCCTGATCGAGGATGACGAGGTCGATGGCGAGATGCTGGAAAGCTTCGGATCGCTCACCCGCTTCGCAGCGGCCAAGGCCCTGAAGTAAGATAAACCGAAAGCGGGGGTGCCGCGGCCTTTGCCGCAGCCCCCCTCGCGTCCTTACTCGGCGGCCTGGGCGACCTGTTCGAAATCGACCTCGGCCAGGAAGCGCTCGGCGTCCAGCGCGGCCATGCAGCCAGTGCCGGCGGCGGTCACCGCCTGGCGATAGACCTTGTCCATCACGTCGCCGCAGGCGAACACGCCGGGGATATTGGTGCGGGTGCTGCCCGGCTCGACCTTGATATAGTGATCCTCGTCGAGCTCGACATGGCCGCGGAACAGTTCCGTGGCCGGATGGTGGCCGATCGCGACGAAGCCGCCCTCGACATCGACGCTGGACAGTTCGCCGGTGACCGTGTCCTTCAGCTCGATCGAGACCAGGCCGTGCGGATCGCCCTCCCCCACGAAGCGCGAGACTTCCTTGTTCCACAGGACCTTGATCCGCTCATTGGCGAACAGCCGCTCCTGCAGGATCTTCTCGGCGCGCAGGCTGTCGCGGCGGTGGATCAGCGTGACGTCGTGGCTGTGGTTGGTCAGGTACAAGGCCTCCTCGACCGCGGTGTTGCCGCCGCCGATGACCGCGACCTTCTTGCCGCGATAGAAGAAGCCGTCGCAGGTGGCGCAGGCGCTGACGCCCTTGCCCTTCAGGCTTTCCTCGCTGTCCATGCCCAGCCACTTGGCCTGGGCGCCGGTGGCGATCACCAGCACGTCCCCCAGATACACGGTACCACCGTCGCCGATCAGGCGGAACGGCCGCTGGCTGAGATCGACCTCGACGATCGTGTCCCACATCATCTGCGCGCCGACATGTTCGGCCTGGGCCTGCATCTCCTCCATCAGCCACGGACCCTGGATGACCTCGCGGAATCCGGGATAATTCTCGACATCGGTGGTGGTGGTCAGCTGGCCGCCCGGCTGGATGCCCTGGACGACGATCGGCGCGAGCCCGGCGCGCGCGCCATAGATGGCGGCGGAAAGGCCGGCGGGGCCCGAACCGAGGATCAGCATGCGCGTGGAATGGGTGGCGGTCATCGAGTCTTCCGAAAGTTCATGTGCCGCCATCTAGGGTGTGGGCGGCTTCGGAAGCAACATGGGTTCGGGCGACGCCGCAGCAAAGCCGCACGCGGCGTCGAAAAGTTGTGGTGGAACCAAGCCGGGCTTGGGGGCTCATGGGGTCAGAGCACCACCCAGGCAAGCGCACCCCAAAAAGCGACCGAAATACCCAGTGCAATCATCAGCCCACCGCCCGGAGGCATCCGGTCTTCGTCCAGATCGACGAATTTCCGTGGCGTGGTCGTCCAGGTTCTCATTGCGCCTCTCTCCTAAAACAGCAGCCTTTTGTTGTTTGCCTGGCCAATAGATATAAGAAACAACTTACGATTTCGTTCCCGTAATCGTCCGTTACGGATCGATAGGGGGATCTGGCGCCGTTCGGGGCGTCCGATGGGAGGATGACGTGATGCGATGGCTATTGTGGGTGATGATGGCGATGGCCTACGCACTACCCGCTTCTGCGCAGTCAAGCGCGACACCCAAGCAGGCAACCGTGAAGGTGGCAGTGGACACCAGCGAAGGACGCTTCGTGCTGGAACTGGAGCGCGAGAAGGCGCCGATCACCGTAGGAAATTTCCTGCGCTATGTGGACCAGAAGCGGCTCGACGGGACGGTCTTCTATCGTACTGTGCGGGTCGCGCCGAATTTCGGCTTCGTGCAGTTCGGCGTGCAGAACGCACCCAAGCGGGTGCTGCCACCGATCAAGCATGAGCCGACGACGCAGACGGGCATCAAGCATCTCGACGGGACGATCTCGACCGCGCGGCTGGCACCGGGCAGCGCGCGCGGCGATTTCACGATCATGCTGGGCGACCAGCCGTCGATGGATGCCGACCCGACCAAGCCGGGCGACAATCTGGGCTATGCCGCGTTCGGCCGGGTGATCGAGGGGATGGACGTGATCCGCAAGATCAACGAGGCGCCGACAGCGCCGGGCGGCACCTTCAAGGGCGAGATGCTGGCCAAGCCGGTGCGTATCGTGTCGGCGCGCCGCCTGCCCTGACGGCGCCGACCGGAGCTCAGCCAAACACCAGCGCGCGGTGCGCGGCGGTGCCTGCGGTAACGCCGTCGGCGACCGCCCAGCTCACGCTGTGCGGCGCGCGGGCAATGTCGCCCGCGGCATGGACGCCGGGCACGCTGGTCAGCTTGTCGCCATCGGTGACGATCAACTCGCCCGCCGGCCCGTCCTCGATCGCACAACCCAGGCTGCGCGCAATCGGGCTGGCGAGTGTCGATTGCGGGGCGACGTAGAGCGCCTCCAGCGGGTGGCGGCTGCCATCGGCGAGTTCGACCGACTCGAGCGCACTGTTCGGGCCGTGCAGCGCGCGGATCGGATCGGGCACGACCCGCACGCCGCGCGCCGCAAGCTTTGCCGCGCTTTCGTCGTCGAGCGGGCCGGCGCCGTTCAGATAGAGGGTGACGGGGCCCCAGTCTGCGACCAGCAGCGCCTGATGGATCGACATCGGCACGCGGTAGAGCACGCCGAGTTCACGATCGGCGAATTCATAGCCGTGGCAATAGGGGCAATGGATGACGCTCTTGCCCCAGCGCTCCCGCAAGCCGGGCAATTCGGGAAGCGTGTCGCTAAGGCCGAAGGCGAGGATCAGGCGCCGGGCCGACACGGTCCGGTCGGTCCCGGCCAGGCGCACCACGAAGCCCTCACCCTCCCGCACCGCATCCGCCGCCTCGCCTTCGACGAAGGACGCGGTCGGGTAGGCGGCAAGCTGCGCCCGCGCATCGCGGAGGATCCGGGCGGGATCGCTGCCGTCATGTCCCAGGAAGCCGTGCGAGGCATCGGCGAAGCGATTCCGCGGCCGACCGCTGTCGATGACGGCCACCCGCCGCCGCGCGCGGGCAAGATAGGTTGCGGCCGCAAGGCCCGCAAAGCTGCCGCCGATGATCGCCACATCCTGTTCCATCCGAGTTTCCTCTCGATCCATCATTTCATGTATCTTTATATGTTTCATGAAAGGGCAACGTCAACCAGGCGTGGAGCGAACGGGTCGGATGGGCAGCGCAGCGACCTGCCGCTTGCAGACCTCGATACGAGAGAAACGGACAGGAAAAACCCCCGGAAAACCGAAGTCTTCCGGGGGTTTTTGAACTGGTAGCGAGGGAGGGACTTGAACCCCCGACACGCGGATTATGATTCCGCTGCTCTAACCAACTGAGCTACCCCGCCTCACGAGATCGCCTGAGCGAGGGCGCCTCATAGTCAGGGCGCCGGGGCGGGTCAAGCGAACATGTGACGCGAATGCGCCTCCCACGGACCGCCGCGATAATGCCAGCTGGCAAGCCCGGCGATCTCCGCTTCGCGCGGCACGAAATCGCGCGACAGCGCCTTGAGGACGACACCCGCGAGCGAGGGCGACACCTTGTTCTGGACGGTGACGTGCGGGCGCCAGCGGCCGGCATCCTGGGGCATCAGCATGCCGGCAAAGGCATCGACCAGCCGCGCGCGAATCGCCGACAGCTCGGGCGCCTCGATCCGGTAGGCGACGCCGCGGCCGAGCGACATCAGCCCGGTGACCTTCGCCCGCGGCGCGCGGATGCCGCGGGTCTCCTCGCTCAGCCGATGCTTGAGCTCGTCCGCGACCGAGGGCGGCAGATGATGGAACAGCGTCAAATGCGCACCGACGACCAGCCGCTCGGGCGGGAAATGCTCGCGGCGCAGCGCATCGAACCAGGCCTGGTCCTGGCGCCCGAACAGCGCGGTGACGATCAGCGGCGCAGGCCGGCCTCCTGCCCCGCCCGCCGCCGAACCGATCGCGTCCGGATCGCTCAAATCTCGACCTGGCTGCCCAGCTCGACCACGCGGTTGGTCGGCAAACGGAAGAACTCCATCGCGCTTTCGGCGTTGCGCAGCATCCAGGCGAACAGCTTTTCGCGCCAGATCATCATGCCCGGCCGCGCCGAGGGCAGCAGCGTCTGGCGCGCCAGGAAGAAGCTGGTTTCCATCATCTTGAACTCGGCACCGCAGCTATCGACCTGCTTCAGCGCCGCGGGCACGTCCGCCTCCTGCATGAAGCCGAACTTCAGCACCATGCGGTGGAAGCCCTTGCCCAGATCCTCGAGATAGGTGCGGTTCTCGTCCGGGACATAGGGCGAGTCGGCGATCTTCACGGTCAGCAGGATCACCCGCTCGTGCAGCACCTTGTTGTGCTTGAGATTGTGGAGCAGCGCATGCGGCACGCCGTCCGGCGTCGAGGTCATGAAGACCGCGGTGCCGGGCACGCGGGTGGCGGAATTGGCGGCGCTTTCGATGAAGATGCTGATAGGCATCGCGCTTTCGCGCAGCCGCTGCATCATCAGCATCCGCCCCTTGGACCAGGTGGTCAGCAGGGTGAAGATCAGGAAGCCGACCAGCAGCGGGAACCAGCCACCATCGGGCACCTTGGTGAGGTTTGCCGCGAAATAGGCCAGGTCGACGATGAAGAAGAGCGCCAGCAGCGGGATCGCATAGCGTTTGCGCCAGCCCCACAAGGTGAACAGCAGCACCGCCAGCAGGCAGTTGTCGATCAGCATCGCCCCGGTGACCGCGATGCCATAGGCCGCGGTCAGGTTTGACGAGGTCTGGAAGCTGAGCACCAGCAGGATGACCATCACCATCAGCGCCCAGTTGACGAGCGGGATGTAGATCTGACCCGCGGTCGAGGCACTGGTATGTTCGATGCGCAGTCGCGGCATGAAGCCGAGCTGGATCGCCTGCTGCGTCACCGAGAAGGCGCCCGAGATCACCGCCTGCGACGCGATGATCGCGGCGAGCGTGGCGACGCCGACCAGCGGAAGCTGAAGCGCCTCGGGCGCGAGATTGTAGAAGGGGCTGTTGATGGCGCCCTGATCGCGCATCAGCAGCGCGCCCTGCCCCATATAGTTGCACATCAGTGCGGGCAGCACGAACCACAGCCACGAGACGCGGATCGGGTTGCGCCCGAAATGCCCCATATCGGCGTAGAGCGCCTCGGCACCCGTCACCGCCAGAACCACCGAACCCAGCGCGAGGAACGCCTGAGCAGGGTTATGGATGAAAAACTGGACTGCGTACCAGGGATTGAGCGCCCACAGGATGTCGGGCGTCTGAATGAAGCTGAGGATGCCCAGCGTCGCGATCGAGGCGAAGTAGATCAGCATGATCGGACCGAAGAACATGCCGACCCGCGCGGTGCCCGTGCTCTGGATCGAGAAGAGGCCGACCATGATCGCGACGGCGATCGGCACGATCAGGCCGCTGAAACCCGGGGCAGCGATCGCCAGACCCTCGACCGCGGACAGGACGGACACCGCCGGGGTGATCATCGAGTCGCCATAGAAGAGCGCGGTCGCGAACACGCCCAGCAGGACAATGCCCGCGGTCCACTTCTTCTGCCCGCTCTTCTTGTTGATCAGCGCGAGCAGCGCCAGGCTGCCCCCCTCGCCCTTGTTGTCGGCGCGCATGATGATGGTGACGTATTTCAGCGTCACCACCGCCATCATCGACCAGAACATCAGGCTGATGACGCCCATGATGTGCGGTGCGTCGAGCGCCATCTTGTGATGGCCGTCGAACGTCTCACGAAAGGCGTAGAGCGGGCTGGTGCCGATATCGCCGAAGACGATGCCGATCGCCCCCACGGCGAGCTTGATGAGCCCGTCGTGCGAGTGATCATGCGCCGGAAGATGCTCTTCCTGGCCCGCGGGGGTTTCAGCGATGTGTGGGGTGCTCACGGGCGGAACTGACTGGCCGGTGAGAAGGGAACGGAGATGGCCATACGACCGGGGTTCTCGCCTTCTGCAAAGTGGCGCGCCGTTAGCACGTGCAACATGCACCCGCAACGGCGTTTCGGATGCGGAACCGCCGGATGATCCGCCGGTTCCACTTCCTTCAGCGCCGGCCCAAGATATGTGGTGCGGGCGCGCCAGTCGCAAGGGAATGGGCGTGAGCGAACTCGACAATGAAAGCTGGCTGCTGGAGGCCGGTCATGCGGTGATCATCCGCAAGACCGAACAGGGAGACTCGGCGCTGACGCCGGTCGAGCGGCTGATCTATTGCCTGTGGGCGGCCGATTACGGGATGCGCAACGCTGGAGACCTGCAGGCGGCGGCCGATGTCTATCCGCGGTTCAGGGAGGATGGACGGGACGAAGCGAGCGACCTGGACCTGCCGGAGTCGCTGGCGCTGTTCTCGCTCGACACCGCCGAGCTGGAGCGGACCTATTTCGACCGGTTCGACCGAGTCGTCGATGAACTCAGGACCGCGTGACTCCGTTCGCCGAGCCAGGTCCGAACAGGGCATCGGCCTCGCTGCGGGTCGGCACCGATCGCAGCACGAAGCTGGAATTGATCGTCACCACGCCGGGCAGCCGCCCGAGATGTTCGCGGTGCAGCCGCTCGTAATCGTCGAGATCGCGCGCGAGTATCTTCAGCCGATAGTCCTGCCCGCCCGAAACCAGCGCGCATTCGACGATGCCATCGATCGCCGAGACCGCGCGTTCGAAGGCGGCAAGGTCCTCCTCCTTCTGCGTGCCCAGCGTGATGTCGACCAGCGCCGTGACGCGAAACCCGAGCTCACGATGCCCAAGGCGTGCGCCATATCCCTGGATATGCCCCGACGCCTCCAGCGCCTGGATCCGGCGGGTACAGGCGGACTGTGACAGGCCGACATCGGCGGCGATCCCGCTGACCGGCGCGCGCGCGTCCGCGGCGAGCAGCTTGAGAATCGATGTGAAGATGCGATCCATTGCATGAATTCCCGGTCAGGTCGCCGGACATAGCAGTTCCATGCGCCAAGGCCAAATTCGACGCACAAGTTTGCAGGGATTCGCGTCGTAACTCGCGATACTATCCGTCATCGATTGTTTCAGGAGAGCTGCAATGCGTGTCGGTGTCCCCAAGGAAATCAAGAACCATGAATATCGCGTCGGCCTGACCCCCGCGTCGGTCGCCGAGCTGGTCGCCGCAGGTCATGAGGTGATCGTCGAGGCGAGCGCCGGCATGGGCATCGATTTCGACGACGAAGCCTATACCAAGGTCGGCGCGACGATCGCGCCCGACGCGAAGAGCGTGTTCGCCCAGTCCGAGATGATCGTGAAGGTCAAGGAGCCGCAGCCGCAGGAAATCGCGATGCTGGAGCCGCGCCACCTGCTGTTCACCTATCTCCACCTCGCCGCCGACAAGCCGCAGGCCGAGGGGCTGATGAAGTCGGGCGCGACCTGCATCGCCTATGAGACGGTCACGTCCAACTCGGGCGCGCTGCCGCTGCTGAAGCCGATGTCGGAAGTTGCCGGCCGCATGTCGATCCAGGTCGGCGCGCATTACCTCGAAAAGGAGCAGGGCGGTCGTGGCGAGTTGCTGGGCGGCGTTCCCGGCGTCGCGCCGTGCAAGGTCGCGATCCTGGGCGGCGGCGTCTCCGGCATCAATGCCGCGCAGATGGCGGTCGGCCAGCGTGCCGATGTCACCATCTATGACATCAACAATGAGCGGCTGGCCGAACTGGACATGCATTTCGGCAGCCAGATCAAGACCGCTTATGCCAGCAAGGCGGCGATCGCCGAGGCGATCAGCCGGTCGCAGCTGATCATCGGCGCGGTCCTGGTCCCCGGCGCCGCAGCGCCGAAGCTGGTCACGCGCGACATGCTGAAGACGATGATGCGCGGATCGGTGCTGGTCGACATCGCGATCGACCAGGGCGGCTGCTTCGAGACCAGCCATGCGACCACGCATGACGATCCGGTCTACGAGATCGACGGCGTGATCCATTACTGCGTCGCCAACATGCCGGGCGCGGTCGCCCGCACCTCGGCCATCGCGCTGAACAACGCGACGCTGCCGTTCGTGCTGAAGCTGGCCAACAAGGGTGCCGAGGCGGCGATGCAGTCCGACCGCCACCTGGCGAACGGCCTGAACGTGTCGGAAGGCAAGATCCGCCACGCCGCAGTCGCCGAAGCGCTGAACCTGCCGTTCGAGGCTTGGGGCGAGTAAGCGCACCGCCCGATCTGGACGAGAAGCCCCGGGCCGAGAGGTCCGGGGCTTTTCTTTGCCAATCAGCCCGTCGGAGCAATTCGATGAGGAACCAAGAATTCCAACAGCCAACTGTCGATCCGTCCTTCTAAAGCACGATGTCCTGGGTGCCGACTTCAGCCAAGTCTTCGCACACAAACTTCACTCCCAGGCCTAGACTTTGCTCCCATGTGCAATCGAACAGAAGTCCGACAATGCGTTCGGCCGGATCGATAAACGGCTCTTGAATAATGACTTCAGTTGGCGTGATCAGCCGGACCAGATCTTCCGCCCGCGATATTTCTGGCGCCCACAGATCCGCGAATTGCGGACCGAAGCGCGAACGGAGATCTGGTAGAGCCTCCAGATAATACTCAAAAATCGCACCTTCCGCCCTGCGGCACATTACGGCCTGATGCCGCTGAAATCCGATGAATGCCTCGCGCTGGACGAGGCTGATTTCTTCGTCTTCATCGCACGCAATGATCATCGTTGTCGTGACGAGGCTCCCAAACAGAGGCCATGTGCACTGTCCTCGCCAGCCGAAATCATACTCGATGTCGCCGAACAGCGGATCCCTCATACTTAACCCTTCCATGCAATCCTTGCGGCTAACCGCAACTGAAGGCAGACGAGCCAACGGGGGCCGCGACCATCATGACCAAGCCGTAAACTCAGAAATCGATCAGAAGATTTCTGCCTAGTGGCCAAGTGCACGTCCACTCACTATTCCAATCCTCATCCGGAAGATGCTCAAAGACGTCTGTAACCAAGGACCCGATGGGCGATTACATCTCCCGACGTTACGGCCCTCAGCGGGCAACGCTAATCTGCTTAGCTGCCCTGTAGTCAGACTGGCAGTAGGGCTGATAGAAGGTCAGCCGACCACCATCCCGAACGGAGTGCCGATGTCGAGTATCCTAGCCGAGCGAGCCCATATGCAGCGCGTTCGGCTGATGACGGCGATTGCGGTCGTGTCGATCATCCTGTGGCAGACGACGATCGGCAGCTTGGTCCTTTATCCGTTCACGATCCTGGCGACCTGGTTTCACGAGATGGGCCATGGCATCGCGGCGATGCTGGTCGGCTGGCATTTCGAACGGCTGCTGATCTATCCCGACGGGTCAGGGGTCGCCCAGTCCTACGGACCGGTCCACGCCTCCGCGCTGCCGGATGCGCTGGTTGCGGCCAGCGGCCCCCTGGGGCCCGCGATCGCCGGAGCGCTGCTGATCATCGCCTCGCGCACCCCCAAGGCGACGCATGCCGCGCTGGCGATCATGGGCGGGGCGCTGATCCTGTCGACGCTGATCTGGGTGCGGACGATGACCGGCTGGCTGATCCTGCCGGCACTGGGCATCGCCATCTTGCTGCTCGCCTGGCGCGGCACGGAAGAACAGAAGCGCTTCGGCATCCAGTTGCTGGGCGTCGAGGCCTGTATCAGCGTGTGGCACCAGTTCGGCTATCTGTTCACGCCCGGCGGAGTCATCGACGGCCAGCTGCACCGATCGGATACCGGTGCGATCGCCGATGCGCTGTTGCTCCCCTACTGGTTCTGGGGCGCGGCCATCAGCGTGGTGATCCTGCTGCTGTTGTGGCGGAGCTTTGCTATCGCGTTTCGACGGTGATGGAGCAGAGCATGACCAAAGTCTCGCTGGGCTTGATCGCCGTCATCTTGTCGTTGGCACTTCTCGCCCTTCTCGGAACCCCAATGGTTCTGCAAGGTGCGCGGGCTGAGACCGTCCGTGAAGTGATCGAGGCACCGGACGACACCGCATTTGGCCGGCTGGTCACGCGCGACGCCGCTTTCTGGCCGATGTTCGACGTTCGCGACAGGCCGAGCCGCGAGGGGATACATGAGCTGATCGGCAACTGCCGGGCCGGGCGCTTTGCAGCCGGTATCAACATGATCGCGGTCGCGTTCGACTGTCCCGGGCAGGAACGGGATCTTGTCGTCGATTTCCAGTTTCGCGGCGATCGGGTCAGCGAGATACGGAATATCGAACGCGGGCGCCTGGTCCTGTCGCCGGTGCTGGCAGAACTCCGGATCTTCGCTTGCCAGCACCTTCGCGGCACTAGTTCGGACTCCTGTTAGGTCCGGCCTTCCCGGCCACCGTCAGCGCGCGGGCGCCGATGCCGGGCAGCGGAAGGGAAACTGGATCTTGTAGGTCCTGGGTCGCTGCTCGCATTCGATGCGTGACTCGAACCTGGCCGGCACCTGAATGGCCGGAGCGGCCGGAAGCGCTGCGAATTCGGGCAGAAGCGCCTCGCGGATCGGTTTCCAGCGCACATCATAGACTTCGTTCGAGTAATTGTCGTCGAACAGGCTGACGGTATCGAGGTCGACGGCCTTGATATATTCGATCACGAAATCGCCGCCGTCGGTCAGCGCGCCTTCCCGCACCTCGAGCGTCGGCGACCCGCTGGCATAGGCGCCTGTCGGCAAGGGACGACCGTAGAACATGCAGGTCGTGCCAATGTCCGGTATCATCGGGCAGGCGACCGTATAGGCGAACAACCGATAGCGGCCCGCCGGGATACGGTAGTAGCGCGGCTTCACGTCGATCATGTTGCTGCCGGCCAGCGGCACGCCGGCGCCGCGTTCGAACCGCAAGACCTGTGGTCCATCCGCCCCGTCGGGATTGACGCGGACCAGGTAGAGATAGGCAGTATCGACGAACTGACGCTGCGACCGCAGCGACAGGCGCAGGATGCCCTCGCCGGGCTTCAGCGCCTTCACGCTCTTGGCCACTTTGGGTTCGGTGACCTGCGCCCGCGCGCTCAAAGCGCCGAGCGACAGCAGCAGGACGATGAGGACGCGCACCACGACCATATTTCCCTCCCCCGATCGGGGCGCGGGTCCGTGCCCGGCTCCCCCTGGCGATGACAACCTATCGCGAGGCGCTTGTCACGCGGCAATTATGGCCGGGGCGGCTGGCTCGCCTGTTCGGTCTGGCGCGCAATGATCTGGTCGAGCTGGCGCAATTGTGCCTCGATGACGGGGCGGTAGCTGGCGTCCGCAGGCGTGCGCTCCAGCGCGAGTGCGAGCCATTTGCGGCATTCGGCGAGATCGCCCGACCGGAAATAAGCCATGGCGAGGAAATAGGCGCCGCCGCCATGCTGCGGGGTCAGGGCGATAGAGCGATCGAAGGCGAAGCGGGCCGCAGGGGAGACGCCGCGATCATGTTCGGACAGGGCGATGCCGAGGCCGGTCCAGGCGGCGGGATCGCGCGGTCCCTGTTTCACCGCGCCTTCCATCACGATCACCGCACGGCGCGCGTCGCCGATGCGCAGCAGCGCCTCGGCCGGCTTGAACGCATACCAGGAGGCGTTGAAGCGGCCATACATCGCGTCGCGCATCTCGATCATCAGCGGGTCGAGTTCGCCATTCTTCTTAGCCGTCGCGGCATTGTAGCCGGGGACGCCGGGGCTGCCCTGCCACGCATAGCCGGTGGCACCCAGCGTCAGCGCGGTCGCGGCGACCATCCACATCTTGCGCGGGAAGCCGATCGCCCAGAGCAGGCCGCCGGTCAGCGCCGCGAGCAGCGCCAGCATGATCCAGCCGCTCATGACTCATGCCCCTCCGTGCTATCGGCCGCTCCGCGCGAAAAGCTGCGCCGCGCGATCAGGATGCCGATCAGCAGCAGCGCGATCGGGGTCAGCCACAAGGGCACGGTCAGCCAGCTCATCGGCGGGTCATAGGTGACATAGTCGCCATAGCGATCGACCAGCCATTGCCGGACCTGGCCGGGGCTCTCGCCCGCCTGGATACGCTGGCGCACCAGCGCGCGCATGTCGCCCGCCATCTGGGCGTCGCTGTCGGCGATCGACTGGCCCTGGCAGACGAGGCAGCGCAGCGTGTCCATCAGCGCCTTGGCCTGAGCCTCCTGCGCCGGGTTCTTGAGCTGGGTATAGGACAGCTCAGTCGCCGGAATGTCGCCCTCGGCAAGTGCGGGGGCGGCCAGGAGCAGCGCGCCGAGCAGGGCAAGCGCGCGCATCATTTCGCGCGCTCCAGCGCGTCGATCAGCTTGGGCACGTCGTCGGCGCTGACATAGCCGACATGCTGCATCACCACCCTGCCCTTGCCATCGATCACGAAGGTCTCGGGCACGCCGGCCGATCCGAAGGCGAACTGGACCTTGCGGTGACGATCGTCGCCGATCGCGGCGAAGGGATCGCCGTTGCGGGTCAGGAAGCCGAGCATCGCTTCCGACGTGTCGGCGGTGGCGATGCCGACAATCTCGACCCCGCGCTGCTTCAGCGCCATCAGCTGCGGCGCCTCGGCGATGCATGGGCTGCACCAGCTGGCGAAGATGTTGACCAGGCGCGGCTTGCCGTCGGCGAAATCCTTGCTGAGCACGCCGGGCTTGTTCGGCATCAGCGCGGGAAGGTCGAACACCGGCGCGGGCTGGCCGATCAGTGCCGACTTGACGGTGCGGTCGGCAGGCGAGAGCAGCCCGCTCGCGACGAGGCCGAAGACGATCGCGAACAGCAGCAGCGGAGACCAGATCAGCAGCCGCCTCATCGCAGTTCCTCCTCGGGCGCGTGGCGACGCTCCCGCCGGACGCGGCCGATCAGCGCAAGCAAGCCGCCGAACGCGATCAGGCCGCCACCGAACCAGATGAAGGTCACCCAGGGCTTCCACCACAGGCGAAGCTGCCAGCGGGCATCGGGGCCATTGCCCTCGCCCGCGCCGAGCACGGTATAGAGCTGGCCGTCGGTGACGGTCTTGATCGCCGCCTCGCTGGTGGTGGTCACCGGCTGGCTGAAATAACGCTGCTGCGGACTGAGCTGGAACGGCTTGCCCTCGCCGCGCCGCGCGATCAGTACCGCCTCCATCGCCGACCAATTGTCGCCGATGACCGGGCGGATCTCGTGCAGCTTTATTTCGAACGGACCGACCGAGGTCACCTCCCCGACGCGGAGTGCGGCGAGGCGTTCCTGCTTGAAGGCGCTGTCGCTGGCCATGCCGGCGATGCTGACGGCGACCCCGAGATGGGCGATCACCATGCCCCAGATGTGCAGCGGGGTGCGGCGCAGGTTGCGGCGCCACAGCGGCACAATGCTGGCAACGCCGAGCGCGGCGGCGCTGACCAGGCCGAGCAGCGGGAAGATATGGATGCCGGGTAGCAGGAGCATCATCATCAGCACGATCGTGACCGCCGCTGCCGCGGGCAGCAGCATCTTGCGGCCGAGCTCGCTCCATCGGTCGCGGCGCCATTTGAGCATCGGGCCGGCCATGGTGACGACCATCAGCGCGATCATCACCGGGATCGCCGCCTTGTTGAAGAAGGGCGGGCCGATCGACAGCTGCTGCCCCATGGCGTCTGCGACCAGCGGATAGAGCGTGCCGATGAAGACGATGCCGAGGATGACGGTGAGCAGCAGGTTGTTGATGACCAGCGCGCCTTCGCGGCTGACGAATTCGAAGGTCGAACCCTGCTTCACCGTGCCGACACGCGCGCCGAACAAGGCGAGCGCGCCGCCGATATAGAGGCCGAGCAGTGCGAGGATGAAGGTGCCGCGGGTCGGATCGACCGCGAAGGCATGGACCGAGACGAGGATGCCCGAGCGCACCAGGAAGGTGCCGAGCATCGACATCGAGAAGGCGACGACCGCGAGCATCAGCGTCCAGGCGCGCAGCCCGTCTCGGGTGGCGAGCACGGTAACCGAGTGGAGCAGCGCGGTCGCGGCGAGCCAAGGCATCAGCGAGGCGTTCTCGACCGGATCCCAGAACCACCAGCCGCCCCAGCCAAGCTCATAATAGGCCCAGTAGCTGCCAGCGGCGATGCCGATGGTGAGGAAGATCCAGGCGCCGAGCACCCAGGGCCGCATCGCGCGGGCGAAGGCGGGGCCGACATCGCGCATCACCAGCGCACCGACTGCGAAGCTGAACGCGACCGAGAGGCCGACATAGCCGAGATAGAGCGTGGGTGGATGGAAGGCGAGCCCGGGATCCTGGAGCAGCGGGTTGAGCCCCTGCCCGTCCGGTGCCGGCGGGTTCAGCCGCAGGAAGGGGTTCGAGGCAAAGGCAAGAAAGGCGTAGAAGCCGAGCGCGATCGCCGCCTGCGCGCCGAGCGTCGCCGCCAGCGTCCTGGCCGCCAGCCGCCGCTCGAACAGCGCGACCCCGGCGCCGGCCACCGCCAGGATCGTGACCCATAGCAGCATCGACCCTTCGTGATTCCCCCAGGCGCCGGCGATCTTGTAGAGCATCGGCTTGGCCGAATGGCTGTTGGTCGCGACCAGCAGCACCGACATGTCGGAGTTCACGAACAGCAGGATCAGGATGAAAAAGGCGAGCGCCGCCAGCACGCCCTGAGCGATGGCGATGCGGCGGGTCGCGCGGACCAGATCGCCGGGATCGGTCACACCGTCGCGCGCGGGCGCGCGGCAGGCGCCCCAGGCCAGCATCAGCTGAACCAGCGCCAGCGCCGCCGCGATCCACAGCGCGGCGAGGCCACCTTCCGCCATCATCGCTCGACGCTCTCGGACTTGTGCATCTTGCCCTCCATCTGGGGGGGCATGTAGCGCTCGTCATGCTTGGCGAGGAGATTGTCGGCGACGAAGCTGCGGTCGGGCTGGAACCTGCCCTCGGCAACCACGCCCGATCCCTCGCGGAAAAGGTCCGGCGTCACGCCGCGGAAGGCGACCGGCACGGTCGACTTGCCGTCCTCGACGACGAAGCGGATCGAGACGCCGTCGGCCCCGCGCACGACCGATCCCTTCTGGACCATGCCGCCGAGGCGCACCGCCCGGTCGAGCGGCACCGACTGTCCGGCGATATCGCCGGGGGCGTAGAAGAATGCCGCCTCGTCCTTCAGCGCGGACAGAGCGAGCGCGCTGGCGCCGCCGATCGCGGCAAGCGCGGCAAGGCCCAGGACGAGCCGCTGATGCTTGGGTTTCATCATTTGCGTTTCAGGGCGTCGGCGGCGCGTTCGGCGCGGCGCATCGCGACATAGCTGGCCACCGCCATCACGAACGATCCGACGCCGGTGATCGCGTAGGCCGCGGTCACGAAGGTCCAGTGGTCCATCATTGCGCGGCCATCCGCTTCATCCGCGCCTCGACCTTCTGGGCCGCGAGCGCCGCGCGCATCCGCATCAGCACGACCCCGCCGAAAAACAGGCTGAAGCCGGCCAGCGTAAACCAGAGCGGCCACAGCATCGAGGCGTCGATGCTGGTGCTGGTGATACCGATGCTCTGGCCCTGATGCAGCGTGTTCCACCACACCACCGAATAGCGGATGACCGGCAGCAGCACCGACCCGGCCACACCGAACAGCGCCGGCACCCGGCCGTCGCCGCCGCGATCGGCATCGGCCTTCGCCAGCGCGATATAGGCGAGATAGACGAAGAGCAGCAGCAGCATCGAGGTAAGTCGGCCGTCCCATTCCCACCAGGTGCCCCAGGCAGGGCGACCCCAGATCGAACCCGTCGCCAGACAGATTGCGGCGAACAGCGCACCGACCGGCGCCATCGCGCGCGCGGCGAGGTTCGCGAGCGGATGACGCCAGACGAGATAGCAGAGCGACGCGATCGCGACGCCGCTCCATCCGCCCATTCCCAGCCAGGCAGCGGGAACGTGGATGTAGAGGATCCGCACCGTCTCGCCCTGGAGATAATCGGGCGGCGTCACGCGCAGTCCAGCCCAGGCGCCGAAGCCCGCCAGCATGACGCCCAGCCAGAACAGGATGGGCGTCAGCGGGCGCGCGATCTTCAGGAAGCGCGCGGGATTGGCGAGGGCATGAAGCACGGGCACGCGCGGGGGATAGCCGGGAAGCCGCCGCAAATCCATGCCCGCGATCAAAGCGATGGGGCCGAAATCGCGGTATCCGCCGGGCGACCATGCCCGGCGAACGGCGCCCGATCTTCAGCAGCCCCGATCCTCAGCGACCGATGAGCCGCTGCGCGATACGATCGGCAACCTCGCTGGCGGGATCGCCGGTGCGCTCGCTCTCGTCCCACACCTCGACTAGGCGCTCGGGAATCTTCTGCACGCGTGCCTCGACTTCGGCGCGGTCGCCCTGGCCGAGATATTCCAGGCCGACATTGATGATGCCGCCGGCGTTGATGACATAATCGGGCGCGTAGAGGATGCCGCGGTCCTGCAGCCGCTGGCCATCGGCGCGCGTCGCGAGCTGATTGTTCGCACCGCCGGCAATGACCTTGGTGCGCAGCGCGGCGATCGACGTCTCGGTCAGGATCGCGCCGAGTGCATTGGGGCTGACGATATCGGCGTCGAGCGACAGGATCGCGTCGGTCGAGACGGTCTCGCCGCCCAGTTCCTCGGCCAGCGCACGAGCACGGTCGGCATTGACGTCGGCCAGCGTCAGGCGCGCGCCGTCCTTCGCCAGCAGGCGGGCCAGGCCGCCGCCGACGCTGCCGACGCCCTGGATCGCGACATGGACGCCCTTCATCTGGTCGGCACCCAAGCCGCGCTTCGCCGCCGCCTTGACGCCCAGATAGACGCCCATCGCGGTGACGGGGCCGGGATCGCCGCCTGCACCGCCGGCCGCCACGGGGAGGCCCGAGACGTGACGGGTCTGGGTCGCGACCTGCTTCATCCGCGCTTCGGACATGCCGACATCCTCGGCGGTGACATAGAGGCCGTTCAGCGATTCGACCGCGCGGCCAAATGCCTCGAGCTGGGCATCGGTGATCTCGGCACCGGCGTACGGCGCCAGCACGACACCCTTGCCGCCACCCAGCGGCAGGCCGGCCATGGCGTTCTTGTAGCTCATGCCGCGCGACAGGCGCAGCGCATCGGTGATCGCCGCATCGCTGTCGGCATAATGCCAGAAGCGGACGCCGCCGGCCGCCGGACCAAGCTTCGACGAGTGGACGGCGATGATCGCACTCAGCCCCGATTCGCGGTCGGAGAACAGATGGACGCCCTCATGGTCGTCGAAGTCGGGATAACCCCAATCGGTGATCATATGAAATCCTGCACGGCAGCCGCCCGTCTGCGGGCGCGGGCGGTCAGGGGGGAAGAATGGGGCGACCGACGGGACTTGAACCCGCAACTTCCGGCATCACAAGCCGGCGCTCTAACCAATTGAACTACGGTCGCCGCGAAGAAGGCGCGCTTAGCGGGAGCTTTGCCGAAGCGCAAGATAATGTCGTGCACATCCTGACGATTCCGTGTCCGCCCGTCTAGCTGCGCGACAGGCGTACAGCCTCGTCTGCGCTGATCCGCCCCTCCCGCACCAGCGCCCGGGCGGCCGAGCCGAGATTCGGCGCGTTGAGAAAGGCGTGGCGGGCGATGATGGCCCCGTCCCCGCCGTCGTTGATCAGCCGGCGCAGCGCGGGGTCGGCCAGGATCGCCTCGAACACGCCCGTCTCGCCCGCGAATCCGTCATCGCACGCCTCACAGCCGACCGGGGCATAGACGACCGCGCCGGCGTCGAAGCCGAGCAGCGACGATACTGATCCGCGCGCCTGCACCGGCTCGCGGCACGACTGGCACAGGCGTCGGACCAGCCGCTGCGCAATCACCCCGTGCAGGGTCGAGGCGAGTTGAAACGGTTCGACGCGAAAGTCACGCAGGCGCTGGAGCCCGCTGACGGCATCGCGCGCCTCGATCGTGGCAATCACCAGATGGGCGCCGGCGGCATGGACCATCAGCCGGGCGAGATCTCGGTCGGCGACCGAGTCGATCGCGATCACGTCCGGATCCTGGCGTAGCACTGCCCGCAATTCATCGAGCGAGCCCGCGGACAGGATATTGCGGGTGCCGTCATCGGCCTGATCGACCAGCGCCCGGAGCGTGCGGCGCTTGCCGGCACCTTCGGGACCGGAGATCAGGATCAGGCCGGTACCAGCGAGTGCACCGCCAACCGCCTGGGCCAGACGCGACGGCATGCCGAGCGCCTCGATCGCCGCGAATCGCGCCTCGCGCTCCGGAAGGTGCAGAACCAGCCGCTCGCCGCTCTGCGTCGCCATGCGCGCCACGTCCAGGCCGTGGCCAGCGAAATCGGGAAGCGTCGGATGATCGAGGCGCAGCACGTCGCGGAGCTGGCCACCAAGGCGCATCCGCACGCGCAGGCCGCCCTCGCTCGGCTCGACATGGACATGGCTGGCATCCTGCCGCCTCGCTTCGCCCAGAATGGCGTCCGCCAGCTCCGCGGGATTCGACGATCCGAACGCGACCGGCGCGTTGGCCGGGGTCGGAATCGTCGGAGCGGCTGTGGTCATGAGCGCATCGATTATGCATCTCTCATGACACCGTCTTTGCGCTTTTGTGACGGTCGCGTTGCACCCTGTCTGGAGGGTGGAAACGCCCCTGCCCTTTTGGCAGAAGGCGCGCATGAGCGCTGATTCCAGTCCCAATCTCGGCTGCGGCCACCCGTCGGAGCCGGTGATGGCGCACCTCGCCGCCCAGCCGGGCGTGCAGCGGGTGCCCAGCCCGAAAGTGGCGATGTTCATCAAGAAGGGCTTTCTCGAGCCCGAGCTGTGCCAGCTGCTGATGTACAAGATCGATTCGGACCGGCGCCCCTCCACCTTGGCGGACGGCAATGGCGACTATGCGTTTCGCACCAGCGAGACGTGCGACCTGCCGAATAGCGATGCGGTGGTGATGGAGGTGGAGCGGCGCATTACCGAGATGGTCGGACTCGACCCGCTGCATGGCGAGCCGATGCAGGGCCAGCGCTATGACATCGGCCAGGAGTTCAAGGCGCATACCGACTATTTCGAGCCGACCGGCAAGGATTTCGTCCAATATTGCACCGTCTCGGGCCAGCGCACCTGGACGGTCATGATCTACCTGAACGATGTCGAGGCCGGCGGCGCGACGCGGTTCAAGGCGATCGACAAGATCATCCAGCCCGAGGCGGGCAAGGTGCTGGCCTGGAACAATCTGCGCCCCGATGGGCGACCGAACCCGTCGACGCTCCACCATGCGATGAAGGTGCGTTCGGGCCTGAAATACGTCATCACCAAATGGTATCGCGAGCGCCCCTGGGGCTGATCCGGTTACGAGCGAGCGACAACGAAAAAGGCCCGGTGCGTCGCGCACCGGGGCCTTTTTCTTCGGGAAGCGCAGATCAGAAGGTGATGCCGAGGCCGATCGTGAAGGAACGACCAAGGTCATAGGTGTTCACGTCGCGGCGTACACCATTCGAGAAGATCTGGAACTCCTCGTAGCGGCGGGCAGTCAGGTTGCGCGCCTCGAACTTCAGCTCGAAGTCGACACCGCCCAGCTGGACGCCCTGGCGAGCGACCAGGTCGAAGCGCCAGCCCGGCCGTTCGACGATGTTCGGCTGCGGGATGCCGGTGCCGTCGGGAGATACGGGACCGCGGGTGGTCACGCGCTCGCTGGCATAATTGACCAGGAAGGTCAGCTGCGACAGCCGGTCGCGATTTTCGATCCCGAGCTGGAAATTCACCAGATGATCCGACTGGCCGACCAGCGGATCGCCGTCGACGAACAGCTGATTGGCGCGCACATAGCTCGCCACGTCGCCCTGTAGCGGGCTGGGCACCAGACTGTCGTCCACGTCGAGCTGCGACTTGGTGTAGGTATAGTTGGCGATCAGCAGCAGGCGGTGCGCCGGCGAGATGAACTCGAGCGGCACATATTTGATTGCTTCGATTTCGGCACCATACAGCTTGGCGCTGGGCGCGTAGGAGAAGCCGACCTGCGGGGTGGTCGAGCCACCCGGGAAGAAGGCAACGGTCTCGATCGGATTGTCGATCTTCTTGAAAAAGCCGGCCAGCGTGATCCGTTGATCACGGGCGTAGAACCACTCGTAGCGGATCTCGCCGTTCCACAGCTGCGAATCGTTGAGCAGCGGGTTGCCGAGGAACTGACGGTTGGTCTCGAAATCCTGGTACAGCTGCGGCGCGAGTTCGCGGAACTGCGGACGCGCGATCGTCTTCGACGCGTGGAAGCGCAGCTGCATGTTCTGCTCGAATGTCCACGTCACCGTGGCGGCGGGCAACCAGTAGCTGTTGCTGAGATTGGTGTTGACGGCCCCGCCGGTGTTCACGACCTCATCCGCCTTTTCGTAGCGCACGCCCAGATTGACGCGGATGTTCGAGACGGGCTCGAGATCGGCCTGGAGATAGCCGGCATGGGTCTTCAGGCCGGCGCTATATTCCGCGGCGCCCGAATTGGCCGAGGTGTTGCGCAACTCGATGCACGAGGTGCTGTCCTGCGGGAAGCCCGGGATCCAGCGGCGGCACCCGTTGAGGATCGTGTCGTCCGACAGGAGATAGTCGGGCCGCAGCTGCGCCAGCACGTCGGGCAGCGACACGCCGTCGGGGCCGAAATACTGGAAGGAATAGCGGCTGGAGGTACGGTCCGCGTCGCTATAATTATAGCCGGCCGACACGGTCAGCGGGAAGGACAGGTTGAAGCGATAGGCGACGTCCGCCTGCCCGGCCCAGAGATCCTCGTTCAGGTCGCTGAACGCGATCGTCGCCGGGGTCAGCGTGCCGAGATTGTTGATATAGTCGTTGATCGGGGTGTTCCCGCGCGATCCGACATAGGTGTAGCGGAAATAGCGTTCATAGGGCGATTTGCGCTTGGTGTTGGCATAGCTGCCACGCAGGTCGAGGCTGAGGTCGCCGAACTTGAATTCGCCGGCCAGCTGCGAGTTGATCAACTGGCGTTCGAACCAGCTGGTGTTCTGGTCGAGAAACGCCTGGTTTCCGTCGATCACGTCGAAATTGTTGCCCTGGCCACCGGTGCCGAGCGCAGTCTGCTTCAGCGTGTCGTGGATATAGAGGTTGGTCCAGCGCAGCTTGTGCTCGCCGAACTCCGCACCCAGGCCGATCATGCCGTTGACCAGGATGCGATTGTCGGTCGTGACGGTACGGAAGTCCTTGGCGAAACCGCCCTGATTGTCGATCGAGAATTGCTGGATCGCGTCGCGCGTGCGCCAGGAATTGCTGAAGCCGCCGGCAGCGATCAGGCCGACGCGCGCGCCGCCGATATCGACCGACCCGCCCATGCTGGCCTCCCAGCTGAGGTTCGGCGGGATGTGATAATTGGTCTGGGCCAGGGTCGTCTCGGCGTTGGTCAGGCCGGTGATCGCGCTGGACGGCAGGATCGCGGTGCGGTTGCGGCCGGCATCCTTGATGAACTGCGGCACGTCACGCTCGCCGGTGTCGTAGCCGAAGAAGTCGGCACGGCCACCGTCATAGACATAGCCGAGATTGCTGGTGGTGAAGGTGTCCGCCCCGATGGAGGCACCGACCTGGAGGAAGCTGTCCTTCGGCACGGCGCGGGTGGTCAGGTTGATCACGCCGCCGCCGAATTCGGCGGGATAATTGGCGGAGTAGCTCTTCTGGACCAGTGCCGAGGCGATGATGTTGGTCGGGAAGATGTCGAGCGGAACGACGCGGCGCAGTGGCTCGGGGCTCGGCAGCGGCGACCCGTTCAGCAGCGACGAGGAATAGCGGTCGCCCAGACCGCGCACATAGACGAAGCCGTCGCCCACGACCGAAAGGCCCGTCACGCGTTCCAGCGCGCCGGCAATGTCGCCTTCACCGGTGCGGGAAATATCCTCCGACGACAGGACCGAGACGACCTGCGGCGTCGCGCGGACGACGTTGGGAATGTTGCGTCCCTCGACGACGATCTCGCTGATCTCGCCGTCCATGCCGGGGGCAGAGATTTCGACCGTCTCCTGGCCGGGGTCCTGCCCCGCATCTTGAGTCGGTTCGGCCTGCTCCTGCTGGGTCGTCGGCGTCACGACGCTGCCATCCTGCGCCAGCGCGCCGGGCGTGACGAGGGTCGTGGTAGCGAGAAGGAGCGTGCCGAAAGCGAGCTGCTTTTTCATGTGCGTATCCGGTCGGTCGAAGGGCGGAGAGAAGACGGCATGCGGGGCGGCGGATCGATGCCGCCGCCCCGCAAGGTTGCCAGGGTCTTAGTTGACCGGCAGCGCGGTGCAGTTGCCGCTCGCCGTGCCGAAGTTGGCGCGGTTCGAGTTGCAGGTCCAACGCTCGAACCAGGTCGCGTTCGGATCGCCCTCTCTGGGAGACACGGCCCCCAGATAGTCGGCCGCGACGAAGAACGCCGCCAGGCCGGTCGCTGGTGCCGGGTTATAATTGGCCGGGTTGGTGGCAGTGACAGCCTGCGGCCCAGCGCCGAGACGATATTGCGCCGTCAGCGCATCACCGATCACGCCGTTGATGTTTACGTTATTATTGCGTGCATTCTCGACGACCGCCCGCTGCTGGTCGGCAGAGATCGTCACAGCGCCATTCGAGCCGGTGACCGAGCTGACAGCAAATTTCGTCGCGCCGCATGCAAAGTACAATGAGTGGAAAAACGGAGCACCATAGTCCTGCAGCGGCCCGAGCGAGCCGGTCACCAGCGGACTCGTCGTCGATGGGGTCGAATCCCCCGTGCGGATCGTGGTCTGGGAACCATCGTTGGCTCCGGCGCCTGCCACCATGTTCAGGCATGCTTGCGGAGTGGTGACGATGCCATTGATGAAACGGCTATCGGCACCACCGCGGATGCGGATCGCGGCGTTGGTGGCGGTGCTGGTCTGAACCATGGTGAAGTTGGCGATCTGGCCCCAGGTGCGCGGCAGTGCCTCTTCGGCACCATTCGAGTCGATCTCGAGCAGGTAATTGTCGCTCTGAGTGTTGGTCGGCTTCTGGATGGCGATCATGAACTGGACCATGCCGCGCCAGCCCACATCGTAATCCAGCGAGTCGTCGTCCGCGCCGGTGATGGCCAGATACTTCAGGTTGGTGCGGCCACCGAAAATCTCGATGCCGTCGTCCGAGCTGTTGTGGACCTGGATATGGTCGAGCTGCGTGCCGTAGCCGGTTCCGCCCAAGGTCAGGCCCTGAAGCTCGACGCCTTCGGCCAGGATCGTGCCCGAGTAACGGATCTGGACATAGCGCATCACGCCGCTGTCGTCGGACACCGAATTGCCGCCGTACCGCGCGGTACCGGTCCCTTCCACCACGTTGTCACACTCAGCCGAACCACCGACGGCACCGGCGGTGCTGCAGTTCGAAATCGGCGCGCGACCGGCAAGGATCACGCCACCCCACTGACCCTGTGACTCGTCGGTCGCGCTCCCGCGCAGGTTCTGCCCTGAGGTGAAGATGATCGGGGCAGTCTCGGTGCCTTCCGCCAGGATGCGCGAGCCGCGGTTGACGATCAGATAGTCGTTATCGGCATCGAGTTCGTTGGCGTAAAAGATCACGCCGGGCTGAACCGTCAGGATGGCTGACTGACCGCCCGGCGCGTTCCCCGCCCCACCGATGTCGATGCCCACATTGACACGACCGTTGATTTCGTAGGCGACGCCCGGAAGCTTGGCGAGCGTGGTGTTGCCGGTGATCAGCGACGGAATGCGGCAGCCGCGGAACGACCCGATGACCCCGCGGTCGATCGTGCCCGACGGGCACGAAGCAGCAGGAGTTCCCGGGGTCGGCGTCGGGGTCGGCGTGGGAGTCGGGGCAGCCGGAGTCGGCGCCGGAACCACGATCACGCCCTCGCCGGGGGAAGCGACGCTGGTCGCGCCGTCGCAAGCCGACAGCATCGCGCCGCCGGCGCAGCTGGTCATAAGAATGAGGCTGAGACGCTTGAAGCTGGCCATAAAATCTCCGTTCCGGGTCGATTGCCGGCAGTTTGGGCGGGGTCTGCGTGGGTGATGCGACTCGGTATGCCCCCTGCCGGCCGCAGGGCTCCGCTAGGGGGCCAGCATGACGCGCCGGTGCGAGATCGAAGACATGTGGAAGACGGTTCGATGACAGCTTTGTTACGATGTTGCGGTTCTGCAACAATCGCCGCGACGCGCCGTGGCGTGTCCCAATGTCGATGAGCACCGCGGGCGGTGCCCTGGCCTCGGGTCAGCCTCTGATCGGTGCCGGCGCTGTCGAGTTTCGCAGCACGAGGCTGGCCGGGACCACGATCGGGTCGCCCGGCGCTGCCTTGCCGGCGCGCTCCGCGATGATCAGTTCCACCGACCGCGCCGCAACTTCGGCGATCGGCTGGACGATGGCGGCGAGCGGCGGATGCGTGACGCGCACGATCGGGGTGTCGTCGAAACTGATCAGCGACAGATGATCGGGAATTGTAATCCCGAGTTCGCGGGCGGCCTCGAGCGTGCCAAGCGCCATCTGGTCGTTGCTGGCGATGATCGCGGTGACGGGATCGGCGCCGGACAAGAGCGTCGTTGCCGCCGCCTTTCCCGATGCGAGGCTGAAATCGCCGCCCGCGAGCAGGCCGTCGATATCGAGCCCGGCGCGGGCCATCGCGGCCTTCCAGCCATCGACCCGCCACATGCTGAGCTCATAATCCTGCGGCCCCGCGATGAAGCCGATCCGTCGGTGACCCAGTTCGACGAGGTGGTCGGTTGCCAGACATGCCGCGCGTTCATCGTCCATAGTCAGCGCGAAGCCCGGGCCTAAATCGAGCGAGCCGATGCGCGCGAAGCTGATATGATGCTCCGCCAGCAGGCCGGTGATCAGCGGGTTGCTGGAATGCGGCGGGGTCAGGATGACGCCGTCCGGCTGGAGCGAGGCAATGGCCGCTGCCAGTTCGCGCTCGATATGGTCGCTATGCGTGTCGACGAGTTCGATGATCATGCGATACCCATATTCATGGCATTTCAGCATGCCGCCGAGCAGCATCTGGTCGACCCAGTCGGCACCCTGTCGCGCGCGCCAGTCGGCGATGGTGCGCTCGCGGTCGTTCAGCGCGATGATCAGATAGGAGCGCGAGCCGCCCATGCGCTGCGCCGCGATCGAGGGAACATAGCCCAGCTTGTCGATCGACGCCTGGACGCGCTGCTTCATTTCCGGACGTACGCCGGGCTCGTTGTTGATGACGCGGCTGACGGTCTGGAACGACACGCCGGCATCGGCCGCGACATGCTTGATGGTAACGGAACGCTTGCGCCTGATCATCTGGTCCCCCCGGCCCGAACTTAAGCTGAAGCAGGCCGGGCAGCGCCGCAATAGCGGGCGACATAGGCGGCATGTTCGGGCAGCGTCCCCACCGTTCGCGTGACATCGTCGCGCAACATGGTCAGCAACCGGGTGAGTTCGTCGTCGCGCAGCTTCTCCGCAATCGGATGCCAGGATCGGGGCATGATCCCCTGCCCCATCATCACCTGGACCCAGCTGTTCTCGGCAAACAGCTCATCGTTGCGACGGAAGACGCGGCCAGTCTCGCGAAACAGCTCGATCTTGTGCGCCAGCGAGTCCGGGATCTCCATCGAGGCGCATTGCCGCCAGAAGGCGCTGTCGCGGCGATCGGTCGCCTTGTAATGGAGCACCAGGAAATCGCGGATCTGCAGCATGTCGTTATGCTGCTGGTCGTTGAACTCGGCAATGTCGTGTTCGCTGACCTCGCCCAGCGGCATCATCCGGATCAGGCGCAGCACCGCGCGCTGGATCAGATGAATGCTGGTCGATTCCAGCGGCTCCATGAATCCACCCGACAGGCCGACAGCGACGCAGTTGCGATGCCATTGCTTGCGGCGCGCGCCGGCACCGAAGCGCAGGAAATTGGGTTCGGTGAGCACCTCGCCCTCGACATTGCCGACCAGACGGTCGAGCGCAGCGTCGCGGTCGAGATAGCGGCTGCAATAAACGATGCCGTTGCCGACGCGGTGCTGCAGCGGAATTCGCCACTGCCAGCCCGCATCATGCGCCATGGCGCGCGTATATGGCACCGCCGGCCCGACGCTCTCGGTCTGCAGCGCGATCGCGGAATCGCAGGGCAGCCAGTGCGTCCAGTCGTCATGGCCGACATGCAGCGCCTCACCGATCAGCAATGCCCGGAAACCGGTACAGTCGATGAACAGATCGCCCTCGACCCGCTGCCCCGAATCCAGATGCAGCGCGGCGATATCGCCGCTTTCCCCGTCCAGCTCGACGCGCGCGATGCGCCCTTCGATGCGGGTGGCGCCGTCCCCTTCCGCCATCTTGCGCAGGAACTTCGCATAGAGCCCGGAATCGAGCTGGTACGCATAGTTCATCCGGTCTTCGGGAAGGTGGGCGAACCGGCCCTTCAACGCAGCGATCAGTTCGAGACAATACTCGTCATAGGACTGGTCATGGCCCTTGCTGCGTCCATAGAGCCAGAAATGCTGGAACCCCGCCGACCAGTGATCCTTGCCGGTCAGGCCGAACGAGTGAAAATAGCGGCTGCCCGGTTCCTTCCAGTCGTCGAACAGGATGCCCAGCTTGAACGTCGCCTGGGTGGCGCGCATGAACTCGGCCTCGTTGATGCCAAGCAGGCGGTTGTAATTGACCAGCGGCGGGATGGTCGACTCCCCGACGCCGATCGTGCCGATCGCCTCTGACTCGATCAGCGTGAGGTCAACGGTGGGCCCCAGGGTGCGCGCCATCGCCGCGGCGGCCATCCAGCCGGCGGTCCCACCGCCAGCGATCACGACACGGCGCAGGCGCCGATCGGCAGTGGTCATCGGCTCAGGCTCCTCAGCAGATAGGCGCGCATCCGGCCTGCGGTTTCGGGGGTCAGCGGCCCCAATATGCTGCGCGCCTCGGGGGGGATGTGCGACGCGACCCCATCGTCATTTTCGAACACATAATGGTCGAACATGTCGCGCCAGTGCCGCTTCTCGTCCTCCGGCAGCTCGCGGATGGCGAGCATCGCGTGGATCAGCGCATCCTGCGGCTGACCCATCCAGCGCGGCGTGTCGCGCCACCAGTAATTGACGAGGATGTTGAAGGGGGCGAGCCCCTCGACATGATGCCACCACATGCTGGGGATATGGATCGCGTCCCCCGGATCGAGCTCTATTGTCTGACCGTGCTGCATCGCCTCGCGGAAGCGCGGATGGGCGGCGAAATCGGGTGAATGGAAATCCACCATGCTGATCGCGCGGCCGGCGGGGGTGTTGTCGATCGGGCCGAGATAGAGGTTGCGGAACTGCTCCGGGGGAAAGACCGTGAAGCGGCGCCTGCCGGCGGCGACACAGGCGAGATTGTCGGGAAAGTCGTTATGCGCGGCGATGCGGGTCGCGGTGCCGATCCAGATGCTGGCGCGCGGTTCGCGCGCGCCCAGATCGACATGATTGGCCTGATGCAGGCCGTCGAAAAAATCGTGGACGTCGACCGAGCCGAGATAGATCGCGCGCGGATCTCCCTTTGCCTCCAGTCTGTCGATATCGGCGAAGACCTCGGGCAGGTCGCCCTGGACCGTCACAAAGTTCATCGCCATCGCGGCATCGTAGAACAGGCGGCCGTCTTCACCCGCCGCACCGACCGACACGGTGAAGGGACGGTTGCGTCGATGCTGGAGGAGATAGTTGCGGGCATCGCGGCTGGACCGAAGCCCGGCCTGCACCAGCGGCCAGTCCTTGACCAGCCCACGCACGACGAACGGCGCGGTCGCCGAGCGCAACTGCGCATCGAGCTGTGCGGGATCGGTGACCGTCACCTCCGGCACCGACGCAAGCTGCGCGAAGATATCGCAATCGGCTTCAGCCATGGCCGATGTCGCGATTCTTGCGAGCGACGAGCGCGCCGATGTTCGACAGCGACGCCAGCGCCATGAAGATCGGCATGAGGTGGCCGTCGGCATGGAGTTCGGCAACCGCGCCACCATCGAGGCTGCGCAGACGGTCCTCGTCGATGACATGAAATCCGACCAGCCGGTTGGTTGAGTGGTCGGCGAGCGTGATCTCCAGGGTCAGCGGCTCGAGCAGATCATAGCGGCGCAGCGCGGCAAAGAAATCGGCCGAGGCGCGATAGCCTTCGTCAAGCGCACCGAGCTTTTCGGCGACAGCGTCGAGAAAGGGTGTCGGGCGGCCGTCCGGATCGAAGGCGCGGACGCCTTCCTCTCCGCCGATGCGCGGACTCTCCATGTCGACATGGACCTGCTTCGCTGCGGTGTCCTCGGGCGCGCCGCCGATCAGGAACGGCTGGATATCATGCGCCAAGGGCACATAGCGGGCGTCCCATCGGCCATCGCGCAGGAACAGGTTCTCGCCATTCTGGAAGCCGAAGAGCGCAAGCGCGGTGAAGCTGTTGCGTTCCTGATTCAGGCGGAACAGGATCGGATATTCGTCCTGCACCTGCCGAAACTCATAGGGCATGGTGACGCAGCTCATCACCCCGTCGCCAAGTTCGACGGCGCGGTCGGTGCGGATGCGCAGGTCGCGATGATCCTCGGCGGTGAGGAGTTGGTGTCCGGACATTCAGATCGTCTCCTGGAGCGCAGCGGCGCGTAGGGCGGAAAGATAGGCGCGATTGCCCGGCAGGCTGGACGCGAGCGTGCGGGCACGATGCTCGACCTGACGCAGCGCCGCGTCGGCGTTGCCGGATCGGGGTGTCCGCGTGCCCGCTACGGGCGGCGGGAAGCCCATGCCGTAGAGCACATATTGATAGCTTGCCGCCGGGAATATCTCGTCGATCATGCCCAGGTCATGATGCGAAGGTGGCTGATGGCGCCAGACCTGCAGAAGATCGGTCAGTCGGTCCGGGATCGAGGCCGGGTCACGGTGCTCCCGCCAATAGGGCTCGTCCCGATGGCTCAGGACGTAATGGAGCTTGAGAAACTCGACGATGCGATCCCAGCGGTAGCGAAACAGCGTGTTGAACCGCCCGGCATGGATGTCGATCATCTCGCGCGTCACGGGGAAATTGTCGATCAGCGCGCCCAGCGACAATTCGATCAATACGATCGCCGAGGCCTCGAGTGGTTCGAGGAAGCCTGCCGACAGCCCGATAGCGAGGCAATTGTTTTCCCAGAACCGCTCGCGATGGCCCGAGCGGAAGGTCAGGCGGCGTGGCTCCAGCGTGTCGGCGGCCGCCCAGGGCGCGGTGCGGGCGACATAGTCGCGCAGGGTGTCGACTGCCTCGTCGTCGCTGATGAAGTCCGAAGCATAGACACAGCCGATCCCGCGTCGCGTCGGCAGGCCGATGTCCCAGATCCAGCCGGCCGTATGGGCAGTCGCCGTGGTCTGCGACGCTATCGCGCTGTCAGCCGGCACCGGCACCTGGAGCGCAAGTGCGCGATCGTTGAACAATTCGCCGCGCCGGTCGACGAAGCTGACGCCATATTCGCCCGCGATGAGCAAAGCGGCATGACCGGAGCAGTCGATGAACAGGTCGCCGGCAATCGACCCCGAGGACCGCGTGCGAACCGCGGAGATATCGCCGTTATCGGCGCGATCAACCCCGGTGACGTGATCGCGCAGGTGCCGGACGCCGAGCTTGCTCGTGGCGTGGCGCATCAGCAGGGCCGCCAGCTTCCCCGCGTCGAGGTGATAGGCATAGTTCAGTGCCCCGGCATAATCGGGCATGGCGCGCTGCCGTGGCGCCAGGTGGCGCTCGCAAGCAAGCGGCTGTGCGGAGACCGCGTCGGCAAAGGGGCGATCGGCTGGGGACGACTGCCAGGCGGCGACCACATCGCGCGGGTCACCGTCGATCGGCGCGACGAACGGGTGGTAATAATGCTCGCCCGGCGCTCCGGTCACCCAGCCGTCGAAGCGCGATCCCTGCTTGAACGACGCATCGCAGGCGAGGAGAAAGTCGCTCTCGGCAATCCCGATCCGATCGAGCGTGGCGCGCATCGTCGGCCAGGTCCCCTCCCCCACGCCGATCGTTGGAATGTCGGGAGATTCGATCAGCGTGACGCTCAGCGGCGGTGTGTCGCCCGATGCCGAGCGGGCGGCGATCAGGCACGCCGCCAGCCAGCCTGCGGTGCCGCCGCCGACGATCACGATGCTGCTGATGGGTCTGGTCACGCGGTGACTCTACTCTCTCCTGGGCCACGAACCCTGCCCCCCGGGCGCGGAAAAAGCCACCCTCGCGAGAGAGTGGCTTTCCCGTGGCCCGATCCGGACAGGGGGCTGACCCGGATCAGAAGTTGAAGCGAACGCCCGCCTGATAGCGAGCATAACCCGGAGACGCGAAGCTCGCATTGCGGTCCGAGCGCAGATGACCGCGGCGGCCCTCATTCGTCAGGTTGATGCCTTCGACGAATACAGTCAGGCCCTTGGTGAACTCGTAGCTCGCGCTCGCGTCGATCTGCCAATAGGCCTCGACATAGAAGGGGTTGGGGCCCGTTCCCGCAAGGAACTTGTCGCGCCAATTCCACGCGACGCGGGCCTGGATGCCATTCTTGTCATAGAAGCCGACCGCATTGGCGCTGTCGCTGAGCCCGGTCAGCGCAAACTGCGTCACGCTCGACGGCTTGGTATTGTCGTACACCGCGTCGCCATCGACCTTGGTATAGTTGAGAATGACGCCGAAGCCGGTGTCCCAGAAGCTGTGCTGCAGCGCGAATTCCCAACCCTCGAGCACCGCAGTCTGGGTGCTGTTGACCGGGGTCTGGATCTGGAACTGAAGCAACGGATCTTCCGGCAGTGCGAAGATCTTGCCGGTGGTGAAGCCGGCCGGATCGACGCCATCCGGAGCCGTCGAGCCCGGGAAATTGTCGAAGATATACTGGCGGATCGTCTGCGGATTGGCAGCTGCCCCCAGCGCCGCAACCGCAGCCTGATAGCGCGGACCATTGGCGACCGTTCGCAGGCCGAACGCCGTCTCGTTGACGCGATCCTGCGAAATGAAGTTCGAGACGTTCTTGCGGAAATAGCCCACCGACACATAGCTGGTCGGGGCGTAATACCATTCGGCCGACAGATCGATATTCTTCGACTTGTACGGCAGCAGGCTCGGATTGCCGCGACTGCCGGTGCCGTTGGCAATGCGGAACTGCGAGTCCAGCGTCAGCCCCCCCTGCAGACTGCCATAGTCCGCACGCGTGATCGTGTGGCTGTAGGACGCGCGAAGCTTGACGTTCTGGAACGGCGAGACGTCAAAATCGATCGCCGGCAGCCAATTCTGGTAGTTACCCTTGAACCCGGTGAATTCGGACTCGTCCGAATAGATGACGTAGAACTCGTTCGCTGCATTCCACGAGGTGCCGGTCGGCACGGGCACCAGCGCCTGTGAGTCGACGACCGTATGCTCGTAGCGGACGCCAGCCACGAGATGCGCCGGATTGCCGAACAGGTCGAACTTGTTCGCGACCTGTAGATACGGCGAGAGAATCTTTTCGCGGGTCCGGCGATCGACGGTATAGTTGGCCAAGCAAGTGCCCGGCGCCGCAGTGCCGGTCTGCGGGTCGCTGCACATCTGGTACTTGGCTTCGATCAGGTCGACCATCCGTTCGAAATCGAACGAATAGAAGCTCTGGATCATTCCTGCCCCGGCGCCCGACACGCCCTTGAACTTGTCCGGCAGGCTGACGAGCGTGAAAATGTCGTCGGGGATATCCGAAGCCGGGCCTGCCCCGCTCCAGGTTTCGTTCTGGACAAAGCCATAGGCCGAGCGGATCTTGTTCTCGATATAGGAAACGCCGAAGTCGATGCTGTCGAGGAAACCGCCCTCGTGGTCATAGCGGCCGCGCAGCTGGATCTGGTCGATGTCGTCGCGGAAATAGGCGTTGCGGAACGCGTTGCCGGTCGGCGTTATCAGCGAGCGGTCGAGTGCGTCGATCCCCGGCTGCATGACATAGGAGATGACCGGCAGGTCGTTCTCGAAATTGACCGTCTGGCTGGCGACTCCGAACACGGCATTGCCGACCGAAACGCTGGTTCCGTACTTGTTCGTCGGCTTCGATTCCGCGCTCGACGAGTGGAAGTCGAGTTCCATCGTCATGTTGCCCGGGGCATCCCAGCGCAGGTTCGCGCCGAGCGACTTGTTCTCGCTGCGGTTGGCGACGAGCGAACCGCTATACGAAAGGTCCTTGCGCTCCCCGGCGCCGAAGCGTTCGGTGTAGAAGAGCGGACCGGCGACGGGGCCATCGGTCCACGCGCTCGACGTGTCGGCATGGTTGAACCAGATGCCTACGTTGCTGTTCCGCACTTCGACGGTATTGCGCGAATAGGTGTAGTCGACGGTCGCGGTCAGCGAGTCGATCGGGCGGAACTGGAGTACCGCCTGGCCATTGATTCGCTCGCGGTCGATGTCGTTCAGATCGTAGGACGCATTCTGGGCGACCTGATAGACGTCGTTCGGGCCCGGACGATTGATGATGTTCGCGGAGCCGGGCGTGCCGGGCTGCGCCAGCGAGCCCCAATTGTTCTCCGAACCCAGATAGCCGTCGCGCCAGCCGACATTCGCAGTGTTCGTGCTGGCCTTGCGGCGCTGATAGGAACCGATCAGCAGCACGCCGATCCGATCGTCGGCAAAGGTGTTGCTGATGAAGCCGGACACTTCCGGCGTGATCTCGGTGCCCTGGTTGTACGAAGTATCGTACACCGCCTTGGCCGACACGCTCCCGCGCAGACCGGGGCGATCGAACGGGCGCGGGGTGCGGATGTTAATTGACGAACCGATACCGCCCGAGGGAATGCTCGCGCGGCCTGTCTTATAGACCTCGACTCCCGCGATGCCTTCGGACGCCAGGTTGGCGAAGTCGAACGAGCGCGACGCCGGCGGACTGGCGCCATCGCCCAGCGACGAGGTCGGCATCTGACGACCGTTCAGGGTAACCAGGTTGAACTCGGGGCCGAAGCCGCGGACCGTGACAAGGGAGCCCTCGCCGTTCGATCGATCGATCGATACGCCGGTGATGCGCTGGAGCGACTCGGCCAGGTTGGTGTCCGGGAACTTGCCGATGTCCTCGGCAGAGATCGCATCGACCACGCCGTAAGCGTCGCGCTTGATGTCGACCGAGGCGCGAAGACTGGCGCGGATACCGGTAACGACGATCTCTTCGCCGGCGTCGTCCTGAGTGACGGGGCCGTCCTGAGCCGCGGGTGCAGCAGGCTCATCCTGAGCCAGCGCGACACCGGGAGCAGCGATCGCGAGGACCGATGCCCCGACGACCAGACGAAATAGCGAGCGAGCCTTGAAGCTTTTCATAAATCCTCCCCTGAGAGACACGGCGCCCCGAAAAGACGCTCTTTGTTATGGGAACGTTCACAAATGAGAACGTTCCCTTCTTCCCACTGTCCAACGTTGTCAAGCAATCTCGTGCATTTGCGCAATCGGATTTGAGCTACGGTTGCAATCAGGCAACAGTTGGACGCCGTACCGGACGGGGCGGCTATGTCAGCAGCGCCGAATGGTGTCAGTCGGTCTTCGGCTCCGCGGACGCGTGACCCCCTTCCGACTGCTGAAGCTCCAGCCAGTCGGTCTGCGGGAGCCCGTACAGCATGTCGAAGAACTCCAGTTGCAGCCGAGCCGCCTTGAATTGGTTGCTGTTCCACAACATCACAATCCCGCTACGTTCCGCCGGATCGAACAGGATGAGCGAGCCATAGCCATCGACCGACCCGCGATGCCCCACAAGGCTGCGGCCGGCATAGGTGTAACTCCGCCAGCCCAGGCCATAGGATGCGTTCGTCAGCGCCCGATCCATCGGCCCGCGACGCCCGTGCGGCGGGGTGGACACACGCGGATGATGCATCATGTCGAGCAGCTTGGGCGACAGGACCGCCGGCGCGTCTCCCATCTGCGCGCGCATCCAGCGCAGCAGATCCTCGATCGACGAATTGACGCCGCCCGCGGCGGGGACGTGATAGTAATTATCGTCGACCTGGGCGGGCACCCGGCCGCGATGATGCGGCTGCGCCCAGCGCGCGGCACCTTGCAGCCCTGCGCGCCCGACGCTGGCATGCGTCATGCCGAGCGGGCCGAACAGGCGCGCGCGGGCGACGCTCGCATAGTCCTGACCCGTCGCGCCTTCGACGATCTCCGAGGCGGTGTCGAAGGCGATATTCTGATAGGAATAGCAGGTCGCGGGCGGACAGAAGGGCGCCAGCGTGCCCAACTCGGACCGCAGTTTCTTCGGGTCCTCGCCCGCCTCAAGCCGATCATCCCATGCATTTCGAACGAGGCCCAGCCGATGCGACAACACATCGGCGACGGTGACATTGCGCGTATCGCCCGGCAGCGTGAGTGTCGTGTGCAGCGACGCAACCGACGCATCGAGCGAGAGCTTGCCCTCGTCCGCGAGCCCTGCAACCAGCGCAGCCGCCACGCTCTTCGACAGCGAGGCCCAACGGAAGACAGTGTCAGGCGTGATCGGTACGCCCGACCCCGCCACCGTCTCGCCATACCCCTTCACGAACCGCACCCGCCCCCGCTCGACCGTGCCGACCGCAAGCCCGACCATGTCGGGATCCTGCATCAGGGCAGCGATCCGCGCGTCGAGGCGGCGATAGTTGACACGGGGCGGAGAGGCGTCATTTTCGCGTTCTGGCAACAGTCCTGCCGAGTTGGCGATCCCGTGTGCGGGCGATCCCGAGTCTGATCGCAAGACCGCGAAGGTCGCCATCGTCGCAGCGACGACCACCAGAATAGAAACGAGCGCAATTTTCTTCGACCGGCCGATCACCGATTTTTCCTTTTCGACCAGCCGTCGCGACTTGCAACAATGACGGCTCGATCACCACCCTTCAATTCTGCAATGCTGCCGGACCGGTAGGTCAGAAGCTGTACATCACGCCGCGATAATTCGGGTCTTCCAGCGCCAGGCCGGCACCGGTCGCGACGCACATCAGGGCGTTGTCCGCCACTGTAACGGGCAGGCCGGTCGCGTTGGAAAGTACGACGTCGAGATTCGACAACAGACTTCCGCCGCCAGTCATCACGATGCCCTGGTCGTGAATGTCGGCCGCCAGCTCCGGCTCGGCCTTTTCGAGCGCCTGCAGCACCGCCTCGACGATCTGTGCCGTCAGGTCCGACAGGAAATTGGCGATCTCGCCCTGGCTGACCTCCACCTCGGCGGGCATGCCCTTGAGCAGGTCGCGGCCGCGCACGGCGACCGATGTTCCGACGCCATCGTCCGGGGCGAGCGCCGTGCCGATCTCGACCTTGATCCGCTCCGACGTCGCGTCGCCGACCATCAGATTGTGCCGGCGACGGATGCCCGAGGCGATCGCCTCGTCCATCCGGTCGCCGCCGACGCGAATCGACGCGCTATAGGCGAGACCGCGCAGCGACAGGATCGCGACCTCAGTGGTGCCGCCGCCGATATCGACGACCATCGCGCCCAGCGGTTCGGTCACCGGCAGCCCGGCGCCGATGGCAGCGGCCATCGATTCCTCGATCAGGCTGACGTTGCGCGCCCCGGCATTGGTCGCCGCCTTCTGGATCGCGCGGCGCTCGACCTGGGTCGCGCTGCTGGGAATGCTGATCGCGATGTCGGGGCCGCGCGCCAGCCGGCGCTTTCCGCCCCGCGCCTTCTCGATGAAATATTTGAGCATCTGCTCGGCCATTTCGAGATCGGCGATCACGCCGTCCCGCATCGGGCGGATGGTCTGGACGTTGCCGGGCGTCTTGCCGAGCATCAGCTTGGCCTCCGCGCCGATCGCGCGCACCTTGGGGATACCGCTGACCGTTTCCATCGCGACGACGGACGGTTCGTTGAGGACGATCCCGCTGCCGCGCAGATACACGACCGTGTTTACCGTTCCGAGGTCGATGGCAAGATCATGGGACCCGCCCGAAAAGCTACGCAGAAACCGCATTCACATCAATCTGTTGGCATCGGTAGCGGCCCGCACCCCCGCGAGCTCCACACGATGGGTGGAACCGTCGGGTGCGCAAGCAGCAGAATGCGGTCAAGCGACTTCGCGCCTGCACGAGCGCCCCGAGCGATCAATTGATGCCATGGCGTCACGATCGGGCCGAGTCGAGCGCGTTCCGCGCTAACCTGCTGGAGGGACGCTACGCTCGAACCGCACATCGGACCGCGGTCAGTACGGGCTGCGATCACATCAGCTCAGATAGCCACGCCTCACCGCGATCGTCACCGCATGGGTCCGATCATCGACGCCCAGCTTTTCGAACACCGATTTGAGATGCGATTTCACCGTCTCGATCGACAGCGAGAGTTGCCAGGCGATCTGCTTGTTGGGATGGCCCTCGGCGACGAGGCGCAGCACATCGATCTCGCGTTCGCTCAATCGGTCCTGCGGCGCGTGCAACGCCAGTTGCTGGGCGACGTCGGCGGAGATCACGCGACGCCGCGCATGAACCGCGCGGACCGTATCGATCAGTTCCTTGCGCAGACAGGATTTCAGCAGATAGCCGGCAGCACCCGCCTGGATCGCGCGATGCGCCTGGGCATCGCCGGGATAGGTGGTCAGGATCAGCACCGCCGCATCGGGCTGCTCGCCGCGGATCGCCTCCAGCGCCTCGATGCCGCCCAGTCCCGGCATCTGGACGTCCATCAGCACGACATCGGGGCGCAGATCGCGGAACATCGCCAGTGCCTCGTGCCCGTCATTCGCCTCGCCGATGACCGCGACGTCCGCATGCCGTGTCAGCGCGGCGCAAATGCCCTCGCGCATCATCGGGTGGTCGTCGACCACCAGTACCCGGATCGGCGGGGCGCCTGCGGGCGAACCGGCCCTGTCTGTGGAAAGCGCCATTGCCGGCCCTAGCTGTCTTCGCGTCTGCCCGCGCGATACACCATCGCGGCGGGCGCTGTCACGGTGACCTCGGTTCCGCCCTCGCGCCTGCGCTCGATTGCGAAAGTGCCTCCGAACCGCGCCACCCGCTCGCGCATGCCCGGTATGCCATAATGGCCGCGGCGGCCTTCCCGGGCGATCTCGGCGGGGATGCCGATTCCGTCATCGACGACACGCAGCATCAGCCCACCCGGCCGATATTGAAGCTCCACACTCACATCCGAAGCATGGGCGTGCCGCGCGACATTGAACAGCACTTCCGAGGCGATGCTGGCCAGTTCATCCCAAGCCACGACGTCGATCGGGCGCGCGGTGCCGATCGAGCGTACCGCCGCAGTGATCGCGGTGCCGGCAAGCTGGCGCCGGGCGATCTCGCGCAGCGCAGCCTCGGGATCGTCGCTACCTTCGGTCCGGCGAAGGTCGCGCAGGCGATCCCGGCCCTCCGCGAGCACCACATCCGCGCGATCCATCGCATCATCGAGATCGGGCCGCGCCTGATGATCGTCGGGCAGGCCGTCGATGGCGAACTGGAACCGCAACATCAGCGCCTGGATCGACTGGAGCAGCGTATCGTGAATATCGCGCGCCACGCTCTCGCGCTCACGCAGCCGGTCGAGCAGGCGCGAGCGGATCTGGCGCGCAAGCACACGGACGCGGATGCGATAGGCAAGCCATAGCAGCCCCAGCGCCGCGGCCAGGCAGATCAACTTGAACTTCCAGCTTTGCAAGAAGGTCGCCGGAATCTCGAATACCAGCGTCTGCCCTTCGCGGTTCCAGGCGCCGTCGGCATTTACGCCGATGACGTGGAAGACGTACCGCCCGGGCGAGAGGTTGGTATAGGTCGCCTCCCGGCGGCTGCCCGCGGCGGTCCACTCGCCCGCCTGCCCTTCGAGCCGGAAATAGGCGGCGTTGCGGCTGGGCACGGCAAGACTGTTGACCGCGAAGCCGATCTGGACGGTGTGCGTCCCCTTCGGCAGCACCATCAGACCCGACGGGTCTCGCCAGCGCGTGCCCCCCACCGACAGGCTGCGGATGTGGATCGGCGGCGGCAGCGCATTCGCCTCCAGCAGCGACGGGTCGACCACCAGCGGCCCGGCGCGCGTCGCGACGATCACCCGGCCGTCGCCAACCGCTGCGACCTGCGCGCCGCGAAAGCTGATCGCCTGCCCACGCGTCTCGTATCCGTCGTGCGCATCGAAGCTACGATGCGCGATTCCCGCACCCGGACTGGCAAAGCCCCGCTCCAGGTCTTGCGCCTCAATCCGCACGATCCCGAGCCGGGCGAGGAACCAGGCCGCACCATCATTTCCCCGCGCCATGCCGCGTACGCCGCTCAGCGAAGGATTGGCCGCAGTCCCGATCCGCTGGACCTTTTCACCTTGAATTCGCGCAATGCCGCCAGCACCGCTGGCATAGACCCCCGCTTGCGACGGCCAGAGCGTCGAGACGGGGCCGATACCCAGTTGCCTGGCGGAAATGTGGCTCTGTGTGTCCGGAGTCAGGCGAAGCAGCTCGGCCGCGCCGTTATTGACGAGCACACCGGCTCCGTTCGGATCCGGAACGATATCCAGCACGCCGCCGGCGAGCGCAGCCGGAACCCGCCGCCAGGCTCCTCGCCTGCCGGTCCAGATCGCACCCTCGCCGTCCAGCCAAAGCCTGCCGTCGCGATCCTCCGCGCAGCTCGTAGGCGTCATCCGGTCGCGCGGCAGGGAATAACCGATACCCTCACCCCCGCCATAGCGCGTCACCCGCCCGGCATGGACCGCCCAAACCCCGCCTCCAGTGGCCGGACACAGGGCACCGACCCGACCGACCCCATCGCGAACGACCCGCCCCGGCGCACCCGGCGCGATGGCATAGAGGCGGTGCGCCGCCGCAACAAACACGGTGCCGTCGGCCGCGGCCGCCATCTTCAACCCATCCTGCACGTCGGTCGGGATCAGCGGGAGGCGCGCGATCGCGACGGGTCGGTAGCGATCGAGTCCCGCATCGGTTGCGACCCAGACGCTGCCTTCGCGGTCGACAAAGGTCTCGATCGTCGCGTCGGAGGTCAGCAGGCGTCCGGCCTGCAGCCGCTCCAGCGGCGCTGCGGCTGCCGGATCGATCCGGAACAGGCCGACACCGCGCGTCGTGCCCCAGATCCCTCCGCGACGGTCGAATGCCAATGAGGGAACCGCAGCGCCCGGTACTGCCGCAACGTCACGCCCCCCCGCAATCGCGTTGCCGAGCCGGTCACGGATGCGCCGCGTACCGATAATATCGGAGATCCACAGCGCATCGTCCGGTGCACGCCCCAGCATCGTGAAACCGACGCGGTCCGGTTCGGTGACGAAGCGGCTCGCGCCCCAGGGCAGGCGCGCCAGGCTCCCGACTTCGCGGCTCTGGCCCAGCGATACCCACAGGCTGTCGTCGGCGGTCGTCGCCATGGATGCGATCTCGCCGGGGGGCAGCGCGACCACAGGGTCCATCAGCTGCCACTTGCCCTCGAGATATCGGAACAGGCGATTGCCCTGCCCGCCCCATGACGTCCAGATGGCGCCGTCGCGGGTCTGGGCGAATTTCAGAATCGATGGCGGCGCATCCGGCATCGGCACCGGGACGAGCCGTCCGGATCGATATATGGCGGCGCCGGCATTCTGGTTGAAACCGACCCAGATGGTGCCTGTCCGATCATGGAAAATCGAGGTCGGGATGGCGTTAGCGAACCGGCTGTCGGGCGGCAGCGGGATCCGCTCGAAGCTCAATCCGTCGAAGCGATAAACGCCTTCCGCCGAGGCCAGCCAGAGATAGCCGTCGCGCGACTGGGTGATCCCGACCACATTTCCCGGCGCGCCCTGCTCCGGCGTCCAGCTGCTATGCTTGAACCCCTCGATTCCCGCGGTCACCGCTCGCGCCGGCATCAGCATCGCCAGACCGAGCAACAGCCACCGCCATCGTCGCACGCGCGAATCCCCCTTCATCCCGGCCTACGGGTAGCGACCGGCATAGCGCATGGCGAGCCGCGTCGCTCACCCGAATGGGGGATCGGATCGCCCCCCCTGCCAGTGGGCCGCCTCGGCCGGACCGGGTCTAATCATCCTCCTGTCGATCGCCGTCGAGGCGGCCGGCGAGAACGGGGGAGATGATCCATGTCGACACCAATGACCGCCGCACCGTCGCCACAGACGGACAGCCGCACCACCGCAAGGCTGGTCGCAGGCATCGCCGGCCTGGTCATCCTTCCCCTGCTGTGTGCCGCCGCACGGGAGGCCGGATGGCCGGCGGCGATCCTGCTTCTGAGCGTCGGCGCGATCATCGCGCTGTCGCGCTCCGACCCGGCCTGAACCGATCCGTCCAGTCATCACACCAAATTCGACACCCGAAAGGAACCCATGATGCCAACCGCAACTGCAACGCCCGGCAAGACCCTGCTCTCCGGCGACGACCACGCGCTGGTCCTGATCGATTTCCAGTCGCAAATGGCCTTTGCGACCAAGTCGATCGCGGCCGAACTGCTGCGCAACAACGCCGCACTGATCGCCAATGCCGCCGCCGGTTTCGCGGTCCCCACCGTCCTGACCACGGTCGCCGAGAAGAGCTTCTCCGGCCCGATGTTCACCGAGATCACCGACCCGTTCCCCGGCCAGGCGCTGCTCGACCGCACGTCGATGAACACCTGGGAAGACTCGGCGGTCATCGACGAGATCAACCGCATCGGCCGCTCGCGGCTCGTCTTCGCCGGGCTGTGGACCTCGGTCTGCATCGTCGGGCCGGTGCTGTCGGCAATCGATCAGGGTTTCGAGACCTATGTCATCACCGACGCCAGCGGCGACATCTCCGAGGAAGCGCATGAGCGCGCCGTCGCCCGCATGATCCAAGCCGGTGCCCGGCCGATGACCGCGCTCCAGTATCTGCTCGAACTCCAGCGCGATTGGGCGCGAGGCGAGACCTATGAGCTGACCACCGGCATCGCCCGCAAATGGGGCGGCGCCTACGGCCTGGGGGTCACCTACGCCAAGACGATGTTCGGCGCCTCCGAAGGCGGCCGCTGACGCCCCGGGCGGGCGACCAGCCGCGCCGTCCGCCCCGTTCCCACCGTACCACACCTACCGACAAAGGAACCTGACCATGACCACCATCACCACGCAGGACGGCACCGAGATCTTCTTCAAGGACTGGGGCCCGAAGGACGCCCAGCCGATCATGTTCCACCATGGCTGGCCGCTCTCTTCTGACGATTGGGACAGCCAGATGCTGTTCTTCTTCAACCAGGGCTTCCGCGTGGTCGCGCATGATCGCCGCGGCCATGGCCGCTCGGCCCAGGTCGATTTCGGCCATGACATGGACCACTATGCCTCCGACGCGGCGGCGGTGGTCGAGCATCTCGACCTGAAGAACGTGGTCCATATCGGCCATTCGACCGGCGGCGGCGAAGTGGCCGCCTACGTCGCCCGCTATGGCATCCCGCAGGGCCGCGTCGCCAAGGCGGTGCTGGTCGCATCGGTTCCGCCGGTCATGCTCGATACCGAACGCTATCCCGACGGTCTGCCGATGGCAGTCTTCGACGGCCTGCGCGCCGGGCTTGCCGCCAATCGCTCGCAGTTCTTCCGCGACGTCGCGGACGGCTCCTTCTACGGCTTCAACCGTCCCGGCGCGGAGGTGAAGCAGGCGGTTGCCGACAATTGGTGGCGCCAGGGCATGATGGGCAGCACGCTCGCTCATTATCTCGGCATCAAGGCGTTCTCCGAGACCGACCAGACCGACGATCTCAAGGCGATGACCGTGCCGACTCTGGTGCTTCAGGGCGATGACGATCAGCTGGTGCCGTACAAGCACGCCGCGCTGCTCCAGGCCGAGTTGCTGCCGGATGCGACGACCAAGATCTATCCCGGCTTCTCGCACGGCATGCTGACGGTGAATGCGGACACGCTGAACGCCGATCTGCTCGCCTTCATCCGCGGCTGACGATCGAGGGGGAGCGACATCCATGAAACCCTATCTCCTCTCCCTGGGGGCCGGGCTGATCGTCGGCATCGTCTACAGCCTGATGGGTGTCCGCTCCCCCGCCCCGCCGACGATCGCGCTGATCGGGCTCGCCGGCATGCTCGCCGGTGAGCAGATCCTGCCGCTGGCCAAGCGGCTCTCGGCCATCGCCATCACCCGCGAGGATCCCCGACCATGATCGACCTGACCCGCCGCGGCGCGCTTGCCGGCGCCGCCACCACTGCCCTGCTGACCGCCACGGAGGCCTTCGCCATGTCCGAACCCGACCTCATCATCGTCAACGCCAAGGTGACGACGCTCGACCGCGCCAATCCCGTTGCGGACGCCGTCGCGATCCGGGGCGGAAAGTTCCTGGCGGTGGGTCCGGAGTCCGAGGTGCGTGCGGCGGTTCGCCCCGGTCCGACGCGAATCGACGCCCGCGGCCGCCGGCTGATCCCCGGCCTGATCGACAGCCATATCCATGTGATCCGTGGCGGGCTGAACTATAACATGGAGCTGCGCTGGGACGGGGTCCCGACGCTGGCCGACGCGATGGCGATGCTGAAGCGACAGGTCGCCAACACCCCGCCGCCGCAATGGGTGCGCGTGGTCGGCGGCTTCACCGAGCATCAGTTCGCAGAGAAGCGCCTGCCGACTCTGGCCGAAATCAATGCGGTCGCGCCCGACACGCCGGTCTTCATCCTGCACCTGTACGACCGGGCGCTGCTCAACGCCGCGGCGCTCCGCGCGGTCGGCTACACCAAGGACACGCCCAACCCGCCGGGCGGCGAGATCATGCGGGATACCGCAGGAAACCCGACCGGCCTGTTGCTGGCGCAGCCGAATGCGACGATCCTCTATGCGACGCTGGCCAAGGGTCCCAAGCTGCCCGAAGACTATCAGCTGAACTCGACCCGCCACTTCATGCGCGAGCTCAATGGACTGGGCGTGACGAGTGTGATCGACGCCGGTGGCGGTTTTCAGAATTACCCCGACGATTATCGCATCATCGAGAAGCTGCACGGTGACGGGCAGCTCACGCTGCGCATCGCCTATAATCTGTTCACCCAGAAGCCGAAGGAAGAGCTGAAGGACTTCGCGACCTGGTCGACCCAGGTGAAGCCCGGCGACGGTGACGACACCTATCGTCACAATGGCGCGGGCGAGATGCTGGTCTACTCGGCGGCCGATTTCGAGGATTTCCGTGTCGAGCGACCGGACATGCCGCCGAGCATGGAAGGCGATCTGGAGCCCGTCGTCCGGCTGCTGGCCGAGCGCCGCTGGCCCTGGCGACTGCACGCGACCTATGACCAGACGATCTCGCGCGCGCTCGATGTATTCGAGAAGGTCAATCGCGACGTCCCGCTGCAGGGGCTCAACTGGTTCTTCGACCATGCGGAGACGATCAGCGAACGCAATATCGATCGCATCGCCGTGCTGGGCGGCGGGATCGCGGTGCAGCACCGCATGGCGTTCCAGGGCGAATATTTCGTCGAGCGCTACGGCGCCAAGGCAGCCGAGGCGACCCCGCCGATCAGGCGGATGCTCGACGCCGGACTGCCGGTGGGTGCCGGCACCGATGCGACCCGCGTCGCCAGCTACAATCCTTGGGTCTCGCTGTCCTGGCTGGTCACCGGCCGCACGCTGGGCGGGCTGAATCTCTATCTCGCGCGCAACCGCCTGGATCGCGAGACCGCCTTGCGCCTCTGGACGGAGCGCAACACTTGGTTCTCGAACGAAAGCGGCAAGAAGGGCCAGATCAAGCAGGGGCAGCTTGCCGATCTCGCCCTGCTGTCCGACGACTATTTCAGCGTCGCGGAGAGCGAGATCGCACAGCTTCGATCGGTGCTGACCCTGCTGGGCGGGACTGTGGTGCACGGCGAGGGCGATTATGCCGACATCGCCCCCGCCCTGCCGAGGCCGATGCCCGACTGGTCGCCGGTGGCGACGTTCGGCGGCTATCATCGCGTGCCCGAGACGGCGCAGAAGCTCGCCTCCGCCTGTGGCTGTCACAGCGCCTGCGCAGTGCACGGCCACGATCATGCCGCGGCGCTGGTCGCCTCGGCGCCGGTCGCCGATGTCCAGAGCTTCTGGGGCAGCTTCGGCTGCGGCTGCTGGGCGATCTGAGATGGACCGCTCCATCCTTGCCCGGCTGCTGGCCGACCGCCGCTTCGTCCTCGCTTCGGCGACCGTCCTCACCCTGCCCTATTGGTCGAGCGGGCTGCTGAAGCTCGCCGACTGGCGCGGCGCAGTCGGCGAAGCCGCCCATTTCGGGCTGGAGCCCGCGGCTGCGGTCGCAGCGCTCACCATCCTCGTCCAGATCGGCGGATCGCTGCTGGTGATCCACGGGCGCCATGCCTGGCTCGGCGCCGGGGCGCTGGGCGTGTTCACCGCGCTCGCGACGCTGATCGCCCATCCCTTCTGGCAGGTCGCCGACCCCATGCTGCGGTTCCACGAGCGCAACACCTTCCTGGAGCACGTCGGGCTGATCGGCGGGCTGATGCTCGCCGCCGCCATCGGACGGAGGGACGCATGACCGTGACGTCCGACAAGCCGCTGGCCAACCCGGTCTTCCGCGCGCTGTGGATCGCCACCGTCGTCTCCAATATCGGCACGTGGATGCACGATGTCGGTGCCGGATGGCTGATGACCTCGCTGTCGTCCGACCCGCTGATGGTGGCGCTCGTCCAGGCGGCCACCACTCTGCCGATGTTCGTCCTGGCGCTGCCGGCGGGGGCGCTGGCCGATATCGTCGATCGGCGACGGCTGCTGATCGGGGCCCAGATCTTCGGGCTCATCGCGACGCTGATCCTCGCGCTCACCACCGCGACGGGACTGACCGACGCCTGGCTGCTGCTGGCGATAACCGCAGCGATCGCCGTCGGCGCGGCACTGTCCGCTCCCACCTTCCAGGCGATCGTGCCCGAACTGGTCGGCGGCCCGGCGCTGCAACAGGCGGTCGCGCTGAACAGCCTGGGCGTCAACATCGCCCGGGCGATCGGGCCGGCACTGGGCGGGCTGATCATCGCCGCCTCCGGCACCGCCGCGGTCTTTGCGCTCAATGCGGTGTCGGTGACGGGCGTGATCATCGTGCTGTGGCGCTGGCGGCGAACCGCCGCGGAGCGTCATTTGCCCGCCGAGCATTTCGTCGGCGCGATGCGCGCCGGCCTTCGATACGCATTGCGTGCGCCGGAACTTCAGATCGTCCTGATCCGGTCGGTCGGCTTCTTCCTGTTCGCCAGCGGCCTGTGGGCCTTACTGCCGATCATCGCCCGCCGTGACCTTGGCCTGGGGCCGGCAGGCTATGGCGGGTTGCTGACGGTCATGGGCTTGGGCGCGATCTGCGGCGCGCTGCTGATGCCGCGGCTCCGTGGTCGGCTGGGGGCCAACCGCACGACGGTCGTCGCTTCGATCCTCCTCGCCGCCGCGATGGCGGGCCTCGCGCTGGCGGGGAGCTTCGTTACCGCCGCCGCTGCCCTGGCCGCCGGCGGCTTTGCCTGGATCGCGATGATGGCATCGCTGAACGGCGGCGCGCAGTCGAGTTCGCCGGGCTGGGTCAAGGCGCGCGCGCTGGCGATCTATCTGCTGGTCTTCCAGGGATCGATGACCGCGGGATCCACCCTGTGGGGAACGATCGCCAGCCAGGTCGGCGTGCCGGCGACGCTGATGCTGGCGGCGGCGTTGCTCGTCACGGCCACGCTGGCGCTTGCCTGGCGCTATCCGCTCGACGGTATGGCGAAGCTCGATCTCGCGCCCTCACTCCACTGGCCCTCGCCGGTCACCGAAAGCACCGTCGAGCACGACCGTGGCCCGGTGATGGTGACGATCGAATATCGCATCGCTCCGGATCGGGTCCCGGCCTTTTTCGAACAGATGCAGGGCATGCGCCGCATCCGCAGGCGCGACGGCGCGATCCATTGGGGCCTTTACGAGGATGTTGCCGAGCCGGGCCTGGTGCTGGAGACGTTCACCGTCGAGAGCTGGCTCGAGCATCTGCGCCAGCATGACCGCGTCACCAACGCCGATCGCGTCCGCCAGGATCAGGTCGGGGCATTTCAGCTGGACGGCGTGGCGCCGGTCGTGCGCCACCTGATCGCACGATGATCCGCCGCTGCGCCGCTGCCGCGCTGCTGATGCTGCCGGGCGCGGCGCTGGCCCAGTCCGGAGGCGATGCGACGGTGGCGCAGACCAATCTGCGCTACGACGAGGACTGGGCGAGCCTGCGCGACGCGCCGCACCGCAATGCCGACTGGTGGCAGCGGTTGAAGGACCGTCCGCTCGATGCCGATGGCGATGTTCGCCTAACGCTGGGTGCCGAAGCGCGCGCCCGGTTTGAGGGGTTTCGCGACAATCTCTGGGGCCAGCCGCCTGCACCCGATGACGGCTATCTGTGGCTGCGCTTCATGCCGCTGGCCGATCTCCACGCCGGCCCGGTGAGCGCGTTCGTCCAGGGGATAGCGGCGCGCGCCAATGGCGTCGGCGCAGGTGCCGGGCCGGCAGACACGACCGGCATCGACGTCCTTCAGGCCTTTGCCGACGTCCGGCTGCCGCTCGGCAGCCGCGCGACGGTCACGCTGCGCGGCGGACGCGAACTGGTCGCATTGGGCTCCGAACGCCTGGTGGGGCTGCGCTATGGGCCCAATGTGCCGCAGGCTTTTGACGGGTTGCGCGGCATGCTCGACATCGGCTCCGCCCGGATCGAGGCGTTCGACTTTCGCCCGGTGGCGGTCGGTCCCGGGGATTTCGACGATCGGAGTTCTTCGACCCGGGCGCTGCACGGTGTCTATGCCACCCTGCCCTTGGCAGCAGGCGCCAATGCCGATCTGTACTGGCTGCGCTATGACAATCAGGCCGCCCGCTTCCATGACCTAAACGGACAGGAGCAACGCGACACGTTCGGCATCAGGCTATGGGGGCGCCGTGGCGCTCTGGCTTGGAACTGGGAGGCGATGATCCAGCGCGGCCGGTTCGAGGGCGAGGCGATCCGCGCCTGGTCGATCGCGAGCGAGACCAGCTATGCCTGGCCACAGCTCCAATTCGCCCCCCGCCTTCGCCTCCGCGCCAATATCGCCAGTGGCGACCGCAATCCCGAAGACCATACGCTTGACACGTTCAACGCGATGTTCCCCAAGGGCAAGTATTTCGGGGAACTCTCTCCGATCGGCCCCCGCAACATCATTAACCTGCATCCCAGCCTAGACTTCGATCTCGGAGGCGGGGTGACCGCGGAACTCGTCGGCATCGCCTATTGGCGCGCCAGCCGCGGCGACGGGATCTACGATGTGCCAGGACAACTCATCCGGGGTGCAAGCGGCAGCCGCGCGCGCCACATCGGCAATCAGCTGGAAGCGTCGGTAATCTGGCAGGCCAATCCGACACTCTCCTTCTCCGCATCCGCCTCGCTCTTTTCTGCCGCAAGATTCCTGCAAGAGACCGGTCCGGCGAAGCCGATCCACATGATCGCCGGCGAGGCTATGCTCAGGTTTTGATGCGGGCAGATGATCGGCGCACGTGGTTCGCAGGTCTAGCAGACACCCCTCAGCGCCGCTCGCGGATCGAGCGGTTGCCCTCGGGCGAGCGGCCGCCGCGCAGCATCATGTCGCGATACTCTGGAAAGCTCATATCGGTCATCGTGCTGACCGCCTCAGCGAACGATATGCCGTCGGTCGAGAAGAGCTTGGCGAGGAAATAGACATTGCCGCCCAGATCGAGGCAGCGATTATAGTCGCGGGCCAGCAAGGCCTGTTTCGCGTCTTCGTCCAGCGGCCATTCGTCCAGATAGGCGCGCTCGTCTGCCTTGAACCGGGCTCGGTTGTCCGGCGTCATCAGGCTCATCGCGAACTGGTTCATGTGGTAGCCGCGACGCGCGCGGGCGGCGGTGAACACGCGTGTCCCGGGAATATCCTCGAACTCGGCGAGATAGGCGTGGATGTCGATCGGTGCCCGGCTCATGCGTGCCTCCCCTCTGTCCCTACGCTGGATAGCGGACGCGCCGGCCGATGCAAATTATTTGTATGCCCGGCATACGTATGTTGCAGCAGCGCGATGCCGCATCGGTTAGCGGGCGATTTACAGCCGTAAATTCTCATTGTATCCCAATGATACATATTGCGACGGGACAGGGAGTTGGATGATGGAAGATCAGGATGTCGTTTCGGTACGTGTCGAGAACCGCATCGCCTGGGTGAAGTTTGCGCGGCCGGAGAAGCGCAATGCGATGAGCCCGACGCTCAACCGGCGGATGATGGACGTGCTCGACGAACTCGAGTTTCGCGACGATGTCGGCGTCCTCGTGCTGGGCGGCGAAGGATCGGCCTGGTCGGCGGGCATGGACCTGAAGGAATATTTCCGCGAGACCGAGGCGCAGGGCCTGCGCGGCGTGCGCAAGTCGCAGCGCGAAAGCTATGGCTGGTTCCGCCGGTTGCGCTGGTTCCAGAAGCCGACCATCGCGATGGTCAATGGCTGGTGCTTCGGCGGTGGCTTCGGTCCGCTGTTCGCCTGCGACCTGGCGGTCTGCGCCGATGAAGCGCAGTTCGGCCTGTCCGAGATCAATTGGGGGATCCTGCCCGGTGGCGGCGTGACGAAAGTGGTGGTCGACCTGTTGCCGATGCGCGACGCCATGTGGCTGACGCTGACCGGCGAGCTGATCGACGGCAAACAGGCTGCGGCGATGCGCCTGGTCAACGAAAGCGTGCCGCTCGACCGGCTCGAAGCGCGCACGAGCGAAATCGCCGAGCTGCTGCTGAAGAAGAACCCCGTTACCCTGAAATTTGCCAAGGATGCGGTGCGCCGGGTCGATCTGATGACCTATGACGATGCCGAGGATTATCTGGTACGGATGCAGGAAGCGTGCAATTTCCACGACACGTCCGAGGGTCGGAAGGAAGGCATCCGCCAGTTCATCGACGAGAAGAGCTACAAGCCGGGACTTGGCAGCTACGACCTGTCCAGGTCCAGGGCGCCGGCAAACTGACACGGGCATGGACGCGAGCGGAGAGAGCCACCGCACCAGCATTCGTGCGATCGAGCAGGACTGCGCCAGGCTGATCGCACGCTATGCCAATCTCAACGATGCCGCGCGCTGGGAGGAGCTGGCAAACCTCTATGCCGAGGACGGCCGGATGGCGCGGCCAAGCGCGCCCGACCTGTGGATCGTCGGGCGCGCGTCAATCCTCGCCGCGTTCCAGGCGCGGCCTGCGCGGGTCACGCGACACATCTGCTCGAATATCGTCATCGAGGTCATTGGCGCGCATGAAGCCGAAGGCGAAAGCGCGATGCTGTTGTTTACCGACACCGGCGCCCCTAAGGTCGGAAGCTTCCATGATCGCTTCGTCCGCACGGACGATGGCTGGCGCTTTTCGGAAAGGCGTGGCAGCCTGATCTTCTGACAGGGGGCATTACTGCGCATGGCTGGCTCTGCGCCACCGACGGTCAAATCGGCGATGCGCACGATCGATATTCTCGAATATATCGTTGCGCGACCGACGGGCGTCGTCGCTCAGGAGATCGCGGCTGGACTGTCGATCCCGGTGAGCAGTCTGTCCTATCTGCTCGGGACGCTGGTCGAGCGCGAATATCTGGCGCGCGACGGCCGTCGCTATCTGCCGGGCAGCGCGCTGGGCCGACTGGCGGCGCCACGCACCTCGCTGTCGCTTGCCGATCGCGCGCGGCCTTTCGTCCGCACGCTGCGCCAGAGCATCAACGAGACCGCATCCTTCTTCATCCGCGACCTGTGGCAGCTCGAAGCGGTGGTCACGGAAACGGCGGAACAGTCGCTGCAATATTCGATCGCGGTCGGCGCGCGCAGCCCGCTCCACTGCCTGGCAGCTGGCAAGGCGATACTCGCGACCTTGCCGCCCGCCGATCTGGACGGCTTCTTCGCGGCGGCGCCGCTCGCCGCTTTCACCCCAAGCACGATCACCGACGAAGCCGAGTTGCGTGCCGAACTGGACACCGTGCGCGACAGCGGCGTCGGCCGGACGAACGGGGAATATACCCCGGGCATCTGTGGATTGGGAATGACCGCAGCAGTGAACGGCACGGTGCTGGGCGCGTTCGCAGTCGCCATTCCGCTGCCGCGCTTCACGGCGGCGACGGAAGCGGCTGCGATCAATGCTCTGCGACAGACGGTTGAGCGCTTCACCGCGTAAATCGCGAAGGACTGATACGAAACGGGGGCGAGCATCCGCCCGCCCCCGCCGAACGAACGCAGCGGATCAGGCCGCCTTGGACCGCCACCCGTCAGCATAGCTGTCCCGCGCCACTTCCGAATAAGGGACCGGCGACACGATCGCCTTGATCTCCGTCTGGACGTGCGGCTCGACGGTCGGCTTCGCCGTGCCGCCATCGGGCTCGCCCCACAGCAAGGTGACTTCGGTGCCCGGCGTAGCCAGTTCGGCATCGACCATCGCCAGCGCCAGGAAGCGACCAGCGTTCACGGTATAGCCGATCCAGGTCGAGACGCCGACCGTCCTGCCGTCCTTCTGCACCGCGTCATAGGGATGCATGCAATAGACCGCGCTCGGGAACTCAAGGAACTTGGCCTTGTCTCCCGTCTGGAGCATCGAGCTCATCACCCGCACCACATCCTCATTGTCGAGCGCCAGCGTCACCTTCTGGCGATGCGGCTGGTCCTTGATCTTCTCCAGCGCCTCTCGGCCGACGAACTCATGGTCGAACTTGACCATGATCCCATAGCCCAACTCCCAGGGGTTGAGATAATAATCCTCGATATTGTCCGAGACGAAGCTGCCGCCGAGCGACGCCTTGCCTTCATAGCTGTTGGCGCTGAGCCATTCGCGAAAGCCCTTGCAGCCTTCGCCGGTATAGATGCCCGGCAGCGGCGACGGAATCCAGCCGGACTCCAGCGTGTTCGACGAATAGGTGCGGCCGCCGCACAGCGTCAGCCCGTCATCCTTGCCCGCCTCGATCAGCGCGTTGCGCACCGTGTCGTAATCCTTCCATGGACCGAACAGCTCGTAGCCTGGCTGACCAGCCATGCCGTGACGCAGCGCGCGGACTTCGACTCCGGCGATGGTGATCGGGGCCATGTGAAAGAATTTGAGGTCGGGCGGGGTTTCGCCCATCGCCTTGCCCAGGATCGTCATGGCGTTGGGGCCCTGAAGCTGGAAGCGATAGTTGCGGCGATAGCCCTGCTGGTCCAGCGGGCGCGCAATGGTACGCTCGTCGCGCTCGACCTTGACGTCCCATTTGCCGGTCGATGCCCAATATTCGACCCATTCGATCGACGGAGCGCGACCGACCAGTTCGAACTTCTCTTCTTCCAGATAGAAGAGGATGACGTCGCCGATGACATGCCCCTCGGGCGTGACCGGTGCGAACTGCTTGGCGCGATTGGGGACGAACCCCTTGAAGCTGTTGGGCGCCAGATAGGCCAGCATGTCGAACGCGCCCGGTCCGGTCACCAGCAGGTCGACCATGTGGAAGCTCTGGTTGAACAGCACCGCGGTTTCCGCCCACGACCGCTGCTCGTCACGCCAGTTGCTATATTCGGCCGGCACGCCCGGATAGGCATTGGGGCCCGTCTGCTGGTTGCGCAGGAACTCGACGATGTTGCCCTGTTCGTCGAGCAGTTGCTGCAGGGTCTTGTCGCTCATCAAACCTCTCCTCAGGTGAAATAAACCGAAGCTCAGTGGACGGCCGGCTGGTTCAGCCAGTCGCGGACGATGCGGGCAAACGCCGAAGGCTGTTCGGCCGGCATCATGTGCCCGGCACCCTCGACGACCCGAAGCTTGGCGCGCGGTATCGCAGCGGCGATCGCCTCATGCTGTTCGACCGGCGACCAGCGGTCCTCGCGGCCCACCGCGACCAGAACCGGGCAGTCGATCGTCGGCAGCAGCGAGTCGAGCGCCGGGCGATTGAGCAGGGCTTCGATCTGCGCCTCGAACGTCTCGATACCCGCCGAGACCGCCATGCCGCGCAGCCGAGCCATCAAGACTGCATCCTCGCGGGCGCTGTCGCCCATCATCGGCGGAAGCCAGGCATCGACCAGCGCCGCCATGCCCTGCGAGCGTCCCAGATCGCGCAGCCGATAACGGCCTTCACGTTCCCCGTCGCGCACCGGGTGGACGCCGGTGTCAACCAGCGCCAGCCGCGCGACACGCTCGGGCGCCTTGCGCCAGATCTCCAGCGCGACACGTGCGCCCATCGAATGGCCGACCAGCGCGAACGAGGCAGGAAGACGAGCCAGCGCATGGTCCGCCATCGCCTCGATCCGGTCCGCGCGTCCGTAGAAGCCGTCGATGACCTGAGCGTTCGGAAAACTCGCCAGGTCGAACATGCGCGAGTCGCACAGCAGACCCGGAAGGACAGCGAGCGAGCTCTGATCAGGGATGACGAATTTCGTATCCATGAAATTTCATCTATACGAATCTTCTTAACGGGGCTAGAGACAAAAGGTGAGATGATCGGCGCCGCTCGATCACGGTCGCCATCGATCGAAATGGCGACGGCGGCGCCAAGGCTGGAGAGAGCGCGATGAGCCTGCCGTCGATCCACCCGAACTGGGACCTGCCGTTCGAGCGCATGACCGACGGTTATTCGCTCGAGATGACTGCGAAGGACATCGACGCGCTGACCCGAGCGGCACCCGACATCGCGCCGGAAACGCCGGTCGCCATCACCTTCCTGCCCGGCGAGTCGCTCGAATCGCGCATCGCCGCCGCCAAGCAGGTACGCGCGCTCGGGTTCGAACCGATGCCGCATTTCTCCGCACGGCGCCTGACCTCGGATAGCGATTTCGAGCGCTATCTTGCTTCAGTCGTGGCGGAAGCCGGCGTCCGTCGCTGCTTCGTGATCGCAGGCGATCCGCCTGAGGCGGCCGGCCCTTATGAAGACAGCATGGCGCTGATCCGGTCGGGCGCGTTCGAGCGGGCCGGGATCAAGGCGATCGGTGTCGGCGGACACCCGGAAGGGCATCCGAACATGACCGCTGAGGAGACGTTCGGGGTCCTCGTTGCCAAATGCGACGAGATCGCACGGCGCGGGATGGCGCCGCTGGTCGTGACCCAGTTCGGTTTCGACGCCGCTCCGATCCTGAGCTGGCTGGCCGAACTGCGCGCGCGCGGCATCGATGCGCCCGTGCGGATCGGCGTTCCGGGGCCCGCGGGCATCAAGACGTTGATGCGCTTCGCCGCCCGATGCGGCGTCGGGGCATCGGCATCGGTGCTGGGCAAATATGGCATTTCGATCGGCAAGCTGATCGGCAGCGCCGGGCCCGACAAGCTGGTCGACGCGCTCGCGCGTGGCCTGGGGTCGCAGCACGGCAAGGTGCGGCTGCATTTCTATCCGTTCGGCGGCCTCGAAGCCACTGTCGGATGGATCAACGACTATAGCGCGCGGCATTGAGCCCGGCGACTGGGGAGAGAAGTCCGGTGACCGAATTGTGCACGCTGACCCTGCAATGCGAGGACCGCCCGGGACTGGTCGCGGACGTGGCGACCTTGCTGTCGCGCCAGGGTGGCAACATCGTCGACGCGCAGCAGTTCAACGATCAGCTCAACAACCGCTTCTTCATGCGGGTCGAATTCGAGATCGCGGCGGAAGGTGTCTACGGTTTCGAGGCGGCCTTCGCGCCGCTGGCGTCGACGCACGCCATGGGCTGGAAGCTCCGTCGCCATAGCGAGCGGCAGAAGGTCCTGCTGCTGGTCAGCAAGTTCGACCACTGCCTGGGTGACCTGCTCTATCGCTGGCGGCTGGGCGAGCTGCGAATGGATGTCGTCGGCATCATCGGCAATCACCCCCGGGAGGTTCTGACCACATCGCTGATCGGCACCCTGCCCTATCACCATCTGCCGATCACCCGGGACACCAAGCCGCAGCAGGAAGCGCAGATCAAGGCACTGGTCGAGCAGACCGGCGCGGACCTGGTCGTGCTGGCGAGGTACATGCAGATCCTGTCGGACGATCTTGCCGCCTTCCTGTCCGGCCGCTGCATCAACATCCACCACAGCTTCCTGCCGGGCTTCAAGGGCGCGAAACCCTATCACCAGGCGCATGAGCGCGGGGTCAAGATGATCGGCGCGACCGCGCATTATGTGACAGCGGATCTCGACGAGGGGCCGATCATCCATCAGGACGTCGAGGCGATCAATCACGCCGACACGCCCGACGACTTGGTCCGCAAGGGCCGCGACATCGAACGGCGCGTGCTCGCGACCGCCGTGCAACATCATCTCCAGGGCCGGGTCTTCCTGAATGGCGCGCGCACTGTCGTCTTCAAGGCCTGACGCCGCGGTGCATCTCATCGACGGGCGCGCCATGGCCCGCACGCTCAGCGCCGATGTCGCCGTTCGCGTTGCGGCACTGCAGGCCCGGACCGGCCGTCCGCCCGCGCTGGCGGTGGTGCTCGTCGGTAGTGATCCGGCGAGCGACATCTATGTCCGGCGCAAGGTCGCCGAATGCCAAAAGGCCCAGATCGTCTCGATCGAGCATCGCCTGCCCGACGACACGACCGACGCGGCATTGCTGGCACTGATCGACACGATGAACCGCGACGACGGCGTCAATGGCATCCTGATCCAGCTGCCCCTGCCCGGCCATATCGATGCCGGCCGGGTCCTCGACCGGATCGACCCGGCCAAGGATGTGGACGGCTTTCATCCCGTCAATGTCGGACGCCTGTCGACCGGAACGGGCGGGCTCGTACCGTGCACACCGCTGGGTGTGATGAAGCTGTTGGACAGCGTGATCGACGATTATCGCGGCCTCGACGTGGTGGTGATCGGCAAGTCGAACATCGTCGGCAAGCCGGTCGCCATGCTGTTACTCGAGCGGGAGGCGACGGTAACCGTCACTCATATCGAAACCCGCGCGCTGCCCGACCTTGCGCGCAAGGCGGACATCATCGTCGCGGCGGCAGGCGCGCCGCATCTGGTGCGCGGCAGCTGGGTGAAGCCCGGCGCGGTGGTCATCGATGTCGGTATCACCCGGATGACCGGCGAGGATGGCACGACCCGTCTGATCGGCGATTGCGCCACGCAAGAGCTGGGCCACGCCCGCGCCGTCACGCCGGTTCCGGGCGGGGTCGGGCCGATGACGATCGCCTGCCTGCTGGAGAACACGGTGACCGCAGCGGAACGCGCGCGCGGTGGCTGAGCTGCGCACTTCGACCCGGGTCCGCGTCCGCGACCTGCCGTTGCTCGCCGATATCGGGATCAATCCCGACGAGATTGGCCGCCGTCAGCCGCTGGTGGTGTCGGTGGAGCTGACATTGGCAGCGGGACCGATCGACGCAATCGGCGATACCGTCGATTATCGCCGGGTCGCGCAGGCGGCGGAGGATCTGGCGCTGGTCCATATTCCGCTGATCGAGACCTTCGCCCGACGTCTTGGCGAATGTTGCCTGGCGTTTCCGTCGGTACGGCGGGCGCAGGTCAGCATCGAAAAGCCGTTCGCGCTTACCCGCGGGGTCGCCGGCGTCACCGTCGAGGTGACGCGCGACGACCAGTAAGATCGGGTTCCGCCGCTAGAGCGTGATCAAGGCGTCCAGCGCGACGGCGCCCTGTCCCACAGGCGCGACTACGACCGGATTGAGATCGACTTCCCGGATCGCCGGATTGGCGATCATCATCCGCCCCAGTTGCTGGACCAGCGTTGCGACCGCGGCAATATCGGCCCTGGATGCCCCGCGAAAGCCGTCGAGCAGCGGCGCCATGCGCAATTTCTGGATCTCCGCCATGATCGCTTCACGGGACAGATCGGGCGGAAGCAGCCGCACGTCGCGGAGCAATTCGGCCGCCACGCCGCCGAAACCGACCAGCAATGTCGCGCCCCATTGCGGATCGTTGCGCGCGCCAACGATCAGCTCGACGCCCTTGTCGGCCATGCGTTCGACCAAGACGCCATCAAGCTCCAGCCCGGGGCAGGATGCGGCCAGATTGGCGCTGAGCCGATGCCAGCCGGCCATAAGCGCATCCTGGTCACCCAGCCCCACGATCACGCCGCCTGCGTCACTCTTGTGCGGCAGCTGCGGCGACTGCGCCTTGAGCACCACCGGATAGCCCAGCCGCTCGGCCGCCACGACTGCCGCGTCCAGGGTCTGCACCAGCTCGAACTCGGGGAAGCTAGCGCCATACGCGGCCATGATCGCCTTGGAACGATATTCGGGGATGACGCTGCCGCCTGCCCCCAGATCGACGCGGTGCATGTCGTCCAACATTTCCGTTTGCCGGTCGCGCCCCAGCGCATCGGCGAGGCGCGCGATCGCCCGCAGGGCGCGTTCGGCCGTTGGCAGATAGGTCACGCCGATGCGCCGCAACTGCGCAACATCTTCCGGCGCGACGCCGCCGCCCTCATCGACGCCGCCGATGATCACCGGCTTGCTCTGGCCACGCGAAAGCGCCTCCAGAACCGCGGCGATCTTGACGTGCGACGTCCGCGTCTCGGTCTGGATCAAGGTCAGCAGGATCGTCGCGATCCGGTCTTCGCCGTTCAATGCGCCAAGCACCCGTCCGTACAGGCCGGGATCGACCAGCCCCTGCGCGGTGATGTCGATCGGATTGGTCACCGGCACGAAGGCGGGCAATGCAGCGCGGAGCGCCGGGCTGTCATCGTCGTGAAGCTGCGGCAGGTCGAGCGCGACGTCTTCCGACAGGTCCAGCATCATCGCCTTGAAGGCACCCGATTCTGCAATGACGCCGACACCCCCCGATGCCAGATCCGGACAGCGAACGAGGATCTCGACCACATCGCCCAGTTCCTCCAGCGTGTCGACCAGCACCACCCCCGCCTGCCGGACATGCACCGCCATGACCGCGTGCTCGCCGGCCATCGCGCCGGTGTGGGTGGCCGCACTGGCCGCGCCCGCGGCGCTACGCCCGGGATGGAGCAGCACGATATGCTTGCCGGCTGCCCGGGCGGCACGCGCGGCGGCGAGGAACCGCGACGGGCTGCGGATATGCTCGGCGATCAGCGCGATCACCGCGACGCCGGGCCTATCGACCAGATGCGCCAGATAGTCCTCGATCCCGGTCGCGGCCTCGTTGCCGGTCGAAATGTAGCCGTCGAGCGGAACCGCCCGGTGGATCATCGTCGTCGCCAGCACCGCCGCCATCGCACCCGATTGCGAGACGATCCCCACCCGGCGCGGGCCCTCGGCGGTCGCGTCGGGCGTGTCGATGAAGGTCAGCGACACCCTGTCGCGAAAATTGACATGGCCCAGGCAATTCGGTCCCTCGATCACCATCCCGCTTTCCGCGGCGATCCGGGCGATTTCCTCCTGATCGGCTTTCCCGTGCGGACCATCCTCGGCGAAGCCGGCGGCATAGATGACGACCGCGCGCACCTTGCGGCGCGCGAGGCCGCGAAGGGCGGCGATGACTCCGTCGCGCGGAATTGCGAGCACCGCAGCGTCGACACCCTCGGGGAGATCGTCGACCGTCGGCACGCACGCTCGCGCTCCGATGTGCGCCCGCTTCGGGTTGACCAGGTGGATCGCGCCGCCGAATCCTTGCCGGTCCAGATTGGCGAGCACCGACGCGCCGAGCGAGCCCGGCTTGTCCGACGCACCGATGATTGTGATCGACGACGGGTTGAGCAGAGCGTCGAGCGCCGGCGGATCGCTCGGCGTCCTTGGCAGCGCGGTCCGGGTCTCGATCACCGCTTCTTCCGCCATTTGTTCCTGCTCCTGCGCTGCCGTTGAACGCAGACAGTGTATCCCAAGGATACATTCACGCAAGCGGGATCATGGCCGCTCAGTTGCGCGCGCGGGGCTTCGGCGCCGGACGGCCCAGCTTGCGGAGCAGTCGAACCAGCGTCTTGATCTCCTCGCCCGTCAGCGATGCGGTCATCCGCGCATCGGAGGCGCGGAGTTCCGAAAGCATCGCTGCCACCTGCTCTTCCCCTTCGGCGGTGAGGTGCAGCGCGTTGGTGCGCAGGTCGCGGCCGGGCCGCCGTTCGATCAATCCGCGATCGACCAGCAGGTTGACCAGTTTCATCGCGCTCGACCGATTGACCCGCAACGCCTTGCCAAGTGCCGACTGGTCGCTGCCCGGATTGTCGCGGATCAGGATCAGCGCCGTCATCTTGGTCGGCGTGATGTCATAGGGGGACAGCGTCGCACGCGCGTCGCGGTCCATCAGCAATTCGGCGCGCTGGATCTGGTACCCGACGATCTCGAGCAGATCCTGACCTTCCTTCATCATCGCGACGCCCCTCGCATGACCGTGTTTCGTCGCGTGCCTTAGCAGGGTGGGATGCCGATGCCACCAGTCCGAATGCGCGATGCAGAAGGATGGCGGCAATCCGCATATCCAGCCCGTAGAATGACTTAGCCCATCTTGCCGATTCGGTATCCTTGGGATACATTTTCCCGAACAAGAATAATCCGTCGTGATGAGTCGCGGCGGGGTTGGGAGAGTGGCCTTGGAACGGACTTTTACGCTATTGATCGATGGTGAAGCTGTAAGCGGAGCGTCGGAGTTCGACGTCATCAACCCCGCCACCGCCCAACCCTTTGCCCGCTGTCCCAAGGCCGATGCGGGTCAGTTGAACCTCGCCGTCGCCGCAGCCAAGGCAGCCTTCCCCGCCTGGGCCGCGACGCCCGTCGATGAACGCGCGGCGCTGGTTGATGCTGTCGCGGCGCGGCTGCAGGAGCGGATGAGCGAGTTCGCCAGCCTGTTGACCAGCGAACAGGGCAAGCCACTCGATCAGGCGGCGGGCGAAGTGATGGGAACCGTCTTCACGCTGCGCGCCTTCGCCCAGATGCGTCCGCAGACCAAGGTGTTGCGCGACGATGGCGGCAATCGCGTGGTCGAGCACCGCACCCCGCTGGGCGTGGTGGCGGCGATCACGCCGTGGAACTTCCCGATGATCCTGGCGGCGAACAAGATTGGCCCGGCGCTAGTCGCCGGCAACACCATGGTGCTGAAGCCGGCGCCCACCACACCGCTGACCACCTTGCTGATGGGCGAGATCTTCGCCGAGTTGCTGCCGCCGGGCGTGGTCAACATTATCTGCGATCAGAACGATCTCGGGCCGCTGCTCACCGCACACCCCGATGTCGCCAAGGTCGCATTCACCGGATCGACCGCGACCGGCAGGAAAGTGATGGCGAGCGCTGCAGATGGCGTGAAGCGCGTCACGCTGGAGCTGGGCGGCAACGACGCGGCGATCGTGCTGGACGATGTCGAGCCGGCGCTGGCCGCGCAGAAGGTCTTCCAGGGCGCGATGTACAATGCGGGACAGATCTGCGTCGCGGTGAAGCGCGCTTATGTGCCCGAGGGGATGTACGAGGAGTTCTGCGAGGAGATCGCCCGGCTTGCCCGCGAGACGGTGGTCGACGACGGCGCCAAGCAGGGCGCGAAGGTCGGCCCGGTCCAGAATGCGATGCAGTTCGAGAAGGTGAAGGCGCTGATCGAGGATGCCGGGCAGCGCGGCAAGGTTCTGGCCGGCGGGGCGCCGCTCGATCGGCCCGGCTATTTCATCCCGCCGACGATCGTCCGCGACCTGGACGACGACGCGCCGCTGGTGCGCGAGGAGCAGTTCGGTCCGGTGCTGCCGGTGCTCAAATATCGCGACATCGACGAGGTGATCGCCCGTGCCAACGACTCCGCCTATGGCCTGGGCGGGACGATCTGGGGCCGCGACGTTGCGCGCGCGACCGAGGTGGCGATGAAGATCGACTCCGGCACGGTATGGGTGAACCAGCATCTCGCCATCGATCCGACCATCCCCTTCCGTGGATCGAAACAATCGGGTCTTGGCGGCGAGCTGGGCCAGTCGGGCCTGCATGAATATACCCAGGCGCATATCGTCAACGCCGTGGAACTGGAGCCGGCTGCCTGAGCACGGTCGAACATTTCACCACCCAGGCGGTGCCGCCCCCGCGGCGGCACCTGTTCTGGCGCGAGGTCGTCGCCCAGGCGTTCCCCGGCATGACCGCGATCGCACCCGAGGGGATCCGCGCCGAGCTGGCCCGCTGGCGCATCGGATCGGTCGGCCTTGCCCGCGCCCGCAGCGCCCGGGCGCAGGTCCGGCGCGAGGGCAATCGCGACGGGCATAATCTGCTGCTCCACCTGCAGCGGCGCGGCCGCCTGACGATGCTGCACGGCGATCTGGCGGTGTCTGGCGGCATGGGCGACATCCTGATCGCGGATGATAGCCGGCCCTATGCGATCGACATATCCGACGCGAACGAGTGCCTGATCCTCCAGGTGCCGGCGTCGTTGCTGGGCGATGATATCGGGCTGGGCACGCTGCACGGCCGGCTGCTGCCCGGACAGGATCCGCATGTCGCCTTCCTCAATCACATGCTGCTCGGCCTATGGGATCAGCGCGCGGTGCTGGGCGATGTTGACGAGGGCGTGGGCGAGTTGCTGGTCGATGCGACGCGGCTGGTCTGCCGCCAGCGCTCACGCGCCGGCTTCGTAGCGGCTGGGGCAGAGACTCCGGTCGCATATGCGCTGCGCCATCTGAACGATCCCGAGCTGGGAACTGCGAGCCTGTGCGCCGCCACCGGCCTGAGCCCGCGCGCGGTGCAAAAGGCATTCCTGCGCGAAACCGGCCTGACGCCCACCGCCTTCGTGACCGAGCGTCGCCTGACCCGCGCCGCGGAACTGCTGGTGGCGGAGTCCGGCCGCAGCGTGACCGACATCGCCTTTTCGCTCGGTTTCAACGACGCGGCTTTCTTCAGCCGCTGCTTCCGTCGCCGCTTCGGGACCACGCCGCGCGACTGGCGGATTTCGGGTGCGCGTCCGTCCTGATCGCGGTGCGCACCCGTCCAAGACGGGTCGGACGGTGCGCGCTAGCCTCTGTTGACAAACGCCAGGATGGGCGTGTCATCGGGAGAGGAAGAATGCGCATTGGTCTCGCCACGGCCCTGCTCGCGTCGGCGGCATGGGTCGCCCCAGCCTGGGCCCAGACCGCCGAACCGCCTGCCCAGCCTGACGCTCAGGCGGATAGCAAGCAGGACAGCGGCATCGCCGAGATCGTCGTCACCGCACAGAAGCGCGCGGAGAATGTCCAGAACGTCCCGATCGCCATCTCCGCCTTCGAATCGGTCACGCTTCAGGAGCGCGCGGTCAACAGCGTCGCCCAGCTTTCGGCGATCGCACCCAACGTCAATCTGGATGCCGGCACGCCCTTTTCGGGATCACCGGCCGTCCTGTCGGCCTATATCCGCGCAATCGGTTCGGACGATTTCGCCTTCAACATCGATCCCGGCGTCGGCCTGTATCTGGACGGCGTCTACCTCGCCCGCACGGTCGGCGCGAACCAGGACCTGATGGACGTCGCGCGCGTCGAAGTGCTGAAGGGGCCGCAGGGAACGCTGTTCGGCCGCAATACGATCGGCGGCGCGATCTCGATCGTCACGCGCGATCCGGGCAAGGAGTTCGGCTTTCAGGGCGACGTGACGACGGGCAGCTATAATCTGCTGAGCGCACGCGGATCGGTCGACATTCCGATCACCGACGGCCTGGGCGCGATCCTGAGCTTCGGCGTCAAGTCGCGCGACGGCTATCTGAAGCGCGTGCCCTATCCCGACCAGCGCGCCAACAATACACCGTCCTACACCGCTTTCTCCTCAGCCGGCTATGGCAATGGCGACCGCGAAGGCGGCAACGACAACTGGAACCTGCGCGGCAAGCTGAAATGGTCCAACGGAGGTCCGGTCAGCCTGACCCTCTCCGGCGACTATAGCCGCGACAAGGGGACCAGCGCCAACAAGCTGCTGGGCACGGCGGAAACCGTTCCGGGCAATTTCGCCGGCACCGCCAACCTTCCCGGCACGGCGTTCGATCCCACGGGCACCACCGGGTTCAATTTCGCCGGCCTCTATAATTTCTGCATCGGCGCGACCCCGGGCCAGATCGCCGCGCGCAATGCCCAGGCGCTGTGCGGGACGTCCGGGACGCAGTTTAATCCGCGTTTCCAGATTCCGAGCTATGCCGGCGTCAATGTCGACGGCAATCCAGCCAATGACCGCCTGCCCTGGGACAGCCGCTATCTGATTGCTGATCCGGACCGGAGCTATGCCACCGGCAACAGCTTCTCCGACCTCAAAAACTGGGGCTTTTCGGGCGTGGTCGATTTCGACCTGAGCGACGCGGTGTCGCTCAAGTCGATCACCGCCTACCGCCAGCTCGACTGGGCGGCGGGCCTCGACGCCGACGGCTCGCCGCTCAATTTCCTCCAGCTCAGCTTCACCATGAACCAGTGGCAGTTCAGCCAGGAAGTGCAGCTGCTCGGCAAGGCGCTCGACAACAAGCTGAACTATGTGCTGGGCGGCTATTATTTCAAGGAAGCTGGCAACCTCCACGACTATGTGACCTTCGCCGAAGGCCAGGTGCAGGTCGATGGTCCGAACCGGCTGGAGACCGCCAACTATGCCGCGTTCGGCCAGATCGACTATCGCCCGACCGAGTGGCTCGGCCTGACGGTCGGCGGCCGTTATACCAACGAGAAGAAGCGGTTCGAGGGCGGCCAGCAGGAACTGAACGGGTTCAACTACAAGCTGTTCGGCTGTTCCGACGCGAACGGCAACATCACCCCCAACGGCCCCTTCCCGCTCGCGCCGGTGACCTGCCAGACCGGGCTCAGCTATCCCGATCCGAGCAATCCGGTGCGCGTCTATGTGCCGGGCACGAACCGCAAGAGCTTCAGCAATTTCTCCCCCAAATTCGGCATCCAGCTCCATCCGACCGATGCGGTGATGGTCTATGGCAGTTGGTCGCGCGGCTACAAGACCGGCGGCTGGACCACGCGCCTGACCAACCCGCAGGGCAATGTCGCACCCGATTTCAACGAGGAGCAGGCGACCACGATCGAGGTCGGCGTCAAGTCGACGCTGCTCGACCGCAAGCTGCAGCTGAACGCGGCGGCGTTCACCACCGACTATCAGGACATTCAGCTCAATATCCAGATCGGCACCTCGCCCACGATCGCCAATGCGGGCGACGCGCGGATCCGCGGTTTCGAACTGGAAGCGATCGTGGCGCCGGTACGCGGGCTGACCGTCAACGCCTCGCTCGGCTACATCGACGCGACCTATACCAGTGTCTCGGCCGCGGCGGCGGCGGTCGGCGGCCCCAATGCGTTTCAGGCCGGGACTATTGTCGGCGCGCCGCTGCCAAAGACCCCCAACTGGAAGATCAACGTCTCGCCCCGTTATGAAACGCGGATCGGCAATGGCGGATCGCTCATCTTCCTCGCCGACTGGAGTCACGCCAGCAGCGTGTGGAACGACACGCAGCGCACTTATATCCTGCGGCGCGACCCCGTCGATCTGGTCAATGCCAGCATTTCCTATCAGGAACCGGGCGGTCACTGGACGCTGGGGGTCGGCGCGACCAACCTGACCAATGACCGCTACCTCACCTCCGGCGGCTCGAACATCGCCGATGGGACCTTCTTCGGCACCTATAGCCGCCCGCGCGAATGGTATGCGCGCTTCGGCTTCAAATTCTAGGACGGCGCTACATGGAGATTCAAGCAGCCGTCACCGAGACGGCAGGGGGCGCCTTCCGGATCGAGCAACTGACGATCGAAGCGCCTGGCCCCGACCAAGTACTGGTGCGGATCGTCGCCTGCGGCGTCTGCCATACCGACATGGTGATGCGCGACGGGGCGCTGCCGGTGCCCTTCCCCGCGGTGTTCGGGCATGAAGGTGCGGGCATCGTCGAGATGGTCGGGCCCGGCGTCACCGGCCTCTCTCCCGGCGATCATGTGCTGCTCAGTTTCGACAGCTGTGGCCAGTGCTCGGCCTGCCATGATCACCAGCCCGGCTACTGCCCCGAATTCTTCCCGCGCAATTTTCTCGGCATGTTGCAACCACACCAGGGCGGCCTGCGGCGCGGCGATCAGCGGATCGGCAGCAATATCTTTGGCCAGTCGTCCTTCGCCACCCATGCGCTGGCGCATCCGCGCAACGTCATAAAGGTCGATCCCGACCTGCCGCTCGAGCTGCTCGCGCCGCTCGGTTGCGGGATACAGACCGGCGCCGGGACCGTGCTGGAAACGCTCAAGCTGGAGGCCGGCCAGTCGATCGCGATCCTGGGTGCCGGCGCCGTCGGCCTGGCGGCGGTGATGGCTGCGGTCATCGCCGGCGCAGGGCGCATCGCTTTGCTCGATCGACACCAGCACAGGCTCGACCTCGGGCGCGAGCTTGGAGCGACCGAAAGCGCAACAGGTCCGGACATGCTGATCGGACCGTTCGACCATATCGTCGATACGACCGGGGTGCCCACCTTGCTCGGTGCGGCGGTCGACCTGCTAGGCGCACGCGGGACGTTGGCGCTGGTCGGTGCCTATCCATCCGACCCAAGGCTGTCGATCGACGCGTCGGCGATCATGAGCATGGGGCGCCGCATCGTCGGCGTGGTGGAGGGCGGCATAGATCCGCAGCGCTTCGTCCCCGACCTGATCGACCATTATCGCGCGGGGCGGCTGCCGATGGAGAAGCTGGTGCGCACCTATCCCTTTGCCGCGATCGACCAGGCGGTTCATGACTCCGAAAGCGGTGACGTGATCAAGCCGGTGCTGCTGATAGACCAGGATATATGAGCGAAGCCACCGTGCGCGAGGATGTTGCCGCGTTCCTTGCCTATCTGGCGGAAAGCGCAGCGCCGCCGATTTCGGCACTGTCGATCGAAGCCGCGCGGCTGGTGATGCGGGCAAACTGCACGCTTGCCGATGCGCCGCCGGTCCCGCTCGCGCGGATCGAGGATATTGTCGTCCCCGGCCCAGCCGGCGCACTTCCCGCGCGCCTCTATGATCGCCGCACCGATCGCAGCGAGAGCCCGCTGATCCTGTTCTTTCACGGTGGTGGTTTCGTGATCGGCGACCTGGAAACGCATCACAGCTTCTGCACCTGGCTGGCCGATACGCTCGACCTGCCGCTGCTCGCCGTCGATTACAGGCGTGCGCCCGAACACCCTTTCCCGGCCGCGCCCGACGACGCCGAGGCTGCCGCACGCTGGGTCGCCCAAGCGCCGGACGCCTTCGGCTTTCGCGTGACCGGCCTGATCCCCTGCGGCGACAGCGCGGGCGGCAATCTGGCAATCGTCACCACGCAGCAGCTCGCGCAGCGGCCGGCACCAATCCCCGTTCAGGCCTGCTGGGCCCTCTACCCCTATGTCGGCGGCGGCACCGACTGGCCCTCCTATCGCACCTTCGGCACCGGATATTTTCTCGGCACGGAGGAGATGGCCTGGTTCGATGCCCAGTATCGCGCGCCGGCGGGCGATCCGCGGCATGATTGTCTGTACGGCTCGATCCCGCCCGTCCCCCTGCTGATCCATATCGCGGGGCGGGATCCCCTGCGTGACGCGGCCAGCGCCTATGCGGACCGTGTCCGAGCGAAGCACATCCCGGTCAGTCAGTTGCAAGCCAATGGCATGATTCACGGCTTCATCACGTTCCGCCAGGCGATCCCGTCCGCCCGCGATGATTGCACCGCCTTCGCGTCCGCCGCCAAGGCCATGCTAGACCACCATAGCGGCCACTAGCCCCGGACGGGACAATGATTGGCAGCCAGGCGGCACGTGAGTCGCCGGGATGACGCTCAACCGCTGCTGATCGCCATCGCGTCGAGAAACTCTCGCCTTGCTGAACGGGGACCGTTCCGATTGCGCTCAATGTGAGGCGAAAGGCTCGCGCACCGTGCAGCCGGGACTGGAGAAATCCACGGGAAGTTTGGCTCGAAATGGAGCACGGCATCAAAGGCCGCTGGCGGAGAGGGTGTCCCCGAAACTAGCGTCCCGATGCATCCGCCAGCATTAAAATAGTCGAGTAAAATAGGCGATATTCTGGCCAAACCAACTCCGTTCCCGTCCCGTTCTATCCGGTTGCGTTCCCATAAAACCGGCCTATTATCGGGGAACGGATTTGGGAACGGAGACGCCAGCCATGCCCCGCAAGCTCAGCAACGCCCTAACGCCCTTGGCGGTCAAGAACGCGAGGCCCGGACGCCACGCGGACGGGGGCGGGCTGCATTTGCTGGTGAAGGAAACCGGCGCGCGGTCATGGGTCTATCGCTTCATGCTCAAGGGCAAGTCGCGTGACATTGGCTTGGGCGCGGCTGGACAAGGCGGCATTTCCCTTGCCGATGCTCGCACGGCGCGCGATGCTCTGCGGCTCAAGGTGAAAGCCGGGATTGATCCACTGGAGGAACGCCAGCGAGAGGCCACAGAGGCGCTTGCGGCGGCTCAGGCGGCTGCCATTGCCGGAATGACGTTCAAGGCCGTGGCAGAGGCTTATATCGGCGCGAATGAGGCAAGCTGGCGCAATGACAAGCACCGGCAGCAATGGCGCAATACGCTGGCCGGCTATGTCTATCCCGTCATGGGCGAATTGCCGGTTGCCGACATTGCCACGGCGCATGTGCTGAAAATCCTTGAACCGATCTGGCAGGACAAGCCCGAAACCGCCAGCCGCATCCGTGGCCGGATTGAAACCGTGCTCGATGCCGCCAAGGCGCGCGGGTATCGGGAGGGCGAAAACCCTGCCCGTTGGCGCGGCCATATCGCGCAAATCCTGCCTGCCCGTTCCCGGCTCACGCGCGGGCACCACAAGGCGATGCCTTATGAGGCAATCCCGGCGTTTATGGCCAAGCTGCGGGAACGTGACGCAATGGCGGCGCTGGCGCTGGAGTTTGTCATTCTCACGGCTACGCGCACCAGCGAAGTGCTGGGGGCAACTTGGGCCGAAGTCGATTTGGACAAGGCAATCTGGACCGTGCCAGCGTCCCGCATGAAGGCGGGCAAGGAACATCGCATTCCCCTGTCCCCGCGCGCTGTCGAGATTCTGGAGGCCGTGAAGCCGCTGGGCAAGGCGAGCCTGTTTCCAGCCGACAAGGGCGGCAAGCTGTCCACTATGGCAATGTCGATGCTGCTGCGCCGCATGAAGCTGGATTGCACCGTTCATGGCTTCCGCTCTGGCTTCCGCGATTGGGCTGCCGAATGCACCGGCTATGCCCATGAAGTTTGCGAAATGGCGCTGGCCCATGTGATCGGCAACAAGTCCGAAGCGGCTTACCGGCGCGGCGATCTATTCGACAAGCGACGGCGGCTCATGGCCGATTGGGCAACCTATTGCGCCAGCGGCGGCGCGGCTGGTGCCAAGGTTTCGCCAATCCGGGGAGCGGCGGCATGAGTGAGGCGCTTTCTCCGCTAGAACTAGAATTGGCAGCTTACAGCCCGCTGGAATTGGCTGAACTGGACGATACCGTTCGGATTTTACTGGAGGCTGCCAATGACGGGACGACGGCTTACGCTGCTGCCCGGCGCGCGGTTTACGCAACGCTCAGGTTCGCAATTTCCAGACGCCTTGTGGCCGAGGCGGGTGCCAGCCGCACCGCAACAATCATTCCGTTTCGGGGGCGGGAATGAGCGACGGCGACGACTTCCTAAGCGAGCTTCACCGCACCGACCCTTGGATTGCTGCGATCACGCCCGAGCGTATCGCAACCGCGTTAAAGGAGTTTCCGTTGCCGCTGGCTGCGGGATGGGATTTGGCGCGACTGGCCAGGTCGATTCAAGATACGGCAAATGTCGCGCGGGGCGATCCACCGCAAAGCGATGCCGACGCGATAGCGGAACTGGCAAAGTTGGCAGATAAAGCGAAGGCACTGCACCGGGCAATCTCTCGCATGGGCAAAACCGCCGCGATTGCCGCGTTTTGGGAAGCATTCCGGCATTTGGGGGAGAGCCACAATGCCGACCGAATTGACTATGACGACGATTACAAACCCTTGATGCTCCAGCCGCTGGAGACGATTGCCAACATTCTTGCGCGTGCTGCCTCGCAGACTGGCACGCGACCAAAGCAAGCGCCCCGCTGGCAGGAAAAGCACCGCCAAGAGCGGCGGATAGGATTCGCCATTGCCCTAATCCCGGTATTCCAGAGCGCATTCGACACGCCAGCGCGTGCGAACAATTGGGGCGCGGAATATGGCGACAAACACCCGTGGCCCGAATTTTACCAACGCATCTATGTCGAGCTGTTTCCCGGCGAAGAGCGGCTAAATCTTCCCGAAGTGCTGCAAGAGGCGGCGCGTCAACTGCCGCACGTGGAGGCGATGAAGCAATGGCTGGACGGGCAGGAAGCTACTCTCCCCGAAAATTCCAGCGAGTAGCTTCCTAGAGGGGCAACCCCCTCAGCAAATAGATGGTGTCCCGCAACGTTCGGGCAATCCCGCACGGACTTGCGGGATACTTCACCATGAAAGCATACGGCACTTTGCCCGAAGCTCAGCAATTCACGGGCATGTCGCGCACGCGGCTTTATGAACTGCTCCAGCAAAACAAGATCACCGCCCGCAAGGCCGGGCGGCGCACGTTGATCTCGTTTGCCGATCTCGAAGCCTATCTGGCCAGCCTCCCGACCTATCAGGCGGGAGCATGAGCGATGGCAGCACATATGCGAAACGCCGGGGTGCAGCCCGGCGTCTCACGCAATCAACTTCGCGGCTGGTTGCATTCCCCCTCTACCGCATCGGACTGGCAGGCTCAAACGCTTTCCTCCCGTTTCTGCCTGTCGCCTTGGATGGCGCGGGATATGGCGCGGCTCTGCTTTGGGGAGGGCTGCAATGACTGAGCGGCCTTTTACCGATCACCGGGCAGCGGCGCTTGCCCTACTTAACGGCAATCACCGGCTCAGCCGCAAGGCCGGGCAATTCCTTGGCCAGCTTGCCGTCGATTCCACGCCCATGAGCGAAGCGCAGGCCGATTGGCTGGCGAAGCTACTGGACCGCGCGGGCTTGCCGCCGATGGCAGGGGGAGGCGCATAATGGGCACCTATCCCGATGCACCGGGGCACCGGAACGTGGAAACCTCGATTGCCGCTGCCGATGCCCTTGCGCCCAAGCTGGGGCGGCTCCAGCGCATGGCAGAGGGCGCAATCCGCGATGCTGGAGCGCATGGCCTGACTGCCGATGAACTGGCGGCGCAGCTTGATTTGGACCGCTGGTCAATCCAGCCGCGCACCAGCGAATTGAAGCGCAAGGGGCTTATCCGTGACAGCGGGCAGCGCAGGCCGAATAGCACCGGCAAGCTGGCCATTGTCTGGATTGCCGCATGATCGCTGCCGCCATGCGCAAGCCGCACATTAGCGCCCGGCATGGTGGCGCTTTGAAACTCCACCGGGATTGCGGTTTCGGTGGAGTTTCAATTGCACCGCTCCTGTCGCAATCGCCCGCAAATCCGCCGATTGCCCCAACTGGCACGGCGCTTGCGATTAATTACCTTACCTCTGGTGTGGCAGCCCTTTCCGCTGGAGGCACCGGCAGGGGCGGCGCGCGCAACCGTGCCGACCGGGAGAGCCATGCACTGACAGCCGCTCAGATTTGCAGTCTCAAGGCCGCTGAGAGCCATGCCGAAAAAATCGGGCTGCCCTTTACCCGCATGATCTCGATTCACTGGCAGGCGGCTGGAGTGCCATTGGCGGGCATGGCGAAGGCGACCTATCGCTTTACCGACCTGCTGACAAAGGCGCTGGCGCGGCATGGCAGCGGCACGGCATGGCTCTGGACGCATGAAAACGTCCCCGGCAACGGCCATGACAAGGGCGGGCACTGTCACTTGCTCGCCCATGTGCCTGCCGATCTGGTGCCCGTTGTTACGGCGCTGCAACGGGGCTGGCTTCGCCGCATCACCGGGCAGCATTACCGGGCGCGCGTGATCCACAGCAAGCCGATTGGCGGGCGGCTGGGGCTGGAGGCAGGTAATCCCGATCTCCACGCCGTCAATCTGGAGGCGGCGCTTGCCTATGTCCTGAAAGGGGCAAGCCCTGAGGCCGCGTCACAATTCGGCCTGGAGCGGCTGGAACCGGGCGGGCGAGTGATCGGCAAGCGTTGCGGCACCTCTCAAAACATCGGCGCGAAGGCGCGAAACGCAAAGGACTGACAATGGCGAAAAAGGCGAAGCCCAATCCCGCCGATGGACTGGTGGCGCCGGGCGAAACCGGCAAGCTCGAAGTCGAAAAGCGGACAGACGAAAAAATCGGGCGGACGCTGGCCCGGATCACGCTGGACCCGCAAACCCGCAATGCCAATCTGGCAATGTCGTTCGGCTCGCAAATGTTTGGCGATCAGCTCAAGCCCGATATTGCCGAAAGCAGCGCCGTGCTGGCTGAGAAAATTCAGCGGGCCATGAAGGGCGACCTGTCGCTGGCCAGTCGCATATTCACATCGCAAGCGATCTCGCTGGACGCGCTCTTTACCGACATGGCCCGGCGCTCAGGTAACAACATGGGTCACTATCCCGACGCGGCGGACAGATACATGCGGCTGGCGCTCAAGGCCCAAGCTGCCTGCCGTTCCACGCTGGAGGCTTTGGCAAGGCTCCACCAGCCGCGCGAGCAAACCGTCAAGCATGTGCATGTGAATGAAGGCGGGCAGGCCGTGGTTGCCGATCACTTCCACCAGCATACGGGGGACCGGGAAAATGGAAAATCAGTCAAACAATCCGATGCAACCGGCCCGGCTGGGGCAATCGCCGCGCTGCCTAGCCCGGACCCGTTTGGGAACGGAGTGCCAGTCCCCGGCGGTGAAGGGCAAGCGCCGCTGCCGGATGCACGGCGGCACGAATCCCGGCGCACCTAGGGGCAACCGCAACGCCCGAAAGCATGGCGGCTATTCTGCCAAGGCAAAGGCAGCGGCCCGCTACGTGAGGGAAATTGCCCGGCTGGTGCGCGATACGCCATGACCTGAATCTGATTGGCTCGCCTCCCGCGCATTTCGGCGCTTTCGGTCGATTGCACGTTGTCAGTCATTTTTGACGGGGAAACTGCCATTGCCGCAAAGGCGCGGATCCCCGCCATTTCCAGCCGCGATTTGTCGCGTAGGGTGTGTATCAAACTGCACCTGCACCAGCCGGGAAATTACCCTGATCTGGCCTGCCCGATCTGCAAACCCGTTCCGGCGGCATTGTGAGCCTAAGCGCCTAGCGCCCGCTCTATCGGGGAGCGGTTATGGGAACTGGGCCGATGAATCGAAAAAATATCAACAAAATCAATGGAACTTGGCGGAGAGGGTGGGATTCGAACCCACGGTGAGCTTGCACCCACAACGGTTTTCGAAACCGCCCCGATCGACCACTCCGGCACCTCTCCGCTGAGGCGCAGCACCCTGTTCCAACCTGGTTGGAGCAGCGCACCGGTCGCTGTGAGGGGCGGCCTCTAGACGAGTCGTTCGGCGGCCGCAAGCCCCTCCTTGCGCGTTGCTGCCGACTTCCTAGATTGAGGTCATGAACACACGCGCAATCCCCCAGAGCCCCGTCGATGTCGGGGTCGTGATGCCCCAGGTCGCCGTCGCACGTTTCGCGCTGGGCGATGTGGTGCGCCACCGGCATTTCGATTTCCGGGGCGTCATCTTCGATGTCGATCCGGTCTTTGCCAACAGCGACGAATGGTACGAGGCGATTCCCGAGGACATCCGTCCGCGCAAGGACCAGCCCTTCTATCACCTGCTCGCCGAGAATGACGACTCGAGCTACGTCGCCTATGTCAGCCAGCAGAATCTGGAGGCGGACGACAGCGAGGAGCCGATCGACCATCCCGCGATCGACGGCATGTTCGATGCCTATGAACAGGGTCGCTATCGCCTGAAACCGGGGCATCGCCACTAAGGCCGTGCCCCGGAACCGCCAACGGCTTCATCGCTTCGATTTATGCGTGAAACGTTCACCTTTTAGTTGACTTCGCCGGGGGCTTGGCATAGCTGCGCCCTTCCTCCTGCCGGGACAAGTTCCTGGCGGGCACATGCATTTGGTTAGAGAAGAGAGCCATGTTCGCTATCGTGCGCACGGGCGGCAAGCAGTATCGCGTTGCCGCGGGAGACAAGATTGTTGTCGAGAAGCTCGACGGAGAGGCCGGTTCGACGGTCACTCTGGGCGACGTGCTGCTCGCTGGCGAAGGTTCGGACCTGAAGCCGACCGATGGTCTGACGGTATCGGCCGAGATCATCGCGCAGGCGAAGGGCGAGAAGGTCATCGTCTTCAAGAAGCGCCGCCGGCATAACTATCGCCGCCGCAACGGCCATCGCCAGCAGCACACCATCCTGAAGATCACCGCGATCGGCGCTCGGGAAGAGAAGAAGAAGGCCGCGCCGAAGGCGAAGGCCGCTGCCGCCGAGGGCACGACCCCGGCTGCGGAAGCGTAATCGAGATACGAGGAGCATAGGCAATGGCACATAAGAAAGCAGGCGGCTCTTCGCGCAACGGCCGCGACTCCGCAGGCCGCCGCCTCGGCGTCAAGAAGTTCGGCGGCGAAGCCGTCGTCGCAGGCAACATCATCGTCCGTCAGCGCGGTACCAAGGTGTATCCGGGCGTGAACGTGGGCATGGGCAAGGACCATACCCTCTTCGCGCTTACCGACGGCCGCGTGTCGTTCAAGCAGGGCAAGCTTGGTCGCAAGTTCTGCTCGGTAGACATGATTGCGGAAGCTGCCGAATAACATCGGGTAACCAGCCGGGTTGCCCACCAGGGTGACCCGGGTCCGATGCGGACCAGACGAACAAGGGAGACGGGTCGCCCCGGCTCCCTTTTTTCGTGCTCCCTCCCCTGCGTGTCTCAACCGCGTCATGTGATCGCGGCATGGGCACCGAATTGAGGAGAGTGGTCATGTTCGCGCGTACGGAAAGACTGACGTTACGCCCCGGCTGGATCGAAGACGCGCCCGAGCTGGCGCGCGCGATCAATCACTGGGAGGTGTGCTCGAAGCTCGCCACCGCCCCCTGGCCCTATTCGGAGCTGGATGCCGAGGAGTTCCTCGGCATGCCGCGCGACCAGGCCGATGCCATCTTCCTGATCTTCGCGCATGATCGCGGGGCAACCCGGCTGGTCGGCGGCGTCGGGCTCGGCACCGACGAGGATGGCGAGACCGAGCTCGGCTATTGGCTGACCCCGGATGCCTGGGGCCGGGGCTATGCGACCGAGGCGGCGCAGGGCGTGGTCAGCCTCGCGCGCGACACGTTGCGGATGAAGCGACTCGTGTCCGGCCACTTCCTCGACAACCCCGCATCGGGCCGGGTGCTGCGCAAGCTGGGCTTCCGTCCCACCGGCCGAATTGTCCAGCGCGACTCGCGGGCGCGCGGCGCGAAGACCGCCTGCGCGCTGTTCGAGCTGGACCTGTGCGGCGACGCGGCCGACGGCGACCCGCGACCGCGAATGGCGGCCTGAGTCGCAATAGATCCTCACGTCCCGTCTCTCCACGGGGCGTGAGGATCGTATCACGTCATCGGCTCATGCCGCCGTCGCCAGACGGGCGGCCTCATAGTCGCTTTCCGCCTTGTCGATCAGCGCGCGCTGGTCGTGATTCCAGGGATGAAATCCCGGCAGGAAATAGGCGATCCAGCCTGGGACGATCCTGCGCAACAGGCCCGGCTGCACGGTCAGATACCAGAACAGCGCCGCCCACGCCCTCGGCCCGCGGATGCCGTCCTGCGCCAGCAGGTCGAGCGCCCCTTCGATCCGATGCTTCCAGAAATCGCCGGTGATCACCAGCATCAGCAGCGACTTGACCTTCCACCGCTTCCACCGCGACCAGTTCCGCGTCGCATGCATCCAGGTGTCATAGGCGACGCCCTTGTGCTCGATTTCCTCGATCGCGTGCCAGCGCCACATTGCGGCGCTCTCGGCATCCGCTCCCTTCAGCTGGCGCGGATCGCGCAGGATCTCGCCCGCGAAGATCGCGGTATAATGTTCCAGCGCCATCGTCGCCGCCAGGCTGACGATCGGCGGGCGTGCCGCGGCCAGCGCCAGCACCTGATCGACCCGAGCCTCAAGCCGCGACACGTCATAGCCCGCATCGACGACCCGACGGTTGAAAGCGACATGCTCACGGCTGTGCATCACCTCCTGCTGGGTGAAGGCGCGGATCTCACGGCTCAGGCGCTCCGGCGTGCCGTCGCGAAACGCCTTCACCGAGTCGATGAAGAAGGCCTCGCCCTTGGGAAAGGTGACCGACAGGGCATTGTAGAAGGCGGTGGCGATCGGGTCGCCGCCCAGCCACCAGCGGTTCTGCCTCGACTGGCGTCCGAAACGACGGTCGCGTGGCGTGATGGACAGGTCCGCTGGCGTTTTTGCTTTCCCCACGGGAAATCTCCAGTAAGTCCGTATGACACTGGGGCCTAGATTTTACTTACAACAATGTCAATAACGCCACGCCGCCGCCTGTCCCCCGAGGAGTCCCGCGACGCCGCGCTCGATGCCGCGCGCCAGATCCTGCTCGACGACGGGCCCCAGGCCGTGACGCTGAAGGCGGTCGCCGCGAAGATCGGCCGTACCCATGCCAATCTACTGCATCATTTCGGATCGGCAGCGGGATTGCAAAAGGCGCTGGTGGCGCGACTGGCCGAAGGCGTGACGGCGCGGATCGGCGAGGCGATCCTGCGCGCGCGGGGTGCCGACCATAATCCCCGCGAGGTCGTCGATCTGACCTTCGACGCGTTCGACAAGGGCGGAGCCGGCGCACTGGCAAGCTGGATGATCCTCAACGGCAACCAGGACGTGCTCGACCCGATTCTCGAGGCAATCCAGAAGCTGGTCGACATGATCGCCAAGGATCATGGTCACGAGGGCCTGTCGTTGCAGGAAGAGACGCTGCAACTGGTCCTGACCGCGATGGGCGACGCCCTGCTCGGCGCGCCGATGGCCAAGGCGCTGGGTCTGCCCCGGGAAACCGCGCGAGATCTGGCAACGAAGGCGATGATGACCGCGCATCTTCATTCGGAAGCCTGAATCCCGCGCATCTTCGCATAAGCCGGCAGGTTCTCTTTCCGGCGCGCTTGCTCTAAGGGCGCGGGATGCATTTTCTCGACCAGGCAAAGATTTTCGTCCGCTCCGGCGCGGGCGGTCCGGGAGCCGTCAGCTTCCGGCGTGAGAAATATATCGAATATGGCGGCCCGGACGGCGGCAATGGCGGCAAGGGTGGCGACATCATCTTCGAAGCCGTTGCGGGCCTCAATACGCTGATCGATTTTCGCTATACCCAGCATTTCCGGGCACCTCGCGGGCATGGCGGATCGGGATCGAACCGCACCGGTGCGGGCGGTGACGATCTCGTGATCAAGGTTCCGGTGGGCACCCAGGTGCTGGCCGACGACGAAGAGCGCAGCCTGCTCGTCGATCTGACCAGGGTCGGGCAGCGGGTGGTCTTCCTGCGCGGTGGCGATGGCGGACGCGGGAATGCCAGCTACAAGACCTCGACCAATCGCGCCCCCCGCCAGCACGGTACCGGATGGCCGAGTGAAGAGGCCTGGGTGTGGCTCCGGCTGAAGCTGCTCGCCGATGCCGGGCTTGTCGGACTGCCCAATGCCGGCAAGTCGACCTTCATCAACGCGGTCACCAATGCCCAGGCGAAGGTCGGCGCCTACGCGTTCACGACCACCCGTCCCCAGCTGGGCGTGGTACGTCACAGGCAGCGCGAATTCGTGGTCGCGGACATCCCCGGCCTGATCGCGGGCGCAGCCGAAGGCGCCGGCGTGGGAGACCGGTTCCTCGGTCATATCGAACGCTGCCGGGTGCTGCTGCATCTGGTCGATGCCAATGACGTCGATGTCGCCGAAAGCTATCGCATCGTTCGCGACGAACTCGCGGCCTATGGTGCCGGCCTTGACGACAAGGAAGTCGTCATCGCGCTCAACAAGATCGATACGCTGGACGACGAGTTGATCGCCGCCCTGTCGGCCGAGCTCGAGGATGCCAGCGGCGCCAAGGTGATCCCGATCTCGGGCGCGGCAGGCACCGGCATCGACTGGGTTCTTGACGAGTTGCTCGACAAGATCGGCCCTGCGGTCAGCACGATCGAGGTGCCCGAAGGGGATCAGGGCGAAGATACGCTCGAATGGTCGCCGATTTGAAGCATTTCGCGGCGACCCTGACTCCCTGAACAGCGATTCGCGGAAAGGAAACGCCGATGGGGTTGGGAGAGCAGTTGCGACGATGGTTCGGCATGTCCTCACAGGACGAAGCCCCCGCCCCGCCCCCGCCATCGGCGGCCGACGCGCCAGAGGATGCCGCGCTCGACGCCTCGTTCGACGCGCGGACCCGCTATTGGTCGCGCGTCGGCACCGTCGAATCGGACGTCATCACCCATCTGATCAGCCCGCAGTTCATGGGCGGCCCCGCCTGGCCGACCACGCGACAGGCCTATCGTGTCGTTCGCCGGCCTGACGGGACCGTCCTGCTGGCAACCGATGGCCTCTCCGACCCCTTCGATGGCGAGAGCGCCGACACCAATGGCTATGGCATGGAGATCTTCATCCAGTGCGCCGATCTGCCGCCCGAACAGGCGGGCGGACCTGGCGATATCGCCGCGCTCAGGGGCGGATGGATGTTCGCGCTTCTCAGCCATATTGCGGGGATCGTCGCCCGGAATGGCGGCATCGTGCCGATGCTCGACCGATATGACGGCCTGCTGTCGATGGAACTGCCGGGGGTGTCGCAATCGCACCCGATCGCGTCGCAGGTGCCTGCCCGCTTCTTCACCGGAGACGACGCGCTGGGCGTGCTGATCGGGGGGCCTTCGCCGGACTTCCCGACCGTGATCGAGGACATGCCGATCGCGCCGGTCCGGATCGTGCCCATCGTCCTGCTGACCGCGGCCGAACTGGGCGAGGTCCGTGCCGGCGACCAGACCACGCGCGTGACACTGGCGGAGGGGCTGGCCAAGCAGCCCTATACAAGCCTCAAGAGGGAGTCGCTCGTCTAGGGCTTGGGTCCGTTCTCCCTGCCCGCTAAGAGCGACGCCATGAGCGCCCGCCTCGCCCCTGCCGACATGACCGCGTTCGCGCCCGGTCGTTGTGCACGCCTGATCGTGAAGGTCGGCTCGGCCTTGCTGGTCGACCCGGTCGGGCAGGTCCGCCGCGACTGGCTGACCGGCCTGGTATCGGACATTGCCGAACGCGTCCGCGCCGGACAGCAGGTCGCGGTGGTTTCCTCGGGCGCAATCGCGCTGGGCGCCCGCCGGCTCAAGCTGCCCAAGGGCGGACGCGCCAGCCTGGAGGATGCGCAGGCGGCGGCCGCGACGGGGCAGATCGCGCTGTCCGGTGTGTGGGCCGAGTTGCTGCATGGCGAAGGTCTGACCGCGGCACAGATCCTGGTGACGCTCGACGATCTGGAGGATCGCCGCCGCTACCTCAACGTCTCCGCGACGCTCGACCGGCTGCTGAAGCTGGGCGTGCTGCCGGTGATCAACGAGAATGACTCGGTTGCGACCGAGGAAATCCGGTTCGGCGACAATGACCGGCTGGCCGCACGCGTCGCGAGCGCGGCGGGCGCCGATGGCGTCATCCTGCTGTCCGATGTCGACGGGCTGTATGACCGCAACCCGACGACCAACCCCCACGCCACGATGATCCCGGTCGTGGAGAAGCTGGACGCGCGGATCGAATCGATGGCCGATCGCGGATCGGCATCCGGCATGGGCTCGGGTGGCATGGTCTCGAAGATCGAGGCGGCCAGAATCGCGACGAGCGCCGGCGCCCATCTGGCCATCGCGACGGGACGAATCGACCATCCGCTGGAGGCGCTTGCCGAGAGCGGCCACGGTACGATCTTCGTCGCCAGCCAGGGCGCCCGCGCGCGCAAGGCCTGGCTTCGCGGCGGCCTGACCGCCAAGGGCACGATTCATATCGATGCGGGCGCGGTCGAGGCGCTGCGCCAGGGCCGCAGCCTCTTGTCCGCAGGCGCGACTCGCGTCGAGGGGCGGTTCGCGCGCGGCGACCTGGTCGTGATCGCCGGACCGGACGGAACACAGCTGGCCCGCGGCCTTGCCGAATATGATCATGTCGACGCACATCGCATAACCGGGCGACGCAGCGAGGAACTGGGGACCATCCTTGGCTATGCGCCGCGATCGGCACTGGTCCATCGCAGCCATATGGCGCTGCTGTGACGGAGGGATCCAGGTGAGCGTGCTGGCCATCACCGGGGGAACCGGCTTCGTCGGGTCGCGCCTGATCGCCGAGGCGCTGGCGGCCGGGCACCAGGTCCGCGCCCTCACGCGGCGCGCGCAGGCCGAGCGCGACGGCGTGATCTGGGTCAAGGGCGACCTGCACGACCTTCCGGCGCTCGCGCGGCTGTGCGAGGGCGCCGCTGCGGTCATTCACGTCGCCGGCGTGGTCAATGCGCCGGACAAGGCCGGCTTCGCCGCGGGCAATATCGACGGCACCCGCAACATGCTCGACGCAGCCGGTCAGACAGGCGCCGGACGCTTCGTCCATGTCTCGTCGCTCGCGGCACGCGAGCCTGAGCTGTCCACCTATGGCTGGTCCAAGGCGGAGGGCGAGAAGCTGGTCGAGGCGTCGTCGCTCGACTGGAGCGTCGTGCGCCCGCCAGCAATCTACGGTGCGGGCGACATGGAAATGCTCGAGCTGTTCAAGCTGGCGAAGCACGGTCTCGCACTGCTCCCGCCCGGCGGGCGGCTGTCGGTGATCGAGGTCGGCGACCTTGCCCGGCTGTTGCTGGCGCTCGCCGTGACCGATGCGCCGGGATTGAGCCTCGACGCCGATGACGGGACGGAAGGCGGCTGGAGCCACAAGGCATTCGGCCTCGCCATCGGGACGGCATTGGGCAAGCGGGTCGCGGCGCTCGCGCTGCCCCGCGTGCTGCTGATGGCGGGCGCGCATCTCGACCGGCTGGTCCGCGGCAAGGGCGCCAAGCTGACCCCGGACCGCGTCGCCTATTTCTGCCATCAGGACTGGGTGATCGACTCGACCCGCCGCCCCCCCGCCGATCTGTGGCGCCCCCAGGTACCGACGCCCGATGGTCTTGCCGCGACCGCGGCATGGTATCGCGCGCAAGGGCTGCTATAGACGCGCCCATAAGACGCCGCATTTGCTTGGCAGGGCGGCCGCTGCACCCAAGAACAACAGGGACGAACCCGTGACCGATCGCTCCGAAATCTTCGATACCGTCGCCGCCCAGATCGAGCCGTTCAACAAGAAGGGCGTGGCGCTGACCGAGACTACTACGTTCGCCGGCGATCTCGAATGGGACAGCCTGACGGTGATGGATTTCGTCGCGGCGATCGAGGACGAGTTCGATATCATCATCACGATGAACATGCAGGCCGAGATCGAGAATATCGGTCAGCTGGTCGACGCGGTCGCCAAGCTGAAGGGCTGAGCCACGTCATGAGCGAGAGCATCCAGACGCCCGACGCCCCCGCCCCGCTGACGGGTGCCAAGCCGGACCTGATGAGCAAGTTCGACGGCCTGATCGCCGAGCGCCAGGCACTGCTCGACAGTGGCGTTATCGATCCGTTCGCGATCGTGATGGAGCAGGTCAAGTCGCCGACCGAGGCGGTGATCAAGGGCCGTGACACGATCCTGCTCGGCACCTATAATTATATGGGCATGACGTTCGATCCGGACGTGGTGCAGGCAGGCAAGGACGCGCTCGACACCTTCGGATCGGGCACCAATGGCAGCCGGATGCTGAACGGCACCTTCCGCGACCATATGGACGTCGAACAGGCGCTGCGCGAATTCTACGGCACGACCGGCGCGATCGTGTTCTCGACCGGCTATATGGCCAATCTGGGAATGATCTCGACCCTGGCCGGCAAGGGCGACTATGTCATCCTCGACGCCGACAGCCACGCCTCGATCTATGACGGCTGCAAGCAGGGCTATGCCGAGATCGTCCGCTTCCGCCACAACTCGGTCGAGGATCTCGACAAGCGGTTGGGGCGCCTGCCCGCCGAGGCGGGGAAGCTCGTCGTCCTGGAGGGTGTCTATTCGATGCTGGGCGATATCGCCCCGCTGAACGAGATGGTCGCGGTCGCCAAGAAACATGGCGCGATGGTCCTGTCCGACGAAGCGCATTCGATGGGCTTTTTCGGCCCCAATGGCCGCGGCGTGTACGAGGCTCAGGGCTGCGAGGGCGATGTCGACTTCATCGTCGGCACCTTCTCGAAATCGGTCGGCACCGTCGGTGGGTTTTGCGTGTCGAACCACCCGAAGTTCGAGGCGATCCGCCTCGCCTGCCGCCCCTATATCTTCACTGCCTCGCTGCCGCCCTCGGTGGTCGCGACTGCAGCGACCTCGATCCGCAAGCTGATGCACGCCCACAACAAGCGCGCGCATCTGTGGGAAAATGCCCGCACGCTGCACGCTGGCCTCAAGGACATGGGGTTCAAGCTCGGCACCGAGACCCCCGACAGCGCGATCATCGCGGTGATCCTGGAGGATCAGGAACAGGCGGTTCGCATGTGGCAGGGACTTCTCGAAAACGGTCTGTACGTCAATATGGCGCGCCCGCCGGCGACCCCGGCCGGGACCTATCTGCTGCGCTGTTCGCTGTGTGCCGAGCACACGTCGGAGCAAATCCAGCGCGTGCTCGGCATGTTCAAGGCGGCCGGCCAGGCAGTGGGCGTGATCTCCTAGAACGGACAGGTCGTCCGGCCGGATCGACAGGATGAGCGATGTCAGTGCAGTTCCTGAGGCAGTGGTCCAGAAGACCGACTGGCGCATGGTGCTGCTTGCCGTCATGGCGCTGGCCGGCATGGGCCTGCTGGTGCTTTTGCTCAACCTCCAGACCACCACCGATCGGGAGCGCGACGCAGCGCTGGATCGCCAGGCGCACACCTATGAGGTGATCATCCGGGCCGGCCAGGTCTCGATCGCCTCGGCCGAGGCGGAGGCACTGCTCGGCCGCTACGTGACCAGTGGCGAGGCATCGGTCGGGCGGCAATTCTCGGATCGGTGGTCGCGAGCGAGCGACCGGCTGAGCCGGCTGGAGGCTCAGCTTCGCGACGAGCCCGAACAGGCTGCCCGCGCCGCGCGCCTCAGAACCGCGTTTCAAGCGCGCAGCAACGAGCTTGCCCAGACGGTCGGCTATATCGTGCATGATCGCGGCCGCGACGCGCTGGGCAGCTATTACCAGTTCAGCGCAACCCAAGCGCGCGCCAGCATCGAGCGGCTGCTCGACGAAATCGTCACGACCGAACGCCAGCGGTTGCTCGCGCGCAAGGACCAATCGGCGGCGCTGCTCGCGCGCTCACACCTGGCCACCAATATCCTCGGCCTGTTCGGCCTGTTGGTCGTGGCGGGGGCGATCCTGCTCGGATGGCTGACGGTGCAGGCGGCCGCCGGACGCGACGAGGCGGAGACCGATGCCGATGCCGAGCGTATTCGCGCCGCCGAGCTGCAACAGGCGGTGGATGAGGCGACGGCGCAGCTCCGTCAGGAAATGCGGGAGCGCGAGCAGACCGAGGCTCAGCTTCGCCAGGCACAGAAGATGGAAGCGGTTGGCCAGCTGACGGGCGGCATCGCCCATGATTTCAACAATATGCTGGCGGTCGTGCTGGGTGGGCTGGAACTCGCCAAGCGCCACCTGCACACCGGCGGCAACGACGCCAACAAGCATATCGAGAATGCGATGGAGGGTGCCAACCGTGCCGCGGCACTGACGCGCCGGCTGCTCGCCTTCTCCCGCGAGGAAGTGCTTCTGCCAGCCGCGATCGAACCCAAGGTGGTGATCGCCGGCATGTCCGAACTGCTCGACCGGACGCTGGGGGACGCGATCGAGGTGACGACCAGCGACTCGGGACGCGGCTGGCGGATCTTCGTCGACAAGCACCAGCTTGAAAACGCCCTGCTCAACCTTGCGGTCAATGCAAGGGATGCGATGAATGGCCGCGGCGCGCTTCGCTTTCACACCGATGGTCGCCGGCTAGCGGAGAATGAGGTGGGCGAGTGTGCGGCGGGCGACTATGCCAGCATCTCGGTCACCGACACCGGCGGCGGCATGACTCCCCAGGTGCTGGAACGTGTCTTCGAGCCCTTCTTCACCACCAAGCCAGTCGGCAAGGGTACCGGCCTGGGTCTCAGCCAGATCTTCGGGTTCGTGCGCCAGTCGGGCGGCGAGATCGCAATCGACACGACACTCGGCGAAGGCACCACCGTCACGCTTTACCTGCCGCGCCACGAGGGCGAGGTAGTCCAGGAGACGCAAGAGACCGAGACGGTCGATGCCGAAGAGGTCGACATCGCGCTCGACATCATGGTCGTGGAGGATGATCCCCGCGTCCTGTCCGCGACGATGAGCGCGCTCACCGCGCTTGGTCATCGGCCGGTCGCGTGCGAGGACCCGCTGGAGGCGGAAGCCTGCCTCGACCGCATGCATCATGTCGACCTGATCCTGACCGACGTGCTGATGCCCGGCCGCACCGGTCCGGAAATGATCGCCGCGCTGAGCTCGCGCGTCGACGGGATTGCCGTGCTGTACGTGACGGGCTTTGCCGGCGAAGCGGACGGCGAAGCCTTTGGCGGCCATTCGGTACTGCGCAAACCCTTTACCATGGCAGCCCTGGCAAAGGCGGTGGTCGCCGCGGTCCAACGCATCTGAACGGCAGCGCAACTTTCGTGCTGACGCCCAATGGAACCGTGGGTATAGCCTTTGCGCTTACACCCGTCGGCTGCTCCGCCGGCTGCAACCCGATTAAAGGCCCCCGCCCAAGCGCATGAGTTTGATCGATCGCTATATGGCGCGGCTGATCGCGGTGCCGCTGATCTCGACGCTGATCATCGCGGCGATGCTGCTGGTCCTCGACCGCATGCTGAGGCTGTTCGACTTCGTCGCGACCGAGGGCGGTCCGGTGAGCGTGGTCTGGCGCATGCTCGCCAACCTGCTGCCCGAATATCTCGGCCTGGGCATCCCGATCGGGTTGCTGCTCGGCATCCTGCTGGCCTTCCGGCGCCTCGCGACTTCATCGGAGCTCGACGTGCTGCGCGCGGTCGGCATCAGCTACAACCGGATGCTCCGTGTCCCGTTCATGTATGCCTTCGCGCTGGCCGCGCTGAACCTGACGATCATCGGCTATATCCAGCCCGTCGCGCGCTATAATTACGAGGGGCTGCGCTTCGAGCTTCGCACCGGCGCGCTGGGCGCCTCGATCAAGGTCGGCGAGTTCACCAATTTCGGCAGCCGGATGACGCTGCGGATCGAGGACAGCAAGAACGAAGGGCGCGACCTGTCGGGCATCTTCGTCCACATGAAGACCAAGGATAATGGCTGGTATTCGGTCTCGGCCGAACGCGGCAAGTTCCTGCGCACCGACAATCCGGACGAGATCGTGTTTCAGCTGACCAATGGGACGCTGGTCCAGAAGACGAAGGATTCGCCGGTCCCGCGCGTCCTGACCTTCACCACGCACAATCTTCCGATCGCGCTTCCCAAATATGAGGCGTTCCGACAGCGTGGCGAGCGCAACCTGGAACTCACCCTGCCCGAGCTTGCGCGCATCGGCAGCGACCGTTCGGCGGCGGAGCCCCTGCGCGACTCCAGCCGCTCGGCATTCCATTTCCGCGTCACCGAAGTGCTGTCGATGTTCCTGCTGCCCTTCCTCGCGGCCGCGCTCGGCATCCCGCCCAAGCGCTCGACCTCGGCGCTCGGCGTGTTCCTGTCGATCGTGATGATCGTGACCTATTTCAAGGTCAGCGAATATGCCCAGGCATTCGGCAGCTTAGGCCGGATCGATCCGATCATCGCGCTGTGGGGGCCGTTCGCGATCTTCGCGGGACTCGTGTTCTGGCTCTATTATCAGCTTGCCTATGTGCCCGGCGGGCAACCGATCGGCGCGCTGGAGAAGATGTTCGCCAAGCTGATCAAGCTGGTTGCGAAGATCATTCCGATCCGCCGTCGCAAGCCGGGTGAGGCATCGGCATGACCAACCTGTTCAACTTTTTCCCGTCGCGCACCCTGTCGCTCTACATGGGAAAGATGTTCGTCATCCGGACGTTCGCGATCATGGCAGGGCTGGTGCTGATCCTCCAGTCGCTCGATCTGCTGAGCGAATCCGGCAAGATCCTCGCAGTGCCGGGCAATACCGACTCCGAAGTCTGGTGGTATGTCGGGCTGCGCGCGCCGCAGATCATCTCCACCTTCCTCCCCTTCTCGGTCCTGCTGGGCACGATCCTCACCCTGTCGCAGCTCAACCAGAACAGCGAAGTCATCGCGATGAAGGCGGCCGGCCTCTCGGCGCATCAGGTGCTGGCACCGCTGATCCTGGCAGGCCTTGGCGTCGCCGCCCTGTCCTTCACCTTCAACGACCGGATCGTTGCGCCAGCCACGGCCACGCTCGACGCCTGGAAGCGGGTGGAGTACGGCCCCCTGCCCGTCGATCGCGGCGATCGTCAGAATGTCTGGGTCCGCTCCGGCGACAGCCTGATCGAGGTCGACGATATCCGCGGACGTGGCGATGCGGCCAAGCTTACCGGCGTCACGGTCCATGAGCGCGACGACAAGCAGCGGCTGATCGGAATCACTACCGGCACGCACGGCGTACGCGACGGCGATGGCTGGCGCATCGACAATGCCCGTCGGTTCGACATCGCGACGGGCAAGTTTACCGATATCGGCACGACGATTGTCGGCCGCGGGGTTCGCACCGATCAGTTCACCCTGTCGAGCGTCAATGCCGACGGCCTGTCCTTCTCCGCCCTTTCGGCGGCGATCGACGATCTGAAGGAGGCCGGCCGCCCGACCGCGTCGCTGGAAGGCTCGCTGTGGCACAAGCTGTCCGGCCCGCTCTCGGCGGTGCTGATGCCGCTGCTCGGCGCAGTCGCCGCGTTCGGCATTGCACGGTCGGGCAAGCTGTTCGTCCGCGCGGTGATGGGGATGGCGCTCGGCTTCCTCTACTTCGTCTCGGACAATTTCGCGCTGGCGATGGGCAATCTCGGCGCCTATCCGCCGTTCCTGGCAGCCTGGGCACCATTCTTCCTGTTCCTGGCGATCGGCGAAGCGGTGCTGCTCAGGACAGAGGAATAGGGTCCGCAGCCTCCGCCGCCGGCGGAAGCGATGGAAGGTGCCGCGCCATTCGCGCGTGGAGCAGGTCGATCAGCGCCGGATCCATGAAGTCATAGTCGTCCGGGATGTCGAGGCAGACCAGGTGCTTTCCCCGCAGGTGACGCCCGAATGCCCGCTGGAGTTTGCGCCGGTGCTGGCGCTCCATCACCACGATCATGTCCGCCCATTCGAGATCCTCGGGCGTGACAGGATAATCGGCGCCCTGGTTCGTGCCGGCCGACATGACCTCGATATCGTCGCGCAGCGAGAAGATCTGCTCGGCCGTCGGGCTGCGCAGGCGGTTCTGGCTGCAGACGAACAGGTACCGCCTAACGGGACGCCTCCCATGACAGAAGGGGCCGCACCGACAGCGGTGCAGCCCCGTCCGAAGTTGCGATGACGTCGATGTGGATCAGCGGCGGTCGATCATCGTGCTGCGGACGATCTTGCCGACCAGCCCCGGCAGCCCCGGATAATTGCCCTTGTGATAGGGCGAGTCCGCATCGAGCGTCTTGACCAGGCGGCGATGTGCCTCGGCCAGGCCATGATAGGGCACACCCGGCAGCAGATGGTGCAGCGCGTGATAGCGCAGGCCCACCGGTGCCCACAGCATCGGCAGCAGCGCCGGCGGCGGCACGTTGACCGAGTCCAGATACTGGGCGGTCACCGTCATCGCCTCCCCGTCATTTTCCCACAGATGCGCGACCAGCGTGCGGACCTGGTTGATCAGCGTCGTGCCCGCGGCAACCGCCAGGAAGATCAGGAATGCCTTGAGCGGGATGATTCCGGTCGCGACCAGCGTCAGCAGCGTGATCGCCCACACGCTCGTCGCCGCTTCCATCACATGCCATTCGCGGCGGAATGCGCCTTCGGGATGGCGGCGGCGGAAGGCGGGATTGATGACCAGCCCCGAATATTCCTCAACCACCTTCTTGCGCAGCGACGGGATGACGACCGACAGCGGCGCCAGAACCGCATAGCGGAACAGCAGCGCGACCGGCGCCAGGATCGACACGATCACGAACACCGGCAGCGTCCAGGGCTTCATCAACGCCAGCGGCAGATATTCGGGGTCGTCGACCGTCCCATAGCGGGTACGGGCATGGTGGAGATTGTGCACGCCTTCATACATGAAGCTCGGCACCATCAGCGGCACGCCGATCAGCGCATTCCACGCGACGCGAAAGCCGGGCAGCGCCGAGGACTTCACATGGGTCAGCTCATGGATGAAGCTACCGGCGCGATAGAGTGCCAGCGCCGAGATCACGCCGGCCAGCACCGCCAGGCCGACCGACGGCAGCGTCATCGCCGCGAACAGCGCGCCATAGCCGATTGCGGCGGACAACAGCAGGTCGGTCCAGTAGATGGCAGGCCGCGGCGTATTGAGGTCGCGGCTGATCTCTGCTGCGGTACGCAGCAGCGTCCGATCGTCGGCGATGCGCGACGTCGCTGCCTTTGCAGGTGCAACCCCGGCGCTTCGCCGGTCGAGAGCGATCGATTGGTTCATGACAATGCTCATTGACCCGAGATAGTGGCTAGAGCGTGGCGATAACAGGGGGGCCCGGGTCCGCATTGTTCCGGATCAAACCGCTTGACAGCAACCGGCCCAGGATCGACTTCACGCCCTCCTCCTTCAGGGTCACCCTCATGGCCGACACGTCGCTCTCCATCATCCCGGTAACCGCCAAGGCCGATCGCAAGGCCTTTATCGAACTCCCCTATCGGCTCCACGCCAAGGATCCCAACTGGGTCCCGCCGCTGCGCAGCGATGTCGCCGGCACGATCGATCCGAAGAAGAATGGCTGGTTCAGCCATGCCGAGGCACAGTTGTTTATTGCGCGCCGCAACGGTCACGTCGTCGGGCGGATCTCCGCGCATATCGACCAACTCGCGCTGGAAATGCCGGCGGAACAGGGTTTCGGGCCGGGCACCGGCTTCTGGGGCATGTTCGACGCCGAGGACGAGACCATCGCCAAGGCGCTGATCGAGACCGCCGAAACTTGGCTGCGCGGCAAGGGCATGACCCAGGCGCTCGGCCCGGTCAGCCTGTCGATCTGGGAAGAGCCGGGACTGCTGGTGCGCGGGCACGACCATCCGCCGGCGGTGCTGATGGGCCACCACCCCGCCCATTATCAGGGTTGGATCGAGGGTTTGGGCTACGCAAAGGCCAAGTCGCTGCTCACCTACGAGCTCGACGTCACCCGCCAGTTCCCGCCGCTGATCCAGCGCATCGTCGCGTCGGGCGAGAAGAACCCGCGGATCCGCATCCGCGAGGTCGACAAGTCGCGCTTCGACGAGGAAGCGGAAGTCATCCTGGCAATCCTGAACGATGCCTGGTCGGACAATTGGGGCTTCGTCCCCCTGACCCAGCCCGAAGTCGACGATGTCGGCAAGAAGCTGAAGCCGCTGGTGTTCGGGGATCTGATCCGCATCGCCGAGCTGGATGGAGAGCCGGTTGCCTTCATGGTCACCCTGCCAGACCTGAACGAGCCGCTGAAGCCGCTGAACGGGTCACTGTTCCCGTTCGGCTGGGCCAAACTGCTGCTATGGCTTCGCAAGCCCAAGGCGCGCACCGCGCGCGTGCCGCTGATGGGCGTGGTGAAGCGCCTGCAAAGCTCGCGCATGGCGAGCCAGCTGGCCTTCATGATGATCGAATATATCCGCCGCGCCGCCGTCGCCAATTACGGCGCAAGTCGGGGCGAGATCGGCTGGGTGCTGGAAGATAATCAGGGCATGGTCGCGATTGCCGACGCAATCGATAGTCACGTCAACAAGGAATATGTGATCTATCGCAAGCCGCTGTGACGCGCGGTGACCCTCGGTGAAAGTAACGGTGCCGGCCCTCGGGGCACGAAGGTCCGGCACCGCCTTTCACAAGACGCCGCAACCCATGTTCATGGGCTGCGGCGTCAGGCGAAATCTCAGCGCTGCTGCTGTTCGTCGGTGACCGGGTCGAACCCATCTTCCTTGATCCACGCCTCACGGGTCTTGCAGAGCTTCGAGCGGATCCGCGAGCCGGTCAGCTCGGACATGACGCAGTAACGCGTCTCCTTTTTCTCGACCGCCTGCTTGTTGTAGCTGCGACCGGTCTCTTGCGCTGCAACCGGCGCGACCGAACCCAGCATGAGTGCGGCGGCGGCGCCAACGAAGGAAACCCGCCCGATCAGATGGCCTTTGCTCATGACATACTCCCTACGTTTTGAACCTCGGCAGACCGTCTTGGCCTGTACAATCTGCGTTGCATCAGCCGTGCCAAAATCGGTTCATCAATGATTTCAGGGAGTTAAGATCGGTAGCGAAACAGTACTATCGCCATAACACAGTAAATCACGCCACAAGATGGCGCGAGTCACCTTTCATCGGGCATTCAGGTCGAGCGGAAGCGGACACTGGTCGATTTTGCGCGCCGTCACGCGACGAAATTCAGCGCAGCACGACCCAGGTCGGTGCGTGATCGCTTGCCTTCTCACGACCGCGATATGCCTTGTCGACGCCCGCTCCCGTCATCCGGTCGGCCGCGATCGGGCTCAGCAGCAGATGATCGATGCGGAAGCCCGCGTCACGCTGCCATGCGCCCGCCTGATAATCCCAGAAGGTCCAGACGCCGCCGGCAGGGAAGCGGGTCCGCAGGCTGTCGGTCCATCCCTCCGCCAGCAACGTCCGATAGCGTTGACGGGATTCGGGCTGCATCAGCGCATCCTCGATCATCGCACGAACGGAGAAGGTGTCGTCGTCATTGGGGATGACGTTGTAATCGCCGGCCAACACCACCGGACGCTCTTCGGCCAGCAGCGCACCCGCGCGCTCGGCCAGCCGCTCCATCCATTTCAGCTTGTAATCGAACTTGGGCCCCGGCTGCGGATTGCCGTTGGGCAGGTAGATGGACGCGACCACCAGATCGCCGATCTCCACCTCGATATAACGGCTGTGCGCGTCTTCCGGGTCGCCGGCAAGGCCGCGCTGGCGCTCGACCGGAGGCTCGCCGCGCGAGAGCACGGCGACGCCATTGAACCCCTTCTGGCCGTGCCAGACACCGCGATAGCCCGCCGCTTCGATCTCCTTGATCGGCAGCGTCTCGTCCGAGCTCTTCAGCTCCTGAAGGCAGACAATGTCAGGCTTTTCTTCGTTCAGATATTCCACCAGACGCTCGAGACGCGCCTTGATGCCGTTGACATTGTAGGTGACGATGCGAGGCAAGGCGGTTCCTTCAGATCGAGAAACTGGTGCCGCACCCGCAACCCGAGGCTGCGTTGGGGTTCTGCACCGCGAAATGCGCGCCGCCCAGATTGTCGATGAAGTCGACACTGGCACCTCGCACCAGGTCGAGGCTGATCGAGTCGACGACGAGTTTCACGCCATCGGTCTCCACCACGCTGTCGTCACCCTCGATGCCGTCCGCGAGACCGAACTTGTATTGAAATCCGGAACAGCCGCCGCCCTCGACGGAAAGCCGAAGGATCGCAGGCTTGCCGGCTCGTGCCGAAATGGCCGCGACCCGCGCCGCGGCGGCCGGGGTAAGCCCGATCTCGGACTGGTCGATCGTCGTCATGCCGCCGAGATAGTGGGGCAAGCCCGCCGAGGCAATGGAGCGATGCCGCGTGGACCATCGTCCATGGAGGCCAAAATAAAAGGGGCCGCCTCGGTGGGCGGCCCCTTCTATCCTCTCCGCAAGCGGAAGCGGTTACTTGGCGCCGGACGGACCGCCCATGGCACCGGCGGTCCGACGATCCTGGATCGCCATCAGATACTCGCCATTCTGGAGGAAGGGGATCGGGTTGACCGCCTTGCCGTCCACGCGGACTTCGTAATGAAGGTGGCTGCCGGTCGAACGACCGGTCGAGCCCATCAGGCCGATCATCTGGCCACGACGGACGCGCGTGTTCGGCTCGACCAGGATCTTCGACAGGTGGCCGTAGCGGGTCTGGATGCCGCGACCGTGATTGACCTCGACCAGATTGCCATAGCCACCATAGCGACCCGAGCGGCCGATGACGCCATCGGCAGTCGCATAGATCGGCGTTCCCACGGCGCCCGGAATGTCGACGCCGGCATGCATCTTTGCGGTACCGACGAACGGATCGGAGCGGACGCCGAAGGTGCTGGTGAACTGGACATTCTCGACCGGCTGCATCGACGGGATCGAGATCACCGTCTGCTCGAGCGAGTCGAGACGGCGCCAGGTCTGGAACAGCGCGCGGAACTGGGCGTCGGCTTCGGCCGAAACACTGGCTTCGTCACCGTCCGAGGCCTCCAGCGGACCACCCATGCCGCCGGGGACCAGCTTGACGGTATAGCGATCGGGGTCGAGGCCGAGGCGCTCCATCTGCGCGGCGGTCTTGGCGTAGCGGGCTTCACCCATGGCGCGGGCCTGGACTGCCAGCGCGACCTGGCGCGCCTCGAGTTCGCGCAGCGGCGCGAGCACTTCCTCGGTCAGCGCGCTGGTCTTGAAGCTGAACGGCGCAACCGCCTGGGACAGCTTGTTGCGATCGGCCGTTCCGGTGGCGACCGCCTTGATCATTTCCTGACGCTGCTCGACCCGGGCAGCATAGGCCTTGGCGGCCTGCTTTGCCGCTTCCACATCGGCCTGCATCGCCTCGACCTTCAGGCGCATCTGCTCGACCTGCGCCTCGGCGGAGCCCGCTTCGGCCCCGATGCCGCTCATCGACGCGACGCCGACCATCGCCTGGGCTACGCCGTAAGAGGAGAAGATCAGCGCGACACCGGCAGCGCCAGCCAGCATGGCCTGGGTCCGGCCTGCGATCGAGAAGCGACGAAGGTCGCGGCCGTCGTGAAAGATGAAGTCCCTGGTCGTGAAGAAGCTGCGGAACCGGGAACCCAGCGTCGCGTTCTTGATGATAGAAGCGTTCAAAATGATTCCCCGGCAACCCGAAAAGGCGTTTCGCCGGACAGGAAATCCGACGCTCGACCTCTAGTTCATCGTCTCGCTGCAGCCCCACCGCCTCGCGACGACGATCATGTGCTTTATTCGGTCATCCGTCCGCAAGGCTGAGATAGTAATCCCGCGTCAAACCGGCAGAGTCGCGCGCTGAGTCGTTGAACGGCGGCTTAATGGCACCGGCGAAGTAGCGGCCGACTAGGGCTTTCCACGTAGATTTTGGGTGCAGATTCGCGGACTTGCACGCTGATTCGAACCAGCGTGTTCCGGCCCGCACATGGTGGATTTCGTCGTTCAGGATTCGGGTCAGGATGCTCGCCGTTGCGGCATCGCCGACGGCCGAGAACCGCTCGATAGTGACCGGTGTCACATCCAGCCCGCGCGCCTCCAGTACCATCGGGACCACGGCCAGCCGGCCCAATACATCCTCCCGCGTCGCGGCCGCAGCGTCCCACAATCCGTCATGCGCGGGAAGGTCGCCGTACCGCGTCCCGAACTGCCGCAATCGCCGGTCGAGCAGCGCGAAATGGATCGCCTCGTCCCCGCCGACGCGCACCCAGTCATCGGCAAACGCGCGTGGGAAGCCGGCTCCGAACCGCCCCGCCAGATCGAATGCCAGGTCGATGGCGGCAAACTCGATATGCGCCAGTGCATGGATCAGCGCGATCCTGCCGCGCTCGGACCCGCCCTTCCCGCGCCGCGGCATGCGGTTCGGCGGCAGGAGCTCGGGTACGTCTGGTCGCGCCGGACGATCGGGCATCGCCACGTCGAACCGGTGTTCGAGGCGTCCCAGCCGCCAGTCGCGCGCCGCAGCGCGCGCGGCCTTGACCTTCTCGCGAGGCTCGGCCGTCAACAAGACCGTTCGACAGGCTTCGGCCAGACTGGTCAAGCGACGCCCTGCCTCACGCCGCCGGAAGCGCGCGCGCAGCCTCCAGCACGGCTTCGGCATGACCGGGGACACGCACCTTGCGCCATGCACGGACCAGCACGCCCGACGCGTCGAACAGGAAGGTCGACCGGTCGATCCCCATATAGCGCTTGCCGTACAACTGCTTCTCGACCCAGACGCCGAACGCGGCCAACGCCTGATCGTCAATATCGGTCGCCAGCGGCACAGCCAGTTCGTACTTGGCGATGAACTTCTGGTGCCGCGCCGGCGAATCCTTCGACACGCCGAGCACCCGCGCGTCGAGCGCCGCGAATTCGGGCATCAGCGCCGAGAAATCCTGTGCCTCGCGGGTGCAGCCGCTCGTATCGTCCTTGGGATAGAAATACAGCACGAGCGGGCGCCCGACATAATCGGCAAGCGCGATCGTCCCGCCCTCGCTGTCCTGCAGCGTGACTGCCGGAATCCGGTCGCCTTCCTCAATCGCCATGTCTAACCCTTTTCACGCGCGCGGATCGCGCTCCAGCATGCGCCGACCTCCTGCCGCACGCGATCGAGTTCCGCAATAACCGCGTCCCAGTCCGCCACGCCCACCGCCCGCGCGACCAACGGTCGTGTCGCCGGCGCCGGTGGCTGACTGTCGGGCGCGACCAGGCGCAGCGTGACCAGCAGGCGCGAGAGAAAGTCATGCGCCTCGCCCATCGGCGCAGGCAACAACCCCTCCCCGACCAGCGCGTCGATCGCCCGCCGCAGCTGCGTGTCGAACCCACGACGATGGGCAAGCTGAAGGGCGTGCACCGCAAATTCCAGATCGACCAGGCCACCATCGAGCAGCTTCGCATCGAGCGGCCCCTTGGCGGGCTTGTGCGACGCCATCTCGGCGCGCATGCCCGCGGCATCTGCGATCACGTCGCGTTGCGGACGGCGCCCGCCAAGCACGTCGGCGATGACGGCCTCGACCGCGGATCGCGCCTCGGGCGATCCGAACACCGGCCGGGCACGGGTCAGCGCCATATGCTCCCAGGTCCAGGCGTCTTCCTGCTGGTATCGCCGGAACGCCTCGAGCGAGACCGACAATGGCCCTTGCGCCCCCGACGGCCGCAGCCGGGTATCGACATCGTAGAGCGGGCCGGAGGCGGTCGGGACCGATAGCGCCGCCGTGACGCGCTGGCTCAGCCGGTTGTAATAGGTCACCGCGCCGAGCGGCTTCGGCCCGTCGCTTTCGGCCATATAGTCGCCGGTAAACAGATAGATGAGGTCGAGGTCGGAGGCATGCGTCAGCGCCTCGCCACCCAGCCGGCCGAGCGCCAGAATGACCAGCTCGCTCTGCGGAACCACGCCGTGCGCTGCCCGAAACTCGGCGATCGCGGCACGCGCCAGCACGTCGATTGCCGCTTCCGCCACGCGCGCATAACCGGCCGACACCACCAGCGGATCGCTGGTGCCCGCAATGATCTGCGTTCCCAGTGCGAAACGTTTCTCGTTGACCAGTCGCCGAACATGATCGAGCTGCCACTGATAATCGCCGCCCCGCTCGCGTGCTTCCATGTCGAAGGCAAGCTCGGCGATGCCAGCGACCGGCTTGAGCGCGGTCGCATCGATCAGACCATCGAGCAGCTCCGCGCGGCGGCCGAGCTGATCCGCCAGTGCGGGCGCATGGCACAGGATCGAACCGAGCAATCGCGCCAGCGCCGGCTGCGCTTCGAGCAGGCGGAAGAAGTTGATCGCGCTGGGCAGCCGCGCCAGCATCGCGTCGAACCGCGCAATCGCATGCGCGGGATCCGGCGCCTCTCCGAACGCGGCGACCAGTCCAGGCAGCACTGCCTCCAGCGCTTCGCGCGCAGCGGTCGTCCGCAACGCCGGATAGTTGCCGCTGCGCCAGCCTTCGATCAGGCGCATGGCATTGGCCGGATCGTGAAACCCCGCACCGCTCAGTTTCGCCTCGAGCGTATCGGTATCGCCCGACAGCCGCTCGCCCCCCTCGTCGGCCAGCCCGTCATAGATCCGCCCGACCCGCTCCACCTGCGGCTGCAGCAGGTCGATCAGCGCCTGGGCATTTTCCAGGCCGTGCAGCGCGGCGACGTTGGCCAGCGCATCACCGTCCGAGGGCAGGCTGTGCGTCTGCCGATCGTCGACCATCTGCAACCGGTGCTCGACGGTGCGCAGCAGGCAATAGGCGCCGCCGAGCGCCTCCGCCTCGTCGTCCGCGATCCAGCCGGCGTCGGACAGGGCGGTCAGCGCGTCGCGGGTCGCTGGCGCGCGCAAGGCGGCGTCGCGGCCACCATGAATCAGCTGATGAATCTGGGCGAAGAACTCGACCTCGCGGATCCCGCCGCGACCGCGTTTCAGGTCATAGCCGGGGCCGAATTGCTGTCCTTGCGCATGATGGTCGCGGATGCGGCGGGAAATGTCGCGAATCTCGCGGATCGTCCCGAAATCGAGCGCCCGGCGCCACACGAAAGGGCGGATCGCTGCCAGAAACTCGCGGCCCAGCGAAAGGTCGCCGCTCGCGGCGCGGGCGCGAATGAACGCCGCGCGTTCCCAGGGCAGCGCCTGCGATTCATAATAGGAGATTGCAGCCTCGACCGGCAGCACGATCGGCGTGACTTCGGGCGAGGGCCGCAGTCGCAGATCGACGCGCAGCACATAACCATCGGCGTCACGCGCTTGAAGCAGTTCGACCACACGTCGGCCGATCCGCACTGCCGCCTCCCCCGGCTCCTCGCGCGGACGAATCGGCAGGGTCGCGGGATCGAAGATCAGGATAGGATCGATGTCGGACGAATAGTTGAGTTCGCGGCTGCCCTGTTTGCCGAGCGCAATTGCCGCGAAACCGCGCGGCTCTGCATCGGGCGTCCGCTCGGCGATCGCAGTGCGGATCGCCCGATCGACCGCCTCGTCCGCGAAGTCGGTAAGCAACCGAGTCACCCGGGTCAGGTCGTAGCGCCCGGACAGATCTCCCAGCGCGACCAGCAGCGCGAGCCGGCGGCGTTCCAGGCGCAGCATCTTCCCCATGGGCAGATCGCCGTCGACGCGCGCGGCAGCGACAGGGTCGGCCAGCGCGCGCTCCAGCCCGGAAACCAGTTCGGGCTCGCGGTCGATCAGATGCGCCAGGAACGGCGCATGATCGCGCGCGCGTTGGATCGCGTCCTCCAGCGACGTCGCCTCCGGCCGATCGATCCTGTCCAACGCGTTACTCCGATTTAACATTGCCCGAGAAACAAAAGCGAACATCACCCGTTTTTAGCTGCATGACACAGCACCCGTCCAACCGCGAAGAATCGCTGCCCGTCTACCGGGTCGAGGCACCGCGTGAGGGCGATGCCATCGGCAAGGCGCTGCGCAACCTGTATGATCGGGACAATGTGCTGCCCGACGATATGGCTCGACTGCTGATGCGGCTGAATGGAGCGACCACGCTGCAGTGACGCTATCGGTCGTATTCGCGGCCACCTTCGACGAAGAGCATCCCAAACGAAAAATGCCCCGGCGATCACCGGGGCATTTTCATATCCAGGAACGGGAGCTTAGCGCTCGCGGCTGAGGTCGTCGACTTCGCCCATGATCGTGTCGAGCGCGCTCTTCCCCTGCGGATTGGCCGGATGCGCCGCCCGCGAGGGAAGCTGGCCTTCGCTCAGCAACTGCTCCAGCGCCACGCGTCCACGGGCAACCCGGCTCTTGATCGTGCCGACCGCCACGCCGCAAATCTCGGCAGCTTCCTCATAGGCGAACCCGCCTGCGCCAACCAGGATCAGCGCCTCGCGCTGCGGCTGCGGCAGGTGCAGCAAGGCGCGCTGCATGTCGGAAAGCTCGACGTGCCGGTCCTGGCTGGCGGGTGCCGCCAGGATCTTGTCGGCGACCAGGTCGTCCCACTCACCCTTGAAGCGCGCGCGGCGCATCTGTGAGAGATACAGGTTGCGAAGGATGATGAAGGTCCAGGCGCGCATGTTTGTTCCGGCCTGGAAGCGCTTGCGCGCCGCCCATGCCTTCAGCAGCGTTTCCTGCACCAGATCGTCGGCAGTATCGCGATTGCCGGACAAGGAACGTCCGAACGCGCGCAGATGGGGGATGACGACCGCCAGCTGCTTCTTGAACTCGGGATCCGAGAGCGAGACATGCTCGACCGGAAGCGTGTTCTCGCCCGAATCGTCCGGGCTGTCAGTTTCGGTCATTCGTTCCCGTTCAGTTGTGCGTACCGGAATGCGGTCATCGGTAAAGATAGGGCGCGGTGCCGCGCTTGCCAATTGCATCGATCAGTCCCCCCTGCCCTGATTCAGACGTAAAGGATGATGATGTAGGCGATGATGACCAGCAACAGACCGATGCCCAGCACGTAACGTGTCACGTGCGGGGTGGCCCCTGCCCGGGCTTCGTCGGTCTCTACATGGATCGGTTTTTCGTTCTCAGCCATGCACGGTAAACCCACGAAAACCGTTTTGGGTCCGTACCATATGGAACCCGCCTCGATTTTTCGTGGGGTCTACGCTCAGCCGTTTACCGGCACGGTTGCCTGATCGAAGAACAGCGCCTGGGCTATGGTCGTCTTCACCGTCTCGCGCTGGAACGGCTTGGTGATCAGGAAGGTCGGCTCAGGACGCTCGCCGGTCAGCAGACGCTCGGGGAAGGCAGTGATGAAGATCACCGGCACCGAGAATTCCGCCAGGATGTCCTTGACCGCATCGATACCCGAACTGTCGTCGGCAAGCTGGATGTCCGCCAGCACCAGGCCCGGACGCTCTTCCATCGCCAGCGCGACGGCTTCATCGCGGGTCACGGCGACGCCGGTAACCTCATGACCCATGTCGCGAACGATGGTCTCCAGGTCCATCGCGATCAGCGGCTCGTCCTCGATCACCAGTACGCGGGTGCGCGTCTGCGACTCGATCTCCGCAATCGCGTCGGCGACCAGGCCGTTCACATCGCCGGCATCGGTACCGATCAGGAATCCGGTATCCTCGATGCTGAACCCCTCCATCGCGGTCAGCAACAGCGCCTGACGCGACAGCGGCGCCAGCCGGGCGAGACGCTTGCGCGCGATCGCCTCGGGCTCGGTCGGGCTCTCGCTGCCCGAATCCTGTTCTTCGAGATGGGTGGTCTGCCAGATCGCCTGGAACGTGCGGTAGAGGCCCAGACGCGGTTCGATATCGCGCGGGAATTGATCGGGGGCGGCGACGATCGCCTCGAGCGACGCCCGAACATAACGATCGCCCTCGACCTGGCTGCCCGTGAGTGCGCGCGCATAGCGGCGAAGGAATGGAAGGTGCGGCGCGAGTTGCTGACCAAGCGACATAATCGATCGTTTCTCCCTCGGAACGTTCCGGTATTTCGCGCCGGCGTCCCGCTTTTGCAATGGTTCCTGCGCGCCGAAAGATCCTGCCCCCCGGAAATCGCATCGCCTGTGGAACAAACGAACCGCTCTTTGGTTTCATGGGCAGTACCGCAATGTGCGGCGTCGCAACCGCAGGGCTCTTGCTTCCTGCGGCATTATTTATATTTTCCGCCCGCCTGAGTGCGGTGGTCGAACAAATTTTGTCCGGGGGAATGGTGCGTTCCGCAAATGATCCAATGACGAAGACGCCAGACGGAAAAAAAGGCGGAGCGGACGGCAATCGTACCGGCAAGGTGGTCGGCGATGCGCTGCGCGAAGCCTATGACGAAGCGATCGGCGAGGCGATCCCGGCCGAAATGCTGGAACTGCTCAAGCAGCTCGACTAGCATCGACCAATGACAGGCGCCGATCAGAAGCCGCTGGGCACCGCGCCGGCGGACGCGCCTTCGCAACCTCAACTCCTCTCCAGATTTCCGACCGGGGCCAAGGTTTTCCTGATCCTGGTCGCATCGCTCCTGCCGCTTGCGGTGATCGCGATGCTCACCAACCTGCGCACCACCCGGTTCGCCGATGCCGAGGCACAGGCCAGGCTCGGCGCCGCCGCCCAGGAGAGCTCCAGCGCGCTCGCGACGACACTGGCCAACCATGTCGTCGAACTTCGCGAGGGACTTGGCGCGCTAGAGCGCAACCCGAATGACGCGCCGAGTTGCACCCGCGTCGCCGGTGCGCTTGCCGCCTATTCCGAGACCGGGACCCGCTTTTCCATCGTCGATGCGACCGGCACCGTCCTGTGCGGACGACGGCTGAATCTCGGCTCGTTCGCCCAGCCTCGCCCAGGCGAAGTCCGTCCGACGGTCACCGGCGACGGTCTGGCGCTGCGCGTCGGCGGCGCATCCGGGACAAACGCAACGGTCTTCTATCCCGCAGTAGCGCTTGCGCAGCTGGCGCAGCCCAGCGGCTTCGTCCCCGATTATGGCTCTGCGCTGGTCCTGGAAGACGGGGAGCGGCTCACGCTGCGCGCTCTGTCCAAGGACAACCGGGTGGTGCGCCACGAGACTGCGCGCACCGAACTCGGCATCGAGGGCCTGTACCTTCAGATGACGATGCCAGGCGCGCCGATCACCGTCCCCCTGCTCGTCGCGACCGCGCTCCTGATCATGATGTGGCTGGCCGCCGCCGCGATCGGCTGGTTCGTCGTCGATCGGCTGCTGATCCGCCCGCTCCGCCGGCTGCGCCGCATCGTTCGCGACTATCAGCCGGGCGAGGTGATCGACCCGACCATCTACGGCCAGTTCCCGGCCGCGGAAATCCGCGAACTGGGCGACACCTTCCGCGACATCAGCCGCACCGTCCAGGCGCACGAGGCCGACCTGGCAGAGGGGCTGGTCCGCCAGACCCGCCTGACCCGCGAAGTGCACCACCGGGTGAAGAACAACCTCCAGGTGATCGCCAGCCTGATCAACTTCCACGCCCGCGGGGCCAAGAGCGTCGAGGCGACCCAGGCCTATGCGTCGATCCAGCGCCGGGTTGACGCGCTGGCCGTGGTCCACCGCCACCATTATGCCGAGATGGAGGAAACACGCGGGCTGGAACTGCGGTCGGTGATCGGCGAACTCGCGTCGAACATTCGCGCGACTGCGCCCGACCGGACGGCGCCGCTCGGCATCACTCTCGAGGTTGAGCCGTTCCTGGTGACCCAGGACACCGCCGTCGCGGTGTCCTTCCTGCTGACCGAATTGATCGAACTGGCGATGAGCTGCAATCCCGCCGCCCAGATCCGCATCTCGATGAAAGGCCTGCCCGAGGGCAATCGCGCGACGCTGCGTGTCGTGTCACCCGCGCTCGTCGACAGCCCCGAGCTCGCGCTGCTGCTCGAAAACCGCTACTCGCGCGTCATGACCGGCCTCGCCCGACAGCTGCGGACCCAGCTTCACCATGATCCGCTATCGGGCGCATATGAGACCAGCATCGCCGTGACTGGGAAGCCGTGATTTTCCCAGCGTCGGGATGCTCGATAATTTTTGAAGATTCTTCGCCAGCCTTGGAACCCCGATCCGGTTTGCCCGTTTTGATCTTCGGATAGCGACCTTTTGCCCCCCCGCTCTCGCTATCCAAGACATGGGCCCGGAAGCGTCAACCCTCCCCCCCCCGGTGGCGCTTCCGGGCCTACACTTTTTCAGACCCCCACAACATCGACGAGCCATCTGGATTACGATCGGCTGCGGAACGATTCCGCGTGCCGGGCTTTTTTCCGAGGACCGTTTCGGTACGGCTCAATGGAGACTGGAAATGCGCAAGATCCTCACCCTCGCCGCGCTCGGCTGCGCGCTCGCGATCTCGGCCTGCAACACCATCGAAGGCGTCGGCCGCGATGTCTCGTCGGCGGGCGACACGGTCGCCAACACTGCGGCAGACGCCAAGTAAGGCAGTCGCCATCGATGAAAACAGAAACCCCTCCGGCGACGGAGGGGTTTTTCATGTCAGGACTGGGCCGCTTCCTTCTCGGCCTGCTTCGCCTCGCGCCGCCGCGTGAACCAGATCGCGAACAGCGCCAGGAAATACAGCGCGCACAGCGGCACGGCGAGCAGCAGTTGCGAGCCGACATCGGGCGGGGTCAGCACCGCGGACAGCGCGAAGGCACCCACCACGGCATAGCGCCAAGCGCCCTTCAGCTGCTCATAGGTCACGATCCCGGCCCTCTCGAGCAGCATCAGCAGCACCGGCAGCAGGAACGACAGCCCGAAGCCGAAGATGAACTGCATCACGAACTTCAGATAGCTGTTCACATCGGGCAGCGCCTGCTGCGTCACGCCGCCCAGGTCGCCCTGGAACGCCAGCAGGAACTTCAGCGCCACCGGAATGGCGATGAAATAGGCCATCGACGCGCCCCCGATGAACAGCACCGGCGTCGCAAGCAGGAACGGGAACAGCGCCCGCTTTTCCTTGCGGTAAAGGCCCGGCGCGACGAACTGCCACAACTGGTTGGCAATGACCGGAAAGGCGATCATCAGCGCGGCGAAGAACGCCACCTTGATCTCGACGAGGAAGCCACCGAACACCTCGGTATTGATGATCGTCAGCTGCCCCGCCGCCTTCAGCGGAGCAACGAGCACGCTCAGGATCCCGCGCGCGAAATACAGGCAGCCGGCAAAAGCGATCACGATCGCCGCGACCGACCAGAGCAACCGGCGGCGCAGTTCGATCAGATGATCGAGCAGCGGCGCCTGGGTATCGTCGAGTTCCTTCACGACTGCGCCTTTGCCTTGGGTGCATCCGGATCGGCTTCGGATTGCGCGGTGTCGAGGACGTTGTGCGGAATGCTGTCCTCCAGCGACACACCCTTGTCGAGCGCGATCGGCGCAGGCGCCGGTTCAGGCTCGGGCGCCGCGACGATCGCCTTGGGCTCCGCCGTCGGCGCGGGCTCGTCCCTGAACTCGGGCTGTTCGACCAGCACCGGCTCGGCCGACTGATCGTTCAGCGCCTGCTGCTCGGGTGCGAGATAGGGCTGCGGCAGCGCGGGTTCGGGCGGATGCTCGCGCATGATCCGCTCATTCTCGGCTGCCCATTGCTTCTGCAGCTCTTCCAGCTCCGATTCGCGGATCATCGTGTCGATGCCGCTGCGGAACTGGCGCGCGACGCCGCGCGCGCGACCGATCCACTTGCCGGCGACACGCATCGCCTTTGGAAGATCCTTGGGGCCAATCACCACGAGCGCCACGACGGCCACCAACAGCAATTCGGTAGGCGCGACGTCCAACATCGAGGGCTGCTATCCGATCAACTGAAAAACAACGCCGCGCCGGTCATGCCCCGCTCGGCGGAAAACGCTTACTGCTTCTCGGCAGTCCGCACGGATTCCTGCTCGACACCCGGTGCCGGAGCAGCCTTGCCTTCGATCTGGGTCGGCGCGACCGGCTTGTCGTCGTCCTCGGCCATGCCCTTCTTGAACTGCTTGATGCCCTTGGCGACGTCACCCATCATGTTGGAGAAACGCGATCCGCCGAACAGCAGGATCACGAGGACGCCAACGATCAACCAGTGCATGAGGCTCATACTGCCCATGGGAATTCTCCTCGATTCAAGGCCTATTTAGGCCCCTGCCCCCGATCCAGCAATGGCGGTATGATTGCGCACCGCCCCCGGAACGGGCGGGCCCTATTCGTCCTCTGTTACAATTTCGCTTTCGGACTCGTTCTGGTCGCCTTCTGCAAGGTCCAGCGATTCGAATGCCAGGTCGACCGGATCCAGCAGGCCGGCGGCCCGCAGGTCGTCGATTCCCGGCAGGTCGCGGCGGCTCGTCAGCCCGAAATGCGTGAGGAAACCCGAGGTCGTGGCATAGGTCAGCGGCCGCCCGGGCACTTCGCGGCGGCCGGCCGGACGCACCCATCCCGACTCCATCAGCACGTCGATCGTGCCCTTCGAGATCTGGACGCCGCGGATCGATTCGATTTCCGCCCGCGTCACCGGCTCGTGATAGGCGATGATCGCCAGCGTCTCGATGCCGGCGCGGCTCAGCTTGCGATTTTCCTCACGATTGCGGCGCAGCAGATGCGCCAGGTCGGCCGCGGTCTGGAAATGCCAGCGATCGCCGCGGCGGACCAGCTCGATCCCGCGCCCGGCATAGAGCCGCTCGACCTCGCTCACCCCGCGGCGGACATCGGCCTCCGCGCCGACATGCGCGCGAATTTCGTCCAGCGTCATCGGATGCTCGGAGGCGAACAGCACCGCCTCGACGGCGCGGACGAGGTCATCGGGCGGCGTCATGCCTCACGCCCCCTCAGATACAGCGGCGCAAAGGGCGATTTCTGGCGCAATTCGAGCTTTCCCTGCCGCGCCAGCTCGAGTGCCGCGACGAAGGACGATGCCAGCGCCGACTTGCGATAGGTGCCGCTTGCCCCCTCCGGCAGGAACGTCTCGATGCTGCTCCAGTCGATCCGGCTGCCCACCAGCCGCCCGACCCGCTCGATCGCCTCGTCCAGCGTCATCACGTCGCGCTGCGCGACGATGTGCATCACGGGGCGGGTCCGCGCGCTGATCCGGCCATAGGCTGCAATCAGGTCGAAGATCTCGACCTCCCAGCGCGCCTTGCGCAGCACTCGCAGTCCCTCCGGCGCGCCGCGCAGGAACACGTCGCGCCCGGTGCGATCGCGCGCCACCAGCCGCGCGCCCGCCTCGCGCATCGCGTTCAGCCGCTCCAGCCGCAATTGCAGGCGCAGCGCCAGTTCCTCCGGACTCGGCGTTTCCTCGGGATTGCGCGGCAGCAGCAGCGCCGATTTGAGATAGGCCAGCCACGCCGCCATCACGAGATAGTCGGCGGCCAGTTCCAGCTTCAGCGCCCGCGCCTCGTTCACGAAGCTCAGATATTGTTCGACCAGGTCGAGGATCGAGATCTGGCGCAGATCGACCTTCTGGTTACGCGCCAGCGTCAGCAACAGGTCGAGCGGCCCTTCCCAGCCGTCGATATCGATCTTGAGCGTGTCCGACGCTTCCCCTGTCATCGTCCCTGTTAAGCAGGTCCGTCAGGCAAGCGCCAGCAGCGCGTCCCGCTTAGCGATCAGCTCGGCAAATTCCGCCGGGTCGCGCGGCCCAGCAACCGTGGCCATCGCCCGCTCCAGCCGCGTCAGGCACGCCGCGCTCGCATCGGGCAGCAGGCCGGCGATCTCGATCATCTCGTTCATCCGCGCCCAGCAATCGAGCACGACGTCGCATCCTGCGGCCAATGCCTGACCGGCCTTCTCCCCCGGCGTTCCGGAGAGCGCCTTCATGTCGATATCGTCGGTCATCAGCAGCCCGTCGAATCCGATCCGGCCGCGGATGATCTCGGCGATGACCTTGGGTGACAGGGTTGCCGGGCGCTCCGCATCCCAGGCGTCGAACACGACATGGCAGGTCATGCCCATCGGCGCGCCATTGACCCGCGCGAACGGCTCGATGTCGCTCTCCAGTGCGCTCGCATCCGCCCTGACGCGCGGCAGTTCGAGATGGCTGTCGACCAGTGCCCGGCCATGACCCGGCATATGCTTGACCACGCCGACCACGCCGCCGCGGCGCAGCCCCTCGACGGTCGCCTGGCCGAGCGCCGCGACCCGCATCGGCTCGCCGCCGAACGCTCGGTCGCCGATTGCCTTCGTCACCTCGGGCTGGACCACGTCGAGCAACGGCGCGCAGTCGACATTCACCCCGACCTCGGCCAGCATCAGGCCCAGCGCATGGTAATTGGCGCGCGCCGCCTCGATCGCCGAGATCGGCGCGACGTCATAAAGCCGGCCGAAAATCTCGCCGGCGGGGAAATCGGGCCATTCGGGCGGCACCATCCGGCTGACCCGTCCCCCCTCCTGGTCGATCAGGATCGGCACGTCGTCGCGGCCGGACAGGTCGCGCAGGCTGTCCGTCAGCGCCTTCATCTGCGCGCGATCGCCGCAGTTCCGCTTGAACAGGATGTAACCGAGCGGGTCGGCATCACGGAAGAAATCGCGTTCGTCGGCCGTAAGCGCCAGGCCGGAAACGCCGAAAATGACGGGCTTCATGACCGGGCTCTATCAAATCCTCGGCGTCAGGGGGAGGCGTTGCGTCGCGGCCTGACGCTCAATTCACCACATAACAGCTGGTCTGGGCGGCCTGCAGCTTCGCGCAGATCTCACGCGCCTGCGTATTGCTGCCGCCATTGACGCGAAGCCGGAAGATCGGCTTGCCGTCCTTTTCAGCGCGCTCGACCGACTTGCCCAGCTTCGCGAGCATCGGGAATTTGCCCGACAGTGTTTTCCACGCCGTCTCCGCACCCTGCGCGTCGGGGAAGGCGCCAAGCTGCACCACCGAACTGCCGCTGGAGGCGGTCGCCACGGGCGCCGCACGAACCCCGGGCGCGCGCGCCTTCAGCTCGGCGGCATCGGCGGGGACAGCGACGGTGGCCTTGCGCGCCTCGGGCGCAGGGCCGGCCTTGGGCGCCTGTGCCTTCTGCACCTCGATCGGCGCCTCCGGGGCGCGACCGGGATCGATGCTGGCGTTGACGATCGCGCCCTCGCCGGTGGCAAAGGCGGTCCCGCCCTCCCCGTCGACCTTCATCCCGCCGGCATCGTCGGGCTTGACCTTGTAATCGCCGGGGGGCGCCTCGATCAGCTGGCCGTCGCCCTGCTGTCCGCCGCTATTCTGGATCCACCACACCGCGCCGATGACCGCGCCGATCACGGCGATGCCCATCAGGGCGAGCAGGAGGACCCGTCCGAAGGCGGGCTTCTCGCGATACTCTTCCTCGACCGTTTCCAGCCAGGGAAGACGGTTGTCGTCGCGGACCCCGGCCTCCGAGCGCATCGCGTGTCTCCCTTACATTTCCTCGACGGCTTCGACGCCCATGACGCCAAGTCCGTTCTGAATGATCTGCCCGATCGCGCGCGCCAGATAAAGCCGCGCGCAGGTCAGATCCGGCTGATCCGCCAGGACGAAGCGCCGCTCGGGATTGTCGTTGCCAAGATTGTAGAGCGAGTGGAACTCGGCCGCGAGGTCATAGAGGTAGAAGGCGATGCGATGCGGTTCGCGCGCGCTCGCCGCACCCTCGACCACGCGCGGGAACTGCGCGGCCAGCTTGGCGACCTGCAGCTCGCGCGTGTCGAGCAGCGACAGGTCGGCATCGGCGCAGGTGATGCCTGCCTCCGCCGCCTTGCGATGCATCGAATGGACGCGGGCATTCGCGTACTGGACGTAGAAGACCGGATTTTCCTTCGAGGTTTCCAGCACCTTGGCGAAGTCGAAATCCATCTGCGCATCGGCCTTGCGCGTCAGCATGGTAAAGCGGACCACGTCCTTGCCCACCTCGCGCACGACATCGGCCAGCGTGACGAAATTGCCCGCCCGCTTCGACATCTTCACAGGCTCGCCGGCGCGCAGCAGGCGGACCATCTGGACCAGCTTCACGTCGAACCGGGTCTTGCCGCCGGTCATCGCCTGAACCGCGGCGACGATCCGCTTGACCGTGCCGGCATGGTCGGCGCCCCAGATGTCGATCAGCTGGTCGGCCGACTGCGCCTTCTGGAAATGATAGGCGAGATCGGCACCGAAATAGGTCCAGCTGCCGTTCGACTTCTTGATCGGGCGATCCTGGTCGTCGCCGAACTGCGTCGCGCGGAACAGCGGCAGCTGCACCGGCTCCCAATCCTCCGGCGTCTCGCCCTTGGGCGCTTCCAGCACGCCGTCATAGACCAGCCCCTGCTCGCGCAGCCAGGTTTCCGCCGCCTCGGGCTTGCCCGCGGCCTGAAGCTCGGCCTCCGACGAGAACAGATTGTGGTGGATGCCCAGCAGCGCGAGATCGGCCTTGATCAGCTCCATCATCGCCGCGACCGCTTCCTCGCGGAACAGCACCAGCCACTCGCTCTCGGGCTGGCCGACATATTTGTCGCCATAGCGCGCGGCGAGCGCCTCGCCGACGGGCTTCAGATAGTCGCCGGGATACAGGCCCTCGGGAATGTCGCCGATCGCCTCGCCCAGCGCCTCGCGGTAGCGCAGGTGCGCCGAACGGGCGAGGACGTCGACCTGCCCGCCCGCGTCGTTGACATAATATTCGCGCACAACCTCATGCCCGATGAACTCGAGCAGGCTGGCCAGCGCATCGCCCACCACCGCGCCGCGGCAATGGCCCATATGCATCGGGCCGGTCGGGTTGGCCGAGACATATTCGACATTGACCGTCACGCCCTTGCCGGCGTCCGAACGGCCATAGCCGTCGCCCAGCGCGGTGATCGCTTCCAGCTCGCCGCGCCAGGCGTCCTCGGCCAGCGTCAGGTTGATGAAGCCGGGCCCGGCCACCGAGACCGCGGTCACCTCGTCGATCCTGTTCAGCTCAGCGACGATCTTCTCCGCCAGCGCGCGCGGATTGGTGCCCGCCGGCTTGGCCAGCACCATCGCGGCGTTGGTCGCGAGATCGCCATGGCTGGCGTCCCGCGGCGGCTCCACGGTGACGCTGCGTCGCTCCAGTCCCGCCGGCAGGTCGCCCGATGCGACCAGCGCATCGAGGGCAGCGTCGAGATGGGCAGCGAAACGGGTATAAAGCGTCATTGCGGATCCAGTGGTCGGAAGGAAGTCGCGCCCTTAGCCCAACCTCGCCACCGCGTCACCCCGCCATGCCGATCGCCCTATGCCCGGGCCAGCCCCTCGATCAGCGCCACGCGCTGCATCTCTGGAAACAGCGTCGTCGCAGCCTTCGCGCCGTCGATCCGGTAATGGCCGGCGATCGCGCTGGCGATCACCCGGTCCAGGTCCATCGTCGGCTTCAGGTCGCGGCCCTCGTACAGTGCCGCGTCGGACAGGCCGGGCCAGTCGGCGACGATCCGCCCGCCATTGACCGCCCCGCCCAGCAGCATCGCGACAGATCCGGTACCGTGATCGGTCCCCTGGGTACCATTAACCTTCACCGTCCGGCCGAACTCGGTGGCGACCACCACCATGGTGTTCGCCCATTGCGATCCCAGCCCCGCCTTCAGTGCGCCGATCATCCCGTCCAGGCCTTTCAGCTGGCTGGTCAGCCGGCCGCGCTGCCCGGCATGGGTATCCCACCCGCCGGTCTCGATCATGGCCACCCGCGATCCGGTGTCGGACATGAGCATCTTCGCCGCCAGCGTCCCGGTCGCGATCGCGTTGCGGCCCTTGTCGCCGCTCGTGTCGCCCGTCAGCATCCGGGTGGCGATGGCCTGTTCCCAGATCTCGTGCAGCTTCGGATCGCCCTGATACATGGCCGACACTCGCCCCATCAGGTCATCGGACGCGTCGGGCAGCGAGCTGGGTGCATAGCTGGCCACTTCGACGGCGCCTCTCAATGCCATCGGGACCGTAGCCGCCAGCGCGATCGCTCTCGCCTCGTCACGCGGGATCAGCGACAGCATCCGGTTCAGCCAGCCATCCTTGAATTGATAGGCACTGGCGCCGCCGGTCTCGAGGATATTCTGCCCATCGAAATGCGATCGGTCGCGATAGGGCGAGGCGATCGCGTGGAGGAACAGCGCTTCCTTCGCCGCGTATAGCCCGGCGACCTGCGTCATCGCCGGATGCAGCGCGAACATGCCGTCCAGCTTCGGCGCATCGGCGAAATCCTGCGCCAGCACCCCGCGCTGCGGGACGAAGGCCGGATCCCCGACCGGCGCAAGCGTGCCGAGGCCGTCCGCCGCGCCGCGCTGGATGATGAAGACGAAGCGCCGCTCGGTCGGCGCCTGGGCAAAGGCCATCGTCCCGCCCATGCCCGACGCCAGAACCAGGGTTCCCGCGGCGGTGACGAAACTGCGACGATTCAACAGGGCGGTCATGGTCATCTCCGCATGAATTCGGGCGACACGAGCATCAGCGCGACACCCTGCGCCGGGCTCTCGGCACGCGCGATCGCCTGCGCCGTGGTCGGACTGACCGCATCGGGAAACAGCTCGGCGACGCGGCTCCGTGCGTCGAGCGTATCGCGCGTGCGCTGCGCGAACCGTTCCGCCGCCTCGACGCGCCGCATGACCGCATCTGGCGCCTCCCAGCTTGCCGCGATATCGTCCCAGCCCGCAGGCGAACCGGGCTTCCAGACCGGCTGACCCAGTTGGGTCAGCATATTCTGCACCTGCTGCGGCGGGACCTGCGACATGCCCAATGCCCGCCAGGCCGAGATCGACCATTCCCACGGGGTGCGGAACTTCACCGGTCGGGGCGTCCAGGCCTCCGGCGCCTCGATCAACGTGCGATAGAGGTGCGGCAGGTCGCCGCCGCTCGTCAGGAAGCTGCGTTCCAGCTTGGCAACCAGGCTGGCGGGCGGGTCGTCCCCGGCGAAATGCCGTGCCACCTTGGTCGCGACATGTTTCGCGGTCGCCGGATGCGTCGCCAGGAAATCCAGGATTGCCGCCGCCTGATCCTCCCCCTGCTGCGGCCATTGTAGGCGCAGGAGCGTGCGCGTCCCCGGCTCGTGAAACCGCGGCAGGAACCGGAAGTCACCCGGCGCGCCGACGCCGTCGACGTCACGCGCGCGGCCCAGCCCAACCACAGTCCACCCGGTCATTGCGCGAGCGAACTCGGTCACATCGGCCTGGGTATAGATGGTGCGCACGCCCAGCGTGTGCAGTTCCATGATCTCGCGGGCGAGATTCTCGTTCAGTCCAGACCGACGGCCATTGCCCCGACCCGCCGCGCGCTGCGCCGCGGGGGAGTTGGGACCGATCGACTGCGCCTGGTCGAGATAGAGCAGCATCGCCGGATGCCGCTCGACCGCGAACAGCATGTCGCGAAACTTGCCGAGCACATGGGGACGGATCGCATCGAACTCGAGCTGACCCGACAGGGAGATCCCCTCATAGCCTTCCGCCGAAACCGCGAAGTGATTGGCCCAGAAATGAACCATCCGCTCGACAAAGGGGGACGGCGTGTCCAGCGCGGCGGCGCACCTGGCCCCCACGGCGCCGATCAGCGTTTCTCTCGCCTGTTTGAGGCCGCGGTCGCGGACCTCCCGGACCGGATCCGCCGCGTTGGCGACCTGCTGTTGCACTGAGCGGCCAGCGGCCATCATCGTGTCGGGTCCGGGCGGTGTGTAGCCTGCCGAGCGGCTGGCAACGGGCGGAGCAGCGGCCTCTGGCGGGGTCGGGGTCGCCGCCCTTTGCGCCTGACGAGCGTCGCGAAGCTCCGCCTGGTATTCGATCATCCTCGACGCAATTTCACGCGTCGACGGCAAGGCTGCGATTGCGGGCGGGTTGGGATCGAACGACGATAGCTGGTCGAGCAGCCAAGGCTTCGGTTCCTCAGGTGGCGCGTCGCCGCCGCGGCCCCCGAGGCCAAACCGGTTCAAGGCGATACTGGCGTCGGACATGGCCATTTCCTCGCTATGGTCACAGCGTACAGCAAGATTGTCGCGAAAGTATGCCGAGCCCGCGTTCCGGCGCGGACCTGCCTCGTCCCGCCGATTGCAAAAACTGCATCTGCTCGCCACGCGCTTTGCGATTGTCGCAAATGCTGCACCGCAACAATATCCGGAGCAGAAGAGGATGCAGGTCTGGCTCTCATCGAAAAGAGGGAGAAGATCATGACCAAGTTCCTGTTCGCCGCTGCCGCTGCCACGCTCGCTTTCGCCAGCCCGGCGCTTGCTTCCAGCGATCCCGTCACCTTCGTCAACGACGGCGTCAGCTACACCTATTCGACCAAGAAGGTCGGCGACCTGACCGTGATCGAGGGCACCAGCGCCCCGGGCGGCCGCATCTATCTCGAAGTCCGCGGCAATCGCGTGAAGGGCGTCATCAACAGCACGCGCGTCGCGTTCGACGTGCCGGCACGCAAGGGCGGAAACGGCCAACTCGCCGCACGCTGATTTTACCCCAGGCTCGTCGATGGCGGTCGCCATCCTGTCATCGACGAGCCGACCGGCCCGATGGCTGCACTCAGAAGGCGTCCGGCAGATCCACCGTACCGCCGATCTCCTTGAAGCGGCGAATGGCATATCGATCGGTCATGCCGGCGATGAAGTCGGCGATGTGCCGGCTGCGATCGGGCTCGTCGGCCGGGAGCGCATCACGCCACTCCGCCGGCATCAGGCGGGGATCCGCGGCATAAGCCTCGAACAGCCCCGCGACGACCGCATGCGCCGCCTCCCCCGCCGCAATCTGGCTGGGGTGATGATAGAGGTTGGCGTACATGAAGCGCTTCAACCCGCGCTCGGCGTCCCGCATCTCGTCGGAAAACTGGCCAAGCGCTCGCCCTGCCGCGCGCACATCATCGACCGTCTCGACGCCCGACGCGGCCACCCTGTCGCGCGTCGATGCGATCAGGTCGTTGACCATCTCGCCAATCTGCGAACGAATCAGCTCGCCGACCAGCCGCTTGGGCGACACACCCGGGAAGCGCGCCTCGACCCGGCGCCATCCCGCCTCGATCATCGGCACGGCCAGCAGCTGGTCGAAGCTCAGCAGGCCCGACCGAAGCCCGTCGTCGATGTCGTGATTGTCATAGGCTATGTCGTCAGCCAGCGCGGCGACCTGCGCCTCCAGCGAGGGCCAGCTGTTCAGTTCCAGGTCGAAGTCGGCATCGGCCTGGGCCAGCGCCCATTGCAGTTCGATAATCGGCCCGTTGTGCTTGGCCAGCCCCTCCAGCGTGTCCCAAGTGAGGTTGAGGCCGTTCCACGCGGGATAGGGACGCTCCAGCTCGGTCAGCAGCCGCAGCGTATTGCCGTTATGATCGAACCCGCCATGCGCGGCCAGCGCATGCTCCAGCGCATCCTCCCCGGCATGGCCGAACGGCGGGTGGCCGATATCATGCGCCAGGCACAGCGCCTCGGTCAGGTCCTCGTTCAGGCCCAGCGTCCGCGCGATCGTCCGGCCGATCTGCGCGACTTCCAGGCTGTGCGTCAGGCGGACGCGAAAATGATCGCCGTCGGGCGCCATGAAGACCTGGGTCTTGTGGCGCAGCCTGCGAAAGCTGATCGAGTGGATGATACGGTCCCGGTCGCGCTGGAACGCGTCGCGCGGACCGCGCACGTCCCTGGCGTCGCCTTCGGGATGAAGGCGACCGCGGCTACGATCGGGGGTGCATGCCCAGGGGGCCCGTTCGGTCACTAGAGGGCGAGCTTCGTGATCTTCTGCCCCGCCTCGCTGGTGAAGACGAAGGCGGACATGCCTTCCTTCTTCAGCTGATTGACGAAGGACTGCGCCTCGGAGGCGGTCTTGAACGGTCCCGCCAGCAGGCGATTGGTCGCACGCAGCGGCGCCGACCAGGCGCTGCGCCCGCGAAACGCCGCCGGTGCTTTCTTGGCAAGTTGCCGCCACGCACCCGGCAGCATGTCCTCATTGGCGCCGCCCGCGACCTGGACCCAGATCCGCTTCGGCTCGGGTTCGACCTTAGGCTTCGGCTTGACCGGTTCCTTCTTGCGGCCCTTGGCGGTCGTCGCAGGTTCATCCGTCGGCTCGGCTGACCGCGCCCCAGGCTTTCCCTTGGTCTCAGCAGGCTTGGGTTTGGGCGTAACCGCCGGAGCCGCAGGCTTCGACCTCGATGCGGCGGGTGCGGGAGCCGTCGTCCGTGTCGGCGCCGGCGCGGGCAGGTCGATTGCGGCGCGCTCATTCTCCGGAATGGCGATGCCGTCGACGATGTTGGCCAGCAGATTGTCCTCCGACCCGACGCGTCGCACCGGTGCCGCGGAGGTGCTCCGACCCGGAGCGGGGGTCGGCACTATCGTCGAGGACGCCAGCCGCACCGGCTCGCGGCCTGCGGATTGCGTCGGCTGAACCACCTCGCGGCCGGCGGACCAGCCCGGCGCGCGATGCGAAGGCCGAGAGGCGACTGCCACCGGAGCAGGAGACGGTGTCGGCGTCGGGATCGGCTGGACGATCTCTACAGGCTCGACATAGCGCGGCGGTGCCGGAAGCGGCGGCTCCGCCGCCGCCACCTGAACGGGGGCGGGAGCAGGCGTCAGCGGGGCCACCGCGACATCGCGCTGGGCGCGACCGCGCCGTGACACGCGCTCGCGCCCCCGCGCCGGCCGCACCGCCTCGACCGAGCTGGGCTGCTCCGCCTCACGCCGCGCTGTACGTACCGGCTGAGTTGCGGATGGTGCAGGCGTAGCGACCGATGCCATCTGCACCGGTCGCTGATCGGGAACATAGGGTGTCAGGCGCGGCGCCATCTGAGCGTCCGCCAGACGCGCCGTGGTCCGCCCCATCTGGCCATAATGGACCGCGAAGGCACGATCGCCGGGCGACATGCCCTGCAGCCGCCGGAAGGACGGCGCCAGCGCGGCGCCCATGTTCGCGGGCATCATGCTCTGCGCGATACGGTCGGCGGCGGGCACGTCGCCGTTCATCGCCAGGATGAAGGCGCGCGCGCGCCACGCCGCTCGATCGCTGCGACGCAGCAACGGCTCGAGCAGCCGCATCGCCTCGTCGCTCTTGCCTGTGATTCCGAGCGACAGCGCATAGCGCCGCACCGTCTCGTCATCCTTCTCGCGGCGAAGCGCCTGCTGATATTCGCGCTGGGCGAGGTGCGGCGCCCCCATCAGATCATAGGCTAGCCCGCGATCGGCAGCATATTCGGCCATCGGCAGGCCCAGCCGCTCGGCAGTATCGAACAGGCGCAATGCCTCGCCCGGCCGCTCCATCCTGACGAGCACAGCGGCGCGCCCCGCGGAAATCCGCGGATTGTCGGGCTCGACCTGCTCGGCGCGCGCATAGAAAGCCAGCGCGGCGGACGTGTCGTTCAACCGCGTGCTGATCGCCGCGGCGGAGAGCAGCGCGCGCAGGTCGCGCGGGTTCTGCGCCAGCACCCGCATCTCCGACGCCAGCAGATCGGCGTCGGGATTGGGTCTTGCGACGATCTCGTTCTGGGCGAAGGCCGGCGCGCATGAACACCCCGCCGCCAGGGCAAGTGCAAGTGCAGACACCGATGTGATGCGAATCCGGTTCATGGGTCCCCCACCCTAAGCCCTTATCGCTGAACCAAGAATAACGACGCCCCCGCGGTTCGCCGAAGCGAGCCGCGGGGGCGACCAATATCTGATTACTGGTTGTTCTGGCCGCGCAGGAAGCGCGGAATGTCCAGCGGATCCTTGTCATCGTCGTCGGCCGGCTTGTTGCCGCCACGTGCTGCCGACGCCATGCGCTCGAACAGCGTGCCGCCCGAGCGACGCTCCGTACGGGGCGCAGGCGCCGCTGCCGCCGCGTCATCCTCTTCCGAGGTCAGCCAGCGGCGACGGCTGCCAAAGTCCGACGCGGGCTGCGCGGCCGGCGCAGGCGCCGCCGCGAAGTCGCTGCGGCTGTCGAAGCCGCCAACCGCGCTCTCGGAGCCTAGCAGCAGTTCGTCGCCGTCATCGGCTGCCACGGGCTGCGCCGCTGCCGGGGCGGCGGGCTCGAAGCCGGCCGGAGCGGTCGGAGCCGCTGCCGGGAAGTCGGGCTCGTCGCCAAAGGTCAGCGGCGCGGGCTTGGGCTCGCTGGTCTGTGCGACCGGCTCGACGACGGGCGCTGCGACCGGTTCGGGCTCGGGTGCGGCTGCCGGTGCGGTCGGCGCTGCGTCCATTGCCGGACGGCGCGGTGCGGCGAAGCTGAACACGCGCGGCTGCTCGACTGCCGGTGCCGCCGGACGTGCCGCCGCCTGGGCGTCGGCCTCGATGCCGGTCGCGACGACTGAGACGCGGATGCGGCCTTCCAAGTCGGGGTTGAACGCCGAACCCCAGATGATGTTCGCGTCGGGATCGACCAGCTCGCGGATATGGTTCGCGGCCTCGTCCACCTCGAGCAGGCGCATGTCCTCGCCGCCGGTGATCGACACGATCACGCCCTTGGCGCCGTTCATGCTGACGCCGTCGAGCAGCGGATTGGCGATCGCCTTCTGCGCGGCGACCAGTGCGCGGTCGTCGCCATCGGCTTCACCCGTGCCCATCATCGCCTTGCCCATCTCCTGCATCACCGAACGCACGTCGGCAAAGTCGAGGTTGATGAGGCCCGGCATGACCATCAGGTCGGTGATGCCGCGCACACCCTGCTGCAGCACCTCGTCGGCCATCTCGAACGCTTCCTTGAAGGTCGTGTTCGCGTTGGCGATCAGGAAGAGATTCTGGTTCGGAATGACGATCAGCGTGTCGACGTACTTCTGAAGCTCCTCGATGCCCGCCTCGGCCGAAGCCGCACGGCGCTTGCCCTCGAAGGCGAACGGCTTCGTCACGACACCGACGGTCAGGATGCCCATGTCGCGCGCCGCCTTGGCGATGACCGGAGCCGCACCTGTGCCGGTGCCGCCGCCCATGCCGGCCGCCAGGAAGCACATATGCGATCCCTGCAGCGCCTTTTGCACGACGTCGATCGTCTCTTCGGCGGCCGCGCGGCCGATCTCGGGACGCGAGCCTGCGCCCAGACCCTGGGTGATCTTCGCGCCCAGCTGGATGCGATGCCCGGCGGCCGAGGTCTTCAGCGCCTGCGCGTCGGTATTGGCGACGAGGAACTCGACCCCCTGGACGTCGGCGCGGATCATGTTTGCGATCGCGTTGCCGCCCGCCCCGCCGACACCGATGACGGTGATCTTCGGCGTCAGTTCATCTTCATCGGGCGGCAGGAATTCGATACTCATCGCCTTGATCTCCCTTCGCGCTCCCGACCGTTCGGGCCTGCGCGATTAATTCTGTAACTTTGATGCACCACTCGTCGCGACGACTCTAGCGGAATCGCGCTACCCTGTTCGCATTTCTTTAATAGTTGGCGCGGAACGCGGCCAACAGGCGCGAAAACACGGCGCGCGGACTGGCCCGGGTGACCAGCTGGTGCTTGGGCTCCAGGGTGCGCAGGTCCAGCGGATCGGCGGCGGCGAAACAGGCAAGCCCTGCCAGCGTCGCGAAGGCCGGACCGCTATGCGCCTCGGGCAGCGCGACCAGACCCTTGGCCCGGCCCACGCGCACCATGCTGCCCAGCACCTGCTGCATGTAATCGGCGATCCCGGGCAGCTCGGCGCCGCCACCGGTCAGCACCACCTGGCGGCCGACCGGATCCCCCATGCCCAGCTTGGTCAGCTCGGCCTGGATCAGCGGCACCAGCCGTTCGAGCCGCTGGCGGATCACCGCGATCAACTGCGCCTTGGTGATGCGCGTCGTCTCCGCGCCCTCGGTCGGGTTGGCATGAACGACGTCGATCATGTCGTGATTGTCGCGCGGGCTGATATTCGCCGAGCCGTAGAAGCACTTGGTCCGCTCGGCCCAGGCGCGCGCGGTGCCGAAGGCGGTGGCGATATCGTCGGTAATGTCCGCCGAGCCCATGCCGATCGACGCCAGCCCGGACAGCACGCCGCCCTGGAATACCGACACATTGGTCACGCCGGCACCGATCTCGACCAACGCGACGCCCAGCTCGCGCTCCTCATCGGTCAGGCAGGCAAGCCCGGTCGCGACCGGTGCCGCGATGATCGAGCGCACTTCGAGATGCGCAGAGCGCACGCACAGATCGAGATTGCGCACCGGCGAGCCTTCGGTCGCGACGACATGGATGTCGACGCCCAGCCGGTCGGCATGCAACCCGATCGGCCGCTTCACGCCCGCGAGGCCATCGACCGAATAGCGCGTCGGCTGAGCGTGCAGCACCATCTTGCCATGCGGGTTGATCGCCTCGCGCCCGGCCTTCAGCAGTTCGTCGATATCCGATTGCTCGACCCGGTGGCCGCCCAGATCCGCCTCCAGCTTGACGATGTCGGAGATCAGGCCGCCCGCGGAGAAGCTGACCCAGACATCCTCGATATTGGTGCCGGCGATGCGCTCCGCCTGCTCCACCGCCTCGCGGATCGCCAGCTCGGTCGCATGCATGTCGGCGACATAGCCGCGGGTCACGCCGCGGCTCTCGCGCTGGCCGGTGCCGAGCACGACCATCTGGCCGTCGTCGGTCCGCTGGGCGATCAGCGCAGAGACCTTCGACGTGCCGACGTCGAGCGCAGTGATCAACCCCTCAGGTGTCGTCTTTGCCATCCCCTGTCACTCCCCCTCGTCAGTCTGAACCGGCGTGACCGCCTGCGGTTCCAGCGACGGCGTCGGAATCGCCTTGGGCGGCGCCTCGCGTCGCTGGACATACATCGTGTCGCCCACGCGCATGTCGAACCGGACAAAGCCCCGACCCAGCAGCCGCTGAGTCCTGTCCATTGCCGCGAAACGCTTCAGCGCGTCCACGGATTCCTTTTCCCCTTCGGGCAGCAGCAACCGCTCGCCCGTGTCGAAGGTCAGGTCCCAGCGGCGATTGCCGACCCAGGTCGACGCCTTGACCAGCGGCTTCAGCGCCGGCGCCGCGTCCATCAGCTTGCGCCGCGCCAGTTCCTGGCCGTTGGCGCCCTCACCCACGAGCAGCGGCAGGTCGGGGATCGCGTCGCGAGAGACCGATTCCAGCGACACGCCCTTCTCGTCGACCAGCATCAGCACGCCCTTGTGCTGCCACACCGCCGCCGGCTCGCGCTCGACGACATTGACCACCAGCGTGTTGGGCAGCCGGCGCGACACGCGCGCATCCTCGATCCAGGGATATTGCAGCAGCCGCTCGCGGACCAGCTCCAGGTCGACCAGCGGCATCGCACGCGATCGTTGGTCGAGCGCCTGGGTCAGGATCGTGTCGCGGTCCATCCGGCGCATGCCGTTGATATCGACCTGCTCGACGCGCAGCCCGGCCTCGCCGACGACCTCGGACGCAGCGACCCCGATCATCCCCGGCACGCCGAAGAAGCTCGCGACGGCAAGCGCCACCGCGGCTGTCACGCCGACGATGCCCCAGGTCGCCACCTTCTGCAGCGTGTCATGGCTGACCGGCAACGCGGCCATGGTCTGATCGATCAGACCGGGCCCCTTCTTCTTGGCAATCTGCGCGCGTTTCTTCGCCGGTGGGCGGGAAGAGGAACGGCGGACCGTCCGCTTCGTCACGCCCGGGCGCCCTCCGACGCCAGCGCCTCGTCGACGATCCACTGGACCAGCTCGGGATAGCTGATGCCGCAGTGGCGCGCCTGTTCGGGCACCAGGCTGAGCGGGGTCATGCCCGGCTGGGTGTTCACCTCCAGCAGGAACAGCCCGTCCGCGCCCTGGCTGTCGTCCCATCGGAAGTCCGACCGAGACGCGCCCCTGCAGCCGAGCAGCCGGTGCGCCTCGACCGACAACCGCATGCACGCATCGGTGATCTCGTCGGGGATCTGCGCCGGGAAGACGTGCTCGGTCAGCCCGTCGGTGTACTTCGCGTCATAATCGTAGAAACCGCTCCGCGGCTTCAGCTCGGTCACCCCCAGCGCGCGATCGCCCAGCACCGCGCAGGTCAGCTCGCGTCCGCGAATGAAGGGCTCGGCCAGCAGCTCGTCGAACTCCTGCCACGGCCCCCGCGCATCGGCGCTGATCGGATTCGAGTAATTGCTTTCCTCGGTCACGATCGCCACGCCGACCGACGAACCCTCGTTCACCGGCTTCAGGACGTAGGGGCGCGGCAGCGGATCGCGCTGGTGCAGCTCCTCGGTGCGCACCATCCGCCCGCCGGGCATCGGGATGCCATGCGGCACCAGCGCCTGCTTGGTCAGCTGCTTGTCGATCGCGATGACCGAGGTGACCAGCCCCGAATGGGTATAGGTCAGCCCCATCAGGTCGAGCATGCCCTGTACCGTGCCGTCCTCGCCCGGCGTGCCGTGCAGCGCGTTGAACACCACATCGGGCTTCAGCTCCGCCAGCTTCAGCGCGACGTCGCGATCCATGTCGACCCGGCTCACCTCATGACCGAGCGACTCCAGGGCATCGGCCACGCCGTTGCCCGACATCAGCGACACCTCGCGCTCGTTCGACCAGCCGCCCATCAACACTGCGACATGGAGCTTGCTCAAGAACCGACCCTCTCACTGTTCTCGTCGGCGCGCTTGCCGACCCGCTGGATTTCCCATTCGAGCTCGACGCCCGATTGCGCCTTCACCCGGTCGCGAACCTCCTCGCCCAGCGCCTCGATGTCCGCACTGGTCGCTTCGCCCAGATTGAGCAGGAAATTGCAATGTTTCTCGCTGACTTGCGCGTCCCCGCGCCGCAGCCCGCGGCACCCCGCGGCATCGACCAGCGCCCAGGCTTTGTGACCTTCGGGATTCTTGAAGGTCGACCCACCGGTGCGCGACCGAAGCGGCTGAGACTCCTCCCGCGCGGCAGCGATCCGGTCCATCTCCGCCGCGATCGCCTCGGCGTCGCCATGGGTCCCGATGAAATGCGCCGCGACGATCACCGAATCCGCCGGCAGCTCGGAATGGCGATAGCTGAAGTTCAGCGCGCTTGCCGGCAGGGTGCGCAGCTCGCCCTGGCGGTCCACCACCTCGAACATCGACAGCACATCAGCCACCTCGCGGCCATAGGCGCCTGCGTTCATGCGCACCGCGCCGCCCACGGTGCCGGGAATGCCGCGCAGGAACTCGAGCCCGGCCAGCGCATGATCGCGCGCCTTGCTCGCGACCGAGATGCCGGGCGCGCCGGCGCCGGCGCGGATGCCGTTGTCGCGTACGCCGATCTGGGCGAACGCCTTGCCCAGCCGGATGGTGACGCCCGGCTTGCCGCCGTCCCGCACGATCAGATTGGAGCCCAGCCCCAGCGGCCACACCTCGACTGCCGGGTCCAGGTCACGCAGAAACGCGCGCAGATCCTCGACATCGGCCGGCTCGAACAGCCACTCCGCCGCACCGCCGCTCTTGAACCAGACGAGCGGCGCCAGCGGCGCGTTGCGCGTCAGCCTGCCGCGAACCTGGGGAAGATCGACGGTCTGCGTCACTTCATCCCCCACAGCCCGGCCCATTGCTTCCACGCCGCCATGTTCGCCTCGGCAGCCTTCTGCCCGGCCTCCTGGAACGCCGTCATCTGGCGCCCGGCATCGAGGAACTTCTGAGCGACGTCCATCTGGGCATGCTGTGCGCGCAGCATCTCGCGCTGCATCTCGATTGCGGTCGTGAAAAAGTCGCTCATGCTGCCACCTTTGCCGTCTCGATCGCGCCGGCCAGGCTGGCCGCCCATTTCGTGATGTCGCCCGCGCCCAGGCACACGACCATGTCGCCGGGCTGGATCACCTCCGCCAGCGCCTCGGCCAGTGCCGGCAGGTCGGCGACGGTCGATGCGGCGCGGTGGCCGCGGCGCTTGACGCCCTCGACCAATGCCTCGGCATCGACACCCTCGACAGGCTGCTCGCCCGCGGCATAGACCGGGGTGACATAGACCATGTCGGCATCGTTGAACGCCTGGGCGAACTCGTCCATCAGATTGCCGAGCCGCGAGAAGCGATGCGGCTGCATCACCGCGATCACCCTGCCCTGCGCACTCTCGCGGGCCGCGGCCAGCACGGCGCGGATCTCGACCGGGTGATGGCCGTAATCGTCGATGATCGTCGCCCCGCCGGTCTCGCCGACCTTGGTAAAGCGCCGCTTGACCCCGTCGAACCGAGCAAACCCTTTCTGGATCGTCGCGTCGGGAATGCCGAGCTCCAGCGCCACGCCGATCGCGGCCAGCGCGTTCTGGACATTGTGGCGGCCGGGCATCGGCAGATCGATCCCCTCGATCGAACGGGTCGTGCCGTCGCGGTGGCGGATGATCGCCTCGAACCGGTTGCCGCCCGCATGCGGCGTGACGTTCACCCCGCGCACATCGGCGCTGGCGGCAAAGCCATAGGTGACGATGCGGCGGTCGCGCACGCGCGGGATGATCGCCTGGACCTCGGGATGGTCGAGGCACAGCAACGCCGCGCCATAGAAAGGGACATTCTCGACGAACTCGACGAAACAGTCCTTCACCTTGTCGAACGAGCCATAGTGATCCAGATGCTCGGGATCGATGTTGGTGACGACCGCGATCGTCCCGTCGAGACGCAGGAAGCTGCCGTCACTCTCGTCGGCCTCGACCACCATCCAGTCGCTGTCGCCCAGTCGCGCGTTCGAGCCGTACTGGTTGATGATGCCGCCATTGATGACGGTCGGGTCGACGCCGCCCGCATCCAGCAGCGCCGCGACCATCGAGGTGGTCGTGGTCTTGCCGTGCGTGCCGGCGACCGCGACGGTCGACTTCAGCCGCATCAGCTCGGCCAGCATCTCCGCCCGGCGCACCACCGGGATGCGACGCTCATAGGCGGCCTCGACCTCGGGATTGCCGCGCTTGATCGCGGTCGAGGTGACGACGACCGCCGCCTCGCCCAGATTCTCGGCCGCATGGCCGATCGCGATCGCGATGCCGCGCTTGCGCAGCCCCTCGATCACATAGCCTTCGGACACATCCGAACCCTGAACCTGATAGCCGAGATTGTGCATCACCTCGGCAATGCCCGACATGCCGATACCGCCGATCCCGACGAAATGGATGGTGCCGATATCGGTGGCAACGCCCTTCATGCGGCGAATTCCTTGCTGGCCGTCTCGGCCTCTGTCTGGGTGGATGCGGTGCGTGCGCCGGCCGCGGGTGCGCCGATCGATTCGACCAGGTCGGCCAGGTCGCGCGCCGCGGTCGGTCGACCGCAGCTCCTGGCGCCGGCCGCAGCGCCCTGTAGCGCAGCGGGGTCCAGGCCAAGCGCCTGGATCTGCCTGGCCAGTTCGACCGCGGTGAAGCTGGGCTGCGCGATGGTGCGCGCGCCGCCGGCATTGGTGATCTCGCGCGCATTGACCGTCTGGTGATCGTCGGTCGCGCTGGGCAGCGGGACCAGGATCGCCGGACGCCCGGCGGCGGTCAGTTCGGCGATGGTCGACGCGCCGGCGCGGGCGATCACGAGATGCGCCCGCGCCAGGTGTTCGGGCAAATCGGGCAGATAGGTCGCAATCTGCGCCGGGATCCCATGCGACTGATAGCTGGCGCGCACCGCGTCGACGTCTTCGAGCCGCGCCTGGTGCGTCACCTGCATCCGGCCGCGAATCTCCGACGCGAGCAGCGCAAGTCCATCGGGTACGACCTTGCTCAGCACCGACGCGCCCTGGCTGCCCCCGGTGACGAGCACGCGAAAGCTGTCCTGCGCCTCCAGCGGCGGATAGGGCCGGTCGCGCAGCGCCAGCACCTCCTCGCGCACCGGATTGCCCGTCAGGTGAGTCTTGGCCTGCCACCCCTGTTTGAGCCGTTCGACCTCGCCATAGCTGGTGGCGATCGCGCTCACCCGGCCGGCGACCAGCCGGTTGACCCGACCCAGCACCGCATTCTGTTCATGGACGATCGTCGGCACGCGCCGCGAAAAGGCGGCCAGCAGCGCCGGCAGCGCGGGATAGCCGCCAAAGCCGATCACGCAGCTGGGTGACAGGTCGCGGTACAGCTTCTTCGCCATCGCCCGCCCGGCCATCATCTTGCCGGCGGCCTTGAACCAGCCCAGCGGTCCGCCGCCCAGCCGACCGGCCGGCAGGACATGCGTCTCGACTTCCTCGAACAGCCCCGGAAAGCGCACGCCGCGATCGTCGCTGATCAGCGCGACCCGGTGACCGCGCCCCATCAGTTCGGCCGCAAGCGCTGCCGCGGGCACCATGTGCCCCCCGGTGCCGCCCGCCGCCAGAACATAGGTACGCGTCTTCGTCATGTGCCGCTCCACCGGACAGTATAAGGAGAGCGCTTCAGATACGGGTTCCGCCGCGTGAAAGCGAGCAGAAGCCCCATGCCGATGGAAAGCGCCACCATCGACGAGCCGCCATAGCTGATGAACGGCAGCGTCATGCCCTTGGACGGCGCCAGCCCGGTATTGACCGCCATGTTGATGAACGCCTGCACCCCGAACTGCGCGACCAGCCCGGTCGCCGCCAGCAGCTTGAACGCATCCTCCTCGTCGATCAGCTTCAGCAGCACGCGCAGGATGATCGCCACATAGAGGATCGCGATCGCCCCGCATGCCAGCAGGCCGAATTCCTCGCCGATGACCGAAAAGATATAGTCGGTATGCGCCTCGGGCAACTTGAACTTTACCTGGCCGCTGCCCGGACCGGTCCCGAACAGCCCGCCCGAGGTCAGCGTCTGCTCGGCCATGTTGGTCTGGTAATGCTCGGCCAGCGCCTTTTCCTTGGTCGGCCACAGGAAGCTGTCGATGCGAATGCGGGCGGTCGAATAGAAGAAATAGGCGGAGACCACCCCGGCCAGCGCCAGCCCGCCCAGCGCGGCGATGATCGCGGGCGAGATGCCGGCGACGGTCAGCAGGATGATCCAGACGATGCCGAACACCATCGTCTGTCCGAAATCGGGCTGGATCATCAACAGGACGGCAACCACCGCGGTCAGCGCGCCGGTAATGCCCAGCATCAGCGTCATCGGCAATTCGCTGTCACGCGCGCGCAGCGACAGGATCCATGCCGTCGACACGATGAACAGGGGCTTCAGGAATTCGGATGGCTGCAAGTCGGAAAAGCCCAGGCTGATCCAGCGCCGCGCACCGTTCACCTCGCTGCCGACGAACGGCAGCAGCGCCAGCAGCACGATGCAGATGGCCGCGCCGATCAGCGCCCCGCGCCTGGCAAGCGTCAGCGGCACCATCGACACCAGGATCATCACCGGCACCGACAGCGCGACCCAGATCAGCTGCCGCCAGAAATAGAACATCGGCGCGACGACATGCGCGCCGTCCGAATAGCGCCGCGCCGTCGCCGGCGAGGCGGCGGCGACCGCGACCAGCCCGATCGCGATCAGCAGGAAGACCAGCAGCATCAGCACCCGGTCGACTTCCCAGAACCACATGCCCGCCCGCGTCTGGCTGGCGCGGCCCAGTTGGGTGCCGACCCGGCGGCGGACGCGCGGTGCCTCGGGAACCTCGACCCTGTCCTCGCTCACGCCAGTGACTCCACCGCGTCGCGAAACGCCTGCCCGCGCGCCTCATAATCGCGGAACTGGTCGAACGAGGCGCAGGCCGGCGACAGCAGCACCGTATCGCCCGGCTGCGCATGCGCCGCGGCGCTGCGCACCGCGACGTCCAGCGTGCCAGCGACTTCGACGGGCATCTCGCCGGACAGAAGGTCGGCGAACATCGTCGCGGCGTCGCCGATCGTATAGGCGCGCACGACATGGCCGAAGCCCGGCCGGCACGCGTCTAGATCGTCGGTCTTCGCCTTGCCGCCCAGGATCCAGTGGATCCGCGGATAGGCAGCCAGCGCAGGCGCGGTCGACTCCGGGTTGGTCGCCTTGCTGTCGTTCACGAACAGCACGCCGTCGCGCGTCGCCACCCGCTCCATGCGGTGCGGCAGGCCGGGGAAGCTCGCCAGTCCGCGGTCGATCGCGGCGCGGTCGATGCCCAGCGCCTCGCACGCCGCGATCGCCGCCAGCGCATTCTGCGCATTGTGCGGCCCCTGCAGCGCCGGCCAGTCCGACTGGTCGATCTCCGGCCGCGCAGGAAGCGCGATCACGTCCCCTGCCCGATCCTCACCCAGGCCCGCAGCGATCGCCGTCGACGCGGCATCGCTGCCGATCACCGCGGGATGGCCGGGCGACTGCATCGCGAACAGCCGCGCCTTGGATGCGGCATAGCCCGCGAAACCGTTATAGCGGTCGAGATGGTCCGGGGTGATGTTCAGCAACAGCGCGACATCGCAATCGAGCGTGACGGTCAGGTCGATCTGATAGCTGGACAGCTCCAGCACATAGACGCCGCCTTCCGCCAGCGGCTCCTGCGCCAGGATCGGAATGCCGATATTGCCGCCCGCCAGCGACGGCAGCCCGGCGGTGCGACAGATATGGTCGATCAGCGCGGTCGTGGTCGACTTGCCGTTGGTGCCGGTGATGCCGACGACCCGGTGCGCGGGCAGCGCGGTACGCGCCTGGGCAAACAGTTCGATATCGCCGATCACCGGCACGCCCGCGGCACGCGCGCGATCGGCGATCGGATGGCGGTTCAGCGGAATGCCGGGCGACACCACGACCGCGTCGAACCCCACCAGGTCGATCTCCAGCGGATCGGCGAGCGCGACGCCGCTCAGTGCGCCGCGCGCCGCCTCGTTCGAGTCCCAGGCGACCACCTCGGCGCCGCTCGCGCGCAGCGCATCGACGGTCGCGACACCGGATCGCGCCAGGCCGAGCACCGCATACCGCTTTCCGCGAAAGAACGGGCTCGTGATCACCGCAGCTTCAGCGTCGCGAGTCCCGCCAGTGCGAGCACGAACGAGATGATCCAGAAACGGATCACCACGGTCGGCTCCGACCAGCCGAGTTGCTCGAAATGATGATGAATCGGCGCCATGCGGAAGATCCGCTTGCCGGTCCGCTTGAAGAAGAAGACCTGGATGATGACGCTCAGCGCCTCCATAACGAACAGGCCGCCGATGATGCCCAGCACCAGCTCATGGTGCGTGACCACCGCGATCGTGCCGATCGCGCCGCCCAGCGCCAGGCTGCCGGTATCGCCCATGAACACCGCGGCCGGCGGCGCATTGAACCACAGGAATGCCAGCCCCGCCCCGACCATCGCGCCACAGAACAGCGCCAGGTCGCCCGCGCCGGGAACGTGGGGAATGCCCAGATAGGTCGCGAACACCTTGTTGCCTGCCAGATAGGCGATCAGCATGAACGCCATGCTGGCGATCACCACCGGCATCGTCGCCAGCCCGTCCAGCCCGTCGGTCAGGTTGACGGCATTGCCGAAGGCGACGATCGTGAAGGCGGCGAACAGGATGTAGAAATAGCCCAGGTCCGGGTGGATCCAGCTGAAGAACGGCACATAGAGCTGCGTCCCGTTCAGCGACACGATGATCCAGCTGGCGACGCCCGCGATCAGGAACTCGCCCAGCAGGCGGACCTTGCCCGAAACGCCGGCCGTCTTCTGCTTCCGAACCTTGTCGTAATCGTCGAGGAACCCGATCATCCCGAACCCGAAGGTCACGAACATGCAGGCCCAGACATAGGGATTGCGCAGGTCCATCCACAGCAGGATCGCCAGCATCAGGCTGGTCAGGATCATCAGCCCGCCCATCGTCGGCGTGCCACGCTTCGCCAGATGGCTCTGCGGACCGTCGTCGCGGATTGGCTGTCCCTTGCCCTGGCGCACGCGCAGCCAGCCGATGAACTTGGGCCCCAGGATCAGCCCCAGCACCAGCGCAGTCGCAACCGACCCGCCAGTCCGGAAGGACAGATAGCGGAACAGGTTGAGGATGCCCGGAAACCCGAGCCACTCCGCGATCAGATAGAGCATGTTTGCCTTTCCGACAGCGCTGCGACCACGCTCGACAGCCGCACGCCGTTAGACCCCTTTACGAGAACAGCGTCATCCGCCGCGAGCCTTTCGAACAGGCGATCGCGGGCAAACGCCGCGTCGGGCACATGGACGAAATCGATATGGCCCTCAAGGGCATTCGCGAGCGGTTTCATCAGCGGGCCGACAAGGATCGCAAATTCGACACCGGCTGCCGCTATCGGCTCGGCAAGCTCTGCGTGGAACGCGTCCGAATGGTCGCCAAGTTCCCGCATTTCGCCGAGCACGGCCAGCTTGCGGCCCTTTTCCTGACTCAGCACCTCCAGCGTCGCGCGCATCGACGCGGGATTGGCGTTATAGCTTTCGTCGATCACCAATGCTTCGCCGCCATCGACCGCGGTCAGGAACCGCTGCCCCCGCCCGGGCAGTCCGCCCAGCTCGGCCAGCGCCAGTCCCGCCCGCTCCAGATCGCCGCCCAGCGCGTCGATCACAGCGAGCAGGCCCAGTGCGTTCGACACCCAGTGCGCGCCCGGCGGCGCAACGGTGAAGCTCAGTTCTCGCCGGTCGAGCTTCGCGGTCACGAACGTGCCGCCGGTGCGCGTGCGCATCGCCTCGATCGCGCGGACATCGGCGCCCTCGCCCATGCCGAAGGTGACGATCCGCCCGGCATGGCCGGTGGCCGCCTCGATCAGCCGATCGCGATGCGGGCTGTCATAGGGGATGACCGCGGTGCCGCCGGGTTCGAGTCCCTGGAAAATCTCGCCCTTGGCATCGGCGATGCCCTCTTCGCTGTCGAAGAAGCCCATATGCGCCGGCGCAATCGTCGTGACCATCGCGACATGCGGCCGGACGAACCGCGTGAGCACGGCGAGCTCGCCGGCATGGTTCATGCCCATCTCGAACACGCCGAAGCGCGCGTCGCGCGGCATACGCGCCAGACTCAAAGGCACGCCGGTATGATTGTTGTACGACTTCACCGACCGATGCGCGCGGTCGGGCTCCAGCCGGTCGAGTGCCGCGAACAGCGCTTCCTTGGTGCCGGTCTTGCCGACCGATCCGGTCACGCCGATCACCTTGCCCTGCATCCGCGCCCGCGCCGCGATACCCAGCGCTTCCAGCGCCTTCATCGTATCGGGCACCAGCACATGCGGGTGCTGCGTCGGGACCGACACGACCGCCCCCGCGGCACCGGCCCCGAAGGCCTGATCGAGATAGCGGTGGCCGTCGGTCGTCTCGCCGACCATCGCCAGGAACAGGTCGCCGGGGCCGACTTCACGCGAGTCGAATGTCACTCCCGAGACTTCGAACGCCGCACTTGCCGTGCCCCCCGTGGCGGCGGCGACCTCCGCGGAGGTCCACAAGGTCACGCGGCGCACTCCCGCGCCACCGTAACGTCGTCGAACGGCAGCACGCGGTCGCCGACGATCTGGCCCTGCTCATGCCCTTTGCCGGCCAGCAGCACGATATCCTCCGCCTCGGCCATCTCGATCGCCGCGGCGATCGCCTCGCGGCGGCCGCCGATCTCGATCGCGCCGGGCGCACCCTTCAATATCTCCTGGCGGATCGCCGCCGGATCCTCGGTGCGCGGATTGTCGTCGGTGACGATGACCACGTCCGCCCCCGCGGCCGCCTCGCGGCCCATCAGCTCGCGCTTGCCGGGATCGCGGTCGCCGCCGGCGCCGAACACGAGGATCAACCGCCCGCTGGTATGCGGCTTCAACGCGGCGATCGCCGCCTCCAGCGCGTCCGGGGTGTGCGCATAGTCGACATAGACCGGTGCGCCCTTCTGGGTGATGACCGCGCGCTCCAGCCGCCCGCGCACCGGCTGCAGCCTGCCGAGGTTCGACAGCGTCGCGGCGACGTCGCCGCCGGTCGCGATAACCAGTCCCGCGGCCATCAGCGCATTCGCCGCCTGATAGGCACCGATCAGCGGCAGGTTCACGCTGAAGCTGCGCCCCTCCGCCTCGATCGTCAGCCCCTGCCCCAGCAAGGTCGGATCGCGCCCGACCAGGCGCAGCGTGTCGCCATGCTCGCCGACCGTGATCATGCGGTTGCCACGCACCCGGGCAATGTCGATCACCCGCTCCGAATGCGGATCGTCGACCCACACCACCGCGGTCCCGTCGGCATCGAGCACGTCGGCGAACAGCCGCAGTTTGGCGCACAGATAGGCGGCCATGTCGCCATGATAGTCGAGATGGTCGCGGCTGAGGTTGGTGAAGGCGGCGGCCCGGACCGGCAGGCCCTCGGTGCGATATTGCGACAGGCCGTGCGAGCTCGCCTCGAAGGCGACATGGCTCACGCCCTCGCGCGCCAGGCCGGCGACGTTCGACAGGAAGGTGACGATGTCGGGCGTGGTCAGCCCGGTGGTGACCGTGTCGTCGGCCGTCGTGACGCCCAGCGTCCCGATCGACGCGGCATGATAGCCGCTCATCCGCCACAGCTGACGCGTCATCTCGACGGTGGAGGTTTTGCCGTTGGTGCCGGTCACCGCGACCGCGGTGGCCGGAAACGGCGCGAAGAAGGATGCGGCCAGCCGGGCGAAGCGCTCGCGCGGATTGTCGTCGGCGACATAGGCCGCGCCGGTCACGTCCAGCCCCGGCCGGGCGACGATCGCCGCCGCCCCTGCCTCGATCGCGGCGGGAATGAACGACTCGCCATTGACCCGCGCACCCTCGAACGCGCCGAAGATGGTGCCGGGCGCGACCTTGCGATGATCGATGGCAAACCCCGTGACGACCGTCTCACCGCCCCCGTCGATCAGCTGTTCCAGCCTCATTGGCCGCCATGCTCCTTCGGGTTCTTCCAGATCAGCGGCACCAGCTGCGACAGATCGACGTCACGATTGGCGTCGGGGGCGACCCCCAGCAGCGCGCCGGTGCGCGCGACGACGCGCTTGACTACGGGGGCAGCGGTGAAGCCGGCGGTTCGCTGCCCGAAGGTCTGGGCATTTCCGATGGGTGAGTCGAGCATGGTCAGCACCACATAGCGCGGCTTGTCCATCGGGAAAGCCGCCGCGAAGGTCGACACATTCTCGCTGCGCGAATAACCCGAGGCACCCGGCTTCTCGGCGGTGCCGGTCTTGCCGCCGACGCGGAAGCCCGGTGCGTCGGCATTGCGCCCGGTGCCGTTGGTGACGATCAGGCGCAGCAACTCGCGCATCTGCTTGCTCGTCGCCTCGGAAATGACGCGGCGGCCCGGGCCACGCTTGGCAGGATCGACCTTCATCAGGGTCGGGTCATGCCAGACCCCGCCATTGACCAGCGTCGCATAGGCACAGGCCAGATGCATCGGCGTCACCGCGATGCCGTGGCCGAACGCGGTGGTCAGCGTGGTCGAGCGCCCCCAGTCGCGCGGCCACAGCGTGCCCCAGCGCTCGATGCCGATGTCGAGCGGCTTGTCGAACTGCATGTCGCGGAAAATCTTCTCCAGCGGCTCGCGGCCCATCAGGTCGGCGATCCGCGCGGTGGCGATGTTCGACGAATAGATCAGCGTCTCGGGGATGTTGAGGAAGCGGCGCTGAGGGTGATCGTCCTTAATGCTGAACCGGCCGATCCGCACGGGTTCGGTCGCATCGAACCTGCGCGCCATCGAGGTGACGGTCCCGCTCTCGATCGCCGCGGCCATCGCGATCGGCTTGAACGCCGACCCCAGCTCGTACCGGCTCTGGGTGACGTTGTTCGCCGGCGCGGCGGTGCCGATGGCGTTGGGGTTGAAGCTGGGCAGCGACACCATCGCGACGATCTCGCCGGTATCGACGTCCATGATCACGCCCGCGGCACCCTTGGCCTGAAGGCTGACCATCGCCGCGCCCAGCTCGTTCTCCAGCGCCGCCTGCACGCGCAGGTCGAGCGCGAGCGCAGTCGGCACCGCGCGCCCCTCATGACTGTTCAGCCGGGCGTCGAGTGTCTTCTCCATGCCGATGCCGCCATGGCCGTCGGACTTCACATAGCCCAGCACATGCGCCGCCAGCTGGCCCTGCGGATACAGCCGATCGGGCTCGCGCATCATCTCGATGCCCGGCTCGCCCAGCGCGTTCACCGTCTTCACCAGTTCCGGGCGCGCGCGGCGGCGCAGCCAGGCGAAGCTTCCGCCGGAATTCAGCAGCGCATAATATTGTCCCTCGCTGCGCTCGGGGATCAGCGTCGCAAGCTGCTTCGCCAGGTCGGCCTTGTTGCCGATCACCTGATTGGGATGAATCGCGATCGACCAGCCGTCGATCGTGCGCGCCAGCGGCTCGCCATTGCGATCGACGATGTCGCCGCGCGCGGGCAGCAGCCGGTCGGCGGTGTTCGCGGCGATCGCCGGCGATGCGGCGAAGGCAAGCCATGCCAGCCGGCCGACGACGAACAGCACCGCCGCGCTGAAGATCAACGCCAATATGACCAGGCGCACCTGGGCGACCGCGACGACCGATTGCCGGGCCTCGCCCGACCCGCGCGCACGCGCGGACGGCGCAAGGATGACGGTCAACGCAGTGCCCGCTTCTCGGACACGGCGCCGCGGTCGAGATCCGCCAGCGTTGCGCTGCTCAGCATCGCGACCCGGGTGACGCGCGGGGTCGGCGCCGGGCCTGTAGCGGCGGCGACGCGTGCGCGATCGACCTTGGCCACTGCCGCCGCAACTGCGGGCGCCGCCTGGAGCCGCGGCTTGGCCGCCGCCGCCACACCGGTCGACACCGCCGCAGCCTTCACCGTCGGCGCCGGCACATCGACCTGTGCGGTCTGCACCACCGCCGGCTGGACGACCGCCGCCGGGCTGGTGATCGAGGCGTTCTGGATCTTCGCATCCGGCGCCTGCTCGTGGACGTCCAGGCTGGCCAGCTGCGTCTCGCTCGCCAGATAGCGCGCCGCGTCGGGCGCGCCATAGGCGACTGCCTCGCCGCTCGCGCTCCAGGTCTGCAGCTGCGCCATGCTCGCCCGCGCGCTGAACTCGGTCTCGAGGCTACGAATGTCCCTCTTCGCGTCGATGATCTGGGTCTCGACCGACCTCAGGCGTGCGCGTTCGGCCGCCCCGTAAGTTGTCGTCATGTATCCGCCCACGGCAACCGAAACGCTGGCTGCCAACCACGCTATCGCTCCAAAGCCCTGAACCATAACATTACTCCTTACACGCCCCACGGTGCCGCATCGGTGCGGTGCGCCACGCGCAACGTCGCCGAACGGGCTCGGGGATTACGGGCGATTTCCGCCTCGCTCGGGCGCACTGCCTTTGCCGGGGAATCGAAACTGGGTGCCGCCCTGGCGGTCATCGCCGGACGATGGCGCGAACCCGCAGGCTCGCTGCCCGACCGCTCGCGCAAGAAGCGCTTCACCAGGCGGTCTTCGAGGGAATGAAAGGTGACCACGGCCAGCCGGCCGCCGGGCTTCAGAACGCGCTCGGCTGCGGCAAGTCCTTCCGCCAGCTCGTCGAGCTCGCGGTTTACATGGATGCGCACCGCCTGGAAGGTCCGGGTCGCCGGGTCCTTCTTGTCGTGCGGCTTGTAGCCCAGCGCCTTGCGCACGATCGCGGCAAGCTCGCCGGTGGTCGAAAGCGGGCGCGCGGCGACGATCGCGCGCGCCACCCGGCGCGACCGCGGCTCGTCGCCATAATTATACAGGACATCGGCGATCTCGGCCTCGTCCGCCTCGTTGAGGAAGTCGGCCGCGCTCATCCCCTCGCCCGACATGCGCATGTCGAGCGGCCCGTCCTGCTGGAACGAGAAGCCGCGCTCGGCCTGGTCGAGCTGCATGCTCGACACGCCGATATCCAGCGTGACGCCGTCCACCGGCGCCAGGTCGCGGCGCTCCAGTTCGCCGTCCAGCGCGGAGAAGGGCGCCTCGATCAGCACCAGCCGGTCATTGCCGGCGAAACGCCGTAGGCCGCTTTCGATCGCGGTAGGATCGCGGTCGAAAGCGGCCACCTCGGCACCCCGCTCGAGGAAGGCTTGGGTATACCCCCCCGCTCCGAAGGTCGCGTCGACATGACGCTCGCCGGGCACGATGGCGAGCGCGTCGATCACTTCGTCGAGCAGGACGGAAACATGCGGCTGGGTGGCGGAGCTCACAGCTTCACCCCCTTCTGCTGGCACAGGAATTCGCAGATCTCGCGAAGATCCTCGTCGATCTCCTCCGACTTCAGCAGCACCTCGGGCGCCCAGATGTCGAAGCTCTCGCCGGCGGCGTTGAAGAACGCCCAGCTGCTGATCTGCGCCTTCGCCTTGAAGAAGGGCGGGATCACGAAGCGGCCACTGTCGTCGAAGGGCACTTTTTCGACGAGGCCGAAGGCGCGGCGCTTGGCGCGCAGGTCGGCGGGGCGGCCGGCATCGGTCGCATTCTGCTCGGCACGGTCCAGCCGCTCGTATTTCTCGCGCGACCAGGACAGATCATGGGCGGAGAGGCAAGGATCGATCGGGTGGCGGCCGATCACGATCTGGCGGACGTCGGAGTTACGCTCGACGACGCCGCGCAGGTCTGCGGGAATCGCGACGCGACCCTTCAGGTCCACCGCCTGAAGCGCAAAGCCTTCGAAGTGCTCGCGTCCCGCCAAAACCCAGTTCCCAAAGTTCGGGCACGCACTTCACCATCTCCGGACGCGCAGCATTCGCCGCGGCCCGGCCCAAATCCTTTCGACGATGAAGCTGGTCGTGCCCCGACCCTTAACCGCATTCTGGTTACCAAGAAGCGGCCGGGGAGGCAACGGGAAAACACGGGATGGAGCGGGATTTTGCCCCACTTAGCCCCTATTTCAGCTGAGTTTCACGATAGAGTCAGGCTTTGTTCGATCTATGTATTCCTAATTTTGTTCGGGGCACGAAATTAACCTGGGTTGCGGGATCCGGCGGCCTTTCGCCGTCGACATGGCACCGGGACCGACGCATGCTGCGACGAATTCCCCTGATATTACCGAGGATTGGCTTAACCGATCGTGGCAGGGTGCGACAGACCGAAGCCTTCCATGAATCGCATAAATGCTGCGAGTCACCGCAGATCGGGGGCAAGGTGGATTCGGGCAAGTGGGGCTCCGTCCCCGGATTTTCCCGTGCCATCCCGCCCGAACGGCCGGACGCGCGCGCGGTTGATCGTGCCGCGTTACTGCTGGGGCTGATCGATGAGCTTGCGGGTGGCCGAGCTGTTGGCCTGCTCGCTCGACCCGGTGCTTGGCGCCGCGCCCAGTTCGGCCAGCGGCTCGTCCTTGCCGGTCGCGGCGGCGACGCTGGCATTGCCCTCGGTCATGTTGGCGATCACGGACACGTTCGACGCACCGACGGCGGTCGCGGGTCCGTCGCGGCTGGCGGAGCTGAAGATCGCGCTCATCAGCCCGATCAGGACGAGCACCATGGCAAGCCCGGTAAGCCCGACGCGCACGCGCTGCATCGCCTGGGCGGAGTCCTGATGCGATCCCGATTTCATCATAGCTGTGGCATAAATGTAACGCATGAACATCCTCTTGTCGAGGATATCGCTCAGGTCGTCGCCAGCCACTCCGGTACCTGGAGGCCCTTCGCCTCCAGCCACTCGCGGTTATACAGGGTCGACAGATAGCGAAAACCGGTATCGCACAGGATCGTCGCGATCCGCTTGCCCGGCCCCAGCTGACGGCCGAGCTGCACCGCCCCCGCCACGTTGATTCCCGACGACAGGCCCAGGCACAGCCCCTCCTCCGCCAGCAGGCGGCGGACCCATTCCATCCCCTCCGCGTCGGAGATGCGGAACTGGGTGTCGATCGGCGCACCTTCCAGATTGGCGGTGATACGCCCCTGCCCGATCCCCTCGGCGACCGAATTGCCCTCGGCCTTCAGCTCGCCATGGGCGTAGTAATTGTAGAGCGCCGCCCCGTGCGGATCGCTCAGCGCGATGCACACATTCTCGTCGCGCGCCTTCAGCCCCAGCCCGACGCCGGCGATCGTCCCGCCGGTGCCCGCGGCGCAGGTGAAGCCGTCGATCCGACCCTCCATCTGCTCCCAGATCTCCTCGGCGGTGCCGATGATATGCGCTTTGCGGTTCGCGATATTGTCGAACTGGTTCGCCCAGATCGCGTTCGGCGTCTCCTCCGCGATGCGGCGCGAGGTGTGTACGAAATGCCCGGGGTTCGAATAGGGCGCGGCCGGCACCAGCACCAGCTCGGCGCCCAGAGCGCGCAGCGTGTCCATCTTCTCGCGGCTCTGCGTCTCGGGCATGACGATGATCGTCTTGTACCCCTTGGCATTGGCGACCAGCGCCAGGCCGATGCCGGTGTTGCCCGCGGTTCCCTCGACGATCGTCCCGCCCGGCTGGATCAGCCCGCGCTCCTCGGCGTCGCGCACGATGAACAGCGCCGCGCGGTCCTTCACCGATGCGCCGGGATTGGCGAATTCGCACTTGCCGAAAATGTCGCAGCCCGCGGCTTCGCTCGGCCCCTTCAGCCGGACCAGCGGGGTGTTTCCGATCAGCGAGAGCGTGTCCGATATCACTTGCATCGCCGCTAGATAGGGTCGCCACCCTGCGATCGGCAAGCAAGCGCTGGTAATCGCGGCGAAAGCGGGGATTTGGCGCACGCGATCGATCGCGTTTGCGACGAACCGTGCAACAAAATCCGCCCGCGATTCATTTCACGGACGCCAGCCTGGCACGACATCAAAATCTGCAAGAGCCCGCAATGTTCCGCGACAGCGATCCCGCACCCTTCCTCCTCGCCCCCGATCGGCGCGAGACGAATCCGGTCTCGCTCGACTGTTTCTGGGCAGCGGTCGACGAAGTATCGATCGAGGACGCCGACCGCCCGATCCCGGAGATCAGCGTGACACCCCGGCGCGATCGAGATGCGGCCCCAGCCGGCCGCTGATCCACAGGAAGAACATGCGATAGTCGCTGACCAGCGACCATAGGGGGTGGCTGAAGGTCGCCGGCCGGTTCCTCTCGACCGCGAAATGCGCCGCCCAGGCAAAGCCATAGCCGGCGACCGGGACCAGCGCCCACCACCACCCGCCCCAGCGGATCGCGACCGCCGCGAACACCAGGGTCAGCGCCGTCCCGACATAGTGAAGCACTCGCGTTTCCGACCGCGCATGTTCGCGCAGATAATGCGGCCAGAACTCGGCATAGCGGCGCATGGGCGCGGACGGCGATGCGGACATGGGCAGGCATCCTCTCGTCAATCTTGATTGACGGTGATCCTATTGCGCGCCCGCGCCCGCATCAACGCCCTGCGCGTCAGGCCTGTTTGCGCGTCTCGACCCAGCGGTCGATCACCGTCTCCAGCACCGACACCGGCATCGCGCCCGCAGCCAGCGCGGTGTCGTGGAAGCCGCGAATGTCGAACCGCTCGCCCAGCGCCGCGCGCGCCTTTTCGCGCAGCGCAACCCAGCGCGTCTGCCCCACCATGTAGCTGGTCGCCTGCCCCGGCCACACGCAATAGCGCTCGACCTCGGTGACGTTGCTCGGCTCGGGCGTGCCCAGCGTGTCGTTCATATAGGCGATCGCCTTTTCCCGACTCCAGCGCTGATGGTGCAGCCCGGTATCGACCACCAGCCGCGCCGCGCGGAACAGATAGGATTGGAGATAGCCCAGCCGCCCCAGTGGATCCTTGGCATAGGCGCCCATCTCGTCGGCCAGCTGCTCGGCATAGAGCCCCCAGCCCTCGGTATAGACCGAATAGGCCGGCAGGCGGCGCAGCGGCGGAATGCCGGTCGCTTCCTGAGCGAGCGCGATCTGGTGGTGATGCCCCGGCGTCGCCTCGTGATAGGTCAGCGTCGGCAGCGACCAGCGCGGATTCTCCGCTGTGTCGCGCAGGTTAATGTAATAGGCACCGGGGCGCGACCCATCCAGCGCCGGGCTCTGGTAATAGCCGCCGGTCGCGCCCGCCTCGATCTCCGGCGGCACGCGGCGGATCTCGACCATCGCCTTGGGCAGCCGCCCGAACATCTCGGGCAGCCGCTTCTGCATCTCGATCATCTGCAGGTTCAGCTCGGCGATCAGCTTCGCCTTGCCGGCATCGGTATTGGGATAGATGTAGCGCGGGTCTTTGCCCAGCGCGAGCAGCCGCTGGGCGACCGTGCCCTTGGTCATGCCCTGTTCGCGGAAGATCGCATCGGCCCGCGCGGTCAGCTCGGCGATGCGCTCCAGCCCCAGCTTGTGGATCTCGTCCGCCGACATCGTCGTCGTCGTCGCATAGGCAAGCGCATAGTCGTAATAGGCCGCGCCGTCGGGCAGCCGCCACACGCCGCCGTCATGCGTCGCCCGCGCACGCACCTTGCGCAGTTCGGCGATCTGGCGCTGCATCGCCGGATAGATGCGGTCGCGCACTACCGCCGTGCCCCGCGCGGTCCAGTCGCCGGCGATGCCGGCCTTCGCCGTCTTCTCGGCCAGGTTGGTCGTCAGGCCGTTGGCCTCGGGCCGCGGCGCCACGATCCGCTCATATTGCTGCAGCGTGCGGTCGATCACGAAATCGGGCGGGATCACGCCGGCGGCATGATCGGCCTGCATCCGGCCGGTCTCGTTGTCGATCTGCGCGGCGAAATCGGCGCAGCGCGCCATATAGGCATCGGCATCCGCCTGGCCGGCGATCGAATGCTGGTTGATCAGGAAATCGGGGATCGACCGATAGGTCCCGCTCAGCTGCGTCACCGGATGCGGCTCGGGCCAGCTGTGCGTGCCATAGCTGAACCGGTCATAGGCCTGGACATAGGTTTCCCACGGCCCGCGGAACGTGTCGTAATTGATCCGGTCCATGCCCGTCAGCTTGTCGGCATCGATCGCCTTCAGCTTCTTCAGCCCCTCGCGGTACAGGCTCTGCTGGCGCTTGATCCCGGCGGGCGACCGGTCGGCGAGCCGCGACTTGGCGGCGATATTGTCACCCTTGTCCAGGCCCAGCGCGGTGGCGAATTCGGGGTCCTCGCGGATCAGCGCGTCATAGGCCCAGTCGAGCGCCTGGTTCAGCTTCTCCGCTTCCGAGCCGGGAGCGGCGGTCGCGGCCTGCGCGCGCGCCGTCGCCGGCAGCGTGGCGGCTGCCACGACCGGGGGAATCGAGGCAAGAAACTCGCGGCGTCGAATATGCATGAACCTGAAACTCCTTCTGTCCGCCGACGGGTCTATCAGCCGCGAGCGACACCGTCTTGAACCCAGTTGGCGGCGCGCCACGCACGCGGCGTCCGGCCGGTCATCGCGCCGATCGCCCGCGTCATATGCGCCTGGTCGGCAAATCCCGTGTTCAGCGCGATCTCCGCCAGCGGCTCGCGCGTCCCGGTGATCGCGCGCAGCGCCAGCCGGGTACGAACGGCGGCGCGATACTGGCGCGGGGCACAGCCATAGGCCTGGCGAAAGCCGCGGCTGACCGTATCGGGCCGCAGCCGGTGGCGATCCGCCCATTCCGCCAGCGCGATGCTGCCTGCGATGCGCAACTCATCCGCCAGCAGGTCGGGCCAGTCCAGTGCCGCCACCTCGACCGGCATAAAGGCATCGGCCAGCATCGCCGCCGCCACCCGCGGATCGCACTCGGCCGCGCGGACGATCCGGTCGGGATCGCCCACCCGCCCCCGAACCCGCTCGGCATCTGCCAGCGCCGCCGGCACCGGCATCACCAGCACCTCCGCCCCCGCGGCGGACACGCGATCGAGATGCGATTCATAGGCATGGTGGATCAGCACGTCGCCGGCACGCACCAGCGACCGCCCCTCGTCGCCCGCCTCCTGATACTCGCCGCTCAGCACCAGCGCGGCGAAGGCGATATCATGGCAATGCCGCGCGAGTTGCTCCCTGCTGCCATGCCGCAGCCGCCCGATCGGCGCCGTCGCAAAGGAAGCATTTCCGCACATGCCCCAATGCTTAGGCAGGCGATCCGGCACTGGCAATGTGATGGGATGGTGCAAGGCGCGCTGCAGCCGACAGTCGCGGCGCTCGACCTATCGACCCACTCCCCTCCGCCCCACCCGCCATGCTAGTCCGGGCCTGATGGACCCCCGCAAGCACGCCTTTCCGCCCGTCGTCGATCCGCGCGTCCGTCTGCTCGTGCTCGGCAGCCTGCCGGGCGAGCGGTCGCTTGCGGCAGGGCGCTATTATGCCCATCCCCAGAATCAGTTCTGGCGACTGATGTCGGCAGCCATCGGTCGCGACCTGACCGCACTCGACTATGGCGCGCGCCTCGACGCCTTGCTCGACGCGCATGTCGGCCTGTGGGACGTCGTCGCTAGTGCGCAGCGCAAGGGAAGCACCGACGCCGCGATCCGCGAGCCGGAGGTTCGCGACATCGCCGCGCTCGCCGCGTCACTGCCGGACCTGCGGGCGATCGCGTTCAACGGCGGGACCGCATGGCGCCACGGCACCGCCCAATTAAGGCATAAATGTGATTCGATTGCCTTGATTTCGCTGCCTTCGAGCAGCCCGCTGCACACCATCGGGCTTGATGCCAAGCTGCCGAACTGGTCGGCGCTCTCCTCCTATCTCGCTTGAATTAAACGCCAATTTCCGCGCAATGGGATGCCACGCAAATCCCCTTGCCTGTCTCGCCACAATCATGCCACATTTAAGGCAAGATCAAGGCAAGGAGGGATGCAATGCGGTTAAGCTATCTGGCGACCACGACGATCTGTGCGGCACTGCTTTCGGGATGCGGCGGCCCAGGCGGCTCCGACTATCAGGGCGGCGTCAGCCCCGAGATCGTCGACGTCTCCACCCTGCCGCCCGAGATGCGCGAGCGCTACAAGGCGAACGACATCTCGCCCGTGCAAAGCACCGCGACGGCGCCGGTCTCGACCTTCGCGGTCGATGTCGACACCGCCGCCTATTCCAACGTCCGCCGCTTCCTCACCAGCGGCCAGCCGGTGCCGAAGGATGCGGTCCGCACCGAGGAACTGGTCAACTATTTCCGCTATGACTACCCCCTGCCCGCCGACCGCAGCGAGCCGTTCAGCGTGACGACCGATGTCGCGCGCACGCCGTGGAACCCGGATACGCGGCTGCTGCGCATCGGCCTGCGCGGCTATGACCTAAGCTATCGCCAGCGGCCGCCCGCCAATCTGGTGTTCCTCATTGATGTCTCGGGATCGATGGAGGATACGGACAAGCTGCCGCTGGTGAAACAGTCGCTGACGATGCTGGCCGACAATTTGCGCCCGCAGGATTGCGTCTCGATCGTCGTCTATGCCGGCGCCGCCGGACTGATCCTCGACGCCAGCAGCGATCCCGACGAGATCCGCGATGCGCTCGACCGGTTGAGCGCGGGCGGATCGACCGCTGGCGGCGAAGGGATCGAACTCGCCTATGAAACCGCCCGCGCAAACATGCGGCGCGACGGCATCAACCGCGTCATCCTGGCGACCGATGGCGATTTCAACGTCGGGATGACCGATCCGTCGCAGCTCGAACAGCTGATCGAGCGCAACCGCGACGACGGCATCACCCTCACCACGCTCGGCTTCGGCCAGGGCAATCTCAACGACGCGATGATGGAGGGAATCGCCGACAAGGGGAATGGCAACTATGCCTATATCGACAGCGCGATGGAGGCGCGAAAGGTCCTCGACGAGGAGCTGAGCTCTACCCTGTTCACCATCGCCAAGGACGTGAAGGTCCAGGTCGAGTTCAATCCGGCCCAAGTCAGCGAATATCGGCTGATCGGCTATGAGAACCGCGCGCTGCGCGAACAGGATTTCGCCAATGACAAGGTCGATGCCGGCGATATCGGCGCCGGGCATCAGGTCACCGCACTCTATGAAGTCGTCCCCCGCGGCGCAAAGGGCTGGACCGGCGAACGGCGCTACGCCGCCAACCGGTCGGACCGTGGGGGCGAGACCCCGGCTGCCGGCTGGACCGGCGACGGCGGCGAGTTCGCCTTCGTGAAGCTGCGCTACAAGCTGCCCGAGGGCAGCAGCTCGCGGCTGATCCAGCGCCCCGTCGCGGCATCGCTGCTGACCCAGGCATCGGCACCGCAAGGCGACCTGGCCTTCGCCGTGTCGGTCGCCGGCTTCGCCCAGTTGCTGCGCGGCGATCCCCTGCTCGGGCGCTGGAGCTGGCAGGATGCGCGCACGCTCGCCGGCAGCCAGAGCGGCCTCTGGCGCCGCGAATATCTCGGGCTGATCGATCGTGCCGAGGCAGCTTCCCCGCGCAGCGATAGGGCGCTGCGGGGCGCGGAGTGAGCCTGTATGATCTCGCCCGATCGCCGGCGGCGCTCCGGACGCCGCCGGCCCGTCGCTGCCCGGCTCTCCGCCGGGTCGGGCCGCGACGCCCCATCCCTCGATTGGCGCGGTGGCTATGTTCCACTATTGTTCCGCACCAGATGCCACAACCGACTCGCCTCGAACCCATCACCGCGCCCGAGGCCGTGCTCGCCTTTCCGCCGCGGCCGCTGCGCTGGCTGTTCCTCGACCTCAACTCCTATTTCGCCAGCGTCGAGCAACAGCTGAATCCGGCGTGGCGCGGGCGGCCGCTGATCGTCGCCCCGGTCGACAGCGACACCACCGTCGCGATCGCCGCCTCGGTCGAGGCGAAGCGCTACGGCATCACCACGCTGACGCCGGTATGGGAGGCCAAGCGCAAGTGCCGCGACCTGGTCATCGCCCCGGCGCAGCACCAGAAATATGTCGAATATCATCACCGCATCGTCGACGAGATCTGGAAGCATATCCCGGTCACGATGGTCTGCTCGATCGACGAGGTCGCCTGCCGCCTGCTCGATAACGAGAATTCGCCCGAGGCGGCGCTCGCGCTTGCCCGCCGGATCAAGACAGCGATCCTTGCCAATGTCGGCGAATGCCTGACCTCGTCGGTCGGGATCGCGCCCAACCGCCTGCTCGCGAAACTGGCTAGCGACATGCAGAAGCCCGACGGGCTCGTGATGCTGCAGGAGCATGAATTGCCCGAGCGGCTCTACGACCTGAAGCTGCGCGACATCGCCGGGATCGGGGCAAAGATGGAGCGTCGGCTGGCGCAGGACGGCATCCTCGACATCCGCCAATATTGCGAGCGGCGCCCGCGCGACGCAGGCACAGCCTGGGGCAGCCTGAACGGCGACCGGCTGTGGTTTCTGCTTCACGGCGTCGACCTGCCCGACAAGCCGAGGCAGAGCCGCACGATCGGGCACAGCCATGTCCTCTCGCCATCGAAGCGCGGGATGGAGCCGACCCGGCTGACCGCGCGCCGGCTCACATTGAAGGCGGCCAGCCGCCTGCGCCGCAAGGGCTATCGGACGCGGCTGCTCGTGCTTCACGGCAAGTTCGAGGACGACAAGTCCAACTGGCGGGCCTCGATCAAATTGCCGCGGACGCAGGACAGTTTCGTGATTCTTCACGCACTTGATCACCTGTTTCCACGGCTCGCGGATGCGGGAAGAAAGCGGCCTGGCGGCTTCCGACTCCGGATGATCGGCGTGACGCTGTGCGAGATCGAGGCGGCGGATGGCGACCAGCACTCGCTGTTCGCGTCGCTCGATCCGGACAACCCACTGGCTCGCGAAACGCGCACGCTTGCGCTGAGCCGTGCCATGGATCGGATCAATGAACGTTTCGGACGCACGGCAGTCTCGGTCGGACCGTTAAACGGAGGTCGACTCGACGCGGTGGGAAGCAAGATCGCCTTTGGGCGGATTCCCGAGATCGAGGAATTTCACGAGTGAACGTAATTTCATTGCGTCGCACAAAAATTGTGTGACTTTATATCACGAAAGCCTTGACGGGCTGGAAACCATCGGCAAACAGAGCATCCGCTATGAAAACCCTCCCCATCCTCGCAACAGCCCTGGTCGCAATCCTTTCGCTGTCCGCTTGCAAGCCCGAACCCGAAGTGATCGGCGCCCGTCCGGCGGACCCCAATGCCGAGAAGGTGAAGAACGCTCCGCCGGTGGAACTGCCGCCGTCGATCGCGTCCAGCGTCAGCTTCCGCTGCCAGCCGGGCAACACGCTCGCCTTTGTCGACTTCATGAAAGGCGACAAGATCGCCGTCCTGAAGACCGAAAAGGGCGCGATGGGCGGCACCACGCTGCGCGCACCCGAAGCCGGCCAGCCCTTCGTTGCCGACGGTGGCTACAAGATCACCGGCGATGCCAAGGCTGCGACGATCGAAGCACCGGGCGCAGGCACCAAGACCTGCAAGGCCTGACCTGAAGCGCGAGGCTTCGGTCTCGTCTTCGTAACGTAACATTCTCTCGCAAGAAAAAGGCTGGCGGGCTTCCCGCCGGCCTTTTTTCATGCCCTGATCCAATCGGGCAGCATCTCCGGAGAATGCGCGGGTGGCGACGGTAGCGGTCTACAGCCTGAAGGGCGGTGTCGGCAAAACGACGCTCGCGGTCAATCTCGCCTGGTCTTCCGCCATCCAGTCTTCCCGGCGCACCCTGTTATGGGATCTCGATCCTCAGGCAGCCGCCACCTTCCTGCTCGAGCATGGCCCTGGCGCGCGCGACCGCGCCCAGGCGGTGTTCACCAGGGATCTCGATGCCGATCGGCTGATCCGACCCACCCGGTTCGACCGGCTCGACCTGCTCGGTGCCGACGCGTCGCTGCGCGATCTCGACCTGCTGTTCCATCAGCTCGACAAGAAGAAGAGGCTCGCCAAGCTGCTCGGGCAACTCGCGAGCGACTATGATCGGATCCTGCTCGATTGCCCGCCCGGCCTGACCGACACCAGCGAGCAGGTCATGCGTGCCGCCGACTTGATCGTCGTGCCGGTCGTCCCCTCGGCATTGTCGATGCGCGCTTATGACGAGGTTGCCGCGCATCTGGTTGCCAAGGGCAACAAGGTTCCGCTGATGCCGGTCCATTCGATGGTCGACGGTCGCCGGCGCCTCCATGCCGAGGCGATCCAGGCGCATCCCGACTGGCCGGTCATCCCCATGGCAAGCATCGTCGAGGCGATGGCGACGCGCCGCACGCCGCTGGGCGACTATGCCCCGCGGACGCCCGCCGCCCAGGCTTTTTCCGGCCTCTGGCAAGCGATCGAGCGGCGCCTTACAAGCAAGCGGTGAGCCACCGCCAGAACACCCCCCAAATCCTCGATCCCGATCTCATCCTGCGCGCCTATGCGATGGGCGTGTTCCCCATGGCCGACGATCGCGACGCTGCCAGCGTCTATTGGGTCGAGCCCAAATTGCGCGGCGTCCTGCCTCTGGACGGCTTCCACCTGTCGAAGTCGCTGCGCAAGACGATCCTGTCGGACCGGTTCCGGGTCACCGCCGACACACGTTTCGAAGAGATCATCCGGCTGTGCGCCGAAAGCGCCGACGACCGCCCCGACACCTGGATCAGCGGACCGATCGAGACGGTGTTCATCGAACTGCACCGTCGCGGCTTCGCCCATTCGATCGAAGTCTGGGAAGAGGACCGGCTGGTCGGCGGGCTTTACGGCCTCGCGCTCGGCCGTGCCTTTTTCGGTGAGTCGATGGTTAGCCGCGCGCGCGACGCGTCGAAGGTCGCTCTCGCCTGGCTGGTCGCGCGACTGCGCGTCGGCGGCTTCACCCTGCTCGACTGCCAGTTCATCACCGATCATCTCGCATCGCTCGGCGCGATCGAGATTCCGCGCGACGATTATGTCGGGTTGCTGGGCGCCGCGCTGGGCGACGCTGCCGGAGCCGGTTCGGGCTCGGCGGCGGGCGATTTCGGCGCGCTCGACGCCTTGCTCGCGCCGGACGACCCCTTGGTCGCGTCTCCTGCGGAAACCGTATTGGGCCCCGAATCGCGGAAGGTCATCGTGCAGCTCTTGGCCCAGACGTCATAGATCGGGTGCTGCACGACGTTGAGTGCAGGACGCGCGGCATAGAGCCAGCCCGAGAAGACGCGACGCCAGCTCTGATCCGGCTGCCGCACGTCGAGCTGGACGAAGGCGCCCTCGTCCTGGAAATTCTCCCAGGGCGCGGTCTTTTCGCAGGCGCGCAGCCGGACGATCGTGTCGCCGACGCGCACGGACTGGCCGGGCTTCAGCTTCAATTCGCGCGACTGGCCGTTGCGCTTGTTGAGCAGGCCGATCGTCGCAACCCGGTCCTTCATCGGCGTCGCCGCGGCCGCCTCCGTCCCGTCGGGCGCCACCTCGGTGACGTCGGCGGACGGCGCGACATTGGTCACGTCCCCGCCGTCGGTGGTGACGATGTCGTCGATGCTCTGATTATTGCCGGCGCTTACGGCATTGTCCCCGCCACAGGCGCCAAGGCCGAGCAGCAGGGCCGCCGCGGTCGCCGTACGGAGACGCAAGGTCATGCGCCGGGAGTCCAGGCCTCATAATCGCCGGTGGCGGCGACACGCCGGCCACCCTCCTCGAGCGCACCCTTGGGACGCCATGCCTCGATCGTGCCGGTGCGGTTGGGCTCGGGCGGCTTTTCCCAGACGCGCGGCGCCGGAAGCGACTGGTCGGGTGCCCCCTCGATCTGGTGATGCAGCCAGCTGAACCATTCGGGCGGGACGCGGCTGGCGTCGTTCAGGCCCGAATAAATGACCCAGCGGCGCGGGTTGCCGGCGGTGTCGCTGCCGCCTTCCCAATAGACATTGCCCAGCGAATCCTCGCCGACGCGGGTCTTGCCGCGCAGACCCATCCAGGTGCCGAAGGTGGCGCCTTCCCACCAGGTGAAAATATTCTTGAGGATACCCATGCGGCTGCCCTTAGCGCGACGCCCGGTGCGGAGGCAATTCGATTCCTGCCGCCGAACCGATCACTTTGCCCTGCCGCGCCTGCGGCCCGGCCAGTCGACCCTGTCCCCGGTCGAGATTCCCAGTTCGGCGGCCCGGCCGCCGTTCAGTTCGAGTACTGCCGATACCGGCTCGCCGGAGAGGATCCGCGTCTCGTCGAACGGGACTGCGTTCGCCGCGATTCGCGCGATCACCCCGTCGGGCCGGATGAACAGGATATCGAGCGCACTGGGCGTGTTGTGCATCCAGAAGCTCGCCTCGCGCGGCGGACTGCCGTCACCGGGATAGGGCGCGAACAACATGCCGCCATCGCGCGGCAGCTCGGTGCGGTACATCAGCCCGCGCGACTGCGCCTCGGACGTCTTGGCATGCTCGACCTGGAAACGATGCGCCTTGCCCGAGGCGCTGGTCACCACGACCTCGATCATGGGCACCGCGGTCCTGACGGTCTGGGCTGCCGCCACGTCCACAATCGACAGTTGCGACCCGGACAGGATCGCGGCGGCAATCGCCGCCTTCAACGCACGCTTGTACACCATTGGGGTTCAGCCAATCCCTTCGACGGCTACCGCCAGCGGCCCCTTCTCTCCGTCGACGATCCGGGCGCTCAGCGGCTGGCCGGGCTCGATCTCGTCGATGCCGGCGCGCCGCAGCGTCTCCATATGCACGAAAATGTCGCTGCTGTCTCCGTTGCGCACCAGGAAGCCATAGCCCTTGATTCGGTTGAACCATTTGACCGTGACGGGTTCCCAGTCGCCGGCAGATTCGATCAGCTTCAGCCGATCGGCCCGATCGGGCGTTTTCGGCCGGACAAGCTCGACCGCGCCGCTCATGTCGATCGAGGTGATCGCCGTCGCCTGGAACCCGCGGTGCCGCTTCACCGCGAAACATTCGACGCGGGCGCCTTCGGGCAGGCTGCGCCGGCCATGATCCTGCAATACGCTGAAATGAACTAGGATGTCGCCGAGTTCGGGCTGGTCGGCGACCACGAAGCCGAAGCCCCGCGTCACGTCGAACCATTTCACGACGCCGGAACAGGGCAGCCCCTCCGGACCACCCTCGACGTCCATCCTCTCTGTCACAGGCAACTCGTCCGCGACCGGTCCGGGCTGCATAAGCTGCGGGTTCGCACGCATGTCATTCTTCCCCCAGTCGATGACACTATCATCTTTTTCTGCGCTGGAAACTGCTTTGTATCAGGTGGTTTCCCTCGGTTCGAGAGGTTGATTGCGAAGCGTTCAGGAAAGTCCCGCCAACGCCACCGCCTCGTCCGGGTCGTCGGACGGCTCGATGCGGACGATTCGTCGCGCCAGATCGGGCGCATGACCCGCCCGGACCAGCGCTGCCACCTGTTTCTGCCGCAGCGCCTGATCCGCCGTCTCGCGTGCCCAGGGGCCGATCCGCTTGCGCCGGGCAAAGGCAAGCGCGCTGGTCGTCGCGTCCTCCTCCAGCATCGACGACACGGCGCTGCGGTCCTGCTCGTCGATCCCGTCGAAACGCAGCGCCTGCTCGATCCGTCGCGCGCCCAGTCCGCGCCGCCCCATCGATCCGGCGCGCATCTCGGCAAAGGCCCGGTCGTCGACATAGCGCAGCTCGGCCATCCGCTCGGCCAGCGCGACCGGGTCCGCCGCAGCCTCGCCATCCCAGCCCCGTTCGCGGATTTTCCTGCGCAAATAGGTCGCGAGGCGGCCTCGGGTCGTCGCATATCGCTCGACGTAACGCAGCGCCAAACGCTCCAGATCGGCTTGATTCAAAGGGGATAGGACGCGGCGCTGCTGGGTCATGCGCCATGATTGTGCCACAGTGGCAACCGATTTTGAACGACAGTGCGCAGCAGAACCGATCGTAGATTTTCTGCGTGTGGGGGCACTGGGTTCGCTGCCACACAGGGGTAAAGAGACAGGAATGGTTTTGGACGTTACGGGATCGCCCGAAAACAATTCGGCCTCGCCGGCAACGCTGGCTCCGACGCCGACGGACGACACGCTTGTGCGGCGCTATGCCGACTTCGCCACGGTTGGCGAGGCGCTGGACTATGCCGCGCAGGGCGTTCGCGGGCTGAATTTTCACGACGCGCGCGGCAATCTTGCCCGCCCCTATCCGTTCTCGGAACTGCGCGCCGACGCGCTGGAGCAGGCCTATCGCCTGATCGCCGCCGGTGTGAAGCCCGAGGATCGCATCGCCCTGATCGCCGAGACGGGCCCTGAGTTCGCCTCGCTGTTCTTCGGCGTGATCTATGCCGGTGCCTGGCCGGTGCCGCTGCCGCTGCCGACCTCGTTCGGCGGTGCCCAATCCTATATCGACCAGCTCACCGTCCAGCTGACCAGCTGCGACCCGACGATGCTGATCTACCCCCCCGAAATCGGTGCGATGTGCGCCGAGGCGGCGCGCGCCCGCGGGGTCGAGGGGATCGACTGGAGCGATTTCGACCAGCGCCCCGCGATCGAGACAACGCTGCCCGTCGCGACGACCGACGACATCGCCTATCTGCAATATTCCAGCGGATCGACCCGCTTCCCCCACGGCGTCGCGATCACCCACCACGCCCTGCTGAACAATCTCGCCGCGCACAGCCATGGCATGCATGTCGGCGACGGCGATCGCTGCGTGTCCTGGCTGCCCTGGTATCACGACATGGGTCTGGTCGGCTGCCTGCTCTCGGTCGTCGCCAACCAGGTATCGACCGACTATCTAAAGACCGAGGATTTCGCCCGCCGCCCCCTCGCCTGGCTCGACCTGATCAGCCGCAACGAGGGCACGACGCTCAGCTATTCGCCGACCTTCGGCTATGACATCTGCGCGCGCCGCATGTCGTCGCAGACCAAGGCCTCGGACCGGTTCGACCTGTCGCGCTGGCGCGTCGCCGGCAATGGCGCGGACATGATCCGTCCCGACGTGATGCAGAAGTTCGTCGATGCCTTCGCCGACGCCGGGTTCAAGGCATCCGCCTTCCTGCCCAGCTACGGCCTGGCCGAGGCTACGCTGGCAGTCTCGATCATGCCCCCGGGCGAAGGCATCCGCGTCGAACTGGTCGAGGAAACCCAGCTGTCGGGCGGCGATGTCGCCCGCGCCGACCGGCCGCAGCGCTTCCGCGCCATCGTCAACTGCGGCAAGCCGGCGCGCGACATGGAGATCCAGATCCGCGAGGAAGACGGCACGCCGCTTCCCGAAAAGGCGATCGGCAAGGTCTGGTGCCGCGGTCCGTCGGTGATGGTCGGCTATTTCCGCGACCCCGAATCGACCGCCGCCTGCCTGGTCGACGGCTGGCTCGATACCGGCGACATGGGCTATATCAGCGAAGGCTATATCTACATCGTCGGCCGCGCCAAGGACATGATCATCGTCAACGGCAAGAACCACTGGCCGCAGGACATCGAATGGGCGGTCGAGCAGCTGCCCGGCTTCAAGCAGGGCGACATCGCCGCCTTCGCGATCACCACCCCCGGCGGCGAAGAGACGCCGGCGGTGCTGGTCCAGTGCCGCACCTCGGACGAGATCGAGCGCCTCCGCCTGCGCGACGAGATCCGCGAGCGCGTTCGCTCGGTCACCGGCATGAACTGCGTCGTCGAGCTGGTCCCGCCGCGCACCCTGCCGCGCACCAGCTCGGGCAAGCTCAGCCGGGCCAAGGCGCGCAACCTGTATCTGAACGGCGAGATCAAGCCCTACGCGCTCGCCGCCTGAGGGTCAGGCGATCGAAGGATCAAAGGCGCTCCGGCATTGCCGCCGGGGCGCCTTTTTCGTCAGGAACTAGCTTCGTCGGCGGCTGAAATAGTTGCAGCTGCAAGCGATCCTAAACCTCTCGCTAACCACCTTGCGCTAGTCTGGCGGGGTGACCGATCAGCCGACCTCCCGGTTCGCGATGCCGCGCATCGACGCCCCCGCACTTCTTGGGCTTCACGAGCCGCAGGATGCCACCGACTGGGGCCCGATCCGCGCTGCCCAGTTGAATGCCGGAAGCGAGCTCGCAATCTTCATGTTCGCGGCCAATCTCGTCGCGGCCGCGCTCGTCACGCTCGTCCTCGCGCCCGTCGCGCCCTTGTGGGCGCTCGCATCATGGGGCGCGCTCACCGGAGCAATCGGCTGCGGTGTCGCCTTCCGCCGCCTCGCCGCGCGCGCGCGTCACGGTCTTACCGCCTCGCTGAACGATGTCCGCGACACCGCGCTCGACGGCATCGCACTGGGGGTCGTCTGGTCGATCCCGCCCCTCGCTTTCGGCCATCTGGGCACCATCGAGACGGCGTTGTCGCTGTGGATCATCTTCTCGCTGCTGATGACCGCCAGCGCGGTCGCGATGGCGGCGCTGCCGCTGGCGACGATCGCCTTCGTCACGATCCTGGGCCTTTCGATGACGGCGATGCTCTGTCTCGTCGCCGCTGCGGACCTGGCCGCCGCCACGCTGATCTTCACCACGCTGCTCATCGTGACGGTCTTCCGCCGCGGACATTCGCTGGTCGTGATCCGTGCCCATGAACTCGCGATCGCCGAGCGCGACGAAACGGTCAGCCTGTTGCTGCGCGAGTCACAGGACACCAGCGCCGACTGGCTGTGGGAGATCGATGCCCACCGCCGGGTGAGCCGCGCGAATCCGGGCTTCGCCCTGTCGATCGGAGCCGACCCCGCGACGATCAACGGCACGCCGTTCCTCCAGCTGGTAGCCGGCCCGAGCTGGGATAGCGGCGACTTCGCGCCGGGGCTGCGCGAACTGGCCACCCGGCTCAAGGCCAGAGAGCCGTTCCGCGACCTGCTGCTGCCCGTCCAGGTGGGCAGCGACCAGCGCTGGTGGCAGATGTCGGCCACCCCGCGCTTCGACGAGCGCGGCGGCTTTATCGGCTTTCGCGGCGTCGGCTCCGACGTGACCGAGGCGCAGCATTCGGCTGCCCGGATCAACCGCATGGCGCGCTACGACACGCTGACCGGCCTGCCCAACCGGCTGCTGATCCACGAGACGCTGAGCGGCGCGATGGCCGAGGCGGAGAAATGGGGATCGCGCTGCGCCTTCATGATGCTCGACCTCGACCGGTTCAAGGCGATCAACGATACGCTCGGCCATCCGGTCGGCGATCGACTGCTCGGCAAGGTCGCCGACCGGCTTCGCCTGCTGATGACCGAGAACGAGATGATCGGACGGCTGGGCGGCGATGAGTTCGCGGTGGTGGTTCTCGATGCCGCCGACCGCGATGGCGTCGAGCAGCTGGCGCAAACGATCATCGAGACGCTCACCCGCCCCTATGAGGTCGACCAGCATACCCTCTATATCGGCGCCTCGATCGGCCTTGCCTTCGGCCCGCGCGACGGCCGGACCGCGGAGACGCTGATCCGCTCGGCCGACCTGGCGCTCTACCGGTCGAAGGATGCCGGCGGCGGTCTGTTCCACGCCTATGAGCCCCAGTTGCATCTGGCAGCGGAGGAGCGGCGGGTGCTGGAAATCGCGCTGCGCGGCGCGGTGGCCAATGACGAGATGCATCTCCACTACCAGCCGGTGGTCGATGCAGAGACCGGGCGGTTGACCGGGTTCGAGGCGCTGCTGCGCTGGACCCACCCCAAGCTCGGGCCGATCTCGCCCGCCAAGTTCGTGCCGCTGGCTGAGGAAGCGCGGCTGATCGGACCGATCGGCGAATGGGTGCTGCGCACCGCCATCGCCGAGGCGGCGCGGTGGGAAACGCCGGTCCGCGTCGCGGTCAATGTCAGCCCCGAACAACTGTACAATCCCAATTTCTTCACGGTCGTCGCCCAGGCGCTGAACCAGTCGGGCCTCGAAGCCGATCGGCTCGAACTGGAGGTGACCGAAGGCGTTTTCATGCGCCACGGCACGGTCGCGGTGCAGGTGCTGGAGAAGCTGCTCGACCTCGGCATCCGCCTCAGTCTCGACGATTTCGGCACCGGCTATTCCTCGCTCGGCTATCTCAGCCGTACGCGTTTCTCGTCGATCAAGATCGACCGTAGCTTCGTCCAGGCCGCGTCGCGCGGCGCGAAGGAGGCGATCGCGATCATCCGCGCGGTGGTGGCGCTCGCCGACAGTCTGGGGATGGCGACGACCGCGGAAGGCGTCGAGACCGAGGACGAGCATCTGATGGTCCGTCGGCTCGGCTGCACCAAGGTCCAGGGCTATTATTTCGGCCGCCCCCTGCCCGCGCCGGAAGCGCATGCCCTGACCCTGTCGAGCGACGGCACCGCGGCCGCCGCCTGAGCGGTCAGGCGAAGACCATGTCCGCCGGCCGGCCCATCACATAGGCGCTGGCCGGCGCTTCGAAGGGAAAGCCGGTCGTCGCCATCCGCTCGAGCAGCCGACGCGTGTTGCGATAGCTGGCAAGGCTGGTCGCCATGCAGGCCTCGTCGTTCATCCACGCCTGCGAGATCACGACCCCGCTGCCCTTGCGGATCAACTTCCCTTCGGAAACCATCGTCCCCACCCGCCGCCGGACGGTGGTGTCCGGCAACCCGATGACGCGCGCCAGCACGCTGATCCGCATCGCATCGAGCAACTCGTCGGGCACCAGTTCGCGCTGGTCGCGATATTTGAGCGCCAGCGGGCGATCCTTCGCCACCCGCGCCAGATTGCCGCACAAGATGGAAGAGAATAGCGCGAGTTCGACGATATCCTCATGCGTGCCGCGATTGGTGTCCGCCGCGGCCAGCATCATGTCGACCGCGATCTGCACGCCGACGCGCAGGTCATAGGGCACGCCCGGTCGCGATCTCGGCATCGCGATATCGAGCGCAGCCATGTCGTCGATCAGCCGGACGAACCGGTCGTGCGTCTCGATCATCAGCGCGGCGAAATGCGGCAGTCGCAATCCGTCGGGAGTCGCCGCAACCCCGCCTTCCAGCCGGACGCACAGGCCCATGTCGACCAGCGCGTTCACATGCCGGCGCATCGTCTCATATGGCTGTGACATGGACGATGCGAGCGAATAGACCGAGATCGTCCGGCCCATATTTGCACCGCTGTCCCCCTCGAGATCGGGCATGGTCTGCCGCACGATCAGCGTGAAGATCGCGAACCGCTCCAGCCCGCCGTCCAGCGCCCGGACACCGGAGGCGACGATTCCGGTCTGCATCTCGGCGAGCAGACGGGTGACGATCCGGATTGCAGGAAACTCCTCGGCATTCGCCGGAACGAATCGGGGCATCGAGGTCATCAGGTCTCTGTGTGCCCATTTCGGGGACAAACGGGAATCCGGAATTTTCCTCAGCAACGTTCCGTAACAGACGGATTGCTCTCCGGCGTGAAAGCGCGGGCAATCGACCAACATCCTCTTGCCCCCGCACCCCGGTCCCGCTAAAGCCGCGTTCCGCACAGGGGTGTAGCTCAGTTGGTTAGAGCGTCGGTCTCCAAAACCGAAGGCCCTCGGTTCGAGTCCGAGCTCCCCTGCCATCTCTCAGTTCCGGATCCCCGAGCGCCGCGCACAATGTGGCGGACACTGGCTGGCGCCTGAGCCATCTGAAAACGGGCGCGACCGGCAACGGGCCGCGCCCCGCGTTCAGTTGCCGACCGAGCCCATCGTGACCTTCAGCATCACCGGCCGATCGGTGAAGTTGAATCCGTAATCGGTCTGGTCGCCGTTCCAGCGGCGCGTCGCCACCCATTTGCCGTCGACGAAGCTTCCCTCTTCGGTGCGCAGGATCTGCGCCAGCTCGCCGGCCGCGGGCTTGGCAAGGCCGATGCGGATGCGGACATGGGTGCCGGTGATCAGGAAGCTGTCGGGCGCGATCTGCGCAACGACCATGCCGCCGGTGTCCTTGTCCGCCTCGGGATGCTTGTCGATCTTGAACCAGTTCCATTCGGGCTCGCCCATCTGCCACAGGCCATATTGCGCGCTGATCTTCCACCGGCCCATGACCCTCGACTGGTCGGCCTCGGGAAAGCCCTTGGCGGTGCCCCAGACCGGATTCTCGAACGCGATGCGCGCCCAGTCGGACGCCATCGGCTTCAGCAGGCGATAGGGCGCGGCGAACGCCTCCAGCGTGCCGTCGTCGAACGTCTTGGCGCCCAGTGGATAGTTGAAGAAGCCCGTCGCATCCATGCCGAACGGCGCGAAGCCGATCCCGCCATGGCCAAGAGTCGGCCAGAAGAAGCGGGCATATTCGCTGGCATTGCCGATCTCGGGCACCATCAGCGCATTGTCGGGGCGCGCATATTTGTCGAGGAACGAGGCGACCGCGGGCGCGTCGCGGGTATAGATGTCGGGCGCCACCAGATCGATATGCGGCGCCGCCACCTTCCAGATCGGAATGACGTTCCAGTTCGGTCCGCCCGAGGGTCCGACATCGCCATTCTCGTCGGTAAAGGCGTTGCCCAGCGCGGCATTGACGTACATCGGCAGCGGCTTGACCGCCTTCCCCGCCGCCGCGATCTCGTCGATATATCGGGCGAGATACCAGGTATGGAAGAACTGCTCGGCGCGCTTGCCGAACACGTCGGTCCAGTTGCCCGACTTGACCTTCAGCGCCCGCACCAACTCGGCGGGCACCGGCCCGTTGAACAGGCGGACCGCCTCGGGCGCATGGTCGCGCTTGAGCGTGTAGCTGCCCGCCTCATTCTCCGGCTGGACCATGATGACGGTGTTGTCGCGGTCCACCTTGGCCAGATGCGTCATCAGCGCGACGAACGCCCGCTTGTCCGCCTCCAGCGTGGTGCGGCTGTGCGGGCTCATCGCGTGATGCGGCTTGCCGTCTGCGGTCCGCATCCGGGGGAAGCGCTTCGCATCGCGCTTGACCCATTCGGGCACATAGCTGTTGCCGGTGTTCTTCCACGTCGCGAACCACAGCAGCACCAGCCGCACCTTTTGCTCGCGCGCCTGCGCGATCAGCGTGTCGACGAACGAGAAGTCGAACTTGCCCTCCTCCGGCTCGACCTGTTCCCAGGCGATCGGCATTTCCAGCGTGTTGGCATGCATCGCCGAGATTACCGGCCAGACCTTGGGCAGCGCGTCGGGATAGTTGCTCGAATTGTTCGCCTGCGCCCCAAGCATCAGGAACGGCGCGCCGTCGACGATCAGGGCGTGACGGCCATTCTTCGACACCAGGCGCGGCACCTCCTGCGCCGCCGCCGGAAGCGCAGCGACCGCGGACAAGGCGAGACCCGCGGCGATCGACGCGAGGCGCAGCCAGGACTTGCCCTTGCGGCCCGTCATCGACCGGTCATGCGTGCTGCTCATCATCGTCTCCCCTTTATCGTCTTGCTGGTCCGCATACCGCCCGCGCGTGGCGGGGATAGCGCTACCATGGCCCTGATGAAGTTTCTCGCGCGCAGGGGCAAGCTTGATCTTATAAATCCTATGGAGCCACCCCTTCCCGTCCGACCAGAGGTATCAGTCGAGTGTATCAACCATCTACATTTCAGCATTGTTGACTATCGATCGGCGGCCATCCGGCCAATGAATGAATTAGTTTTGTAGCATTACAGTTATTGACAATAGCCGTTGCCGATCTAAACTCGGGACCATTGTTGATCGGGGGCGCAGAGACCTCCGCACGACAGGGGAGGTATCGATGAACGGGCTTCGATCGAAGACGCGCGCCGCTTTCATGTATGGCGCAGCCGCGGCAGCATTTGCACTCACTGGCGTCGCGACGCCCGCATTGGCGCAGGACAGCCCGGTGCAGGAAAGCCCGGCCGAGGCGAGCGAGGCGGATCCGACCGAGATCATCGTCACCGCCCGGCGGCGCGAGGAAAGCCTCCAGGACACACCGGTCGCGATCTCGGCCTTCAGTTCCGAGATGCTCGAGCAGCGCCAGATCCTGCAGACGCAGGACCTGGAGCGCATCACGCCCAGCCTCCAGTTCAAACCCGCCGGCCAGCTGTCGGGCAACAGCGCCTCGTCGGTCGTGTTCATCCGCGGCGTCGGCCAGGTCGATCCGACCGCGGCGGTCGATCCGGGCGTCGGCATCTATCTGGATGAGGTCTATCTCGGCCGCGCCGTGGGCGGCGCGATCGATTTCGGCGACATTGCCGGGGTCGAGGTGCTGCGCGGGCCGCAGGGCACGCTGTTCGGCCGCAACACGATCGGCGGCGCGATCCTGGTCCGCACTCGCCAGCCCGAACTCGGCAAGTTCGGCGCGCGCGGCCGCGTGCGTGTCGGCAACGACAATCTGGTCGAGGGCTTCGCCTCGCTCAACATCCCGATCGGCGACACGCTGGCCGCGCGCGTCTCGGGCGGGTTCCGCAAGCGCGACGGCTATGTCATCCGTGCGGTCGACGGCCTCGATCTCGGTAACGAGAATGGTTACTCGTTCAACGGCGCGCTGAAATGGGAGCCGTCGAGCGATTTCGACCTGTTCCTGCGCGCCGATTATTCGAAGCGCGACGAACATGGCGCGCCCTTCGTCTTCGCCGGGATCAACGAACAGGCGCCGGTCGCCGCGATCGTCAGCGTCGCGGCGGGCTGCCCCGGCGCGACCATCCCCTTCGCGCCGATCACCCCCGGCAATCCGCGCTTCGGCGCGCCGAACGTGCCGCTGATCAACGACAGCCGCTGCGCCAACGACTTCCAGGCGCGCGGCGACTTCGTCAACGGCGGCACCGCGCCGGTGATGAGCATGTCCGAGGTCTGGGGCGTGGCCGGCACGGCCAATATCCGCCTGACCGACCAGGCGCTGGTCAAGCTGATCTCCGCTTACCGCGAGACCGAATCGCGCGGCATTCGCGACGCGGACAACACGCCCTTCACGATGATCACCACCGATGTCGGGTCGAAGTCGCAGCAGTTCAGCCAGGAAATCCAGCTCCAGCTTGATTTCGGCAAGGTCAGCGGCATCCTGGGCGGCTATTATTTCAACGAGACCACCAACGAGCGTGCGACGGTGTTCCTCGCCTTCCCGCCATCGCCCCCGGTGATCTCGTCGATCCTGGCCGGCGGACCGACCAGCCGCGACCTTCAGCTGTCGCGGCTCAAGACCGACTCGCTGGCGGTGTTCGGCGAGGCGACCTGGGCGCCGGTCGACGGGCTCGAACTGAGCGGCGGGCTGCGCTACACCTCGGATCGCAAATTCTATCAGGGGACGGTGTTCAACCTGTTCCCCGCCACCCTGCCCGACCCGAACCCGCTGCCGACGCTGGCGACGACCCAGGGCGGACCGCTGTTCATCTTCAACCGCCCGTTCCAGCAGAGCTTCTCGGCGCTGACCGGATCGGCCAGCGTGCAATATCGCTGGACGCCGGCGATCAGCACCTATGCGTCCTATGCGAAGAGCTTCAAGTCGGGCGGCTTCAACACGCGCTACAATGCCGCGACCGTGGACAATCTGCCGGTGCCGTTCGGCGAAGAGAGCGTGACCAGCTACGAAGTCGGCGTGAAGACCAATATCGGTCGGCTCCGCCTGAACCTCGCGGCGTTCGAGGCGCAATATAGCGACATCCAGCTGATCTTCCGCCAGGGCGTGGTGCCGCTGCTGTTCAACGCCGGCGAGGCGCGCATCCGCGGGCTAGAAGCCGAAGCGAGCTACCGCGCACCCTGGGGCCTGATGTTCGACGGCAGCGTCAGCGTGCTCGACGACAAGATCAAGAGCATCACCCCGATCCCCGGCGCGACCGCGACGGTGACGCCGAACGACGACCTGCCCTTCACCCCCGATCTGCAGGCCAATTTCGGCCTGTCCTACGCGATCGAACTGGGCGGCGGCACGACGCTGACGCCGCGGATCGACGGCAGCTATACGTCGAAGATCACCTTCATCACCGGCAGCATCCCGCTGATCGAGGAGGATGGCTATTTCACCGGCAACGCCTCGCTGTCGCTGAAGCTCGACAATGGGTTGGAGCTGACCGCGGGTGTCAACAACGTCTTCGACGAGCGCTATCTGATCCAGGGCAACGCCTCGCTTGCCACGCTGGGCTATGCCGAGCGCATCTTCGCCCGCCCGCGCAACTGGTTCGTGCAGGTGTCGGGGTCGTTCTGATCAAAGGCTACGGGCGACGTTACGCGCCCGGTGGAAGGAACTAAGGGGCGCTGCCGGGGTCGAGATCCCGGCGGCGCCCTTCTCGTGCCGTCAGGGCGCACAGGCAGCAATCAGGGCAGGATTCCCAGACTCTCGGCAAGCGCAGCGACGACGTGACGAAACTCCACCGGCTTCTGCAGGCGGGCGACGCCTTCGAACCGCTCCGGGATCACCTCCTGGTCGTAACCGGTGATGAAGATGAACGGCACGCCGTCCCGCTTCAGATCGCCGGCGAGATCGAAGGAGCGGCCGCCGCCAAGGTTGATGTCCAGGATGGCCGCGGTCGGCGTGACATTTCCGATCTCCGCCCGCGCCGCATCCTCGGTTGCGCACGGGCCCAGCACCTCGGCACCCGCGCCGCCCAACACACGCGCCATGTCCGATGCCAGATAATAATCGTCTTCGACAACGAGGATGCGTTGTCCGGGCAGGTCGGCTTGTCCGGTCATGTCGATCGTTCCTCCGAACACGGTGGCGCGTTGCGGCGCGCCGGTGTCGAGAATGCTGGCCCCGCCCTTCAACGGAAATTCGAGGTGGCATTGCGCACCGCCCTCCTCGATCCGCACCGTCCCGCGCCCGCCCAGCTCATAGGGTATCCTGCCCTCGATCAGCTCGCTGCCGAAACCGACTCGACGGGGCTCACCGGATGCAGGATCGGGCGGCGCGCCGCTCTCGTTCCAGTCGAAGCTCAACCACTGCCTGTCCTGTTGGTCGACAATCTGCCAGCGGACCCGGACCATACCGTCCGCAGCGGCAAGCGCGCCATATTTAAGCGCATTGGTGGCAAGCTCATGGACGGCGAGGGTCATCGTCTCGGCCGCCTTGGGCGACAGTTCGACGTCCGGGCCACCAATGTCGAACTGGCCCGAATGCGCAGCCAGCGCACTTAATTCCTCGCCGACGATCGTGGCGATGCCCACGCCGGCATTGGCGGCGCGGGTCAGCAGCGCCTGGACGCGCGCAAAGGTGTTGAGCCGCCCGACAACCAGTTCGGCATAGTCCTCGACGCTTGTCGCGCTTATCGCCGTCCGGGCCGCGATCGACCGCAGTATCGCCATGATATTGCGCACCCGGTGCTGGAGCTCGGCGAGCAGCACGCCCTGATGCTCGGCGGTCAGCTTCGCCTCGGTAATATCCTCGACGATCCCGCCGATCCGGGGCACGCCGCCATCGCCCCCCAGGGGAAAGTCGGTGTTTCTGAGCCAGCGGAACGATCCATCGGACCGCCGCTGGATGCGGAACTCATGCACCGTTGCCTGGCCCTGGCACGCCCGGTCCAGATGCCCCAGTGCCGCATCGCGGTCCTCGGGCACGATCATCGCCGCCCAGCGCTTCACGTCGCCCAGAAGGGCATTGGCATCGACGCCGTAGATCGTCGCGGCCGCCGGGCTGACAAACTCCATCTCCAATGTCCGGGCATCCCGGATCCACAGGCCCGCGGCCGAGGCGGAGGCGAACTGCTGAAAGCGCGCCTCGCTCTCCCGCAATGCGGCCTCGCCACGCTTGCGCTCGCTGATGTTGGTGAACAGCACCGCGACACGGCTAAGGCTCCGGTCAAGCGCGAAGATGTTGAGATCGAAAACCCGATTCAGCCTGGGCTCGGCTTCCTCCACCCGGATCGCCTCGCCGGTGTCGAGCGCCCTCCCGTAGAGCTGGGTCCAGCGCGGATTGGGTCTCCCCAGCAATTCGGTGGCAGTCTTGCCGACCGGCCAGCGCATGCCGGTATGCTCGACAAAAGCCGGGTTGACCTCGACGAAGCGGAAATCCGTCCAGGCGCCGCTGTCGTCCTTCAGGACATCGACGACGGCATAGGCTTCGTCCATCGACTCGAACAGCGCGCGATAGCGTTCCTCGCTCTCGCGCAACGCATCGGCGGCTGCCTTGCGTTCGGTGATATCGCGCCAGAAGACGGCCAAGGCGCCGTCGGCGGTCGGATAGACGCGCATCTCCAGCCACAGCGCCCGATCGCTCGCCCAGGCATATCGATGCTCCAGGATCATTGGCTGACGGTCTGCCATCGCCTTTTTCAGCACCCGTCCGACCTCCGAATGCTCGGTCCCCGGAAAGGCCTCCCAATGCGAACGCCCGACGATCTCGTCACGCGGCCGACCGTCCATTCGCAGGGCCTCTTGATTATGCTCCAGGATCGTGAAGTCGGGTCCGATCACTCCGAATGCTTCAGCCATGCCGTCGAGCACGCCGCGCAGCCGCGCTTCACTCTGGCGCAGCGCCTCGGTCGATTGTTTCTGTTCGGTCACATCCGTATGCGCGCCCACCAGCCGCACCGCCCGGCCGCTCGCATCGCGTTCGATATCGGCGCGGGCGTGGACCCAGCGCACTTCGCCGTCCGACGGTCGAACGATACGATATTCCGCGTCATAGCTGCGCGCGTCGCTCTCCAGCGCATCGAACAGGGCATGCTCCGCATGGTCGCGATCGTCGGGATGGACTCGCGCCAGCCAATCTGCGTGGCTCTCTTCCCGGCCGTCCAGGGGGAGTCCGTGAAGGCGGAGATATTCGGGCGAGCGAACGCTGCGCAGTCCCTCTGCAACATCAATGTCGAGCCCGCCGACCTCGCCGATCCGTTGAACCCGCGCGAGATCGGCCTCACGCTCGCGCAGCGCCGCCTCGGCTCGGGCACGCTCGATCGCCGCCCAAGTGCGATCGGCGACCTCCTTGACGAGTTCCAGCTCGGTATCAGTCCAAGCGCGAGGTTCGTTCTGATTGACGGCCAGAAGCGCACTGAAACGCCCGCCCTTGACCAAGGGCACGCCGATGGCCGCGCGCGCGCCGATCGCGGCATAGGCAGCCCGATCCTCGGCATCGAGTGACACGTCGGCTTCGCTGTCGGCGACGCTGGACATCCGGCCGGCCTGCCAGCCGGGGAGCCGCTTTCGCTGGAAGTCGGAGAGCGGATAACGCCCCGCCAGGCTCGGGACGCCATCGGTAAAGTCCTGCTGAATACTCCACGCATCCCCGTCGGGATCCATGGTGGCGTAGAAAACATGACTCGCACCAAGCTTCTCGCCGAGCATTCGCACGGCGGTGCGCTCCATCCCGGCACTGTCGCTCATCGTACTCAGCGTGTCGCTGAGGTCGAGCAGGAAGGCCTTCTGCTCCTCACTCTGGCGAAGCCCCTCCCCGGCCCGCTTGCGCGCATCGATGTCGATGTTGATCCCGGCCCATTTCTCGATATTTCCCGCGTGATCGATCACAGGCGCGGCGCGGACATTGGTCCAGCGCCACCCGCCATCTGGGGCACGAAGTCGGAATTCGGCGTTGACGAGATCGCGCGCCGCGACGGCTTCGCGCCATTGCCGTTCGGCATAGGCGCGGTCGTCGGGATGGATGGCGTCGAGCCAGCCATAGCCGAGCCACTCGTCCAGGGTCTGGCCGGTATAGGCGCGCCAGCTCGGACTGTCGGCGACAACGACGCCCTCACCGTCCGTCTCCCACACGGCTTGGGCCCAGCTTTCGATCAGCAGCCGATGTCGCGCGTCGTTCTCGCGAAGGGACGCCTCGGCGCGCTTGCGCTCGGTGATGTTCCAGATAAAACCGATGACGCTGCGTTCACCGGTGACCGGATCGGTGGTCGGCGAGGCGCGTTCCTCGATCCATTCGATCTCGCCACTGTCCTGCCGGACGACCCGAAGCTCAGCGTGCCAGCCCTCGCCCGATCGAGCGGCGCGGCGTACCATCGCTTGATGCCGCTCCCGATCCTCGGGATGAATGAGGACGAACCCATCCCGGCTCGAATGGGTTTTCGGGGCGCCGGGCTGGTCGCCGAACAGCGCCAGCGTATTGACCCTGGTCACGCGATCGGTATCGGGGCGCCATTCCCAATATTCCATGCCGCCGGCCTCGAGCGCCTGCCGCAACTTGGCTTCGCTGGCGGCCAGCGCCCGCTCCGCCCTCGAGGCGCGGTCTTCGGCCTCAGCCAGGCGACGATTCAATTCGTCGATCGAGATCGAGCCGTCCGCCATAGAAAACGTCTCCGGAAGCCAGCGAGCGTGTCCGCTTCCAGAAGAACGCACAAGTGATCGGGATGGCAACTATCGGCGAAAAACAGCACGACAATGGGGTAATGGATCACTCTGTGCCACGATCCGGCGCGGCGACCGGCGGCTACAGCGGCAGCCCGACATAATTCTCCGCAATCGCGGTCTGCATCGATTTCGAGCCCGCGACATAGTCGAGTTCAGCGGCCTGCATCCGGTGTTCGAAGTCCCCATCCTCGGGAAAGCGGTGCATTAGCTTGGTCAGATACCAGCTGAAACGCTCGGCCTTCCAGATGCGGGCGAGCGCGCGTGCCTGGTAGCCGTCCAGTGCGGTGTCCTCGCCGTCCCTGAAATGCGCGATCAGTGCGTCGGCGAGATAGGCGACATCGGACGCGGCCAGGTTCAGCCCTTTGGCGCCGGTCGGTGGCACGATATGTGCCGAATCGCCCGCCAGGAACAGCCGGCCGTGGCGCATCGTCTCGAACACATAGGAGCGTAGCGGCGCGATCGACATTTCCAGCGCGGGGCCGCGAGTCACGCCATGCTGGCTGAGCGGGTTGAACCGCGCCTCCAGCTCGTCCCACAGCCGGTCCTCGCTCCAGTCCTCGACCCGGTCGGTCAGCGGGACCTGGATATAATAGCGGCTGCGCGTCGCGGAGCGCATCGACGCCAGCGCGAAACCCCGCGCACCATTGGCGTAGATCAGCTCGTCATGACAGGGCGGCACGTCGGCCAGGATGCCGAGCCAGCCGAACGGATATTCGCGCTCATATTCGCGCACCGCAGATGCCGGGATCGCCTTGCGCGAGGGGCCGTGAAAGCCGTCGCATCCGGCGATGAAGTCGGCCTCGATCCGCCGCGGCTCGCCGCCCACGGTGCAGGTCAGCGAAGGCGCGTCGCTCTCCAGGTCGTGGAGCGCGACGTCCTTCGCCTCGAACAGGACCTCCAGCCCGCGATCCGGGGCCGCGTCCATCAGGTCGCGGGTCAGCTCGGTCTGGCCATAGACCATGACGTGCCGGCCAGTCAGCGCGGTGATGTCGATGCGGATCAGCCGGTCGTCGGTGGCGAGGTTGAACCCCTCCTCGATCAGCCCCTCCGCATTCATCCGGGCGTCGATGCCCAGCTTGCGCATCAGGTCGGTCGTGACCGTCTCGAGCACGCCCGCGCGGATCCGCCCGAGCACATAGTCGCGCGACTGGCGCTCGACCACGACGCAGGCGATGCCCGCCTGGGTCAGCAGGTGGCCGAGCAGCAGCCCGGACGGCCCCGCCCCGACGATCGCGACCCTAGTCTTCACCGGGCGGCCTCGAGCTGCTTTTCGAGCGAGTCGAGCACGCGGTAGCAGGGCATGACCTGCGCGACGCTGGCATTGGGCTCGCGCCCCTCGCGGATCGCGGCGATGAATTCGCGGTCCTGCAGCTCGATGCCGTTCATCGACACCGCGACCTGCGATACGTCGACCGGCTCCTCACGGCCGGTGACCAGATCGTCGTAACGCGCGATCCAGGTGCCGTTGTCGCAGATATAGCGGAAGAAAGTCCCCAGCGGCCCGTCATTGTTGAACGACAGGCTGAGCGTGCAGATCGCGCCGCTTTCGGCCTTGAGCTGGATCGACATGTCCATCGCGATGCCGAGTTCGGGATGGATCGGCCCCTGAAGCGCATTGGCGGCGACGATCGGGCCGGCCTGATAGGCGAACAGGTCGACCGTGTGCGCGGCGTGGTGCCACAGAAGATGGTCGGTCCAGGACCGCGCCTCGCCCTTGGCGTTCATGTTCTTGCGGCGGAAGAAATAGGTCTGGACGTCCATCTGCTGGATCGACAGGTCGCCGGCCGCGATCCGGTCGTGCAGATATTGGTGCGACGGGTTGAAGCGGCGGGTGTGGCCAACCATTGCGGTCAGCCCGGTTTCCTGCTGCTTCTTCAGCACCGCCTCGCCGTCCGCCAGGCTGTCGCACAGCGGGATCTCGACCTGGACATGCTTGCCGGCGTCCATGCACTGGATCGCCTGGGCGGCGTGCATCTGGGTCGGGGTGCACAGGATGACCGCGTCGAGCCCGGGCTGCTCCAGCGCCTCGGCCAATTCGGTGGTGGCGTGCGGTATGCCATATTTGTCGGCGACCTGCTGCGTCGGCTCGAGCCGGCGGCCGACGACCGAGATCACCTCGACCCCGTCGATATTCTTCAGGCCGTCGAGATGCTTTTCACCGAAGGCGCCTGCCCCCGCGAGTGCGATTTTCATGGGTGTACTCCAGTCTGTCGCCCGGTGCGGCCGGGCATGAGATCATTCGGCGGCGATGCCGGTCGCGACATCGCTGCCGGTCATGTCGAGATCCTCGCCATTGTCGGGTCGCAGCACGAGGTGGCCGATCGCGGTGTTGCTGCATGGCACGTGGTAATGGCGATGCAGCGCCCGCGTTCGCGTGCCGAGCGCGCCGCGCATGATCAACCACATGACCATCTCGATCCCCTCGGATCCGGTCTCGCGCAGATATTCGATGTGCGGGATGCGGCGCAGATGATCGCTCTCGCCGATCAGCCCGTCGAGGAAGCGATTGTCCCACTCGCGGTTGATCAGCCCGGCGCGCGGCCCCTGAAGCTGGTGGCTCATGCCGCCGGTGCCCCAGACCTGGACGTTCAGATCCTCGCCATAGCTTTCGACCGCGCGGCGGATCGCCTCGCCCAGCGCCCAGCAGCGATTGCCCGAGGGCGGCGGATAGGTGACGACGTTGACCGCCAGCGGGATCACCTTGACCGGCCAGGCATCGACGTCGCCGAACATCATCGACAGCGGCACGGTCAGGCCGTGGTCGACGTCCATCTCGTTGATGATGGTCATGTCGAATTCGTCGAGGATCAACGACTGGGCGATGTGCCAGGCGAGGTCGGGATGGCCGATGACGTCGGGCACCTTGCGCGGTCCCCATCCCTCGTCCGCCGGCGCATAGCGCTCGCCGCAGCCGATCGCGAAGGTCGGGATGATCTTCATGTCGAACGCCGAGGCATGGTCGTTATAGACCAGGATCACGACGTCGGGCTTTTCCGACTTCTCCCATTCGCGGGTCCAGTCGTAACCGGCGAAGATCGGCCCGAAATAGGCGTCGCGGTCCTTGCCCTGGTCGTGAGCCACGCCGAGCAGCGGCACATGGCTGGACGCCACGCCTGCAGTGATGCGTGCCATCAGCCTTGCTCCCTTTCAGTGATCGCGCGGGCATTGTCGCGCAGCGAGCGATGCCCGTCGGCCGATCGGCCGCCCGAATTCATCATCGCCTGATACTCCTCGACCGACATGCCGGTCATGGTGCTGACCGCCTGGACGAAGCTCTGCCCGTCGGTCGAGAACACCTTGGCCAGGAAGTAGATATTGCCGCCCAGGTCGAGCAGCCGGTTATAGTCGCGGTCGAGCACCGCCTGTTTCTGGTCGTCGGTGAGCGGCCAGCCGTCGAGATAGGCGCGCTCGTCGGCCTTCCATGCAGCACGGTTCTCCGGCTTCATCAGGCTCATCGCGAACTGGTTGAGATGATAGCCCTGGCGCGCGCGCGATGCGGTGAACACGCGGGTGCCGGGAATATCCTCGAACTCGGAGAGATAGCTGTGGATATCGGGCGGGCTGCTCATCGTCCGCGCTCCTTCAACTTGGCATCGAGGCGCGGAAAGACCCGGCGGGCATTGCCCTCGAAAATGGCGTGGCGGTCGGCATCGGCGATATTGAGCGCGTCGACATAGCGTTTGGTGTCGTCGAAATACTGGCCGGTGGTCGGGTCGATCCCGCGCACCGCGCCGACCATCTCCGACCCGAACAGGATGTTCTTGGTCTCGATCACATCGGCCAGCAGGTCGATGCCCGGCTGGTGATAGACGCAGGTGTCGAAGAAGATGTTGTTCATCAGATGCGTGTCGAGCGACGGCTTCTTCAGCATGTCGGCCAGCCCGCGATAGCGGCCCCAGTGATAGGGCACCGCACCGCCGCCATGCGGGATGATGAAGCGCAACGTCGGGAAATCAGCGAACAGATCGCCCTCCAGCAACTGCATGAAGGCGATCGTGTCGGCGGCGATGTAATAGCCGCCGGTCGCGTGCATCGCCGGATTGCAGCTGCCCGAGACATGGATCATCGCCGGGACGTCCAACTCGACCATCTTCTCGTAAAAGGGGTACCAATAGCGGTCGGTCAGCGGCGGATGGGCGAAATGGCCCCCGCCGGGGTCGGGGTTGAGGTTGCAGCCGATAAAGCCGAGCTCGGTCACGCAGCGCTCAAGCTCGGCGACCGAGTTGGTCATGTCGGCCTTGGGCGACTGGGGCAACATACAGACCCCGACGAACGTCTCCGGGAACAGGCCGACGACGCGCGCGATCAGATTGTTGCAGCGATAGGCCCATTCCTTCGCCATCGCATCGTCGCCGACATGCGGCGCCATTGCCGAGGCGCGCGGCGAGAAGATCGTCAGATCGGCGCCGCGCTCGCGGATCAGGCGAAGCTGGTTGGCCTCGATCGTCTCGCGGATCTCGTCGTCGCTGATCTCGGGATAGCGCGGCGCGGGCACGCCGGCCTTGAACGCGGCCTTCTGTTCCTCGCGCCAGGCGTCATGCGCCTTGGGCAGGACCGTATAATGGCCGTGGCAATCGATGATCATGGTCACGCTGCGTGCTCTCCTGCTCCACGCTCGATCGCATCCAGCTTGGCGGCGAGGCCCTCGGGCGGGGTCAGGCCAAGGCTGCCGATCCTTCGTTGTTGTACGACCGTATAACGGGTCATTCCGGGCTCGACGCCGAGTTGCTCCAGCGTCTTGACCACCTCTTCCATCTCGGCGGCGCGTCGCAGGCCGTGGGCCAGCATCCGGTCGAGATTATAGTCGATGCGCGCTTCCCAGCCCTGTGGCTTCCAGCTGGCGTCGAGCGAGGCGAGCACCGCATCGGCCACGCCCGCCCGATTGGCGGCGAGGATGCATTCGGCGCTGAGCGCCTCGATCCCCTTGGCCATGACCGAGCGGATCATCTTGATCGCGGATGCGGCGCCGATCTCGGCACCGGCGATGCTGACATTGGTGAAGCCGATCGCCGTCAGCGCCGCCGCGCCTGCCTCGGCATGCGGACCGGCGACCAGCAGCGGCACGGCGTGGCGCGCGGGGAGGACCGGCGACATGACCGCGACATCGACATAGCGACCGCCCGCCGCCTCGATCGCTTCGGCAGCGGCACCTTTTGTGCCAGGGGCTACGCTGTTCATGTCGAGCCAGAGCGCGCCGGGTGCCAGGGCGGCGGCGTAATCCCGCGCCGCGGGCAGCGCCTGGTCGGCGGTGACGAGCGACAGGATCGCGGTCGCCCCCGCCAGCGCCTCGGCCGCGGTGTCGTAACCGCTTACCCTGCCTGCCGCATAATCGGCGAGCTTGGCGTCGCGCGAGACCGGGTCGAGCGTCTTCCGGTCGAAGGCGCGGTCGCCGGGGCGGGCAAAGGCCTGTCCCGCTTCGCCATAGCCGATGAAGGTGATCCTCTCGCTCATGGGGGCGAGGCTAGACCTGCTGACCGATCCGGGGCCAATCGATTTGGCCTCGACGCTATCCAATTTCCTGAAGTCTTGTATCTCGTGTCGCTTGATGGAGCAGGTCGATCAGTCGTTGCTGGGGCGCAGTGGGCCGCCAGCCGCTACGGGTGCTGATGCCGATGGTGCGGATAGCGCCCGGCAGTTCCGGTCCGATCTGAGCCAGCATGCCGGCAGTGACTTCCATCGCCACCTGATCGGGTGACAACAGAGTGAGCAAGTCGCTCTGGGCGAGGAGGCCGCGGATCACCATCACCGACCCGCACTCGATCGGCACCGGCGGCAGCGTCCGCCCGGCGAACAGCGCCTCCCAATGGTGCCGCAGCGGCGTGCCGACCGGCCCGACGACCCAAGGCTGGCGCGCCAATATGTCGAGATCGGCCGCGCTGCCGTCGAGCGGATGGCCGCGCCGCCCGAAAATGGCGAGGCGATCGGTGAACAGCGGCACCTGATCGACCCCCGGCGGCGGCGCCTCGCGCAACGCGCCGACCATGATGTCGACCACGCCGTCGAGCAGCGGATCGACCAGTTCGCGCCAGGACCCTTCGATCACATGGACGATCGCGGACGGGCTGTCGCGCAGGAATAACGACAGGGCGCGCGGAAGGAGCATCGCGCGACTGAGTGGCATCGCCCCGATCGCTATACGCCCGCCCTCTGCGCCCTCGCCCCGTGCCTCGGCGATCCCGGCGGCGATCTCGCGGGCGGCGAGCCGCACGCCGCGGGCGATGGCGCGTCCCGCGGGGGTCAGGACCATGCCGCGCCCGCGGCGCTCGGCGAGTGGCGTGGCGCAGAGTTGCTCGAGGTCGCGCACCGCCCGGTGGATCGCCGGCTGCGACACGCCGCTGGCGGCGGCGGCGCCCGAAAAGCCCTGCGCATCGGCGAAGTGGAGGAATGCGTCGAGCTGGGTCGCGGTCATCAGCCGCTCGGGTCGGGCAAAGCCGCGCACCCCGCCCTTGGCCGCCTTGCGCGTCGCCTCGGCGAGCATGGCGAAGGCGCGCTCGACGCGGTCGGCCAGCGCCAGCCCCGCCTCGGTCGCGGTCACGCCGTCGGGATGGCGATCGAACAGCGCCATGCCCAGCTGGCGCTCGAGCTTGGCCAATCCCTGGGTCAGCGCGGGTTGCGACAGGCCGGCAACTTCGGCCGCGCGATTGAGGCTGCGATGCGTCGCCACATCGCCGAGCGCGCGCAGGTGGCGCAGATTGAGGTCGAAAGGCCGGAGCATGCGCGTCTATAACAAAAACTTATCGCGGCTACGCAAGTTCGATTGGCGTGCGCGCGCCGCGCGCGTGACGTGGCAGGACGATCTGGAGAAAGAAGACATGGCTGTCGTGGTTCAGAATATCGATCGCGCCGAAGCATCGGTGATCGACGGGCTGGCGCATGCCGGCGTGGCGACGGTGCATGAGGCGCAGGGCCGGATCGGCCTGCTCGCGCACCATATGCGCCCGATCTACGCCGGCGCACGCATCGCGGGCAGCGCAGTGACGATCTCCGCCCCGCCGGGCGACAACTGGATGGTGCATGTCGCGATCGAGCAGTTGCAACAGGGCGACATCCTGGTGCTCGCCCCCACCTCCCCCTGTGTCGACGGTTATTTCGGCGACCTGCTGGCGACCAGCGCGATGGCGCGCGGCTGCCGCGGGCTGGTGATCGACGCGGGCGTGCGCGACGTGCGCGACCTGACCGAGATGAGCTTTCCCGTGTGGTCGCGCGCGGTATTCGCGCAGGGCACTGTCAAGAACACGCTGGGATCGGTCAATGTGCCGATCGTCTGCGCCGGCGCGGCGATCGAGGCGGGCGATGTGATCGTCGCCGATGACGACGGCGTGTGCGTGGTGAAGCGCGCCGATGCCGCCGCAGTGCTGGAAAAGGCGCAGGCGCGCGAGGCGGCCGAGGAAGCGAAGCGCAAGCGGCTGGCGGCGGGCGAACTGGGTCTCGACATTTACGACATGCGTCCGCGGCTGGCCGAGATGGGCCTGCGCTATGTCTGAGAGCGCAGCGACCTCGGCGCGGTGCATGTGGATGCGCGGCGGATCGTCCAAGGGCGGCTATTTCCTCAAGGACGATCTGCCCGCCGATACCGCCGAGCGCGACGCGTTCCTGCTGCGGGTGATGGGATCGCCCGATCCGCGCCAGATCGACGGCATGGGCGGCGCCGATCCGCTGACCAGCAAGGTCGCGGTCGTCAGCGCATCGACCCGCGATGGCGTCGATGTCGATTATCTGTTCCTCCAGGTCTTCGTCGACCAGGCGATCGTCACCGACGCCCAGAATTGCGGCAACATCCTCGCCGGGGTCGGCCCCTTCGCGATCGAGCGCGGGCTGGTCCAGGCCGGCGATGGCGAGACGCGCGTCGCGATCTTCATGGAGAATACCGGCCAGGTTGCGGTGGCGACCGTGCAGACGCCGGGCGGGGTGGTGCGGTATGATGGAGAGTCGGCGATCAGCGGCGTGCCCGGCACCGCAGCGCCCATCCCCCTCGCCTTTCGCGACACGGCGGGGTCGAGTTGCGGCGCGCTGCTGCCGACCGGCAATGGGGTCGACCGGATCGAGGAGGTCGACTGCACGCTGATCGACAATGGCATGCCCTGTGTCGTGATCCGCGCGTCGGACATGGGCATCACCGGCTATGAGGATCGCGAGACGCTGGATGCCGACGATGCGATGAAGGCCAGGGTCGAGGCGATCCGGCTGAAGGCCGGCCCGATGATGAATCTGGGCGACGTGACCGAGAAATCGGTGCCCAAGATGATGCTGGTCGCAGCGCCCAAGGACGGTGGCGCGATCGCCGTCCGGTCGCTGATCCCGCACCGCGTCCACGCGTCGATCGGCGTGCTGGGCGCGGTCAGCGTTGCAACCGCCTGCCTGATCCCCGGATCGCCCGCCGCCGCGGTGGCGCAGGTGCCCGAGGGATCGCAGCTGACGCTGGGGGTCGAGCACCCCAGCGGAGTCACCGAATGCGTGGTGACGCTGGATGAACAGGGCCAGCCGGTCGAGGCGGGCATGCTGCGCACCGCGCGCAAGCTGATGGACGGAGAGGTTTTCGCATGAGCACCGATGCAGACGGCCGCATCCGCAGCTGGACGCTGACGCCCTCGCGCCCCGGTTTCACCCCGCCCCCGGGCGCGGTCGATGCGCATTGCCATGTGTTCGGGCCGATGGCCGAGTTCCCGTTCAGCCCCAAGGCAAAGTATCTGCCGCAAGATGCGGGGCCCGAAGCACTGTTCGCGCTGCGCGACCGGCTGGGCTTCGCGCGCAACGTGATCGTCCAGGCAAGCTGTCACGGCACCGACAATCGCGCGACACTGAACGCGATTGCCCGATCGGACGGCAAGGCGCGCGGCGTGGCGGTGGTCGATCCGGCGATCGGCGATGCCGAGCTGGATGCGCTGCACGAGGGCGGCATCCGCGGGGTGCGGTTCAACTTCCTCAAGCGGCTGGTCGATGATGCGCCCAAGGACAAGTTCCTGGAGGTGGCGCACCGGATCCAGCGGCTCGGCTGGCATGTCGTCGTCTATTTCGAGGCCGACATATTGGACGAGATGAAGCCGTTCCTGGCCGCCATCCCGACCTCGATCGTCATCGACCATATGGGCCGGCCCGATGTCGCCCAGGGTCCGGACGGCGCCGACATGACCGCGTTTCGCGCGCTGCTCGACAGCCGCGAGGATATCTGGACCAAGGTCACCTGCCCCGACCGGCTCGATCCGGCAGGGCCGCCCTATGCCGATTTCGTCCGCTCGGTCCGCCCCTTGGTCGAGGCCTATCCTGACCGGGTGCTGTGGGGCACCGATTGGCCTCACCCGAACATGGAAAAGACGCTGCCCGATGACGGCGGGCTGGTCGACGTGATCCCCGGCATCGCCCCTACCGAGACGCTGCGGCGCAAGTTGCTGGTCGACAATCCGATGCGGCTCTACTGGCCCGAGGAAGCCTGAGCTGGAGCGCGACACCCGCCGCCTGATCCTGCTCGGCGGGATCGCCGCGCTCGGGTCGCTGGCGATCCAGATCATCGTTCCGGCGCTGCCGATCCTGTCGCCCGCGATCGGCGCATCGCCGGCGGGTGGGCAGCTGGTCATCTCCGTCTATCTGGTCGCACTGGCGCTGGGCCAGCTGATCTGGGCGCCGATCGCCGATCATCATGGCCGCAGGCCGGTGCTGCTGGGCGGGCTCGGCCTGTTCCTGATCGGCACGCTGTGCTGCGCGGTTTCGGGGACGCTCGCTGCGATGCTGGCTGGCCGCACGCTCCAGGCGATCGGCGCGTCCTCGTCGCTGGTCACTGCCCGGGCAATGGCGACAGACACCACGCCGGTCGGCAAGGCAGCCGCGCCGCTGGCGATCCTGACCAGCGTGACGTTGATCTCCCCCGCCGTCGCGCCGGTGGTGGGCGGCACCTTGACCGGGCTTGCCGGCTGGCGAGCGCTGTTCTGGGTGCTGGCCGGACTGACCGTAGTCGGGCTGGTCCTGGCGCAGCGAATGCTGGCGGAAACCCGTCCCGGCGACCGCGCGCCGCTGCATCCGCACCGGCTGGCCGCGACCTATTGGCAGGTGCTGCGCCATCGCGGCTATCTGCCCCTGGTCCTGTCCAACGCGCTGATCAGCGGCGGCTTCTATCTGTTCCTCGCCGTCTCGCCATTCGTGCTCAACGCTGCGGGCGCCAGCCCTGCCCTGTCGGGTCTGTTCTATTCGGTGATTGCCAGCGCGATCATTGCGGGCACGCTGACGGTGCCGATCGTGCTGCGTCGCCGGCCGGGCTGGCTGACCCCGATCGGCACCGCCGCGCTGGCCACCGGCGCGGCGGCGGTGATCGCGCTCCCGTTGTTCGGCACCAGCGTCCCCGGCCTGATGGGCGCGATGATCCTGATGGCGTTCGGCAGCGGGCTGACCGGGCCGGCATTGCTGGCGCAGGCGATCGAGCGCCAGCGCGAACGGGCGAGTGCCGCGACCAGCCTGTTCGGCACGATCCAGATGGGCGGCGCGGCGCTGATCTCGACGGCGGCGGTGCGCTTTTCGCCCTCGCCCGATCTCGACCTGGCTCTGATCGGGGTGCTGGTGGTCGGTGCGCTGGTGGCGCGCCGCCTTGCCGACGGCGCGCCACGCACGACCTAGATCAGGCCGAGGTGCCCCAGACCTGTTCGGCGACGTCGATCACCAGACGCATCTTCGCCGACTGCTGCTCGACCTCGATGTCGTTGCCGTGGACGGTCGACGAGAAGCCGCACTGGGGCGACAGCGCCAGCTGGTCGAGCGGGGCATATTGCGCCGCCTCGTCGATCCGGCGCTTCACGTCGTCGGCCGATTCCAGCTCGCCCAACTTGGTCGTGACCAGGCCGAGCACGACGGTCTTGCCCTTGGGAAGATGGCGCAGCGGCGCGAAGTCGCCCGAGCGCGGATCGTCATATTCGAGGAAATAGCCGTCGATGTTCAGTTCGTTGAACAGCACCTCGGCGACCGGTTCATAGCCGCCCTCGGCAGCCCAGGACGAGCGGAAGTTGCCACGGCACAGATGGACGCACACGACCATGTCGTCGGGCTTGTCGCGGATCGACTCGTTGATGATCCGGGCATAGAGGCGCGGCAGCTCGTCCGGGTCCATGCCGCGCTTGCGGGCATTCTCGCGCTGCGTGTCGTCGCACAGATAGGCGAGGTTCGTGTCGTCGAGCTGGAGATAGCGGCAGCCCGCATCCGCCAGGCTGGCGATCTCGGCACGGTAGGCGGCGGCCAGATCGCTGTAGAAATCGTCGAGATCGGGATAGGCGGCGGTGTCGATCGCATCGCGGCCACCGCGGAAGTGCAGCATCGTCGGCGAAGGGATCGTCACCTTGGGCGTGCGCGAGGTGCAGCTGGCAAGGAATTCATAATCCGCGCGCTGGATGTCGCGCGCGTGCGAGATCTTGCCCGCGATCTTCATCACCGGCGGTGCATAGGCCAGCTCCTTGCCGCCATGCTGGTGGAACTTCACCTCGCTGCCGCCGGCTTCCTCGACGCCGTCCAGCTGGAGCAGGAAGTCGGTGTGGAAATAGGTGCGGCGGAACTCGCCGTCGGTGATCCCGTGAAGCCCCAGCCCTTCCTGCAGCTGCACGACGCCGCGAATCGCCTCGTCCTCCGCCGCACGCAGCGCCTGCGGGTCGATCGTCCCCGCGCGATAGGCCTCGCGTGCGTCGATCAGCGCCTTGGGACGCAGGAAGCTACCGACATGATCGGCACGAAAGGGCGGCTTGGACATCTGGACTCTCCCGGTGACAATTGTAAGTGGTACATACAAATTCGACGCTAATCGAATAAGGCTGTGAGAGGAGAAGGGCAATGACCTGGATGACCAACCGCTGGTATGTCGCGGCTTGGGACTATGAGGTCGACCGCACTCCGATCGCCCGCACCATCTGCGGCGAACCGGTGATGCTGTACCGCAAGCTGGACCGCGCCGTCGTCGCGATGCGCGACGCCTGTCCGCATCGGCTGCTGCCGCTCTCGATGGGGTTCAAGGAAGGCGATTCGATCCGCTGCCGCTATCACGGGCTGCTGATCGGTCCGGACGGCGCCGCCGCCGAAATGCCGATCAAGTCGGAGCGTGTGCCAAAGGGCATCTGCGCCAGCCTCTATCCGGTTGCCGAGAAGCACCGCTTCATCTGGATCTGGATCGGCGACGCAGCCAAGGCCGATCCCGCGCTGATTCCCGATTTCTGGCCGTGCAGCGCGCCGGGTTGGACGTTCGACGGCGGATACAACCACATCAACTGCGACTATCGACTGGTCATCGACAATCTGATGGACCTCAGCCACGAAACCTGGGTGCACCAGGGATCGATCGGCCAGCATGAGATCACCGAAGCCCCGATCGAGACGGTCGTGGACGGCGAACAGGTCTATGTCCGCCGCTGGATGCCGGGGATCGAGCCGCCGCCCTTCTGGCGTGACGCGCTGCGCTCGGCCGGGCCGGTCGACCGCTGGCAGGTCTGTCACTTCCTGCCGCCCTCCTCGGTCCTGATCGACGTCGGCGTGTCGCCGGTCGAGGCGGGCGACACGATCGAGAGTCATGATTCGGGCGTCCGCGGCTTCGTGGTCGATGCGATGACCCCGGAGACCGAAACGACCACCCATTATTTCTGGGGCATGGCGCGCAATTTCGACGTCGAGGATGCCGGGTTCACCGCCCGGTTCAAGGTGCAGCAAGGCCAGGTGTTCGACGAGGATGTCGAGGTGCTCGAGGCGCAGCAGCGATCGATCACTGCCAATCCCGACCTGAAGCTGCGCGGCTATTCGATCGACCAGGGCAGCGTGCGCGCGCGCCAGATCATCTCGCGCCTGATCGCGGGAGGCGCGTAACGTGGCCCGGATCGACCGCGGCGCGCTGGACCATGTTCTCGGCCTCAGGCTGCGGCGCGCCCATGGCGCGGTCCAGCGCCATTTCGGCGACCATTTCGCGCAGCTGGGCCTGACGCAGAAACAGGTGTCGGTGCTGTGGCTGACCGGGGACCATCCCGGTCTGGCGCAGACCGACCTGGCCGCGGCGCTCGACATGGACCGCGCGACGACCATGGCGCTGGTCCACGCGCTGGAAAAACGCGGGCTGGTGGCGCGCCGCGCATCCGAGTCCGACCGGCGCAAGATCGCCTTTCAGCTGACCCCGGAGGGGACTAGGCTGCTGGACGAGGCCAAAGCGGCCATCGAGGCGCATGAGCAGTGGTTGAAGGCGCGGTTCGACGCATCCGAGCTGGCGGTGCTTGAGGAATTGCTCGCGCGCATCTATCGCTGATTTGTTCTAGATTATAGCATTCCATCTGGATGGAGGCGGGGAGAGGAAATGGCTAGCGATCCGCGTGCGGTGATCGACCGCGAACCGATGTCGCGATTCCAGTGGGGAATCGTCGCGACGATGGTCGGCCTGAATGCACTCGACGGCTTCGACGTGCTGTCGATCAGCTTCGCCTCCCCCGGCATCGCCACCGAATGGGGCATCGATCGCGCCGCGCTGGGCCTCGTGCTGTCGATGGAGCTGATCGGCATGGCGATCGGATCGCTGTTCCTGGGCGGCGTGGCCGACCGGGTCGGGCGCCGGGCGACGATCCTCGGCTGCCTGGTGCTGATGTCGATCGGTATGCTGGGCGCGGCGACGGCTCATGACGTCCATACCCTGTCCGCCTGGCGCGTGCTGACCGGGCTCGGCATCGGCGGCATGCTGGCGGCGACCAATGCCGCGGTGGCCGAAGCGGCGAACGCCCAGAGGCGCGCGTTGGCGGTCGTGCTGATGGCGGCCGGCTATCCGGTCGGCACCATCGTCGGCGGGTCCATCTCGGCGGTTTTGCTCAGCCATTTCGACTGGCGCGCGGTGTTCGTGTTCGGCGCGATCTGCTCGCTGCTGTTCGTGCCGCTCGTCCTGTGGCGCGCACCGGAATCAATCGCCTTCCTGATGCACAAGCGGCCGCCCGACGCGCTCGAGCGGATCAACCGGACGCTTGGCCGGATGGGCCATCCGCCGATCGACGCCCTGCCCCCCGCCGACGGCCCGGCGCGCAAGGTGCCGGTCGTCGAGCTGTTCTCGCCGCAGCTGCTGCGCGCGACGCTGCTGCTCACGCTCGCCTATCTGGCGCACATCATGACCTTCTACTTCATCCTCAAATGGATCCCGAAGATCGTGGTCGACATGGGCTTCCCACCGCCCGAGGCCGCCGGCGTGCTGGTCTGGGCGAGCATCGGTGGCGCAACCGGATCGCTGATCCTGGGCCTGCTGACCGGAAAGATCCGCGTTCTGCCGCTCACCATCGGCGCGATGCTGCTCTCGACCGCGCTCGTCATCGTCTTCGGTCGCGACCAGGGCGACCTGTCGTCGCTGTCGATCGTCGCGGCGCTGGCGGGCTTCGCCACCAATGCCGGCGTGGTCGGGCTTTATGCGCTGATCGCCCAGTCCTTCCCGACCCAGGTCAGGGCGACCGCCACCGGCTTCGTCATCGGGGTCGGGCGCGGCGGATCGGCGCTTGCCCCGGCGCTGGCGGGCTTCCTGTTCGCCGCAGGTTACGGGCTGCAGACGGTTGCGGTGATCATGGGCCTGGGTTCGATCGTAGGCGCCGTCGCCCTGTTCGCGATGCGCGGGTGGAGGACGGCGCCGCAAGCGGATTTCGCCCGTTGACACGAGGCGGCGGGTTTGGCGAACCATTCGCATGATCGACGCCAAGCCCGACGAGCTCGAACCCATCCTCGCCGCTTCGGAGGTGGCCGCCTGGCTGCGTGACCGCATCCGGACCGGCCGCGTGGTCCAGGGCCAGCGGCTGATCGAGGCGGACATCATCCGCGAGACGCGCGCCACCCGCAGCCGGGTGCGCGAGGCGCTGCAACGGCTGGAGAGTGAAGGCCTGGTCGTCATCGAGGAGTTTCGCGGCGCCTCGGTCCGCCGCTTCACGCGCGACGAGATCCGCCAGATCTATCGCGCGCGCATGGCGCTGGAGGGCATTGCCGCGCATGACTTTGCCGTCGCCGACGATCCCGAGCGCAAGCAGCAGCTCGCCGAGTTGCAGGAACAGTTGAATGCGGTCGAGCATACCGGCGACCATCCCGCCTTCGTGCGCGCCAATGATGCGTGGCACTCGCTGATCCTCGACGGCGCCGAGAACGAATATATCCGCAGCTTCGTCGAGCGGCTGCGCCTGCCGCTGTACCGGCTGCTCTTCTCGGCTTTCTACCAGCCGCACCGCATCGACGATGCCAATGCCGATCACCGCCAGATTACCGACGCGATCCTGCGCGGCGACGGCGTCGAGGCGGAGGCATTGATGCGCCAGCATATCGCCGAAGCGCTGGGCGCGATCATGGCGCTGGGAGACGTTTTGCCCGACTGAGGCGCTTTGCCGACAAGATTGTTGACAAAATTTGTATTGATCCATAACCAATCTGGCGACGGAGGCGAACCTCCGCGTCAGCTTGGGGAGGATCTCTCATGCCATATCGTCGCACTCTCGCTCGGGCCGCGCTTGTCGCCGGCGTCGCCCTCGCAGGCCTGACCTTTGCGCCCGCCAGCTTCGCACAAGACGCAGCAGCCCCGGCGGCGGCACCCGAGGAGGAGGGCGTCGGCGAGATCGTCGTGACGGCCCAGCGCCGCGCCGAACGGCTGCAGGACGCGCCGCTGTCGGTCACCGCGCTGTCGACCGAGGCGCTGACCGCACGCGGCATCGACAACCTCGCCGACATCAGCAATTTCGCGCCGAATCTCGAACTGCATCCGACCAATCGCCCGGCGGGCGGCGGATCGGCCTTTGCCGGCTATATCCGCGGCGTCGGGACCGGCGACTTCCAGTTTCCGACCGATCCCGGCATCGGCCTCTATGTTGACGACGTCTACATTGCCCGCTCGCTCGGCGGACTGCTGAGCCTGGAGGATATCGAGCGGGTCGAGGTGCTGAAGGGGCCGCAGGGGACGCTGTACGGCCGCAACACCATCGGCGGCGCGATCAACGTCATCACCACCGAGCCTGCCCTGTCCGGCCCCGCCACCGGCCTGATTAAGGCGCGTGCCGGCAGCTATGGCCGCGCCGATCTGTCCGCGCTGATCAACCTGCCGCTGGCCGAGGACAAGCTTGGGGTGAAGCTGTCCGCCTCCTATCTGAGCAACGAGGGTTTCGGCCATCGCATCCTCGACGATGTGAATTATGCCAGCGAGAACCGTTTCATCCTGCGCGGCGCGATCAAGGCGCAGCTCGGCGCCGGCGTCACGCTGAAGATCGCCGGCGACTATACCCGCCAGCGGCAGAACCCGCCCTCGGGCTATCTGATCGACTTCGTGCCGAGCGGCCCGACGGTTGCCAAGATCGCCCGCTACAACCAGTTCGCCGCGCCCTATCTCAACCCCACGCTCGGCCTGCCGGCGGGATCGATCTATGACGCGCGGTGGGAATCCGAGAGCCCGTACAGCATCTACTCGCTCCAGCCGCAGCAGGACGACGCCGATATCGGCGGCGTGTCGGCAGTGCTGAGCGTCGATGTGAGCGACACCGTCACCTTCAAGTCGATCAGCGCCTGGCGCGCGATCGACGCGCTGATCGAGGTCGATGGCGACCAGACCCCCTACCCGCTGCAGCAGTCGCGCACGACGATGACGCAGAACCAGCTGAGCCAGGAATTCCAGCTGGGCGGCACCGCTCTGGGTGATCGACTGAACTTCCTGCTGGGCGCCTATGCGTTTCAGGAGGAAGGCGATTCCACCGTCCTGACGCGGTCGTTCGAGGGCATTTACGAGGCGATACGCGCCGCCGGCGGCACGCCGACCGCGGCGGATGTCGGCAATACCTTCACGACCTTCCACATGAAGGCGACCAGTTTCGCGCTGTTCACCCAGGAAACGCTGACGATCGTCGATGGGCTCGGCGTCACCGTCGGCGCGCGCTACAATCGCGACCGCAAGGAATATGCGACCTCGGTCATCCGGCCGCAGAACGGCGCAGTCGTGGTCCCGCTGTCGAGTGCGGTTGCCGAATGGGACAGCTTCACCCCGCGCGTCGCGCTGGAGTACAAGCCCAATCGCGACCTGCTCTTCTATGCCAGCTGGTCGAAGGGGTTCAAATCGGGCGGCTTCGGCGCATCGACGGTCGCATCGACGCCCACCCCGCGCTACGATCCCGAACGCCTGACCAGCTATGAGGTCGGCGCGAAGACGGCCTGGTTCAACAATCGTCTGACGTTCAACGTCGCGGGTTTCCTGTCCGAATATCGCAACATCCAGCTGACGGTGCAGTCGGTCGATCCGCTGACCAACGCCAATATCCGCACCACGCGCAATGCGGGGGGATCGGACATCAAGGGGTTCGAGCTCGAGGTCGCGGCGCGTCCGACGCGCGGGCTGAATCTCAACCTGGGCGTCGGCTATGTCGATGCGCGGTTCGACACGCTGACCGCCGCCGCGCTCGGCAGCGGCTTCGTGCTGGGCAGCCGCGTGCCGCAGATCCCCGACTGGTCGATCAACGCCGGTGCATCCTATGCGTTCGAGACTGGAGCCGGTCAGGTCACGCTGCGCGGCGACGTGTCGCACAAGGGGTCGCAATTCCTGACCCCGGCGGATGTCACCTCGTACCAGGATGCCTATACGCTGCTGGGCGCAAGAATTTCCTGGGATCCGAGCTTCGCGCCGGGCGTGCAGCTGTCGGTTGAGGGCACCAACCTGACCAAGACCAACTATGCCTATTACAAGGGCACGCTGGCTCCGACCGGGGAGTATGTCGCGATCCCGGGCGCACCGCGCGAAATCTACGCGACCGCGCGGTTCAGCTTCTGAGGCTGCCGGCGCGGCGCCCTGACGCCGCGCCGGCCGGGCCTCAGGCAGCCTCGACCTTTAGCGGCACATAGACCGGCCCGACCTCGGGCATCCCGCTCATCCTCACCTCGCCCGCCAGCGCGATCGAGCGCGTGCGGGCGAGCAGCTGGCGCAGCGCGATTCGGAACTCCATCCGCGCCATTGCCATGCCGGCGCAGCGATGCGGGCCGCGGCCGAACGCCAGGTGGTCGCGGACATTGGCGCGATCGAGATCGAACCTGTCGGGCGCGTCGAACACCGCCTCGTCGCGATTGGCCGAGGCATAGGCGAGCGCGATCGGCTCGCCCGGCTCGATCCGGCGTCCGCCCAGCTCCACCCCGTTGCGGCTGGTTCGGGCAAAGCCGCGATAGGGGGTGTAGAGGCGCAGGAATTCCTCGACCGCATCCTCGATCCGCTCCGGCGTGGCGCGTAATTGCGCGGCGAGGTCGGGATGGCGCGACAAATGCACCGCGACGCTTCCCAGGAACACCGGCGGCGCGACCAGGCCGACGACCAGGATCTGGCGGACGCAGCCGACCAGCATCTCGTGCGGCAGCGGCGCGCCATCGGCATCGACCGCGGCGAGCAGGCTGCTGACCGGATCCATCTCGGGATCGAGCGGGGCAGCGCTGCGCTCCGCGATCAGGTCGCGGGCGAGGTCGTAGAGCGTCTCGCTGGTGCGCGAGACGGTTTCGACATCGAAGGCTTCCCATGCCTTCACGAATGCCTGGGCGGTCCGCCACAACAGGGTCGTCTGCGCCTCGCTCAGCCGGAACCAGTCGGAAAAGATCAGTGCGGGCAAGGGACTGCCGAACCCCTCGACGAAATCGCCCCCGCCGGCGGCGATGAAGTCGTCCAGCAACCGGGCGGTATGCGCCTCGATCACCGGTTCGATCGCGGCGAGCCGCCGCGCGCCGAGCGCGCGATCGATTGCGCGGCGATAGGGTGTGTGGTCGGGCGGATCGAGATGGAGCGGCGGACGCCGTCCGGTCGCCGAGGCGCCGGGCACGACGTTGCGCACCGTGGTGGTGAACTCGGCGGGATCGTCGAGGATGCGCTTGATGTCGGCGTGGCGCGTCGCGATCCAGAAGCCGCCGAACGCGTCGCTGCGCGCGACGGGGCAGGTGCGGCGCAGATCCGCGAACACCTGGTGCGGCGTGTCGAACTCCTCATGCGCCAGCGGATCATAGTCCTGGCCGGCCTCAAGACGGTCCATTCGTCTCAACTCCCGAAAATTGTCGACAATCTCGTTGACATAAAAATGCTCTATCGCATAGCATTTTGGCAAGGAGAGAGGCTTGGAACCGGCAACCTATCGCAAGGTCATGGCACGCGTCGTCGCGCCACTCGCCTTCCTGATCGTGCTCAGCTCGCTCGACCGGGTGAACGTCAGCTTCGCGGCGCTGCGGATGAACGCGGATATCGGGCTGGACCCCAAGGCCTATGGCTTCGGGGTCGGCATCTTCTTCGTCGGTTATCTGCTGTTCCAGCTGCCCAGTGCCGCGGTGCTTCGGCGGATCGGGCCGCGCTGGTGGATCGCGGGCAGCGTGATCGGCTGGGGCAGCGTCGCGACCGCGATGGCGGCGATCCAGACGCCGTTCCACTTCTATGTCCTGCGCTTCCTGCTCGGGCTGTTCGAGAGCGGCTTCGCGCCCGGCGTCGTCTGGTATGTCAGCCAGTGGCTGCCGCAGCATTATCGTGCGCGCGCCATTGCCGGCACCTTGCTGGCGGTGCCGATCTCGGTGATCCTGGGCGGCCCGCTGTGCGGCGCGCTGCTCGCGCTCGACACCGGCAGCATCGCATCGTGGCGGGTGATGTTCGCGGTCGAGGGACTGGCGACGGTCGCCGCAGGGATCGTCGCGCTCTTCTGGTTCGTCGACCGGCCGGCCCAGGCGCGGTGGCTGTCCGAAGACGAGCGCGCGGGGATCGAGACCACGCTGGCCGCGGAAGTCGCGGCGGCACGCCAGCCGGGCGGCGCATTGAGCGACGCGCTCAAGGACCCGATCCTGTGGGTGTCGGCGGCGATCTGGTTCGTCCTGATCACCGGCGCCAACGCGATCATCTTCTGGCTGCCGATCGCGCTCAAGACGCTGGGACGAACCGACCCGCTCGAGGTCGGCATTCTCAGCGCCCTCCCCTGGATCGCGATCGGGGCCGGCATGATCCTGAATGCGCGGCATTCGGACCGGACCGGCGAGCGTTATCACCATCTCGCCTGGCCGATGCTGATCGCGGCCATCGCGCTGTTCGTGGCAGCGATCGTCACGCATCAGGGCGCGCTGGCGATGGCGGCGCTGATGATCGGCGGGCTTGGTCTGGGTAGTGCGCAGTCGGTGTTCTGGACGATCCCGACGCGTTTCGTCGGCGCGCGCAATCCCGGCGCGATCGCGACGATCAACCTGTGCGGCAATCTGAGCAGCAGCGTGGCGCCGGTCGCGATCGGCTGGGCGGTGGCGCAGACCGGGTCGGTCGCGGTGCCGGTGTACACGCTCGCGGCGCTGCTGCTGGTCGGCGCGCTGCTGGTGTTGCCGTTGCGCCGGCTGGCGGTCGCGCGGGGAGGATCGCGATGATCAAGGGCGCGGCGCTGGCGGCGGCCGGCATCCTGTTCGCGGCGGTCACCTTCGCCAAGGCGCCGGCGGAGATGGATCCCTGGTGGAATCCCGACGAAGGGCGGGTCTTCCCCGCCTCGCTCGACTATCGCAACGCCAATGGCACGCTGCGCCTGCTGCTCGACAATGGCCCGATGGACACGAAGGGCCACCCCTTCTTCACCGCGATCGGGCCGAACGGGCGCGCATGCGTCACCTGTCACCAGCCTGCCGACGCGATGAGCCTGTCGGCTGCCTCGGCGCGGCGGCAGTGGGAGCGCAACGGTGCGAAGGATCCGCTGTTCGCCGCCAGCGACGGGTCCAACTGCCCCAGCCTGCCGCAGGGCGAGGCGGCGTCGCACTCGCTCCTGATCAAGCATGGCCTGATCCGCATCGCCCGGCCGTGGCCCGCGCGCGATAGTGCCGGCAAGCCGATCAAGGCGGACTTCACGATCGAGGTGGTCCGCGATCCGTCGACCTGCAATCTCGACCCGAAATACGGGCTGAAAACTGCGGGCATGATCTCGGTCTTCCGCCGGCCGCGGCCGGTGGCGAACTTCAAATATATCGAGGCGATGGGCTTCGCCTATGACCCCAAGGCGGGCATGCCGCTCCAGCTCGATCCGGAGACGGGCAAGCCGGTCAGCGGCAATCTGATGGCGGATGGGCGCGTGCCCAGCCTGCGCGCCCAGATGCGCGACGCCGCAGGGACCCACCTGGCGTTTCTCAAGGCGCTCGACGCCCGGGACATCGAACAAATCCTCGATTTCGAACGGCGCATCTATGTCGCGCAGCAGGTTGACGCGACCGGCGGCGCGCTGGACACGGACGGTGCGAAGGGCGGCCCGAGGATGCTCCAGGTCTCGGAAGCGGGGCGGCTGGGCAGCGATGGCGGCATCCCGGTGTGGAGCGAGTTCGAGGCGTGGGAGAAAATGCCCGAGGCGCAGAAGGCGAAGCTGCCGCCCGAAGTGCGCGCTTTTCGCGAGTCGGTCGCCCGCGGGGCACGCGTGTTTCGGGAGAAAACCTTCCTGATCAGCGACAGCGCGGGTATCAACTCGCCGATCGGCTTCGGCAATCCTGTGCGCAACAGCTGCGTCTTCTGTCACAACATGTCCTATATGGGCATGGACGTGGCGCCCGGGCAGGTCGATCTGGGCACCACTAACCAGCCCTTCGCCGATCCCGCGCCGCACCTGCCGCTGTTCCGCATCACCTGCACCGGCAAGCCGCATCCGCATTATGGTCGCACGATCCTGACCAGCGATCCGGGCTTTGCGCTGACCACCGGCAAATGCGCCGATGTCGGGCGGATCACGCTGCAGACGATGCGCGGTCTAGCGGCACGCGCGCCCTATTTCTCGAACGGCAGCGCGAAGGATCTGCGCGGAGTGATCGACTATTACGAGCGCCGCTACACTATCGGCTATAGCGAGCAGGAAAAGCAGGACCTGGTGAACCTGATGAGGGCGCTGTGATCCGCGCCGCGCTGCTGGCCGGGATGGCTGCGCTGACCGGCGCACAGGATGCCGAGCGGACGATCCGCTTCGTGACCTGTCCGATCTACCGCGACACCGATGCCGGGCGTAAGTCGGGGTGCTGGCTGGCGACCGACCCCGCGACCGGCATTCGCTACGACGTGACCGCCGCGCCGACCAAGCCCGACTGGAATCACGCCATCCTGGTTGAGGGCAAGGTGGCGGCGGATGCCGGCGATCCATGCGGCGGGGTGGTGATCGAGCCGGCGCGCGTGTCGGTGCTGGAAGATACGTGCACCCGGCACCTGATCAAGGCGGAGGGTTATAAGGGGCGCCGGTTCGCGCTTCCGGCGCGCAATGTCCGGCCGCTGTACGACGTACGCAAGAAGCCGGACAAACCCTATGTCGAGGGTCGGTTCACCATCCCGTTCGACTATCGCAGCAGCTTCGTCACCTATCAGATCGCCGACTATTATCTCGACGCGACGATCAACTATGCGCTCGACGTCCAGCCCGCGCGGATCGAGATCGCCGGGGTTGCCCAGACGCGGCCTGACACAGTCTCGGGCAAGCGGCTGGTCGAGGATGCGGCGCTGGCGCGCACGCGCGCCGAAGTGGTGCAGCGCGCGCTGATCCTGCGCGGCATTCCCGCCGAGCGGATCCGGATCGTGCGGACGCTGCCCGGTCCGATGGTGCCGGCGGCGTTCGACGGGCTGGCCGGCCCGGACGAACGCCGCGTCGACATCAGGATCCGACCAGAGACTTCCGACTGAGCGAGCGCTGCAGCATGGGATCGGCGACGCAGCGATAGGAGCTTGCCTGGTCCTGTGGTCCGCGCCCGTCATAGCGCGCCGCCTGAGGATAGGGACAAAGCGCACGGGTGAAGGCCTCACGGCCCTCGACCAGCTTCGTCGCGGTGAGCCGCTCGGGCGCACGGCCGCGCTCGACCCAGTCGATCAGCGCCCAGAGGACATCGCGCGAGGGGTCCTTCGCCCAGCTTGCCTGGCCGGAGCCGCCGAACTGGTCGGCGCCCGGACCGCCGCTGCAGTGATACATGCCCGGCGCCATGAACAGGCGCACCGACTGGCCCAGCCGATCGAGCCCGCCATTCGCGCGGGCGAGTGCGCCATAATAGTCGATGGTCGGCCCGGCATTGGTCGAGGGGTCGGCCCAGCCCTGATAGATGATCGCCTTGCCGCCCGCCTTCACGAACGGCGCGATCGCGACCCTGTCGGCACGCAGTTCGGGCATGGCGCGATTGGCTGCGGCCAGATCGGCGGTGCGGCGGAAACTGTCCTCGTTCCAGTCGGCATCGTCATGCACGCCGTCGGCCCACATTGCGCGCAGCAGCGGGGATGGCGGTCCGGGTCGAGTGCGCACACCGGGGAACAGACCGCCGTCCATCGCCCGCCCATTTTCGTCGCGCATCGGCGCGATGATACTGTTCAACATGGCCAGCTTCGGCGCGGTCAGGCAGCCGCTGGTCTGGCCGGGCTTGCACAGAAGCTCGGCCGTGCGGAAGCGGCACGCCATCGGATTGCCGATGATCCCGTCGCGCACGCCGTCCGCAGCGTCGCACGAGGCGGTCGCCCTGGCTTCGTACAGCGACCAGTCGACATCGCTCAGCGCACCGGCGGGCGTCCATTTCTGTTGCAGCGAGAACCACATCATCCGCACCGACTGGAGCGGCATATAGGGACCGGGCGCGCCGGCGATGACGCCGTCATAGTCGCCCGGATAATTCTGCATCTCTTTCAGCGCCTGGCGCCCGCCGCCCGAGCAGCCGGTGAAATAGCTGCGGTCGACGCCGCGGCCATAGAAGCGCCCGGCAAGCACCTTGGCCGCGACCGCGGTCAGGTGGACTGCGCGATGTTCGTAATCGACGCGCGCCTTGGGTTCGGCCATCCACCGCGCCTGGCTGGCCTTGTGGCCGCTGTCGGTCGTGACCGTCGCGAAGCCTTCGCCCAGCCGGCGGCTCATGTCGCTATAGTTGAACACACCGGCATCGCCGCCAACTCCCGCGCCGAGCAGCCGCCCGTTCCAGTCGGCCGGCAGCCATAGTTCGAAGCCGATAGTGCCCTCGATCGTCCCTTCGACCCGGCAGAAGGGAACGCCCACCGGGCTGCCCGGATAGGCCCTCCCCTGCTCCGGCGCCTGCCAGGCGGGCGGCGGGGCGATCGCGGTGGCGGCGCGCACCACCACCTCGCCCGGATGCGCGCCGGTGAGGGCAGCGCATCCGGCCAGGGCTGCGGCGATCAGGCCAGGCATCAGAACTTCAGATTGGCGGTGAGCGCGAACATCCGCGGGATCGGGTTCGACGCCTGCGGGTCGTAACCGTTGGTCGTGTCGACGAAGGGCGGATCCTCGTTGAAGAGGTTGCGCACGTCGAACGCCAGCGAGAGGTTGCGGGTCAGGTCATAGCCGACCAGCAGGTCGAACGTGTCGTAGTTGCTGATCTGCTGGCGCGGGGTGACCGTCGTGTTCTCATAGCCCGCCAGATGGTTCCAGGTCAGCCGCGTCTTGAACCCGGCGACGCGCGCGCCGATGTCCGCCTGGCTACGGAATTTCTGGGTGAAGCCGATCGTGTCGAGCACGTCGGCCAGCGGCGCGCCCGGCACCGCGCGGAACAGATAGTCGAGGACATAGGTCCCCTGGATGCCGGCATCGAAATCGATCCCGCCCATCGTCCAGCGATAGCCCGCGGTGAAGTCGAGCCCGCGCAGCAGCGACGTGCCCAGATTCTGGCGGCGACCATCGGCGATGAAGGTCACCTGCGACTGATCGATCGCGCTGTTGATCGGCAGGCCCGAATTGACCAGCGCAGCGACCTCCGCCGCGGTCGGGTTGAACTGGACGAAGTTCGTGTAGAGCGGATTGGTCAGCAGGCCCGGCGTGCCGCGCAGCGCCTGGATCTGGTCGGTATAGTCGATCCGGAAATAGCTGAGCGAGGCGGTGAAGCCCGGCAGCTGGACCGGTGCGGCCTCCACGGTGAACGACCAGGTCTTGGCCTTTTCGGGCTTCAGCCCCGGATTGCCGCCGGCGATGCCGATGCCGATCTGGTTGCCCGAGGGCCCGGGCAGCGTGTCGAAATACAGGCCGGCGCCGCCACCGACGGTCGACACTTCGGTGAAAGTCGGCGCGCGGAACGAGGTGCCATAGGTGCCCTTCAGCGTCAGGCCCTGCCATGGCTGATAGGTCAGGCCGAACTTGGGATTGGTCGTGCTGCCGAAGTCGCTGTAATTCTCGTGGCGCAGCGCCAGGCTGACCGACAGGCGCTCGAGGCCCGGGCGGCCATTGGCGGCGCCGACCAGCGGCACGAAGAGTTCGCCGAAGATCGCGTCCACGTTGCGGCTGCCGTCGCTGGACAGGCTGACCGGGGTCGCCGCCTGGCCGGTGATCAGGTCCGTATAGGTATATTCGACGCGGTGCTCGCCGCCGAGCGCGATGCGAACATTGCCGCCGGGCAGCTCGAACAGCGATCCGTCGACCTGCGCGTTGATCACATCCAGGCGGGTACGCCCGGTGATGATGAACAGATTGTCGGTGATCCGTGCCAGTGTCGCCGGATTATTGACGCCGCCGAACAGGTTCAGCGCGGTCGCCGGGTTGGGATCGTTGAGCGCGGCAGTCAGCGCAGCAGCATTGACGCCCGAGCGCCGCCGGTCGGCGACCTCTTCGGACTGGCCATGCGCGTAATAGACCGTGCCCCGGAAATCGCCGAACAGATTGGCCTCGATCCCGCCCGACACGTTCCATGAGGACGCGTAATAGGGCGCCTCAAGCATGCCGAGTTCGGGCACCAGCGAATAGGCGACCGAAACCGAGGTGCCGCCCGGGATCGGGCTGACGAAGAAGGGATTGGCGCTGGTAACGGTGGCGTTGATGTTCGGGGTGATCGTGACGAAGCCGCTGCGCCGCGAATAGAAGCCGTCGGCGAAGATGCGGATGCCGTCGGTGATCTGATGGCTGGCAGCGCCGACGAAGCTTACCCGCTCCTGCTCGGGAATGACGGGATCGAGCGCGCCGTAGAAGCAGCGATTGCTCGTGCCGCGCACCAGGCTGCCGACATTGGCGCCGGTCACGCCGCCGGTCGGGATGGCATAGGTGCCGCCGCCGGCAGTGATGGTGCCCGGGTTGCAATTGGTGACGCGCAGGTCGCGGCCGCCGCGATAGCGATTGTCCTGCTGATAGAAATCGAGGTCGGCGCCGTAGAGCGTGTTGTTCCGCGAATATTCGGCCGCGGCCATGACCCAGCCGCCATCCCATTTATGTCCGGCAAGCGCGGCGATCTGGCTTTCGTTGAAATCGCCCTCGGTCATCCCGTGGCGGGCGCGAACCTCGACGCCCGAAAAGTCCTTGCGCAGGATCAGGTTGACCACGCCGGCGACGGCGTCCGACCCGTAGATTGCCGAGGCGCCGTCGGCGACCACTTCGACCCGGCCCAGCGCGATCGAGGGGATCACCGAGGGATCGGTGAACTGGCCCTGCGTCCCCTGCGGCGGCAGGCGCTTGCCGTCGTACAGCAGCAGTGTCGCGTTGGTCGACAGGCCGCGCAGATTGACGCCGGCGCCGCGCGTCGCGTTGGCCGCACCATTCTGGGCGCTGCCACCGGCGCGGTTGGCACCGAGTGCCACGACCTGCGGCACGCGGCGGAGCAGGTCGTTGGTCGAGACGACGGGTTCCTCGAGGATCTGCTGCGCGTCGATCGCGATGACGCTCGACCCGACCGGGTCGATGCCGCGAATGCGGCTGCCGGTGACGACGATCGAGTCGACCTCCGCCTCTTCAGCGGCCGGAGCCTGGGGTTCTTCGGTCTGGGCCCAGGCCGGCATGGCGATGCCGAAGGCAAGTGCGGGAAGCGCGGTGCGACCGAGCAGGGCCGCGGTACGGCGGAAAAATATGGTCTTCATAACCTCTCCTCTTTGCGCCCCGCATGTTCCTGCGGTTCGGCGAACGGGTTTCGATCAGGTGGTTTCGGCTCGTGCGGCGCGCGCGGGCCGGTCAAGGAAACGGGGCGCCAGCGACAACAGGACGATGGCACCGACCAGGATGCCGGCTCCCACGAGCTCGGCGGGACGCGGATGGGGCAGGCCCCAGACCCAGGCGAGGATCAGCGCGCCGCCGATCCCGGCCACCAGGCTCGCTGCGCGCTCCAGCGGCACGCAATACGCATTCTCGCGCGGGTCGAGCAGGATGATGATCGCGAACACCGAGACGATGGTCAGGGTGATGCCGATGCCGAGCAGCGGCAGGATGACCGGATCGGTCCAGACCGACACGAAGCCCCAGCCCAGGGCACCCGATTGCGAACCGATCCCCGATGCCGAGATCGCGGCGAGGATCGCCACCGACAGCGGCAGCGCGAACACCTTTTCTTCGACGAAATACTGACGGACCGAAGCGGGATCGCCGCTCTTCGACACCTTGGTCATCACCGCGAGGCGGATGAAGTAGCCGATGGTGTAGAGGACCACGGTCAGGATCGCGAGCGGCGGCAGGTAGAAGCCGCCCCGGTCGCTGAGCGTGATCAGCATCGCCACCAGCACCATCGCCAGCGCCGCCCAGCTCCACCAGCGCACCCGCCGCCCGAACGCCAGATCGACGATCGGCGCGATCAGCAGGATGTCGCCGCGCATCAGCAGCTGGATGAAGGGAATGCTGACCCCTTCGAAGGTGAAGGACAAGGGCACGGTGAACAGCACCAGCGCGGTGCCGATTCCGGAGAGCAGCGTGTACTTCGTCGGCACCGGAATGCGCCGGCCGAGGATCATCACCCCGTGCGCATCGCGGTGCCAGCCGGACCACCAGATGAAGAGATAGGTCAGCACCGTGCTGATGATCAGCGACGCGGGCAGCGTCTCGAGCCCGGTCAGCGGACGGCCGAGCCCGGGATGCGGCGTGCTCGTGACCAGCTTGGTGACGATGACGTTGGGCAGATAGGCGAGCAGATAGAGGAAGACATAGCCTTCCAGCGGGAAGCCGGATGCCTTGCCCTTCATGCCGCCGCCTCCAGCTCGACCATGTCGGCACCGATGCGGTAGCGGGCGTTGAGGCCGGCCTCGCCGGTCACCGCGGTCATGTACTCGACGACCTCGGCGTGACGCGCGCTGCCCGGTTCGACGAAGCGCGGGATCGCGTCGCGGTCGATATAGAGCGGCAGAAAACCCGAGCGCATGATGCGCCCCTCGGCGATCTCGAAGCGCGCGACCATCGACAGGCGCGATGCCTTGGGGAAATTATAGAGGCTGTCGAAATCGGGCTCCCATTCCTCGGCCAGGACGCGGATTTCGTTGAAGCTCTTCGACGCGGCATGGACCGGGTCCATCCGCAGGTCGGTCGCGAAGTTGCACAGCGAGTGGAAGACCGGCTTGCCGTCGATGATCTCGCATCCCTTCAGGATATGCGCATGGCCACCCAGGATCGCGTCCGCCCCGGCCGCGACCGCCGCGCGCGCAATGTCGCGCTGATAGTCGGCGATCGCGGCTCGGACGAAATGGATGCCCCAGTGCAACGAGACGAAGACGAGGTCGGCATCGGCCTTGGCCGCGCGGATGTCCGCCTCCAGCGCCGCCAAATCCTCGCGGTGGGGAAAGGTGTGAATGCGCGCCGGCGTGCCCGGCTGGTCATGCTCGATCTGCTCGTACAGCGTATGCGCGCGCATCGGCGCACAGCCCGGACGCCGTTCCTCCGCCCAATAGCTGTGCGGCAGGATGCTGGAATAAGCGAGGATCGCGACGCGCGTGCCGTCGCCCAGCGTGATGCGGACCGGCCGGCGCGCCTCGGCGATGTTCGCCCCTGCCCCGACGACCTTCAGCCCGACGCGTTCCAGATTGGCCCTGGTCTCGAAAAACGCGTCATTGCCCCAGTCGAGCACATGATTGCCCGCCATCGAGATGACGTCGAACCCGGCGCGGGCAAGCGCGTCGGCCCCGTCGGGCCGCGCCAGCACGGCGTGGCGTGCCTGGGGCAACCGGACGCCGCGCTCGGCGAAGCTGGTTTCCAGCTGGGCAAAGGCGATGTCGGCCGCGCGCAGCACGTCGCGCGTCGCGTCGTAGCTCTCGTCATAATGATCGCGGTCGGGCGCGAGATCGCCGGCGGCGAGGACGACATGGGTCATGCCGCCACCCCCTCAAAGGTTACAGGAACGGACAGCGCACCGATCTCGGGGAAGCGGGTCGGCTTGGGCTCGCCGGCCAGCGCGAAGCCCGGCGCGATCGCCAGCAATTCGTCCAGCGCGACCTGAAGCTCGAGCCGGGCAAGCGCCGCGCCGACGCACATGTGCGGGCCGCGGCCGAACGCCACCGAATCCTTCATGTTCGGCCGGTCGATGCGGAACTCGTCCGGCGCCTCGAAAACGTCTTCGTCGCGATTGGCGGAGGCATAGACCAGCGCGATCGGCTCACCCGCCGGAATGGTGCGGCCGCGGATCGTCACGTCCTGGACAGCGGTGCGGGCGAACCCGCGATAGGGCGTATAGAGCCGCATGAATTCCTCGATCGCAGCCGGGACGAGGGCGGGATCGCTGCGCAGCCTGTCCTGCAGCGCACGATCGCGACCGAGATGCACCGCGATCGATCCGATCATGACGCTGGGCGCGATGATGCCGACCACCAGCACCTGACGAATCGTGCCGACGATCAGTTCCTCGGGCAGCGGCTCGCCATCGACCCGGACGGCGAGCAGCGCGCTGGTGGCATCCTCGTCGACCGGCATCGGATTGGCCCGGCGATCGGCGACGATGCCGCGCGCCATGTCGTAGAGGACGAGGCTCGACTCCTTGGTCGAGTCCATGTCGTTCGACTGGACCGCGATATTGTAGCGCTGGCCGACGCGGGTCAGCTCCTCGACCGCGTCGGGCGGCAGGTTCATCCAGTTGGCGAACACCGCGATCGGCATATGCGCGGAAAAGTCGGCGACGACATCGCCCCCGCCACGCTGCCGCATCGCGCTCAGCAGATCGCGGCAAATCTTCCGCACCACCGGCTCGAGTCGGGCGACCTTGCGCTCGGTCAGCAGCGGCGCCAGCGCGCGGCGATAGGGCGTATGCTCGGGCGGATCGAGGTGAAGCGGCGGGCGGCGCCCGGTGAACGCAACCTTGGGAACGACATTCTGCTTCGAGGTGATATAGGTCTGCCAGTCGGCCGCGGCGGCGCTGACATCGTCATGCTTCATCAGCGCCCAGAAGCCGCCCCACGCGTCGCTATGCGCGACCGGGCATCGCGCACGCAGGTCGGCATAGACGGCGTTCGGACTGTCGAACGTCTCCGGCTGCAGCGGATCGAAGTCATGTGTCATAACAATTATGCTAGAGGGTGATGAAAGCGCTTGCAAGCGCGTTTTGCAGTTGTGCGCCGGTGGAGTAGGGTCGGCGCATGGCAGGTCGAAATCCCAGGCTGGACGATGTCGCGACGATGGCGGGCGTATCCGCCGCCACCGTGTCGCGATTCCTCAACAATCCCGGCGTGGTCGCCGCCGCCACCGGCGCGCGGATCCGCGAGGCGATCGAGGCGACCGGCTATATCCAGAACCTCGCTGCGGGCGCGCTGGCCAGCAGCCGCTCGCGGATGATCGCGGCGCTGGTTCCCGACATCGCCCAGTCGATCTTCAACGACACGGTCGAGGCGATGATCGACGAGCTGGCCAGCGACGGTAACAGCGTGATGCTGGCGCTGACCGGCCCCGACAATCACCGCCTCGCACGCGAGATCAACATGGCGCTGGCGCGGCGGGTCGATGCCATCATCCTGACCGGGATCGTGTCCGATGAGGAGTTGCGCCAGCGGCTGCGCTCCGCCGGCGTGACGGTGATCGAGACCTGGGGCCTGCCCGAGGATCCGATCGACGTCGCGGTCGGCTTTTCGCACCGCGCGGCGGGCGAGGAGATGGCGCGGTTCCTGCGCCAGCGCGGCTATCGCCGGCCGCACCTGGTCGTGCCGCGTTCGACCCGGTCGGAGCGGCGGGCGAGCGGCTTCATCACGCGCTGGATGCATGACGGCGGGCCGGAACCGACGCGGCTCGACGTCAACGTGCCCAGCCATTTCGGCCAGGGCCGCCTGTCCTATCGCGCGCTCGGCGACCTGGCGGAGCGGCCCGATGTCGTCGTGTGCGGATCGGACTGGATCGCGCAGGGGCTGATCGTCGAGGCGCAGGCGGCGGGCATCCGCGTGCCCGACCAGCTTGCCGTTACCGGCTTCGGCAATCTGCGCATGGCGGGCGACATGCGGCCGACGATCACCTCGGTCGATGTCGACGGCGCACGGATCGCGCGCGAGGTGATGCGCGTCCTGCGCGCCCGCGCCGCCGGGCAGGATATCGAAACCCGGATCGATGTCGGATTTCGCGTCATCGCCCGTGAGAGCGCATGAAAGGGCTTGCATCAGCCCCCATCACGGGTAGCTTTGCCGCATAACAATCCGGGAGAGGATCTATGCGGACGAGCATCACGGCACTGGCGCTGGCACTGATCGGGACGGCAGCGCAGGCACAGGTGGCGCCTGCACCCAACCCCGCCGCACAGCAGGAGGCCGAGGCACGCGCCGCCGCCAACCGCCTGCCCGATACCCCCGGCACCGGCCCGTACCCCGCGCTCAAGCAGGTCGACCCGAGCCTGCCGGACCATGTCGTCTATCGCCCCGCCGACCTGTCGAAGCTTGGCGGCAGGAAGCTCGGCGTTCTGATCTGGGGCAATGGCGGATGCAGCGATGACGGCGCCAGCGCCCGCTTCCACCTCGCCGAGATCGCTTCGCATGGCTATCTGGTCATCGCGCCCGGCAAGGTGCTGAGCGGCCCCGCCGCAGAGACGCGCCCACCGCGCCCGACCGACGGCAATGTCGCCACCCGCCTGGCGGTTGCCACGACCTCGCAGGACGTGACGAAGGGGCTCGACTGGGCGCTGGCCGAGAATCAACGCGCCGGCAGTCCGTACAAGGGGCTGATCGATCCGGCGCAGGTCGCGGTCGCCGGGCACAGCTGCGGCGGTCTGCAGGCGATCCAGGTCGGCGCGGACAAGCGCATCCGGACGGTGATCGTCAACAACAGCGGCGTCTTCACCGACGGTACCAACCCGATCCGCGGTATCACGGTCGACAAGTCGCTGCTGCAGAAGCTGCACACCCCGGTGCTCTATGTCCTGGGCGGCAAGGGCGATGTCGCCTGGCCGAACGGCAGCGACGATTTCGCGCGGATCAGCCATGTTCCCGCGGTGCTGATCGACGGCGAGGTCGGCCATGGCGGGACCTTCCGCCAGCCCAATGGCGGCGATGTCGCGCGCTTCACCGTTGCCTGGCTGAACTGGCAGCTGCGCGGCGATGTTCAGGCCGGCAAGATGTTCACCGGCAGCGATTGCGGTCTGTGCAGCGATCCGAAGTGGAAGATCGAGCGCAAGGGCCTCTGACGCGGCCTCAGCGGCAGGTCTTGCCGCGCCAGCACGGCCGCAGCATCGCGGCCGGCTGGTGCGGCACGAACTCGGCGGGGGTCGGCCCCCAGTTCTTCGACACGATCCGGTCGTCGAGATAGCGGATCGTCGCGACGATCGTGGGCGTGTCGAAGGTGCAATGGCCCGCCGCATTGACGAACAGGCTCCGCACCCGGGTGCTGCGCGCCGCCTCGGCATAGCCGCGCTGCATCGCCGGTGCGGTCATGCCGTCGCCGATCGTCTGCACCGCGAGCAACGGCACCAGCGGACGCGCATTGGGCGCGTAGTTCGCCCGCATATAGGCGACCGCCCCGGGCCTGGCGCTGACTCGTGGGCCGCCATTCAGGCTGGCCAGGTCGGCGTCGAGGTCAAGCCCCGCCTCGCGGTAGAGCGCGGCCACCATGTCGCGCCTGCCCGATCGCGACAATTGGCTGCGATAATCGATTCCCGTGTTCCACGAGAAGGCGCCGCCGGCGCGTTTCTCCTGGTCGACGCGTGGCAGATAGACGCCCATCACGAAGGCGCGCGCAATCTCCGCCGTCTGCGCGTCATAATCGCTCACCGCCGGCTGCGGTCGGTCGCGACTCGTCCAGCCGGGTATGCCGGCCAGCACGCCCGCCAGTGCCACGCGGGCACGCCCCTGCGGGGTCTTGAGCGCCTGCTCGAGCGCATCGCCGACCCGTTCGGCATTGACGCGGTCGTCGTCGATATCGACCAGCCGGATGCCCGAATCGGGCGCGAGCAGCGTGCGGAAGGCATAGGCGCCGTCCAGCGCCATGTTCATCATGCCGAGCGACCCGCCGATCGAGGCGCACATCGGCGCGGCGCCGTCGATCCCGCTGCCCGGCATCTCCGCCAGCGCGGTCGTGACGAGGCCGCCCATCGACGATCCCCAGGCGATGACGCGCTTCGGCTTGCCATAGCGGTTCGCAAAGGCAGCGATCGTCGCCCGCTGCGCCGGAATCGCCTGCTCGACCGCCCAGCCGCCGCTGCCATAATCCGAACCGGCAATCGCATAGCCGGCGTCGAGTAGTGCCTGACGATGCTGACGCGGGGCCGCCTCGGGCGCGCCCGGCGAGGGCGAATAGCCGCGGCTGTAGAGGAGCAGCGCGCCGTTCCAGTTGGCCGGGACTTCAGCGGCCCAGCGCGCGCCGCCGGGAAGCAGGTTCGTCTCCTGCGCGACCTGCCCGATCGTGCCGCCCTGGGGCCAGAAGATCGCCGCGGCCGTCACGGCCAGACCGAGCTTGAGACGCATATCCTCTCCTTTTCGCTTGCAATCCCGATACGGTCGATGAAAGCGTTTGCATAGAATGTTTTGTGATAAAGCAATTTCGCAGCACATCGCCGAGCATATCGCGGCGCTGACCCATGACGATCTGCCCGCGCAGACCGTCCATGCGACCCGGCGGGCGCTGCTCGACGCGCTGGGCGTGATGCTCGGCGCGACCGGGTTGAGCGGGGATATTCTTCCCTATCGCACGCATGCGATGGCGGGCGCGGGGCAGTCCCGGCTCCTGGGCATCGACGCGCGCACCTCCCCCGCGCTGGCTGCACTGGCCAATGGTGCGCTCGCCCATGCGCTCGATTTCGGCGACACGTTCGATGCGGGCCCCGCGCATCCGAATGCGGCACTGGTGCCGGCTCTCCTGGCGCTGGCCGATGCGGATCGCGGGATCGATTTCGGAACCTTCCTCGCCGCGATGGCCGCGGGCAGCGACCTGGCCTGCCGCCTGTCGATCGCCCCACCCCGCCCCTATGAGGAGGGCGGCTGGTATCCGCCGCCGCTGGTCAACCTGATCGCAGGCGCGGCCGCCTGCGCCAGGCTGATCGGGCTGGACGCCGAAGCCATTCGCCACGCGATGGGGCTGGCGCTGGTCCAGGGCAGCTTCCCGAGCGAGATCAAATATGATTTTGCATCGCCGATGCGCGGGATGCGCGAAGGGTTCGTCGCGCGCGCCGCGGTCGACGCGGCCCTGCTCGCCCAGAGCGGCGCGCGCGGATTTGCCGAACCGCTGGAAGGCAAGGCCGGGTTTTTCGCGGTCTATGGCGGTGGGCCGCCGCACGACTCGCTGACGACCGATCTCGGCACGCGCTTTCTGGGCGATCAGGTCAGCTTCAAACCTTGGCCCGCCTGCCGCGGCACCCATCCCTATATCGAGGCGGCGCTAACCCTGCGCGAGGGGCTCGACCTGGACGAAATCGTGTCGATCGAGGCCGAGACCGGACCGATCCAGGAGATGCTGATTCGGCCACAACCGACCAAGGTAGCCCCTTCCCGCCCGATCGAGGCGAAGTTCAGCATCCCCTACACCGTCGCCGCGGCGCTGATCGATGGCGAGGTGACGCTCGCGACCTTCCTGCCGCAACGGCTGGAGGATCAGGCGACGCGCGACCTTGCCATCAAGGTGGTCGAGCGCCGCAATCCCGACTGGGGCCGCGCCGAGGCAGCGAGCGGATCGCTGACCGTGCAGTTGCGGGACGGGTCGGTGCGCCATCAGGTCGTCATCCAGGCGGCAGGCCACCCTGATCGGCCGATCGACGATGCCGGCCTGATCGCGAAATTCGTCGATTGCACCCGCTATTCGGCCACCCCTCTGGCGACGGATGATGCCGAGATGCTCGCGAACCGCATTCTTCACTTCCCGACCGAAAGCGCGGCGGCAAATCTGCTGGACGGAATCGCAAAGGACCGCTTGCGCGCGCCCGGTTTAGGTTATATCACATAACAATAAAGGAGAGGCTCATGGCTACCATCGCACCGCCGGCCACCGGCAGGACCTTCACCCGGCTGAACCCCGTGACGGGCGACGTCGCGACCACCGCGCAAGCTGCAGGGGTCGCGGAGGCGGACGCCGCCGCCGCTGCTGCCGCCGCGGCCTTCCCCATCTGGTCCGCCATGGGCCCGAATGCGCGCCGCGCCTTGCTCACCAAGGCAGCCGACGCGCTCGCCGCCAAGGCCGACCAGTTCGTCGATGCGATGATGGGTGAGATCGGCGCGACCGAAGGCTGGGCGCGCTTCAACCTGATGCTGGCCGTCGGCATGGTGCGCGAGGCAGCCGCCCTGACCACCCAGATCGGCGGCGAGGTCATTCCGTCCGACAAGCCGGGCTGCATCGCCATGGCGCTGCGCGAGCCGGTCGGCGTGATGCTGGGCATCGCCCCGTGGAACGCGCCGATCATCCTGGGCGTGCGCGCGGTCGCGGTGCCGCTGGCCTGCGGCAACACCGTGGTGCTGAAGGCAAGCGAGCAGTGCCCGCGCACCCATTCGCTGATCGCCGAGGCATTTGCCGAGGCGGGCCTGCCCGAGGGCAGCGTCAGCATCGTCACCAACGCGCCTGAGGATGCCGGCGAGATCGTCGGCGCGCTGATCGACAATCCGCATGTCCGCCGGATCAACTTCACCGGATCGACCGCAGTCGGCCGGATCATCGCCAAGCGCGCTGCCGAGCATCTGAAGCCCGTGCTGCTCGAACTGGGCGGCAAGGCGCCGCTGATCGTGCTGGACGATGCTGACCTGGACGAGGCGGTCAAGGCGGCTGCCTTCGGCGCCTTCATGAACCAGGGCCAGATCTGCATGTCGACCGAGCGGATCATCGTCGTCGAGTCGGTCGCCGATGCGTTCGTCGAGAAGTTCAAGGCGAAGGTCGCCACCATGGCGGTCGGCGATCCGCGCGAGGGCAAGACCCCGCTGGGCGCGGTGGTCGATCAGAAGACGGTCGATCATGTGAAGTCGCTGATCGCCGATGCGACGTCGCAGGGCGCGGTGCAGGTCAATGGCGGCGACGCCAATGGCGTGCTGATGCCCGCCCATGTCATCGACAAGGTGACGCCGGAGATGAAGCTGTTCCGCGACGAGAGCTTCGGCCCGGTCGTCGGCGTGATCCGCGCCCGCGACGAGGCGCATGCGATCGAGCTGGCGAACGATACCGAATATGGCCTGTCGGCCTCGGTCTTCACCCGCGACACTGCGCGTGGCCTGAAGGTCGCGCGTCGGGTCAAGTCGGGCATCTGCCACGTCAACGGACCCACCGTGCATGACGAGGCGCAGATGCCGTTCGGGGGCGTCAAGAATTCCGGCTATGGCCGGTTCGGCGGCCGCGCGGGCATCGACAGCTTCACCGAGCTGCGCTGGGTCACGATCGAGACCGAGCCCGGCCATTATCCGATCTGACGCCGCGCAAGGCGCCGATCCCCGTTTCCATCCTACCGTTGATCATCGAGCGCGGACCCGCGCCAGCAAGGACCGAAGAATGACCGAATTGAGCAGCAACGGCGTCGTTGCCTATGATGTCGAGAACGGCATCGCCTGGGTGAAGTTCAACCGCCCGGACAAGCGGAACGCGATGAGCCCGACGCTCAACCGCGACATGATGGAAGTGCTCGACGAGCTCGAGTTCCGCGACGATGTCGGCGTGCTGGTGCTGACCGGCGAGGGCAGCGCCTGGACCGCGGGCATGGACCTGAAGGAATATTTCCGCGAGACCGAGGCGGACGGCCTGCGCGGCACCCGCAAGGCACAGCGCGAAAGCTATGGCTGGTGGCGCCGCCTGCGCTGGTACCAGAAGCCGACGATCGCGATGATCAATGGCTGGTGCTTCGGCGGCGGCTATGGCCCGCTGTTCGCCTGCGACCTGGCCTTTGCCGCGGAGGACGCGAAGTTCGGCCTCTCCGAGATCAACTGGGGCATTCTGCCGGGCGGCGGTGCGACCAAGGTGGCGGTCGAGCTGATGCCGTTCCGCAAGGCGATGTACCATGCGATGATGGGCGAGAATATCGACGGCAGGACCGCGGTCGAATGGGGCCTGGTTAACGAGGCGCTGCCGCTCGACCAGCTGAAGGCTCGGGTGACCGAGGTCGCCACGGTTCTGCTCGCCAAGAACCCGGTCGCGCTGAAGGCGACCAAGGACGCGGTCCGCCGCGTCACGCTGATGAGCTATGACGATGCCGAGGACTATCTGGTCCGCGCGCAGGAAGCGGCCAATTCCTACGACAATGAAGGTCGCAAGGAAGGCATCCGCCAGTTCATCGACGAGAAGAGCTACAAGCCCGGCCTCGGCGCCTATGACAAGGAGCGGGTGAAGGGCTGACGCCCCCACCCTCGCCTGACCGAGCCGCACCGGCGCCTCGCGCCGGCGGCGTGACGACCAACGATACGGGGTGTCCCCGCCGGTTCGCGCGCGCCGCGGGCCGGCGGGCGCCCGGCTAGGAACGACGATGCTCAACCTGTCCCGCCTGCTCTCGCCGAAATCGGTCGCGATCGTCGGCGCATCGCCCACGCCGGGGGCGCTCGGCAATTCGGTGCTGCAGAATCTGGACCGGCACGGCTATTCGGGCGCGATCCACCTGATCAACCCGAAGCGCGACGAGATTGGCGGGCGCCCCTGCCTCAAGTCGATCGACGAATTGCCCGAGGGCGTCGACGCCGCCGTGCTCGCCATCCCCGGCCCGGCGGTACTGCCCGCGGTTCAGGCGCTGGCCCGGCGCGGCGTCGGGGCGGCGATCATCTTCTCGGCGGGCTTTGCCGAAGGCGGTGCCGAGGGGCTCGCCGCCCAGGCCGAGGTCGCACGCATCGCCGCCGAGCATGGAATGGTGATCGAGGGGCCGAACTGCCTGGGCATGGTGAACTATGCCGCCGGCATCCCGCTGACCTTCGTCGAGACGCCGATCCTGCCGCTGGAGGGCAAGCCGGCGGTCGGGATCGTCAGCCAGTCGGGCGCGATGGCGGTGGTGCTGGGCACGACATTGATGGCCAAGGGCCTGGGCATCACCGTGTCGGTATCGACCGGCAACGAAGCCGCGTCGGGCGTCGAGGATTATGTCGAGCATCTGCTGAACGATCCCGCGACCCCGGCGATCGCGATGATCGTCGAGCAGTTCCGCAAGCCGGCGCGCTTCCTCGCGCTCGCCGAGCAGGCGCGCCAAGCGGGCAAGACGATCGTCCTGCTGCACCCCGGCACGTCGAGCGCAGCGCGCGAATCCGCGGCCACCCATACGGGGGCGATGGCGGGCGACTGGCAGCTGATGAAGGCCAAGGTCGAGCGCGCGGGCGTCGTGCTGGTGGACAGCCTCGAGGCACTGGGCGACGTGATCGAGCTGGTCGTCCGGTCCAAGCCGGTGCGCCGCGGCGGTACCGCAGTGCTGACGGAGTCCGGCGCGTTCAAGGCGCTGACCCTCGACCTGGCAGAGCGGATCGGGCTCGACCTGCCGGAGATGAGCGGCGCAACTGCGGCGCGGATGCGCGAGGCGATCCCCGACTTCATCCCCGTGTCGAACCCGATGGACCTGACCGCCCAGGCGCTGGTCGATCCCGACCTGTATCGCCGCACGATGGAGCCGCTGCTGGCCGACGAGAATTTCGCGGCTCTGGTGTTCGGCATCATCCAGACCGACGAAGCGACCAGCGCGCGCAAATTCCCGCCGATCATCGATGCGGTGAAGGCGCTGAAGCCCGAAAAGCCGGTGATCTTCGCCGGGCTGGACGACGGCGCCCCCGTGCCCCCGGCCTATATCAATCAGCTGCGCGAGATCGGCGTCACCTATTTCGCCTCGCCCGACCGCGCCTTCCGCGCGCTGCGGCATCTGAGCCAGCTTGCCGAGCGCGACTTCGCCGCCGGCGACAGCCAGGCCGTGGCGCTCGACCTGCCGCACGGCGTCATCCCCGAATATCAGGCCAAGGCATTGCTCGCCCCGCTGGGCGTCCGCTTTCCCGAGGGCGGCTTCGCCCGCGATGTGGAAGAGGCGAAGGCGGTCGCGGCGCGCGTCGGCTATCCGGTGGCGATCAAGGCACAGGCAGCAGCGCTCAGCCACAAGAGCGATGCCGGCGGGGTCATCCTGAACCTGGCCGATGCCGCCGCGCTGGAAGCGGCATGGACCCGGCTCTACGACAATGTCGCCGTCTATGACTCCGGCATCGCGCTGAACGGCGCACTGATCGAGGCGATGGGCGAGCGCGGGACCGAGCTGATCGTCGGCGCGCGCAACGATCCCGACTGGGGACCGGTCATCCTGGTCGGTTTCGGCGGAGTGACCGCCGAGCTGCTCCACGACGTCCGCCTGCTGCCGATCGACCTGACGCATGACGCGATCGTCGCCGAGTTGCGCAGCCTCAAGCAGGGCGCGCTGCTCGACGGCTATCGCGGCAGTCCGGCGCTCGATATCGATGCGGTCGCGACGCTGATCGCCGCGCTGGGCGGTGCGCTGGCGGGAACGCCGGCGATCCGCGAGGTCGATCTCAACCCGGTGGTGGTCTATCCCAAGGGCAAGGGCGCGGTGGCGCTCGATGCGCTGATCCTCGCCGAATAGGAGTCGCCGCCATGGACGTGGACAAGCTGAAGGCGATCGACATCCACGTCCATGCCGAGGTGTCGTGCCACGATCCCGAGGACCCGATCTTCGGCGAGTTCCTCGATGCCAGCACTACCTATTTCAAGGCGGATCGGCGCCGCCCGACCATCCCCGAGACGATCGCTCATTACCGCGAGCGCCAGATCGGGCTGGTCATGTTCACGGTAGACATGGAGGCCGGCACCGGCATCCGGCGAATCCGGAACGAGGAGATCGCCGAGGCGGCGGCCGCGAACAGCGACATCATGATCGCCTTCGCCTCGATCGATCCGCACAAGGGCAAGCGCGGCGCGATCGAGGCGCGCGACCTGATCGAGAAGCACGGGGTGAAGGGGTTCAAGTTTCACCCGCCGCTGCAGGATTTCGACCCCGGCGACCGAATGGCCTGGCCGCTCTACGAGGTGATCGATCATTATCGCCTGCCCGCAATCTTCCACACCGGTCATTCGGGCATGGGAACCGGCATGCCCGCCGGCGGCGGCATCCGCCTGAAATATGGCCAGCCGATCCTGGTCGACGATGTCGCGGTCGACTTCCCCAACATGAAGATCGTGCTGGCGCATCCCGGCTGGCCCTGGACCGATGAATCGCTGTCGATGGCGCTGCACAAGCCGAACGTCTTCATCGACCTGTCCGGCTGGAGCCCGAAATATTTCCCGCCCCAGGTCGTCCGCTACGCCAATAGCCAGCTGGGCCACAAATTCCTGTTCGGGTCCGACTTCCCGCTGATCCCGCCCGATCGGTGGATCGCTGCGTTTGACGAGGCAGGGTTCAAGCCAGAGCTTCGCGACCCGATCCTGAAGGGCAATGCGGCCCGGCTGCTGGGGCTTTAGCTCAGGTCGGACGCCGCGCGGCGCTCGATCCGGCCCAGCAGCTCGAGCAGGGTCGCCTTCTCCGCCTCGGAAAAGCCCGCCAGCATCTGCCGCTCATGCGCCTCGATGCGCTTCAGGCAGTCCGCCAGCTTGGCGCGGCCCAGCTCCGTGATGCTCAGCGAAAAGGCGCGGCGATCGCTCACATCGATCTCGCGGTCGATCAGGCCGGCATCGACCACCTCGTTGATCAGCGAAACCATGTTGGCGCGCTTGATGCCCAGAACGCGACCGACCGCTCCCTGATTGATCCCCGGCGTCCCTTCGACGACCGCGAGGATGCCGATCAGCACCTGGCGCATGCCGGTGCCGTCCACCGCCGCGGCAAAGTCGCTGGCAAAGGCGCCCGAGGCGCGACGCAGATGATAGCCGATCAGCGGCGCGAGCGCGCCAACGTCATTCTCTCGGGACATGGGACACAGCGAAGACACGTTTTGCGCCCGTCCGTCAATCTCCGCTTAGGTTCGAACCAATATCGTTGACATTATGGACTGTTTATATTCATATCAATTGAGAGTCGCAAAGCGGCCGTTCATCGGAGAGGGAGAAGGGCATGCGCACGTCATCGGGCCTGTTCATCGGGGTTGCGTTGAGTTCACTCGTGCAGGCGGGGCTGGCGCATGCGCAGACCGACCCGACGCCGGTCGAGCAACAGCAGGAGGCTCAGGCCCCTGCCGCGGATGACGAGATCGTCGTCACCGGCACCAGCATTCGCGGCGTGGCACCGCCCGCCTCCCCTTCGGTCCAGCTCGACCGCGAGGATATCCTGCGCAGCGGCGCGGCGACATCGACCGAGATCGCCCGCACCCTGCCCCAGGTGGTCAATATCGGCGCGGACGAAAGCCGGCGCGGCGGTGCGCAGGATGCCGCGGCCAATCGTACCCGTACCTCGGGCATCAATCTTCGCGGCCTGTCGAACGAGGCGACTTTGCTGCTGCTGAACGGCCGCCGCCTGGCACCGAACGGCACGATCCGCGCGCTGGCCGACCCGGCGATGATCCCGGCGATCGCGCTGGAGCGGCTGGAGATCGTGCCCGACGGCGCCTCGGCCATCTATGGTGCCGATGCGGTTGCGGGCGTGGTCAACATGATCACGCGCCGGCCGTTCAACGGTGCCGAGGTACAATTGCGCTATGGCGGCGCGGACGGGCTCGACCAGATGCAGGGCTCAGCGCTGTTCAGCCGCAAATGGGGCAATGGCGGATTTCTGGCCGCCTATGACTATTATTTCCGCAGCAATCTGCGCGCGGTCGACCGCGACTTCACCTCTGCCGATCTGCGCAGCATCGGCGGCACCGACCAGCGATCGACCCAGGCGGCGCCCGGCAACATCCTGATCGGCAGCACCCGCTATCCCCTGCCGAACGGCAACGGCCGCGGGCTGACCGCGGGCCAGCTAGTGGCGGGCACGCCCAATTATTTCGACCAGGGGCTTTGGGGCGACCTGCTGCCCGAACAGGAGCGCCACTCGGTCTTCCTCAGCGCCTATCAGGAGCTCACCGATCGGCTGACGCTGACCTATGAGGGCTTTTACAGCCGGCGGACCTTCAGCGAGAATGTCCAGCCGCCGGGCTCGAACCTGATCGTGCCGCGCAGCAATCCGTTCTTCGTCCACCCGACCAATCCGGCGGCGGCCAATGTCACGGTCGAATATCGCTTCATCGATGCCCAGCGCGACGCGACCTGGTCGGGCCATGACATCGGGTGGCAGAACACGCTGGGCCTGCGCTACGATCTGGGCGGCGCGTGGCAGCTCAACGCCTATGCCGCGCTCAACCGCAATCGTGGTCGTGCGAAGACCGATGACCTGCTCAACACGCTGACGCTTCCCCGCGCGCTCGCGGACAGCAACCCGGCGACCGCGTTCAATCCGTTCGGCAACGGCGCCTTCGCCAACAACAATCCCGCCACCCTTGCCAGCATCGCCGGCTATCGCGACAGCTTCACCGTGAATGACGGGCGCGATTTCGTCGCCAAGATCGACGGTCCGCTGTTCGGCATCGGCGGCGGCGACGTGCGCGTCGCGATCGGTGCGGAATATCATGAGAACGAGCTCGAATACACGATCTACTCGACGCTCAAGAACCTCGCCAACGACCTGATCCTCGACCGCCAGCGGACCAAGTCGCGCAACAACAAGGCGGTGTTCGGCGAGCTCAACATCCCGCTGTTCAGCTCCGCCAACGCCATTGGCGGATTCCAGGAACTGACCGTCCAGCTGGCCGGCCGTTACGAGGAATATTCGGACTTCGGCGACACCTTCAATCCGAAGATCGGCGTGACCTGGACGCCGATCGACAGCCTTCGCCTGCGCGGCAGCTGGGGCACATCCTTCCGCGCGCCGTCGCTGATCGACTCCTCCGACGCGATCTTCAACATCTTCATCCAGAATCTGGTCGACAACGGCGTCACGAAGCGCGGCATCTTCATGAATGGCGGCCGCAACGACCTGAGCCCCGAGACCGCAAAAACCTGGTCGGTGGGCGCCGATTTCAAGCCAAGCTTCCTGACCGGTTTCAGCGCCTCGGTCACCTATTATAACATCAAATATTCGAACCTGATCGACGCGCTCGCCCCGGCGACGATCCTCAGCAGCGACGGCCTGTACAGCAGCTATGTCAATCGCAATCCGACGATCCAGCAGGTCGAGGCGTTGCTGAACTCGCCCAATCTCGAGACGGTCCGCGAGCCCGCCTCCAGCCTGTTGCTGATCGTCGACGGCCGGCGCGACAATATCGGCGAACTGCATCAGGACGGCATCGACGTGCAGCTCGACCAGCGGATCGACACCGGAATCGGCGCCTTCAATGTCGGCTTCTACCTGACCCAGATCCTGAATGCCGAACGGTCCTCCGCACCCGGCGTGCCGTTCCGCAACGCGCTGAACCTGATCAACTTCCCCGTCGACACCCGCATCCGCGGCAATCTGGGATGGAGCGACGGGCGCTGGTCGGCGAACCTGTTCTGGAACCATGTCGGCGACTACACCAACAACCTGATCACCCCGAGCCAGCAGGTCCGCGCCTACAACACGTTCGACGCGTCGATCGGGTATAAATTCCCCGACCAGGGCGCGCTCAACGGCCTGAGGATCACGCTCAGCGCCCAGAACGTGTTCGACCGCGATCCGCCCGACGTGATCAACGGAACCCAGGCCTGGGACGGCCAGAACGCGTCCCCGATCGGCCGCTTCATCGCGCTGGACCTGCGCAAGTCGTTCTGAGCCGGTGAGGATCCGGCCGGTCCTGACGCTGATCGCCGCGACTGGTGCCGCGCTGCTGCTCCAAGGCAGCGCGGCACCAGCAGGAGCGCCCAGCGCGCTGCTGTGCGGTGTCCGCATCGACCTGCCGCCCGATGTCCGCATCACCGCCGCATCGCCGGTTGCAGCGGGGCAGACGGTGACGGGCACCCGCAGCTACCGCCCGACCCGCAGCTTCTGCCGCGTCGAGGGAATCATCGAACGCGAGATCGGCTTCGAACTATGGCTGCCGGCCGGCGCGGACTGGAACCGGCGTTTCCTGGGTGCGGGCGTCGGCGGACAGGCGGGCAGCGTCGCGTTGCCCGATCTCGCCCGCGGCGTGGAGCGCGGCTATGCCGCTGCCAGCACCGATACCGGCCACAAGGCATCCGACGAGACTTGGCTGCTCGGCCGTCCCGATCGCGCCGCCAACTATGCCGGCCGCGCCAATCATTTGCTGGCGCTCAAGGCCAAGGCGATCGCCGCGGCCTATTATGGCCGCGCGCCGCGCAAGGCGATCTTCGTCGGCTGCTCGGGCGGCGGACGTCAGGCAATGACCGAGCTGCAGCGCTATCCCGAGGATTATGACGGCATCCTGGCGGGCGCGCCGGGGGTGAACACGCCCGAGATGAGCGCGCGGCGGCTATGGGAGATGATCCAGCATGACCGCGACCGCGGCGTGCTGGACGCGGCGGGCTGGAAGCGGATTGCCGATGCCGCCGTGGGGCGGTGCGATGCAGCCGACGGGTTGAAGGACGGCCTGATCGAGGATCCGCGCCGCTGCGATTTCCGTCCTGCCCAGCTTGCCTGCACCGCCGGGGCATCATCCAAAGCCTGCCTGACGCCAGAGCAGGTCGCGCTGGCTGAGCGAATCCATGCGCCGCTGCATGACGAGAGCGGTCGCAGGATCGACGACGGCATCCTCCCCGGCACGCCGGTCTCGCCGGTTGCCGTTCCTGAACCCTTCACGCCGGGTCCCAAATATCTGGCCACGGTCTTGTTCGGACAGGGCATTTACCGTGACGCAAATTGGGACGTGCGCCGGTTCCGGATCGCACGCGACCTGTCCGCGATCGACCGGGTGATGAACCTTCATGCCGACGATCCGCGGATCGATCGCTTCGTCCGGCGGGGCGGCAAGCTGATCCTCTATCATGGCTGGGCAGACCCTTTGGTCTCGCCCCTGCCGACGATCGACTACTACCGCACCCTTGAAAAGCGCTTCGGCGCCGATCGCGCCAGCGGCTTCGCGCGGCTGTTCCTGATGCCCGGCATGGACCATTGCCGCGGCGGCGGCGTGCCCGACCGGTTCGGCGGCGCGGGCGGCCTCGACGGCGAAGGCGTGTCGCGCGCGGCGGGCGACGACCTGCTCACCGCGCTGGAGCAGTGGGTCGATGGCGGCCCCGCCCCGAACCAGGTGCGCACCGCCCGGGTCGAGAACGGCGTGCCGGTCCGCACGCGCCCGGCCTGCGCCTTCCCCGCCCGCCCCCATCATGTCGGCGGCCCGATCGAGCAGGCAGCTTCCTATGAATGCCGCACCGGAGAAAGAAGATGATCGCACGTCTCGCGCTTGGTGCCACGGCGTTGTTGCTCGGCTCGGCAGCGTCGCCGCCGATCCCGGCACCAGCAAATCTCTGCGAAGGTGTGACCAGCCTCGCCATCCCCGATGTCACCATCGACTCCGCCACACCGACCGACAGCGGTACCGCCTGGGCGGCAGGCATGCCGCCGGGCCGCGGCGATCCGGTCGCGACCGCGCGGCCCTTCTGCCGGGTGCGCGGCCGGATCGAGGGCAGCATCGCATTCGAGCTTTGGTTGCCCGGCAAGGCTGGGTGGAACGGCAAGTTTCTCGGCGCGGGCGTCGGCGGGGCTGCCGGCACCTTCAACTATCAGGACCTCCCCCGCGGTATCAGTCGCGGCTATGCCGCGGCGACCACCGACACCGGGCACAAGATGAGCGATCCGGCATGGATGCTCGATGCCCGGGCGCGCGAGAATTACACCCACCGCGCCAACCATCTGCTCGCGCAAAAGGCCAAGGCGATCGTCGCCGCGCATTACGGCACCGCACCGCGCTACAGCTATTTCATCGGCTGTTCGGGCGGCGGCCGTCAGGGGCTGAAAGCGCTGCAGCGCTTCCCCGAGGATTATGACGGCATCGTCACCGGCGCGAACGGGCCGAAGACACCCGAGATGACGGTGCGCCGGATGTGGGAGTTGCTCGAGCGCGACCGCAATCCGGGCCTGATGTCCCCCGCCGACTGGAAGCTGATCGCCGACAAGGGCAGCGAGGCATGCGACGCCGGCGACGGCGTGCGCGACGGGCTGGTCGAGGATCCACGCGCCTGCAACTTTCGCATTGCCTCGCTCCAGTGCCGCCCCGGCCAGACGAGCGGCTGCCTTAGCGCGCAGCAGGTCCGCTTTGCCGAGCGCTTCTATGCGTCGCTGACAGATGTCAGCGGCCGTGCGATCGACAAGGGGCTGCTCCCCGGCGTGCTGGTCGACAGAGGCCGGTCGCAGCTGGCGATCGGCACCTTCGGCCAAGCGATCCGCGGGCTGCGCGACTGGAACGGCGCCGATTTCGACGTGGCGCGGGATCTGGCGGCGATCGACCGGGTGATGCCCCAGCTGCGCGCCGACGATCCCGATGTTTCCGCCTTTCGCAGGCGTGGCGGCAAGCTGATCCAATATACCGGCTGGCTCGACGGCGCGGTCGCGGCGCGGATGGTGATCGACTATCACGACGCGCTGACGCGGCGCATGGGGGGCGTCCGGCCGACATCGAGCTTCGCGCGCCTCTACATGCTCCCCGGCGTCCATCACTGCGCGGGCGGCCCCGGCCCCGACCAGATCGGCGGATCGGGCCGCGATGCGCCCATGCTCGACGCGCAGCACGACCTGTTGACCGCGATGGAGCAATGGGTCGAGCATGGCCGCGCACCGGGATCGATGGTCGCGTCGAAGGTCGAGGCCGGCTCGGTCACCCGCACGCGGCTGATCTGCCCCTATCCGCAACAGGCGCGCTACCGCGGCGGCGATCCCGCCAGCGCCGCTTCGTTCCGCTGCGTTGCGCCGGGCAAGCGCCTGTGATCCGCCCTTTCCTCGCGGCGTCGCTGCTCGCGCTGACCGCCAGCGCTGCGCCGGATCCCGACAGCGTCCGCCCCGCGCCCGCCCCCAGCGCGACGTCGCAAATCTGGCTCGATCCCGCCCTGCCCGGCACGCCCGGAGCCGAGGCGCTGGCACGGGCCGGCTATGTGCGGGAAGAATGGTTCCAGAGCGGCACCGCCAATGTCTATGGCTATGACGCAGCCGGAAAGGTGCGGACCGAGCGCAGCGACGTCCCCTACACCACCCGCCTGATCGTCCTGCGCCCGTCCGATCCGAAGCGCTTCAGCGGTACCGTCCAGCTGAACCCGGCGCATCCGGTCATGGGCAATCTCAACTGGGGCACCATCGCCGATTATGCGATGCGCCGCGGCGATGCCTTTGTCGGAGTGATGATCGGCGCCGACGACAACACCCGCCGCGCGCCGCCGGGACGATCGCCGATCATGGCGACGCAAATGCTCGGCTGGTTCAATCCCGAACGCTATGCGCCGATCGACTGGCCGAGCGATGAGGACGGCATCCGCTGGGACGTGTTCGCCGATACTGCGCGGCTAATCCGCGCCCGCACCGGGCCCCTCGGTCCGCTGAAGGTCGAACGGGCCTATGCCTCGGGCTGGTCGTTCACCGGCAGCTTCCTGCGCACCTTCATCAATTCCGGCTTCCACGCGAAATACCGCCGCGCCGACGGCAGGCCGCTGATCGACGGCTATCTGATCGGCATTTCGTCGTTCAGCTACCGCTCGGGCTATGTCCCGATCAATTCGCGATCGCCCAATCTGGCCGAGGACGATCCGCGCCGGACCAATGTCGCGATCGATGTGCCGGTGATCGAGCTTCAGAGCGAGAATGAGGCGATCACCAACCGCGAGCCGCAGAGTCCGGACAAGGACCGCGCACCGGGGGCGCACCGGCTTTACGAAGTACCCGGCCTGACCCATGGCTCCAGCCGCCGGCGTGACGGCGTTTCGGAACGCCAGATCGCGACACGTCTGGGCAGTCCCGCGCCGGCGAGGACCGACGACTGCCCCTTTGCCCAGACCGATATCGACATGTCCGCCTTTGCCGCGGCCGCCCACGCCAATCTCGACAGCTGGTCGCGCCGCGGTCTTGCCCCGCCGCGCGCCGCGCGGCTGCGCCATGCCCAGGGCAGGCAGCAGCGCGACGCGAGCGGCAACACGATGGGCGGCGTCCGCCCTGCCCAGCTCGACGTCCCGCTCGCCCGATATGGCGCCGCGCCCGGATGCGACCAGGCGCGTGGCGGAATCGGCAGCCCGTCGATCCCGATGCGCCGCATCCCGCTGTCGAAAGCCGAACTGGCGGCGCTCTATCCCGGCGGCCGCGACGGCAATCTGCGCCGCTTCGATGCCGCGATCGACCGACTGGTCCGCGCCCGCTGGCTGCTCGCGCCCGATGCCGCCGCCCAGAAAGCCGAAGCCCGCAACTTTGCCGAGGAAGCCTTCAGATGATCCGCACGCTCGCCGCAGCTCTGGTGCTTGCCGCAGCCCCGACCGCGCTCCATGCCCAGGAGGCGCCCAGCTTCGGGCGCTATGCGCCGGCGCTGAAGTTCACCGACACGATCGTCACCTCCGAATATCTCACCATGCGCGACGGCGTCCGCATCGCGGTCAGCGTCACGCGGCCCGCGATCGGCAAGGCCGCGGCGCCCGGGCGCTTCCCGGTGATCTGGACCGGGTCGCTCGATATCGGCGGGCCCAATGGCGATGGCGGGCCGATCAACGTCCGCGGCGGCCGGTTCGGCATGGGGACGATCGTTGGCCATGGCTATGTCGTCGTCACCGCCGCCCGGCGCGGATCGGGCGCGTCGTTCGGCACGCGGCGCGGCTATCAGGACCGCAACGAAGCCTATGATTCCTACGAGATCACCGAATGGGCCGCGCACCAGCCCTGGTCGACCGGCAAGGTCGGCATGTTCGGCTGCTCCAACACCGGCGAGGCGGTGCTCCATTCGATGTCGGTCCTGCCACCCAGCATGACCGCGGTCTTCTCGGGCTGCTTCTCCTGGAACAAGTTCGACGGCTTTGCCCGCGGTGGCATCATCGCCAATTGGGGCACCGGCCCGACCAGGACGGTCGAGCAGGACATGAAGTCCACGCCGGTCGATGGCGACGAGAACCGCCTGCTGCTGCGCCAGGCGGCCAAGGAGCATCAGGGATCGACCAATTTGTTCGACCTGATGCTATCGATGCCGTATCGCGACACGACCTCGCCACTGACCTTCAGCCGCTTCTGGGGCGAGGGATCGGCGAGCAGCTATGCCGCACAGCTCGGCACGTCGAAGGTCGCGACCTATATCCAGGGCGGCTGGTATGACGATTTCCGCGCGCAGGGATTGATCGCCCAGGCCAATCTGCCCAACCGACCGCGGATCATCATCGGCCCCTGGACCCACTGCGCGACCACCGGCTTCGAGGACGGCGTCGCGGCCGAGGCGCTGCGCTTCTTCGACCAGCATCTGAAGGGCATCGACACCGGCATCCTCGCCGATGCGCCCGTCCATTATTTCACGATCAACGCACCCGAAGGGACCGGCTGGCGTTCCGCGGCTGCCTTTCCGCTACCAGGAACCGAGATGCGCAATTTCCATCTCGGCGCGGCAAGCCGGCTGGCGACGCGCCCGGGCAAGGCCGCGGCCACCGAATTCGAGGTGAAGCGTGAAGGCACCTGCCCCGGCGCGAGCGGTGCCGCCGCCCAGCCCTGTCACCTTCCGAGCCTGGGCGCCTCCTGGAGCATGCCAGTGATCGCCGATACCGAGATCACCGGCATCCCGCAGGTCGATCTGTGGATCGCCTCCGACGCGCCCGACGAGCATCTGTTCGCCTATCTTGAGGATGTCGCCCCCGACGGAAAGACCAGCGTCGTGACCGAGGGGCGGTTGAAGGCGAGCATCCGCAAGACCGCGGCCGCGCCCTGGCAGACGATCGGCATTCCCTGGCACCGCGCCTTTCGCGAGGATGCGCAACCGCTGACCGCGGGTGAGCCAGCCCGGCTGCAATTCGCGATGCTCCCGGCCTCATACGTGTTTCGCAAGGGACACCGGCTCCAGGTCACCGTCACCGGCTGGGACTGGCGCGAACGTCAGGCGCCGACCACCCGGTCGCGGATCCGCATCCTGAACGACGACGCCCATCGTTCAACGGTGCAGCTTCCCTTCGCCCCGGCGACCTACACGGTCGCCTATGCTCAGCGATGAAAGACGTCGTACATCCGGTCGAGCGCGCCGTCGAAGATCAGCCGCTCGTCCGGACTGAGCTGGGCAAGCACCTCGGCCTCGACCGTTTCCATGATCTTGAACAGCTGGTCGAGAAAGTCCCGTCCCGCCGGAAGCGCGGTCAGCGCATGGCGGCGCCGGTCGACCTTCGACCGTTCGCGCTGGGCCCAGCCGCGCCGCTCGAGCTCGTCGACGATCTGCACCGTGATCGATTTGTCCAGACCGACCGCGCTCGACAATTCCTGTTGCGACATGCCGGGATTGGCGTCGATCAGCGCCAGCGACGAGAACAGGCCGGAGCGCAGTCCGAAGTGCGAAGTCGCCGCCATGAAATCGGCGGACAGCTGATTCTGCACCCGGCGCATGCGGAAGCCGACATAGTCGCCGAGCCGGCCGAGTTGCACCCGCCGCTCGCTTGCGCCGTCGCTATCCCTGCCCCGTTCATCGGTCACGCCACTGCCTCGCTCGCACCAATTTAGGGTGCAATATAGATGGTTGAATTATTCTACGATCTCGATATTGAACGTCATTAGACTGCCCGCCTCAAGGGCTGTCAATCGGGAGGGGTTGAGGCCTTGGCTGACCCAGTTGACATTGCCCCGCCGCAAGGCGAGGAGCCGCCGGCGGCGGCAACCGGGGGCGTCGCCCAGCGGATCATCTTCATGATCGGATCGGCAGGCCTGCTGCTGGCCACCGCGGCGGATTCGATCGCCGTGCTCGGCCGGCATACCGGCTTCGCGCTGCTCGGCTCGATCGAGATCGTCCAGGCAGCGATCGTCTTCATCGCGGCATCGTCGATGGTCAGCGTCACCCTGGTTCGCGGCCATGCGGCCGTCCATATCCTGACCGACCGGTTGCAGCCGGTCCGCCGCGAGGCGCTGGGACGGCTTGCGATGGTGCTGGGCACGGTCGCGGTGCTGCTGCTCGCAATCGGGTCGATCATGATGCTGGCCGACCTGTGGAATGGATATGAGCGGTCGGAAATCCTTCACATCCCGCTGCGCTGGTTCCGCATGCTGATGATCGCGGCCCTGCTGTTCGTCGCCGCGCTGTTCGCCCGCGACGCCATCGGGCGGAGGCGACATGACGCCTGAACTGATCGGCTTTGCCGGCATCCTCGGCCTGCTGCTCCTGCTGACGATCGGGGTCCCGATCGGCGTCAGCCTGGCGCTGACCGGCGTGCTCAGCCTGATGGTCATGCTCTCGCCCGAGGCGGCGCTGGCCAAGGCGGGCGTCGTCGTGTTCGAGGTCGCCAACAAATATGAACTGGGCGTCCTGCCGCTGTTCCTGCTGATGGCGCATCTGTGCTTTGCAGCCGGGGCCAGTCGCGACTTTTTCGACGTGGCGGCGCGCTTCATCGGTCATCGCCGCGGCGGCCTCGCGCTTGCCTCGATCGCCGGATGCGCCGGCTTCGGGTCGATCAGCGGGTCGAGCCTCGCGACGGTGGCCACCGTCGGATCGGCCGCGCTGCCCGAGATGCGGCGCGCGGGCTATCACCCCGGCTTCGCGGCCGGTGCGCTTGCCGCCGGTGGCACGCTCGGCGCGCTCATCCCGCCCTCTGGCGCGCTGATCGTCTTCGGGATCATCGCCGAGCAGTCGATCGGCAAGCTGTTCACCGCCGCGATCATCCCGGGCTTCTCCCAGGCGCTGTTCTACATGGCGGCGATCGCGATCCTGTGCGCCTTCCGCCCCGAACTCGGCCCCCGCTCGCCGCGGGTCGGCTGGGCAGACCGAATGCGCGGCATCGTCGGCATTCTCGACATCATCGTGCTGGTCGTCTTCGTGATCGGCGGGCTGATGATCGGCTGGTTCACCCCGACCGAGGCAGCATCGGTCGGCGTGCTCGCCGCCTTCCTGCTGTGCGCACTGCGCGGTGCCTTCAACCGCGAGGCGATCGGCCAGGCATTCGCCAAGACGCTGTCGACCACCGGCATGATCTATCTGATCATCATCGGCGCGATCCTGTTCGCCACTTTCATCAGCGTGACCGGCATCGCCGACCTGATGTCGAACACGGTGCGCGAGATGCACACCAGCCCGATTGTCGCGATCATCGTCATGGCGCTACTGCTGCTGGTGCTCGGCTCGTTCCTCGACGGGCTGGCGCTGATGCTGCTGACGACGCCGATCTTCCTGCCGATCGCGATCGAGCTGGGCTACAGCCCGATCTGGTTCGGGATCTTCCTGGTGCGGACGATGGAGATCGGCTTCGTCCACCCGCCGCTCGGGCTGAACGTCTATGTCATCCAGGCGATCGGCAAGGACATCCCGCTGGGGTCGATCTTCCGCGGCATCGTGCCGTTCCTGATCGCCGACTTCTTCCACCTCGCCCTGCTGATCGCCGTCCCGGCGCTCACCTTGTGGCTGCCAAGCGTCACGGGGGGCTGACCCATGCGCCTGTTCCTGATCCTCGCCGCGCTCGCGCTCGCCGGATGCAAGGCGGCGCCCCCGCCCAGCGCCGAACATGTGCTGACCTATGCCAGCCCCTATCCGCCCACCCATCCCTTCGGCCTTGCCGACCAGGAATGGATGAAATGGGTCGAGGCGAAGAGCGGCGGGCGGATCGGCTTCAAGACCTATTGGTCGGGCGCGCTGCTGTCCTCCGACATGAGCATGGAGGAGATCCGCCACGGCGTCGCCGATATCGGGTTGATCACGCCGATCTATTCCAAGGGCGGCGCGCATCTGCTGCGTGGCCAGTCGGGCTTCTATGGCGGCGTCCGTACGATCGAGGATCAGGTCGCGGTCTATGACTGCCTCGCGGCGCGCTTCCCCGGTTTCGACAAGGAGATGGAGGGGCTGCATGTCCTCGCCGTCCAGGGCGGAAACTTCCCCGGCGCGCTGACCCGCGACCGCCCGATCCACAGCCTTGCCGACTTCAAGGGCCTTCGCCTGCGCGCGCAGAGCGATGCGGTCGATATCCTGCGCCAGCTGGGCGCTGATCCGGTGAACATGCCGATGGGCGAGGTCTATTCGGCGCTCGCCAAGGGCGTGATCGACGGCGTCGTCGCCCCCGCCGACACGATCCGCAGCCTGCACTTCGCCGAAGTGGCGAAGCATTTCACGACGATCCGCTTCAGTCGCGGCGCCTATCCCGCGCGCGCCATGTCCGACCGGGCGTGGCGCCGCCTCCCACCCGACCTCCAGGCGATCCTCACCGAGGGCAAGCAGGTCTGGGAAGCTGCACTGGCGCGCCAGCTGCTGAAGGCGGAGGACGCCGGCATCGCCTATGGCAAGGCCAACGGCATCAGCTTCAGCGCGATCGCCGCGCATGAACAGCGCGGCTTCGACGCCCTCTATAATCGCGACGCGTTCGGCCAGGCGCAGCGGCTCTCCTCGGTCGGCGTGGACGGGGTGCCGATCCTTCAGGAGGCACAGCGGCTGATCGCCGGGGGCGCCATCCGATGCACCACACAGGAGACCCGCTGATGGCCTTGCCGCTCGAAGGGGTGCTGGTTGCCGATTTTTCCTGGGTCGGCGCCGGTCCGCGTGCCACCAAGGATCTGGCCGACCTGGGCGCGACCGTGATCAAGATCGAATCGCGCAAGCGGCTCGACCTCGGCCGGCTCAGCCCGCCCTTTGCCGGGGGCGGCCGCGATCCCGACGCCTCGACCTTCTTCGCGATCACCAACACCAGCAAGATGGGCGTCACCATCAATCTGGGCGATCCGCGCGGAGTCGAGGTGGCGAAGAAGCTCGTCGCGCGAGCCGACCTGGTCGTCGAGAATTTCAGCCACGGCTATATGGACCGGATCGGGCTCGACTTCGACACGCTGAAGGCGATCAAGCCCGACATTATCCAGGTTAGCGTCAGCGTCGCCGGCCGGACCGGACCGCTGGGGCCGATGCGCGGCTATGGCAATTCGGCCGCCGCCCTGTCGGGGCTCGCCGCCCAGTCGGGCTGGCCCGATCGTCCGCCGCACATGCCGCCCTTCGCCTATGGTGATGTGGTCGCGCCAATGTTCGCGACCGTGGCGATGCTCGCAGCGCTCGAACATCGCCGCCGCACCGGCGAGGGACAGCATATCGACATCAGCCAGGTCGAGCCGCTGATCCATGTCACCGCCGACCGCTTCGCCGCGACCCAGGCCGGCGACACGACCAAGCCCGGCAACCGCTCCGCGCGATACGCGCCCCATGGCGCCTTCCCGGCGCGCGGCGTCGATCAATGGCTGGCCATCGCCGTGCGCAGCGATGCCGAATGGGAGGCGCTGGCACGGGCCGCGGCGATCGACGATCCCCGCTTCGCCACCCTCGACGGGCGCAAGGCGAATGAGGACGCGCTGGACGCCGCGCTGTCGGGATGGACGCGCCTGCAGGACAAGCATGTGCTGGCGGACCGGCTCGCCGCGTTCGGCATCGCGTCGGAAGCGGTGAATGACGGCCGCGACGTCTTCACCGACGCCGAACTGATCGAGCGCGGCCATTACCGCGCCATCGAGCATGACAAGCTTGGCAAATGCGACATGCCCGCACCGCCGCTGCGCTTTTCCGAAAGCGAGGTGCGTGTCGGTCCCCCGCCCAATCTGGGCCAGCACAACCACGCGATCTTCGTCGACCTGCTCGGCCTGAGCGAGGCCGAGATGCGCGACCTGGTCGAGAGCGGAGCCCTGGCATGACCGGCATCCTGTCCCATCTCGTCATCGTCGACCTCACCCACGGTCTCGGCGAACTCGCCGGGCGGATGCTGGCCGAACTCGGCGCGCGCGTCGTGCGGCCCGATCCCGGCAGCCATGTCGCCTGGGCGCACGGCAAGGAGACCGGCGACGGCGAGGCGCTGCTGGCGTCGGCCGACATCCTGTTTCGCAATCCCGGGCGCGACCATGAAACATTGGCGGCGGCCAATCCGGCCCTGATCGATGTGGTCATCGCACCGTTCCTGCCCGGCGGCGACAAGGATGGCCGGCCGGCGAGCGACCTCACCCTGATGGCCCGTTCGGGGCTGATGACGATCCTCGGCGATCCCGACCGTGCGCCGATGACCATGCCCGGTGAGCAGGCCTTCGCGCTGGCCGGCATCCAGGGCGTGATCGGCGCGCTCACCGCGCTCCATGCCCGCGCCGCGACCGGGCGCGGCCAGCTGGTCGAGGTGTCCGCCTATCAGTCGGCGGTGCTCGCCAATTACCGCGAGCCGCTGACCTGGGCCTGGACCGGGCGCGTCGGCAACCGCACCGGCAATCTGCTGGTCCGCGGCAAGTCGGGCGTGCGTCAGGTCTGGCCGTGCAGCGACGGCTGGGTCACCTGGGCGCTGGTCGACAACCCACCGATGATGCGCGGGATGGTGAAGGCGATGGGCGACGCCGCCGGACCTTTGGCCGAGATCGACTGGGGCTCGATCCTCGTCGCCGATGTCCCGCGCGAGACGCTCGCCGAATGGGAGGCCATCGTCGAAGCCTTCTTCCTGCGCCACACGCGCGCCGAGCTGGGCGCGATGTCGGCCGCGGGCGGATTGGGCCTGTCCTGGATCGACACGCCCGAGGATGCGCTGGCCAGCGAACATCTCGCGGCGCGCAGCCTGTGGCGCAATGTTGACGGCGTCAACTTGCCCGGCAAGCTATGGGTCTCTTCGCTGGAGGACGAGGCATGACCGCCCTCTCCGGCCTGAAGGTCGTCGACTTCTCGAAATTCCTCCCCGGCCCCTATTGCACCTGGCTGCTGGCCGAACTCGGCGCCGAGGTGATCCGCATCGAGAATCCGCGCGAACTCGCCAAGCAGCGCAAGGTGTTCGGCTGGGACAGGCTGTCGGACGAGGAAAATGCCCGGCTCCGCGCACAGGACATCTTCGCCCGCAGCAAGCGCAGCGTGCTGATCGATCCCGGCTCGGACGACGGGCGCGAGGCGGTCCACCGCCTGATCGCTGACGCGGATATCCTGGTCGAGGATTACCGGCCCGGCGTGATGACGGCGATGGGCTATGGCTGGCCGGAGATGGCGGCGCTCAACCCGCGCCTGGTCTATTGCTCGGTCACCTTGTGCGGTCAGACCGGCCCCTATGCGACCCGGCCGGGCCATGACCCGGTCGCGCTCGCCATTGCCGGCGCACTGTCGCGCATGGGCGAGGATCCCGGCCGCCCCGCCTTTCCCGGCGTGCCGGTCGCGGACCTGCTCAGCGGATCGAATGCGGTGATCGGCATCCTCGCCGCGATCATCGCCCGCGCGACCAGCGGCAAGGGGCAGCAGGTCGATATCGCCATGTCCGACAGCTCGCTTGCGCTGATCGCCAATGTCATCTCACGCAACCCCGACCTGTCGCGCGCCCCGCCCAAGGGGATGCACCGCGCCGACAGCGGCATCTGGCGCTGCGCCGACGGCCTGCACCTCGTCACGACCGACATGGAGCCGCGCTACTGGCGGCTGTTCGTCGAGGCGATCGGCCTGCCCGAACTCGCCGACCGCCAGATGGACCGCGCCGCCTGGCCGGCCATGAAGGCGCAGATCGCCGAGGTGATGGCCACCCGCACCCGCCCAGAATGGCTCGCGCTGCTGGGCGAGGCCGGCACCCAATATGCCCCGGTGCTGACCATCGTCGAGGCGCTCGACGATCCGCACAACCGGGCGCGCGACATGGTCGTCGACCTGCCCGTGGGCAGCGGCAGCGTGCGCCAGATCGGCTGCCCGATCCACCTTTCCGACACGCCGCCCGCACCTCCCCGCGCCGCCGGACCCGCCGGGTCCGACACGCGCAGGGTGCTGGCCGGCCTTGGCTATGACGATGCGCAGATCGATGCGCTTGAAGGAAGATTGCCGTGACCCAACCCACCCGCGACCGTCCCCTCGAAGGGCTCCGCGTCATCGATCTCACCCGTGCGCTCGCCGGGCCCTATGCGACCTTGCTGCTGGCGGGCCTGGGCGCCGAGGTCATCAAGATCGAGGACCCGAGGGGTGGCGACCTGGCGCGCGAGAACAGCCCCTATGTCGGCCGCGACGGCATCACCGTCGAGCGCAAGCATGACGACGATGTCTCGATCTCTCACCTGACCCGCGCACGCGGCAAGCGCGGCGTCTCGCTCGACCTGAAACGGCCCGAGGCGCGCGAGGTGTTCCTCGATCTCGTCCGCTCGGCCGACATCGTGGTCGAGAATTTCACCGCAGGCACAGCCGACCGGCTGGGCGTCGGCTATCAGGCCGCACGCGAGGTGAACCCGCGCATCATCTATTGCTCGCTCAGCGGCTTCGGCGCGACCGCGCCCGAGGGCGGCAAGGCGATGGATATCATTATCCAGGCGCTGTCGGGCGCGATGTATGCCAGCGGCGGCCCCGACGAGCCGCCGGTGCGGATCGGCATCCCGATCGCCGACATGCTCGCCCCGGTCTTCTCGGTGATCGGCATCCTGTCCGCGCTCGAACAACGGCATCGCACCGGCACCGGCCAGCATATCGACGTCTCGATGCTCGGCGCGCTCACCAGCTTCGTCGCGATCGAGAACTGGTCGGCGATGGCGGCGGCGGGGATGCAGGCGCGCACCGGCCTGACCGTCCAGCGCCTGTCGCCCTTCGGCGTGTTCGAATGCGCGGACGGCTATGTCGCGCTGGTCGCGGTGCACGAGAAGCTGGCCGAGGGACTGTTCCGCGCGATGGGCAATCCCGAACTCGGCCGCGACCCGCGCTTCGCCAATCGCGACAGCCGCGTCGCCAATGCCGCGGCGCTGGAGGCAACGATCAACGCCTGGTCGCGCCAGCTGCCCTCTGCGCAGGTCGTGGCCGCGCTGGAGGCACAAGGTGTGCCAGCGGCACTGGTCCGCCATCCCGAGGATGCGCTGCGCGACACGCGGGTGGCCGACCGGCACGAGGCGGTGCCGGTTTCCCACCCCAGCTACGACTCCGATATCGACCTGCGCACCGCGGGCATCCCGATCGTCTTCTCCGATGCCGATACCGGCTTCGACGACGTGATGCCGATCCAGGTGGGACAGCATAACGACCAGATCCTCAGCCAGACGCTCGGCTACCCGCCCGAACGGATCGCCGATCTCCGCGCGCGGGGCGTGATCTGATGGCCGATGCGGCGGCGCTGCTGATCGCGGCATGCGACGATCCGGGCGCGGTCGCGGCCCGCGCGCGCGCCGATGGCGGGCGGGTGATCCGCGTGCTCGGGCAGGACGCGCCCTATGCGCTGCTGCGCGCCGCCGGCCTGTTCCCGGTGCGGATGGTGCCCCGGCCCGGCCCCACCCCCGATGCCGATGCGCTGGCCGGGGACGGTACGCTGTCGCAACGCGGCCGATCGCTGCTGCAACAGATCGTCGCCGACGACAGCGGCGATCCGCTGCTTTTCACCCATGCGAACAGTGAGCTGCCGCAACTGTTCGCTGCGGTCCGCGAACTGCTGCGCACCGGCGATATTGCGCCCCGGCCGATCCACCTGCTCGACCTGCTCCACCTGCCGCGCGAGTCCAGCCGGGCATATAATCAGGGGCGCATTGCCGCGCTGCTCGGCTGGCTCGACACCGTCGCCGCATCGCCCTTCGATCCCGCGACGCTCAAGTATCATGCCGAGGAGGAACGCGGCCGCGCTGCGCTGATGAACGGCCTGTCGGGCCGCATTCGCATTGCCGCCATCGGCGCCGCCCACGCCCTCGATCCCGCCGATTGGCGCGCGGCGGTGGGGGACCTGTCCGGGGGACTCGAGGGCGAGCCCATATTCGTTCTCGGCTCCCCGCATTACTCGACCGCCCGGCAAGCCGAGCTCGAGCGTTCGGGACGCATCGCACTGGGCGACGATCAGGATTGGGGCGACCCGCTGGTCGCGGGATGGGCCGACAGCCCGCTGACGATCGACGGTCTGGCGGACCCCGCCCGGCTTCAGCCGCGCATGCTTGTCTCGGTGTCCGATCGCCTTACCCGGATCGTCGATCGGATGAGCGACCTCGGCACCCGCCGCGCGGTGATCGTGGAGTCCGAGGGCGACGAAGCCACGGTATGGGACGCCGGCTATTTCGAGCGCGAGTTGCGCGCGCATGGCATCACCGTCGACCGGATCGGTGCCCCGCCCCCGCCCCCCGCGGACACCGCCGCCCGCCCCGCGCCCGCGGGCGGGCGCCGCAGCCGCAAGTCGCTCGACTCGATCGCCGGTTTCGGCAGCTTCCAGCGCGACTGGTTCAAGGGGTTGCGCGACCGGATATCCGACGGCGCGCCGCTCGCGCTCGTCAATGCCAACTCGCCGCAGGAGATCCTGCGCGCGATGGACGTGCCGTTCGTCGTCAACCAATGGTGGGCGTCGATCGTCGCCGCCAAGCAGCAATCGCCGCGCTATTTCGACCTGCTGCGCGACCATGGCTATCCGGCGGATGCCGAGGCCTATAGCGCGCAAGGCATTGCCGCCGCCTTCGACAGCGACGCGGATCAGGCGCCCTGGGGCGGCCTGCCCCGCCCCGCCTTCGTTCAGGCGGTGCTCGGCACCGACGCGACCCCGCGCATCTTCGAACATTGGGCGCGCGAGACCGATGCCGACCTGTTCCTGTTCGAACGCAGCATCGAGACGCGGCTCGACTTCCCGATCGACTGGTGGGACAGCCTCCAGACCCGCTGGGACGAGGGGATCGAGCCGCACCGCATCGACCTGATGGTCGCCGAACTGACCGGCCTGATCGAGCGGATCGAGGCGACCACCGATCGCCACTTCGATCCCGACCGCTTCGCCGGGATCATGGCGCTGGTGAACGAACAGCAGGATTATTACCGCAAGACCCGCGACCTGATCGCCGGCGCGCACCCGGTGCCCGTGTCGGTAGCGGACACCATGCCCGCGACGATGGTGCCGCAATGGCATCGCGGCACCGTCTGGGCGCGCGATGCCGCCCGCGACTTCTATCACGAGGTCAAGGCGAGGCACGAGGCGGGCGAAGCCGCCTGCCCCGACGAGAAGCTCCGCCTGATGTGGGTCGGCCGCGGCATGTGGAGCGACATGGGCTTCTACCAGCGCTGGGAGCAGAGCCATGGCGCGGTGTTCGTCTGGTCGATGTATCTCGCGCTCGCCGCCGACGGCTATATCCGGGAAATCGATGACGGGCGCGATCCGATGCGGGCGCTCGCCGCACGCTTCGTTACCATGGGCGACGAACTGCGCATGCCGACCTGGGCGGGCGCCTGGCATGTCCGCGAGGCCGAACGCCATGCGGTGGACGGTGCAGTGGCGCTGTCCGATGCCGACCCTTTCGTGCTTCGCGCGCTGCGGCGGGCGGGCGTTCCGGTGCTCTCGCTCGACCTCGACAATTACAATCAGGAGGCAAGCGACGCCGACGGGATCGACCGCCAGATCGCCGCCTTCCTCGAAGGGCCCGTCGCCGACTTTGCCCGCCGCCGCTGATACCGGGGCTTGCCACGCGCGGCGCGAGTGCCCAATCGGGGCCGGTCATCGGAGGGTTTATGAAGCGTCGCCTGGGATCGTCCACCGTCAATCCGATTGGTCTGGGGTGCATGTCGCTCAGCCATGCCTATGGCGAGCCCCCCTCGCCCGCCGACGGCGCCCAGCTGCTCAATGCGGCGCTCGATCTCGGCTATGACCATCTCGATACGGCGGCGCTCTACGGCTTCGGCGCCAATGAGCGGCTGATCGGCGAGGCGATCGCCCACCGCCGCAACGAGTATTTCCTTGCCTCCAAATGCGGCATGACCGGGGTCGACGGAAAGCGCGTGATCGACGGCCGGCCAGAGACGCTGCGCGCGACGATCGAGGAAAGCCTGACCCGGCTGAAGACCGACCGGATCGACCTTTACTATCTCCATCGCTGGGACCGCTCGGTGCCGATCGAGGAGTCGGTCGGCGAACTCGCCCGGATGGTCGAGGCGGGCAAGATCCTCGCCATCGGTCTCAGCGAGATCTCCGCGGCGACGTTGCGCCGGGCGCATGCGGTGCATCCGATCGCGGCGGTGCAGAACGAATATTCGCTCTGGTCGCGCAACGTCGAACTGGGCGTGCTCGACGCGACGCGCGAACTCGGCGCGACACTCGTCGCCTTCTCGCCCGTCGCCCGCGGCTTCCTGGCCGGCGGCGTCGCCTCGCCCGGCGCGCTGGTCGAGCGCGACATCCGTCGCGGCATGCCGCGGTTCCAACCCGGCAATTTCGAACGCAACCTCGCGCTGCTCCAGATCCTGCGCGACCAGGCCGAGGCGCTGCACCTGACGCCCGCCCAGCTGTGCCTGCGCTGGCTGCTGACCCGCGGCGATCATGTCGTGGCGATCCCCGGCACCACCTCGCGCGCTCATCTGGAGGAAAATCTGGGCGTCACCGACGCAGCCCTCCCGCCCAAATGCGAGGCGGCGCTTGAGACCGCCTTCGCGCCGTCGCGGATCGCCGGCCCGCGCTACCCGGCGGCGACCCAGGTCGAAATCGACACGGAGGAATTCGGCGAAGCGGATTGATCGGCGCACGCCAGTCTGCGAAAGGCGCGCTGGGCAAAAGGATAGATCATGTTCCGCGCAATGTACGACTGGGTCCTGCGCATGGCGCATCATCGCCACGCGATGCGAAGCCTGGCAGTGGTCTCCTTCGCGGAGAGCAGCTTCTTTCCCATTCCGCCCGATGCGATGCTGGTGCCGATGGTGCTCGCGCGCCGCGACAAGGCCTATACTATCGCCGCGGTCTGCACCGTCGCCTCGATCCTCGGCGCCATGCTCGGCTATGCGATCGGCTATTTCCTGTGGGACAGCGTGGGCCAGTGGCTCGTCCAGCTCTACCATATGGAGAGCAAGATGGAGGCGCTGCGCGGCGGCTATGAGCAATATGGCGCAGCGATCATCCTGCTGAAGGGTCTGACGCCGATCCCGTTCAAGCTCGTCACCCTGGCCAGCGGCTTCTTCGCCTATAATTTCCCGCTCTTCGTGATCCTGGCGACGATCACCCGCGCCGGCCGCTTCTTCCTGATCGCAGCGCTGCTCAAGCGGTTCGGCGAGCCGGTTCAGGCCTTTATCGAAAAGCGGCTGAACCTGATCGCCTGGCTGTTCCTGATCGCGCTGGTCGGCGGCTTCGCGCTGATCGCCTATCTCTGAACATTGCCCCGGGGGCGCAGCCGCTTGCGCTCCCCGGCAACAATCGCTAGATGCGACACCCATCCGACAGCGCGGTAGGGTTTGCACCGGTTCCAAGGAAGGACCGGGCAGCGGACCCATGCCTCGAAGTCGGGCCTATTCTTTCGTGAGTTGAGACAGATGGCGAAGACCAGTCCCGTCGAATTCTTCAATCAGGTGAAGGCCGAAACCCGGAAGGTCGCGTGGCCGACGCGCCGCGAGACGATCATGACCGGCGTGATGGTCATCATCATGACGACAATCCTCGGGATCTTCTTCGTCGGGGTCGACACCTTCTTCGACACCATCGTCAACTATCTTCTCCGCCTGGCTCAGTAAGGGACCTTCATGGCGCGCTGGTACATCATTCACGCTTATTCGGGTTTCGAGGGCAAGGTCCGCGACCAGATCCTGTCCGACGCGACGCGCCTCGGCCTCGACCGCCTGGTCGAGGCGGTCGAGGTTCCGGTCGAGACCGTCACCGAGGTTCGCCGCGGCAAGAAGGTCCAGTCCGAGCGCAAGTTCTTCCCGGGCTATGTCCTGGCGAAGCTCGAGATGAACGACGACGTCTATCACCTGGTGAAGAACACCCCGAAGGTGACCGGCTTCCTCGGTTCGTCGGGCAAGCCGCAGCCGATCAGCGAAGCCGAGGCATCGCGCATCCTCAACACCAAGGAGGAAGCCGCTGCTGCGCCGAAGACCAAGGTCAAGGTCGATTACGACATCGGCGACACGGTCAAGGTCATCTCGGGCAACTTCGCGACCTTCTCGGGCGTCGTCGAGGAACTCGATTACGACAAGAGCCGCGTGAAGGTGTCGATCTCGATCTTCGGCCGCGCCACGCCGCTGGAGCTGGGCTTCGAGGACGTCGAGCGCATCAAGTAAGCGCCGCGGCCATCGCCGGAAACACGAAAGGCCGGGGCGCAAGCTCCGGCCTTTTGCGTTGGCGACGATGCCGAGGCCTCACGACCGGTTGCATCCGGCCCCGTCCTCGGCTATGGGCCCGCCCTTCCAAAGCATCAGCGATGGAATCTTGCGGGAGGCTGGCCTTCGGGGCGGCCGCTATCACCGCTCGACTTGATCACGGCGCGGCGGCCCCGCCTTCGCGCCTGGAAAGAGAGTGACATGGCAAAGAAGATTACCGGCTATATCAAGCTGCAGGTGCCCGCCGGCGCCGCGAACCCCTCGCCCCCGATCGGCCCTGCACTGGGTCAGCGCGGCGTGAACATCATGGAATTCTGCAAGGCGTTCAACGCCGCCACGCAGGAAATCGAGAAGACGACGCCGATCCCGACGGTCATCACCGTCTATGCCGATCGCAGCTTCTCGTTCGAGACCAAGACGCCGCCGGCATCGTACCTGATCAAGAAGGCTGCGAACCTCAAGTCGGGCTCGAAGGAGCCGGGCAAGGTGTCCGCAGGCAAGATCGCCCGTTCGAAGCTGAGCGAGATCGCCCAGGTCAAGATGAAGGACCTGAACGCGAACGACATCGAAGCCGCTACCAAGATCATCGAAGGCTCGGCCCGCGCAATGGGCCTCCAGGTTGTGGAGGGTTAAGACCATGGCGAAGCAGACCAAGAAGCAGAAGAGCTGGACCGTCGACAGCGAGAAGCTGCACGGCGTCGACGAGGCGATCTCGATCGTCCGCGCCAATGCGACCTCGAAGTTCGACGAAACCATCGAAGTCGCGCTGAACCTGGGCGTCGATCCGCGCCACGCAGACCAGATGGTCCGCGGCGTCGTGACCCTGCCCAAGGGCACCGGCAAGACCGTGCGCGTCGGCGTGTTCGCCAAGGGCGCGAAGGCGGACGAGGCTCGTGAAGCGGGCGCGGACGTCGTCGGCGCAGAAGACCTGCTCGAGATCGTCCAGGGCGGCAAGATCGAGTTCGATCGCTGCATCGCGACCCCGGACATGATGGGCCTGGTCGGCCGCCTCGGCAAGGTGCTGGGCCCCAAGGGCCTGATGCCGAACCCGAAGCTGGGCACCGTGACCATGAACGTCGCCGAGGCCGTCAAGGCAGCCAAGGGCGGTCAGGTCGAGTACCGCGTCGAAAAGGCCGGCATCATCCACTCCGGCATCGGCAAGGCGTCGTTCCCGGCCGAGGACCTGCGCGCGAACTTCGACGCGCTGGTCGATGCGGTCGTCAAGGCGAAGCCGTCGGGCGCCAAGGGCAAGTATCTGCGCAAGGTCGCCCTGTCGTCGTCGATGGGCCCGGGCGTGAAGGTCGACGTGGCGGAAGTCGCCTCGGCATAAGCCTTTCGCGACTGCGAACAGACAGGAAGGGCCGGGAGCAATCCCGGCCCTTTTGTTTTGTGCCGAGGTCCCGCCTCCAGCTTGCACGGACCCCCGTCGCATGCTCCACTGCGCCGACGACGACGGGAGGGGACACTACATGCGCAAGGTGGCATCGGCACTGGCGGCGGTCGCGCTTGCCCTCCCCATCCCCGCCCTTGCCCAGTCCGCCACGGGCGAAGAGATCGTCGTCGAGGGCAGCTTGGCGAAGCTGAGCGACTGGCGCGTGGCCGAGACCGACCACGTCCTCGTCTATTCGGACGGCCGCGAGCAGGAGCTCGTCCGGATCGCGCATAATCTCGAGCGGCTGAACATGCTGCTGTCGATCCTGCTCAACCGCTATGGCCAGGCCGATTCTGCGCTGAAGCTGCGCGTCACGCTGATCGGCGACACTGCAGAGTTCGACGCGATGGACCTGCGCAACCTGCGCTCGCGCCAGGGACCCTTTGCCCAGGCCTTCCCCATCCAGCGCTATTACGACCCGCGCGAGGACGGCGCGGTCATGGCGGGCAGCCGGATCGACCAGCGCATCGTCCTCCAGAGCGGACAGAGCCTCGCCAGCCTGTCCGTGCCCGGGCTCAATCCCCAGACGGGACAGCTCGACGCCGGCCTGTTCGGCGCGCCCAATCCCGACATGCTGACCGCGACGGTCAGCGCGGTGACCGTGCCGCTCTCCGCCGAGGGTCGCATCTATGCCGGCTTCGCCCAGCATTATCTGATGACCTATTTCCCCCAGCCCTGGCCGCGCTGGTATCTCGACGGCTTTGGCGAGATCTTCGCGACGATCCGCGTGCGCGAGGACGGCAAGATCGAATATGGCCGCCCGCCCGAGGGCATCCGCAAGGTGACCGACTGGTTCCTCAACTATCCGGTCCGCGACGTGCTGAACGGGAAATATCTGGTCGAGACCAAGCGCCCGCGCTGGACGCCCTATCATGCCTGGGTGCTGGCCCATTATCTGTTCTTCTCCGAAGAGCGGAAGGGCCAGTTGCACGACTATCTGGCCGCCTATGTCCGCGGCGAGCCGCTGGACGAAGCCGCCAAGGTCTTCGGCGATCCGGCCAAGCTCGCGCGCGACGTCGCCCGTTACGACAATAGCCGCGTGCCCTGGGAGCAGATGACCTATCCCGCGCAACTGGCCGGCGAGCCGGTGGTCCGGCAGCTCAACCGCGGCGAGGCGGCGTTCCTGAAGGGGCGGCTCGAACTCGGATCGCGGGTCGAGACCGCATCGTCGCGCGATCCCGATGCGGCGATCGCCGCCCGCAACCGCTGGCTTGCCCGGCTGCGCAGCGACAGCGCACGCTATCCGCGCCATCCCGACGCCCAGTTGCTGCTGGCCGAGGCCGAGTGCCGCAGCGGCAATGCCGCCGAATGCCTCGCCGCTGCCGAGCGGGTGCTGGCGGTCGATCCCAAACGCGTGGCTGCGCTGCAATGGAAGGGCGTGGCGCTGACCCGTCAGGCGCTGGACGGCCCGGCCGAGACGAGAGCCGTCCGGCTGAAGGCGGCACGCAGCTGGATCGCCCGCGCCAACCGGCTCGACCCCGAGGCGCCGGGGCCGCTGCTGGCCTGGTATCGCAGCTTCGTCGATGCCGGCGAGACCCCGCCCGACCGCGCGCTGGAAGGGCTGCTGAAGGCGATCGACCTGGTCCCGGCCGCCCCCACCCAGCGGCTGATGCTGGGCGAGGCCTTTGCGCGCCAGAACAACCCCGACGCCGCCCGCCGTCTCTTGCGGCCGCTCGCCGAGGCCGGCTATGAGTCGCCCGAGAAGACGCGTGCCGCCGCGATCCTGGCCGGGCTGCCCGCGCGCTGATGTTCGCGCGAAAAACTTGACTCCCCCGCCAATCCCGCTATGGGCGCGCTTCCTCCTTCGGGAGGAAACCGTCCGAGACAGTAGGTGACCGGAATATGCCGGTCTTAATTTCCTGCCAAGACGGGGACAGATTTTTACCGGCCGCCTGCGCATTCGCACGGGTTTCCGGGTCAGCCAGGGAAATCCTCTGGCATCGACGATCGTGCCCCTCGGACTAGTGTAACCGGATCCCCCCGGGGGTCCAAAACGAGGAGACCGGCATGGATCGTTCCCAGAAGACCGAAACCGTTGCCGAGCTGAACCGCACCTTCAACGAGGTCGGCGTGGTGGTCATCACCCGCAACCTCGGGATGACCGTCAAGCAGTCGACGGACCTCCGCAACAAGATGCGCGACGCCGGTGCGAACTATAAGGTCGCGAAGAACCGTCTTGCCAAGATCGCGCTCGATGGCACCGATTATGCAGGCATTGCTGACCTGCTGACTGGTCCGACCGCGCTCGCCACTTCGGTCGATCCCGTGGCTGCTGCCAAGGTGATCGTCGACTTCGCCAAGACGAACGACAAGCTCGAAATCGTCGGCGGCGCAATGGGCGGCACGGTACTCGACGTGGAAGGCGTGAAGGCGCTTGCCTCGCTGCCCTCGCTTGATGAACTGCGTGGCAAGATCGTCGGCCTGCTTCAGGCACCGGCGAGCAAGCTTGCAGCGATCACTCAGGCACCGGCGGCGCAGCTGGCTCGCGTGCTCAAGGCCTACAGCGAGAAGGAAGCCGCGTAATCCACGCGGCACTTTGCGACCGATTTCCCAAACCTATTGAATTGAATGGAGTATTACCATGGCTGACCTGAACGCGATTGTTGACCAGCTGTCCGAGCTGACCGTCCTCGAAGCCGCTGAGCTGTCGAAGCTGCTCGAGGAGAAGTGGGGCGTCACCGCCGCTGCTCCGGTTGCAGTTGCTGCTGCTGGCGGCGGCGCCGCTGCTCCGGCCGAGGAAGAGAAGACCGAGTTCGACGTGATCCTCACCGGCGACGGTGGCAAGAAGATCAACGTCATCAAGGAAGTCCGCGCCATCACCGGCCTGGGCCTGACCGAAGCCAAGACGCTGGTCGAGTCGGCTCCGAAGCCGGTCAAGGAAGGCGTCAACAAGGACGAGGCCGAGAAGATCAAGAAGCAGCTCGAAGACGCCGGCGCGACCGTCGAGGTCAAGTAATCGCCCAGGCGATTATCCCGGCTCCGGCCGGGACCAGCGAGCTGCCACTCGGCAGATCACAGGAAGAGGCGGTCCGGCAACGGGCCGCCTTTTTCTTTTGGGGGTGGGGCGCTGCGGTTCTTCTCCCCTTCCGCCACTTCTCCCCTCCCGCTCGCGGGAGGGGCCGGGGGAGGGCGTGTCACATGAGCTGGACTGCTAGGGGACACGCCCTCCCAGATGCAGGTGGACAGCCCCCCGGGCTGTCCAGGTCAAGCCAGGGGCTTGACCGACCGTGCATCTCCCTCCCGCGAGCGGGAGGGGAACTGACAGCCCAGCCCCTCAGGCGGCCGCCACAGGAAGCTTCGGCACATAGCGGCTGGTCGCCAGCACCCCTTCGAACTGCTTGTCGAGCCAGATCGGGCCGAGCTTTCCTCCGGCGCCCTCGGTGCCGACCATATAGTCCGCGCCGTGCTGGCGGACGCTCAGCCCGGCGTTCCAGCGCAGGTCGACGATCACGATCGGCACGAACATCGGCCGGCCGCCCAGCTGGACGACGTTGATCCGGTCGCTGGGCAGCATGATCTGGCCGTTCAGGCGGCGGGGCTCGCCGCGTGGCAGATCGAACGGTCCCTGCGCCGCGCCGACCGGCGGACGGGCATGATAGGCGGCGATCTGCGCGTCCTGGTCGGCGCTGGCGCTGATCATCGCAATCGCGGCGCGTGCGCCCTGCGCACCTTCGGGCGCGTTCAGCAACAGCTGGAAATCGATGATCACGCCCTCGCGCCCCAATTCCAGCCGCTCGACGACGAGCTGGCTCTGGATCGGCTCGGGCGCGACTTGCGGGCGGGCCGGTTGCGGGCGCGGGGCCTGGCGCGGCGGGGCCATTTGCGGCGCGCGGGGCGGCAAGGTGACGGTGCCGGGGGGTGGCGACGGTCGCGGTGCCGCGGGGACGGGCTGGTCCGCCGGAGGCGCCGGGGCCGGCGCGGGAGCGGGATCCGGGCGGGGCTGCGGCGCGGGGGTCGGGACCGGCGCCTCATCGAGCATATCCCCGTCCTGGGCACGGCCGCGACGGCCGAGCAGCCAGCCCCCTGCCCCGACCGCGGCGAGGCCGACACCGCCCAGCAGCACCCACAACCACGGAAAGCCGCCCTCTTCGGCAGCCGGCGCCGCAACGGCTGCGGTCGGCACTGCCACGGGCGTGGCAGCAGCCGTCGGCGCAGGCGTTTCGATCGCCGGGGACGGTGTCGCGACCGGCGCCGGCGTAGCCGCCGCTGCAGGCTCGGGCGCGGTCCGCGCCGCAGCGGGCGTTGCGGTCGCGCGCGGGGTCGGGGTGGCGGCGGCTCGCGGCGTCGGGGTCGCGCGCGCGGCGGGGGTCGGACTCGCCCGCACCACGGGCGGCGCCACGGTCGGGGTCGGCGCCGGCGTCGGCTGCGCGCCCGAGGGTCGCAGGTTGAAATTGTCCGCGCCGGGCAGGGTCACCACCGGCGGCCGGCTCGGCGCAGGCGTCGGCTCCGGTGCAGGCGCGTCCTGCTGCGCCAGTGCCGGAGACGCCAGCAGCATCGCCGAGACGCTCGCCAGCCCGATGATGCGATATTTCCCTGCGCTCACATGCCCTGCCCTAGGCAGCCGAACCTGAACCTCGGCTGCAAATCTGTCGTCGTTCATCGCGCACCCCTTGCCACTCATCGCGCGCATGAAAAAGACCCGCCCTTCGCTAATGCGAAGGGCGGGTCCCGCGTGACGATCGGTGCGATCAGACGCGTTCGGGGGTACCGTGCAGTTCCGCCGCGACATTGGCGTGCATTTCCGAGCCATTGGTCGCGATCGGCTCCAGCGCCTCGCTGTCGTTCCACAGGCCAACCCGGAAGCTGGCCGAGGTGCGACCCTCGCTGCCGTCGGGCAGGCGATAGCGGGCATCGGCGACGACGACCGGGGTGAAGGCGTCGGGCAGGCCGTCCTTGCGCAGGGTCAGCGTGGCGTCGACGCGCTTGCCTTCACCGGCCGGAATGGTGACGGGCGGCACCTCGGTCGGGTCACGCTCGATCATCAGCTTTTCCATCTCGCTGGCCTCGGTCTCCGACAGGAGGAAGGTCGAGATGCGGACGTCGCGGGCATCGATGTCGCCGGCATTGGCTACGGTCAGCTCGATATCGACCAGCGCTTCCTCGGCACTGGTGCCGGCACGGACCGGGCGCATGCCGAATTCCAGCCACGGACGCTGCGACACCGGCGCGGCAGCGGTCAGGCCGGCAACATCGTCCGACTCGGCCTCGACCACCTCGACCTCTTCGGCAGCAGCGGCATTGGCGCGCATCGCAGCCTCACGTTCCTCACGCATGCGGATCAGCTCGGGATCGCCACCGGTCTGACGGGCGCGCTCACGTTCCTCGCGCATCCGGATCAGCTCCGGATCGCCGGCAGCGGTCGGGGCAACGACCGGAGCCACGGCAGCTGCGGCCATCGCGGCCTCACGCTCCTGGCGCATCCGGATCAGTTCCGGATCACCATCGACGCTGGGCGCGACACGCTCCTCGCGGGCAACCACCGGCTCACGCGCGACGATCGGCTCGCGAGCAACGACCGGTTCGCGAACCACGACCGGTTCACGCGCCGCCACCGGCTCGTCCACGACGACCGGCTCGTCATAATAGACCTCGTCCTCGGTCCGACGACGGCGGAACAACATCAGCGCGATCAGGCCGGCAAGCACCGCCGCGCCGGCGAGGATCCAGGGAAGCAGCGAACCCTGGCTGCTCGACTCGCTCTGCTGGGTGGTGGCCGTGCTCGTATCGACCTGCGACTGGCTCGGATCACCCTGCGTCACCGGCTCCGGAACCGCCGGTGCCGCGCTGGTGGCGCCGGGCGCCGCCGGTGCCGCAGCACCTGCTGCAGGGGCGTCAGCTGCCGGGGCGGACGGAGCCGCTGCGTCAGGAGCAGCGGCCGCTGCGGCCGGACGCGCCGGGGCGGTCGAGCGCGGCTGGGCGGCAGCGCGCGTGGTGGTGGTGCGGGTCCGCGCGGGCTGGCTCTCGGCGCGCGCGGCCGGCTGCGGCTGCGCCTCGGGGGTGGCCGGGGCCTGCTGGACCTGTGGCGTGTTGGGCGCGAACGTGATCGTCGGCGCCGGTTGGGCGGGCGCGGGTGCGGGCGTCGTCGCGGGCGCAGTGCTGGTCACCGGGGGCGGTGTCACACTTTGCTGCGGCGCGGACGCATCCTGGGCGAACGCCGGGGTTGCGAGGAATGCGGCGCCGATCAACAGCGCGGCACGGGGGCGAACGGGGGCAAGTTGCTTCATCATGTCGCAAGTTAAATGAATGGAACTTGAGTTCGGCTCCGGACCATCGCGACGAATCGATGGAATCCACAGATGAGTTGAACCGCATGTTGCAGAAACGTCACGGCAAGGCCCGGTTATGTTTCGATTTCGCAACGTTTTTACTGAATAGAATTCAATGTCGGCGGCATGGGACCCGTCAACACTGACAGACCCGTTCAGACTTCGTATGATTACTTACTGATCGTCCGCCATTTGTACCAGCGGGGTGCAGCACCTACGCTCACCCGATGATTCGCCTGCTCACGCTGCTGTCGCTCCTTCTGACCGCATTGCCCGCAGTGGCTGCCGATTGGCCGACGCGGGAGGGCGATCACGTCATCCGCGACTTTCGCTTCACCAGCGGCGAGACGCTTCCCGAAGTGCGGATTCACTATACGACCCTCGGCACGCCCCACCGCGATGGCAAGGGTCGCATCGACAATGCGGTCATGGTGCTTCACGGCACCGGCGGCACGGGCAAGCAGTTCCTGCTGCCGCAATTCGCCGACGAGCTTTACGGCCCCGGCCAGCCGCTCGACATCACGCGCTATTATGTGATCCTGCCCGACAATCTGGGCCATGGCGGCTCGTCGCGTCCCAGCGACGGGCTGCGGATGCGCTTCCCCCATTACGACTATGCCGACATGATCGAGGCGCAGCGCCGCCTGCTGGTCGACGGGTTGGGCGTGAACGAGCTCCAGCTGATCCTCGGCACCTCGATGGGGTGCATGCACGCCTTCATGTGGGGCGAGGCGCATCCCGGCTTCGCCAAAAGGCTGGCCCCCTTCGCCTGCCAGCCGGTGGCGATCGCCGGGCGCAATCGCATGTGGCGCAAGATGTTGATGGATGCGATCCGCGCCGACCCCATGTGGAATGGCGGCAACTATACCGAGCAGCCCGCCGCCGGGCTGCGCACCGCCGCCGCCCTGTCGGTCATCGCCGGCGGCAATGTCGTCGCGCTCCAGGCGAATTTCCCGACGCGCGACGCGGCGGACAAGGCGCTGGACGAGGCCTTTGCGCTGCGCGGCCGCGGGGTCGACGCCAATGACAGCCTCTATTTCTTCGATTCCTCGCGCAACTATGATCCGTCGGCACAGCTGGAGCGGATCACGGTGCCGGTTCTGTGGATCAATTCGGCGGACGATTTCATCAACCCGCCCGAACTCGGCATCGCCGAGCGCGAAGTGAAGCGGATGCCGCGCGCCCGCTATATCCTGTTGCCCGCGACGACCGAGACCAAGGGGCATGGCACCCACACCTGGGCGCGCTTCTGGAAAAACGATCTCGCACAGCTTCTCGCGACGCCCTAAAGCGGTCCCATGATCCTCGTCATCGACAATTACGACAGCTTCACCTGGAACCTGGTCCATTATCTGATGGAGCTGGGTGCCGAGGTGAAGGTGGTGCGCAACGATGCGCTGACCGCCCAGGAGGCGATCGCCAGCAATGCCCAGGCGTTCCTGATCTCGCCCGGCCCCTGCACTCCGAACGAGGCTGGGATCAGCCTCGACCTGGTCACAGCCTGTGCCGATCAGCGCAAGCCGCTGCTGGGCGTGTGCCTGGGCCATCAGTCGATCGGCCAGCATTTCGGCGGCAAGGTCGTTCGCGGCGGGCTGATGCACGGCAAGACCAGCCCGGTCGAGCATGACGGGACCGGCCTGTTCCAGGGCCTGCCCTCGCCCTTCACCGCGACGCGCTACCACTCGCTGATCGTGACCGAGATCCCCGACGATCTGGTGGTCAACGCGACCGCAGGCGACGGGTCGGTGATGGGCTTCCGCCACCGCGAGCTGCCGATCCACGGGGTGCAGTTTCACCCTGAAAGCATCGCGACCGAACATGGCCATGCAATGCTTGCGAACTTTCTGAGCCTTTCCGGCATTGAGGCACGCGCGCTGGCCTGAGTTTCAGGGACACCGGGTCGGCGCGTCGGACGGGGACGCAGGGACGAGGGTGCGCGGATGACCTTTTTCGAAAGCCTGATCGCGCTGCTGCTGGTGGCGGTGCTGCTGCTCCAGGTGTCGCGGCGGCTGCGCATCCCCTACCCTACGCTCCTGGCCGCGGCCGGGGTGATCGTCGCGATGGTGCCGGGCACACCGGCGATCGCGCTGGAGCCGCACACCGTGCTCGCGCTGTTCATCGCCCCGGTGCTGGTCGATGCCGCGTTCGACTTTCCCCTCGCCGCCATCCGCAAGCTGTGGCGACAATTGTTCGCGCTGGCGGTGCTGGCGGTCCTCCTGACCACCGCGGTCGTCGCCTGGATCGGCTGGGCCTTTGCCGGCCTGCCGATCGCCGCCGCCATTGCGCTCGGCGCGATCGTCGCGCCGCCCGATGCGGCCGCGGCGACCAGCGTACTGCAATCGGCGAAGCTGCCGCGGCGCACCGTCGAGGTGCTGACCGGCGAGAGCCTGCTCAACGACGCCTCGGCGCTGCTCCTGTTCGGCGCGGCGGTGGCGATCCAGGATCATGGCGCGGTCGACGGGTCGGTCGGGCTCCGGCTCGGCGTCGCAGTTCCCGGCGGCATCCTGTTGGGCATCGCCGGGGCGTGGCTGATGCGGCGGATCGTCCCCTATACCCGCGGTTCGCTCGGCGGGAATCTGCTCGAATTCGCCAGCACCTTCGCGCTGTGGATCATCGCCGAACGGCTGGAGCTGTCCGCCGTCCTGTGCGTCGTGGCGATGGCGATGACCATCGCCAGCAGCACCGAGGTGACGTCCGACGCGCGCAGCCGGGTCCAGTCCTTCGCGGTATGGAGTGCCGCAGTATTCCTGCTCAACATCCTCGCCTTCCTGCTGATGGGCATGCAGGTCCGCCAGATCCTCAGCCAGATGGACCCGGGCGGGATCGAGGAGGCGCTTGGCTTTGCCGGGCTAGTCGTGCTGGGCGTCATCGTCACCCGCATCGTCTGGGTGCTCGTCTATAACCGGCTGAGCGCGCGGTTCGGGGGACTGCGCGGCGATATCCAGCCTGCATCGCTGGCGCAGGGCGTCGCGGTCGGCTGGTGCGGGATGCGTGGCCTGGTGACGCTCGCCACCGCCTTCGCGCTGCCCGCCGACTTCCCCCAGCGCGACCTGATCGTCCTGTCCGCCTTTGCCGTCGTGCTTGCCACCCTGGTCTTTCAGGGGCTGACGCTGTCGCCGCTGATCCGCCTGCTGCGCCTGAACGACGGCGGCGCGGGCGAGCGCGAGGAACATGCCGCGCGGCTGGCACTGATCGATGCGGCGCTGGAGGCGATCGAGGGCGACGAGAGCATTCGCGCTGCCGACACGCGGCGCCAGCTCCAGATCGATCGCGGCGCGCTGGAGGGCGATGCCGAGGATTTCGAGCGCCGCCAGCGACTCAAGCTGGCGACGGTCGCCGCCCAGCGCCGCCGCCTCGACGAATTGCGTGAGACCGACGCGATCGGGGCTTCCGACTATCTCCGCCTGCAGGAGGAGATCGACTGGCGCGAGCTGGCGATCGGCCCCGACGGCCGCCGGTCGATCGAGGAAGGCTGATCGTCGCGACCCGCACGGCCACGAAGATTTCTTTCTCGACTTCGCCCCGCGCCGACGGAATAGCTGCCCGCGTGACCAGCTTTGCCCTTCTGCCCGATCCCAGCACCCCCCTGGCCCGCCAGAGCGCGGCGCAGGCGTTCGACGACATGCTCGACGGCCATGTCCCGGAGACGGAAATCGAGGCCTTCCTGATCGCCCTGTCCGAACGCGGCGAAACCAGCATCGAGATTGCCGAGGCAGCACGGGCGCTGCGTGCGCGCGCGGTCTCGGTCAGCGCGCCCGAGGGCGCGATCGATGTGTGCGGCACCGGGGGCGATGGCCATCACACGCTCAACGTCTCGACCGCCGTCAGCTTGGTCGTGGCAGCGGCCGGCATTCCCGTCGCCAAGCATGGCAACCGCGCCGCATCGAGCAAGTCGGGCGCCGCCGATACGCTGGAGGCGCTGGGCCTGAACCTCGACCGCGCCGCATCGCGCGCCGAAGAGAGCCTGAACGATATCGGCATCGCCTTCCTGTTCGCGCAGCATCATCACCCCGCGCTTGCCCGGATCGGCCCGATCCGCCGCCGCATCGGTCGCCGCACGATTTTCAACCTGATGGGCCCGCTCGCAAATCCGGCGCATGTCACCCGCCAGCTGATCGGCATCGCCCGCCCCGACTACGCCCCGATCTATGCCGAAGCGCTGGAGCAGCTCGGCACCGCATCCGCCGCGGTGATCTCGGGCGAGGAAGGGCTGGACGAGCTGTCGACCGAGGTCGGCAGCGTCGTGGTGAATGTCGGCAGCGCATCGCTGCCCACCCGAATCCTGCCCGAGGATGCCGGCCTGCCGCGCCATCCGCTCAGCGCCATTCGCGGCGGCACGCCCGAGGAAAATGCGGTCGCGCTGCGCCGGCTGCTGATGGGCGAGCATGGCGCCTATCGCGACGCCGTCATCCTCAATGCCGCCGCCGCGCTGATGGTCGCCGGCCGCGCCACCGACCTGCGTTCGGGCGCGGAGGAAGCGGCGGAGTTTCTCGACAATGGGCTTGCCAATGCGCTGCTCGACTGCTGGATCGCCTTTTGATGAGTGACATGCTGGACCGGATTCTCGCGAAGAAGCGCGAGGAAGTGGCGGAGCGCAAGGCAGCGACCAGTGTCGCGCGCCTGGGCGAACTCGCACTGGCGCAGACCCCGCCGCGCGGCTTCCGCGCCGCGCTGGATGCCAAGGTGGCGGCGGGCGGCTATGGCCTGATCGCCGAGGTGAAGAAGGCCAGCCCGTCCAAGGGGCTGATCCGTCCCGATTTCGATCCCCCCGCCCATGCCCGCGCCTATCAGGCGGGCGGCGCGGCGTGCCTGTCGGTGCTGACCGATGCGCCCTGGTTCCAGGGGCATGAGGATTATCTGATCGCCGCGCGGGCCGCGGTGACGATCCCGGTGATCCGCAAGGATTTCATGGTCGATCCCTGGCAGGTGATCGAGTCGCGCAGCATCGGCGCCGACGCGATCCTGATCATCGTGTCCGCGCTCGAAGACGGGCAGATGGCCGAGATCGAGGCGACCGCGTTCGAACTCGGCATGGACGCGCTCGTCGAGGTGCACGGTCCCGAGGAGCTGGAGCGCGCGCTGAAGCTGCGCTCGCGGCTGATCGGGGTGAACAACCGCAACCTCAAGGATTTCAGCGTCTCGTTCGAGCGGACCTATGAGCTGGTCGGCCGCGCCCCGGCCGACTGCACCTTCGTCGCCGAAAGCGGGCTGACCAGTCGCGCCGATCTCGATGCGATGGCCGAGCATGACGTGCGCTGCTTCCTGATCGGCGAGGCGCTGATGCGCCAGGACGATGTCGAGGCCGCGACCCGGGCGCTGGTGGGATGACTCGCCTGACCCATCTCGACGAGAGCGGGGCGGCGCACATGGTCGATGTCGGCGGCAAGGCGGTGACGAAGCGCGAGGCGATAGCCACCGGCCGCATCGCCATGTCGCCCGAGGCTGCCTCGGCGATCGCGAACGGGCTGGTGAAGAAGGGCGATGTCCTTGCCGTCGCGCGCGTCGCGGGCATCATGGCGGCGAAGAAGACCGCCGAGTTGATCCCGCTCTGCCATCCCCTGCCGCTGACCCGGGTGGCGATCGATCTGGTGCCCGACCAACGCGGCGTGACCGCCACCGCAACCGCCGCGACCGACGGCAAGACCGGGGTCGAGATGGAGGCGCTGACCGCGGTCTCGACCGCGCTGCTGACGGTCTATGACATGGCCAAGGCGATCGACAAGGGTATGATCCTGCAGGACATTCGCCTGGTGTCGAAGACGGGCGGCAAGTCGGGCGACTGGACCGCCTGACACGGCCGCGCGCTTGATCCGGCGGTCGACGCTGCCTATCTCTCGCGCTTCCGAAAGCCCGAAAGGACAGAACGTTGGATTTCTCCCCGAACGCATCGCCGCTTTGCAATGCCCTCGGGAAGGTCCCTGTTCATGCCTGCCATCACGCTTTCCAACCTCGCCTGGTCCACGCCTGACGGCACCCGGCTCTTCGACGATCTGACGCTTGGCTTCGGGCGCGAGCGCACCGGGCTCATCGGCCGCAACGGCACCGGCAAGACCAGCCTGCTCCGCCTGATTGCGGGCGAGATCGTGCCCCAATCCGGCAGCGTCTTGGTCGACGGCAGCGTCGCCCTGCTGCGTCAATCGCTCGCGCCGGGCGAGGGCGAGACGATCGCCGACCTGTTCGGCGTTCGCGACGCGCTTGGTCTGCTCCACCGGGCTGCCCGCGGCGAGGCCAGCGTGGAGGAGCTGGCCGATGCCGACTGGACGCTCGAAAGCCGGATCGAGGCGGCGCTCGCTGATCTGCGCCTCGACGCGCCTGTGACGACGCCGCTCTCTGCCCTGTCGGGCGGACAGCGCACCCGCGCCGGGCTGGCCGCGGCAATCCTGGCCGAGCCCGATTTCCTACTGCTCGACGAGCCGACCAACAATCTCGACCGCGACGGCCGCGACGCGGTGCTGGCGCTGCTCGGCGGATGGCGCGCGGGTGCGATCGTGGTCAGCCATGACCGCGAATTGCTCGACGCGATGGATGCGATCGTCGAGCTGACCAGTCTCGGCGCGACCCGCTATGGCGGCAACTGGAGCGCCTGGCGCGAGCGCAAGGCGATCGAGCTTGCCGCGGTCGAGCATGACCTTGCCGATGCCAAACGCCGCCTCGCCCAGACGACCCGCACCGCGCAGCACCAGGCCGAACGCAAGGCGCGCCGCGACGGCGCCGGCAAGCGCAAGGCGGCCAAGGGCGACCAGCCGCGCATCCTGCTCGGCGCGATGAAGAACCGCGCCGAGGCCAGCGGCGGCGATGCCCGGCGCCTGGCGGAGCGCCAGATCAGCGAGGCGCGAGACATCGCCCAGGCCGCACGCGCCCGGGTCGAGGTGCTCCAGCCGATCACCGTCGCCCTCCCCTTGAGCGGCCTGCCGAGCAATTATACGGTCGTACAATTGGAAAATCTGACCATCGGCCATGACCGGCCGCTGGCGAAGGAAATTTCCTACGCGCTGATCGGCCGAAAACGCGTGGCGATCACCGGCCCGAACGGCAGCGGCAAGTCGACCCTGCTGCGCGTGATCGCCGGCCAGATGGCGCCGCTCGCCGGTACGGTCCGCGCGACCGACCGACTGGCTATGCTCGACCAGCAGGCCAATCTGCTCGATCCCAGCCTTTCGATCCGCGACAATTTCGCCCGGCTCAACCCCGGCGCGACCGAGAATGCCTGTCGCGCCGCGCTGGCCCGCTTCGCATTTCGCGCCGACGCCGCACTGCAGATCGTCGAGACGCTGAGCGGCGGGCAGACGCTGCGCGCCGGGCTTGCCTGCACGCTTGGCGGCGAGCGCCCGCCCTGGCTGCTGATCCTCGACGAGCCGACCAACCATCTCGATCTCGACTCGATCGAGGCGGTCGAGGCCGGTCTCCGCGCCTATGACGGCGCGCTGCTGGTGGTGAGCCATGACGAGGCATTTCTCGACGCGATCGGCATCGAGGAACGGCTGGCGCTGCCCGGCTAGACCTCGGTGCGGCGGAAGCAGTCGGGGGCGTGGTCGTTGACCATGCCGACCGCCTGCATCCAGGCATAGACGATCACCGGGCCGACGAACTTGAACCCGCGCTTCTTCAATGCCTTGGACATCGCCTGGGAGACCGGGGTCAAGGCGGGGACGTCGGTGCCCGAATTCACCTTCGGCACCCCGCCCGCCATGTCCCAGACCCAGACGGAGAAATCCTCGCCCGCGGCGCGCATCTCTTCATAGATGCGGGCGGCGGCGATGGTCGCGTCAATCTTGGCGCGCGACCGGATGATGCCGGCATCGTTCATCAGCCGCTCGACATCCTCCGCCCCGAACGCCGCGACCTTCGCCGGATCGAACCCGGCAAAGGCGCGGCGGAACCCCTCGCGCCGGTGGAGGATGGTGCGCCAGGACAGGCCCGCCTGAAACCCCTCGAGCATCAGCATTTCCCAAAGCTGCCGCGCGTCGCGCACCGGCACGCCCCATTCGGTATCGTGATAGTCGCGGTAGAGCGCATCCTCGCCCTCGGCCCAGCGGCAGCGTTTCCTGGTCATGCACCCACTCCCGTTGCGATCGGCTGGCTCCGATCATCGCATCCGATCGCCGACACGGCCATCCCGGCACCGCTGCTTAAGGGATTCTTCAGCGACAAACGTCATGGAATTGCCTGGCGTTTCTGGGGTTCGAGCATGAGTGCGGCACTGCGATCGGCGACGATCTTCTGTCTGGGTGCCACGCCCCCCGAGTCGGTCCCCGTCCGCGCCGCCCCCGAATATCTCGACTCCGCCTGGCTGGTGCACGGCGAGACGCGGCATCACTGCCTGATCCGCAAGCTCGGCTCGGCAGGGGCGACGCTGCAGTTGCTCGCCCCGGTCGCAACCGGAGACCGGTTCACGCTACAGGTCGACAGCGGACCGCCGCTCGACGGATCGATTGGCTGGACGGACGCGGGCGAAGCCGGTTTCCTGTTCGACCAGCGGATCGACATCGTAGGCGCGCTGGCGCGCAATCTGGCCGGCCTGCCTGCCGACCGGCGCAGCGTGCCGCGCGTCGAGCTCGACCAGGCGGTATCGGTGCGGCGCGGACCTCGCGTCCAGTTCGCCCGCGCGCGCAACCTGTCCCAGGCAGGCGTCGGCCTGCAGCTTGGCTTCGAGCTGTTCGAGGACGAGAAGATCGAGATCGCCTTTGACGGGCTGCGGCCGGTATCTGGTCGGGTGCGCTGGGTCCGCGACGGTCACGCCGGGGTCGCCTTCGACACCGAGTTGGCCTGGCAGATGCTGATGCCCTGGCTGCGCCAGATCCAGGACCGCCCGTCGCGGATCGACGCCGCCCGCCCCGCCGGCATGCAGGATCTGGAGGCGGGGTTCGGGCTGAACACCGACAAGACCGCGCTGCATCTCGACGCCGCCGGAACCGCGCGCCAGGGCTCGCGCTGGTGGAACATCCGGGTGCGCAGCCTGAACGCGGTGGTGGTCGAGTTCGAGGCCGATACCCCGATCGCGATGATGACCCAGCTGTGGATCCTGCTGGGCGGCACCACGGGCTGGCCCGCGACGGTGACCGAGTCGCAAGGCAGCCGCTATCTCGCCGAATTCCCGGTCCCGCTGCGCCAGCACGAACTCGACCGGATCGCCGCGCGCATCCGCTGAAGCCCGGTTGAAGATCAGTACAAATATCTTTCAAGACAAATATAGTCGCGTCAGCTGTATGCCTCGCAACTCTGACAAGATCATTCCAGATCGAGATCGAAATCCGCCTCCACGACGTCGCCGTCCGATTGCGACATACCCATAATGGGACTATGGCTAGGCTCGAAGGTCGCCAGTCGAGTCCCCGTATCGGGGGATCATCTTCTCCATCGGAGAGCAATCATGGCAACGATCTTGTTCGGCGGCGGCGACGGCGGCGGCCTTATCATCACGGCGAATGGCGTTCGGCGGATTCCACCCTTCGATCCGGCGATCTTCAAGCAGCTGCGCGCGACCGCGCTGCTGAACAACGCCTGGTCGCCCAAGGCAGACGCCGACACGCGGCGCGAGCTTCAGGCGCTGGCCACCAAGGCGGCGAACCTCGTCGTCGGTCAGATCGAGGCGGATATCGGTCCGCTCGGCAGCGATGCGATGCTGATCTACGACGATGACGATGGCGGCTTCTATTGCGGCAGCACCGGCAAGCCGCCCATCCCCATCCCGTCCCCCCGCGAGCTGCCGGCGGTGGTCCGCAACCTGCTGTCGAGCGGCGACGTGCGGTCGGACCTGATCGATTTCGGCGACAAGCTGCGCGACAGCGGCACCAGCCTGAGCGCCGCGCTGGAGGATCCACAGGCGACCGCGAAGGCGATCGGCGTTCCGCTGAGCGACGCGACTGCCAAGGCGCTGCGCGCGATCTCGCCGTCGCGGCTGAAGGAGGTCAAGGATCGCACCGACAAGGAAGTCCTGACGCTGTTCCACAAGGTGCTGGACGACGGACGCTATGTCGACAGCTGGACGATCCGACCGGAGGAAACCGCGCGGCAGCTCGACGTGAAGCTCAGCAAGGCGGCGCTCGACCGGATCGTCGCGGTCTCGAACAATCCGATCGGCGACCCCGCCGGGCCGGTCAGCAATCCCGTGGCGATCGCGGTGGTGGTCGGCGTGGTCATCATGCTGGTACCGACCGAGGCCGGCCGGTCGCGGCTGAACGTCCGGGACCTGTCCGCCATCCGCAAGTTCTGACCGTGGCAGGTCCGCCGGTGCGTCCGCACGTGATCCTGGCGAGCATGCCATGGACCACGTTGACCGAGCCCAGCCTGGGCCTGGCGATCCTGAAGGCGAAGCTGCGCGACCACGGCGTTTCCGCACGGGTCGCGCACCTCAATCTGGGCTTGCTGCGCTTCCTTCAGGCCAAGACCTATTATGCGCTGGCGAACATGTTCGCGCTGAACGACTTCCTGTTCAGCGGGACGATCGAGCGCGACATCAGCCCGCATCAGCACCGCCTGCTGACCGGCGCGACCGCCAATCTGCTCGATTTCGGCATCATCGATGCGGACGAGTGGGGCGGGCTGGACGGGGTGATCGAACAGCTGATCGCGCTGCGGCAGGCGACGATCCCGGCCTGGCTGGAAGAAGAGGCAGACCGGATCGCAGCGGAGCGACCGTCGCTGCTGGGATTCACCTGCATGTTCGACCAGACGATCGCGTCGGTGGCGCTGGCGCGGCTGGTGCGGTTGCGGTCGCCCGACACGCTGATCGCGCTGGGCGGCTATGCGGTGCGGCAACCGACCGCCCAGACGGTGCTGAGCGCCTTTCCCTGGATCGACGCCATCTGCACCGGCGAAGGCGAGCCGGCGATCCTCGGACTGGCGCAAGCGTCGGTCGGCGAACGACCGCTGGCGTCGGTCGCAAACCTGATGATCCGCGATGCCGGCGGCATGCCGATCGAAACCGATGCCGCGCCGCTGATCGATCTCGATCGCTCACCCGCCCCCGATTATGACGACTTCTTCGCCGACCTTCACGCGCTGGAGGCGGACCACTCCGTCGCGATCGACATCGAGCGGCTGCCGCTGGAGAATTCGCGCGGCTGCTGGTGGGGACAGAAGAGCCACTGCGTCTTCTGCGGCATTGCCGACAGCGACATGGTCTATCGCGCCCGGTCGCCGGACAGCGTGATCGCAGCGCTCGATCGCACCGCGCGGCGCTACGACGTCACTGCGTTTCGCTTCTCCGACTATATCCTGCCCCAGGCCTATTATCGCACGCTGCTGCCCCGGCTGGCCGCCCATTCCGAGCGCTACACGCTGACCGGCGAGATCAAGGCGAATGTAAAGCCCGAATGGATGGCGGCGCTGGCCGCAGCGGGCTTTACCGAGGTCCAGCCGGGGATCGAGTCGCTGTCGGACAAGGTGCTGGCGACGATGCACAAGGGCGTGGCGGCGGTTCAGAATGTCCACACGCTGCTGCTCGGCAAGGGCGCGGGCATCCTGGTCCACCATAACCTCATCTATGGCTTTCCCGATGACGATGCGGCGGATTATCGCCGCATGCTGGCGGCGCTGCCTCGCTTGTTCCACCTTGATCCGCCCTCGACCCGGCTGCCGGTCCAGATCACGCGCTTCGCCCCGCTTCAGGAACAGCCGGGACGCTTCGGGCTGGAAGAAGCGCACCCCGCTGCCGACTATCAGATGATCTTCAGCGCCGCCTTTCTGGCGCGCAGCGGCTTCGACCTGGCCAGCTATTGCTATTATTTCGAGCGCCCGTTCGAGAATGCGCCGGAACTCCAGGCGCTCTATCGCCGGATCGATGCGACGGTCGATCGCTGGAAGGACCTTCAGCGCCAGCGGGAGGTCGTACTGTCCTGGCGCGCCGAGGCGGACGGCTTGTCGATCCTGGACACGCGCGGCGCGGAGCCGCAGCATTACCGGGTGACCGGCATCGCCGCCGCAATGCTGGAGGCGATGCGCGAGCCGATCCCGCGCGACCGGCTGCTGGCGCGCTTCGCCGGCCATGGCGGGGATGGGCGGCAGGCGCTGGAGCGGCTCGACCAGCTGGCACTGCTCTTCGAGGCGGGCGAGCGGCTGGTCGCGCTGCCGCTGCCCGAGGGGACGCGCTGGCAGCATGAGGTCCCGCTTCCCGCCTGGACCGCGCGCAAGGCGGATGCGATCGCGGAAACCGGCTTCGCCTGACCGGCGATCTGTGCCACGGCTGACCGGATGGCAGCCCTTCTTCCCGTGGCGGATGCGCACCAGCGGCTGATCGCCCTCGCCTCCCCGGTCGATGTCGAGACCGTCCCCCTGGCGCAGGCGCATGGCCGCTGGGCAGCGGCCGACATCGTGGCGCTGCGCACCCAGCCGGATGCCGACCTGTCGGCGATGGACGGCTATGCCATCCGGTTCGACGACATGCCGGGGCCGTGGCAGGTGACGGGCGAGAGCGCCGCTGGCCACCGCTTCGACCAGCCGGTCGAACCCGGCCAGGCCGTGCGGATATTTACCGGCGCCGCCTTGCCGCAGGGCACCGACAGCGTGCTGGTCCAGGAAGAAGCGCGGCGCGACGGCGCGGCGCTCCATCTGGACGGGGAAGGCCCGCGACACCGCGGCCGCAATGTGCGCCGGCGCGGGCTGGACTTCACCGACGGCGACCTGCTGATCGGCGCCGGCGAGCGGCTGACGCCGCAGCGGCTGGCACTTGTCGGCGTGGCGGGGCATGCGACGTTGCCGGTGCGGCGCCGGGTGCGCGTCGCCTATGCCGCGACCGGCGACGAGCTGGTCGAACCGGGCACGACGCTGGCACCCGGCCAGCTGCCCGAGACCAACAGGCTGATGCTTGCGGCGCAGCTTGCCGGACTGCCGGTCGAGCTGATCGATCTCGGCATCCTGCCCGACCGCGCCGAAGTGCTGGAAGCCGCGTTCCGGTCGGTCGATGCCCACCTGCTCGTCACCACCGGCGGCGCCTCGGTCGGCGACCACGATCTGGTGCGGCCCGCGCTGGAGGCGGCGGGGGCGACGATCGATTTCTGGCGGATCGCGCTTAGGCCCGGCAAGCCGATGATGGCCGGACGGCTGGGCAATGCGGTGCTGCTCGGCCTGCCGGGCAATCCCGTCTCCGCCTTCGTCACCACCCAGTTGTTCGTGCGCCCGCTGGTCGCGCACCTGTCGGGCGCCGCGCGTCCCTTCCCGGAGCCGCGGATCGTGACCGCGGGCGACGCGCTGCCCGCCAACGACCACCGCACCGATTATCTGCGCGGCGCGCTGGTCGACGGCCGCGCTTTCGCGTCGACGATCCAGGACAGTTCGATGCTGCGCACCCTCGCCCGCGCCGACTGCCTGATCCTCCGCGAGCCCCATGCGCCCGCGATCGAGGCAGGTGCGCCGGTGGCGATCCTCGATATCGCTTGACACGCTTCCGGAACATTGCATAAACGTTCCCAGTCTGTTCCAACGAGAGGACCCGGGGCATGCTCACCCGCAAGCAGCACGAGCTGATCTGCTTCATCAACGACCGTCTCAACGATACCGGCGTCTCGCCGTCGTTCGAGGAAATGAAGGAAGCGCTCGATCTCAAGTCCAAGTCGGGGGTTCATCGCCTGATCTCGGCGCTGGAGGAGCGTGGCTTCATCCGCCGCCTCGCCAATCGTGCCCGCGCGCTGGAAGTCATCAAGATGCCGGAGCGCGGAGAGACCAAGTCGGCGCCCGCTGCCAAGGCTCCGGTCGAGGACAATGTCGTCGCCCTGGCCCCGCGGGTTCGCGAGCCGGCCAATGATGTGCTCGAAATCCCGCTGCACGGCCGGATCGCCGCCGGTACGCCGATCGAAGCGCTGGAGGGATCGTCGATGCTTCCGGTTCCCGCCGCGCTGCTGGGTGCGGGCGAGCATTATGCGCTCGAAGTGGCCGGGGATTCGATGGTCGAGGCCGGCATTCTCGACGGTGACTATGCGCTGATCCGCAAGACGGAGAGCGCGCGGGACGGCGAGATCGTCGTCGCCCTGATCGACGAGGTCGAGGCGACGCTGAAATTCTTCCGCAAGGAAGGGTCGATGGTCCGGCTCGATCCCGCCAATCGCGACTATTCGCCGCAGCGCTACGCGCCCGGCCAGGTGCGTATCCAGGGCAAGCTTGCCGGATTGCTGCGCCGCTACTGATCCTGTTCGCCGCCGGCCCCGATCGGGTCGGCGGCGGCAGCACCTGGTGCCGTCGCCGGATCGCGATAATGGCGCTGCGCCCAGAAATTGATCCCGAAGCGTGAGTCCTCGAAGCGCCCGGACGGTACGCTGACCGGCAGTACCTCGTGGATCGCCAGGCTGGGAAAGGCGATCAGCCCGTTCTGCCGCGGCTCCAGATCGACATGGGCGCGCCTGCCGTCGGCGCCCGGCATCTTGGCCAACAGCCGCAACGTGCCGCCCGAATAGCCCTGCGGCTCCCGGTGGAAATGATAGACGATCGTCACCACCCGGTCATGCGGATGGCGGCTGAGGCCGGTGGCGGTGTCGTGATGCGGGCGGATATGGCCCCCATCGCCATAGACGACCATCTCGATCTCGAACCCGTCGCGACGGAAATGCGCCATGCCCAGATCGGCAAGAATGCCAGGCAGCAGCGCATCGATATGAGCGACGCTGGTCCGTTTCCACTCCGCACTGCCATAGAAGCTGCGCGCGCGCCGACTCTCGCCGCTGACCTGGCCCTTGCCGACGCGGGATTCCGACAGCGTCGCCTCGTTGGCGAGCGCCCAGTCGAGCAATGCGGCATGCTCGTCCTGGGGCAGGACATCATCGCGGCGGGTATGGATCGGCGGCCGCTGAAGCAGGTTCATGCCGCTGTCCCGGCCGCTGCCCGGCGCACCCAGCAATTGATCGCGAAGCGCGAGTCGGCGAAGTCGCGCGACGGACAGGCGACCGGCATGACCTCGTGCCGCGCCCAGGCCGGGAAGATCGCCAGGCTGTTCTGCGTCGGGGGCACGTCACCATAGGAAATGTCGTGCGCCAGCGAATGGAGGCGCAGCGCCCCGCCCTGGAACCGCTTCGGCTCGCGGTGAAAATAATAGACCGCGGTGATCATGCGGAAGGCGGCGGATCCAGGCTGCGGCGTTCGCCCGCCGCCCACGCCGGTGTCGACATGGCGGCGATAGAAGGCGCCGTCATTATAGGCGACCATGTCGAACTCGATCTGGTCGATCGTGAAGGGCGCGATGCCAAGCGCCGCGCACCAGTGCGGTACCAGCGGCCTTATCCTCTCCGTCAGCGGCGCCATCCACGGCCGGGGCCCTTCGCCTCTCAGGCTCAACGAGTTGCGGAAGCCGGTATCGAGCGCACGCTCACGCCCCAGCCCCGACGGCTCGAACCGCGCCTGGTTCGCCAGCGTCCAGTCGATCAGCGCGGCATGGTCCTCGGCCGGCAAGAAGTCGGCGACAACGAGGTGCGGCGGCACGCGGTCGAGCGGATTGGTCACCGCCCCGCCCCCGCCGGAACCGCGACGGCCGATCGCATCGACGGTTCAAAAGCAAGCGCTCGCATCAATCGCCTCTCCGACGGGGTGTCCGCTGTCGTGGCGGCATCACCCGGGGCGGGTCAAGCCATGGATGCTGCGTTCCGCGACTGACCGTGGCGACATGGCCGTCGGAAAAGCGGATCGCCACCCCGCCGGTCCGCGCCAGCATCGCGCGGTCGAGCTTCAGCCAGCGCGGCGTGCAGCCCCGCGGCAGTCGCCGGTCGCTGATCACGATGTCGCTTCGCGCGCACAGTGCCGACATCTCCGTCCAAGGCAGATGATAGGCGCTGCGCGTTGCCGCCACCCGCCAGCGGCGTGCGCCTGCCGCGACATCGATCGCACAGACATCGGGACTGCAGCGCGCCGCCGGCTCCTCGCCGAGCAGCGCCAGCGCTTGCTCGCCGCCATTCTCGGCCAGGATGTCGCGCATATAATCGCCTGCCCGGTCGCGCAGCAGCGCCATCCCGCCATTGGCGGTGCGGACCGCAAGGTGCCGCCCGTCGCTGGTCACCAGCAGGTCGGGCGGCGGCGTCATCAGCGCCCAGACCATGCCGATCGCCAGCGGCACCGCACCGATTAGCCGCACGCGCGTCCGCCACAAGGCGAGCCAGAGCCCGCCGGCGACGCAGAGCGCGAAGGCAGCCATCGGCATTGCCGGCAGCGCGGCCACCGCGCCCGGCGCCAAGGATACGGTGCGGGCGATCCACAGCAACAGGTTCAGCGCCTGCGCGGTCAGCCACCAGACCGGCGCGCCGAGGCCGACCAGATCGAGCAGCAAGGCCAGCGCCTCGAGCGGCATGATGACGAAGGTGGTCAGCGGGATCGCGACGATATTGGCCAGCGCGCCGTACAGTCCGGCCTTGTGAAAGTGGAACAAAGCCAGCGGCATCAGCGCCAGTTCGACCGCGATGCCGGTCAGCAGCAGCGAGGCGAGGCCGCGCGCCAGCCGCCGCGCCCGCCCCTCGCCCTCACGCCGCTCGAACCATCGGCGCACGACACGATTTTCGTGCAGCGCGACGATCGCGGTGACCGCGGCGAAGCTGAGCTGGAAGCTCGGCCCGGCCAGCGCCTCGGGCCAGAGCAGCAGGACGAAACAGGCGCCCGTGGCGACGAGCCTGAGCGTGATCGCCTCCCGCCCGAGGCTGAGCGCGAGCAGGACGAGCAGCGCCGCCGCGCAGGAGCGGATCGTCGGAACCTCGGCGCCGGTCAGCAAGGTGTAGCCGATCGCAGCGGCCGCGCCCGCACCCGCGGCGACCAGCGGCAGGCGCAACCGCAGTGCCAGCCAGGGACTGAGCGCCAGCAGGCGCAGCACCACGAGCATCGTGCCTGCCGTGACGGCGGTGACGTGAAGGCCGCTGACCGACAGGAGGTGTGCGAGGCCCGAGCGCTGCATCGCCTCCGAATCCTCGTCGGATATCGCGCCGCGATCGCCGGTCGCGAGCGCACTGGCGATGCCGCCGGCGCTCCCCTCGATCCGCGACTGGATATGTGCCGACAGGCGGGTGCGGAGATCATGGCCGCCCTCACCGCCGCCCGAGACGATCGTCACGGGTGCAAAGCCGCGACCGGTCGCGCCGATGCCGTCGAACCAGGCGACACGGGCAAAGTCATAGGCGCCGGGTACGGCGGGCGGGGGCGGCGGCATCAGCCGGGCGCGAAGCCGGACGACGCTGCCCCGCGTCAGCCCCGCGGGCACCTCGGTCTCCGCCAGATTGACGCGGACGAGCGGCGGCAGGTCGGCGCGATCGACCGGCGCCAGGCGCAGTCGGACGAGATCGCGCGCCGGCAATTGCTCGAGCCGCTCGACCCGCGCGTCGAAGGCCACCACCGCCGGTCGCGCCAGCACGGGTGCTGCGACGCGATCGGCACGCCACCAGACCCAGCTGCAACCGAGCGCGAGGCCCAGCGCGAGGACGATCACCGCCCTGCCCAGCCGACCACCTGCCGGGAGCGCGACCCCGACCAGCGCCAGCGCCGCCGCCGCACCGACAAAGGCAAGCCATTGCTCCGGCCCCGGCAGCAGGAACCAGGCGGTGATTCCGGCGCCTAGTGCGACGGGTATCCACAGCACCAGTTGCTCGCGCTCAGCCTCCAGCCAGCGTTCGATTATCGAAAAGCCGGTGAAACCCCAGTGCCGCACTGTCGTTTGAAGGGCGGCTAACCCCGTGCTAGGGGCCTCGGCGGCTGAACTGGCCATATGATTTCAAGTCTGGGAGCAGGCGCGGTTGAGCGCATCATCTGAGACCGGCACCACCGCCGGCACCACCATCGTCACGCGCTTTGCGCCGTCCCCCACGGGATACCTCCATATCGGCGGCGCCCGCACCGCGCTGTTCAACCTGCTCTTCGCGCGCCATCATGGCGGCAAGTTCCTGCTGCGCATCGAGGATACCGATCGCGCGCGGTCCACGCAGCCCGCGATTGCAGCCATTCTCGATGGAATGCGCTGGCTCGGCCTCGATTGGGACGGCGACGAAGTCTATCAGTTCGCCCGCGCCGAGCGCCACGCCGCCGTTGCCAACGAGATGGTCGAGAAGGGTGCGGCCTATCGCTGCTACCTGACGCAGGACGAACTGGCGGCGATGCGTGCCGAGGCGGAGGCGGCGAAGAAGCCGCTGCGCATCCGCTCGCCCTGGCGCGATCAGGTGCCGAACGAAGCGGGCAAGCCCTATGTCGTCCGGTTGAAGGCGCCGACCGAGGGCGCGACGACGATCCACGACCTGGTCCAGGGCGAGGTGACCGTCCAGAACAGCGAGATCGACGATCTGGTGTTACTTCGGTCCGACGGAACGCCGACCTATATGCTTGCGGTGGTGGTCGACGATCACGACATGGGGGTCACCCATGTCATTCGCGGCGACGATCATTTGAACAACGCCTTTCGCCAGCTGCCGATCTATCGCGCGATGGGCTGGCCTGAGCCGACCTATGCCCACATCCCGCTGATCCATGGTGCGGACGGTGCGAAGCTGTCCAAGCGCCACGGCGCGCTGGGCGTCGACGCCTATCGCGACGAATTGGGCATCCTGCCCGAGGCGCTGGGCAATTACCTGCTCCGCCTGGGCTGGGGCCACGGCGATGACGAAATCATCAGCCGCGATCGGGCGATCGAATGGTTCGACCTGACGGGTGTCGGAAAATCACCAAGCCGGTTCGATCTGAAGAAGCTCGAGAACCTGAACGGTCACTATATCCGCGAGGCGGACAATGATCGCCTCGCCGATCTGGTCGCCGCGCGCTTTCCGTTCGAACTCAGCGAATCGCAGCTCGGCCTGCTGCGTCGCAGCATGGGCGAGCTGAAGCCGCGGGCCGCGAATCTCATCGAGTTGGCCGATGGTGCAGCCTTCCTGTTTCGCACCCGCCCACTGGAATTGGACGACGCCGCCAAGGCTCTGCTAGACGGCGGCGCGAGGGGGCTGCTGGCCCAGCTTCATGCCGCGCTTGACGCCGCGCAAAGCTGGGATACGGAAGCGCTCGAAACGGCGGTACGCAAGGTCGCCGAGGATGCAGGGGTCAAACTGGGCGCCGTCGCGCAGCCGCTTCGTGCTGCACTGACCGGCCGAAAGACCTCCCCCGGCATCTTCGACGTTCTCGTGCTGCTGGGCCGCGAAGAAAGCCTTGGACGGATTGCCGACCAGATCGACACCACCGTCTGAAGATAATGAAAGGACTGACCATGACGGACACCACGCTCAAGATCGGGGAAGCTGATTATCCCGTCCTCTCCGGCAGCGTTGGTCCCGACGTCGTCGACATCCGCAAGCTGTACGGCAAGACCGGGATGTTCACCTACGACCCGGGCTTCACCTCGACCGCCAGCTGCGAATCGGGCCTGACCTATATCGACGGCGACGAGGGCGTGCTGCTCCATCGCGGCTATCCGATCGGCCAGCTGGCCGAGCATTCCAGCTTCATGGAAGTCAGCTACCTGCTGCTGAACGGCGAACTGCCGAACCAGGACGAGCTGGACAAGTTCAACTACACGATCACCCGCCACACGATGCTCCACGAGCAGCTGGCGACCTTCTATCGCGGTTTCCGCCGCGACGCGCACCCGATGGCGGTGATGTGCGGCGTGGTCGGCGCGCTGTCGGCCTTCTATCACGACTCGACCGACATCACCGATCCGCACCAGCGGATGATCGCCAGCCACCGGCTGATCGCGAAGATGCCGACGATCGCGGCGATGGCGTACAAGTACAGCGTCGGTCAGCCGTTCCTCTATCCGCAGAACGACCTGAGCTACACCGGCAACTTCCTGCGCATGACCTTCGGCGTTCCGGCCGAGGAATATGAGGTGAACCCGGTCGTCGAGAAGGCGCTGGACCGCATCTTCATCCTGCACGCCGATCACGAGCAGAACGCGTCGACCTCGACCGTGCGCCTGGCCGGCTCGTCGGGCGCCAATCCGTTCGCGTGCATCGCGGCCGGCATCGCCTGCCTGTGGGGTCCGGCGCATGGCGGCGCGAACGAAGCCGCGCTCAACATGCTGCACGAGATCGGCCGTCCGGAGCGGATTCCGGAATATATCGCCCGCGCCAAGGACAAGAACGATCCGTTCCGCCTGATGGGCTTCGGCCACCGCGTGTACAAGAATTACGATCCGCGCGCGACGGTGATGCAGAAGACCGTACGCGAGGTGTTCGCCGCGCTGAAGGTCGACAATCCGGTGTTCGAGGTTGCGCTGCAGCTCGAGGAGATGGCGCTGAAGGACGATTATTTCGTCGAGAAGAAGCTGTTCCCGAACGTCGATTTCTACTCGGGCGTGATCCTGTCGGCGATCGGTTTCCCGACGACGATGTTCACCGCTTTGTTCGCCCTCGCCCGCACCGTCGGCTGGGTCGCGCAGTGGAACGAGATGATCTCCGACCCCGAGCAGCGGATCGGCCGTCCGCGCCAGCTCTACACCGGCCCGACGCAGCGCGATTACGTGCCCGTCGAGAAGCGCTGAGGAGAATGCGTCGGCCCGGCTCCAGCCGGGCCGGGCCGACGCCCCTCTTTCGACCGCGCCTTAGCCGCCGGCGCAGGACGCGACGATCCAGTCGCGAAAGGCGAGCATCGCGGGCCCCGGCGTGCGTGATTTGAGCCAGGTCAGCCAGTAGCGCCCGGTCACTACCTGATGGTCGAACGGCCGCATCAGCGACCCGTCGTCAACGAGCCGCGTGAGCATTGCGGGCGGCGCCAGCGCGACCCCCAGCCCCTGAAGCGCAGCCTCGGCCATCGCCAGCGACGAATCGAACACCGGCCCTTTCAGCGGCGGCGCGGCGATCCCGGCCTGGGCAAACCAGCGCGGCCATTCGTCGGCGCGGTACGAGCGCAGCAGCACCATCTTCAGCAGGTCGCGCGGATCCTGCAAGTCGCGCGCGAGCGCCGGCGTGCATAAAGGCGTGAGCGGCGCCTGCATCAGCGCGACGCTCTCCGTCCCGTGCCAGGCGCCGTCGCCGAAGCGGATTGCCAGGTCGAGGCCCTCCCCCGCCAGATCGACGCGGTTGTTGTTGGTGAACAGCCTGAGATCGATGCGCGGATTGGCTGTGTGGAAGGCCGACAGGCGTGGCATCAGCCAGCCGGTGGCGAAGGTCGATACCGAGGCGATCGACAGCAACTGCGTCGCCTGTCCCGTGGCGATCCCCTCGACCAGTTCGGCGATCCGGTCGAAACTGTCCGCCAGCGTCGGCACCAGCGCCAGCCCCTCGTCGGTCAGCGCCAGCCCGCGCGGCAGGCGGCGGAACAGCTGCACGCCCAACCGAGACTCCAGCCCCTTCACCTGATGGCTGATCGCCGCCTGCGTCACGCACAGCTCGATCGCGGCGCGGGTGAAGGACAGATGACGTGCCGACGCCTCGAAGGCACGCAGCGCGTTGAGCGGAAGATGCGGCCGGACCATCGCCGAGCCATAAGTTTTTCTGGGGTCAGAGGCCAGCTTTGATCCTTTGTGCGGGTGACGCCGCTGCGTCAGTTTCGCGCCATCACAAGATGGAGAGCGCAGCCGTGAGACAAGATCGCCCGACCCTACGCGCCCGCGCGGGGCGTTTGACCTTTTGCCTGACCGTGGCCGCATTGGCACTGTCGCTCGGCAGCACCGCCCATGCGCAGGACGACGGCGGCTGGACCGACCAGCGGCGCGAGTGGAACCAGCCGCAGGAGCCGTTCCGGATCGCCGGCAACGTCCATTATGTCGGCACCGCCGGCCTGTCGGCGTTCCTGATCACCGATCCCAAGGGTCATGTGCTGATCGATGGCGGGCTGCCCGAGAGCGCCCCGCTGATCCTCGCCAATATCCGCAAGCTCGGCTTCGACCCGAAGGATGTACGGATCCTGCTGATCAACCATGCGCATTTCGACCATTCGGGCGGGCTGGCCGAACTGAAGCGCGCGACCGGCGCAAAGCTGCTGGCCAGTGCGGGTGATCGCCCCGACCTGGAAAGCGGGCATACCGGCGGACGGAACGATCTGCTCGACTTTCCCAAGGTCGCGGTCGACCGGGTGATCGCCGATGGCGAGCATATCCGGCTCGGCGGAATCGACCTCGTGACGCGCGTGACGCCCGGCCACACCCCGGGCTGCACCAGCTGGACGACGGCGGTCAGCGAGGGCGGGCGGTCGCTGAACCTGCTGTTCGCGTGCAGCATCAGCGTGGCCGGCCGGGCGCTGACGCCGGAAGCGCAGAGAGAATTCGCCTCGACCTTCGCGACGCTGCGCGGGCTGCGTCCCGACATCTTCGTCAATTTCCATCCCGACGCCTTCGACCTGGCGGGCAAGCGCAGGCGTCAGCAAGCGGGCGACGCGCTCGCGTTCGTCGACCCGGGCGAAAGCGCGCGGCAGGTGGATGCGGCCGAGCGCAACCTGCGCGCCGAACTGGCCAAGCGGCCCGACTGAACCCTCAACAGGAGTGCCGACCATGACGATCGATCGACGCAGCGCGCTTGGCGCGCTGGTGCTGGGTGCCGGCTGCGCCAGACTGCCCGGGCTCGCGCGCGCCCTTCCCGCTCCCGGCATTCGCGCGCTGGTGCTGGCCGATGCCGCCACCGGCCGGCTGCTGCACCGGTCGGGTCCTGCAGCCACCCGCTTCACCCCCTGCTCGACCTTCAAGATACCGCTGGCGCTGATGGGCTATGATGCGGGCATCCTGATCGATGCGCACACCCCGGCCTGGGACTATGATCCGCGCATCCATCAGGCGAGCCGCGACGTCGAGAAGCAGCAGACCGATCCGACGAGCTATGAGGCAAATTCGGTCATCTGGTATTCGCGCGAGATCACCCGGCGGCTCGGGGCTGCGCGGTTCGCGGCCTATGTGAACGAGCTCGGCTACGGCAATCGCGACGTTTCGGGCAACCCGGGCAAGCATGACGGGCTGACGCACAGCTGGCTGTCGTCGTCGCTGCGGGTGTCGCCTGACGAGCAGGTCGCGATGCTGCGGGCGATGCTGGCGCGCAAGCTGCCGGTGTCGGCCCGGTCGCAGGCGATGACCGAAGCGATCCTGCCGGTGTTCGAGGGCAGCGGCGGGTGGACGGTGCACGGCAAGACCGGCAGCGGCTGGGCCAATGGCAGTGCCGGTCAAGTCGACCGGAGCAATCCGCTGGGCTGGTTCGTCGGCTGGGCGGCGAAGGACAAGCGCCGGCTGGCCTTCGCCAGCTTCGGGATGGGGGCCGACCTGCTCGGCGATCAGCCGGGCGGGTTCGCGATGCGCAGCGATCTGTTGAAGCGGATCGCGGCGCTCGCCGGGTGACCGTGCGTCAGTCTGCGGAAGCTTCGGCCGGAACCTCGCGGGCCGGCAGCGCGAAGGTGAAGCGCGCGCCCTCGCCTGGGGCACTGTCCACTAAGATGTCGCCCCCCATCGCCCGGGCGAGCCGCCGGGCGATGTAGAGGCCGAGCCCGCTGCCGCCGGGCTCGTCGGGGTCGACGCGGCCGAACTTCTCGAAGATCCGCTGTTGATCGGCCGCGGCGATGCCCTTGCCCTGGTCGGCGACGATCACGCGCGCCATGCCCTCGCCTGCCTCCAGCGCGATCCGGACGGTGCCGCCCGCAGGCGAGTAGCGGACCGCATTGCCGATCAAATTGACGAGGACCTGCAGCGCGCGCTTGAACTCGCCGATGGCGGGCATCGCGTCGCCCGTCCGCGGCCGGTCGATGCGGACGTCCACCTGCCCCGCGCGCATTGCGAGCAGCCCGGACGCGCGCCGGGCGACCTCCGCGAGGTCGATCGCCTCGTCGATCGTGGCGAAATCCTCACGCTCGATCGCCTGGAGATCGACCAGATCGTCGACCAGCGCGAGCAGATGGCGACCGGCATCCGCGATGTCGGCCGCGTAGCCGGCATAGTCTGCCTTCAGCGGCCCGTCTGTCCGATCACCGATCGCCTCGGCATTGGCGATGATCTTGCCGAGCGGTGCACGCAATGCCCGATCGAGCCGCTGGCTGAGCAGGTCTGGAAAGCCACCGAAGGATTCGGGCCGAGTGGCGGGTGCGGTGCTGGTCGGGTCCTCGTCGAGCAGCCGGGCCGCGCCGACGAACCCCGTGAAACGGCCGCCCGCATCGATTCGCGGCGTCGCGTCCAGCCGCACCCTCCGCCCGCTATCGCGCAGTTCGACCGTCTGCCCGTCGAACCGCGCGTGCGCCGCGATCGCGTCCAGGATCGGCAGATTGCCTTCGCCATCCGGTACCAGTGCGAAGAGCCGGGTGAGCGGCTGTCCGAGCATCGCCACGCTGTCGAACCCGAACCGCGCGCCTGCATCGATCGGGAGCGCGGTAATGCGCAGCGACGCGTCGGTCTCCCATTGCCAGTCGGCCGAGGCGCGAAAGAAATCGACGTCGCGCTCGAGCTCGGACGCGGCCGGTTGCCAGGCCGGGCGCGCATGCCAGTCGGTCACCTCGATCCTGGTCCCGCCGTCGCACGGTTCGGCACGGACGCGCAGGTCGAGATCCTGATCGCCATCGGCAGCGATCACGGTGCGGGAGATGCCGATGCCGAGTTGCTGCGCCACCCGCACCAGCGTCGCAAGCTGAGGCACCGCCAGCGGCTGGCCCGGCCCGCCGCCCGCGCGCGCGTTCAGCTCGGCCAGCCTGCCCGCCGCCTCGACCAGTCGACCATCCCCGCCGACCATCGCGGTTGCATCCTTGCTCATGCGACTCTCCCCGCCCGGGCCAGCGCGGCCATCGCCGCGCGATAGTCGGGATCGAGCCAAAGCGGTGCCAGTGCCGATCGCGCCTGGTCGGCCGGGATGCTGGCGATCGGGTCGAGCAGATCCAAAAATGCCTCCAGATTTCGGCGCGGATCAGCCTCGCACAGCGCATGGCCGATGCGGGCGATCGGGGCACGGCCAAGGTCGAGCGCGCGGAGCGCCAGCCACAGCCGTTCGCCGGCCGGGTCCAGCACGATTTCGCGCGACAGCGCATAGTCGAGATCCAGCCCATGCGCGAGCAGCGCGATGAAGAGTACGAGCCGGCGATCCTCCAGCGCCTCGCCGAGCAGATCTGCAAGGTTGCCGGTCGGCGGCGCGAGCACGGCGGCAAGGCGCATCGCGGCCGTCTCCAGCCGCTCGCCATCGTCATAGGCGGCCAGACTGCGGGCCACGGCATCGCCCAGCGCCGTGTCGACCGCTCTGGCAGTCCGTCCCGCCGTGATGCGGGCGCGCTCGCGCAGCGCCGCGGCAACCCACCAGGTGATGCGGCGATGGAGCCTGGCGGGCAGGTCGGCATGGGCAAGCTGTGTCCGCTCGGCACCGGAGACGCGACGGCTTTCGGCGATCAGCATGCCCATCGCGCCCGAGGCGACCAGGCGATCGGGATGCTGGACGAGCCGGTTGATCAGGCCGGGCCGGTGGGGATCTTGTGCGCCCTGCACCGTCAGCGCGGCGCCGATCGTCTCCGTGCGCACCCGCGCGATCAATTCCGCCATCAGTTCGGCATCACGCAGCAGCCCCGCCGCCATCAGCCGCGACAGCATGTCATCCACGTTGGCGCTCAGCGCGTGGCCGGTCTCCGCCTCGCCCCGTTCGGCAAGCAAGCGCACCGCATGGTCGCTGATCTGAGCCTCGATCATTTCGAGGAGCGCGCGGATGAGGACAAAAATCGCCGAGCGTACGCGCTCGCCGAGCCGCTGGTCTTCGGGCAGAAAAAAGTCGTCGATCGCGGTCTTCAGCGCGCGATTGGCGAACGGCTCCGCAGCCGCCGCGTCAGCGAGCAGCCTTTCCACGCGCATGGCATGGCCATCGCGCATGTCGACGGGATTGTCCGACATGGTCTCCGGATAGTGCAATCATCGTTAACGCCACGCTAAGGCTTTTCCCGCAGCGCCTCAACCGCAGCGGCGAGCGTGCCGAAGGCATAGAGCGCGGCCGCCGCCAGCCCCGCCTCGGCATAGCCCGCCAGTGCCAGCGGGGTCAGGATCAGCAGATGGGCCGCAGGGCTCGCCCACCAGCGTCGCGGGCGTACCGGCATTCGCTCGACCAGGATCTGCAACCCGATTGCGGCGATCGACAGCACGACCGGCGTCCAGTCGGTGATTGCCTCCCAACTGGCCCAGCCGGTCGCCGCGACCATCGCCGCGAACAGGCCGGTGATCGCCAGCTCCAGCGTGTCGGCGCGCTTCATCTCGCCGCGCAGGGCGGCCATCGCCGCCCCCGTCGCCAGGAACGCGACCGACAGCAGCGAGACGGCAAGCCCAGCCCCCGGCATGCGATAGAGCGCCAGACCCAAGCCGATGACCGCGAACAGTCCGGCACCGACCCGCAGCGACCAGCCGGGAAGATTGCGGCGCACCAGTTCGGGCAGCGCCAGCCGGGCGATGGGGGTGAACACCCAGCGATCCGCCCAGTTGGTCCGGCGCTCGGTCAGCGCGGCGAGCACCCCGTTGCTGCGCGCCGACAGCGCCTCGGCGCTCAGTTCGACCAGATGCCCGGCGCGCTCCTGGCTGGCGGTAAGCGCGACATGTTCCGCGCCCGATTGGACCGACACGCGCAGCAAAGCGGACTGGAAATCGTAATCGGCCGGCATGTTGGCGATGTCGCCCAGCTGGCGCCCGGAAACGCGGGCGATGCCGGCCCAGCAATCCTTCATGTCCAGCCGCTCGATCGCCGCCGGGCTTTCGGGATCGGAGGTCACCAACAGCGCCTCGGCCCCGCCCGATGCCATGCGGGAGATGACCGTGTCGGTGGTGACCAGCCCGTCGGCCAGCACCAGCACTGCCGCGTCCGGGCCGACCTTCTCCGCCGCTTCCTCGGCCGAGCGGACGATCTCGACCCGCGTCTCGCGCTCGCTGGCCCGCGACACCGCGGCGAGCAGCGCAGGCGTCATCCGCCCGACCGCCACGAAGATCTGCTCGACCCCCGCGCCGGCCAGCAGCCGCACCTGATATTCGAGCAGCGTCATCCCGCCGAACGGCAGGGTCGCCGCCAGTGCCCCCGGACGGTCGGTTGCGTCCTCGATCGCGAAAATCAGCCCCGCCAGCATGGGATCGGGGTTAGTCGGAATGTCCTGCACAATCAAATTGCCTTGGGGCATGTCGGGTCGCGCCAAATAGGGTCGGGATCAGTACAGCAGATATGCGGCCCGCTCGGTTTCCCAGGCGGTCTCGTCGGGCACGGTCTGCGCGTCCAGGTCGCGCGGGTGCGACGCGGGATCGTCGACCCATTCGCGCAGGCCCGGGCCGCCGTTGATCACGTCGATCGCCAGCTTGTCGAACACATACTCGTACGGAAAATCACGCCACAGGTCGTAGCCGGAATGGAGATTGCGGATCGCCTTGAACCCGAGCGCCTGGAGCCGCCACGGGCGAAAGGCGCGATCGTCATAGTCCGGCCCCTCGGCATGGATGAACACACCGCTGCACAGTTTCCCGACATGCTTGTGGAAGGTCGGCTGGAACCACATGTCGCGCAACGTGCAGCCTTCCAGCCAGTGCGGCGCGATCCGCTGCATCTCGGCGATGACCGCGCGCGCATCGATGTCGGGCGCACCGAACAGCTCGAGCGGACGGGTGGTCCCGCGCCCCTCCGACAGGGTCGTGCCTTCCAGCATGACCGTGCCGGCATAGGCGCGCGCCATGTTGACGTTGGCCGCGTTCGGGCTGGGATTGATCCACGGCCGCTCGACCGGCCAGCCATAGCCCGGCCCGCTCTCGGGCGCCCAGCCCTCCATCTCGATCACGCGATAGTCGACGTCGAGGCGGTAGTGGTCGATGAACCAGCGGCCCATCTCGCCCAGCGTCATGCCGTGACGCATCGGCATCGGCCCGGCGCCGACGAAGCTTTCCCAGCCGCCGAGCAGCGTCAGCCCCTCGATCGGGCGTCCGGCGGGATTGGGCCGGTCGAGCACCCAGACCGACTTGCCATGCTCCGCCGCCGCCTCGAGCACGTAGAGCAGGGTCGTGACGAAGGTGTAGATGCGGCAGCCGACATCCTGCAGGTCGACCAGCATCACATCGAACGTGCCCATCGACTGGCCGGTCGGTCGGCGGACCTCGCCATACAGGCTGAACACCGGCATGCCGTAAATCGGGTCGGTGAAGTCGGGCGACTCCATCATATTGTCCTGAAGATCGCCGCGCACGCCGTGCTGCGGGCCGAACACCGCCGATACGTTCAGCCCCGCGGCCATCAGCGCGTCGAGCGAATGGGTCAGGTCGCATGTCACCGATGCCGGATGGGCGAGCAGCGCGACGCGCTTCCCCTCCAGCGGCTTGCGGAGCGCGGGGTCGGCGAGCAGGCGATCGATACCGAAGTTCATGCGTCAGCCTGCTGCCGGGACTTGCAGGACGAAGCAAGCCGGATCGTGGAAGTCGGGCTTCGAACGGGGGTGTGCGAGCGACCAATAGGAAATGCGCCCGCCGGTCTCCTCGATCACCGCGGTCAGCGCCACGCGCCACGGGTCGCCGGGGAGCTCGGGCACCACCACCCGCGCGCTGACGCCGTCGTCGCGGCGCACGACATGGGGCTCGTTCTCCACGGCCAGGTCGCGCCCGCCCTTGCGATAACCGTCGAAACGATAGGCGGCCCAGCGGGTCGAGGGCGAGAAGTTGAACTCAGCATAGCCCGCATCGCCGGCGACGAAGACCTCGAAGCAGCTGTGCTTCCACAATTCGTCGGTCCGAGCAGGCGCGGCGGGCTCGGGCACGATCAGTTCCTCGCCACCCTCGACCGCATAGTCGAGCGACCAGTGCCGTGCATCGTTGCGGGTCAGCGAAACCTCTACCGCGGTGACGGCCAGCGGCGGGAAATCGGGATGCGGTACCAAGCGATACTTTTGCAATGAAGCGTCCTCATGCTAGGCGCGGCTCGCCATGACCGAATACAAGTCCGATCTGCTCCGCACCCTGTCCGACCGTGGGTACATCCACCAGGTCACCGACGCCACCGGCCTCGACGAGATGGCCTCGAAGCAGATCGTGCCGGGCTATATCGGCTTCGATCCGACTGCACCGTCGCTCCATGTCGGAAGTCTCGTCTCGATCATGATGCTGCGCCAGCTGCAGCGCGCCGGGCACAAACCGATCGTCATCATGGGCGGCGGCACCGGGAAGATCGGCGACCCCAGCTTCAAGGACGAGGCGCGCAAGCTGCTGACGACCGATCTGATCGCGGAGAATATCGCCTCGATCCGGCGCGTGTTCGAACGCTTCCTGACCTTTGGCGACGGCCCGACCGATGCGATCCTGATCGATAATGCCGAATGGCTCGACACGCTGGAATATATCCCCTTCCTGCGCGACATCGGCCAGCATTTCTCGGTCAACCGGATGCTGAGTTTCGATTCGGTCAAGCTGCGCCTCGAGCGCGAACAGTCGCTCAGCTTCCTCGAATTCAACTACATGATCCTCCAGGCCTATGATTTCCTGGAGCTGTCGCGCCGCGTCGGCTGCCGGCTCCAGATGGGCGGGTCGGATCAGTGGGGCAATATCGTCAACGGCGTCGAGCTGACCCGCCGGGTCGACGGGACGCAGGTGTTCGGCATGACCACCCCGCTGCTGACCAATGCCGACGGCACCAAGATGGGCAAGACCGTGAGCGGAGCGGTCTGGCTGAACGAGGACCAGCTGTCGCATTACGACTATTGGCAGTTCTGGCGGAACACCGAGGATCGCGACGTCGAGGCGCGGCTGCGGTTGTTCACCGACCTGCCGATGGACGAGATTGCCCGCCTTGCCGCGCTGGAAGGCGCCGAGATCAACGAGGCGAAGAAGGTGCTTGCAAACGAAGCGACCCGGCTGTGCCGCGGTGCCGCCGCCGCCGAGGAAGCGGCCGAGACCGCGCGCCGTACCTTCGAGGAAGGCGCGATCGGCGCATCGCTGCCCAGTCACACGGCGACCGGGCCGATCGGCGTCGTCGATGCACTGGTGGCGCTGGGCCTCAGCGCGTCGAAGGGCGAGGCCCGCCGCCTGATCAAGGGCGGCGGCGCGCGCGTCGATGGCGACAAGATCGAGGACGCGACGCTGGTCCTTCAGCCGAGCGACACGCCAATGCGCCTGTCGGCGGGCAAGAAGAACCACGGCATCCTCTCCTTCGACCGCTGATCGGGAACGGGCCGGACCGCCTTAACCATCGCTTCACGCCCCGTCATTAAAGGCCGAAGTCTCACTAGGCCGGTGCGGAGGGTGTAGATGAGCTTTGGAGCGCTGAAGCCTGCCCCGCCCGAGGCGCGTCGGGAGGAGCGCGAAGAGGTCAGCTACCGCGCCCGCGCGACCGGTCCGGATGGCCGTGAGCACCTGCTGCTGATCGTCAACCTGTCGCCCCATGGACTGATGGCGCGGTGCGACAGCGCGGTCGCGATCGACGACCGCCTCCAGTTGAACCTGCCGGTTGTCGGCCAGACCGCGGCCGAGGTCCGCTGGGTCTTGGGCGGCCAGATCGGTTGCCAGTTCGACTATCCGATCGACCTGGCGAGCTATTACGAGCTGGTCGCGATCCTGGTGAAGGCCCCGACACCCGCGCGCTAGGCGCGACCTGCTGCTCCGCGGCAGGTCGTGGGGCGGCCCATCACCTGCCGCCCGTCGCGAGGTGGGCTCAGGCGGCCTTGGCGCCCGAATCCTCGAGAAGCTGCGCCAGTTCGCCGCTTTCGTACATTTCCATCATGATGTCCGATCCGCCGACGAACTCGCCCTTCACATAGAGCTGGGGGATGGTCGGCCAGTCGGAGAAGCTCTTGATGCCCTGCCGAATGCCCTGGTCCTGCAGCACGTCGACGCTTTCGAACTCGACGCCGAGATGGTTGAGGATCGCGATCGCGCGGCTGGAAAAGCCGCATTGCGGGAAGAGCGGGCTGCCCTTCATGAACAGGAGGACCGGGTTCTTGTCCACCAGATCCTGGATACGGGCCTGTACGTCGTCGGTCACGTCACTCACTCCTCGGTCGGCGCTTCGGTGGTCAGCTGGAGCGCGTGGAGCACGCCGCCCATCCGACCGCCCAGCGCGGCATAGACTGCCTGGTGCTGGCGCACGCGCGGCATGCCCTTGAACATCGGGCTGACCACCCGCGCGGCATAATGGTCGCCGTCGCCGGCAAGGTCGGTGATCTCGACCCGTGCGTCGGGAATGCCGGCGCGGATCAGTTCCTCGATCTCGGCGGCTGCCATCGGCATGTTACTGGGCTTCCATCAGCTGGCGGCGCGCCTCGACCGTCTGCGCCTCGACCGCCTTGCGCACGGTCGCGTCATCGGTCTCGACACCAGCCGCGAGCAGGTCACCCAGCAGCTTGCGGATAACGTCCTCGTCGCCGGCTTCCTCGAAATCGGCCTGCACGACTGCCTTGGCATAGGCGTCGGTCTCTTCGGGGGTCAGCTTCATCTGAGCCGCCGCCCACTGACCGAGCAGCCGGTTGCGGCGCGCGGTGATGCGAAAGGCCATATCCTCGTCGCGGGCGTACTTCGCCTCGAATGCCTTTTCGCGATCCTCGAACGTGGTCATGACTACCCCTTGGCTGTGGTTTCGCCCGAGATAGGTGGGGGATGGTCGCGAGGCAACCTCCCTTTGGAGCGCGGTCGGATCGCCGAGGCGTTGCGCCGTCCGGCCAGCAGCCGCCCGGTGCATCCCGGCGCCGCGGCCGGGGATGCGGATGGGCCGGATCCAGCGCCGCTACGCGTCCAGCGCCACCACCAGCTTGCCGATCGCGCCGCGGGCGGCCATCTTGGCGATGGCCTTGCCGCCATCGGCGAAGGCGAAGGTCTCGGAGACGCGCGGGCCGATCTTGCCGCTTTCCCACAGGTCGAACAGCGTCTCGATATGCGCGGCATTCGACTGCGGATCGCGGGCGGCGAAAGCACCCCAGAAGACCCCGCACACGTCGCAGCTCTTGAGCAGGGTCAGGTTGAGCGGAAGCCTGGGAATGCCCGCGGGGAAGCCGACCACCAGATAGCGACCTTCCCAACCGATCGAGCGCAGCGCCGGCTCGGCATAGTCGCCGCCGACCGGATCGTAGATCACGTCGGCTCCGTTGCGGCCGACCGCCGCCTTGAACTGCTCGGCCAGAGCCTTGGACTGTTCCTTGTCGAACGGTCCGCGCGGATAGACCAACGTCTCGTCCGCACCCGCCGCGCGGGCGGCCTCGGCCTTTTCCTCGGACGACACGGCCGCGACCACCCGTGCCCCATAAGCCTTGCCGAGTTCCACCGCCGCCAGCCCGACACCCCCCGCGGCGCCAAGAACGAGCAGCGTGTGCCCGGCCTTCAGGTGCCCGCGGTCGAGCAGCGCGTGGATCGTGGTGCCATAGGTTAGCACCAGCGAGGCCCCCTCGGCGAAGCTGCGACCTTCGGGGAGGCGGAACAGACGAGCAGCCTCGACCACGACCTTTTCCGAGAGGCCGCCATGGCCGGTCATCGCCAGCACCCGGTCGCCGACCGACCAGCCGGTGACCCCCTCGCCGACGCTGTCGATCACGCCCGAAATCTCGCTGCCCGGGGCAAAGGGCCGGGGCGGCTTGAACTGATATTTGTCCTCGATGATCAGGACGTCGGGATAGTTGATCGAACAGGCCCTGACCGCGACCACGACCTGACCCGGCCCCGCGACCGGATCCGCCACATCCTCGAGGATTAGAGTTTCAGGTCCGCCCGGCGCCTTCGACAGCAATGCCTTCATGTCCGCTCCCAACCGCTATCCACGGGCGAGATTCGGCCGCGCCCATTTCGAATTTCGAAATCGCGGTATCGCGGGCCAAGGTCAAGCCGATCTCGTCGAGCCCCTGCATCAGGCAGTCGCGGCGAAAGGGATCGAGGTCGAACGGGAAACGGTCCTGGAACGGGGTCGTGACCGTCATCGTCTCGAGGTCGACGGTGATCTCGCCGTCGCGCGCGACCTCGACCAGTCGGTCGACCGCCTCCTGCGGCAGCACGACCGTGACGATGCCGTTCTTGAAGGCATTGCCCGAGAAGATGTCCGAGAAGCTGGGTGCGATCACCGCCTTGATCCCGAGATCGGCGAGCGCCCAGGCGGCATGTTCGCGGCTGGAGCCGCAGCCGAAATTCTCGCCCGCCACCAGGATCGGCGCACCCGAATAGCGCGGATCGTCGAAAAGGTTACCGGGCTCGGCGCGGACGGTCTCGAACGCGCCCCTGCCCAGCCCCTTGCGGCTGACCGTCTTCAGCCAGTGGGCCGGGATGATCACATCGGTGTCGATATTCTTCGCGCCCCAGGGATAGGCGCGGCCTTCGACGGTGCGGACGGGTTCCATGGTCACTTCGCTTTCGGAATGGCGGGAATCTTGGCGAGGTCGGCAGGCTCGTGCTGGATGACGATCACCGCCTTTTCCTTCGCGGCGACGGCGCGGAACCGGTCGCTCGACGCCAGCGTCTGGGCGCGATCGGCGTTGAAGACGGGCACGAGGTTCCTGTCGAAGCTCTGCTGCGCGTGGAACTGGTCGCCCGACAGCAGCACCGGCGCGCCACCGGTCACCCGCACCAGCAGCGCGGCATGGCCGGCGGTGTGGCCGGGCATCGAGAGGATGGTGACGCTGCCGTCGCCGAAAACGTCATGATCACCGGACAGCTTGACGATTTTCGCCCCCTCGCCGAGCCAGGGCGCGATCGCCTCGCGCTGGCCGTCCGCCTTGCCCGCGGCCAGTTTGTCGAAATCCGCCTTGCCGATCAGCAGGGTCGAGGCGGGAAAGTCGGCCGCCTGGCCGATATGATCGAAATGATTGTGGCTGATCCCGACGAACTTGACCTGCGCGGGCGTGACGCCCAGCCGGGCGATCTGGGTCGCGATCGTCTCGTCCAGTCGCGAAACGGTACCCTCGGACTCGGACGGCTTGCCGACCAGCGACCCGCTGAGCCCCGTGTCCCACAGCATCCACTCGTCGCCATGCTTGATCAGATAGCAGCTGGCGATCAGATCGTGCGGCTGGCCGTCATACTCGCCCCGATCGCTGAACGGCGCGAAGTTGGCGAAGTGCAGCGACCCGCAATCGACCCGCCACAATTTGACCTCCGCAGCCGCCACGGGACGCGGCGCAGCGGCGGGTGCGACCGACAGGGGTGCCGCATCGGTGGGAGCCGTCAGCGCGAGAGCAGCGGCAAAAGCGAAAAACGTCATGACAGTCCCCTCTCAAGCAGCACGGCCACGGGTCCCGATCCCGCGCAGCACGCGCGAGCAACGAACGGGACCGTCAGGCGCGCCTCTGCCGCGAAGCGACGGCAGACGGATCAGTAAAAGGCGCCGGTCTTCGAAGAGCCGGTCGGCTCCGGCTTGCCGGACCCCGTCGCGTTGGCCGGCCGTGCGGACGCGGCATAGGCTGCGGCCGCACCGGTCAGAACCGTACCCGCGACCAGAAGCACCAAAACTCGCTTCATCGTGCATCCCCCTTACTCAGGCCGGTCGGGACACCAGGTCCCTGACATCGGTAAGCCGGCCAGTTACTGCCGCTGCCGCGGCCATTGCCGGCGACAGCAGATGCGTCCGGGCACCCGGACCCTGCCTCCCTACAAAATTGCGGTTGGAGGTGGAAGCACAACGTTCGCCGCTGGGCACCTTGTCCGGATTCATCGCAAGGCACATCGAACAGCCGGGCTCGCGCCATTCGAACCCTGCCTCGAGGAAGATGCGGTCGAGCCCCTCCGCCTCGGCCTGGCGCTTCACCAGTCCGGAGCCCGGGACGATCAGCGCCTGACGAATCCCGTCGGCGACATGGCGACCGCGAGCGACCTCGGCCGCGGCGCGCAGATCCTCGATCCGGCTGTTCGTGCAACTGCCGATGAAGACATGCTCGATCGCGACGTCCTGCATCGCGGTGCCCGGCGCCAGACCCATATAGTCGAGCGACTTGCGCGCGGCGACGCGCTTGGCCGGATCGGCGAAGCTGTCGGGGTCGGGGACGACGCCGGTGATCGGCACGACGTCCTCCGGGCTGGTGCCCCAGGTCAGCGACGGCGCGATGTCGCTGGCCGACAGCCGCTCGACCCGGTCATAGGCCGCCTCGGCATCGCTCGGCAATGTCCGCCAATAGGCCAACGCCTTGTCCCATGCCTCACCCGTGGGCGCCATCGGCCTGCCCTTGAGATAGTCGAAGGTCTTCTCGTCCGGCGCGATGAGCCCGGCGCGGGCGCCGCCCTCGATCGACATGTTGGAGACGGTCAGCCGCCCCTCGATCGACATGTCGCGAAACACGTCACCGGTATATTCGATGACATAACCCGTGCCACCGGCGGCACCGATCTTGCCGATGATCGCCAGGATCACATCCTTGGGACTGACCGCGAAGCCCAGAGACCCGTCGACGCGGACCTCCATCGCCCTGGACTGGCGCAGCTGGAGCGTCTGGGTGGCGAAGACATGCTCGACCTCGCTGGTGCCGATGCCGAAGGCGAGTGCACCCAGCGCGCCGTGCGCGGCAGTATGGCTGTCGCCACAGACCAGGGTCGTCCCCGGCAGGGTGAAACCCTGTTCCGGACCGACGACATGGACGATCCCCTGTTCGGCGGCGATGGCGTCGATATAGCGGATGCCGAATTCCGCGGTGTTGCGCTCCAGCGCCGCGAGCTGCTCGGCGCTTTCGGGATCGACGATCGGCAGCCGGCGCCCGGCCGCATCGACGCGCGGCGTGGTCGGGACATTATGGTCGGGCACCGCGAGGGTAAGGTCCGGCCGGCGCACCCGGCGGCCAGCGGCGCGAAGCCCGTCAAAGGCTTGCGGGCTGGTGACCTCATGGATGAGGTGGCGGTCGATATAGATCAGGCACGTGCCATCGTCGCGGCGTTCGACGACGTGATCGTCCCAGATCTTCTGGTACAAGGTGCGCGGATTGGACATGCGAGCGCTCCTAGTCGAATCGTGCGCAATCGCAAGCCGTGCCGCAACTTTCCTTCGCCAGGTGGAGCAATCCACGCGGCGGCTGCGACCGTGTCAGACCGCGTTAGGGACGACGCTTCCCTGTCGCCGCGGCTCGTCCGCGTCCGCCCAGTCGATCCGGCGCGCGACCCAGGGATTGAGGAACAGCATCGGCAGCTTCAACAGCAGCAGTTCGGAATGGATGAAGCCGTCGACCGCGCGCTCCCACCAGCGCGGATCGCGCCTGCCATTGGCCTTGAGCCAGCCTTCATAGGGCGCCCAGTGGCTGGGCTCGTCGCGCCGGATGATACCGAAGATCCGCATCAGCCGCTGGTCGCGCCGCACGATCGGGTGGTTCAGCAGGACATCGACCTGGCGATGTCCGCGCCGCTCGGTCAGCGCGATGACCCGGCATAACTTCTCGAACTGGCGGTCGTCGGCGATGATCGCGCGGGTATCGAGCGCGTCGATGGTCCGCCGGAACATGATCTCGACGAAGCGGTCGATATGGCCGCAGGTCCGGTCGACCTTCAGCGGCATCCGTCCCTGACGCTCGAACCAGCGGCGGAACATCAGATAATGTTTGCGCTCGTCCGCGCGGTGCTTCTCGATCGCCGTGATCAGCGCATGATCGTCGGGCGATCGCGCCCGTACCGCCTCGAGCACGCGGTCGATGCTCGTATAGCCGCGATGCTCATTGTAGAGGTAGATCGAGCCGAGCAGATCCAGATAGCGGCGACGGAACCAGGCGATCATTTACGCGAGGCTATGCCTCGTCCCGGCACGCGTCAATCGCCCGACTCAGACGCCGCCGGGACCGGTGTTCCAGGCGATGTTCAGGCCGGCGTCAGGGCCTCGTAGCGGGCGGTCGTCTTGGCCGCGACCTCTTCCTCGGTCACGCCCGGCGCCAGTTCGATCAGGCGGAAGGGCGAGTCATGATCGGGACGCTGGAACACGGCCAGGTCGGTGATGATCATGTCGACCACATTGCGTCCGGTCAGCGGCAGGCTGCATTCCGGGATGAACTTCGGATCGCCGTTCTTGCTGCTGTGCTCCATCACCACGATGATCTTCTTCACGCCCGCGACGAGGTCCATCGCGCCGCCCATGCCCTTGATCATCTTGCCTGGGATCATCCAGTTGGCGATGTCGCCGGTTTCGCTGATCTCCATCGCGCCCAGCACGGTCAGGTCGATATGCCCGCCTCGGATCATCGCGAAGCTCTGTTCGGACCCGAAATAGACCGAGCTGGGCAGCTCGCTGATCGTCTGCTTGCCCGCGTTGATCAGGTCGGGATCCTCCTCGCCCTCATAGGGGAAGGGCCCGATGCCGAGCATGCCGTTTTCCGACTGGAGCGTGACTTCGACGCCGGCAGGGATATGGTTCGCCACCAGGGTCGGAATACCGATGCCGAGATTGACGTAGAAACCGTCCTCGAGCTCGCGGGCGGCGCGGGCGGCCATGTCGTCGCGGGTCCAGGGCATCAGCGTTTCCTTGCGTTGAGAGTCGATCGGATCATTGCGGCACCGCCGGAGCGGCAGCGGGATCGGGCGTCGCCACAGGCGCAGGCGCGGGCGCCGGCGGCTGCTCGCCCGGGTCTTCCCAGCGCTTGTCGCGCGGGAAGACGTCGTCCATCTTGCCGTGCAGCCCGGTGCCGTAAACTGGGTTGGGCAACAGGAACCAGCCCGATCCCCACATCGCGGCGATCATCGTCTGGCTGGCCATGTTGCGGCGGATCGGCACGGGCACGCCGCCCGGATTGAACAGGTCGGTGAAGTCGCCCAGCTGGTCGCCCATTTGCGCGATGACGCAATATTTGGCGGCGATCGCCCAGCGGCGGCTGTCCTTGCCGCTGCGCCCCGGGCCATCCTCGCGCAGGTACAGCGTGTCGCCGAGCTTCGCCGTCCCCAGCCCCGCCGCCTCGATCGCGGCGATCGTCTGATCGGCATTGCCGATCGAGCGGTTGGAATTGAACACGATCGTCACGCCGGCGCGGCGCATGCCCTCGATCGTCTCGACCGCGCCCGGGACCGGCGCGACCTGAGTAGCGCCGGTACGTTCCCAACGGCGCCAGCGCGCATCGTCATAGCCGGTGCCGCGAACCGCATCGTCCGCCTCGTAACCGAGATTGAGCAGCACCGTCTCGTCGACGTCGAACACAACCGCGAGCGGCTTTTTCCCGCACGGCACGAACTTGGGGACTTCCAGCGTGCCCGTCTCGGACAGCACGGTGCTACGGATGTCCAGCCCCGCCTTGCGATCGGCGACGCGGGCCTGAACATAGCCCCACATCGCCTGATAGGCCTGGATGCTGAGCGCCGCCGCCTCACCCGACCCGTAGAGATATTGCATGCCGGGCGGCGGCGTATCGGCCGGCCGGGCCTGCGGCTGGCCGGGCGTGGCCGGCAGCGGGGATCCGGGCGCCGGCAGCGGGCCGTTCACCACCCCGACGATGCGGAACGGCTCGACCTTCGAGCGCTCGCCCAAGGTGCTGGCGCCAGGGGTCGGGCTGGGTGAAGGAACAGGGCCCCGTTCGCGCGCGCGCTCGTCGCTGCCGCGGCTCAGCCCCTTCTTGGCCAGAACCCCGCCCGCCGCGACCGGAATCGCTGCGACCGCCGCTACGCAGCCCGACAGGGCAACGCCGGTCAGCAACGTCATGCCGAGCAGGGCGGCGCGGCGCATCAGGCGGTCTCGCGCGGCCGGGTCAGACGGAACTCGATCTTCTTGTCATAGGGCGACCCCACGATCAGCCGCTTCACATAGATGCCGGGCAGATGGATCTGGTCCGGATCGAGGCTGCCGACGGGGACGACTTCCTCGACCTCGGCGACGCAGACCTTGCCTGCGGTCGCCATGGGCTGGTTGAAGTTGCGTGCGGTCTTGCGGAAGATCAGGTTGCCGCTCTCGTCGGCCTTCCACCCCTTGATGATCGACACATCGGCGCGGATGCCGCGCTCGAGGATATAATCCTCGCCGTCGAAGGTCTTCACTTCCTTGCCCTCGGCCACCTGCGTGCCGACGCCGGTCTTGGTGTAGAAGCCGGGGATGCCGGCCCCGCCCGCGCGGCAGCGCTCGGCCAGCGTGCCCTGGGGACAGAACTCGACCTCGAGCTCGCCCGAGAGATATTGCCGCTCGAACTCCTTGTTCTCCCCGACATAGGAGGAGATCATCTTCTTGACCTGGCGGCTGCGCAGCAGCTTGCCCAGCCCTTCATTGTCGATACCGGCATTGTTGCTGGCGATGGTCAGGTCCTTGACGCCCGATGCCTGGATCGCGTCGATCAGCCGTTCCGGAATGCCGCACAGGCCGAACCCGCCCGCGCACAGCATCATGCCATCGAACAGCAGCCCTTCCAGCGCTGCTTCGGCGTTCGGGTAGAGCTTCTTCATCGTGGCGACTCTCCGGGCGTTCGTTGGGCTCGCGATAGTCGGCATGCGTCGCTGCGGTCAAGCCAACCTGAATCGCGATTCAGGTACGGGCATGCCGCTCATCGATAGCGTTGCGCGCCGATCAAGAGGTGATGCAGTCGAGCAACACTCTCCTGTAAACGTCACGCCTGAGTAACTATCGCTCTTTGCGAGCGCGAATTAATCCGTACATCGCGCCCCGGGCCGTCCGGTCCGACACAGAACAAAACCAACAAAAGTCCAAAAGGAACAACTATGCGCATTCTCGCAGCGACGGCGCTCGCCCTCGCAACTGTCGCCACGCCCGCCTTCGCTCAGGACGAAGCTGCCGAGACCTTCACCGGCGTGACCGCAACGGCCATTGTCGGCTATGACAATGTCGAGGACGTCGCTGACGGTGTCGTGTTCGGCGCAGCGCTGGGCTACAACAAGCAGATCAACACCTTCGTCATTGGTGGCGAGGTCGAAGCCACCTTCGCATCGACGAAGGACTGCTATTCCACCTTCTGCAGCGAAGCAGGCCGTGACCTCTATGTGGGCGTGCGCGCCGGCGCTGTGGTCAGCCCGAACGCGATGATCTACGCCAAGGGCGGCTATACCAATGCCCGCATTCGAGAGACGTCGGGTGGCGAGACCGAATATGGCGAGAACTTCGGCGGCTTCCGCCTCGGTGCTGGCGTCGAATATGCGGCCGGCAACGGCATGCTGGTTCGCGGCGAGTATCGCTACTCCGATTACGACTATGGCGTCGCTCGCCATCAGGTCGTGCTCGGCCTCGGCTACCGCTTCTAAGCGGAGCGATCCGTGAACGGGGCCGCGCGGCGCACGCCGCGCGGCCCTTTTTCATTGCTCGGCGCCGAACTGTTCGAGCGCGACACGGGCCGAATTGGCCTGGGGGCTGCCGGGCGCCAGTTCGATGACCCGGGCCCAAGCCGCGCGGGCGCGCGGCTCGTCGCGCATCAGCGCGGCGACATTGCCGGCCTCGAGCTGGACCGAGGCATCCTCGGGCGAGCGGCGCAGCGCCTCGTCGATATGCTTCTTGGCCAGATGCTGGTCGTTCATCCGCCGGGCCAATGTCGCCGACAGCAGCCAGGCGAGCGGATCTTCCGACGCATCGGTCAGCGCACGGTCGATATCGCTGCGCGCCCCATCATTGTCGCCGAGCGCAACCCGCGCGCGGGCGCGATCGAGATAGGCCTCGCCCAGCGCCAGTCCGGTCAGCGATCCCGAGGCAAGCGCGGCGTCGATCGCGGCGCGGGCCTTGTCGGACTTGCCGGCGCCGAGCCAGGCATTGCCGGCCTGGGCCCAGTAGCTTGCCGCCCGCGGCTCCTTGGCGGTTTCGGCCTCGCGTGCCGCCTCCTCCAGCGCACCGGCAGCCGACTCCCAGCGCCCTTGATTGGCATAGGCGACGCCCAGGCAGATCTTGGCGCGATAGGCACCGCCCTCGCCCCGCCATTTGATCGCGTCCTTCTCCCCCGCCACCGGGTCCGCGGCGGTCGCGTCGATGCACTTGTCGAGCCGTGCGTCGAGATCGGTCGCGGCAGGCGCGGGCGCCGACTGCGCCGGGACGGCGGCCATCAGGAAGAGCGTTGCAAGCATGTGATCACGTCCTCGACACCGCGGATGATGAGCGCGATGTCGGTATCGCGCGAGAGGCGGTGGTCGCCGTCCTTGACCAGCCAGGTCTGCACCTGCGCTGAACGGATCAGCTCGGCCAGACGCACGGCGCGTTCCCACGGCACTTCCTTGTCCTGCTGTCCCTGGATCAGCCGGACCGGACCGTCGAAGGCGATCGGGCCGATCATCATCCGGTTCGCCTCGCCCGAGGCCCAGAAGGCGCGCGTCGTGACAGTCGGCTGGTCCGAATAGTCGGACGGCTTTTCGATGCGGCCATGCTGAAGCAGTTGAAGCTTCTCGGCCTGGGTGAATCCCCAATCGGTGAAATCGGGCGCCGGAGCGATCCCGACCATGCCGGCGATGCGCTCCGCACGGGCCTTGGCCGCCATAAGCATGACCCAGCCGCCCATGGACGAGCCGACCAGCACCACCGGCCCTTCGGTCAGCGTGTCGATCAGATGCAGCGCGTCGTCGCGCCAGCCCGCCAATGTCTGCTTCTCGAACTCGCCTTCGCTGGCGCCGCAACCGGCATAGTCGAAGCGCAGATAGGCGCGCCCCTGCGACTTGGCCCATTCCTCCAGCGCGACCGCCTTGGTGCCGGTCATGTCCGAGGCATAGCCCGGCAGGAAGACGATCGTCGGGCCGGTGCCCTGCGTATGGTGATAGGCGAGGCGCGGTGCCTCGGGCGGTGCGGTATCGGAATCGCTCATGGCCATGGCCTAGCCGAGGCGAGCGACCCGATCCACCATCTCTACCGCGCGGACGGCCCGCTCACACGCCGGTGTTGCACTGCGCCGGATCGCCGGTCTCGAGTCCCTTGCGCAACCACTGCATCCGCTGGGCGGAGGTGCCGTGAGTGAAACTCTCCGGCACCGCGGTGCCCTGCGCCTTCTTCTGGAGGGTATCGTCGCCGATGGCATTTGCGGCAGTCATCCCCTCTTCGATGTCGCCAGGGTCCAGCCGGTTGCGGTTCCGCGCTGCCCAGACGCCGGCGTAGCAATCCGCCTGAAGTTCCAGCTTGACCGACAGGGCATTGGCTTCGGCCTCTCCGGCGCTGCGCTGTGCGCGGCTGACCCGCTCGCTCGTGCCCAACAGCCGCTGGATGTGATGGCCGACCTCGTGCGCGATCACATAAGCTTCGGCGAAATCGCCCTTGGCACCGAAGCGATTGGCAAGCTCGTCGAAAAAGGCCGTATCAAGATACACGCCCATGTCCGCCGGGCAGTAAAAGGGGCCGACCGCCGAGGATGCGGCACCGCAGCCGGACTGGACGTTGCCCTTATAGAAGTTGATCGTGGCGGGCTGATAGCGCTGACCGGATTCGCGAAAAATCTGCCCCCAGGTCTGTTCGGTGCTGGTCATGACCTGACAGGAAAAGCGCCGCTCGGTCGTGCATACGGCCGCCCCGCTGCCGCCGCCGGTGCGCGAGCCCTGCTGGCTGCTGCTGCCGCCGCCCAGGATGCTGCCCAGTCCGCCGCCGAACATCATGAAGATGACGACGCCGATGATCAGCAAGGTACCGATCCCGCCACCGCGCCCGAGGAGCAGCGGCAGGAAGCCGAGCAGGTTGAGGCCGCCGCCACCGCCGCCGCTGCCGAGGTCGCGGGCGTTGTTGGTCGGATCGAGGTCGTCGAGGCGCATGGCAATCCCCTGCAATGGCGCGTTTCGTTCGTTGCCCGCAACAATGCGCGAGCGCGCCAGACGTTGCACGACTGCGTCCGACGATCGCGGGCGCAGCAAGCGGACATGACGGCAAATTCACTTGCCCCCGCCCGGCGGCAACGCCACATCGCCCGACATGGCCGATGCAGACACCCGTCGACGCTCGACATTGCCCCTTCCCGATTCGGTTGCACTGGTGCTGCAGGGGGGCGGCGCGCTGGGAAGCTATCAGGCGGGCGTGATCGAAGCGCTGGGCGAGGCGCGGATCGAGATCGACTGGGTCGCCGGCATCTCGATCGGCGCGGTCAATGCGGCTCTGGTCGCGGGCAACCCGCCCGAGCGGCGGATGAGCCGGATCAAGGCCTTCTGGGAAACGGTGACCAGCGCCCTGCCCAGCTTCCCGATTCCGTTCGGCGACCATGCCCGCGAATGGGTCCATGAATGGTCGGCGGGTATGGTCGCCGCGACCGGCGTTCCTGGCTTCTTCACACCGCGGATGATCCCGCCGGTACTGGCGGCACCCGGCACGCCGGGGGCGCTGAGTTTCTACGATTCCGCGCCGCTGGCGAAGACACTGGATTCGCTGGTCGACTGGGATCTGGTCAATTCGGGCCCGGTGCGACTGTCGGTCGGCGCCGTCGATATCGGCAATGGCAATTTCCGCTATTTCGATACCGAGCGCGACCGGATCGACGCGCGCCACATCATGGCATCCGGGGCATTGCCGCCGGGCCTGCCGCCGGTGGAGATCGACGGACGCTATTATTGGGATGGCGGACTGGTGTCGAACACGCCGCTGATGCACGTGCTCGACAACCAGACGGCCCCGATGCTGGCCTTTCAGGTCGACCTGTTTCCCGCCGCGTCGGACCTGCCGCGCACGATCATGGACGTGATGGCGCGCGAGAAGGAAATCCGCTTCTCCAGCCGCACCCGCGCGCTGTCCAACGAACGGCTGAAGCTGCGCCGCGAGCGCGAGACGATCCGGCGCATGCTGGCCAAGCTCCCGCCCGAGATGCGCGAGGACCCCGATGTGAAGGCGCTCAGCGCGGCGGCACACGAGCTGCCGCTGAGCCTGGTCCATCTCATCTACCGTGCCAATGCCTGGGAAGGCGGCAGCCGCGACTTCGAATTCTCCGCCCGGTCGATGCGCGAGCATTGGTTGGCAGGACGCGCGGCGGTGAACGAGACCATGGCCAATGCCCAGCTGGTCGCCAGCAACATCCTCGACGGCAAGACCGCCGCCTTCGACCTGACCCATCGTTAAGCCCCCCCCCAATCGTCAAGCCCCCCCACTCGTCAAGCCACGGAGTAGATCATGTTCCTCAAGGGCAAGTCCGCCATCATCACCGGCTCCACCTCGGGCATCGGCCTGGCCTATGCCAAGGCGCTCGCCGCCGAGGGTGCCAGCGTGATGATCAACGGCTTTGGCGACGCAGACGCGATCGAGAAGGAGCGCGCTGCGCTGGAGGCGACGCACGGCGTCCAGGCGCTGTACGACGCGGCCGACATGACCAAGCCCGATCAGATCGCGGCGATGGTCGCCCGCGCCAATGCCGAACTGGGCAGCGTCGACATCGTCATCTCGAACGCAGGCATCCAGCATGTTGCGCCGGTCGAGGAGTTTCCGATCGAGAAATGGGACGCGGTGATCGCGATCAACCTCAGCTCGACCTTTCACCTGATGCGCGCGGCGGTGCCGCTGATGAAGGCGAAGAAATGGGGGCGGATCATCACCACCGCCTCGGCACACAGCCTGGTCGCCAGCCCGAACAAGGCCGCCTATGTCGCCGCCAAGCACGGCATCGCCGGGCTGACCAAGACCGTCGCGCTGGAAACCGCGACCTTCGGGATCACGGTGAACTGCATCTCGCCGGGCTATGTCTGGACGCCGCTGGTCGAGAATCAGATCCCCGACACGATGAAGGCGCGCGGCATGACGCGCGAGCAGGTGATGAACGACGTGCTGCTCGCCGCGCAGCCGACCAAGGAGTTCGTCCACCCCGAACAGGTGGCCGCGCTCGCGCTGTTCCTGTGCCGCGACGAGGCCTCGGCGATCACCGGCGCGAATTACTCGATCGACGGAGGCTGGACCGCGGCCTGATCCGCGGCCACAACGGGGCCATGACGACGCAGGATCGACCGAACCGCATGGCCCCCGCCTTTGCCGCCGCCGGCGCGCTGGGGCTGCTGCTCACTTCCGGCTGCTCGATCTACCGCGAGGCAACCACCACCACGATTACCGAGACGTCGAACTGGCGTTCGGTCGCGACCGACGAGGACCGCCAGCGGCTGCGCAACTGGCGCAAGGCGTGGGACGAGGCACTGCCCAAGGCGCGGGCGGCCGATGCCCGGGCAATCGCGGCCGAGCCGCTGCTGTTCGATCCCGACCGGGCTCAGGAAAATGCCGACCTGCCCGTCGGCGACTATCGCTGCCGCACCTTCAAGCTGGGATCGAAGAGCGACGTCGTGCGCGACTTTACCGCCTATCCCTGGCTCCAGTGCCGGGTGACGCAACAGGGCGAGGTGCGCGAGCTCGTCCGGCTGGACGGCGAGCAGCGGCCGTTCGGGCTGGTCTTCCCCGATGGTGACAATCGCCGCGTCTTCCTGGGTACGCTGATGCTGGGCGACGAGACCACGCCGATTCGCTACGGACTGGACCCGCACCGCGACATGGTCGGCTATATCGACCGCATCGACGCGCGGCGCTGGCGGCTGGTGCTTCCCTATCCCGCATTCGAATCGACGCTGGACGTGATCGAGCTGGTCCCGGCCGCCTGATCCCGCCCGGGCCCTCGCAGGCCTTGCGTTGACAGCACCCGGCGCTCCGCGCGACAGTCCGCGGCTCAACGAACCGGGGGATCATCCATGCTTCGCTATCTGCTGCTTGCAAGCGCACCCGTCCTGGGCCCGGCGGCAGCGGACGATCCGGTTCGCAGCGCCACGGCGAAGCAGATGCCCGAATTGATGGACTTCTACCGCGATTTCCACGCCAATCCCGAACTGAGCCTGCACGAGACGCGCAGCGCCGCGAAACTGGCGGCCGAGGCGCGCGCGGCGGGCTATGAGGTGACCGAAAAGGTCGGTGGCACCGGCGTGGTCGCAGTGCTGCGCAACGGTCCCGGCCCGGTGGTGATGCTGCGCGCCGACATGGACGGGCTGCCGGTGACCGAGGATACCGGCCTTCCCTTCGCATCGAAGGTGCGTGTGACGACGGCGGAAGGCGTGGAGACGGGCGTGATGCATGCCTGCGGCCACGACACGCACATGGCCAGCTGGATCGGCGCGTTGCGCAATCTGGCGGCGATGAAGGGCAAATGGTCGGGCACACTGATCATGGTCGCCCAGCCCGCCGAAGAAGTCGGCAAGGGCGCCAAGGCGATGCTGGACGACGGGCTGTTCACCCGTTTTCCCAAGCCGCAATATGTCGTCGCCTTTCACGACAGCGCCAGCCTGCCCGCCGGCACGATCGGCATGAAGGACGGCTATGTGATGGCAGCGGTTGACTGGGTCGACATCCAGCTGAAGGGCGTCGGCGGGCATGGCGCCTACCCGCACACCACCCGCGATCCGGTGGTGCTGGGATCGCGGATCGTTGTCGGGCTGCAGACGCTGGTCAGCCGCGAGACCGATCCGCAGGAAGCGGCGGTCGTGACCGTCGGCAGCTTTCATGCCGGTGCCAAGCCCAACATCATTCCCGAAAACGGCCTGATGCAGCTGACGGTGCGCAGCTACTCGCCCGAGGTGCGCAAGAATTTGCTGGAGGGGATTGCCCGGACCGCGCGGGGCGAGGCGATCGCGATGAACCTGCCCGAAGACAAGATGCCGGTGGTGACGGTGAAGGAAGGCTTCACCCCGGCAACCTTCAACACTACGCCGCTGACCGGCCGGCTGACCGACCTGTTCAAGGCGCGCTTCGGCGATCCGCGGGTCGCGATGGTGCCGGCGTCGATGGCGGGCGAGGATTTCAGCTATTTCAACCTGCCCGACAAGTCGGTGCAGACGACGCTGTTCTGGGTCGGCGGCGTGCCCCAGGCGACCTGGGACAAGGCCAAGCGCGACGGCTCCGCCTTGCCCTCGCTGCACAGCGCCTTCTGGGCGCCCGATGCGGAAAAGGTGGTCGCGACCGCAACCGAGGCGATGACCGCGGCTGCGCTCGACCTGCTCAGGAAGAAATAGGCCGGTGCGCTTCTACACCCCCGTACTTCGGCCAGGCGTCCGGGCGCGCTCGCCCGAGCTTCTGGCGCGGCTGTTCGGGGGTGCGACGGGCGAGGCCGAGCCGGCGGAACGGTTTGGCGGCGTACCCCACGGGCTCGCCGCCGCCGACTGGCCCTATTGCGGCGAATGCGGTCGGTCGCTGTCGCTGATCGCGCAGCTGGCCCATCACGAGGACCGCCTTCCGCTGGGGCGCGCGGGGCGGATGCTGTTTGCCTTCCAATGCAACCATGAGCCCGGCACCTGCGAGACCTGGGACCAGGATTCGGGCGCGAACGCCGCCTTTGTGGTGGAGCCGGAAGCGATCGGCGACCGCGATACGCCGACGCCGCTTGACGCACCGCCGCCCGACCCGGTTGCCTTCGTAACCGGATGGACGCAGGAGGAGGATGGACTAACCGCCGAGGAAGCGTCAGCCTTTTTCAGCGACGAGACGATCGCGGCGCTTGGCGAGGACCTGATCGACGAGGAGCGTCACGGCGGCACCCATCTGGGCGGCATTCCCTGCGGGATCCAGAGCGCCGACGAGGCGCCCCGCGGCTGGCGGTTTCTCGGCCAGATCGCCGATGGACATAAGTTCGAGGAAGAGATCGTGCCGGGGCATAATTTCGGCGACATGGGCATCGCCTATCTGTTCGCCCAGGATCAGGAAGAGGGCGTGCCCAAAGTGAAGATGTTCTGGCAATGCGGATGATGTTGAAGGATTTGTGGCAGCGGCTGCGCGCCGATTTTGCAATCCTCGCAGCGTTTGCGGGGATCGCCCTGCTGTCCTTCCTCTTCCTGAAGCTCGGGTCCGAGGTGCTGGACGGGGAAACGATGGCGATCGATCGGTGGGTGTTGCTGGCGCTGCGCGATCCGTCCGATCTGTCGGTCACGATCGGACCCGCCTGGTTCCGATCGCTGATGCTCGACATCACCGCCGTCGGCGGGGTATGGGGCCTGACGCTGACCACCGTCGCAGTGACCGGCTTCCTGATCGCGTCGCGCAAATATGCGACCGCGCTGTTCGTGGCGCTTTCGGTCACGGGCGGGGCGGTGCTCGGCAGCCTGTTGAAGATGCTGTTCGACCGGCCGCGGCCCGATGTCGTGCCGCATCTGGTCGAGGTGTCGAACGCCAGCTTCCCCAGCGGCCATGCGATGAACAGCGCGGTGGTGTTCCTGACGCTCGGCGTGCTGCTGGCCAGCACGCAGGAGAGCCGGCGGGTTCGCGTTTATCTGATCACGGTCGCGATCAGCCTGACGCTGGCGATCGGCTTTTCGCGCCTGTATCTGGGCGTCCACTGGCCGACCGATGTGGCGGCGGGCTGGTGCGTCGGTGCCGCCTGGGCGACGACCTGCTGGATCGCGGCACGGCTGCTGCAGCGGACGCATCAGATCGAGCAGCCCGACGCGGAGCGCCGGGCGGAGGCGCCCGACGAGCCCTGAACTCAGGCGGCGAGCGTCAGCGCGCGCTCGATCGCCGCGGCGAGATCGTCTTCGGCCCGGCCGCCATTGAGCGCGACCCGTCCGCCGAAGACGAAGTGCGGCACCCCGCCGATGCCGGCCTGGACCGCCTGCTGCGCCTCGGCCTCGGTCCTGCGGTGCTCTGCGGGATCGCGGGCGATGGCCAGTGCCTCGTCGCGGGTGAAGCCATATGGCTCGGCCAGATCAGCCAGCACCTCGGGGTCGCCGATGTTGCGCGCCTCGAGGAAATAGGCGTTGGTGATCGCGACCGCGAGCGCATGCTGCGTGCCATGCTCCCGAGCGCGCCGGATCAGGCTGTGCGCGGCCTGCGACGGATAGGCATTGGGCTGAACCGACAGGTCGAGCGCGAGCCCGGAGAGCCGCGCCTCCGCCTCGGGGCGGGCCCATGCCTGGGTCGGGTCGGTCACGCCGTAGCGCTCGCGGAGCATCTGCGCGATCGAATAGCCTTCTGGGGGACAGTCGGGCATCAGCAGGAAGGGGTGATGGCGGATGTCCACGGCCAGACCGGGGAACCGCTCCGCCAGCACCTTGTCCAGCCGGTGCTGGCCCAGGATGCACCAGGGGCAGAGAATGTCGGTGACGAGGTCGATCTGAAGCATGGCGCGGTCCTGGTTCGGGTAGCGCCAACCAGATGTGGACAAGGTCGTGCCGCCGCAAGGGTCACGGACTCAGCCGACCGCAACCGCCTCCTGTGCATTCTCGACCTTTTCAGGCCGGATATAGATGGACGAGAGCTGGGGCATCGCCTGCTTCAGCTCCTGCTCGAGCCGCTCGATCAGCGTTTCCCCCTCGCCCATCGTCAGGCTGTCCTCGAAATCGGCACTGACCGCGACGAAGACGCGGTCGGGTGCTGTATGGATGGTCCGCACGTGATTGACCTTGAGGATCGCCGGTTCGCGGTCGAGGATGCTGCGGACACAGGCGATCACCGCCTCGTTGGCGCGCTCCCCGATCAGCAGTCCCTTTGCTTCACGCGCGAGCAGGGTCGCGACCGCCGCGAGCAGCAGACCGATCACGATCGAGGCGATGCCGTCGATCCGCGGATCGGCCAGTTCGTGGCTCAGCCAGATACCGATGCCGGCGACGATCAACCCGGCAAGCGCCGCCGAATCCTCGAACAGCACGATGAAGCCGGCGGGATCCTTCGACTCGCGGATCGCCTGCCACCAGGGCGTGTCGCCCTTGGCCTGGCCGAATTCGCGCAGCGCGATCCACCAGCTGGTGCCCTCCATCGCGAACGCGATCGCCAGCACCAGATAGGCGATCCAGGGATCGTCGAGCGGCGCCGGCGCGACGATATGCTTCCAGCCTTCATAGACCGAGACACCGGCGCCCAGGCCGAAGATCAGGATCGCGACGACGAACGCCCAGAAATAGAGTTCGCGGCCATAGCCGAAGGGATGTTCGTGATCGGGCAGCCGCTTGGCGCGGTGCTGGCCATAGAGCAGCAGGAGCTGGTTGCCGCTGTCGACGAGGCTGTGCACGCCCTCGGTCAGCATCGAGGACGAACCGGTAATCGCCGCCGCGATGAATTTCGCGACGGCGATCCCGACATTGGCAGCGAGTGCCGCATAGAGAACGATATTCGCGCGCCACCCGGTGGCGCCGCGGTTCGCCGCAGCCACCGATGCGCGCCGGCTCAGTCGAGGCCGAGCTTGCGGGCGATCTTGCCGATCAGCCCCGGTTCCTCATTCTGCCCGGCCTTGGCGGCAGCCAGCTTGGCCTCTTCCTGCGGATTATAGCCCGAGCTGGCGGGCGCCGAATGGCTGTGGATCGGCTGCGTCGACGCGGGCGGATCGGACGCATCCATGGATTCGTCCAGCGCGCGGTCGAGGCGGGCCTCCTTGCTTTCGGGGTTGCGTTGCAGGCGATCGGCGATGCTCTCGTCGGTGCCTGCATCCGCGGAAAACGCTGCCTGACGCGCGCCGGTCTCCTCCGGCGCATCGGTCGGCGTGTCGATCGGGTTCACGTCCATCATCACTCTCCCATGAGCGTTGCCCAACTGAAACGGACGGAACCGCAACCGCGTTCCTCGCATCACCCCAACAAAAAGCGGCCCGGCGAAATTTCCGCCGAGCCGCTGATTTTTGTTAAGTTTCCTGAGCTTGGCGGCGATCAGTCGCGCGAGCCGAACAGGCGCAGCAGGAACAGGAACATGTTGATGAAGTCGAGATAGAGCGTCAGCGCGCCCATGATCACGACCTTGCCCATCATGTCGGTGCCGCGAACATACTCGTACATGCTCTTGATCTTCTGCGTGTCATAGGCCGTCAGGCCAGCGAACAGAAGCACGCCGATGGCGCTGATGGCGAAGCCCAGGCCGTCGGACTTGAGGAAGAGGTTGAGGATGCTGGCCACGAACAGGCCGACGACGCCCATGATCAGGAAGGTGCCGAAGCCCGACAGGTCCTTCTTGGTGGTGTAGCCCCACAGGCTGAGGCCCGCGAAGCCGGCAGCGGTCGCGAAGAAGACCTGCGCGATCGAGGTGCTGGTATAGACCAGGAAGATCGTCGACAGCGACAGGCCCATCAGGACCGCGAAGGCCCAGTAGAGGATCTGGATCGTGCCGGTCGACATCCGGTTCTGGCCGAAGCTCATCGCGAACACGATCGCCAGCGGCGACAGCATGATCAGCCAAGCCAGCGGGCCGCCGTTCATGAAGACCTGAGCGGCAGGCGAGCTCAGGCCGCCCCACGAGAAGGCCAGGGCAACGATACCGGTCAGCAACACGGCCGAGGCCATGTAGTTGTAGACCGACAGCATGTACGCCCGCAGACCCGCGTCATAGGCGGCGTCGCGTGGCGCATAGTCGCGTCCAAAAGGTGCGGCGTCGGGCCGCGGGTCGGACCAGTTGGCCATTTCAAACTCCATTTTTCCGGCACGTCATCGCCGGTGTGGCCTGAATATCACAGCTGGAGCGCGGCATTTCAAGCGAAACCGCCCCCTTACGGCGTGTTAACCCCGTCGCCATTCAGCGCAGCCGAGGCTAAGGAGTTCCCATGCACCGCCTGTTCGTCGGCCTGAGGCCCCCTGCGGCGATCCGCCAGCGCCTGTTATCGATCATGGGCGGACTGCCCGGCGCGCGCTGGCAGGACGACGACCAGCTTCATGTGACGCTGCGCTATATCGGCGAGGTCGAGCGTCCACTGGCGGAGGATATCGCGCTGGCGCTGGGTCAGGTCCACTGGCCGCGGATCGAGGCGACGCTGCGCGGCGTCGGCGAGTTCGACGCGCGCGGCCGGCCCAATGCGCTATGGGCGGGGGTCGCTCCGCACGAGCCGCTAAAGGGGCTGCACCGCAAGATCGACCAGGCGCTCGTCCGGCTGGGTCTCGAGCCCGAGCGCCGCGCCTATCTGCCGCACATCACGCTGGCACGGATGAATGCGGCCAGCGGATCGAACGACCGGTTCCTGGCGGACCATGCCAGCCTGTCGAGCGAACCGTTCGCCTTCACCCACTTCACGCTGTTCGAGAGCCATCTCGGCAGTGAGCGGGCGAGCTATGAGGCAATCGAACGCTATCCGCTCGACTGAGTGCTGCCCAAGGGCGGTTCAGAACAGCCGGGTCAGCAGGTAGAACAGCGCACCCACGGCGGCTGATGCCGGAATGGTAATGACCCAGGCGACCACGACGTTGCCGGCAACGCCCCAGCGCACCGCCGATGCGCGGCGCGCGGTTCCCGCGCCGATGACGCAGCCAGTGATCGTGTGCGTGGTCGAGACCGGAATGCCCATCAGCGACGCGCTGAACACCATGATCGATCCGCCCATCGAGGCGCTGAACCCCTGATGCTGCGACAGCTTGGTGATGCGCGATCCCATCGTCTCGATGATCTTCCACCCGCCCGACAGCGTGCCCAGCGCGATCGCGATATAGCAGGAGATCGCCACCCAGTGCGGCACCTCGAAATCGCCGTGGAGATAGCCGGTCGAATAGAGGAGCACGGTGATGATCCCCATCGTCTTCTGCGCATCGTTCAGGCCGTGGCTGAGCGAATAGGCGGCGGAGGAGACCAGGTGGAGCGCCCGGAAGGTCTTCTCCGCACCGCGCGCGGTCGCGCCCTTCAGCATCCAGCTGGACGCCAGCATGATCGCCATCGTCAGGATCATGCCCAGCGTCGGCGACAGCACGATCGCGATCAGCGTCTTGTTCAGGCCGCTCCACTGAATGCCCGAGACGCCGGCGTGCGCCACGCCCGCACCGATCAGGCCGCCGACCAGCGCATGGCTGCTCGACGAGGGAATGCCCTTCAGCCAGGTGACGACGTTCCAGAACATCGCGCCGATCAGCGCGCCGAACACCACCGACGGCGTGACCAGATCCTTGTCGATCAGGCCCTTGCCGATCGTCTCCGCAACCTTGTGCAGCTCGGGAAAGATGATCGTCAGGAAATAGGCGGCGAAATTGAAGAAGGCGGCGAAGGCGACGGCATGGACCGGCTTCAGCAGCCGGGTCGCCACCACCGTCGCGATCGAGTTGGCTGCGTCGTGCAGCCCGTTGAGAAAGTCGAAGGCAAGCGCGACCAGGATCAGGCCGACGAGCAACGGGAATGCGAGTTCGTGCATCTGCCGAGGCTCAGGAGTGGTCGATCACGATGCCGTCGATCTCGTTCGCGACATCCTCGAACGCGTCGACGATGCGCTCCAGATGCTTGTAGATCTCGCGCGCGACGATGAAGCGCAGCGTGTCGTTCTCGCCATGTTCCTTGAAGGCGCGCTTGACGCCCGCGGTGTGGATCTCGTCGGCCTGCGCCTCCATCCGCACAAGCCGCTCGGTCAGTTCGTGCAGCCGCCCGCCATTGCGGCCGACGTCGCGCAGCAGCGGCATTGCCTCCGCGGTCAGGCGCGCGGCATCGACGATGATCGCGCCCATGTCCTTCATTTCCTGTTCGAAGCTCCGCACCTCGTACAGGTCGATCGCCTGGACCGTCGCCTGCATCTCGTCGATGGCATCGTCCATCGCCCCGATCAGGCTGGTGATCGCGCCGCGATCGAACGGCGTCAGAAAGGTCTGGCGAACCGTCTGGAGCACTTCGCGGATGATGTTGTCGGCGTCATGTTCGCGCTCGATCACCTCGCGGATATGGTCCTGCGCCGAGGATCCGTCCTGCAGCAGCCGCGCCATCGCATCGGCTGCCGCGTTGATGGTCACGGCATGCGCCTCGAACATCTCGAAGAAATTGCCGGTCTTGGGCAGCAGGCGCTGGAACCAGGCGAACATGGGGGAAATCCTCGATTTGGTGGCGACGGCGGAGAACATGCCGGCGCGTGCGGTTGCTGCCTTGAACCCGGACGGGCCGAAAGAACGGATGAGGTCGCGCAGGTCCGGCTCGTCGACCGCATCGGCGGCCTCGTGCAGCGGGAACCAGCGGCGCTCGCGCTCCGACTGTTCCTTCCAGGCGGGGAATTCGCGATTTACCGCCAGCGGGAACACGTCGACATCGACCATCAGCGACGCACCGTTGTTGCGCCGCTTGCGATAGCGATAGGAGCCGATCGGCGTCGGGCAGACCAGCCCTTCGACGCCAGCCTCTTCCTCCGCCTCGACCGCGGCTGCGGCGTGGGGGCTGAGGCCGGACATCGGATTGCCCTTGGGAATCACCCAGCGCTTGCTCTCGCGCGAGGTGACCAGCAGGACGCGCACCGGCGCATCGATTGCGGTTCCGTCGGTGCGATAGGGCAAGGCGGCAATCTGACGAATGGCTGCGACTCCAGTTGATCCCATGGCCGGGGAAGGCGCGCGCTGTAACAACATAGCAATGCTTCCGCCATGTCCGAAATGATCCGTAGGCATATGGACAGAGAACAAGTGCGCTCGCCCGCCGCGCTGCTATAGACGCGGGCATGAAGACCCTCGTCGACCCCGCCAACGCCCTGGTCCGGGGCCTGTCGGCGATCCGGACCGAATTCCATGTGCCGCAGGACTTCCCGCCCGAAGTTCTGGCCGCGGCCGAAGCCGCAGCGACGCGCGTGCCGGACGCCCATGCCGACCGAACCGCCCTGCCCTTCGTCACGCTCGATCCGGCAAGCTCGACCGATCTCGACCAGGCGTTCACGATCGAGGCGGCGGGCAGCGACCTGCTGCTCCACTATGCCATCGCCGATATCGGCTGGTTCGTCCGCGACGGCGAGCCCGTAGATATCGAGGCATGGCAGCGCGGCACGACCTTGTACCTGCCCGACGGCAAGGCACCGCTCTATCCGCCGGTGCTGAGCCAGGGCGCCGCCAGCCTGCTGCCCGACGGACCGCGCCCCGCGATCATCTTCAGCGTTCGCGTGGCGCCGGACGGCGGCGTCCGGCTCGACGGCGCCGAGCGCGCGCTGATCCGCAGCCGGGCGAAGCTTGCCTATGACAGCGTGACCGAAGCCGAGCTGCCGCCCGGCTTTGCCGAACTCTCGCGCCGGATCGCCGATGCAGAAGCGGCGCGCGGCGCGGCACGGGTCGACCCGCCCGAACAGGAAGTCGAACGGCTGGCGGGCGGCGGCTACACGCTGCGCTTCCGGCCCCGGCTCCGGTCGGAGGAGCAGAATTCGGCGCTGTCACTCGCGACCAACATGGCGGTCGCGGACGCGATGATCGCGCACCATACCGGCCTGTTCCGCGTCATGGGCCAGCCGAGCCCCAGGTCGATCGACCGGCTCCGCCATGAAGCCAGCGCATTGGGCATCGACTGGCCCGCCGACCAGCCGCTGGAGAGCCTCGAGCGGTCGCTCGACCCCGCCGATGCGCGCCACGCCGCCTTCATGCTGGCGATCCGGCGCGCGGGCGACGGCGCGTCCTATATGCCGTGGCGCGAGGATCAGGCGCCCTGGCATTCGGCGGTCGCCGCCGCCTATGCCCATGCCACCGCGCCGCTGCGCCGGCTGGCCGATCGCTATGTGGTCGAGACGGTGCTGGCGATCGCCAATGGCCGCGCGGTGCCCGACGCCGCTCAGGCCGCATTCGCGAAGCTGCCGCGCGTCATGGCACGCGCCGACGCCCGCAGCGGCCAGATCGAGCGGGCGGTCATCGACCTGGCCGAGGCGGTCATGCTGCAGGGTCGCGTGGGCGAGCGTTTCGAGGCAGTCGTCACCGAGGTCGACCCGCGCGGCGCAAGGATCCGGGTGTGCGGCCAGCCGATCGTGGCGCGGATCGCCGCGACCGATGTCGGCCCCGGCGACGCGCTGACGCTGCGGCTGTCCGAGGTGGATCCCGACCGGCGGAGCCTGACCTTAGACATCGCGTGAGGGAACCCGCGCCGCGCGGGTGCGATGAAGCAGCATGATCGACGACAACTGGACCACGATCGCGCTGCGACTGGGGGTGGCGACCGCGATCGGGCTGGCATTGGGATTCGAGCGGGAATGGCGCGGCCGCGACGCCGGGCTGCGGACCCATGCGCTGGTCGCGCTGAGTTCCGCCACGATCACCGTATCGGCGCTGATGATGTCCGAGGTCGCACTGGCACGCGGCAGCGAGAGCGATCCGGTTCGCGTCGTCCAGGGCCTGGCCCAGGCGATCGGCTTCATCGCCGGCGGGCTGATCTTCATCCGCGGCGGCGACGTCCGCAACATGACGAGCGCGGCCAGCCTCTGGATGTCCGCCGCGGTCGGGATCGCAGCGGGCGCCGGCCAGTTCCTGGTGGTCGGCATGGCGGCGGTGGCCGCGCTGCTGGTGCTGACCGCGCTCTCGCTGCTCAAGCGGCTGATGCCTGAGCGGGACGACGAGGCGGACGACCGGGAGGGCGCGAGGGCCAATCGCCGGGCCAAGCGGATCGACGACGAAACCGCCGGCTGAGCCGCCGCTATCGATCGAGTTGTGCCACCAGCGCACCCGCAGCAGCAGTGACATCGTCCCATACCCGTTCGAAATCGGTGGCGTCGCCATAATAGGGGTCAGGCACCCCCTCGCCCTGGCGACCCGCGACATGATCCAACAACAGCGACACCCGTGCCGTCGCGTCGGCAGGTGCAATCGCGCGCAGGTCACGCAGATTCTGCGGATCGAGCGCGAGGATATGATCGAAGCTGCGAAAATCGGCGGCACTCACCCCTCGCGCCTTATAGCCCGAAATGTCGATGCCATGACGCGCCGCCACCGACTGCGAGCGGGGATCGGGCGCCTTGCCGATATGCCATTCGCCCGTTCCGGCGCTGTCCACCGCCACATCGATGCGGGCGCGCTCGGCCGCGGCGCGCATCGCCGCCTCGGCCAAAGGCGAGCGGCAGATATTGCCCAGGCAGACAAACAGATAGGACGGCGCGGTCACGGCGAATCTCTCTTTCGTGTTTTGGGTATGGTCTGGTAGCGTGGCGCCAAAGACAATGGGAGCGGGTGGATGCCGGGGTCGGAGACGCAACGCGCGGGTGCCTATAGCTGGTACGTCCTCGTCGTCCTGTTCCTGGTCTATGCGCTCAATTTCATCGACCGCCAGATCCTGACCATCCTGGCGGGCGAGATCCAGCGCGATCTCAAGCTGACCCATGCGGATATCGGCTTTCTCTACGGCACCGCGTTCGGCGTCTTCTACGCGCTGTTCGGCATTCCGCTGGGGCGGCTGGCGGACAATTGGCACCGGGTGCGGCTGCTGACCCTGGGCCTCGCTTTATGGTCGGCGATGACCGCGCTCTCGGGCCTCGCGCGCACCGGCGGACAACTCACCGCCGCGCGGATCGGCGTAGGCATCGGCGAGGCGACAGCCAGCCCCTCGGCCTATTCGCTGCTGTCCGACTGGTTTCCCAAGCGGCAGCGGGCGACCGCGCTCGCCATCTATTCCGCCGGCATCTATTTCGGCGGCGGCTTCTCGCTGTTCCTGGGCGGGAAGATCGTCAGCTGGTGGAACGACGCCTATCCCGGCGGCGGCCCTTTCGGGCTGGTCGGCTGGCAGGCGGCGTTCATGGCAGTCGGCCTGCCCGGGCTGGTGCTTGCAGTGATCGTCTTCACCCTGCGCGAACCGCAGCGCGGCCAGTCCGAGGGGCTGATCGTCCCGCCGCACCCCGCCCCGTTCAAGGCGTTCGTCGACGACCTGATCTCGATCGTGCCGCCGCTCACGCTGATCGGCGCAGCCCGCAACGGGGCGCGGGCATTTATGGGTAACCTTGTGGCCCTGGCGCTGATCGGTGGCGCGGCGGCGGCCTTGATCTGGGGATTGAACGAGCCGGTGGCCCAATGGACCGCGATCGCGATCGGCGTCTATGCCGTGACCAGCTGGGCGGCGGCGCTGCGGCATCGCGACCTGCCGACCTTCCGGCTGATCGTCGGCACCCCGGCATTCCTGTGCGTCGTGATCGCCTATGGCCTCAACGCCTTTACCGCCTATGCCGTCGCCGCGCTGGCTCCGGTCTATGGCATCCAGACCTTCGGCGCGACGATCGACGAGATCGGCCTGTGGGTCGGCGGTCCGGGGATCCTGGGCGGATTCCTGGGCGTGACGCTGGGCGGCATGGCCGCCGACCGGCTGCGCCAGAAGCGACCGACCGGGCGGATCGAGGTCATCCTGTTCGGGGCGATCGCGCCGATCCTGCCGCTGGTGATCGCGTTCTCTACCACCAACAAATGGATCTATTATGCGATGCTGCCAATCGCGCAGTTCCTGTGCAGCACCGCGCTGGGTTCCGCCGCCGCGGCGACGCAGGACCTGACGCTGCCGCGCATGCGCGGGACGGCGACCGCGGCCTTCTTCATCGGCACGACCCTGCTGGGGCTGGCGATGGGTCCCTATCTGGCCGGGCGCGTCGCCGACCTGACCGGCAGCATGGCGACGGGCGTGCTGTCGCTGCTCGTGACCGTGCCGATCGCGCTCGCCGCCGGCATCGGCGCCTACTGTCTGGTCCCGCGCGCCGAGGCGACCCGGGAAGAACGAGCGAGCAAGGCCGGGGAGCCTCTGTAGAGAGACGGCGTCACCGATTATAGGCGGGCTTGTCGAGCTTCACCGGTTTCGGATTGGCCGCGACCCAATCGACCGACAGTTCGCACATCCGGTGTGGGTCGCCGTCGCGGCGCTTCACATCGGCGACGAGCCGACGCGCTTCCGCAAGCGTGGGTTCGGCCAGTGCAGTGCCCGAGGCGACATGCATCAGCCAGGCGTCCGCCATCGCTCTGAACTGCGCGTCCCAGTTTCCGCCGCCGTTGCGGTCCATCTCGTCGGCGATCCGACCGGAGATACGGACCACTTCGCCCTGCACCGTCTCCGCAGCCCCGCTGGAGGGAACGAGCAATTCCCATAATTCGCGATGCCGGCCTTCCCAGCGTTCCGCGGTCGCGACGATTGGTGCCCGGCCGTCGTGCATCGCCCGGCGTGGGGCCGGCGGAACATCGAACAGCTCGTAGAGCCGGTCGAGCGCCGCGCTGGTCGAATCCACCGAGTCCGGATTGAATCCGCTGCGGTGGAATTCGAAGTTCGCGCCGATTCGCGTCACATGGTCGCGCATCTCCGGCGTGCGCGCCGCGCCCGCATCCAGGAGTAGCTTGGCGAGTTCGGCCATGCTCTCGATCTGAGCGTTGCTGCACTGACGCAGCGCGAAGTCCAGTGGCGTCAGGCCCCGCCCGTTCGGCGCATCGACACGCGCACCCTGTTCGACCAGCACACGGGCGTTGCGGACACGATACGCAGACGCCGCAGCATGCAGCGGTGTCCCGCGCGCGCCCTCGCCCGCGTGAATGTCGGCACCGAGTTCGATCAGGAGTTCGACATCCCCCCGCCAGTGCCGGGCACGGGCATGGAGCGGGGTGTCGCCATAGCTGTCGTCCGCCTGAAGGTCCGCGCCCTGCGCCACCAGCCAGCGGGTGAGACCTTCCGGACATTCGGCAAATGCCAGCGCGGTCTGCTTGGACGAGCCGCCAACCGCGTCCAGTTCACATTTCTCATAAACGGCCTTCAGTGCATCAAGGTCGCCCGTCTCCAGCATCTGCCCGAAGTCCTTGGGTAGAAGCTTACGCTTTTTCGCCATGAGGGATGCCCGTCAGTCGATTGCAGGACGGTGCCCGCCCGCAGACCGGGCGGCACCGCCTCCGTTGGTCACAGAGCGGCGAACACGCCGCAGGCGATGCGGCCGCCGCTATTGCCCGAGGGATCGGTCTTGAGATCGTCGGCACCGGCGTGGACGACGAATGCCGAACCATCCTCGTCGAGCAGACCCTCGAACGTGCCGCTGGGCAGCATGAAGGTCAGGCTGCCCTTGCCGTCGGCCCCGACCATCAGGTTCGGCAGGTCGCCGGCATGCGGGCCGGCCGGGTTCTGCGCGCCGTGCTGATGGCTGGTCGGGTTCCAGTGGCCGCCCGCGCTGGCGAAATCGGGGGCCTCACACTTGCCAGTGGTATGGACATGGACGCCGTGCGGCCCGGGGCTGATCCCCATTGCCGATACCGTGACTTCCAGCCCGCCATCCTTCTGGCGGATGCGCGCAGTGCCCGCATCGGCGCCCGTCGGGGTCTTCAGCTTTGCCTCGGCGACGAAGCTGCCGGCGGCGTAGCGCCCGCCCGACGCGGTGTCCTGCTGCCCCTCGGCAGCAGCGCAGGCACTGACGCCGACAAGGACAGCAGCCGCCATCACCACTCGAAATGCCGTCATCGCCGATCTCCCTGATTGTTCCGCGGCACCAATGAACGGAAAGCGGCCGGGTTCCAAGGGGAAGGCCGCGCGGACCTGTCTCCCCTCCCGCAAGCGGGACGGGGATTTGGCGGCATTGCGTCGGCGAGTGCGCGCCCATAGGCTCGCCCCCATGACCGAACCGATGTTCCAATTCGCCGGACGCTGGAAAGAGGAACTGGTCGCAACCGGCCCCGGCGGATCGTTCGTGCTCGAGATGCCGATTGGGGTCCTCTCGGTGTATCTGCCGCCCGAGGCAGAGTGGCAGATGAAAGGACCCGGTTGGGCACGGCCCCATTGGCATGAGCTGAAGCTCGACCTGGAGGCTTGGTGCGCGGCCGCCAACGCGGTGCTTCATATCGACCCGACCGCCACCGTCTATTCGCTTTGAGGTGACGCCTGCGCAGGCGTGATTGCCCCGCACTCGCCGTCGCGGCGCCCGGACACACTGCCGACCCCCATCACGATCTTGGCCCGGCGCGAAAAGGTAAGCGCCTGCCATCTGCCCGAATTCCCGATGGCGGTGCGACTGCGCAGGAAGGTCAGGTGGAGCATCTCATATTGCTCCGGATCGACCTGGCCGGTGTCGATCATGCAGTTCCACTGGGCATAGTTCCATTCGAAGTCGCGCTGGACGCCGTCCTGGTCGATCGTCCGGCCCAGGCTGCGATACCAGTCGAGGATCGCGCGCAGCCGGTCCCAGCGCTCGGCCTCGGGCATCGCCGCCAGCTTGGCGCGAAGCCGCGCGAGATCCTCGTCCAGGGGAAAGCCGCCCTGCTGAACCTTGGTATCGACCGCCCAGCGCACCTTGCGCCGGGTGATGGGCTGGCCGGCGAAGACGCGCAGCAGGTCGGTCCGGACCGCCAGCAGCAGATCGATATAATGATCGGTCTGGACCTGCAGCATTTCGTCGCTTTCGAAGAGGCGGGTCAGTTCGGCGAAGATCACCGGATTCAGCCTGCCATCGGGATCATGGGCGGCCAGGACCCCGGCGCGGCAACGCTCGCCCGCCGGCACCTTCAGGCAATCGCGCGAGAAGATCAGGCTGCGGCCATAGACCGGCGCGAGCTGTTTCATGGCTCGGCGATAATCGCGACCCGAGCGGAACTGCCGCCGCCATGCCTTCAGGATCGGCTGAAGGCTGCCGGTGCCGTAATTCCACTGCGACATGCCGACCGAGACGAGCTGGCTGTCGAAATTGCCCACCGGCATCGCCCAGCAGCCCACCGTCTCGGGAATCGAAGTCTCGCCCATCTGCTCGAAGATCGCGGCCCGATCGAGCCCGATCCCGGCCAGTTGGGCAGCCGCCGCGGGATCGATGCGCAGGAAACCGGGGCGTCCGTCGCGGCTGATCGAGTCGCCGACGCGGCGGCAGGATTTGGCGACTTCCTGCGGCGTCTGCGGATGAAGCGGCGCGACTGCAGGTGCCTGGGCATAAGCCGGAATTGCCAACAGGGTGGCAAGGACGAGCAATGCAGGCCGGAGCAGTTTCGCCATCGATTTTGTTTCCCGCTACGCCGCCCAGTTGCGAGGCGTTTTCAACAAGCGACCATGCGGTGCGTCCGCGCCGCGAACAAGCGCGCGAATCGCGGAGTCTGACCCTTCCCACCCCCCTTCACCCCTGCTATCGGCCACGCGACTCTTCGCATTCGCAGCACTCCGGCGCGCCCGCGCGGGACTGCGGGTGGTCCTCCAGCCGGAGCGACCGAGCCCGCTTCCCCGCCTCCCCGAGCCGCCGGGGCCAGACAGGGAAAGGACCCTCTCGCACCATGACCGCCATCGGCAACAACGCGCTCGGCACCCGCGACACGCTCGACGTGAACGGCAAGTCCTACGGCTATTACTCGCTGACCAAGGCAGCGAAGAAGCTGGGCGACATCTCGCGCCTGCCCTTCTCGATGAAGGTGCTGCTCGAGAACATGCTGCGCTTCGAGGACGGCGTCACCGTCACCAAGGACGATGCCAAGGCGATCGTCGACTGGCAGCAGAACCCGGTCGCCCCCAGCCGCGAGATCCAGTATCGCCCTGCGCGCGTGCTGATGCAGGATTTCACCGGCGTGCCCTGCGTGGTCGATCTGGCCGCGATGCGCGATGCGATCACCAAGCTGGGCGGCGACGCCGCGAAGATCAATCCGCAGGTTCCCGTCCACCTCGTCATCGATCACTCGGTGATGGTCGACGCCTTTGGATCGCCGACCGCGTTCGAAGAGAATGTCGACCTCGAATATCAGCGCAACCTGGAGCGCTATGAGTTCCTGAAATGGGGCTCGAAGGCGCTCGACAATTTCCAGGTCGTTCCCCCGGGCACCGGCATCTGCCACCAGGTGAACCTCGAATATATCGGCCGCGGCGTGTGGTCGACCAAGGCGACCGACGGCGTCGAGATCGCCTATCCGGATACGCTGGTCGGCACCGACAGCCACACCACCATGATCAACGGCCTTGGCGTCCTCGGCTGGGGCGTGGGCGGCATCGAGGCCGAGGCGGCGATGCTGGGCCAGCCCGTGTCGATGCTGATCCCCGAGGTCGTCGGCTTCAAGCTGACCGGTGCGCTGAAGGAAGGCATCACCGCAACCGACCTGGTGCTGACCGTCACCCAGATGCTGCGCGCCAAGGGCGTGGTCGGCCGCTTCGTCGAATTCTATGGCCCGGGCCTGGCCAGCATGAGCCTGGCCGATCGCGCGACGATCGCCAACATGGCGCCCGAATATGGCGCGACTTGCGGCTTCTTCCCGATCGACGACCGCACGCTGGAATATATGCGCCTGACCGGCCGTCCGGACGAGGAAGTCGCGCTGACCGAGGCCTATGCCAAGGCGCAGGGCATGTGGCGCATCGAAGGCGCCGAGGATCCGATCTTCACCGACACGCTCGAGCTCGACATGGGCACGGTCTGCGCCAGCCTCGCCGGCCCGAAGCGTCCGCAGGACCGCGTCAGCCTGGATTCGGTCGACGAGGTCTTCAACGGCGACCTCAGCAAGGTGTACAAGAAAGACGGCCCTGACCGCGTCGCGGTAGAGGGTGCCGATCATGACATCGGCGACGGCGACGTCGTCATCGCCGCGATCACCTCGTGCACCAACACGTCCAACCCGTCGGTGCTGATCGCCGCGGGCCTGGTGGCACGCAAGGCGCGCGCCAAGGGCCTGAACCGCAAGCCCTGGGTGAAGACCTCGCTGGCACCCGGATCGCAGGTCGTGACCGACTATCTCGACAAGGCGGGCCTGACCGAGGACCTGAACGCGGTCGGCTTCAACCTGGTCGGCTATGGCTGCACCACCTGCATCGGCAATTCGGGCCCGCTGGCCGAGCCGATCTCGGCTGCGATCAACGGCAACGACATCGTCGCCGCGTCGGTCCTGTCGGGCAATCGCAACTTCGAGGGCCGCGTCTCGCCCGACGTGCGCGCCAACTTCCTCGCATCGCCGCCGCTGGTCGTCGCCTATGCGCTGAAGGGCACCGTCACGCAGGACATGTACGACACGCCGATCGGCGAAGGCACCGACGGCCCGGTCTATCTGAAGGACATCTGGCCGACCAACGAAGAGGTCGCCACGGTGATGGCCGCCAATATCGACGACGGCATGTTCCGCGCCCGCTATGGCAATGTCTATCAGGGCGACAAGCACTGGAGCGGCATCACGGTCGAGGGTTCGGACACCTATAACTGGCCGGCCGGCAGCACCTATATCGCGAACCCGCCCTATTTCGACGGCATGTCGATGACCCCGGCGCCGGTGACCGACATCATCGAGGCGAAGCCGCTGGCGATCCTGGGCGATTCGATCACGACCGACCACATCAGCCCGGCCGGCAGCATCAAGGCCGACAGCCCGGCCGGCACCTTCCTCCAGGAGCATCAGGTCAGCCGGAAGGACTTCAACAGCTATGGCGCGCGCCGTGGCAACCACGACATCATGATGCGCGGCACCTTCGCCAACATCCGCATCAAGAACGAGATGGTCCCGGGCGTCGAAGGCGGCATGACCAAGTATCACGACCAGGTGATGCCGATCTATGACGCCGCGATGCGCCACAAGAAGGACGGTACCCCGCTCGTCATCGTCGCTGGCAAGGAATATGGCACCGGTTCGTCGCGCGACTGGGCGGCGAAGGGCACCAACCTGCTGGGCGTCCGCGCGGTCATCACCGAGAGCTTCGAGCGCATCCACCGCTCGAACCTGGTCGGCATGGGCGTGCTGCCGCTGCAGTTCGCCGAGGGCGTGACCCGCGAGACGCTGAAGCTGAACGGCAGCGAGACCTTCACCATCACCGATGTCGCCGGCATCCGCCCGCGCCAGGAAGTCGAAGTGAAGCTCACCCGCGCCGACGGCAAGACCGAGACGTTCAAGACCCGTTGCCGGATCGATACCGTCAACGAGCTGGAATATTTCCTCAACGGCGGCATCCTTCAGTACGTCCTGCGCAAGCTGGCGGCCTGATCCGCGCAACGCACCGCCGATAAAGGCGTTGAATAGGGGCCGCCGCGACTTCATTGAGGTCGCGGCGGCCCTTTCACTTTTTCTGTTAGGGGCCGACTGGAGACTATGATGCCGCTGTTCGCCGCCGCACTTCTGTTAGCCGCCGCGCCGGTCGCCGCGGAGGATTGGGTCGTCCTGGACGAGGAGAATGGCTCGACCATATCACTGGACCGCGCGAGCATCCGGGCCAACGGCACCGAGCGAAGCTTTCGCATCCGGCTGGTGTCATCCGAGGAAAATGGCGTGATCGATGCCGTCGCCGATTGCACTCAGGGATGGATCGAGCCGCGCCATACAGAACTCACCAAGAACGGCACGACGAGCAGCCAGGATTACAAGCCCGGTGCGGAACGATCCACCCCGACCGACCCATTGGCCAAGAAAATGCTCGCAACCGTCTGCGGCAAGTGACAGCACACCGATCCGCCCTGCACGGCGGTTTTTACCGGCGGCACCCGGCCGCCATCCGTCCTCAGATGGTCTGATCCCATGCTTCTCCCCCTCGCCCTCCTGATCGCACTGCAGGGGCAACAGCCGAACTGGCAGATGGTCGATAGCGACAAGGACGGGTCGCTGTTCGTCGATACCGGCTCGATCCGCAGCGAAGGGCCGCTGCGCGTCTATCGCAGCAAGCTGGTGAAACCGGGCGACCCGCGCGTGTTCGAGATGGAGGTGGAGATCGACTGCACCGTCAAGTCGACCAGCGTCCGCTCGGGCCGCCTGTTCCAGAACGGCAAGCAGGTCGCCGAACGGACCATTCCGCAGACCGAGCGCAGGATCGAGCTGATTCCGGATCCGGACAAGGACCCAGTACTCAAGCTCGTCTGCGCCCGGTAAGCCACACCAACGGAGGCGGCCCTGCTCCTGATCCTGTCCCTGATCGTCATAAGCCAGGCGGCGGCGCCCGACTGGCAGCAGGTGGTGTCGCAGGACAGGGACACGATGTTCGTCGACAGGAACTCGGTCCGCGGCGACCGCAGCCGGCGCAGCGTGACGGTCCGGATCCTGACGGCGGACAGCCCGATTGAAAAGCATCTCGACCTCGAGATCGATTGCACCGCGAAGACGTTGAAGGCGATCGCGGGGCGTGAGGTCGAAAATGGGGTGGTTGTCCGGGCGATGCCGACGCCGACCGAAGCCGGCATGCCGGAGCCGATCCGCACGACCGATCCAGGCGAGGCGGCGGTGTGGCGCCTTGCGTGCAATGGCTGATCCGGGAACCGAACCGGCTCCGCGGACGGCGTCCATGTCTTGTAGCGTAAGACCGATCACGTTCGATCGGTCGACAGGAGAATTGCCATGTTGCTGACATCCCTTGCCCTGCTGCTGACCGCCCAGGCCGCCCCCGCCGCCGACTGGGTGGTCCTCGACACATCCGACGAGGGCACCGTGTCGGTCGACAAGGCGTCGATTCGTCCTGAGGGCGCCGGTCGCTTCTTCACCATGAAGGTCGCGATGGCCGAAAAGGGCGAGTTGATGGTCGACATGGTGCTGGATTGCACGTCCAACACCATCGCGACCCGCGCCGCCCGGTCGGTAGTTGGCGGCAATGTTCAGAACATCCCGGTCCCCGACACGGGCGGCAAGACCAAGTCGCTCGATCCGAAGAACGAGAATGACGCGAAGCTGATCGCCCTTATCTGCAAGTAACCGGAGCGTGAGGGCCGGGCGCTAGCCGAGCGCCCGGCCCGCGACCGCGTCGAGCTTCGCCAGTAGTTGCGGATCGCGCGCCGATGGTGCCGTGATCAATGCGGTGTCAAGGCAGGTGTCGATCGGCGACGGCTCGCGCGTGTCAGGCAGGGTTCGCAATAGATGCATCACCATCGCCCGCGCCTTTGCGGCGTTGGACGAAAGCTGCGCGATGACCTGGGCGACGTCGACCGCCGCCTCGCCCTCGCGCCAGCAATCATAGTCGGTGACCATGCCGACCAGCGCATAGGGAAGCTCCGCCTCGCGCGCGAGCTTGGCCTCGGGCATGCCGGTCATGCCGATGATGTGACAGCCCCAGTTGCGATAGAGATGGCTCTCGGCGCGTGTCGAGAATTGCGGGCCCTCCATCGCCAGATAGGTCCCGCCCTCATCCACCTGCGCCCCCGCGACGCGCGCCGATTCGGCGGCAAGCGCGGACAAGCGCGGGCAGACCGGATCGGCCATCGAGACATGCGCGACCATGCCGGTGCCGAAGAAGGAGGTGGGCCGCCCGTTGGTGCGGTCGATGAACTGGTCGGCGATGGTGAAGCTGCCCGGCGGCCGGTCCTCGACCAGCGATCCGACCGAGGACACTGCCAGCACGTCGGTGACGCCCAGCCGCTTGAGCACGTCGATATTGGCGCGCGGATTGAGCTCGGACGGGCTGATCCGATGCCCCCGGCCATGCCGCGGCAGGAACACCACCCGGACATGGCCGACGCGGCCCGTGAAACATTGATCGGACGGCTGGCCCCAGGGGCTCTCGACCGACACCCAGGCGCCGTCCTCGACCCCGTCGACGTCATAGAGACCCGACCCGCCAATGATCCCGATCGTCCAGCCGCTCATTGATCGCTCCCGAAAGCGCAAAGGGCCCGCACCCTTCGGCGCGAGCCCTATTGATCCGCGGCGGCGAGCGCCAGCGTCTTGTATCGCCTTAGCTGAAGGTCGCGCGCATCGTCGGTGCGCCGCGCTTGCTCATGCCCGGCTGGAGATACAGGTCGGTATGGCCCAGTTCGGTATTGGCGACCCGGTACAGCCCGTCGGACGCCACTTCCTGCTCGGTCTCGAACACTGCGGTGAAATTGTTCTGGCGCTTGCGTCCGGCTTCCGCCTGACGAGAGCCCGGCTTGACCGCGACCAGCGTCATCTGCGTCTTGCCGTCGAGCACGAACTGCTTGCCGACATGCGCTTTCCACTCGGCGAGGTCGAGCATCTCGAACGGCTTGCCGCCCAGCATCGACGTGACCGAAGACGCTCCCGGCAGCGCGGCGGCCGCGACGGCGCCGGCAAGAAAGAACTGACGGCGCGACGGTGCGAATTCTTCGGACATGGTGCCTCCCTGTAAGTCTTCCGGCCACTAGCCCCAGGCCGGATCTTGCGCGCCATCGTGGAGAAGACGACGGCCCGCGTCAATCACCTGCACGATCCTTGAACCAGGATCGGGTGACGAAATCGGTAACGTTGCGGGGCGATCCACCGCCACCCTAGATCGCGCGATCGAGGATGATCGCGCCAAAGCCGGGCAGTTGCGTCGCGCTCGCCCCGTTCACCTCGACCACGAGCTTGCCGGAGCCGTGCCATTCGACCGGATCGGGACCCAGGTTGAACGCGCAGGTCAGCTGTTCGCGCTCGAACACCAGCCGGTTCTCGCCCGCATCGCGGATCGTCAGGCTGCCGCGCGCCAGCGCGGGCAGGTCGCGGCGCAGCGCGATCAGGCGACGGGCAAGGTTGAGCAGCGAATGCGGATCCCGATCCTGCCGATCGACCGCCAGCGCGAGATGGTCCGATCCGATCGGCAGCCAGGGCCGACCCGTGGTGAACCCGGCCCCGGGCGCGTCGGCCCGCCACGGCATCGGCGTGCGCGCACCGTCCCTGCCGAGCGTGAGCGGCCAGTTGGCGATCGCCTCGGGATCCTGCAGTGCCTCGAACGGGATCTCCACCTGGCTCAGCCCCAGCTCCTCACCCTGATAGAGGAAGGCGTTGCCGCGCAGGCTAAGCAGCAGGAGCAGCTTCATCCGTGCGAACGCCGCCCGATGCAGCGGGTCGACCCAGCGCGAGACCGCCCGCGGCGCATCGTGATTCTCGAACGCCCAGCTTGGCCAGCCCTCCCCCGGCTCACCCGGCCATCTCTCCATCGCTGCCCGGACCAGCCCGGGGGTCAGCCGGTCGGCATAGAGGAAGTTGAAGCCATAGGCGCTGCTCAGCCGGCCGGGCGCGGTGTACCGGTGCATCTCCGCCTCTGCATCGCGGCCGACGACCTCGGCGACCGTGAAGCTGCCGCCATAATGGTCGGTCACCACACGTAGCCGCTCGAGGAAGCCGATCATTTCGGGGCGATCGCGATTATATTGCGGCCGTTGGTAATCGGCGGGCCGGGTGCGGGGCCAGCCGTCATCGGGTGCTGGCGGATTGTCGCGCAGTTCGGGATCGTGAAACGCATAGTTGATGGCGTCCAGCCGGAACCCGTCCACCCCGCGCTCCAGCCAGAAACGCGCGGTGTCGAGCGCCGCCTCGACCACTTCGGGATGATGCAGATTGAGGTCGGGCTGGCTGATCAGGAAATTATGCAGACAATATTGGCCGCGCCGCGCATTCCATGACCATGCCGGGCCGCCAAACACCGATTGCCAGTTATTGGGCGGGCTGCCGTCGGGCTTTGGATCTGCCCAGACATACCAGTCGGCCTTGGGATTGTCCCGGCTCGCCCGGCTTTCCACGAACCAGGGATGCTCGGCGCTGCTGTGCGAATAGACCTGGTCGATGATGACCTTCAGACCAAGCTCATGGGCGCGCAGCACCAGCGCATCGAAGTCGGCCAGCGTGCCGAACAGCGGATCGACGTCGCGATAGTCGCAAATATCGTAACCGAAATCGGCCATCGGCGACCGGAAGAAGGGCGACAGCCAGATCGCATCGACGCCCAGCGAGGCGACATGCGCCAGATGCGCGGTGATCCCCTCCAGGTCCCCCACCCCGTCGCCATTGGAGTCCGCGAAGCTGCGGGGATAGATCTGGTAGATGACGGCGCCGCGCCACCATTCGGGCTGGTTCATGGTCGTGCAGACTAGCGCAAGCGGGTGCATCGGCAAGCGCGATGGCCGCTGCGAATAATGTTGATATCATATTTTCTTGAGCTAGGATCGACTTTCCATTCTGGGGGATACTCGATGCTGACCCGTCTGCTTGCCGCTACCATCGCCTCGGCCGGGCCGCTGCCGGCGCTTGCGCAGACGCAACCTCAGGTCAGCCCGGCAATCGAGGCGTCGGCCCCGCTCAAGGCGAGGATCGGTGAACTGGCGGAAATTCTGGCGGGCAAAGGCGAGTATGACGCCTATTTCGCCCCGGCGTTCCGCTCGCAGGTTCCGAAGGAAAAGTTCGCCCAGATCAATGCCCAGATCGCAGCCACTGCAGGTCCGATGATTGGCATCGAATCGATCACGCCGCGCACGCCGTGGATCGCCGATGTCACGATCGGGTTTCGCGACGCGATCGGCACGGTTCGGATCAGCGTCGCCGCGGCCGAGCCGCATCAGGTCGACGGATTGCTGTTCAGCGGCCTGACCCCGCGCGTCGGGGACATGGCATCGGTGCGGTCCGCGATCGCCGCCTTGCCCGGCCGGACCGGCTTTGCGCTCGCCCGGCTCGGCGATGGCGCGCCGCAGTTGCTGGCCGCGGATCACGGCGACACACCCTTCGCGATCGGATCGGCGTTCAAGCTGGTGATCCTGGCCGAGCTGGTGCGGGCGGTGAATGCCGGCGAACGACGCTGGGACGACAAAGTCACGCTCGACGGCAGCCCGCTGCCCGGCGGCACCTATATGCGGTCGCCGGCGGGGACGCAGGTGAGCTTGCGCGAACTGGCGCAGAAGATGATCTCGATCAGCGACAATAGCGCGACCGACATCCTGCTCCATCATCTCGGCCGGGCTCGCGTCGAGGCGATGCTGGGCGTCGTCGGCGTCGCCGATCCAGCGGGCATGATGCCCTTTCCGGGAACGCTGGAAATCTTCAAGCTGAAGGGCGTGCCGGGCCTGGCCGATCGCTACCTCAAGCTCGATCCCGCCGGCCGCCGGCAGTTTCTGGACGGCGAGGTCGCGCGGACCCCGATCACCGCAATCTCGCCCACACTGTTCCAGGACGGCAAGCCGGTGCGGATCGAGCAGCTCGAATGGTTCGCCACTCCCGTCGACATGATCCGCGTGATGGACTGGCTACGCCGCAACAGCGCGACCGGTCCGGGCGCGGAGGCGCGAGCGATCCTGGGGCTCAACCCCGGCGTCGCCCAGCCCGCCGCGGCGCAGTGGAAATGGGTCGGATACAAGGGCGGATCAGAACCTGGCGTGATCCACATGACGCTGCTGCTCGAAGGCAAGGACGGCAGCTGGTACGCGCTGAGTTCGAGCTGGAACAACTCGGCGGCAGCGGTCGAGGAGGTCCGCTTTGCCGGACTGATCGGACGGGCAGCCGAACTGGCAGCGCCCAGGCGCTGACCGCCTCTCAGCCCTGCCCGCGCGTCCGCAGCAGGTGATAGCGACGACGCGCGGCGAGCGCCGCGATCATCGTCATGATGCCGACCCCGGTGATCGCGGCGGGCAGCCAGGCCGGGAGGTCGGGCATCGCCGCCAGACGGACCAGCGCGACCGCAGCACCGGCCAGCGCGAGCATTAGCCCAATGCGGCGCATTCCGGCGGCAACACCGGTCAGTTCGCGATGATAGGCGGCGCGCGCGGCCGGGTCCTTCAGGTCGGGCGGGGACAGGGTCATTGCCGGCATCCTGCACCGCGAACGTGAGGCGTTGACGCGTGAACGCAACTGGGGCGGCGGCGCCGCCACGAACGCAGGGGCATGGTCTCTCCGACGATCTTATCCTTGATTCGCCCCTTGCTAGCCGCTCTGCGCCCCGGACGGAAAGAGGGGCGCGTCAAAAGCGCTCGATCCCGCAAAGTATCGGCGAGAATTGACGCCCCGAACGCCTATCGGTTCAGCCACTCGTCGCGCAGCAATCCGTACAATGTCGTGTCGCGCACGCCGATATGCGTTTCCCATTCGGCGCGCAGTACGCCCTCCAGCTTGAAGCCGAGCCGCTCCAGCAGGGTCCGCGACGCCAAATTGTCGGGATCGGTGTCGGCAAAGACCCGGCGCTGCCCCTCGTCGCGAAAGAGCAGGTCGAGCACCCGGCCGACCGCCTCCGCCATCACGCCGCGCCCCCAATGCTCGCGCGCCAGCAGATAACCGATCTCGCTAACGCCCGCGCGCTTATGGATGACCGTGACCCATCCGATCGCCCGGTCGTCGCCCGCGGGTGTGATCGCCCAGCTGCGCATGCCGTCGATCGCGGGCGAATAGGTCAGATAGTCGCGCGTCTGCGCCAGCTCGCTGTGCGGCGCGCTCGACCACCATGTCATCAGCGCCGCGTCGGCCATTGCCGAATGCAGCGCCTCGGCATCGTCCGGGCCGATCCCGCGCAGCCGGAGCCGCGCCGTCTCCAGCACCGGCAGGATCATGACGCCAGCGCGTCGACCAGCGTCTTGACCTTCTTCTGGCGCCACTGCGGCAGTGGCGCGACCAGCCAATAGCCCAGCCGCGAGCTGCGCGCCTCGCCGACCACGATCACCTTGCCCTCGGCAATGTCGCCGCGCGCCAGCAATTCGGGCACCGTTGCCCTGCCCAGCCCGGCCGCCGCCGCGTCCAGCGCAAGCCCGGCGTCGCCGACGCGGACCAGCGACCCGGCATCCTCGGCCAGGCATCCCGGCCAGGCGATCTTGGTATCCACCCCGCCGCCTGGACGCTCGACCGTGACCATGCCCTCGCTTTCCAGCGCCTCGCCCTCATGCTCGCCGGGGCCCTCGCCCCAGCGAATGGCGAGGTCGAGATTGGCTTCGGTGAAATCGATCGTCTCGTCGGCCGAAACCAGGACGAAACGCACCTCGCCGTCGGTCCGCGCAATCTCCGCCAGCCGCGGCATCAGCCACTTGGCGGTCAGGTCGCGCGGCGCTGCGATGGTCAGCGACTTGGACGACTGACCGGCCTGCATCGCCCGCACCGATTCCTCGAACTGGAGGAAGGCGGCGCGCAGCGCGGCAAGCCCGGACTCGCCCTCCGGCGTCAGTTCGAGGCCCTTGGTCGTGCGGCGGAACAACACGACGCCCAGCGTATCCTCCAGCGCGCGGATCTGCTGCCCGACCGCGGCGGGGGTCACGGCAAGCTCGTCGGCTGCGCGGGTGAAGGAAAGATGCCGCGCCGCCGCATCGAGCACGCGCAGGCCGTTGAGGGGAAGATGCGTGCGCTTCATGCAAGGGCTCCGGCGCGAATTGCGCGTGCCTTGGCGGCTGGCGCGACGATGTGCCCCCATGGGCAGGGAGCGGACGGGATTTGGTTGGTCCGTGGCGTGTTCGGGGTCAGCGCGAACTCGCGGGCCGAGCGCCCCCTAGCCCCTCCCTTCCAGGGAGGGGAACCAGTAAGACGCCCTGCTCCACTCTCCCCTCCCTGGAAGGGAGGGGCCAGGGATGTGTTGCTATCGGCCTGACGCACCCTCACCCGATCACCGCAGGCGCAAGCAGCGCGAATTTCGGAATCGCAACGTCGAAGCTCTCGCCATCCTCGCCGATCATGCGGTAGCTGCCCTGCATGCTGCCGGACGGCGTCGCCAGCGGGCAGCCCGAGACATAGTCGAAGCTGGCGCCCGGCGCGATCACCGGCTGTTCGCCGACCACGCCTTCGCCCTCGACCGAATGGCGCGCCCCGCGGCCGTCGGTGATGATCCAGTGCCGGGTCAGCAGCTGGACGGTCTGCGGCCCCTCATTCTCGATCCGGATATGATAGGACCAGAACCAGCGGCCCCGCTGCGGCTCGGACTGTTCGGGCAGATAGGAGACCGCGACGCGGACCACGATCCCGCGCGTCTCCGCCTCGTTCGCGAACAGCGCCTTCATCATAGGCCGACGGCCCGCAGCGCCTGGTCGAGATCGGCGATCAGGTCCTCCGGATCCTCGAGCCCGACGTTCAGCCGGAGCATCCCCTCTGTCACGCCCATCTCGATCCTCTTGCTCTCCTCGACGCCGCTGTGCGTGGTCGATGACGGATGCGTCATCAGCGAACGCGAGTCGCCGATATTGTTCGAGATATCGATGAGCTGCAGCGCATCGAGCAGGCCGTGCGTCTGGGCGCGGCCGCCATCGAGTTCGATCGAGAAGATGGGCCCGGCCGCCGCCATTTGCGACATGGCCAGCTCATGCTGCGGGTGACTGGGCAGTCCGGGGAAATTCACCCGCGACACGCGCCCTTCGAGGAAGCGTCCGACCTTCAGCGCATTCTCGCTCTGCCGCATGATGCGCAGGTCCAGCGTCTCCAGCCCCTTCAGCACCACCCAGGCATTGAACGCGCTGAGCGTCGGGCCGGTGTTGCGGGTGAAGGGCAACAGCGTGTTGGTGACGAAATCCTCGGTTCCGCAGACGGCGCCGGCCAGCACCCGGCCCTGCCCGTCCATCATCTTGGTCGCGGAATAGGCGACGACGTCCGCGCCATAGTCCATCGGCCGCTGCAGCGCCGGTGTGGCGAAGGCATTGTCGACCACCGTCGTGATGCCGCGCTCGCGCGCGATGCCGCACACGGCGCGCAGGTCGACCACGTCCATCGTCGGATTGGCCGGCGTCTCGAAGAAGAAGACCTTGGTATTGGGTCGGATCGCATCGACAAACTGCTGCGGGTCGCGCGCGTCCACCACGGTGGTCTCGATCCCGAACTTGGGCAGCAGCGTGTCGGTCAGCCAGCGGCACGAGCCAAAGGCGGCGCGGCCGCCGACCAGATGGTCGCCGGTCTGAAGCTGGCACAGCAGCGCCGCGGTCATCGCCGCCATGCCGCTCGCCATCGTCCGGCACGCCTCGGCGCCCTCGAGCAGCGCGATGCGATGCTCGAGCATCTCGGTCGTCGGGTTCTGCAGCCGCGAATAGGTCATGCCGGTCTGATCGCCGGCAAAACGTGCTGCAGCATCGCCGGCACAGTCATAGGCATAGCCCGAGGTCAGGAAGATCGCCTCGCTGGTCTCCCCCCATTCGGATCGCATGGTGCCGCCCCGGATCGCCTGGGTTGCGGGCTTCCAGTTCTGGGTGACGCTACGGTCCTGTCCGGTATGACGCTTCATGGCGCACGCTTTGCGTCCGGCGGGCGCCTTGCGTCAAGAAAGTCATGGCACGGCATGACGCAAGCGAAATCATCCGCTATCGAAACGAACCATGCCCGCCGCGCTCTTCAAGGCACTTGCCGAACGCCCCTTCACCGTCGGCCTGCTGATCGCGGTCGTCGCCCAGATCCTGTTCATGGTGAATCTCGGGCGGCCGATCACCCCCTATTTCGACGAGATGCACTACGTTCCCGCGGCCAAGACGCTGATGGAGATGAACATCCCGCGCAATGTCGAGCATCCTCTGCTCGGCAAGCAGTTGATCGCGCTGGGGATCTGGCTGTTCGGCGACAATGCCCTAGGCTGGCGGATCATCGCGACGCTGGCCGGCACCGCCAGCGTCGTTGCGGGCTATGCCTTCATCCTGCTGCTGCTCGGTGCGATGCGCCCGGCGGTGGTCGCCGCCGTGCTGCTGATGCTGAACCAGGTCCTGTTCATCCAGGCGCGGATCGCGATGCTCGACGTCTTCCTGGGCGCCTTCCTTCTCTGGGCGCTGGTCCTGATGCTGTGGTCCGCAAAGGCACCCGATTCGCGCGCCGCCTGGCTGCGCTGGATCGCGGGCAGCGTGCTGCTGGGCATGTCGGTGGGGGTCAAATGGGCGGCGATCCCCTATGTCGCGCTCGCCGGGCTGGCCTTCCTGGTGCTGCGCCTGCGCGATGCTATGAAGGCGCGCAAGCCGCCGCTTTCCGCAGTCGGCGGCAAGGGCCAGATTCATTGGACCGGGATCGCGACCGTCCCCGGCCTGCTGGTCATGGGGGTGGTCAGCGTCCTGGTCTATTTCGCGACCTTCTGGCCGGCCTTCTTCTACGAGGTCGAGCCGATGACCTTCGCCCGGCTGATCCCGTTCCAGCGCGAAATGTACGAGCTGCAGACCCAGGTCCTGCCGCCGCACACCTATCAGTCGCAATGGTGGAGCTGGCCGCTGATGCTGCGGCCGATCTGGTATTTCTACGAATTCAGCGACGGGGCGCAGCGCGGCGTGTTGCTGGTCGGCAACCCGATCATCATGTGGGGCGGCCTGGTCGCCGTCCTCGCCTGCCTGTGGTCCTGGTTCCGCACCCGGCGGATGGCGCCGCTCGCGGTGGCGCTGCTGTGGATCGCCTCGCTGGCGATCTATATCGTGATCCCCAAGTCGCTGGGCTTCTATTATTACTACCACCTCTCGGCGATGTTCATCTGCCTGGCGCTGGCGGTCGCGTTCCACAGCTTCGACTTCGCCCGGCGGCGGGGGCTGGAGGAATGGTTCGCCGCTGCCTCGCTGGTGATGTTCCTCTATTTCTATCCGATCATCTCGGGCGCCGCGCTTTCGGAAGGCAGCGCCTTCCATCGCTGGATGTGGTTCAAGAGCTGGATGTGACGCCGCGTCAGTAACGGCCCCACACGAAGCGCGACGACAGCACGAAATTCCACACGGCGGACACCAGGATCCCCGCCAGCGCGGCGAAGCGCCAGTCGCCATGCTCGACATCGAACAGGAACGAGGCGACGCCGATATTGGCGATCGCGCCGACCGCGCAGACGAGGCAGAAGGAAACCCAGCCGCCGAACAACGCCGCCGCCCCCTTCAGCCGCTGCTCGCGATAGGTCAGCGCGTTGTTCAGGAAGAAGTTGAACGTCATCGCGACGATGGTCGCAATGATCGTCGCCTGCAGGAAATTGATGAAGTCCAGGCCGAACGACAGGGCCAGGACGACGAAATGGACCGCCGCGCCCAGCGCCCCGATGGCGGAGAACATCACGAAGCGCACCGGAATTATCTTCCCGAACATGCGATCGTACAGCGCGATCAGATATTCCATCGCGACGACGTAATCGAGCTTGCTCTCGCCCAGCTCGCGGGTGCGGAACACATAGGGAAGCTCGGCGAACTTCAACGGCCGCGGGCTGGCGGTCATGATGTCGAGCAGGATCTTGAACCCGATCGCCGACAGGGTCGGCACCAGCTTGCGGACGATCGCCGTGCGGATCATGAAGAAGCCGCTCATCGGGTCGCTGAGATCAGCCTTCAGCACGCGGCGCGACAGGCGCGTCGCGAAGGCGGACTTGGCCACGCGGTCGCGGTCCCATTCGCCAGTCCCGCCGCCCGCGACGAAGCGCGAGCCGACAACGACGTCCAGCGTCTCGTCGCCCTCCAGCGCGTCGAGCATCCGCGGGAGAAGCGTCTCGTCATGCTGCATGTCGCCGTCGATCACCGCGACGACCGGCGCGGCGGTCGCGCACATGCCCTCGATACAGGCCGACGACAGGCCGCGCCGGCCGATCCGCTGGATCACGCGAACGCGCGGATCGGACCGGCCCAGCTCGCGGGCGATGTCGGCGGTCCCGTCGGGACTATTGTCGTCGACGAAGATCGCTTCCCAGGATCGACCGGCCAGCGCCTGATCCAGCTTCGACACCAGAGCGGCGACGTTGGCGCTTTCGTTGAACGTCGGGATGACGACCGCGAGTTCCAGACGGTCAGGGATCACACGAGCGCCCGCATAACGACGTCGCCCATCTCGCGCGTCGACAGGGTGCCGCCAAGGTCCGCGGTGCGCGCGCCGGTGTCGAGCGCAGCCGACACCGCCGCCTCGATCCGCTGCGCCGATGCCTCGTCGTTCAGCGAGTGGCGGACCAGCATCGCCGCCGACAGGATCGCGGCGCAGGGATTGGCCTTGCCCTGCCCGGCAATGTCGGGCGCCGATCCATGGATCGGCTCGTACATGCCGGTATCGCCCGACCAGGCGCGCAGCGATGCGGAGGGCAGCATGCCGATCGACCCGGCGCACATGCTGGCCTGATCCGACAGGATGTCGCCGAACAGATTGCCGGTGACGATCACGTCGAACTGGGTGGGCGCACGAACCAGCTGCATCGCGGCATTATCGACATACATATGGGTCAGCGTGACCTCGGGATAGTCCGCCGCCATCGACGTCACCACGTCGCGCCAGACCTGCGACGTCTCCAGCACGTTCGCCTTGTCGACCGAGCACAGCTTGCCCTTGCGGCGCTTCGCCATCTCGAAGCCGACCGTGGCGATGCGGCGGATCTCGCCTTCGTCATAGCGCATCAGGTCATGGCCCTCGCGCAGACCAGCCGCGTTGGTCCGCTGCCCCTTCTCGCCGAAATACACGTCGCCGGTCAGCTCGCGGACGATCACGATGTCGAGACCGTCGACCACTTCGGGCTTCAGCGTCGACTCGCTCGCCAGCGCGGGGAAGATGGTCGCCGGGCGGATATTGGCGAACAGGCCCAGTTCGGAACGCAGCGCAAGCAACGCCGCCTCGGGCCGCAACCGGCGCTCCAGCTTCTCGAAGCGCGGATCGCCGATCGCACCGAACAGCACCGCGTCGGAGCGTTTCGCCAGCTCGAGCGTCGCGTCGGGCAGCGGATGGCCCGAGGCGAGATAACCCGCGCCGCCGACCGGCGCTTCCTCATAGTCCAGCCCGGGGACCACCGCCTCGAGGATGCGACGCGCCTCCGCGGTCACTTCGGGGCCGATGCCGTCTCCGGCCAGCACAGCGATCAGCGTCATCGACACTCCTTCACTCGTCTGCCCGCCCCGCACCGGGGCGGTGAAATTCCCGAGCGCCCTTTGCCGATCCCGCGGCGTTAGGCAACTGCCCGCTTCAGCCTGTCGACCAGCCGTGACCGCGCCGCGAGCACCTCCGCGCCGCGGCCGATCAGCACGTCGCGTTCCAGGAAGTGTCCGGTGATGCGCAATCCCGCCAGGATATCGTCCCACTCGGCCGCCCCGCCCTCGGTCAGGAACATGGGCAGCGGGAACAATCGATCCTCATAGCCATAGGCGCCACCGACGCTCACCGCGCTTCCGCTGCGCGGGCTGACGAATGCCAGATCGGTGGTCGCCCCGGTCGCGGCGCAGCACTGCAGGTCCAGGCCGAAGCCCAGTTCGGCGAGCAGCAGTAGTTCGTAGCGCACCAGCGCCACCGCCCAGCCGCGCGCCGCCGGTGCCGCCTCGACCGCCGACAGGACGCCGTCCAGCGCGCTGTGCAGCCGCGGATAGGGCTGCCCATCGGGCAGCGCCGCGGCGGTCAGTGCGGTCGCCCAGTCGAGCGCGGCGGCGGGCAGCGGTTCGCGGAACAGCGGCGCCCGACTGTGGATCAGCTCTACCGTCAGGCCGGGCAGCTGATCCTCCGTGCGCGCGCGCCAGTCGCCCAGGATCAGGTTGGCCGGCTGGAGTATGGGTCGCAATGCGCGCGAACGGCCGCCGCGGACATAGCCCGGCTGCAACCCGTCGCTTTCGGTGAGCGCCCGCACGACCGCGCCATGCTCGCCATGCGCGCGAACCGCGAGGACGATGGCTTCGGCTCGAAGGTGCATCGGATCGGCCGCGCTTTCGCCGCAGCCGCCCGGTCAGTTGCCGGTCGCGGCCGTCTTGGGCGTCGCGGTCAGCTTGTCCTCATTGTCCTTCATCAGCTTGTACGCCTGCTCGTACCACTGGGTGCCGGGATAGTTGGCGCCCAGAACGGCAGCCGCCTTCTGCGCTTCCTCGGGCACGCCGAGCGCGAGGTAGGATTCGGTCAGCCGCATCAGTGCCTCGGGCGCGTGCGTCGTGGTCTGATACTGCTCGACCACGGTGCGGAAGCGGGTCGCCGCCGCCAGCCACTGGCCGCGACGCTGATAGAAGCGGCCGATCTCCATTTCCTTGCCGCCCAGATGGTCACGCACAAGGTCGATCTTCAGTCGGGCATCGGCGGCATAGCGCGTGTTCGGATAGCGACGGATCAGTTCGCCCAGCGAATCGAGCGCCTGCTGCGTGATCTTCTGGTCGCGGGTGACGTCGCTGATCTGCTCATAATAGCTGATGCCGATCAGATAATAGGCATAGGGCGCATCGCGGTTGCCCGGGTGAACCGCCAGGAAACGCTGCGAACTCTGGATCGCCTGCTGATACTCGCCGCCCAGATAATAGCTGAACGCACCCATCAGCTGCGCGCGGCGCGCCCAGACCGAATAGGGATGCTGGCGCTCGACCTCGTCGAACAGCGCGGCGGCAAGCTTGTACTGATGCTTGTCGAGCCGGTCCTTCGCCGCGGTGTAGAGCGTGCCGACGTCGCGCGCGACATAGGGGGTATCGCCCCGCCCGCCCCCGGGACGCGCACAACCGGCAAGGGAGAGCGCAACGGCTGCAGTTGCAGTCAGGGCAAACGCACGGGACATGGGAATTCGCATGGCGCCTTTCCTAGCAGAGCTTCTTTTGCGAACAACTGGAATCGCGCGGCCTTTTCGGGGCCTTTTTGAGGCGGCATGCGTTCGCCACCCGGACGACCTGACCAGGAGATTTCTGTGACTGCCACGATGCTCGCTACCCACCGCGTCGAGAAGCCCTGGGGCCGGATGCGGCTATATCCCGGCTTCCCCGATCCCGCCGCGGACCAGGATCCGGTGGGCGAGATCTGGTTCCAGACGCCAGGCGACGCGACCCCGGATCTGCTGATCAAATATCTCTTCACCAGCGAGAAGCTGTCGGTCCAGGTCCATCCGAACGACGAACAGGCGCATGCCGCGGGCCTGCCGCGCGGCAAGGACGAATGCTGGGTGATCCTCGACGCCGAGCCCGATTCGACGATCGCGCTGGGCACGAAGGAACCGGTCAGCCGCGAGCAGCTTCGCGAGGCGGCGCTCGACGGCTCGATCGAACATCTGCTCGACTGGAAGCCGGTCAAGGCGGGCGACTTCTTCTATTCGGCGTCAGGCACGATCCACGCGATCGGCGCGGGCATCACGCTGATCGAGGTGCAGCAGAACAGCGAGACCACCTACCGTCTCTATGACTATGGTCGCCCGCGCGAACTGCACCTGGACGAGGGGATCGCCGTGTCGGAACCCGTCCCCTATGAGCCGCACCCGATGCCCGGCCGGGTCGAGGCCGATCGCACCATCCTGGTCGAGGGCCCGAAATTCGTGCTGGAACGCTGGCCGGGCGGGCACCGCACGATCACCCTGCCCGACGGCGTCACCGGCTGGCTGATCCCGGTCAAGGGTGAAGGCGTGGTCGACGGCGTGGCCTGGCGCGCAGGCGACTGCCTGACGGTCGAGGGCAGCGCCCAGATCGAGGCGGAAGTCGGCAGCGACCTGCTATTCGCCTATCCCGGGACCATCCGCATCTGACCCCCTGACGGCGCCTGTCGCTTGCGTGAACGCGACGTCGTATCGCATTCACGCAACGCGACGGGCGCCAGCACGTTGAGCACCCCTATTCGGAAAGATCAGGAGTGTTCAGATGCGTTTCCTTCTTGCCGCCGCCATTGCTGCGGTGACGTTGCCGGCAGTGCCGGCAATGGCACAGAGCTATAATCGCGAATATCGTCAGGACGTGCGCGAAGCCCAGCGCGAATATCGCCGCGACCTTCGCAACGCCGACAGCCGCCGCGACGTGCGCGAGGCGCAGCGCGACTATCGCGACAATATCCGCGACGCCCGCCAGGACCGCAACCGCGAATGGCGTCGCGATTGGCGCCGCTATCGCAACTATGACTATAACCGCCTGCCCCCGGGCGAGCGCAGCTATTGGGCCGACGATTATTATCGCGACGGCCGCTACTATCGCGAGCGTCGCCTGACCCGCAACGACCGGATCTATCGCGGCCGCGACGGGCGCTATTATTGCCGCCGCAACGACGGCACGACCGGCCTGATCGTGGGCGGCGTCGCCGGCGGCCTGTTCGGCAACGCCTTGTCGAACGGCCGCAACGCAACGATCGGCACGCTGCTTGGCGCTGCGCTGGGCGCGACGGTCGGCTCGCAGATCGACCGCGGCCAGGTTCGCTGCCGCTAACGCACTGCCGTCACGCACGGATCGGAAGGGCCCGGGGAAACCGGGCCCTTTCTTCGTCAGGCCGGTCGGCTCAACCGCCGCGCGGATCGACCATCTCGATCGTCAGCGGCTGGTTCGGTACCGGCGAACCCTGCAGCCAGCCATGGTCGCGCCGCGTTCGGTGCCCGGCCAGATGCGCCAGCGCACGAAGATCGACGAGCGAGCGCAGCTCGATATGCATCCGTCGCCGCGCGATGAAGCCGGTCAGATCCAGCTCGCGGAAGGTCCGGTTCATGTGCACCGGCGTTATGCCCAGCAGGTCGGCCAGTTCCGACTGGGTCAGGGGCAGGTCGAGCACCGGCGCCCGATCGGGATCGACCAGCCGCAGCCGGTCATGCGTCTGCACCAGAAAGGCGGCCAGCCGGCTGATCGCGCGCGTCCGCCCGATCGAGGTCAGCCGGTCCATCAGCGCCACCCGCTCGAGCTGTGCGCTCAGGAACAGGACTGCAGCCAGCCGCGGGGCCTCCCCGAAGACCCTGCCGAAATCCTCGTAGCGGATCGGTCGCACGCTCACCGGGGTCAGGGCGGTGAGCGTTTCGGCGGCGCGCTCGACGACCAGGCTCGGCGTGCCGAGCATGTCGCCGGGAAAATGAATCTTCACGATCTGCTGTTCACCCCCCGGAACCGCCACGCTGCTCGATACCCAGCCCCGCATCAGCAGGAATATCCGGCTCACCCGGTCCCCTTGGCGATGAAGCAGCGCGCGCACGGGCAGGGTCTCGACCCGTCCGCAGATCGAGTCGAGCAGGGCAATTTCGGCAGGATCGGGATCGATGAATTGCTGGAAACGATGTAACGGCAAGGGATCCAAAGTTGCGCGCCTCCTCACCGGGATTTGCCAGCGGAAACGGGCACTTGGCACTATCGTAGGTTATCTGCGCCAGGGACGATCGACATTAGCCTTCGACTTTTTCCAGTCCGGGGCGGCGCATTGTGAAATCATGCAAGCACACCCCTGTGACCTCTGCGGAAAAGCCGTTACATCCGCGGCCATAATCAGATCAGGGAGATGCAGGGGTCATGAAATATCGGGTCACGATGGCGATCGCCGCCTGTCTGGCTGCCGGCGAAGCGGCAGCACAGGTCACGCCGCCAGCCGCCGAAAAGCCGGTTGCCCAGGGTCAGGCGTCCGAAAATGATGTAATCGAGGCGCAGCAGCAGCGCGACGCCGGCCAGGCGGCGCCCACCCCGGCCCCGAGCCCCGCCGCTCGTACGCCCGCTGCCCCGGCGGCGCCTGCCAAGCCTGCGAAATGGGACGTCAACGCGCCCGCCGGCCTGCGCACCCGCGAAGTCCGTATCGCGGTCAGCGAGGGCACCTGGATGAACCTCGACGTGTCGCGCGACGGCAAATGGATCGCGTTCGACCTGCTCGGCGACATCTATGTCATGCCGATCGAGGGCGGCACCCCGAGGCGGATCGCCGAGGGGCTGGCCTATGAGCATCAGCCGCGCTTCTCGCCCGATGGTCGCCGCATCGCCTTCACCTCCGATCGCGGCGGCGGCGACAATATCTGGATCATGAATGTCGATGGAAGCGACAAGCGCCAGCTGACCAGGGAAGAGTTCCGCCTGCTCAACCAGCCGAGCTGGAGCCCGGACGGCCGGTTCATCGTCGCCAAGAAGCATTTCACCACCGGCCGCTCGCTCGGCACGGGCGAGGTGTGGCTCTATCACGTCTCGGGCGGCGCCGGCGTGCAACTGGTCAAGCGCGCCAGCGAGCGGCTGCAGAAGGAACTGGGCGAGCCGATCTATTCGGCGGACGGCAAGTCGGTCTTTTATGTCCGCAACCTCACCCCGGGCCCGATCTTCGAATATGCCCAGAATTCGCGCACCGACCTGTTCGACATCGAACGCTACGACATCGAAAGCGGTGAGGTTTCGACCACCGTCTCCGGCGTCGGCGGATCGGTCCGCCCGACCCCGTCGCCCGACGGGAAGTCGATCGCCTTCGTTCGCCGCCACCAGGGCAAGACCACCCTATGGGTCAAGGACCTGACGACCGGCTCCGAACGCCGCATCTACGATTCGCTCGACCGTGACGTTCAGGAAACCTGGGCGGTGACCGGCGTCTATCCGAACATGGCCTGGACCCCGGACAGCCGCTCGCTGGTCTTCTGGGCCGGCGGCAAGATCCGGCGGATCGACGCCAATGGTGGCGCTGCGCGCGAGATCGCCTTTCGCATCGACGACACCCGAATCGTCGCCGACGCGACCCACCCCGGAGTCGAGGTTTCGCCCGACCGGATAGAAACTAGGATGCCGCGCTGGGCAAGCGTCTCGCCCGACGGCCGCCAGGTCGTGTTCGAGACGCTGGGCAAGCTCTATGTCCGCCCCGTCTCCGGCGGCACGCCGAAGCGGCTGACCGGCGGCGACGATGCCAGTCTCGAGCTGTGGCCCAGCTGGTCGCGTGACGGACGCCAGGTCGTATTCGTCAGCTGGACCGATGCCGGGCTCGGCCAGGTCCGCACGATTGCCGCAACCGGCGGCGCCGCGCGCACCGTGACGGCGGCGGCAGGTCATTATGCCCGCCCGGCCTTTTCGCCCGACGGCAAGACGATCGTGTTCGAACGCGGCCGCGGCGGCGGGCTGGTCTCGGCACGCGGCGGCGACAATCCCGGCATCTACCGCGTGGCGGCGACCGGTGGCACGCCGGTCCGCGTGAGCAAGGACGGCGCCCGGCCGCAGTTCGGCGCGTCGAACGACCGGCTGTTCATGGTCGGCGATGCCGATGGAAAGCGTCAGCTGGTCAGCACCGACCTGAGCGGCGGCGCGAAGCGCGTCCACGCCACGGGTGATCTGGCCAACGACTATGTCGTGTCGCCGGCGGGCGACTATTTCGCCTTCCGCCAGAATTACGAAGCCTTTGTCATGCCGCTGATGCCCGGCACCCAGGGTGTCGAGGTCGGGCCGAAGGGCGGGCCGCTGCCCGCGACCCGGGTGAGCGCCGACGGCGCCGACTTCATCAACTGGTCGCAGGACGGGCGCCAGATCCACTGGTCGACCGGGCCGACCCTGTTCACCGCGACGACCGCGTCGCTGTTCCGCACCGCCCCCGCCGGCGAGGATGCGCCGAAGTTCGAGCCGGTGCGCCAGGGCGTCTCGCTGTCGATGACCGTTCCCGCCGACCGGCCCACCGGCACGGTCGCGCTGACCGGCGCGCGCGTCGTCACCATGGTCCAGGCCGATGGCGGCATCATCGATGATGCGACGATTCTGATCCGCGGCGACCGCATCGTTGCGGTCGGCCCGCGCGCGTCGGTCCAGATCCCGGCGGGCGCGAAGACCATCGATGTCGCCGGCAAGACGATCGTCCCCGGCTTTGTCGACGCCCATGCGCACGGCCCGCAGGGTGAGGACGACCTGGTCCCGCAGCAGAACTGGACCTCGATCGCCAATCTTGCGCTGGGCACGACGACGATCCACGACCCCTCGTCGCGGGCGGCGGAAATCTTCACCGCGGCCGAACGCCAGCGCGCCGGCCGCAACCTGTCGCCGCGCATCTTCTCGACCGGCGAGATCATCTATGGCGCCAAGGCGGCCGACGTCTATGCCGAGATCAACAGCTATGATGATGCGCTGGCGGCCGTCCGGCGGCTGAAGGCGCAGGGCGCGCACAGCGTGAAGAATTACAACCAGCCGCGCCGCGAACAGCGCCAGATGGTCGTCGCCGCCGCCCAGGCCGAGAACATGCACGTCGTGCCGGAGGGCGGGTCGCTCTTCACGCAGGACATTTCGCTGGTTCAGGACGGCAACTCGACCGTCGAGCATAATGTGCCGGTGGAAGTGTTCTACGAGGACATGCTCAGCCTGTGGGCACAGACCAAGGTCAACTACACGCCGACCCTCGTCGTCGCCTATGGCGGGCTGGCCGGCGATCCCTATTGGCGCGCGCACAGCGATGTCTGGCGCCACCCGCTGCTCTCGCGCCACGCCCCGCCCGCCCTGCTCGAAGCGCAGAATGCCCGCCGCCCGATCGCGCCCGAAGAGGATTATGTCGATGGCGAGACCGCGCGCGAGGCGAAGAAGCTCGCCGATCGCGGTATCCAGGTGTCGATCGGCGCCCACGGCCAGCAGGCCGGCCTTGGCGCGCATTGGGAGCTGTGGAGTTTCGTGCGCGGCGGCTGGACCCCGATCGAGGCGCTGCGCGCCGCGACGATCGCCCCCGCCACCTCGCTCGGCTATGCCAGGGACATCGGATCGATCGAGACCGGCAAGCTCGCCGACCTCGTCGTCCTCGACGCCGACCCGACCCGGGACATCCGCAACAGCGACAAGATCAGTCGCGTGATGCTCGGCGGCCGCCTCTATGATGCCGCGACGATGGACGAAGTCGTCACCGGCACCGCAACGCGCGCACCCTATTGGTGGGAAGGCGCCGGCGCCGACGCCGGCACCTCCGGCTTCGCCCGCATGCTCGCCCGCGGCGACGGCCATGGGCATTCGGAGGACTGAGGGAGGAGCGAGTCCAACTCCCCCTCACCCTTCCGCCCGCTGCGCGGGCTCCCTCCCTCTCCCACAAGGGGAGAGGGAATTAGGCGCAACCCAAACTCCTTCTACCCTTGTGGGAGAAGGAAGGGGCCCGCTGCCGCAGGCAGTGGGAAGGTTGAGTGGGACTGCGCCTTACTCTCTTCCCGCACCACATAGAGCAAGGAAGTTTAGAACCGCTTCCGCAGAAAAAACCGCCGCCTCCCCACCGGATGATCCTCCAGCGTCCCGAACAGCTCGAACCCCAGCTTCTCGTAAAACCCCCGCGCCTGGAACTCGAACGTGTCCAGCCACATCCCCACGCAGCCATGATCGCGCGCGATTGCCTCCGCCTGCGCCATCAGCGCCCGGCCATGATTGCCGCCGCGATGCCCCTCGGGAACCGACAGCAGTTCGACGAACATCCAATCATAGGAGCATCTGCCCCACAGACCGCCGACCTTCTTGCCCGCCTCATCGGTCAGCACCAGCGCGACCGGCCTGATGCGCGGATCGCCGGCATGGCTGATATTATAGGCGCGCAGCGGGGCGAGGATCGCCTCGCGGTCCGCCTCCGACGGGCTCTCGCTTTGGATGATGGTCAAACTCATCCTAGTTCCCCTGCGCCTCGGCCGGTGCCGAAAGGATGATCTCGACCCGCCGGTTCAACTGACGCCCTGCGGCATCGTCGCTTCCATCAGGCTTCGCGTTCGGCGCGACGGGATCGCGTTCGCCGCGTCCCTCGACCGCCGCCGCCCGGGTCTTGCCCGGCACCAGCCGCGCCGCAACGCTGTTCGCGCGCGCCAGCGACAGGCGGTCATTATAGGCATCGTCGCCCTTCGCATCGGTATAGCCGACGATCCGCAGCGGCGCCCTGGGATAGGCGGAGATCAGCCGCTGCGCCCGCGCCAGCGGCGTCTCCGCGTCCGGCCGCAGCGTCGACTTGTCGAAATCGAACAGAATGTCGGCCGGCAGCGAGAATCGGATCGAGCGGTCGCTATCCTGTTTCGCCTTGAGTTCGGTCAGCAGCGTTCGGGTCTCCTCGAGCCGGTCGGGCGCGACCTCGGCCAGGCGGAAGTCGCTCTCCTCGCCGCCCGCGGGACCGAAGCTGCTCTCCGGAATCGAGGTGCCGGCCGCGCTGTCGTTGCCCGCAAGATCGAACCGGGACTCGGGCGCATTCGGTGCGGGCCGGAAATAGCCCTCCTGATCCTTCAGGCTCGGCAGGGGCGCCGCCGCCGGATCGCATCCGACCAGCACCACCAGCGGAACGACGATCAACCCGGCCCGGCCGGGCGCGAACCTCATTGCTGACCTGCCTTCAGGTCGATCGGGATGTTCAGCCCCGGACCGGTGATTGCGTTGCCGTCATTGCCGTCGTTCAGGACCAGCGTGATCGTCCTGGCCGTGGGCGGCACCGCGCCCAGGAACACCAGCCGCCCGTCCATCTGCTGGCCGGCGCGGATCTTCAGATCCTCATTGCCCGGGATGCGCTTCAGCATCAGCTTGTTGCCCTGTTCGTCGCGGATGAAGGTCTCGCTGAAGGCCAGGTCGACATCGCTGCTGGTCGTGCCGCCATAGGAGGCGCTGACGTCGAGGATCGTCGCGTCGACGCCAAGCTCGACGCCCTTCACGCGCACCGTCAGCCCGACCGGGGCAACGCCCTGCGCATTGACCGCGATGGTGCGCGGCTGGCCCGCGGGTGCCGGTGCCGACGGCTGGGCTGGCGCCTGCGCCGCAGCCGGTGCGGCGGCGACGTTGCCGGTCTGCGCGGCCTGATCGTTCGTGTCCTTGCTCGAACAACCGCCGAGCATTGCCGCCATCAGACCCGCGCCCAAGATCACGCTATGCTTCATTCATCCCTCCACATGATTGCGAAGGAAAAAACCGTCATCAAAACCTTACGTTCCAGTAGCGAAACAAGTTGTTGATTTACAAGGTCTATTCGCACGAAGCGCCTCACGCTCTTGTACAACCGTACAATATCGGTCATGGCCATGCCTTGGTTTTAGGGGCTTTGCCGCTCGGCGCCGCTCGTCGGAAGCCATTTGGCAGCGCCCGATGCCGTCGCTATCCCTGACGCCATTGGGGTGCAGGGGGTTTATCGATGAGTGGGTTCGAGTTCATCTTCTCGTTGTTCGGGCTCGTGCTCGGCCTGGCACTTGCCGAAGGACTGGGCGGGCTCTCGCGGGCGATCAAGGCCAGCCACAAGGTGCGCATCGGCACGCCCACCGCGCTGCTCGGCATCTTCGTGTCGTGCGACGTCGTCACCTTCTGGATGTATGGCTGGGCGCTGCGCGACAAGCTGCCGCTGAGCTGGGCACTGATGTTCGGCGGGTTCGTCGTGACCGCGATCTATTATGTCTCGGCCTCGCTGATCTTTCCCGATCATCCCGAGGAATGGACCGATCTCGACGCGCATTTCGACAAGCATGGCCGCAAGGTTCTGGGCGGCGTCCTGCTGTGCAACATCGCCCTGCTGGCGACGACCTACGGGCTTGCGGGCCTGCTGCCGTTCGACCTGCGAACGGCAGTGCTGACCTGGTCCTTCTTCCCCGTGACCATCCTTGCCATTGCGACCCGGAAGCGCTGGCTCCAGATCTCCTGCCTGATCTGGCTGATCGCGCTCTATCCCGGAGCGGCGATCTGGCATTGACCTGGAGCGGCGTCGTCAGGCGGCCTGCACCTTCGGCACCGCCTGCGTTCCCGACACATCCTCCGCCCAGCACGCCTTCAGGCGGCGATAGGTGGCGAGCGCCTGTCCGACGACCTGGTCCATGTTGTAATATTTGTAGGTCGCCAGGCGGCCGACGAAGCTGACGTCGGGCTGGGCCAGCGCGAGCGCCTCGTAGCGCTTGAACAGCGCCTGGTTCTCAGGCCGCGGGATCGGGTAATAGGGGTCGCCCTCGGCACTCGGATATTCATAGGTGATGCTGGTCCGCTCGGAGCTCTGGCCGGTCAGGTGCTTGTACTCGGTCACCCGGGTATAGGGCACCGCCTCTGACGGGTAGTTCACCACCGCGACCGGCTGATGCTGTTCGACGTCCAGCGTCTCGTGCCGGAACTGCAGCGAGCGATAGGGCAGCTTGCCGTGGCGGTGATCGAAATATTCGTCGATCGGACCGGTGAAGACCAGATGCTTATGGGGATAGGCGTCGCGCACCTCGCGGTAATCCACGCCCAGCAGCAGGTCGATATTCGGGTGGTCGAGCATGCGCTCGAACATCCGCGTATAGCCTTCCAGCGGCATCGCCTGCAACTTGTCGGTGAAATAGCGATCGTCGGTATTGGTCCGCGTCGGTACGCGTGAGGTGACCGACTTGTCCAACTCGGACGGGTCCATCCCCCACTGCTTGCGGGTATAGCCCTGGAAGAAGGTCTCGTAGAGGTCGCGGCCGATCGCCGAGATCACGACATCCGCAGACGTCTCCACCACATCGACCGGCTCGGCGCGTGCCGCCAGGAAAGCCGCAGCATCCGCCTCGGTCTGGAGGTCCAGGCCGTAGAGCAGGTTCAGCGTGGTGCGGTTGATCGGCATCGGCACCAGCTTGCCGTCGACCGAGGCGAGCACGCGGTGCTCATAGGGTCGCCATTCGGTGAAGCGCGACAGATAGTCGAACACATCGGCCGAATTGGTGTGGAAGATATGCGGCCCATATTGATGGATCAGCACCCCGGCATCGTCGAGCCGGTCAAAGGCATTGCCCGCGACATGCGGCCGGCGATCGACGACCAGCACCCGCTTGCCCCCGTCGCGCGCCAGCCGCTCGGCCATGACCGCACCGGCAAAGCCGGCTCCGACCACCATCACGTCATAGGATTGCGGCCGTTCGCTCGGCCAGACTTCGGGGGATACCACAGGGTGAACCGCCATGCGCCGGGTCACCGCGACGTCGATCAGGCCGGTCATGCCGTCGAACGTCCGCTCCCAGCTGATCGTGTCGAGCATCGCATCGACCGGAGCCAGCCAGGCATCGTCGCGCGACAATTCCAGCGCGGCATCGCAGGCTGCGATGAACGCGTCCGCAGTCGACGCAATGTTGACGGCGTCAATATCGCCATAATGGCGGATGACGTCGGTGATCGGCGTCGAGACCACGGGGCAGCCGGCGGCGAGATATTCGGGCGTCTTGGTCGGGCTGATGAAGCGGGTCGCGTCGTTGATCGCGAACGGCATCAGCGCAACGTCCCAGCCGCGCAGATAGTCGGGCAGCTCGGCATAGCTCTTGCCGCCCAGATAATGGAGGTTGGCGCGCACCGGCAGGTCGGTATCGCTGATCTTCACCACCGGCCCGACGATCACGATCGACCAGTCGGGCCGGGCATCGGCCAGCGCGGCGAGCAGGTCGAGATCCATCCGCTCGTCGACCACCCCGTAGAAGCCGAAGCGCGGGCCCGGAATGCCGGCCTGATCGGCGGGCTCGGGTCCGTCGAAACGGGCGGCGGCGAAATGGGTAGCATCGACGCTCGAGGGAAAGGGATGCACGCTGGGATGCCGGTCGCGCTTCGCCTCGTACAGGCTGTAGCCGCCGGTGAAAACCAGGTCGGCCTGCTCGATCAGCCTGCGCTCCAGCGTCAGCAACTCGGGCGGCGCTCCCTTGAAATTGGCGAGCTCGTCCATGCAGTCATAGACGATGCATTCGGCCGCGACATGCTCCGAGAACGGAAGCATCATCGGCGTATAATACCAACGCATGACCGGCCGCGCGGGGTTGGTCCCGATCGCCTGGTCGAGCAGCGCGCGCAGCGCGGCGACCTCGTCCTCGGGGCTGAGGCCACCGGGCAGGTGCGGCGTAAGAACGATGACCCCGCTCTCGTCGCACAAGGAGGCGGTCAGTGCGGGCTCGCCTGCACCATAATGCGGCTCTTCCCAGAACAGCAATTGCCAGTCATGCGCAAACCGCGTCATCAAATGCTGAGGCCGCTGAAAGACGAAGTCCCACCGCAGATGACTGAAGCAAAGCAACGTGCCCTTCTCGCTGCGCGACTGGTCGGTTAGAAGAAAAGGACTGACTTCACGCGCGTCTTTCATGCTGAGCACCCTGCTGGAAATGAGGGCGTTCAAACACGACGAGCATCGCCGGGTTCCTCAATAATAATAATAGCTTGCAGCTAACTTGGGTTACTAGACCCGGCGCGAAATTGTGCAATTCTGGTCCTGAGCTGCGACCGCTCTTCAGGAGAATGGCCAATGGGCGACATCGAGCTCTGGGCCGGGCCCGAATGCACGGTGAATCGAGTCGGCGATCAGTTCGTCGATCAATTCCAGCGCTGCGGCCATGACGGTCGACTGGAGGATATCGATCGCTTTGCGGATCTTGGCATTCGGGCGATCCGGTATCCGATCCTCTGGGAGCGCATTGCCCCCGACCGGCCCGACCAGTGCAACTGGGACTGGATCGACCCGCGGCTGGAGCGCCTGCGCGAGCGCGGCGTCCGCATCGTCGCCGGACTGGTCCATCATGGCAGCGGACCTGCCTATACCCATCTGCTCGATGACGAGGGCTTCGCCGCGGGCCTTGCCGACCATGCGCTTCGCGTCGCCACGCGCTATCCGTGGATCACCGACTGGACGCCGGTGAACGAGCCGGTCACGACCGCGCGCTTCTCGGCACTCTACGGCCACTGGTATCCGCATCAGCGCGACGAGGCCGCATTCTGGCGCGCGCTGCTGAACCAGATCGACGGCATCCGGCTGGCGATGGCGGCGATCCGCACGGTCAATCCGGCGGCACGGCTGATCCAGACCGACGATCTCGGCCGAACCTTCGCCACCACGCCGATCCGCGGCCAGGCGGCGTTCGACAATGTCCGGCGCTGGGCCGGGTGGGACTTGCTGTGCGGGCGCCTGACGCCGCAGCATCCGCTCTGGCATCATATCGCCGGGCTCGGTTTCCAGTCCCGGCTGGAGGCGATTGCCGCTTCCCCCTGCCCGCCCGACCTGATCGGCGTGAACCATTATCTGACCAGCGACCGGTTCCTCGACCACCGGCTCGATCGCTATCCGCCCCGCTCGCATGGCGGCAACGGACGCCAGCCTTATGCCGATGTCGAGGCGATCCGGGTCCTGGAACCCGGCCCGCCTGGACTGGAAGGAGCGTTGCGCGAGGCATGGGACCGGTACGGCATCCCGGTCGCGGCGACCGAAGTCCATAATGGCTGCACCCGCGAGGAGCAGATGCGCTGGATGGCGGAAGCCTGGGATACTGCCCGGCGGCTGCGTGGCGACGGTGTGGATGTGCGCGCGGTCACCATCTGGTCGCTGCTGGGCAGCAGCGGCTGGAACACCCTGCTGACCCGCCCCGGCATTTACGAGCCCGGTGTGTTCGACGTCAGCAGTGGCACAGTCCGTGCCACAGCGCTGGCTAAACTGATGCGCGGGCTTCCGGTGGACGCGGAACGACCGCCGGCCGCCCTTAGCGCAGGCTGGTGGCGCCTGCCCGCCCGGCTGGAATATCAGGGAGTCCCTCGCGTCGCCGCCGCCCCTGCCCATCGACACGATCGGGCGGCGGAGCCCGATGTGCCGCCGCTGCTGATCCTGGGCGCCACTGGCACGCTCGGTCGTGCTTTCGCCCGGGCCTGTGCCGCGCGAAACCTCCCGTTCCTCCTTACCGCCAGACACGATCTCGACCTCGGTGACGCGGACAGCATCGCCCACGCGCTGGACCGGCACCGGCCCTGGGCGGTGATCAATGCAGCGGGCTGGGTCCGGGTCGACGAGGCGGAGGCGCATGCCGAGGCCTGTCACGACGCCAATGCGGCCGGAGCGATCCGCCTGGCCCGCGCGGCGGCGGAGCGCGGCATTCCGACGCTCGATTTCTCGAGCGACCTGGTCTTCGACGGCCAAGCGGCCGCATCTTACGTAGAAGGCGACCTGCCCGCGCCGCTATGCGTCTATGGCGAGAGCAAGGCCGCGATGGAGGCGGGACTGGCCGCCCTGACTGGTCGCCATCTCGTCATCCGCACCGCGGCATTCTTCTCGCCATTCGACGTTCACAATTTCGCGGTCGCCGCGGTGAATGTTCTTTCGCGTGGCGAGATATTCCACGCGGTCGAGGACCTGATCGTCACGCCGACCTATGTCCCGCATCTGGTCGATACCGCGCTCGATCTGCTGATCGATGGCGAGACCGGCATCTGGCACCTGACCAACGGCACGCCGTTATCCTGGGCGGAGTTCGCGCGTCGGCTGGCGCGGGCGCTGAATCTGCCGGACGCCCGCATTGTTCCGATTGCGGCGGCAGATGCCGGCTTCCTGGCGCCACGCCCCACTCGTGTCCCGCTTGCCACCGTCAGAGGCGCGCCGCTGCCCTCGCTTGATGACGCGATTGCCGAATTCGCCGCGCACCACCTGCGCGGCGCGGCCGACCGACAGTCCCGCGCCGCGTGAAGCATCCTCTGTCACCTCATATCAAAGGCTTGGTTGTCCCGGCCGGCTGGATCGGCCATTCCTGGGTCGGGCAGGCGGCCGGGCGACCGCGAACGATCGGCATGAAGGGGACGGGCGGATGGCCGATACGGCAGGTTTCGGGCTGGGCGAAGTGGTGCTGCTGCTTGCCGCCGGCGTGGTTGCGGTGCCGCTGTTTCGACGGCTCGGACTCGGCTCGGTGCTCGGCTATCTCGCCGCCGGGCTGGTGATTGGACCCTTCGGCCTGCGCTTCTTCACCGATGCCGAATCGCTGCTGCACACCGCCGAGCTGGGCGTGGTGATGTTCCTGTTCATCATCGGGCTGGAAATGCGACCGTCGAAACTGTGGAAGCTCAGGCGACAGATTTTCGGCCTGGGCGCGGCACAGGTTGTGACATGCGGCGCGCTGCTGACCGGGGTCGGCGTGCTCGTCGGACTGCCCCTCGCGGTTGCGGCCGTCGGTGCGATGGGGTTCGTCCTGTCGTCGACCGCGGTCATCATGCAGATGCTCGACGAAGGTGGCGAGCGGAACAGCGACGAGGGGCAGCGAGCCGTCGCGATCCTGTTGCTCGAGGATCTGGCGATCGTCCCGTTGCTGGCGCTGGTCGCCTTGTGGGCGGCATTCAACGGCGGCGGCTCCGCCACTCCGGTGCCGGTGTGGCAGAGCATCGGCATCGCCGTGGCGGGACTCGCGGCGGTGATTGCGGCGGGACGCTGGCTGCTCGACCCGTTGTTCGGCCTGATCGCGCGCGCCGGCGCGCGAGAGGTGCTGACCGCGGCGGCGCTGTTCGTGGTGCTCGGCTCGGCGCTGTTCATGCAGTCGGTCGGGCTGTCGATGGCGATGGGCGCCTTCCTGGCCGGCGTGCTGCTGTCGGAAAGCAATTACCGCCACCAGCTCGAGGCGGATATCGAGCCGTTCCGCGGCATCCTGCTCGGCCTGTTCTTCCTCAGCGTCGGCATGTCGCTCGATCTCGCCACGGTGATGAGCGAATGGCGGATGGTGGTCGGCGGCGTGATCGCCTTCATGATCGTCAAGGCGGTCGGCATCTATGCGATCGCGAGGCTGGCGGGATCCGATCACGCCGCGGCGAGCCACCGCGCATCGCTGTTCGCGCAGGGCGGCGAGTTCGCCTTCGTCCTGTATGGCGCGGCGCTGGCGGTCGGCCTGTTCGATGCGCGCGTGTCGGCGGTGATGACCGCGATCGTCATCCTGTCGATGGCGCTGACCCCGATCGTCATGATCGTCCAGCGCCGGGTGCAGCGCGACGCGCCGGTTTCGCTCGACGGGATCGACGAAGCAAAGGATCTGTCGGGACGCGTCCTGTTCATTGGCTTCGGCCGCTTTGCCCAGGTCGCGACCCAGGTGCTGCTGGCCCGCGGGGTCGAGATGTCGCTGATCGAGACCGATGTCGACATGATCCGCGCTGCGGGGAATTTCGGTTTCAAGATCTATTATGGTGACGGCACCCGGCTCGACGTGCTGCACGCCTCGGGCGCGGGTCAGGCCGAGGCGATCCTGGTGTGCGTCGACAAGCCCGAGGCCGCGGATCACATCGTCGAATTGTGCCGGTCCGAATTTCCGCTAGCCAAGCTCTATGTCCGCGCCTTCGATCGCGGCCATTCGCTGCGACTGATCAAGGCGGGGGTCGATTACCAGATTCGCGAGACGTTCGAGTCCGCGCTGGAATTCGGCCGCACCGTCCTGACCGGGCTCGGCTATGCCGAGGACCAGGCCAGCGACGCGGTCGAGGACGTGCGCGAGCGCGACGAGCAGCGGGTGGAGCTGGAACTGGTCGGCGGGATCAGCGAGGCGCGCCGCCTGATGCGCGGCAATTTGCCGACGCCGCAGCCCGAACCCTTCTTCCCTGCGAAACCGGGCAAGGTCCGCGAGCCCGCGGCATCACGACCGTAGGATTTTGTCCATGGCCTTGCCGCGCGCCAGTTCGTCGATCAGCTTGTCGAGATAGCGGACCTCGCGCATCACCGGGTCCTCGACCTCCTCGACGCGCACCCCGCACACGGTGCCGGTGATCAGCGAGCGGGCGGGGTTGATCGCGGGCGCCCGGGCGAAGAAGTCCTCGAACGTCGTCCCGTCGGCAAGCACCGCCTCCAGCGACGCCTGGCTATGCCCGGTCAGCCAGCGGATGATCTCGTCGACCTCCGCCTTGGTCCGGCCTTTCCGCTCGGCCTTGGCAACATAGTGCGGATAGACGCTGGCGACGCTGGTCGAATAGATGCGATGCTGAGTCATGCGAGCGGCTCCCGTCCTGCCGATTACAGGCTGACGCCGCGCGCGGGATTAGTCCAGAGACTCCATCAGCCCGGGCATTTCGAGACGATCGGCCCCTTCATCGGCGCGCCCTTGTCCTCGAGCGTGTCGAAGCGCATGCGGACGCCCTTGGAGAAATAGCTGTTACCGCCGGGGCAGAAACCGGACACGAACTGGTCCGAAATCTGCTGGACGCTGCGGCTGCCGCGCCAGCCCTTCGGCCCGTCGATGGTCAGGACGACGGTATTGCCTTCGCTTACCACGCCCGCAAGCGTCAGCCCGCTCGAGAAAGGCTGTCCCACCTTGGGCTGGAGCGCGCCGGCAATGTCGGCCGCAGTCTGGGCAGATGCCGGGGCGGCAATTGCCAGCGGGATCGCGAAAGCCGACGCCATCAGAAAACGCTTGAACACAAAGTCACTCCTTACCCAGTCCATCCAGCATAGCATCATCAGATGAACCGGCGATTGCGGCGCAGGTTCAGCGCTTCTTTCCCTGATGGCGGATATTCGCCGGACGGCCGCGCCGGGAGATCACCCGCTTCGGCCCGCCCTTGCCCGGCTTGCCACCCTTTACGCCGCGGCGGTCGAAAGCGCTGCCACCGCCCGATCCCTTGCCGTCGGGCAGTTCGAAACGCAGCGCGCCGGAGACCGGGTTCGCCTCGGCCAGGCGCAGCTGGAGCCGCTGGCCCAGCCGGAACTCCTCGCCACTATGCTCGCCGACCAGGCGCTGACCGGATTCGTCGTAGCGGAAATATTCCGAGCCGAGGTCGCGTGCCGGGACCAGCCCGTCGCCGCCAATCCCCTCGACCGTGGCGAAGAAGCCGAAATTCTGCACGCCGGTGATGCGCGCCTCCAGCACCTCGCCGACATGCGAGGCGAGATAGGCGGCAACGTAGCGATCGATCGTGTCGCGCTCGGCCTCCATCGCCCGGCGTTCGAGGCTGCTGATCGCCTCGCCGATCCGCTCCATCGTCGACTGGTCCTCGACCACCCCGCCCCGGCCGAGCGCATAGGCGGCGACCAGCCCGCGATGGACCACCAGATCGGCATAGCGCCGGATCGGCGAGGTGAAGTGCGCATAGCTGCCGAGCGACAGGCCGAAATGCCCGTGATTGCCGGGGCCGTAATAGGCCTGGGTCTGGGTCCGCAGCACCTGTTGCATCACATCGTCGCGGAAATCGGCATCGCCGACGCGTTCGAGTATGCGGTTGAACGTGTGCGGCTTGATCACCTGGCCGAGCGCGAAGGCGACATCGAGCGTCTCGAGATAATCCTTCAGCGCGACCAGCTTCTCGCGCGCGGGCGGCTCGTGGACGCGGTACATGACCGGCGCCTTCTTGCCCTCCAGCGCCTTGGCCGCGGCGACGTTCGCCGCGATCATGTAATCCTCGATCAGCTTGTGCGCATCGAGCCGCTCGCGCGGCGCGACCGAGAGGATGCGCCCCTTCTCGTCGAGCACGATGCGACGCTCGGGCAGGTCGAGATCGAGCGGCTCGCGCTTGGCGCGTGCCTTGTTCAGCGCGTCCCAGCAGTCCCATAGCGGCCGCAGCGCCGCCTCGATCGTCGCATAGCGATCGGTCCCGCGGCGCAGGTCGGCGTCGAGCATGTCGCGCGCCGGATCGCCCTTGCCGTCGAAGCCGTCGGCAATCGTCTGCGCATCCTCATAGGCGATGTTCGCCGCCAGCCGGACGACCGACCGCGCGAAGCGCCACGACTTCAGCTCGCCATTGCTGCCGACCTGAAGATGGCAGACGAGCGCCGCGCGATCGACGCCCTCCTTGAGCGAGCAGACATCCGCCGAGAGGATCTCCGGCAGCATCGGCACGACGCGGTCGGGAAAATAGACCGAGTTGCCGCGCTTGCGCGCCTCGCGGTCCAGTTCGGAACCTGGGCGGACATAGAAGCTGACATCGGCGATCGCGACGATCGCCTTCCACCCGCCTTCATTCTTCGGATCGTCGTCGGGAGTCGCCCAGACGGCATCGTCATGGTCGCGCGCATCGGCAGGGTCGATCGCCAGGATCGGCAGGTGACGCAGGTCCTCGCGCTCGCCCAGATCCTGCTTCGCGACCTTCTCGGCCTCGGCCAGCAATTCGGGCTGAAAGACATTGGGGATGCCGTGCTTGTGGATCGCGATCAGCGAGAAGCTGCGCGGCTCGAACGGATCGCCCAGCCGCTCGGTCACCCGCGCGGTGATGCGCGGCGGCCGGCCGGCCTTTTCGGCCAGCACCAGGTCGCCCTCGTCGGCACCGCCGGCATCGGACACCAGCCAGTCGCGCCGCTCCTTCTTCTCGACACCCTGCAGCCAGAGCTTGTCACCCTCGCGGCGCAGCACGCCAAGCATCAGCTCCTCGCCCTTGGCGAGTTGCTTCATCGGGTGCGCGACCCAGCCATTGCCCGCCTCTTCGGTGCGCGCCAGGATGCGATCGCCGACGCCCAGTGCAGAACGCTTGCCGCGTTCGCGGACGCGCAGCCGGGGCACCGGGACCGCTTCGGCCTCCCAGCGTTCGGGTGTCGCCCAGACGGTGTCGCCGTCGATGTCGGTGATCCGCAGCACGGTCACCTTGGGCAGGCCGCCCATCTTGTGGAATGCCCGCCCGGGGGCGCCGTCGATCAGCCCCTCGTCGGCCATGTCCTTCAGCAATGCCTTGAGCAGGATCTTGTCCTGGCCGTGGAGGCCAAAGGCGCGCCCGATCTCGCGCTTTCCGGCGGGCGTGTTGGATGATGTGATGAAATCGATGATCTGCTGCCGCGTCGGCAGCCCGTTTTTCGGTTTTTGTTTTGTCATTGACCCCCAAGATAGGAGGTTGCGCAGCGGTTTCCAACTTCTAGCTTGGTCTTGTGACGTTCGATCTTCTCATCGCCGGCGGCGGCATCAACGGGTGCGCGATCGCGCGTGAGGCGAGCCTGTTGGGGCTCAAGGTGCTGCTGGTCGAGAAGGACGATCTGGCCAGCCACACCTCGTCGGCGTCGACCAAATTGATCCATGGCGGGCTGCGCTATCTGGAGACCTATGAATTCCGCCTGGTGCGCGAGGCGCTGCACGAGCGCGAGCGGCTGCTGGCGGCGGCCCCGCACCTGATCCGGCCGATGACCTTTGTCCTGCCGCACGAACATTCGGTGCGCCCCTGGTGGATGGTCCGGATCGGGCTGTGGCTTTACGATCTGCTGGCCGGGCGATCATCCTTGCCGCGATCGCGCGGGCTGAAGTCAGCGGACCAGGCCTATACCGATCCGCTCAAGGGCGATCATCGTGGCTTCGTCTATTCGGATGCGTGGGTCGATGATTCGCGGCTCACCGTGCTGAACGCGGTGGATGCCGCGGCGAACGGAGCGGAGATCGCGACGCGGACCGAGCTGATCGACGCGCGGCGCGAGGGGATGGTGTGGACCGCCGAACTCAGCGACGGGCGCACCGTGACGGCGCGCGGGCTGGTGAACGCTGCCGGCCCCTGGGTGCGATCGATCCTCGACCGGGTGGCGGTGGACACGCGGTCGAATGTGCGGCTGGTGAAGGGCAGCCACATCGTCGTGCCGAAGCTGTTCGAGGGCGACCACGCCTATATCCTGCAACAGCCCGACCGGCGCATCGTGTTCGCCATTCCCTATGAGGACGGCTTTACCGAGATCGGCACGACCGACGTTCAGGTGCCCCGGCCGGAGGATGCGGTCTGCTCGGACGAGGAAACCGCCTATCTGCTGGACGCGACCAACCGCTATTTCAAGCGCCAGGCGACGGCCGCCGATGTGGTGTACAAATGGTCGGGCGTCCGGCCGCTCCATGACGACGGATCGGCCAAGGCGCAGTCGGTGACCCGCGACTATCTGCTCGAACTGGACGAGGCGGGTGCGCCTTTGCTGTCGATCTTCGGCGGCAAGATCACGACCGCGCGCGCGCTGGCCGAGGAAGCGCTGGAGAAGCTGGCGGGCCCGCTGGGGTTCGATCATCATCCCGTCACCCGCGCGCGGGTCTTTCCTGGCGGGGCGATCGCCGACATCGATTCCTATATCGCCAAGGTCGAGGCGCAATGGCCGGCCCTGGGAGCGGAGCGCGCGCGGCGCATGGCGCATGCCTATGGATCGTTGCTGGCGGAGATGCTGGTCGACGCAAGCGACCTGGGCGAGGATCTGGGTGGTGGCCTGAGCGCCACCGAAGTGCGCTGGATGCGCGATCGCGAATGGGCGCGAACGGCGGAGGACGTGCTGTGGCGACGCAGCAAGATCGGACTGCATGCGCCCCACGCCGCCGACCGAATCGAGCAGATCCTGAAGGAGTCGCGCTGATCCGCCTCCCCCGAGTCGCGGATGCCCCCCGGCCTTCGCGACCGCCGAATCCCGCGATTCCATCCGATCCGGTGGCGAAAACGAGCCGCTCATCGCAGCCATGCGTCATCGGACCGCACGATCGACGTTCGCGACTTAAATCCTTGTTAAGGCATTTCCGGCAGTTTCGCGCCGGGGTGGGACAAGCAGATGGCGACACGGGCAACCCAGTATCGAACCGTAGGACCGGCTCTGGTCGATCAGCGATCGGAGCATCGCCACTCGATTCTGATGCGCCACGGACGCGCCTCGCAGAACGACAATTCCCCCGTCGAGGCGACGCTGCGCGACCTGTCGGTCTATGGCTGTCGCATCGCCTGCCGCGTGGCGCATGAGGCCGGGGAAAAGATCTGGCTGATGCTGACCGGCGACAAATCGGTTTCCGCCCAGGTGGTGTGGAACGATGGCGAGCATATCGGATGCCGGTTCGACACGCCGATCGAACGCAGCCTGATGCGGTCGCTCACGCTGGTCATCCGCTGAAGCTTTTTCTGGCAAAGACGGCCGGGATCGCGCTATCGGGCCGGCCATGATCAAGCATGCCCTGAACGTCACGCGCGACGGCGATTTCGCGCAATGGTACCAGACCGTCATCACCGAGGCCGACATGGCCGAGGAGAGCGGCGTCCGCGGCTGCATGGTCATCCGGCCATGGGGCTATGGTATCTGGGAACGCATCCAGCGCCTGCTCGACGATCGCATCAAGGCGACCGGCCACGAGAATTGCTATTTCCCGATCTTCATTCCCCTCTCCTATTTCGAGAAGGAAGCCGAGCATGTCGACGGCTTCGCCAAGGAGATGGCGGTCGTCACCCATCACCGGCTGATCCACAAGGACGGCCGGATGGTTCCCGACCCGGCTGCCAAGCTGGAAGAGCCGCTGGTCGTGCGCCCCACGTCGGAGACAGTGATCGGCGCCGCGTTCAGCCGCTGGGTCCAGTCGTGGCGCGACCTGCCGGTGCTGATCAACCAATGGGCGAATGTCGTCCGCTGGGAGATGCGCACCCGCATGTTCCTGCGCACCGCCGAGTTCCTGTGGCAGGAGGGCCATACCGCGCACGCGACCGTCGAGGAGGCGCGCGACGAGACGCTGAAGATGCTCGAAGTCTATCGCAGCTTCGCCGAGGAGTGCGTCGCGATGCCGGTGATCGCCGGCGAAAAGCCCGAGAATGAGCGCTTCCCCGGCGCGGTCGAGACCTGGTCGATCGAGGCGATGATGCAGGACGGCAAGGCGCTGCAGGCCGGCACCAGCCATTTCCTGGGCACCACCTTCTCGAGCGCGCAGGACATCAAGTTCCAGAATGCGTCGGGCGAGCAGGAGCTGGCGCAGACCACCAGCTGGGGCATGTCGACGCGCATGATCGGCGGGCTGATCATGACGCATGGCGATGACGACGGCCTGCGCGTACCGCCCCGCGTCGCGCCGTGGCAGGTGGTGATCGTGCCGATGCTGCGCGACAATGACGATGACGCCGCGCTGATCGACTATTGCAAGACGCTCCAGCAGGAGCTGGCACAGCAGTCGGCATTCGGCGAGCCGGTGCGCGCGCTGCTCGATCTCAAGTCGGTCAAGGCGGTGACCAAGCGCTGGGGCTGGATCAAGAAGGGTGCGCCGATCGTGGTCGAGGTCGGCGGTCGCGACATGGCGGGCGGCAACGTCTCCGTCATTCGCCGCGACCGGCTGTACCGCGAGGACGGCAAGCTCGACAGCGCGATCGTCGCGCGCGGCGATTTCCTGGGCGAGGCAACCGCCACGCTGAAAAGCATCCAGGAGACGCTGTTCGAACAGGCCCGAGCCCGGACCGAGGCAAATATCCGTCGCGACGTGACCGAGTTCGCCGAGCTGGAACGCTTCTTCGCCGAGGGCGGCAAGTTCCCCGGCTGGCTCGAGGTCAGCTGGGCCAAGCCGAGCGGTGCGGAGCTGGACAAGGTGGTCGAGCGGCTGAAGGCACTGAAGCTGACCTTCCGCAACGTGCCGGCACATGCGGCGCCGGCGGAAGGGACGTGCATCTTCACCGGCGCACCTGCGGTGGAGCGGATCCTGGTCGCCAAGGCCTATTGAGCGCTGCCGCGATGCGCACGCTGTTCGTCACCCAGCTCTATCAGGAACCGCTGGGTGACGCGGACCTGATCGATGAGCTGGAGGCGTCGTGCCTGCAGCTGGCGCAGGACGATGGCGCGGGAAAGCGCTGGTGCCGTGAGCATGGCTATCGCGGCTATACCAGCTACGCCTCGCTCAACGACCTGCCGATCCGCGATCCGGCCTTTGCCGATCTCAAGCGGTTGCTCGACAAGCATGTGGCGCGCTTCGCCGAGGCCTGCGCCTTCGATCTCGGCGGTCGCAAGCTCAAGCTGGACAGCCTGTGGGTCAATGTCCTCGACGGCAAGGGCGGACACAGCGGACATCTCCATCCGCACAGCGTGGTCTCCGGCACGCTCTATGTCGCGCTGCCGGCCGGATCGCGCGGACTGAAATTGGAGGATCCGCGGCTGCCAATGATGATGGCGGCGCCGACGCGGCGCGAGGACGCGCCCGAGCCGCTGCAAAGCTTCGTCGAGATCGCGCCCGAGCCGGGCACCGTGCTGCTTTGGGAAAGCTGGCTGCGCCATGAAGTCCCGCCGGGCAGCGGCACGGGCAAGCGGATCAGCATCAGCTTCAACTATCGCTGGTAAGCGCACTTGCGTTGCCCCGCGGGCGCTGATCTAACCGGGCCGAAGGGGCTGGCCTGATGCGATATGAAGGTGAACGTAGCGGCTTTTCGTCGGGATCCGCGATCCTCGGCATCGCCATCCTGTTCCTGATCCTGGTGGGCGGTGCGGGCATCTATTTCTGGCAGCAGTCGCAGGTGGCGCAGCGCGCCACGCCCGAGGCAGTTACCGGCGAGATGCTGGGCGACCCGACCTTCGGTCGGATGTTCCGCGAGCTGCGCAAGACCCATCCGCAGGACTTTGCCGAGCTGGTGGCGAAGATGTCCGAGCTGCGCAGGCTGGGTACGCCCGAGCCGGAGGTCCTGGCACAGGGCCGTGCGATGATGGCAAGCAAGTCCAACGCGATGACCAAGACCCTGCCCCAGGCGCCGGCCAAGGAACTTGCCGCCTATCGCGAGGGGCAGATCGCCGTTATCGAATCGCTGCAGCGCACGGACATCAACCTGTGCGCGCGTTTCACCATGAGCGGGCTGACCATCGATCAGGTCAGTGATCCGGCGACCCGCCCGCTGCTGATCGATGCGGCGATCACCGTGTTCGAGGCTTCCGCCGCCGCCCGCGATCGGCCCGCCAATCGAAAATTGACCGGACAGCTGCGCGAAGCGGACTCGCTTGCGCTGGCCCAGGCGCTGCGCAAGCAGGGCATGAGCGATGCCGATCTCGAAACCTTCGCCTCAGGAGCGCTGGCGAGAGCGCCTGCGGCGCAGCAATGTGCCGTCGGCCTGCATCTGTGGCGGGGCATCAGCACGCTGGAAGCCGAGCAGGCGGGACGCATCACCGCGCAGATCCTGGCATTGATCTGACCCGCGCAATTGTATGCCGGGCGCGGCTCCCCTAGCGGGGGCGCGTGACTACCGACCGAATCCTGACCGGCGTGGGGCTGCGCCTGTTCGCGATCTTCTGCCTCGCCTCGATGGCGGCGATCATCAAGCTGGCCGAAGCGCGCGGGGCGGCGCTGGCCGAGATCATCTTCTTTCGTCAGCTGGTCGCGGTACCGGTGGTCGTCGCGTGGCTGGCGGCGGGCCCGGGGCTTGGCACGATCCGTACCCAGCGATTCGGTTCGCATGTCAGCCGGACGCTGGTCGGGCTGGTCGGGATGATCTTCAATTTCGGCGCGATCGTTCTCCTGCCGCTGGCCGAGGCGACGACACTGCAATTCACCGTCCCGATCTTTGCGACGATCCTGGGCGCCGTGATCCTGCGCGAAGGCGTGGGGCTGCATCGCTGGGCGGCGGTGTTGACCGGATTTGCCGGGGTGCTGATCGTCGCCCAGCCGGGCGGCGGCCATTTTCCGCTTCAGGGAACGGCGGTCGGCCTGACCGCAGCCTTCCTGGTCGCGCTGATCGCGATCCAGCTGCGCGCGCTGGGCCGCACGGAGCCCTCCGGCACGACGGTCTTCTGGTTCTCGCTGCTCTCGGTGCCGATTGCCGGCATTCCCTATGTGCTATTCGCCCAAGCGCATGATGCGGTCACCTGGAGCCTGCTGATCGCCTTGGGCGTCGTCGGCGGTATCGGGCAGCTGGCGCTGACCGCATCACTGCGCTTCGCGCCTGTCTCCGCTGTGGTGCCGATGGATTATTCCAGCCTGATCTGGGCGACGCTCTATGGCTGGCTGCTCTTCTCGGTCCTGCCGACCTCGGCCACGTGGATCGGTGCGCCGATCATCATCGCCAGCGGTCTGTACATCGTCTGGCGCGAGCATCGCCGGCATCAGCAGAAGGCGGCCGAGCCCGCGCTCTAGGGGTCGCGGCGGAAGACGAGGATCAGATTGTTCGCCGGCATCGGCTCGGTCCGCTTCAGCGTCAGCCGATGCTCGGCCGCAATCCGCGCCACATCCTCGACATGGCGCAGGCCCCATTCCGGGTTTCGCGCCTTGAGCGACAGGTCGAACTCCTCGTTCGACGCGGCGGTCGGCACGCCGTGCTGGCGATAGGGGCCGTACAGGATCAGCGGCGCGCCGGGATCCAGCAACTGCCCCGCCCCCGCCATCAGCCCCAGCGTCGCAGCCCAGGGACTGATATGCACCATGTTGATGCACAGCATCGCATCGACCCGCCCGACCGGCCAGTCGTCCGCGGAAGCGTCCAGCCCGACCGGAGGCAGGACATTGGCGATGTCGGCGCACCAGTCGGCGATCGACACCAGCGATTCCAGGTCGGGATCGGTCGGCTGCCACACGAGCCGCGGAAAGCGCTGGGCGAAGAAGGCGCAATGCTGGCCGGTGCCGCTGGCAACCTCGAGGATCCGACCGGCCCCGGGCAATTCCTCCGCCAGAATCGCGGCGATCGGCTCGCGATTGCGGTCGGTGGCGGGAGCGTGACGCCTCATGCCGCGCGCGCCGTCTCGAGCAGCCGCTTCGCGCGGATATACATTTCCAGCCGCTGGGCGCTGATCAGCCCCAGCGCGAAGGCAATCATCACGTCGGTGACGGTCATCACGTCCAGATGCCAGGTCGCATTGCCCAATGCGATGATCTCCCGCGCGGCGTAGCGAATCAGGATCATCGCCAGCAGGAACAGCATCGCCCAGACCGACGCCTTCTGGCTGATCTCATGCGTCTTCGGATCGACGAGGATCTGCATCATCCGCCCGCGCTGCCACCCGGCAAGCGCGCCGATCGCGAGGGCGCCCAGGCACCACAGGATGGTCAGCCCTTGGGGCGGGAAGCGCCAGTAGAGAAAGCCGGTGATGAGCGCGAAGATCGCCGGCACGATCCACAATTGCTCGACCTTCAACGGCCGGTGACGGCTCATCCGTCGTACGCGCAGCGTGATGACCAGCGCGATCACCACGAAGAAGATCGCGTAGCTGATCCAGCCCGCCTGCATCGACTGAGTATCCATCGCGCGCTTGTTCCGCAGCGGATGCGACTTGGCAAGCGCCGCGCGCGACGGCACATGCGTCACGGGGCATCGGCAGGATCAGGCGCGGGAGGGACGAATGAAGGTCGAACAGGACAGCCCGGGCGTCGGCTTCCCACCGCCCCTCGCCTTTGCCGGCACTCTGATTGCGGGACTTGCCATGGGCGGGTGGGGCATTCCGCTGGGCAGCAAGCTGGAGCATCTGCTCGGCTGGCTGGCGCTGGTCGCCGGCGGATCGATCCTGCTGACCGCGATCGGGCTGTTCCGCCGGGCCGGCACCAATCCCCAGCCATGGAAATCGACCAGCCGGATCGTCACGACCGGCGTCTATCGCTGGACGCGCAACCCAATGTACCTGTCGATGGCGCTGATCTATCTCGGCATCGCGTTGCTCAATGACAGCGCGGTCTGCCTAGTCCTGCTGGTCCCGCTGCTGTTCGTGATCCAGCGCCAGGTGATCGAGCGCGAGGAAGCCTATCTGGAGGCTCGGTTCGGCCGGTCCTATCTCGACTATAAGGCAAGCGCGCGGCGCTGGTTCTGAGCGATGAGCAAGGCCATCTCCAAGGCATTGTCCTTCTGGCTGCGGCACGCGCCGGAGAAGGGAGGACTGACGCTCGACACCGCCGGTTGGGCGCCGGTCGGGTCCGTACTTGCCGCACTTCGCCGGGAGGGGCTGGACGACGATCGCGAAACGCTGGATCGTGTGATCGCGGAGAGTGACAAGCAGCGGTTCGAACTCTCACCCGACGGCAGCATGATCCGCGCGCGTCAGGGCCACTCGGTCGAGGTGGACCTCGACTGGCCGGTCGCCGAGCCGCCCGAGCATCTGTTCCACGGGACGGTCGAGCGGTTCCTGCCGCAGATCCTGTCCGAAGGGCTGAAGCCGATGGCGCGGCATCATGTCCATCTGTCGCCCGACCTCGAGACCGCGTCCCGGGTCGGCGCTCGGCGCGGCGACCCGATGATCCTGCGCATCGAGGCGGGGGCGATGGCGCGTGCGGGCCATGTCTTCCGCCTGTCGAGCAATGGGGTCTGGCTGGCGGATGGGGTGCCGCCGGAGTTCATCGAGCGTAGCTGACCCGCCCGACCGGCAGGAAACCCGGATCACGGACCGTGCGTTGGTCCGCGCATGACGGCCCTGACCACCCTGCCCATCGCCGGCCCGCTGTTGCGCGACGCCGCCCGCTCCGCCGGCGAGATGATGGCCAGTGCGCCGGGACTGAGCTTCGACTTTGCGAGCCCAGCGGGAGAAGCGGCGCTGGTGCCGCCGGACTCGGTGTCGTGGCGGATCTTCAAGAATCCGGTCTCGCTGTTCATCGGCGGCGTGACGGCCGTACTGCTCGAACTGGCCCAGCCCGGCGTTCGCGACGGGGTGTGGCAGCATTCGAACTTCCGCAGCGATGCGCTGACCCGGATCCGCCGAACCGGACTGGCCGCGATGGTCACCGTCTATGGCGCCCGCAGCCGCGCGGAGGCGATGATCGCGGGCGTCGTCCGCGCGCATGACCGCGTTCGCGGCACGACCAGCGAAGGGGTCTCCTACCATGCAAACGACCCGGTGCTGCTCGACTGGGTCCAGGCGACCGCATCCTATGGTTTCATTCAGGCCTATCACCGCTATGTCGCTCGCCTGAGCGCGGACGAGCGGAATGCGGCGCTGGCCGAGGGCGCGGTTGCCGCACGACTTTACGGGGCAACCGGCGCGCCGACGTCGGAGGCGGGGCTGACCGCGCTGTTCGCGCGGATGGACGGGGATCTCGTCCCCTCCCCCATCATCGGCGAGTTCCTGGCGATCATGGAGCGGCTTCCCGCGATGCCCGCCGCCCTGCGGCCGTTGCAACGCCGGCTGCTGCGCGCGTCGGTCAGCCTGCTGCCCGATCCGCTGATCGACCGGCTCGACCTCGCGCGCTGGCGACCGGGCCGGGCGAGCACCGCGATGCTGAAGCTGGCGGGGCGCGCCGCGGACCGGCTGGTCCTGCCCGACGCGCCCCCTGCCCTTGCCTGTCGCCGGCTGGGGCTGCCGGACGACTGGTTGTACCGCCGATAGGCCTTATTCGGCCGCTTCGGCGGGTGCCGGATCCTTCCAGGCGAGGACCGGCTTGCGCGCGGCAAGCGTTTCGTCAAGGCGGCGGCGCGGCGCGAAGTGCGGCGCGGTCTTCACCTCGGGATCGCCGTTCTTCGCGCGGGCCGCGACCGAGCGGAACGCGCCGATGAACTGATCGAGCGTTGCCTTGGACTCGGTCTCGGTCGGCTCGACCAGCATCGCGCCATGCACCACCAGCGGGAAGTACACCGTCATCGGGTGGAAGCCCTCGTCGATCAGCCCCTTGGCGATGTCGATCGTCGAGAAGCCCTCGGGCAGGCCCTTGTCGGAGAAGATCGCCTCGTGCATGCACGGGCCGCTCTTCGCGAAGGGCGCGTCGAGCACATCCTCCATCGCGCGCAGGATATAGTTGGCGTTCAGCACCGAATCCTCGGCGACCTGGCGCAGGCCGTCGGCGCCGTGGCTGAGAATATAGGTCAGCGCGCGGGTGAACATGCCCATCTGACCCTGGAAGGCGGTCATTCGGCCGAACGTGCCGGCATGATGCTCGTCGGCGGTCTCCTCCTCGACCAGCCGGAAGCCGTCGCCGGTCTTCTCGACGAAGGGCAGCGGCGCATAGGGCGCCAGTGCCGCCGACAGCACGACCGGGCCGGAGCCGGGGCCGCCGCCGCCATGCGGGGTCGAGAAGGTCTTGTGCAGGTTGATGTGCATCGCGTCGATGCCGAGATCGCCCGGGCGAACCCGACCGACGATCGCGTTGAAGTTGGCGCCGTCGCAATAGACATAGCCGCCCGCCGCGTGGACCGCGTCCGAGATCGCCTTCATGTCGCGCTCGAACAGGCCGCAGGTGTTGGGGTTGGTGATCATCACCCCGGCAATGTCCGGCCCCAGCCGCGCCTTCAGTGCCTCCAGGTCGACACGTCCCTCTTCGGTGGCCGGGATGTCCTCGACGCTGAAGCCGGCAAAGGCGGCGGTGGCGGGATTGGTACCGTGTGCGCTGGTCGGGACCAGCAGGATACGGCGGCCGTCCTCACCCTGTGCGTCGAGCGCGGCGCGGATCGCCAGAATGCCGCACAACTCGCCATGCGCGCCCGCCTTGGGGCTCATTGCCACGGCGTGCATGCCGGTCAGCGTCACCAGCCAGTGCGCCAGCTGATCGATGACCTCCAGCGCGCCCTGGACCGTGTCGACCGGCTGAAGCGGGTGGATGTCGGCAAAGCCGGGAAGCCGCGCCATCCGCTCGTTCAGACGCGGATTATGCTTCATCGTGCACGACCCCAGCGGGAACAGGCCCAGATCGATCGCATAATTCTGGCGGCTGAGGCGGGTGTAGTGACGCACCGTTTCGGGCTCGGACAGGCCAGGCAGGCCGATCGGCTTGCCGCGCTCCAGCCCGCCCAGGCGCGACTTGCCCGACGGCGCTTCGCCGAAATCGACGCCAGTGGTCTCGGCTGACCCGATTTCGAAGATCAGCGCTTCCTCGAGCATCAGCGCGCGGTTGCCGGTGAAGGTCGCGGTCGAGGTCTCGCCCGCCTGCGGCGTGGTGGGGCGCCAGCCCGACTGGTTGATCGTGCTCATGCCAGCACCTCCTCGAGCGCGGAGGCAAGCGTCTCGACGTCCTCCTCCGTGGTGGTTTCGGTGACCGCGACGATCAGCCCGTTCTGGAGCTCGGTCGCGGACGGATAGAGGCGGCCGAGCGAGACGCCGGCCAGGATGCCCTTGTCGGCCAGCGTGCGGACGACGGGGCGCGCTTCCTTCGACAGCTTCAGCGTGAATTCGTTGAAGAAGCGGTCGGTGACCAGCTCGACGCCCGGCACTTCGGCCAGGCGATCGGCGGCGGCGCTGGCGCCGACATGGTTGAGCTCGGCCAGCTGGCGCAGGCCCTTCTCGCCAAGCAGCGTCATGTGCACCGACATGGCGAGCGCGCACAGCACCGAGCTGGTGCAGATGTTCGACGTCGCCTTCTCGCGGCGGATATGCTGCTCGCGGGTGGACAGCGTCAGCACGAAGCCGCGCTTACCCTCGGCATCGACGGTTTCGCCGCACAAGCGACCCGGCATCTGGCGGACCAGCTTGTCCGAGCAGGCGAACAGGCCGACATAGGGGCCGCCGAACTGAAGGCCGACGCCCAGCGACTGGCCCTCGCCGACGACGATGTCGGCGCCCATCTCGCCCGGCGAGCGGATCGCGCCCAGGGCGACCGGCTCGGTCACGACCGCAACCAGCAGCGCTTTCTTCGCGTGGCACGCATCGGCCAGCGCGCTCATGTCCTCGATCCGGCCGAGAATGTCGGGATACTGGACGACGACGCACGAGGTGTCGTCGTCGATCGCGTTGATCAGGTCGAGCGTATCGGGCTCGGGGCTGAAGTTCGGCAGGCTGGTGACCAGTTGGTCGCCGGTGAAGCGCGCCATCGTCTTCGAGACCGAGACATAATGCGGGTGGAGCCCGCCCGAGAGGATCGCCTTGCCGCGGCGGGTGACGCGGCGGGCCATGGTGATCGCCTCCCAGCAGGCGGTCGAGCCGTCATACATTGACGCATTGGCGACGTCGCAGCCCAGCAGGCGCGCGACCTGGCTCTGGTACTCGAACATCATCTGCAGCGTGCCCTGAGCGATCTCGGGCTGATAGGGGGTGTAGGCGGTCAGGAACTCGCCGCGCTGGATCAGGTGATCGACCGAGGCCGGCACATGATGGCGATAGGCACCCGCCCCGAGGAAGAAAGGCGCGTCGCCCGCCGCCAGATTCTTGCGGGCAAGCGCGCTCATATGGCGCTCTACGGCAAGTTCGGATGCGTGGAGCGGCAGTCCGGACACTGGCCCGGTCAGGCGCGCGGACTCGGGCACGTCGACGAACAGGTCGTCGATCGATTGCGCGCCGATGACGCCGAGCATCTCCTGGCGATCGGTATCGGTAAGGGGCAGGTAGCGCATTCACTTCACTCCACCCCCTCCCGCATGCGGGAGGGGGCCGGGGGTGGGCGCCCGATCTCAACGGGCGGTATCGTGGAGGAAGGCGCGAGCCCACCCCCGGCCCCTCCCGCGCGCGGGAGGGGAGATAGGCATCACAACTTGCTGACGAACTCGCGATAGGCGGGTTCGTCCATCAGCTTCTCGACCTCGCTGGGGTCGCTCAGCGTCAGCTTGAAGAACCAGCCATCGCCTTCGGGATCCTCGTTCACCAGCTCGGGCGTGTCCGCGAGCGCGGGATTGCCCTCGATCACCGTGCCGGTGACGGGCGAATAGACGTCCGACGCTGCCTTGACCGATTCGACCACGGCGGCTTCGTCGCCCTTGGTCACGTCGCGGCCCGCATCGGGCACCTCGACGAACACGATGTCGCCGAGCTGGCTCTGGGCATAGTCACTGATGCCGACCGTGCCGGTGTCGCCATCGACTTCGACCCATTCGTGATCTTCGGTATAGTAGCGGCTCATGTCAGGCTCCCTTTCGGACATAGCGGTGGGGGACGAAGGGCATCGAGGTGACCTCCGCGTGATGGATCTTGCCGCGCTGCGCGAGCGTGACGCGGGTGCCCGGCGCGGCCAGCGCGGCGGGGACATAGGCCATGGCGATCGGCTTCTGCGCGGTGGGGGCGAAGCCGCCGCTCGTCACCTTGCCGATCTCGCTGCCCTCGTCGTCGACGACGGTGGCGCCTTCGCGGACCGGCTGGCGCCCCTCGACGATCAGGCCGACGCGCTTGAGGATCGCGCCCTGCTCGCGCTCGATCATGATGCGCTCATGCCCGGGAAAGCCGCCTTCCTCCCGCCGGCGCTTCGACAGCGCGAAGCCGAGATCGGCAGCGACCGGGGTGGTCTCCAGGTCGAGGTCATGGCCGTAGAGCGGCAGGCCGGCCTCGAGCCGCAGCGAATCGCGCGCGCCCAGGCCGATCGGCTTGACCTCGTCCTGTGCGACCAGCGCATCGGCGAACTCGGCCGCGACATCGCCGGGCAGCGAGATTTCGAACCCGTCCTCGCCGGTATAGCCCGAGCGGCTGACCCATAGCGGGTTGCCGTTCCACTCGAATGCGGCGGCGGTCATGAAGACCAGCTTCTCGACACCCGGCACGATGCGCGACAACGCGGTCACCGCCTCGGGGCCCTGCAGCGCCAGCAGCGCCTGATCCTCGAGATGATTGATCGTGACCTCGTCGGCGAGCCCCTCGCGCAGAACGCCCAGATCGTCCCATTTCGTCGCGCCGTTGACGACCATGTAGAGCGCCCCGCCCTCGATCTCGAACGCGTTGTCCGCAGGCAGTCGCGTGATCATCAGGTCGTCATGAATGCCGCCATTGTCGGCGAGCAGCAGCGAATAGCGCATCCGCCCCTCGCCCAGGCCGACGATGTCGCCGGGGAGCAGCGTCTCCAACCCGGCGTCGAAGCCCTGGCCGCTGAACAACAGCTGGCCCATATGGCTGACATCGAACAGCCCGGCATACTCGCGGGTCCACAGATGCTCGGCCATGATGCCTTCATACTGGACGGGCATCTCATAGCCGGCGAACGGCACCATGCGGCCGCCGCGGGCGCGGTGCCACTGGTCGAGCGGCAGCGTCTGAAGCGCGATCTCGCCTTCGCCGTCGTCGGGGCCGCTATCGGCGGTCTGATCCTGATTGTGCTGGCTCATTCAAGGCGCTCCGGAACTCGAGGGAAATCGACGGATCCGACCCACGCAGACCTCTGCGCCTTCGATTCCATCGCCCCCTCTGTCACGGGAACCTGAGAGCTTTCGCCCCTGCCGGAGACCGGCGCGGGCTTACCCCTTCGGTGGCCACCTCACCGAGGTGGCGCTTTCCAGAGTGTCCTGACGCGCGCGGTCCCTGATGCCTGAGAGATTCCGGGGCGGTTGCTCCTTCGGCGGAGGCAGTCGCCTGCCCCACTCTCCCTCGCGCGTCCGTCGCGGCGAACCGCTACAGACGGGCGCAGCCTTGGCCGCGCCCCTGAGTCGAGTCAACGACCTTCGTCGGTCGTTCGCCTCGGATCAGCGCGTGACGTTGTACTTCAGCTGATCTTCGGTCAGCTGGAAGCCGACCAGCGCCTCGAACGTGGCGGACTGGACCGATTGACGAATCGCCGGATCGGCCAGCGGATCCATCGCCGCGTCCTCCTGGCCCGCCTTGCGCTTGCGGGTCAGCCGCTCGCGCACATCGGCCGGAAGCGTCGCGGATGCCTTGGCAATCTGGGTGCTGCCGCTGCCCTTGGCGCTGGCGCGAAGCTGGCCGGCCTCGAAATGGACGGTCACCTGGGCGACGCGCTTCGCCACCACGGCCGATCCGCCGCGCACGACGGTGATGAAATAGGGAATGGTGATATCGCGCGGACCATCGGCACTGGCGCGACGCGCCAGTACATCGAAGGTGACGTTGGTTACGACCTGATCGGTCGCATAATCGCAGGTCGACTGGACGTTGGTCATCGTCGCGACCACATCGATCGCCTGCGCCTCACGGCTGGCGGGCGGATTGAAGGTCGTGATGTCGCCGGTACCTGCCGGAATCGCGACATGCGGACACGGCGAACGAAGCGAGGTGATGCCAACGCCGCCCACGGCATCGATCTCACCGGTACGGCTGCAGCCCGCGAGCAGGGCAATGGCGGCGAGGGGAAGGACGATCCTTGCAGGCGACACGGGCAACCTTTCAAAACAGTCGAGCCGGCGGCAATAGCGCCCCGGCCCGAAACGCGCGGCACCATAGGAAGCGCCTTCCGCCGGTGCAAGCAATCGCGTAGGGACGGGGCATGTCCGGAATAAGGCCGCCCCTGAACCTCCTCATCGCCGCCCCGCGCGGCTTCTGCGCCGGTGTCGATCGCGCCATCCGCATCGTCGAGCTGGCGATCGAGAAATATGGCGCGCCGGTTTATGTCCGGCACGAGATCGTCCATAACAAGTTCGTCGTCGACACGTTGAAGTCGAAGGGCGCGATCTTCGTCGACGAGCTCGACGAGGTACCCGACGACGCGCCCGTGGTCTTCTCCGCGCACGGCGTGCCCAAGGCAGTGCCGGCCAAGGCGGCCGAGCGCGGCCTGTCCTATCTCGACGCGACCTGCCCACTGGTGTCGAAGGTCCATCGCCAGGCGGAGCGGCTGGTCAATCAGGGCCGGCATATCCTGTTCATCGGCCATGCCGGCCATCCCGAGGTGATCGGCACCTTTGGCCAGGTGCCCGAAGGCGCGATGACCCTGATCGAAACGGTCGAGGATGCCGAGACGCTTGATCCGATCGACCCGTCGAATCTCGCTTTCCTGACGCAGACCACCCTGTCGGTGGACGATACCGCCGCGGTGCTCGAGGCCCTGAAGCGTCGCTTCCCGGAGATCCTGGCGCCCGGTCCCGACGACATCTGCTACGCGACCTCCAACCGGCAGGGCGCGGTCAAGGCAATCGCGCCGATGGTCGATCTGGTCCTGGTGATCGGCGCGCCCAATTCGTCCAACTCGCTGCGACTGGTCGAAGTCGCCAAGCGCGCCGGCACCCCGGCGAAGCTGGTCCAGCGCGCCGCCGACCTGGACTTCGCGTGGCTGGAGAACATCAAGTCGGTCGGGATCACCGCCGGCGCATCCGCCCCCGAATTGCTGGTCCGGGAACTGGTCGAGCGGATTGCCGAGCAATTCGAGATCAGCGAGCGCGAAGTCGAGACGGTCGAGGAAACGGTGGTCTTCAAGCTGCCACGCGGGCTCGAAGCGGCCTGACGCGTGGCAGTCTATACGCAGGTTTCGGCGGAAGCGCTTTCGGCGTTTCTCGCAGGGTTCGACGTCGGCGCGCTGGTTTCAGCCAAGGGGATCGCCGAGGGGGTCGAGAATTCGAACTATCTGGTCGACACCACCGACGCGCGGTTCATCCTGACGCTGTACGAGAAGCGCGTCGCCGCGGATGACCTGCCCTATTTCATGGCGCTGCTCGACCATCTGGCGAGCCGGGGCAACCCGGTGCCTCCGGCGATTCCGGATCGCGACGGCCGGCTGATCCATGAGCTTGAGGGGCGCCCCGCCTGCCTGATCCAGTTCCTCTCGGGCGTTTCGGTGACGCAGCCGACCCCTGCCCAGGCCCGTGCGGCGGCGGAGGCGATGGGGCGGATGCACGCCGGCCTGTCCGACTTCAGCCTGAACCGTCCGAATTCGATGGGCATCGACACCTGGGCGGAACAGCTCACGCGCTGCGGCCGCGACCTCGATGCCATCGATAACGGTCTGTTCGACCGGCTGTCGGCTGCGCTGGACCGGATCATCGCCCAGTGGCCGCGCCACCTGCCGAGCAGCGCGATCCATGCCGACCTGTTTCCCGACAATGTGCTGATGCTGGGCGACCGCGTCACGGGACTGATCGACTTCTACTTCGCCTGCACGGATATCCGGGCCTATGACGTCGCGGTGATGCACGGCGCCTGGGCGTTTGACGGCACCGGCCGCGCCTATGACGACGAGGTCGGGGGCGCCCTGCTGGCCGGTTACCAGTCCAGCTTCGGCCTGTCGGAGGACGAACGGGCGGCCTTGCCGATCCTGGCTGAAGGCGCAGCACTGCGCTTCCTGCTCAGCCGCGCCTGGGACTGGCTCAACACGCCGGCAGACGCGATGGTAACGCGCAAGGACCCGCTGGCCTATCTGCGCCGGCTCGATTTCTACCGGGAACACGGAACCACCATCTTCGCATGACCGAACTTCAGCATGTCGAGATCGCGACCGATGGCGCGTGCAAGGGCAACCCCGGCCGTGGCGGCTGGGGCGTGGTGTTGCGCATGGGCGGGGTCGAGAAGGAGTTATCCGGCGGCGAGCGCGAGACAACGAACAACCGGATGGAGCTGATGGCGGCGATTCAGGGGCTGAACGCGCTCAAGCGGCCGTGCCGCGTCACGCTGTCGACCGACAGCCGCTATGTCATGGACGGCCTGACCAAATGGATCCATGGCTGGTTGAAGAATGGCTGGAAGACCGCCGATCGCAAGCCGGTGAAGAATGCCGATCTCTGGCAGCAATTGCTCGCCGCCGCCAAGCCGCACCGCGTCGAATGGAAATGGGTCAAGGGCCATGCCGGCCATCCCGACAATGAACGCGCCGACCGGCTGGCGAGCGAAGCGGCCCTCGCGCAATAACGATCGCCCGACCGCAGGCGGCTCAGGCCTCGGCGGATTTCACGAAGAAGCGGTCGATCACGTCGCGCGCCAGTCGCGCCGGACGCAGCGTTTCCGCATCGACGCAGCACCAGCTCGACTTCACCTCGGCGAGCACTTCGGAACCGCGAGTGATCACCGTATCGTAAAAGGCGCGGGCGCCCTGCACCCGCTCGAGCAGCACGGTGGCGACAACATCATCGTCCAGAAAGGCCGGGCGGCGATAGGTAATCTCGTGCTTCAGCGCGACCCACAGATGCTGCGCGACTGCCTCGACCGGCGCCAGCGCCTGCCAGTGGCTGATCACGGCCGCCTGCACCCATTTCAGATAGCTGGCATTGTTCACATGCCCCATGAAATCGATATCGTCGGCAGCGACGTCGATCGGAAAGTCATAGGGTCGAGCATGGCTGGTCATCGTGCGCAGTCCTAGCATGACGGGCACGTCAAGGCGAGCAAAACCGCGCAAATCCGCGGTTTGCGAAACGGCGCCTGCCGTAGCGTCAGACCATCCGACCGCCGCTGGCGGTCAGCGGACGATCCGCCGCGTCACCCCTCGACGGCTGCGCCGGGACCGTTCTTCAAGATCGATTCGATCGCATTCTGGGCACCGGCTTTCGAGGCATAGCCCTCGGTCCAGAATATCGTCTCGCTGTTATATTTGAACTTGGCGACATACTCGCCTGCCTTGTTCTGCTCGATCACGAACTTGTGCGCCATGACCCACTCCTGTGGCTGCGGAGCCGTGTTCTTACCGCAAGAACCGGCCCGGTGCATAGCGATCCGCGTCGATATGCGCGACGGCGTCGGCAGGCTGCCGGCCCAGCAGCAACGCCGTCGCCATCATCGCCGCGGCAGCCGAGGTCTGGATGCCGAAACCGCCCTGCCCTGCACACCAGAAGAAGCCGGGGACGGCCGGATCGAACCCGTAAACCGGCAGCCGGTCGGGGGCAAAGCTGCGCAGGCCAGCCCAGCGATGCTCGACGCGCGTGACCTGCCAGTCGACACACCGTTCGAACCGGTCGATGGCGATCGCCACGTCGATCTCCTCGGGTTGCGCATCGCACGGATCGGTCGCGGTCTCGTCATGCGGGCTCAGCCACAGCCGCCCGCCCGGCTCGGGCTTGAAGTAGAAGTCGCCGCCGATATGGCCGACATGGGTCAGGTCCGCGGGCGGCGCGGGATCGGTCTTCAGCTGGACCATCGTGCGGCGATAGGGCTGGATGCCGAGCGGTGCGACGCCGGCCATGCGAGCGACCGGGTCCGCCCAGGCGCCGGCGGCATCGACCACGATATCGGCCGCGATCGGACCGGCGCGGGTCTCGATCTGCCAGCCCCCCGCAGCGCGCCCGATCGCTTCGACACCGGCGCCCAGTCGAAGCTCGGCACCCGCGCGCCTGGCCTCTGCGAGATAGGCTGCGTGAAGTCCCGCCACGTCGATATAGGCAACATTCGGCTCGAACGCACACCATCGCCACTCGTCGCGAAGCCCGGGGATGCGTTCGCGCGGATCGACATCCTCCAGCACCACGCCGCTGCCCTCGAACTCGGCGAGATAGGCGTCGATCAGGCCCCGCTCGTTGCGGCGGGCGATGTGGTGCGAGCCCAGCGGCTGGAGAAACGGGCGCAGTCCGAGTCCGGATGCGCTGGTCAGCGGCTGGACATGCGGCCCGCCATAGGTCTCGGACCAATAGGCGGCCGAGCGCCCGGTCGAATGATAGCCGGGTTGGTCTTCAGCCTCGAGGATGACGACGCGGGCATGCGGCGCCAGCTCGGCCGCCATGCTGGCGCCGGCGATCCCTCCACCGATGATCGCGATGTCGTAGCGGTTCAACGTGGCTGTGCTCGCGCCTGAAGGAAGCTGTCGATCTCACCCATGGCGCGGTCGCGGACCGCGTCGCCTTCGCGGAGCAACTCGTGCGCGGCTTCCTTGCCGAAACGGACGACTCGGGCATCGGGCAGCGAGGGGGCGATCGACAGCGCCGACCTGGGCTCGACCAGCCCGTCGGCATCCGCGACCAGCATCAGCGTTGGCACGCGCATCTCTCCCAGCTTTGGCGAGGCGCGCAACTCACGCATCGACCTAAACGCCTCGGTCACCCAGCGCCAGCTGGGCGGTCCGGTGACGGTTTCGGGATTTGTCTTCTGCCAGAAGAGCTCATCCTCGTACCGGTCGCGGTCATGCGTCAACAGCGCGGCGCGCGTTTCGGTCGTGTAGGGCTTTTCATTGCCGCGCCACGCGGGGCGCGAATCATCGCCCGCCGCGCTCATCAGCCGGGCCAGCCGCTCGCCCATCACCTGGCCGAACGGGCTTTTCACGCCCAGCATCGGCGCGATCAGCACCGCCGCGTCCGGGGTTACCGCACCCTCGACCAGCGCGCGCAACAGGATATGTCCGCCCATCGAATGGCCCATCGCGACGTGCGGCCTCGGCGCGGTCGCTGCCCACTCGCTATAGAACGCATCGAGGTCGCTGACGAACAGCCCGAAATCCTCGATATGACCGCAATTGCCCGCCGCACTCAGTCGGCCCGAGCCGCCCTGCCCGCGCCAGTCGAACGACGTGATCGACCATCCCTGGTCATGCCAATGGCCGAACACTTCGAGATACTTCTCGAACACGTCGCCGCGCCCGCCCTGGAACAGGATCGACCCGCGCGGCTGCGCGGCTTCGGCCGGCCAGGAGAAGACCCGGAGCGACCAGCCGTCCGGCGCGCTCCACTGATGGATCTTCGCGCCCGGGGGAATCGCGCGGCGGTCATACGGGGAACCACTCATGCGCCGTGGTTACGTTTTGGAAAGCAGGTCCGTCTAGGAAATTGGCGGCATGGGGGAATTTACAGCCACCTTTTTGTTGATCGCGCTCGGGCTGCTCCTGGTTTCCGCAGGGATTCAGGATGCCCGGACGCGTGAGATCGCAAACTGGAAGAATCTGGCGATCGCGCTGCTCGCGCCATTCTGGTGGTGGCACCAGGGCATGGCGCTGTGGCCCGACATCGCGGTCCAGCTTGGCGTCGCGGCGCTCGTCTTCGTCTTTTTTCTGGGCGCCTATGCGATCGGGCAGATGGGCGGCGGCGACGTCAAGATGATCGGGGCGCTGGCGCTGTGGCTGCCGCTTCAGCCGCTGCTGTGGATGCTGATCCTCATGTCGCTGCTGGGCGGCGCACTGACCCTGGTCATGCTGGGCGAGAAATGGCTGCGCCGAAAGGCGGGGCCGCTGGAGGTGCCGTACGGCGTGGCCATCGCCCTCGCCACGCTCGTCGTACTTCGCGAACCGATCATTAACCAATTTGCATGAGAGTCGGCGCCGGAGAGGTCCGGTCCGGCCTGGTGGGAACTGAAGCGTCATGGATGCACGAAAGATCATTCTACTCGTCGGAGCGCTCATCGTCGCCGCGATCACCGCGTTCATGGCGCGATCGATGGTCCTCGGATCGTCGTCGCCCGAGGCAAGCGCGGTTCCGGTCGTCAACGGCCAGCCACAGCCGGCGCAGAACACCGTCCAGGTGCTGGTCGCCACCCGCGCGCTGCCGGTGGGCACGATCCTCGATCCGGAGGCGATGAAGTTCGTCCCCTGGCCCAAGGACCTGATCGAAGGCGCCTATTATCAGCAGGGCGAAGTCGACATGAAGTCGCTCCAGGGCACCGTGGTGCGCTTCGCCATTCCGGCCGGCCAGCCGCTGACGCAGGGCGCGCTGGTCAAGCCCGGCGACCGAGGCTTTCTGGCAGCGGCACTCGGACCCGGCATGCGCGCCGTCACCGTTCCGGTCGATGCCAAGGGGTCGGTCGCAGGCTTCGTCTTTCCGGGCGACCGGGTCGACCTGATCCTGACGCAGGAAGTCGCGGGCGGCGGTGACGGGCCGTCGCTGAAGGCAGCGGAGACGGTGTTGCGCAACGTCCGCGTGCTCGCAACCGACCAGCGCACCGACAAGCAGACCGACGAGAAGGGCAACACCGTCGTCACCACCTATTCGACCGTGACGATCGAGGCGACGCCCAAGATCGCCGAAGAGATTGCCGTGGCCCAGACCGTCGGCTCGATCTCGCTATCGCTGCGCTCGATTGCCGACAATCAGGGCGAACTCGAGGAGGCAATCGCCAGTGGCGATGTCGACGTTCCCGAGAATGGCGATGTGAAGGGCGAGAAGGCGATGCTGGCCCGGGTGGCCGCACGCCCCAGCACCGGCGCCGCCAGCGTTTCGACCGGTGCCGACGTGTCCCGGTTCCAGCGCCGCACCGTTCCCGGCAAGCCCCGGGACGATCGCGGCGGTACGGCCCAGGCCGCGGCGGGCCAGGCATCCTATCCGGGTGGCGCCGCACCCATCGCACAGGGACCGGTGGTCAAGGTCTCGCGCGGCAACAACGTGACCGTCGTTCCGGTCGGGGGGAAGAATTAAGATGCACAGTCACAAGCGCCTGGCGTGGACGATCGCGATGCTCGCGACCGCCGCCGGGATCGGCGCCGTCGTCACCCCCGCCGCCGCCCAGACGATCGCCGCGTCGGCCGGTGCGCCGGTGGTCCAGCTCAACACCGGCCGCGGCCGCCTGATCCAGCTGGATACGGCGATGAGCGACGTGTTCGTCGCCAACGAAACCGTCGCCGACGTCCAGGTTCGCTCGCCCACCCAGCTCTATGTCTTCGGCAAGGGCCCGGGCGAAACCACCTTGTCGGTCGTCAACAAGGCGGGCCGCGTGATCTATTCGGTGACGGTCCGGGTCGGCAACAATATCGACTCGATCGACTCGATGCTGCGCCTCGCCATGCCCGAGGCGGAGGTCACCGCAACGCCGATGAACGGACTGGTGCTGCTGACCGGTACCGTCGCCAGCCCGGGCGACGCGGCCGAAGCCGAACGGCTGGTCCAGGCATTCGTCGGCGATCAGACCAAGATCGTCAGCCGTCTGCGCACAGCGACGCCGTTGCAGGTCATGCTGCAGGTCCGCTTCGCCGAGGTCAGCCGCAGCTTCCTGAAGAATGTCGGCGTCAACCTGATGACGCGCGACAACGGCAGCGGCATCTCCTTCGGCGTCGGATCGGGCACGCGGACGAATTTCGGGACAATCGGAAAGATCGACACGAGCGGCCTGCCCGTCCTCGACGCCTCGTCCAAATTCGGTTTTCCGGCCGGCACGATCGCCCTGCCGTTCGATCCGGCACGCGGTGATTTCGTCTATCCCGGTGGCGTCGCCAACACGTTCACCAAGAGCCCAAATCATTTTTCGACGCTCGGCCTTGCCGGGCGGCTGCTGGGCCTCGACGTGCTTTCGGCGATCGATCTTGGCGAACGCATCGGCCAGGTCACCACGCTGGCCACGCCGAACCTGACCGCGCTCTCGGGCGAGACCGCCACCTTCCTGGCGGGCGGCGAGATTCCGATCCCGATCAGCCAGGGGCTCGGCGCCGTCTCGGTCGAGTATAAGCAATATGGCGTCAGCCTCGCGTTCACCCCGACGGTGATGTCCGACGGCCGCATCTCGCTGCGCGTCCGCCCCGAGGTGTCGCAGCTGTCCGAGGCGGGCGCGGTCACGATCGGCAGCACGTCGATCCCCGCCCTCACCACCCGCCGAACCGAAACCAGCATCGAACTGGGATCGGGCGAGAGCATGATGATCGCCGGCCTGGTGCAGAACACGCACAATAATGTGATCGACAAGGCGCCGGGTCTTGGCGACGTGCCGGTGCTCGGAGCGCTGTTCCGGTCCAACGCGTTCCAGCGCAACGAGACCGAACTGGTGATCGTGATCACCCCCTATCTGGTGAAGCCGGTCAACGGCAGCGACATCCGCCTGCCGACCGACGGCTATCAGGCGCCGAACGATTTCGACCGGATTTTCGGCGGGCAACTCACCGGCTCGTCGGCCAATCCGGACCGGCCCAAGCCGACCATGGCCCCTCCGGCGGGCGCGATCGGGTCGACCGGCCTGCCCCCCGCACCAGGCACGAGCGTCCCGCAACAGGCACTCGCTGCCCCGCCGGCTCCGGCGCAGCCCGCCATCGGAGCGGACCGTCGCCGCTCCGGTAAATCGCGGACCGCCGCGGCTGCCGCACCGGGCTTCAGCCAGTGAACCAGCGTCTCAGGGAGATCATCATGTCGAAGCGTATCGCCCTTCCCGCCCTTCTCGCCCCGACGCTGCTGCTCGGCGGTTGCGGCAGCTACAATGGCGGCGTGGAGTCGGTGTATCAGCCGGTCGTCCAGCGCAGCGACTATGTCCTCGACCTTCAGTCCCAGGGCTATGCGCTCGCGCCGGGCGAAACCCAGCGCCTGGCCGGCTGGATGCAGGCGATGAACCTGCGCTACGGCGACCGGGTCGCGCTGGACGATGGCGGCGACGGCACCGTCGGCCGCGAGGAGGTTCGTGCGGCGGCCGGTCGCTACGGACTGCTGGTAGCCGACCGCCCGCCGGCGACCGTCGGCGAGGTTGCACCCGGTACCGTCCGTGTCGTGGTGACGCGGATGACCGCTTCCGTGCCCAACTGCCCCGACCGCTCGGGCAATAGCCAGCCCGACTTCAGCGCCACGACGTCGTCCAACTATGGCTGCGCGGTCAATTCCAACCTGGCGGCGATGATTGCCGACCCGAACGACCTCGTTCGTGGCGCGCCCGGCTCCACGACCAGCGATCCGGCGGCGGCGAGCAAGGCGATCAAGGTCTATCGCGACACCCCGCCGACGGGAACGGGCGGGCTCAGAACCTCGGGCACGGCAGGGGGCACCAAGTGAACGCGCCATTCAATCCGGGCCGGGTCGGCCAGCGGGAACCCTTCGTTGCCTTCGTGTGCGACGAGGCGACGGCCGAGGCTCTGCGTCCGATCGCGGTCGAGCTCGGCTGGAGCCCGGAAAAGGTCAACAAGGGCGGCCTGCGCAACGCGGTCCAGACCCTGTCGGTCTCGGCAAGCCCGCACATCCTGTTCGTCGACCTGTCCGAATCCGGGGATCCGCTGAACGACATCAACGCGCTGGCCGAAGTGTGCGAACCCGGCACGGTCGTCATCGCGTCGGGTCAGGTCAACGACGTCCGTCTGTATCGCGACCTGCTGGCCAGCGGCCTGCAGGACTATCTGCTCAAGCCACTCAACCCGGACGCGCTGCGCGACGTCTTCGGCCATGCGCAGGCGATGCTGATCGCGCCGAAGCAGGCCGAGGCGGGATCGGAACGGCCGCATTGCGCGGTGGCGGTGATCGGCGCGCGCGGCGGTGTCGGCGCGTCGACGATCGCGACGTCGCTCTCCTGGCTGACGAGCGAGAAGCACAAGCGCGCGACCGCGCTGCTGGACCTCGACGTGCATTTCGGCACCGGGGCGCTTTCGCTCGACCTGGAGCCGGGCCGCGGCCTGACCGACGCGATCGAGAATCCGAGCCGCATCGACGGACTGTTCATCGAACGGGCGATGGTGAAAGCGTCGGACATGCTCGCCGTCCTGTCGGCCGAAGCGCCGATCAATACGCCGGTGCTCACCGACGGCGCTGCCTTCTACCAGTTGCAGGAAGAGATCCGCAGCGCGTTCGAGACGAGCGTGACCGACCTGCCGCGCAACATGCTGGTGCTCCATCCACACCTGATCAGCGAGGTTCAGATCGCGGTGCTGGTGACCGACCTCACCCTGGCGGCAGCACGCGACGCGATCCGCATTCTCAGCTGGTTCCGCTCCAATGCGCAGCAGACCCAGGTCATCGTAGTTGCGAACAAGGTCCATCCGGCTGCCGTGCTGGAAATCAGCCGGAAGGACTTCGAGGGGTCGATCGAGCGCAAGGTCGATTTCGTCCTGCCGTTCGATGCGAAGATCGCGTCGCAGTCGGCGAAGCTGGGTAAGCCCTTCGCCGAGGCCGCCAAGGGGGCCAAGGCGTTTGCCGGGCTTGCCGAGCTCGCAAATCGCATCACCGCGATCGCCGATGCCGGCGAGCGTGACGATGCGCCGGCAAAGGCGAAGACCGTGCCCGGAAAATCCACGGGCAAGCAGCCTGGCAGCACCTCGCTGTTCGACCGGCTGAAGATCCGCGTCCCGCGCAAGGGAAAGTAATCGTCGCACGGCCGGGGCCCACGCCCCGGCCGCCGCGCCGCATCGATATCGGAGAATGACGCGGCATGGACTTGTTGCCGTACATCATGGTCGGGGGCGGCGCCTTTACGGTGCTGGCGCTGATGGTCTTCGCCTTTTCCGGCCCCTCGGCGGAGCGTGCCGGCGCGCGCCGGCTGGCGGGGTTGCGCGAGCGTCATACCGTCAGCCCGAGCGGCGCGAACGCGATGGAAGCGCAGCTGCGCAAGATCACGACCAACCGCGCCAATCGCATGGACACGCTCGCGGTGCGGCTGCTCCCCAATCCCGCCCAGTTGCAGAAGCGGCTGGCGATGACGGGCAAGCCGTGGACCGTCGGAAAATACGGCCTGGCGACGCTGGGGCTGTTTGCAGTCCCGGCCGCGCTGCTCCTGCTTCAGGGCGCGCCGGTGTGGCTGGCGCTGTTCATCGCATTGTTCATCGGTGCCGGCGTGCCGCATTTCGTGGTCGGCTTCTTCATCGGCCGGCGCGTCAACCAGTTCACCGTCAAGTTTCCGGACGCGATCGAACTGCTGGTCCGCGGCCTTCGCTCGGGCCTGCCCATCACCGAGACGATCACGGTCGTCGCCCAGGAGCTTGACGGTCCGGTCGGCGAGGAATTCCGGATGATCGCCGATAAGATGAAGATCGGTCGGACGCTGGACGCGGCGCTTCAGGAGACCGCCGATCGGCTGGGGACGCCCGAATTCCAGTTCTTCACCATCACGATCGCGATCCAGCGCGAGACCGGCGGCAACCTGGCCGAGACTCTGTCAAACCTGTCCGAAGTGCTGCGCAAGCGCGCGCAGATGAAGCTGAAGATCAAGGCGATGTCATCGGAATCCAAGGCGTCGGCGCTGATCGTCGGCTGTCTGCCCTTCATCGTGTTCGGGATGATCTGGTTCATCAACAACGGCTACATGCTCAAATTCTTCACCGACGAACGGCTGATGGTGGCCGGCGGCGGCGGCCTGATCTGGATGTCGCTGGGCGCCTTCATCATGGCCAAGATGGTCAATTTCGAGATTTGAGGGCGACATGACCGCTGCATCCGGCCCAACGATCCTTGGCGTCGACGTCCTCTGGGTGGCGACCCTGCTCGCCGCGATCGCCGCGCTGTCGATGATGGTCGCCGTCTATGCGGCGACCACGGTGCGCGACCCGATGACCAAGCGGGTCAAGGCGCTGAACGAACGCCGCGAGCAGCTGAAGGCGGGCATCACCGCCTCGACCTCGAAGCGACGCGCCAAGCTGGTCCAGCGCAACGAGAATGCCGACAAGATCCGCGCCTTCCTGTCCTCGCTCAAGGTGCTGCAGGACAGCCAGGTCAAGCAGGCCCAGGTCAAGCTGATGCAGGCCGGCATCCGATCGAAGGAGTGGGCGCCGGCGGTCATCTTCGGCCGGCTCGTGCTGCCGATCGTGATCGGCGGCCCGATGATCTGGCTGGTCTATTTCACGCCGGTCTTCGCCGACTGGACGCCGATGAAGCAATATGGCCTCGTCGCGGTCAGCTTCATCCTGTCCTACAAATTTCCCGACCTGTATCTGAAGAACAAGATCCAGAAGCGCAGCCATGCGATCCGCAAGGGGCTGCCCGACGCGCTCGATCTGCTCGTCATCTGCGCCGAGGCCGGATTGACCGTCGATGCCGCCTTTGGCCGGGTCGCGCGCGAACTGGGGCGTGCCTATCCCGAGCTGGGCGAGGAATTCCAGCTCACCTCGATCGAGCTCGGATTCCTGACCGATCGGCGCAACGCTTTCGAGAATCTGGCGACCCGCATCGATCTCGACGCGATCCGCGGCGTGGTGACCACCATGATCCAGACCGAGAAATACGGCACGCCGCTCGCCTCTGCGCTCCGCGTGCTATCCGCCGAGTTCCGCAACGAGCGGATGATGCGCGCCGAGGAAAAGGCGGCGCGCCTGCCGGCGATCATGACGATCCCGCTGATCTGCTTCATCCTGCCGGTGCTGTTCATTGTCATTCTCGGCCCGGCAGCCTGTTCGATCAACGACAGCTTCATCAACCGCTGAGGCGGCGGATCAGGCAAAACCCGCGGCCCGCCGGATGGCAGGCCGCGGGCAGTTGTCACTTCTTCAGCAGCGCCGCCTGAGCGGCCGCGAGCCGGGCGATCGGCACGCGATAGGGCGAGGCCGACACATAATCGAGGCCGACGCTCTCGCAGAAGGCGATCGAGGCCGGATCGCCGCCATGTTCGCCGCAGATGCCCAGCTTGATGTCAGGCCGCGTCGAGCGACCGCGCTCCGCTGCCAGCTGGATCAGTTCGCCGACGCCCTCGACATCGATCGAGACGAACGGGTCCTTGGCGTAGATTCCCTTCTCGACATAGGTCGTCAGGAACCGCGCGGCGTCGTCGCGGCTGACGCCCAGCGTCGTCTGGGTCAGGTCGTTGGTGCCGAAGCTGAAGAACTCGCCGACCTCGGCAATTTCCGCCGCACGCAGCGCGGCGCGCGGCAGTTCGATCATCGTACCGACCAGATACTCGATCGTAAGACCCTGTTCGGCGAAGACCGCCTGAGCGGCCTTGTCGACCACCGCCTTCATCAGCTCCAGCTCGCGCCGAGTGCCCACCAGCGGGATCATCACCTCCGGAATCGGGGCATCGCCCGATTTCTGCGCGACGAGCACTGCCGCCTCGAAGATGGCGCGGGCCTGCATCTCGTAGATTTCGGGATAGGTCACGCCCAGCCGGCAACCGCGATGGCCCAGCATCGGGTTGAACTCGTGCAGCTCGGCAGCGCGGCGCTTCAGCGTTTCGACGTCCAGACCGGCGGCCTGAGCGACTTCGGCAAACTCGCTCTCCTCGTGCGGCAGGAACTCGTGCAGCGGCGGATCGAGCAGGCGGATCGTGCAGGGCAGACCCGCCATCACCTCGAAGATCTCGACGAAATCGCCGCGCTGTTCAGGCAGCAGCTTGTCGAGCGCGGCGCGGCGGCCGGCCTCGTCCTCGGCCAGGATCATCTGGCGGACCGCGGTGATCCGCGCCGCATCGAAGAACATATGCTCGGTCCGGCACAGGCCGATGCCCTCGGCGCCGAAATCGCGGGCGGTGCGGCAGTCGAGCGGGGTCTCCGCATTGGTGCGCACCCTCAGGCGGCGGCCCTCGTCCGCCCACACCATCAGAGTGCCGAAATCGCCGGCCAGTTCGGGCTGCACCGTCGGCACCGCACCCAGCATCACCTCGCCGGTCGCGCCGTCGATCGTGATGATGTCGCCTTCACGGACCTCGCGGCTGCCGATGCGGAACAGCTTTTCCTTGGCGATGATCGACAGCGTACCGGCGCCCGACACGCAGGGCCTGCCCATGCCGCGGGCGACGACCGCAGCGTGGCTGGTCATGCCGCCGCGTGCGGTCAGGATGCCCTTGGCCGCGTGCATGCCGTGAATGTCCTCGGGGCTGGTCTCGACCCTGACCAGGATCACTGACTCGCCGGCGGCATTGGCCTTCTCCGCCGTGTCGGCATCGAACACGACCTTGCCCGATGCCGCGCCGGGCGACGCCGGCAGCCCCTTGGTCAGCACATCACGCACCGCGTCGGGATCGAGCGTGGGGTGGAGCAGCTGATCGAGCGCCTGCGGATCGACGCGCAGGATCGCTTCCTCGCGCGTAATCAGCCCTTCGTTCGCCATGTCGACCGCGATCTTCAACGCGGCCTTGGCGGTGCGCTTGCCCGCGCGCGTCTGCAGCATCCACAGCTTGCCGCGCTCGACGGTGAACTCGATGTCCTGCATGTCGCGGTAATGGCGTTCGAGCAGGTCGAAGACCTGCGCCAACTCGCCATAGACCTCGGGCATCGCCTCTTCCATCGACAGGGGCTTGGCACCCGCTGCCTCGCGCGCGGCCTTGGTCAGATATTGCGGCGTGCGGATGCCGGCGACGACATCCTCGCCCTGCGCGTTGATCAGGAACTCGCCATAATAGGCATTGTCGCCCTTGGCCGGATCGCGAGTGAAGGCAACGCCGGTGGCCGAGGTGTCGCCCATGTTGCCGAAGACCATCGCCTGGACGTTGACCGCGGTACCCCAATCGGCAGGGATATCGTTCAGCCGGCGATAGACCTTGGCCCGCTCCGACTGCCACGACCCGAACACCGCGCCGATCGCGCCCCACAGCTGATCGTGCACATCCTGCGGGAACGGCTTGCCGTCCCACAGTTCGACCACCAGCGCCTTGTACTCTGCGACCAGCGTGCGCCAGTCGTCGGCGGTCATCTCGGTGTCGAGCGAATAGCCGCGATCCTCCTTGGCGATCTCCAGCGCTTCCTCGAACCGGCCGTGATCGAGTTCGAGCACGACGTCGGAATACATCTGGATGAAGCGGCGATAGCTGTCCCAGGCGAAGCGGGCGTCGCCCGAGATCGCGGCCAGCCCTTCGACCGTGTCGTCGTTCAGGCCGAGATTGAGCACCGTGTCCATCATGCCGGGCATCGACGCCCGCGCCCCCGAGCGGACCGAGACGAGCAGCGGATCCGCTGCAACGCCGAACTTCTTGCCGGTCAGCCCTTCGATATGGGCGATTCCGTTGGCGACTTCGGCCTTCAGGCTGTCGGGGAACTTGCCGCCCTGCTCGTAATAGACGGTGCACATCGGCGTCGCGATGGTGAAGCCGGGAGGAACCGGCAGGCCGATCGACGCCATGCCGTCCAGATTGGCGCCCTTGCCCCCCAGCAGGTTCTTGTCGCCATTGCCCCCGTCGGAAACCCCACCGCCGAAGCGATACACATATTGCGTCATTCGACTTCCCTTCGCCCACCGCTAGCGCTTGGGCCGCGCGTACCGCAGGTGCGAAGAAGGGGAAAGCCGCTGACCGCGTTGTCAGGTGCAACTTTTGTTTGCCAGACGAGAAAGCTGGTGGATCAACCCTCGATACGAGCGAAATCCGCCACCTTGTGCACCGCGTCACGCATCCGCGCGAGCAGGGCGAGACGCGCAGCGCGCTTGTCGGGATCGGAGTCGTTGACCGTCACCTGATCGAAGAAGGAATCGATCGGCGCGCGTAGCGTCGACAGGGCGGCCATCGCGCCTTCGAAATCCTCGGCCTCGACTGCCTGAGCCGCACGCGATTCGGCTGCGTCGAGCGCATCGGACAGCGCCTTCTCCGCCGGCTCGGGCGCCGGATTGGTGGCGCCTGCCGCAAAGGCTTCCTTCTTCAGGATATTGGCCGCGCGCTTGTAGCCCGCCAGCAGGTTCCGCCCGTCTTCAGTTCCGACAAATGCCTGGAGCGCGCGGACGCGGGCGAGCAGGCGCACGAAATCATCCTCGCTACCCAGCGCAAACACCGCATCGATCAGGTCGTGGCGCACCCCCGCCTCGCGCTGCTGCACCTTCAGCCGGTCGGCGAAGAAGTCGAGCACGTCCTGCTCGACCGCACTGCCCAGCGGGAAGCGAAGGCCATTGTCCAGGATCAGCGCAAGCACGCCCAATGCCGAGCGCCGCAGAGCGAACGGGTCCTTAGACCCGCTCGGCTTGAGATCGACCGCGAAGAAGCGGGTGATGCTGTCCAGCTTGTCAGCCAGGCTGACCGCGACCGTTGCGCCGGCGCTCGGCACGGTGTCGCCCTGCCCCGCCGGCTTGTAATGGTCGCGCACCGCCTCGGCCACTGCCGCCGGTTCGCCCTGCGCGGCGGCATAATAGCCGCCCATCAGGCCTTGAAGCTCGGGAAACTCGCCGACCATGCCGGTGACGAGATCGGCCTTGGCCAGCCGTGCCGCACGCTCGGTTTCGGCTGCGTCGGCACCGGGCACGATACCCTGCTCGACGAGCCAGCGCGCCAGCTTGGCGACGCGATCGACCTTGTCGGCGACCGTCCCCAGCTTCTCGTGAAACACGATCTTCTCGAGTTTCTGCGCCTGTTCCGCCAGCGAGACCTTCAGATCGGTCTCGTAGAAGAAGCGCGCATCGCTCAGGCGGGCGGCAAGAACCTTCTGGTTACCCGCCACGATCTTCTCGCCGCCATCGGCCGCGTCGATATTGGCGACGCAGACAAAGGCGTTGGCCAGCTTGCCGTCACGGTCGCGGCAGACGAAATATTTCTGGTTCACCCGCGCGGTCAGCTGAATGACCTCGGGCGGCACGTCCAGAAAGCCTTCGTCGAACCGGCCGAGCAGCGGCACCGGCCATTCGGTCAGGCCCGCATTCTCGGCCAGCAGGCCGTCATCCTCGATCAATTCGAGGCCGGCTTTCTGCGCGGCCAGCTTCGCACCCAGCGCGATGATGCCGCGGCGCTCGCCGCCATCGACCACGACGTGGCAGGCGCGCAGCTTCTCGACATAGTCGTTCGCGCCGCCGATCGTGATGATGTCGGGATGGTGGAAGCGGTGGCCGACGGTCGCCGCGCCACTGGTCAGTCCCGCCGCTTCGAACGGCACGACATCCTCGCCGAAGATCGCGACGATGCCCTGGAGCGGGCGGACCCAGCGCTGGCTCTCGGTCGAAGTGGACGTCGCCCCCCACCGCATCGACTTGGGCCAGGGGAAGGCGCGGATCACCGCCGGCACCGCTTCGGCCAGCACCTCAGCCGTCGCACGGCCAGGCTTGTCGATCACGGCGTAGAGGACACCGTCGCGCTCAACCAGCTGGTCGGCGCTCAGCCCGGTCTTGCGCAGAAAGCCTTCCAGCGCCTGGGGCGGCGCACCGGCGCGCGGCCCCTTGATCTCCTCGCTGACCGCAGCGGTTTCGGCCGGCAGGCCGCGCGCGATCAGTGCCAGTCGGCGCGGCGTCGCATAGGTGATCGTCTCGCTTGCCTTCAGGCCGGTCTTGTCGAGTTCAGCCGCGAACAGGCGGGCCAGATCCTCGCGCGCCTTTTCCTGCATGCGCGCCGGGATTTCCTCCGAGCGGAGTTCGAGAAGAAAATCGCTCACGCCGCCCACCCGTTCTTTTCCATCCATGCCGCGCAGCTGCCCTTCGCCAGATCGCGGACGCGGCCGATATAGGCCTGGCGCTCCGCGACCGAGATCACGCCGCGCGCGTTCAGCAGGTTGAAGATATGGCTCGCCTCGATCGCCTGCTCATAGGCCGGGATCGGCAGCTTCGCTTCCAGGCAGTTCTCGCACTCGGCCGCCGCCTTGCGGAACAGGTCGAACAGCGTCTCGGTGTCGGCGACCTCGAAATTCCATTTCGACATCTCGCGCTCATTCTCGAGGAAGACATCGCCATAGGTCATTTGCGGCACACCCGGCTGCGCATCGTTGAACGCCAGGTCGTACACGCTGTCCTTGTTCTGGATGTACATCGCCAGCCGCTCAAGCCCATAGGTCAGCTCGCCCGCCACCGGCTTGCAGTCGAACCCACCCATCTGCTGGAAATAGGTGAACTGCGTCACCTCCATCCCGTCGCACCACACTTCCCAGCCCAGGCCCCAGGCGCCAAGCGTCGGCGATTCCCAATCATCCTCGACAAAGCGGATGTCATGCTGGGTGAAATCGATGCCGATCGCCTTCAGGCTGCCAAGGTAAAGCTCCTGCAGGTCGGGCGGGCTGGGCTTCAGGATCACCTGATACTGGTAGTAATGCTGCAACCGGTTCGGGTTCTCGCCATAGCGGCCGTCGGTCGGGCGACGGCACGGCTGGACGAAAGCGGCATTCCACGGATCGGGGCCCAGCGCGCGCAGCGTCGTCGCGGTATGAAACGTGCCCGCGCCCATGCGCATGTCATAGGGCTGAAGGATCAGGCAGCCGCGAGCGCTCCAATAGTCGTGGAGCGTCAGGATCATGCGCTGGAAGCTGAGAGGATCGGACACGTTATCATCCAGTGACGAAAATTCGGCCCGCTTTGGCGCAGCCTCCACGGGGGGTCAATGGCGGGGCGTTGACAGCCACGCGGCGACATGTCCTGCTGTGCTTGATGACCTTCGCCCTTCTGCGTCGTACCCTGTGCTGGCCATATCTCTGCGCACTGGCCGCGCTGTTCCTGGCTGCCGCACCGACGAGTGCGCAGGTCGGCCCGAACCCGAAGGCCTCGGCCGCGCCGCCGAAGCAGGTCGACGTCAAGAACAGCGATGCGGCGAAGCCCGATGCCAAATGGGAGGCGGCGCTCGAGCGCGAACGCAAGCGCGTTGCCGCGTCGCAGAATTACGATCCCAAACCCGCCATCTGGAAGATCGGCGACGCCGATACGACCATCTATCTGTTCGGCACCGTGCACGCGCTGCCGCCCGGGTTTCGCTGGCGCAACCCCGGGCTGGACGATGTCATCCGCCGCGCCGACACGCTCTGGCTGGAATCGACCGAGGCCGATGACGAGGACGCCGCCAACCTGACCCACACCGATGGCAACGGCCAGAAATTGCGGCCGCTGCTGGATCGCAGCACCCATCGGATCCGCGCACAGCTTGCGCAAATGCAGAACGACCTGCCGTCCGACGTCGCCAAGTCGCTCGACGAGATGCCGACCTGGCTGGCGGCCATGACCCTGGGATCGGTGCGCGACATGAAGGCCGGCGAAATCCTCGATCAGGGTGCCGACGACTGGCTGGAAAAGCATTTTAGAGAGACGGGGCGCCCGGTCGCGGCAATCGAGGATGCGAAGGCGGTGACCGCATCGCTCGATGCAATCCCCGAGGCGGCCCAGCAAATGATGCTGGAGGCGGCGATCCTCTCGCCGGAGCGCAACCATGAGGAGATGGACAGCGGCGCCCATGCCTGGGCGAAGGGCGACGTCGGACCGGACTCGATCCTGCGGATCCGCCCGGAAGACCTCGATCCCGCCGGGTTGATGGCAGCGCCGCTGCTCGACGACCGCAACCGAGCCTGGGTCGTGAAGCTGCGCGAGCGGTTGAGCAAGCCCGGGACGCTATTGTTTGCAGCGGGTGCGGGTCATTTCGTCGGACCGGGATCGGTGATCGATCTGCTCGAGAAACAGGGTGTCCGCGTCGTGCGCGTGCAGTAGGGAAGAGCCATGTTTCGTAACCTGCTCTGGCTGCTCGCCCCGCTGGCCCTTCTGTCCTGCGCCGCGAAGGAACCCGACCGCGATGTCGACCCCGCCCTGTGGGTCGTGAAGGACCGGGACACGACCATCTATCTGTTCGGGTCGGTCCATGCGCTGCGTCCCGGCCTGAGCTGGTTCGACGAGGCGGTGAAGAACGCGTTCGACCACAGCCGCGAGCTGGTGGTCGAGGTGGTTTTGCCGCCCCAGGCCGAGACCGCAGAGATGCTGCGGGAGATGGGTGAGCTCCCTGCCGGCACCCGGCTAAGCCAGCAGCTTCCGCCCGAGCTAGCCAAGCGGGTGCGCGAGTCGTTGAAGCGCGCAGGCCAGCGCGAGGACATGGTCGAGAAATACGAGCCTTGGCTCGCCGCGATCCAGCTTGCGGTGCTGCCCAACCGGGCCGAGGGCTATGACAGCGCCTATGGCGTGGAAAGCGTGCTGACTGCGGCCGCGAAGAAATCGAAGAAGAAGATTTCCGGCCTCGAAACTCCGCGCCAGCAATTCGGCTATTTCGACACCCTTTCCCCCGCCGCGCAGCAGGTACTGCTGGGCGAGACGCTGGACAGCATGACTACTGCGGGGACGACGATGGACCGGATCGTTACCGCCTGGGGCAAGGGTGATACCGAGGCGCTCGCCGCCCTTATGAACGAGGATTTGTCAAAGTCTCCAGAGCTGACCCAGGCGCTGCTAATCCAGCGCAACCGCAATTGGGCGGGTTGGGTGGCAGCACGCCTGCGCAAGCCCGGCGTCGTTTTCGTTGCGGTCGGCGCGGGCCATCTGGCAGGCGATAACAGCCTCCAGCGCGAGTTGCAGCGCCGCGGGTTGAAGGTCACTCGCATCCGCTATTGACCCGCCACCCAGCCTCGGCCGCTCTGCTTGCCCTTTACGGGTCTTTCCGTTATGGGCGCACGCTTGCTTGGCAGGGTCATCCCTGGAGGCCTGTCCGGCAAGACGCACATAACCATCTAGCGCAACAGGAATTCGACACATGAGCGATACGCTTACGCTGTCGGCCGAGACGCGCGACCGGGTTGGCAAGGGAGCCTCCCGTGCGCTTCGTCGTGAAGGCCGCGTACCCGCCGTCATCTATGGCAACAAGGCAGACCCCGTTGGCATCCATGTCAACGAGCGCGAGCTGACCAAGCTGCTGATGACCGGCCACTTCTTCAATTCGGTCGTTATGGTCAACGGCGAGCGCACGCTGCCGAAGGACGTCACCTTCGACGTCGTCACCGACCGTCCGGTCCATGTCGATTTCCTGCGCATCAGCGAGCACGCGACCGTCACCGTCGCGGTGCCGATCATCTTCGCCGACGAAGAAGAGGCCCCGGGCATCAAGCGCGGCGGCGTTCTCAACATCGTTCGCCACGAGCTCGAGCTGGTCGTCGACGCGGCGCAGATCCCCGACGACATCACCATCTCGCTCAAGGGCCTGGAAGTCGGCGACTCGATCCACATCTCGGCCGTGACCCTGCCCAAGGGCGCAACCCCGTCGATCACCGACCGCGACTTCACCATCGCGACCGTGGTTGCCCCGTCGGCGCTCAAGTCGACCGAGGGCGACACGACGCAGACCGAAGCGGGCGAAGCCGAAGCCGAGTAATCGCTTCGAACTTCACGGTTCAAAAGATCGCCTCCGCGCCCTAGGTGCGGGGGCGATCTTCATTTTCGGGGAATGTGATGCAGCTTTGGGTCGGCCTGGGCAATCCGGGTCCGCAATATGCGATGCACCGGCACAATGTCGGCTTCATGGCGATCGATGCCATTGCCGAGGTCCATGACTTCTCGCCGCCCAAGAAGCAGTTCCAGGGCTGGACCCAGGACGGCCGCACCGGCACCGAGAAACTGGTCCTGCTGAAGCCGGGCACCTTCATGAACGAGAGCGGCCGCGCGGTCCGCGCCGCGATGGACTTCTACAAGCTGACCCCGGCCGACGTGACGGTCTTTCACGACGAGCTCGATCTGGCGCCGTTCAAGGTGAAGGTGAAGATCGGCGGCGGCACTGCGGGTCATAACGGCCTGCGCTCGACCGATCAGCATATCGGCCCCGACTTTCGTCGGGTTCGCCTGGGCATCGGGCATCCGGGGCATAAGGACCGGGTCACCGGTTATGTGCTCGGCAACTATGCCAAGGCGGAGATCGAGGACCTGACCGACATGCTCGGCGCGATCGCGGCGGAAGCACCGTGGCTGGCGGCGGGCAACGATGCGCGGTTCATGAGCGACATTGCGGTGCGCCTGCAGCGCGATTGACGCTTACCAGGCGACGTCCAAGAAAAGGGGCCCGGCGCCTTCGCGCCGAGCCCCTTCGTCTCATCGTCACCGCGGTACCGGGGGGGGTACCTCAGCTGTTGCGCTTGCCGACGACTGCAGCGCTGAGCGTATAGTCGTCCCCACCAAAGGTGCCCGAGCTGGCAAAGGTAAATCCGATCTGTTCGCCAGCGCTGCCGAAGAAGCTACCCTGGATCGAGCCAGCGAGTTGCGAGCCGGAGATCGACGGACCGTTGAACTCGGTCGTGCCAACCGGCCTGGAGGCCGAACCGGCATAGGTCGCGAAGGGGGTCTGCGTTCCATCGGCCGCAATCGTAACAAGATTGACGGTGACGTTGACAACGCCGGTTGCCCAATTGGAGGTTACGGTCAGCGTACCGCCCAGTTTCTCGTTTCGGCCGGCACCGCTGCTCCCGGTAGCGACGCGTACGATGCGACCGGAGATACGGGCAGTATAGGTCGTGCTTCCCGTAGTGGGCAGGTCGCTCAGTACGGTCGGGTACCCGTAAACCGCGCTCGTGATGCGCGTCGCGCCGGTCAGGCTGTCCGCCCGCTGCCAATTCGCATAGGTCACGCGCGACAATGCCAGCGTGCTGTCGTTGGTGAATTTGCTCGGGACCGTATTGTTGAGGAACGCCACCTCATTGTAGCGACCGGGGACGGGCGTCGGGGTCGGCGTGGGTGATGTGGTTGAAGTCGGAGTCGGGGTCGGCGTCTGACGGAATACGAACTCGGTCACGGTCGGCGTCGGCGCGACGGTCAGATCACCCGCCGAAAGCCGGGCCTCCTCGGTGTTCTCGCGGATAACATAAGGCAGCGAAGTCGTCGCGGCGGTGGGATCCGCGGTTCCATAGCCGACGCGCACACGCTGCGAAGCGGGCCCAACGCCCGCAACGCCCAAGGTGACCGGTCCGGTATCCAGATTGCCGGTATAGGTCGTGAACCCGGTGATCGTGATAAACTCGGCGGCACCGCTCAGCGGGAAGCTGGCATAGCTCGGCGACGAGGTCGGCGTCGGCGATGCACTGGGGGTCGGAGAGGGCGACGGCGTGGCATTGTCATCGCCACCGCCGCATGCAGCAAGCGCAAAGGCGAGCGGCAGTACAGCGGCACTCATCACATACGAACGGCGAATCATAAAAACCCTGCTCCTTAGGAATCCCTGTTGGCACCGAAAGGCCGTGTCGCCTGTACCGCGGATGAACGAGCCCCGTCGAGCCTCATTCAGGCCGGACGGTTCTATCTGTCGGTTGCGCGGGAAACACAGTTTACCCGCGACGCATTCGTGGGCGCCGGCCTTATGCGTCCTTGTCCTTCAACCGTTCGCGCAGTTCCTGGATTCGGAGCATGCGCCCCACCTTGTCCTTGCCCGCCAGCGGCCCCTTCCCCGCCTCCGCCACGAACTGCACGCAGCTCTGGACGATGGAGAAGCCGCGATTGCTCCGTTCCTTGGGCGAGATCATCCCGTCACGGTCGACATCGCTTCCGGCGGTGAACACCTCCTTGACCTGTCGGGGGTAGGACCAGGCGAGATAGGGATCGATCGTCCCGCTTCCGAGATCGGGGGCCGGTGGTTCGCTGATCACCTGATCGCCCAGCGTCTTGGCCAACCGGTCCCGATAATGTCCTTCATACAGGGCGACCGGCCCGATCCCGGCACCGGCAAGCGCCTTTTTCTGCCATTCGAGTGCGTTCAGGCACCGGATGTCGTTATCGACAGCCGTGCGCATCTTGCGGGCCGCAAGCTTCTTCTCCGCGGCAGCCCGAGCGTCGGCGTCCGCCTTGGCCTGAGCCTGTTGATCGGTGCATCCGCCAAGCGCGGTGATTGCGCACAGGGCCGCAAGCGCAGCGCTTCTGATGATCATGACATCCCCCCTGCAAACGCCGATGCCTCCCCGGGCCCGGCGCAGTTATCGAAGCGCTTATTAACCCTGACCGGCAACGTCCCGGCAAGCTGGAGATGCTAGACCGGTCCGGATCGGGCACGATTTCGACCAGGCCCCGCATTTCGGAGCGCGCATGACCGCGGAAGTCTTCATCCGTCGCTGGCTAGGCCTGTTCGGGCTGTTCGCAGGGCTGATCGTGTCCCTGCCGTTCCTGATCGAGGCAGTCATCGCCAGGTCAGGGTGCAGCGGCATCAGCGGCCGCTGCGAGCTGCTGGCGGGCGCACTCGATCATTATGGCAGCGGACTGATGCTGGCGCTGGTCCTGATCCCGTTGCTGGTCGCGGTCGCCGGACGCAGTCTCGCGGTTGGCATGTTCGCCTTTACCTTCCCGTTTGTGCTCCTCGCGACAGCGGGGGCCGTGCCGTTGCTGCTGGCACTGGACGACATCGGTCAGCCGGGCTTTCTCGACGAAGCCGGCGTAACCCATGGCGGTACCCAGCTGCTCTTCCTGCTGGTCTCCCTGGTGTGTCTTAGTGTTGCGGGCGATGAGCAGCAGGGTGCCAGCGGTGCATGGAAAGCCGTGCTGGGCTTCGTCATGCTGGCCGCCGGCTTCGTGTCTGCGCCGTCCTGGCTCGCCGGCTTCGCGCTGACTCCCTATCTTTCCAATGTCGTGCCCTCGCTCGGCCAGTTTTTCGGCCGCGCCTATCATGCGCTAGGCGTCACCGATCTGCTGCCGATGCTCCAGACACAGACGTTGATTGCCCTGATCCTGGGTACTGCGGGGCTCATGTTCTCGCGGGGGCGCAGCGATGCTCCCGCACGCAGACGTTCCTGGGCCTGAGTCCCTAGCAATCCGCCGGGGAAGCCTCTATCGGGACCGCCTTTCCTGAATTTCACGAACAGGCATTTTCCCATGGGTTTCCGCTGCGGCATCGTCGGCCTTCCGAACGTCGGCAAGTCCACGCTCTTCAATGCGCTGACCGAAACCGCGGCGGCGCAGGCGGCCAACTATCCCTTCTGCACGATCGAACCCAATGTCGGGAATGTCGCGGTGCCCGACCCTCGTCTGAACCAGCTCGCCGAGATCGCCGGATCGGCCAAGATCATCGAGACCCAGCTCGGCTTCGTCGATATCGCCGGACTGGTGCGCGGCGCCAGCAAGGGCGAAGGCCTGGGCAACCAGTTCCTGGGCAACATCCGCGAGGTGGATGCGATCGTCCACGTCCTGCGCTGCTTCGAGAATGACGACATCCAGCATGTCGACAACAAAGTCGATCCGATTGCTGATGCCGAGACGGTCGAGACCGAGCTGATGCTCGCCGACCTGGAGAGCCTGGAAAAGCGCGTCCCCGCTTTTCAGAAGAAAGCCGCTCAGGGCGACAAGGATGCCAAGGTCGCGGCCAGCGTGCTGGGCCAGGCGCTCGACCTGCTGCGCGACGGCAAGCCCGCCCGCCTGACCGAGCCGAAGGATGCCGAGGAAGCGCGCGTGTTCACCCAGGCGCAGCTCCTGACCGGCAAGCCCGTTCTCTATGTCTGCAACGTCAACGAGGAGGATGCGGCGAACGGCAACGCCTTCTCCGCGCGCGTGTTCGAAAAGGCCAAGGCGGAGGGCGCCGAAGCCGTCGTGGTCTCTGCCGCGATCGAGGCCGAGATCGCGACGATGCCGACCGAAGAACGCGGCGAGTTCCTCTCCGAACTGGGCCTGGAGGAAACCGGCCTCGCCCGCGTGATCCGCGCCGGATACAAGCTGCTCCACCTTCTGACCTTCTTCACCGTCGGCCCCAAGGAAGCGCGCGCCTGGACCGTCGAGGTCGGCGCCAAGGCGCCCCAGGCGGCGGGCGCGATCCATTCCGATTTCGAGCGCGGCTTCATCCGTGCCGAGACCATCGCGTTCAACGACTATATCCAGTTCAAGGGCGAAGCCGGCGCGCGCGACAACGGCAAGCTGCGCTCGGAAGGCAAGGAATATGTCGTCCAGGACGGCGACGTCCTGCTATTCCGCTTCAACGTCTGACACCCGCCTGACGGTGCCGCTGCTCCAAAGAGTTGGAACGGCGGCCCCGCCACGCTAGATTGGCCGCGATGCTGCTTCGCCTGCTCCTTGCCCTGCTGATCGCGCTGCCGATGCCGGCCATGGCATCGTGCCATGATGCGCCGCAGCCGGAGATGCAGATGATGGACGACATGGCGGGGATGCATGCCATCGCCGACCGTGGCGATCACGCTCCGTCCAAACCGGAGCCGATCAAGCAGATGCCGGCCGAAGGATTGTGCATCGGCTGCGTCGCGCCGGCAACGATCCGACCCGCGATCATGGCTGCGCCTTTGCGCCATGCACTCATCCTCGACGCGCCGCGTCGCGTTACCGGCGATACGATCGCCGCCCCTGCCCCCGACACGCCCCCTCCGCGATCCGAAGCCTGACGATCTGCGCCCCAGGCGCATCCTCACGACTTCGGAGACCAACATGTCGAAAATCAAGTTGCTCGCGGCCGTGGCCGCGGGCGCGCTCATGGCGACGTCAGCCATGGCGCAGGACCATCAGGGCCATGACGGCCACATCATGCCCCCGACCGATCCGGCATCTACCCCGGCGCCTTCCACACCGATGCAGGACCATAGCGCCCATCAGGGCCATCGCCCGGCCGAGGATCACAACCAGCATCAGGGGCATGGCGCTTCTGAAGCGTCCAGACCCGCCTGGCCCGCCTATGGGGCAGGGTCGGGCACCGCGCGACTGCCCGGTGCCGATGGGCGGATGACCGGCGTCCATCTGACATCCGGTGACTGGATGGTGATGGCACATGGATATGCCTGGGCCGCCTATACCGACCAGAGCGGTCCGCGCGGCGACGACATGGCCTTCGTCCAGTCGATGGCGATGATCACAGCCGATCGCGATTTCGGCGGGGCAAAGCTCCAGCTGCGCTCGATGCTCAGCCTGGAGCCGCTGATGGGCGCACGCGGCTATCCCAACCTGTTCGCCACCGGCGAAACCGCCAACGGCCAGTCGCTGGTCGACCGCCAGCATCCGCACGACCTGTTCATGGAATTGGCGGCGCGGGTGGACATCCCCGTAAGCGAGAACGCATCGCTTTTCCTGTACGGGGGACCTGTGGCCGAACCCGCGCTCGGGCCGTCCGCCTTCATGCACCGGCGCTCGTCGCGCTATCTGCCGCAGGCGCCGATCACGCATCATTGGTTCGACAGCACGCACATCACCTATGGCGTGATCACCGCAGGCTATGCGTCCTCGCTGTTCCAGATCGAAGGATCGGCCTTTCGCGGGCGCGAGCCCGATGAATCGCGTTGGGACATCGAGACGCCGAAACTCGACAGCTGGAGCGTGCGCACCACGCTGACCCCGACGCCCAACTGGGCGCTGCAGGTCAGCCATGGCCGGCTGAAGGATCCGGAGGCCCTGCACCCCGGCCAAGACGAGGCCCGGACCACCGCGAGCGTCCAATATTCGGACGCCAAGCTCAGCGGCCTCGTCGCCTTCTCCGCCAAGAACCGCTTGCCCGGCCAGACGCTGACCGCATGGCTGGCCGAAGCGAACTGGAACCCGGTGGGCGGCCACAATCTGTTCGGGCGAATCGAGAATGTCGCCAATGACGAGTTGTTTCCCGATCATTCGGACCCGCTGCACGACACGGCGTTCCGGGTGACCCGCTTCGAGGCGGGCTATGCCCATCGCTTCCGTCTCACGAAAGACGTTAACCTCGCGCTCGGCGGATCGGTCGCGACCTTCGCCAAGCCAGCGGCGCTCGATTCCGCCTATGGTCGCGCGCCGTTCGCCTATACGCTGTTCGCCCGGCTCTCGCTGGGCGACTAGACATCAACCGGTAACCCGAGGCTGGCAAGCGGCGGCGATGCGTTCACTTCTCTCCTTCGTCGCCGCTGCCATTGCGGTCCTCACCTGTCCGTCGATTGCCGCCCGGGCCCAGACGATCGCGACAGCTCCCGCGGAGGTGCGGGCGCCGATCACGATCCTGATCTCGATCGACGGCTTCCGCCCCGACTATCTCGATCGCGGGGTGACGCCGAACCTGTCGCGCCTGGCCGCAACCGGCGCCAGCGGACCGATGCGACCCAGCTTCCCGTCCAAGACTTTCCCCAATCACTGGACGATCGTCACCGGTCTGCGCCCCGATCGCAACGGCATCACCGCGAACAAGATGGAAGACAAGGCCCGCCCCGGCGAGGTCTTCACCATGGCCACCGACGATCCCTTCTGGTGGAACGAGGCGATGCCGATCTGGGTCGATGCCGAGCAAGCCGGGATCCGCACCGGCACGATGTTCTGGCCGGGGTCGAACGTCGCGGTCGGCGGACGGAAGGCTTCGGACTGGTCTTACGAGATTTCCGGCGGCACCCGCCCCAGTGACTGGGCACAGTTCAACCAGGTCATCAGCGGCGATCAGCGCGTGCTCGGCGTGCTCGACTGGGTCCGCCGGCCGGCCGCGATCCGCCCGAAATTCATCACCACCTATTTCGACACGGTCGACACCGCCGGTCATCGCTGGGGTCCTGCCGACCCGCATACGACCGAGGCAGTGGCGGAAGTGGATCGCTGGATCGGCCAGCTGGCCGATGGCCTCGCCGCGATGAACCAGCCCGCCAATATCGTCGTCGTCGCCGATCACGGCATGGCCGCGACCAGCAGCACGCGGGTGGTCGCGCTGGATGCGATCCTCGCCCCCGGCAGCTACCGCGTGGTCGAGAACGGTCCCTATGCGACGATCGAACCCGCCGCCGGGAAGGAAGCACTGGTCGAGAAGGCGTTGCTCGGCAGGCGGCCGCACATGGAATGCTGGCGCAAGGCCGAGATTCCGGAGCGCTTCCATTACGGCCGCAACCCGCGCATTCCGCCGATCCTGTGCCTGGCGGAGACGGGCTGGGCCATCATGGAAAAGGCGCCGTCGGGGAACTTCTCGGGCGGCAATCACGGTTACGATAATTTCGCGCCGGACATGACCGCTCTGTTCATCGCCAATGGTCCTGCCTTCCGCGCAGCGAAGCTGCCGGCGTTCGACAATGTCGACGTCTATCCGCTGCTGCGCGACCTGATCGGCCTGCCGCCAGTGGCCGGCAAGGACGGCAGCGACACGGTGTTCCGCAGCGCATTGGCGAAGTGACGCAAAGGGACTTGCCCAACTTCCGTTTCCGGACGAAACCCATCGCATGATCTATTTCGACGATATCGAGGTCGGCGCGGTCCGCAGCTTCGGCCGCTACGAAGTCACCCGCGAGGAAGTGCTCGACTTCGCGCAGAAATATGATCCCCAGCCCTTCCACCTTTCGGACGAAGCGGCGGCGCAAACCCATTTCGGGCGGCTCGCCGCCAGCGGCTGGCACACCTGCTCGATGGCGATGGCGATGTTCGTCGCCGAGATGAAGGCCCACCCTCAGGCGGGGCTCGGGGCCGCCGGCGTGGACGAGCTGCGCTGGCTGAAGCCGGTCTATCCGGGCGACACGCTTCGCGTCGAGACCGAGGTGCTGGAGAAGAAGGCGTCGCAGAGCCGGCCGGAGATGGGCAGCCTGCGCAACCGGATGACCGTCTTCAATCAGCATGACGAGCCGGTACTGCGCTTCACCGCCCTCGCGCTGATGCGTCGCCGTCCCGTCTGACGCGACGCCTGATCGAAACCATTGACGCGGCGCGTGCGCGGGTATTGGATCGCGCGCGAAGGAGTATCTTCCCATGCGTAATCCCGTGATCCTGATCGCCGCACTGGCGGCCGCCGCACCCGCCATGGCGCAGGATTATTCGCCGCCTCTTGCCGGCCCCTATTACAACACCGGCGGCAACGAGACCGCCTACAGCTTCGCCGCTGCGGGAACCGCCAAGCGCGACGGGAAGACCGCGGCGATGACGCGCGTGGTGATGTTCGTCACCGAGCACGATATCGAAGGGGTCAAGGTCGGTCGCCTCGACACGGTGATGGAGTATCAGTGCGACAAGGCGCAGATGCGGCCGACACTGATCGCCGCGCGCGGCCTCGACAATGCGCTGCTGAAGCTGATCCCGCGCCCGGACGAGGAATGGGAGAATATCCCGGCAAGCAACGCGTCGGCCGCCTATGAGCTCGAGCTTGCGTGCAACGGCATCAAGCCGGAGGGCCGTCCCACCTTCCCGAACATCGACGACCGCATCAAGCGGTTCCGCGCTTCCGGTCAGTGACCAGGGCTGGCATCGGTCCCGGCAGTGTCGGGACCGGACCGGTCAATGCCCCTCAAAGTCGATCAACGCACTGACCGCGACGCCGTCGCCGCGCAGCGCATCGGCGCCGCCGAGTTCAGGCAGATCAATAACGAACACCGCCTGATCCACCTCGGCACCGGTCTTGCGCAGCAGCCGCACCGCTGCCCGCGCGGTGCCGCCGGTCGCGATCAGGTCGTCGACGAGCAGTATCTTCGCGCCGGGCACACAGGCATCAGCGTGGATCGCGATGCGATCGCTGCCATATTCCAGCGCATAATCCTCGGCGATCGTCGCGCCAGGCAGCTTGCCATCCTTGCGCACCAGAAGGACGCCGACGCCCAGCTTCACCGCGAGCGCAGCCCCGAACAGGAAGCCGCGCGCCTCCAGCACGGCGATCAGGTCGACCTTGCCTTCGACCTGATCGGCCATCCGGTCGATCGTCGCCGCAAAGGCGGCACCGTCGAGCAACAGGGTGGTGATGTCGCGGAACTGGATTCCAGGCTTCGGGAAATCGGGAATGGTGCGGATCCGGTCACGCAGATCCGCATTCGCATCGTCGGTCGGCGCGGTCATGATCGTCTCCGTCGGACATGAAAAAGGGCCCCGCGGAGGTTGAAACCTCCGCGGGGCCTCTTGGATAGCTTAGTGCTTAACGCCTGCCCAGACGCTGCGATAGGCACCAAAGGCCAGGACCGACGCGATCAGCAGGAAGCCCAGCACCGCCCAGCCCGTCTGCTTGCGCGACTGGGCGTGGGGCTCGGCGCTCCAGATCAGGAAGGCCGAGACGTCCTTCGCCATCTGGTCGACCGTTGCCGGGGTACCGTCATCATAGGTCACCTGGCCGTCAGACGCCAGGGGCGGCGGCATCGACAGGTTGAGGTTGGCGAAATACGGATTGTAGTGCAGCCCGTCGGGCGTCTTCGCGCTCGGGAACTTCTTGAGAAGCTCCGCCGGCTGATCGGTATAACCGGTCAGCAGCGAGTAGACATAGGCTCCGCCATCGTGACGCGCCTTGGTCATCAGCGACAGGTCTGGCGGCGTGCCCGCACCCGCATAGGGGATGTGCGGGAACCGGTCCGACGGCAGGTTGCCGCGCTCGCCGCGATCGCCGGTGACCGGGTTGTAGGTCGGCTGCTTGGCCTTCTCGTCGAACTTCTTGGCCAGGTTCTTCACCTGCGCCTCGTTGTAGCCAAGCATGCCCAGCTCGCGGAACGACACCATGCTCAGCGAGTGGCAGGCGGCGCAGACCTCTTCATAGACCTTGTAGCCGCGCTGCAGCTGGGCCTGGTCGAACTTGCCGAACGGGCCGTCGGACGCGAAGTGCACTTCCTTGGGATGCTTGTGGAACTCGTGTTCGGCGGTCGGCGTCGGCGCCTCTGCCAGCACGGTCCACAGCAGCGACCACATCAGCACGCCGACAAAGGCGAGCCCCACCAGGAATTTGATCGAGCGAACGAAAAGCGGAAGCATGTCTGGTTATCCCCTTACGCGCTCAGAGCGGTTTCGCTGACGCGGGTGCCGCCCTTGCCAGACAGCACAGCCTCGGTGATCGAGCCCGGCAGCGGAAGCGGACGCTCCAGCCGCGAGATGATCGGCACGATGATCAGGAAGTGCGCGAAATAATAGGCCGCCGAAATCTGGCTCAGCACGATGTAGAAGGGCGTCGCCTCCGCACCGCCACACCAGCCCAGGACCAGCACGTCGACGACCAGCACCCAGAAGGCGATGCGGTACATCGGACGGTAGTTGCCCGAGCGGACCGGCGACTTGTCGAGCCACGGCAGGAAGAACAGCAGCAGGATCGACCCGAACATCGCCAGCACGCCCCACAGCTTTGCCGGGATGATGAAGTCCGAGGTGAAGGCACGCAGGATCGCGTAGAACGGCCAGAAATACCATTCCGGGACGATGTGCGCCGGGGTCGAGAGCGGGTTGGCCGCGATATAGTTGTCGGGATGGCCCAGCGCGTCGGGGAAGAAGAACACCAGAGCCGCGAGCACGAACAGGAAGATGCCCAGCCCGAAACCGTCCTTCGCGGTGTAATAGGGGTGGAACGGAACCGTGTCCTGCTCCCCCTTCACCTCGACACCGGTCGGGTTGTTCGACCCCGGAATGTGCAGCGCCCAGATGTGCAGGACGATGACGCCGGCGATCACGAACGGCAGCAGATAGTGGAGCGAGAAGAAGCGGTTCAGCGCGGCATCGTCCGGCGCATAGCCGCCCAGCAGCCAAACGCGGATCCATTCGCCCACGATCGGGATGGCCGAGAAGAAGCCGGTGATGACCTGTGCGCCCCAGAAGCTCATCTGGCCCCAGGGGAGAACATAGCCCATGAACGCGGTCGCCATCATCAGCAGGAAGATGACCACGCCCAGCAGCCACACCATCTCGCGCGGCGCCTTGTACGATCCGTAATAAAGACCACGGAAAATGTGCAGATAGACCACGATGAAGAACATCGAAGCGCCGTTGGCGTGCGCGAAGCGCAGCAGCCAGCCCGAGTTCACATCGCGCATGATGCCGATGTTGACCGAGTTGAATGCCTCGGCAGCGCTCGAGTGGAAGTGCATCGCCAGCACGATGCCGGTGACGATCTGGATCGCCAGCGCGGCGCCCGCGAGGACGCCGAAGTTCCAGAAATAGTTGAGGTTGCGCGGCACGGGATAGCCGGCGCCGATCGCGTTATAGACGAAGCGCGGAAGCGGCAGACGGTCGTCCACCCACTTCATCACCGGATTCTTCGGCTCGTAATGGCGTGCCCAGGGGAAGCTCATCGCGTTTTCCTTAACCCACCACGATCACGGTATCGGACGTGAATTGATAATCGGGGACCGCCAGATTGCTCGGCGCCGGGCCCTTTCGGATGCGGGCGGCGGTGTCATAGTGCGACCCGTGGCACGGGCAGAAATACCCGCCGAAATCGCCCTTGGCCTCACCTTCGCCGGCGCCCAGCGGCACGCAGCCGAGATGGGTGCAGACGCCCAGCGTGACCAGCCACTGCGCCTTGCCTTCCTTGGTCCGCTCGGCGAGCGTCTGCGGATCGCGCAGCGACGAAACCTGGACCGCATTGGCCTCGTCGATCTCGGCCTGCGTCAGGTGACGCACGAACAGCGGCTGCTTGCGGAAGCTTGCCTTGATCGCCTGCCCCGCCTCGATCGCCGAGATATCGACCTCGGTCGTTGAGAGCGCCAGCACGTCGGCCGACGGGTTCATCTGGTTGATCAGCGGCAGCACGGCGACGGCACCACCGACGCCGGCAAATGCAACCGCAGCATATTGTAGGTAATCACGACGACGGGGGTTCTCGAGACCATGATCCTGGTCGACAGTCACACCATCTTCAAGCGTTGCCATGCGTTAAGCCCTTGCACTTCAGAACCCTGGGACGCGGACGCGCGAACTGAACCGGACACGGACGCGTACATGCGCCCATCACCTTTTCCCGGTTGCCCCCGGTGGCTCATCGGCGCTGATAGACGGGCAAACGCGGCTTTGCCAACTGCATTTTGACGCATCCGTGACGAGCCACAGAGAAGCGGGGTCGCGACGATTGCGTGAGCCTGTATGGGGATCAGGATGCGCATCGCCCTTTACCAGCCCGATATTGCCGGCAATGTCGGCACCATCCTTCGCCTTTCTGCCTGCATGGGAACCGCGGTCGATCTGATCGAGCCGATGGGCTTTCCCTGGGCGGAACGCGCCCTGCAGAGATCGGGAATGGACTATGCGCGCCAGGCCGAGATCGCCCGGCACACTGACTGGGATGCGTTCCTCGCGACGGTGACCGGCCGCATCGTGCTGTTCACCACGCGCGCCGCCATCCGTCTCGACGCGGCGCGGTTCGAACCCGACGACATCCTGCTGTTCGGCGCAGAGGGCAGCGGCGTGCCCGATCCGGTGCACGACCGGGCCGATATGAGAGTGCGGATTCCGCTGCGCGACGGCTTCCGGTCCTTGAACGTCGCGGTTTCCGCGGGCATCGGGCTTTCCGAAGCGCTTCGGCAAACCAACGGATGGCCCGCATGAACGATCTCGACGACCAGCAGCAAGCCGCGCGAGACTGGTTCGAATCGCTGCGCAATTCGATCTGCGCCGAGTTCGAGGCGATCGAGCGCGAGGCCGGATCGAACGCGACGTTCGACTATATCGCATGGGACCGGACCGATCCCAGCGGCGAACCGGGCGGCGGCGGCGTACGCGGCGTGATGAAGGGGCGCGTGTTCGAAAAGGTGGGCGTCAACGTCTCGACGGTCGGCGGCACGTTCGAAGGCGACTTTGCCAAGACCATTCACGGCGCCGGCGACAACCCTGGATTTTTCGCCACCGGAATCAGCCTGGTTGCGCACATGGCCAATCCGCATGTCCCCGCGGTCCACATGAACACCCGCTTCCTGTGCACGACCAAGCGCTGGTTCGGCGGCGGCGCCGATCTGAACCCGCCGCTGCCGGTCGAGAGCGACACTGCGGACTTTCATGCGACGCTGAAAGCCGCGTGTGATTCGCACGATCCCGACCATTATCCGCGGTTCAAGAAATGGGCCGACGACTATTTCTACATCCCTCACCGCAAGGTGCATCGCGGGGTCGGCGGGATTTTCTACGATCACCTCGAAACCGACTGGGCCGCGGACTTCGCCTTCACCCAGGATGTCGGTCGCGCCTTTCTCGACGCCTATCCGCGGATCGTCCGTCGTCGCATGGCCGATCCATTCACCGACGCCGATCTCCACCAGATGCATGTCTGGCGCGGCCGCTATGCCGAGTTCAACCTGGTCTATGACCGCGGCACGCTGTTCGGGCTCAAGACCGGCGGCAATATCGACGCCATCCTGATGAGCCTGCCGCCGGTTGCCGCATGGGACTGATCCCGGTCGCCAACGACCAGATCGCGACGGTCGTTACCTCGCTGGAGATGCTGACGAAGCCGAAGCCGCGGCCAACCCCGCCCTCCCCGTTTCGGCTGGTTCGGTGGGAATCGCCCGAATCGGAGCGCTACCGCACGCTGTTCCGCCGCGTCGGCCAGCCCTGGATGTGGTTCTCGCGACTGGTCATGGCGGAGGAACGCTTGCGCGCCATTCTCGACGATCCGAAGGTCGAAATCTACGCGGTCGCCGACCGCGCGGGGATCGAGATCGGCATTCTCGAACTGGATTTCCGCGTTGCGAAGGCGTGCGAGCTATCCTTTTTCGGGCTGGTGCCCGAGCTTGCGGGCAAGGGACATGGCGGCTGGCTGATGGGCCATGCGCTCAATCTGGGATGGCGGCCGGGGATCGACCGGATGTGGGTCCATACCTGCACGCTCGACCATCCCGCCGCCCTCGGCTTCTACCAACGGCACGGCTTCGTTGCCTATCGGCGCGAGGTCGAGACCTTCGTCGATCCGCGCATCTCAGGCTTGCTGCCGCGTGACGCGGCGCCTCACATTCCCTGCCTGGTCAGTCCGCGATAGGCAGCCGCCTGAACCAGCGTCGTGGCCAATGCGGCGAAAGCGCCCGCCCCAGCTACCAGAACCAGTACGATGCCCGACAGGATCGGCGATCCGGCACCGGCGGCATCCAGGAGCGGCGCCAGCAGGTTGGAGGCCATGAAATTGGCGAGAAATACCGTCATATAGGCGGCGGCGAGCATCCATCCGTGACCGCGTGTCCGTTCGATGCTGGCAACGAAAGCCGGGAATACCGCTCGTCGCTCAGCGACGGAAATCGGCACCGCGAGGAATGTCCGGCCCAGCAGATAAAGTCCGGGGACCACCAGGGGAAAGAATCCGGCAAAGCACACGAGCGAAACCATGAGCCAAAGGCCGAACAACGGCAGAAATCGCCGCAGGCCGGAAGTCAGCGCGTCGGCCAAGCTGATCCGCCCCGGCGTCAGCAGCAAAGCCAGAATCGCTACGGTGCCGAGCAATTGCACTGCGGAACCAATGATAAACCATGGCCAGTTCGTCGCCCAGGCGAGGATCGCGTCGCGCTGTGCCTCGGGCTGCAAGTCCGCGAGCTTCGGCGCGGGAACGAACATCAGCAGAGCGAGAATTGGCAGCAGGTAGAAGACGCCGGCAATGGCGAGCAGCAGGTCGCGATTGGCCCGCCACAGAATGGCTGCATCTTCGAACAGAGCGGCGAATCGGAGTTTGGTCACGCCGCTCCATGCGCCGGGACGCGCGCGAGGTACAGGTTTGCCGTGAAGAGCGGGGCGAGTACGCAGAAGCCGGTTTGGACAGCGGCGACCGCGATCGAGGTCAGAATGCTCGCTAGGCTGAACGGACCCGCCTCAGTTATGATCAGCGCGAGCACCGATCCGAAGACCGTCTGAGCCGCCAGCTCGGCGACGTTTGAAACCACGGCGTACAGGATGCCGACGCCGACCAGCCTCCAGGCCAGCCCGGCGGTTAGGTGGAAGCTGCGTCCGATCGCTCCCACCCCCACATGCTCGCCGACGATCGCCGCGTTGATCAGCGCGAACCGGGCGGTCAACCAGATGCTGACCCCGGCCAGCGCGAACGTGTAGAGCGCCAGCGCCCAGCCCAGGCCTGCCCCGATCGAAAGCTTGTCGGGCATGGGCCGACTGCCCGTCAGATCGACCCCGGCGAGCGTGAACCCGATTGCGAGTGGGGAGGCGAGCACCAGGAGAAGGACGAACAGGAGCAGCCAGACCAGCAGCGCCGGTCCCAACCGGCGCAGCGCGGTACGGGACGCGTCGCGATGGGGATCAAGGACCAGCGCGGTCAGCGCCAGCGCGCCCCACTGCGCGAAGACCGACAGGGCGAGCATGCCGAGCAGCAACACCAGGCTCAGTCCCGGCTCCGCTTCGTCCAGCAGCGGGCTAAGATTGCCGATGATCGAGAAGGGGATGAAGAACGCGATCAGCGCAACCGGCAGGATGCGCGACAGATTGTCGACCACGAAATCCGAGGTCCGGTCCCAGACCGTCCCCATCTTCACCCCCGCCATGACCGCGTTCCTCCCTGGTCGACTGGCCTCTAGCCGCGCCGCTTGCCCCTTGCCAATGCTTGCGCAAATCCGTCGAGGGGCGCAATCGCACCGCGATGACACAGGCTCCGGACCGGATCGAATGGCGCGTCTCCCCCGAACGCGTCCCCTATGATGTCGCGCTGGCGGAGATGCAGGCGCGCGCGGACGCGGTGCGCGAGCGACAGGCGCGCGAACTCGTCTGGTTGCTCGAACATCCGCCCGTCTACACAGCCGGAACCAGTGCCGACCCGGCCGAGCTGCTCGACCCGCGCTTTCCGGTCCACGCTACGGGCCGAGGCGGCCGCTATACGTATCACGGACCCGGCCAACGCATCGGCTATGTCGTGCTTGACCTTCGCGATCGCCGGCGCGACGTGCGCAACTATGTTCATGCGCTGGAGGGCTGGGTGATCGATGCGCTTGGCCTGCTCGAAATCGAGGCATTCCGGGCGCCTGGCCGTATCGGGATCTGGACGCTCGATCGAGGACAGGAAGCAAAGATCGGCGCGATCGGCGTACGCATTCGTCAGTGGGTCACGCTGCACGGCTTCGCGCTCAACCTGAATCCTGATCTGAGTCATTTCACTGGCATCGTGCCATGCGGTATCCCGGATTATCCGGTCACTAGCGCGGAGGCGCTGGGCAAAACGATCACGTCCGACCGCCTTGATTCCGCCCTAAATGCCACATTTTTGCCTTTTTTGGCCAATTTGGTCGAAATTGGCCTTGAGGCCCCTCGGGCAAGCGACTAATACCCAGCCAGGTTCGGGAGATTGCGGCATGAGCCGTCCGGACTTTTATCTAGGGAGCTCTAAATGCGTGCAATTCTTTCGAAAGTCGCTGCCGTCTCGATGATCGCAGGCGCAGGCCTGGTTGTCGCCGCTTGCGGCGGCACGACCCCGGCAACCGTGAACAACACCGTCGATGCGACCCCGGTCGAGAATGTCGGCGCCGCTGACGACATGACCGGTGGCATCGATGCCGCCAACGCAACCGAGAACGGCACGGTCGTGACGACCACCAACTCGATGGACATGGGCACCACGAACGCGATGTAAGTCGCGTCCGGAGTGACGACCATAAAGGGCCGTCCGGGTAACCGGGCGGCCCTTTTCATTGATACGAGCCGCCCGTGAGGACGGTATCGATGGCGCCCGCGCTTCCTGCTTGCGGCGAACCGCTCGATAAATCGAAAAAGGGTCTTGGGGCCGCCCCAAAAAATCCGTAACGAATCGGCTAACCAGTTTCGGATCCTATTAAAAAAAAGAGGGGCAGGATGCTCGTTCCGCGTTTCGCCATCGCACTTGCCGGTATGGCTTCCCTATGCGCCGCCGCGCCGGCTTCGGCGCAATTCTACATGAAGCCGGTAGTCCTCACCGGCGAGAAAACGCTGGGCGACGAACCCGGTATGGTCGGCCCCGCCCTGCCGGGCGCCAGCCGGGAAGAACTCCGCGCCGCCCTGGTCTGGAACCTGCGTGCGGCACTGAATGTCGCCGCGCTCCAGTGCCAGTTTGAGCCGACCCTGCTCACGCTGGACAATTACAACGCCCTTCTGCGCGATCACGAAGCCGAACTGCGCACCTCCTACGCCACGCTGGAGAAATATTTCGTCCGTCAGGCGAAGAACAACAAGAAGGCAGGTCAGACCGAGCTCGATCGTTTCGGCACGCGGGTCTATTCGGGTTTCTCGACCGTGTCGGCACAGCACACCTTCTGTGCGACCGCCGGCGATATCGGTCATGACGCATTGTACATGAGGCCCGGTATGCTGGGTAACCTGGCCGAGGATCGCATGCGTGAGCTTCGCGCCAGCCTGATCCCGCGCGGCGAGCAGCAGTTCATCAACGTGCGTCGCCAGCCGCAATATCAGAGCTATCGCTTCCCGAACTTCGCCGACAAGAAGTGCTGGAAGAAGGACGTATACGTCACGAAGCGCTGCCCGGCGCCCGGCCTATCCTGATGCCTTTCGGGGCTGCGATCAGCGCAGCCCCAGCAACTTGTGCGTCTGAAGCGACAGGCGCCAACGCGGCCGCGCCAACGCAAACTCGACCGCCGCCGCCTGATTGTCCGCCGCATCCGCATCGTCCATCGGCTGGACCAGGAAATGGCGGAAGTCCCAGGTCTCGATCGACGCGACATCGGTACCCGCCTGCGGCCAGACCAGCTTCAGCTCGTCGCCGGAACGCTGGACGACGCTGCTACCCGCTTTGGGACTGATACAGACCCAGTCGATGCCGGTATGCACCGGCAGCGTGCCATTGCTCTCGATCGCGATCCGGAAGCCGTTCGCATGGAGCGCATCGATCAGCGCGTCGTCGATCTGAAGCATCGGCTCGCCGCCGGTCAAGACGACGAATCGGGCCTCGACGCCGTCGCCCCAATGGCCAGCCACCGCAGCCGCGAGGGCAGCGGCATCGGCGAACTTGCCACCCCCAGCCCCGTCCGTCCCGACGAAATCGGTGTCGCAGAAGCGGCAGACGGCGGTGGCGCGATCCTGCTCGCGCCCGCTCCACAGATTGCATCCGGCGAAGCGGACGAACACCGCTCGCGCGCCGGCATTGACGCCCTCGCCCTGCAGAGTGAGGAACATTTCCTTGACGGCATAGCTCATCGCCCTGCCCTTACGGCTTGACCGCATAGGCGGTGGGATCGGGCAGGCCGGCTTCCTCGAACCCGCGCGAGCGCAGCCGGCAACTGTCGCACAGCCCGCAATGCAGCCCGCCCGGTGCGGGATCATAGCATGACCAGCTCATCCCGGCATCGAGACCAAGGCGCGCCGCCTCCTTCGCGATATCGGCCTTGGTCATGTGCTGCAGCGGCGCCTGGATACGGAAGCCCTCGCCCTGCGCTCCGGCCCGGGTCGCCAGTTCGGCGAGCCTCTCGAAGCCCGAGATGAACTCCGGACGGCAGTCGGGATAGCCCGAATAGTCCAGCGCGTTTACCCCGATATAGAGATCGCGCGCGCCGGCGGCCTCTGCCCAGCCCAGCGCCAGGCTGAGGAAGATGGTGTTGCGCGCGGGCACATAAGTGACCGGAATCTCGTTCTCAACCACGCCGGTCTTGGGGACGTCGATATCGTCGGTCAGCGCCGATCCGCCAAAAGCGCGAAGGTCGAGCGGCAGGACGACGTGACGCTTGGCTCCCAGCGTCGCCGCAATTCGGCGGGCGGCGGCAAGCTCCACCTGATGCCGCTGATTATAGTCGATCGAGAGCGCCAGAATGTCGAAGCCGTCCTCGCGCGCCCGCGCGGCAGACACCATCGAGTCGAGCCCGCCCGACACCAGCACCACTGCCAAACCCTTGCTCATCGCGGCAGGGCTAGAGATTTTTTGCATTGCGTCAAACCACCAAAGAAAAAGGGCCGCGAGACGCGGCCCCGGTTACAGGGCGCCCCGATGCCGGAGCGCCGTTCGAAAGCGGGATCGATCAGCGGCAGGCGCCGACCTTGCGGCCCTCCAGCTCGTTCGAGAAGGGCGCGCCGTCACGGACGCCGGCGGTCGTCACGACCACCAGTTTCGACGTCTCGACGGCGATGCTGGTGCGACCCCAGCCATGGCTCGGGCAGGTATAGTGAACCGCTGCGCTGTCCTTGCCATTCTCCAGCACCACCTGATTGCACTGAACGCCCGGATGATTGATCTGGATGAGGGCCGTCGGATTGCGCAGGCACATCTTCTGGACCTCCCGGCCGCCCTCGCGGAACACCCATTGCCCGCCCTCGATACCGTTGAGCGCGGTCAGGCCGCTGCGCTGCTGCGCATACGCACCGCCCGCGCCCGCGCCCGCGCCGGCGAGAGTCGCAAGGCCGGCCAGCACCGCAAAACCCGTCTTCGTGACCTTCATCGTGTCAGTCTCTCGCCCTCGCGACGGCTGCACCCTTGCGCAGCCTTCCCATTTCGTCGTTCGTGACGCACGATATGGCGCAGAAACGGGGCATTACAATGACGGCGATGTGAAATCCGACAAGCTCACAGGGAATTTGGTGGAGCAGAAGGCGCAGTCGACGGTGATGATGCCGTTCTCGTCCGCCATTTCCGCGCGGTCCTCCTCCGGGAACTTCGCGATCACCTGAGTAATGTAGTCGACGTCGCACCGGCAGCCGCGCACCAGCAGCGCGTCGCTGACGACACGCACCTCGTCCTCCTCGTTGAAGAGGCGCCACACCAACGTCTCCAGCGGCAGTGCCGGATCGGCGAGTTCGTCGATCCCCATGGTCGAGCCCAGCGCCTCGACATGGTCCCATTCGGGATATTGCTCCTCGCGCGCATGGAGCCGCTGGCGCCCCTCCTCGCCTTCGGGAAGATACTGCAGCAGCATGCCACCGGCGATCAGCTTGCCGTCCTCGCTCCGCGTCGTGCCAAGCCGCACCAGACTGGGGATCTGTTCGGACTGATCGAAATAGCTCTCGGCAGCAGCCGCGAGCGAGTCTCCGTCGAGCGGGACAATGCCCTGATAGCGCTCGCCGGTGACCGCCTGATCGAAGGTGATCGCCAGATAGGCCTGGTTGAACAGCGCCGACAGCGTCGGGTTCTTGCCGAGCCATGACAGCTTCTCGGCATCATATTGGACATAGCCACGCAGTTCGCCCGCCTTATAGTCGGCGACCAGCAGGCTCACGACACCGCGCGCCGCCTGGACCTGCATCGTCATCTGGCCCTCGCCGCCCTTCATCGTCGAGCCGAGCAGCGCGGTCAGCGTCAGCGCCTCCGCCAGGACGCGCTCGATGCATGCGGGATAGGAATGCGCCGACAGGATCTGGTCAAGCACCGGGCCGAGCCGCGCCATCCGACCGCGAGCATGGCGCGCCGGCAGGGTGAAGCCGATCGCCCGGTCCAGATCGTCGCCGGCGGGAGTGGGCAGGTTCGCGGTGTCGGTCACAACAACTTCCTCGTCATCCAGGCGCACGCCGGAGTCTGGTGGCCCGTTCGGGCAGCACAGGTGAATGGGGGCGCCGGCAGTCACCGGCACCCCTTATGTAGGGATCAGGCGCGCGCAGACAACTGCGGCGCGAAAGCCGGGGTCAGCCGATCTGGCCGAAGCACCAGCGCAACACCGATTTCTGGGCGTGAAGGCGGTTCTCCGCCTCCGGCCAGATCAGCGATTGCGGCCCGTCGATCACCTCGTCGGTCACTTCCTCGCCGCGATGCGCGGGCAGGCAGTGGAGGAACTTCGCATCGGGCTTTGCCGCCGCCATCAGGTCGCTGGTCACCTGATAGGGCATCATCGCCGCCAGCTTCGTCTCGGCATGCGCCTGGCCCATCGAGATCCAGGTGTCGGTGACAATGATGTCCGCCCCCTCGACCGCCTCGCGCGGATCGCCGACCACGCGCGCCCGGCCCTGACCGCGGGCCAAATCGGCGTCGCTCGGCTGGAACCCCTGGGGACATGCGGCGACCACGTCGAACTGCATCAGCGCGCCGGCCTCGATGATCGAGGCGAGGACGTTGTTGCCGTCGCCCAGCCACGCCACCTTCAATCCGGGCAGTGACCGGCCGCTCTCGATGATCGTCAGCAGGTCGGCCATGATCTGGCACGGATGCGATGCATCGGTCAGGCCGTTGATCACCGGGACGCTGGCATATTCGGCCATCTCGATCAGCTTGGCATGATCGTCGGTGCGCACCATGATCGCGTCGCAATAGCCCGACAGGACGCGGGCGGTATCCGCCACCGTCTCGCCGCGGCCGAGCTGCGTCGTCCCGGAATCGAGCACGACCGAGCTGCCGCCCAGCTGGCGGATCGCCATGTCGAACGACACGCGGGTGCGAGTCGAATTCTTCTCGAACACCATCGCCAGCGTGTGGCCGGCCAGCGGCGCATCGGTATCGGCCTTGCCCTTGGGAAAGCCCGCGCGCGCCGCCTTGCGGTCGAGCGCGTCGGTCAGCATCGCGGCGATCCCGTCCGGGCCCGCATCCGAAAGGTCGAGGAAATTGCGATAGGTCATGACATGCAGTCCCCTGTCGGCGGCCCGCCGGAGCGCCCTCGCCCCGGCAGGCCGTGACGGTCAGTCGTCGCTGGGCGGTGCGTAGCTGCGCGCGCCGGCGCTCAGCTTCTCGATCGCTTCGGCGATATGCTCGTCCTCGATCACCAGCGGCGGCAGGACGCGGAACACATTCTCGCCCGCCGCCACGGTCAGCAGTCCGTGATTGTCGCGAAGATGCGCCACGAAGCTGCGTGCCTCGGCCGCCTGCTTCAGCTTGATGCCGAGCATCAGCCCCTTGCCGCGGATCTCGTCGAACAGGTGATCGTGATTGGGGATAAGCTGCTCGAACGCCGCGCGCAGCCGCTCGCCCATCTTCGTCACGCGCTCGAAAAAGCCCGGCTCGAGCATCACGTCGAGGATCGCCGACCCGGCAGCCATGGCCAGCGGATTGCCGCCATAGGTCGAGCCATGCGTGCCGAACACCATGCCCTTGGCCGCGTCCTCGGTCGCCAGGCACGCGCCCAGCGGAAAGCCGCCGCCGATGCCCTTCGCCACGGTCATGATGTCGGGCGTGATGCAGTAATGCTCATGCGCGAAGAACTTGCCGGTGCGGCCGTAACCGCACTGGATCTCGTCGAGGATCAGCAGCATGCCACGCTCGTCACAGGCCTTGCGCAGGCCCTGGATGAACTCCGGCGTGCCCGCGGTCATCCCGCCCTCGCCCTGCACCGTCTCGACCATGAAGCCGGCAGTGTCGTCGTCGACCAGCGCGAGCGCCGCCTCGAGATCGTTGAACGGCGCATAGTCGAAACCGGGGAGCAGCGGCTCGAAGCCGTCGCGCATCTTCGCCTGGTTGGTTGCCGAGATCGCCCCCATCGTCCGCCCATGAAAGGCGTTGTGGAAGGTGATGATCTTGGTCTTGTTCGGGTTGCCGTTCACATATTGATAGCGGCGCGCCGTCTTGATCGCGCACTCGATCGCCTCGGCACCCGAGTTGGTGAAGAACACCGTGTCGGCAAAGCAATTGTCGACGATGCGCTTCGCCAGCGCCTCGCCCTGTGGCGAGCCGTACAGGTTCGACACGTGCATCAGCGTCGCGGCCTGTTCCTGGATTGCCTTGGTCAGGTGCGGATGGCCATGGCCCAGCGCATTGACCGCGATACCGGCGGCGAAGTCGAGATAGCGCTCGCCTCGTTCCCCGATCAGGTAGCAGCCCTCGCCTCGCACCGGACGCACATCGCACCGTGGGTAGACGGGCATGAGCGGGGTGATGGTCATCGGACTGCTCCTCTTTAAACGAAAATGGCGGCCCGATGCGGACCGCCGGAGGGCGCATTTACTTGGGGTCGGCACACAGCGTCAACATCGCGGTGACGCAGGGTGAATCGACCATGCCCGGGGGCTATGGGCAACCGCAGACGCATTCCCCCTGCGCAGCGGCTGCCTTACCCCCAAGCGTCACCCCGGCCGCAGTGCCGCGGTCCACCCTTCCTCCATCCCGGCTCCTCCGGAGCGCGCATCAACCGCCCGGAATGGCCCGTACCTCGAGATCCTCTGCTCCGGGATGTGCCGGACCGTGGATCCCAGCACTGCGGCCGGGGTGACGGGTTTCATGAAGTCGACCCCGCAACCGGAACTTTGGCTGTCGACCCGCCCTAGAAATACCAGACCAGCTTGCGCACCTTGAACGGGGCCGGCGCGGAGAACAGGGCGATGAGGACGTCGCCCGGCCGTGCCGTCATCGAGATGGGGCGTCGCGGATCGAGGCGGATTGCGGACCTGGCGTTGAAGTTATCGCCCAGCCGTGCGCGATACACCCCGAGCAGCTTGGCGCCCGGCAATGTCGTCCGGATGCTGCCAACGAACCGCCCGTTGATCGGGCCGGTCTCGGACAACCGGTCGCTATGCCCGGTGTCGTCGGCGACCATCCCGTCGCACCGGGTGGTGCGCGGATCGATCCGGTCGCAATGATAGACGCGATCGGGATGGAGCGGCGCATGGCCCTCGATCGCGAGCGTGACCATCGCGATCTCCCGTTCTCCTATCAGGCGCTCCGCTTCTAGGGGTTCGCAAGGGAACGGGGAATCATTGGTCGGATCGGCGAGGTAGGCGTAAAGCCGTGCCAGTGCCTGCAAAGGCGGTTCGTTCTATACGGTGGAGCGCAGCGTCTCGAACTGCGGCAGATAGGGGCAGGTCGCATCCTGCGCCGACGCAGCCCGCCCCGAGCATGCAACAAGGGCGACCGCGATACCCACAAGCCATTGCTGTGTCCGGTTCATATAGCCCGCCCTCCCCTACGCATCGCGATCGATCTAGGCTCGCGCAAAGCGAGTCGCCGATGCGCCGCGCTTTCCAGTCAGGACTATCACAAATGACCTCACCGATCTCGCTTGCGCCATCGACCACCCCGCCGATCCGCAACGCCACGCGGCTGCTGACCATGGTCCATGAGCTGCACAAGGCGGGCTATCAACGCATCCGGGTCAGCCCAGGCATGGCGCCGAGCGGGGTGTACTGGCGCTGCTCGATAACGCATGTCGGCGCGATGGACGCCGACGGGCGGCGGGTCGCGCCGGGTGCGGCGACGAACCACGTCGCATCCTATAGCACCGGTGCAGAGGATCGCTATTTCGACTGGCCCGATGCGAAAGCCAGGTCCGGCCGCGAGCTGGCCGTCCGATTTATCGAGCGATTCCCCCGGATCGCCCGGCGCGGGCTGGGCCGCGACTGGGCCTATGCGGGCTGGCTGACCGAGATACTGGGCCGCGCCGAACTCGGGCGGCTTCCGGTGTTCTTCGCCGACTATCCGCTCAGCTTCGCGGACGGCGACCTGCCGCCCGCTCCTGCCGCCTGACGCGCGGAGCCAGCCCCGCCGCGGGTCACTTGTCGCGGTGGATGGCGCACAACTTGTTGCCGTCCGGATCGCGGACATAGGCCAGGTTGATCCGCCCCATCACGCTGTCGCGCGGCCCCGGCGCGTCCTCGATCGAGGTGCCGCCATGCGCCACCGCGACGTCATGAAACTCGCGAACCTGGTCGAGCGAGCTGCACTTGAAACCGATCGTGCTGCCATTGCCGAAGGTCGCTGGCGCATCGTCGATCGGTTCGCTGACGCAGAAGGTGCTGCCGTCATGCCGGTAGAACAGCCGGACATGGCCGCTGTCGGCCACGTTGCGCAGCGGCTCGCCCGCGCCGAGCACGCCCAGCACCGCGTCATAGAAGCGCTTGGCGCGATCGATATCGGTCGCCCCGACCATCACATGGTTCAGCATCGTCTCTCCTCTCGTCAGGCGACCGGTCCGTGCCGGTCGGTCCTAGTTCTTCAATTTCCAGCCCTTGCGCAGCAGTGCGTAGCACAGCAGCGCCATCGCCACGTCGATCGCCAGCAGGATCAGGCTGCCGGCCAGCACCGGCGAATCCGCGACTCCGAGAAAGCCGTAGCGGAAGCCGGAGATGATGTAGAAAAACGGGTTCGCGTGGCTGATCGCCTGGAACAGCGGCGACAGCTTCTCGACCGAATAGAAGGTGCCCGACAGCAGCGACAGCGGCGCGACGACGAAGTTGGTGACCGCTGCGGCATGGTCGAACTTCTCCGCCCAGATCGAGGTCAGCACGCCGAGCAGCGCGAGGAAGGTCGACCCCAGCAATCCGAACCACAGCACTGCCCAGAGATGCTGCGGCATGACGTTCACGCCCGGCCAGAAGGCCATCGCCACCCACACCGCCGCGCCGACGCAAAAGGCGCGGGTCACCGCGCCGCCGGTCAATGCCGCCAGCAATTCGGCAGTCGACAGCGGCGGCATCAGATAGTCGACGATCGTCCCCTGGATCTTGCCGACCAGCAGCGAGAAGCTGGCATTGGCGAAGGCGTTCTGGAGCATGCCCATCATGATCAGGCCCGGCGCGATGAAATCGGCGAAGTGAATCTCGCGTCCCTGAAGCGGCACGGTGCGCCCGCTGCCGCCCAGTGCCACATCAAAAATGACCAGAAACAGCAGCGTCGTGACCGCCGGCGCCCATACAGTCTGGAGCTGCACCTTGAAGAAACGGCGCACCTCCTTCACATATAGGGTCCTGAGCCCTCCCCAATTGACGTTGCGGATCACCGGCACGCCCTGTTGGGGCAGTTGGGCTTGACCGATTTCGGGGTGGGTGCTCATGGCTTGTGCGGGTAACCGCTGCCGCCGCCGCCCGCAAGTTGAAGGACGAAGATGAGCTGGACTGAAGAGCGTATCGATACGCTGAGGAAGATGTGGAACAGCGGCCTGACCGCGACGCAGATTGCCGAGGAACTGGGCGGCGTCAGCCGTAACGCGGTGATCGGCAAGGCGCATCGCCTGGGCCTGCCGTCGCGTCCGTCGCCGGTGAAGTCGAGCGAGGCGAAGACTGCGGCAGCCGCCGCACCAGCCGCGCCGGCCGAGCCCAAGCCGGCGCCGCCGCCCAAGGTCGCCGCCCCGGCACCCGAGATCGTGCGCCCACCGGTCGAGCGTGCGCCCGCGCCCGCCGCACCTGCGCCCGTCGCCGCCGAACCTGCCGCCGCTCCGGCCGAGCCGCGCCCCGTTCCCGATGGCCCGGTGCTGCGCTCGGTCGGCCCCGGCGGCTTCGTGCGCCAGAATCCCGGCGAACAGGCCCCGCCGGCTCAGCCCGCGCCGCCGCGCCGCCTGGTTCCGGCCAAGCCGTCGGACGCGATCGCCGGCAAGACCAGCCTGCTCGATTTGAACGACAAGATCTGCAAATGGCCGCTCGGCCATCCGGGCGAGCCCGACTTCCACTTCTGTGGCGACAAGGTGAATCCGGGCTTCCCCTATTGCGTTGCGCACTGCGGTCACGCCTATCAGGCTCAGCTTCCGCGCCGCGATCGCCGGCCTCCGCCGCCGCTGCCGTTCGGCGGGCCGCGGGTTCGCTGATCCCTTTGCAAAGGGCATGAAAAAGGGCCGGTGGATCGCTCCACCGGCCCTTTTCCTTTGCCTCGACGCAGGATCAGAAGCGGAAGGCCGCCGTCGCGCGAATGGCGTGATGATCGAACCGGTTGTCCGAACGGATCAGGTCGGTTCCGTTGGCATTGCCCAGCAGGAACGGGCTGGCCGGAACCGCCGTGCCCGCACCGGCGCGAACCGTGAAGTCGTCGTCATTGTAGCGGGTGTAGAGATACTCGACGCCGACCGAGAAGTTACGGCCAATCTTCTGCTCGACACCGCCACCGGCAGCCCAGCCCCAGACGTCGTTCTTGCCGGTCGCCGTGAAGCTGTTGACCGTGTTGGTGGTCGAGAAGCTGTGGTCGACCTTGGCATAGGCACCACCGCCGGTTGCGTAGAACAGCGTCTTGCCGCCTGCCGCATAGCCGGCGCGCAGGCGCAGGCCGGCGTTCCAGTCGATCTCGCGGGTCATCGTGTACGCAGCCGGCGTGGTGCTGAACGCGCTGACGCTGTCGCGGATGTCGGTCTTGCCGATATCGCCGACGACACCGAACACCAGGTTGCCCGACTGGAAGTCCCAGCCGACGCGTGCGGCGTAGTTGATGCCGTCCTTGTCGTTGGCGCAGCGGTTGTTGGCGCTCGACGTCGCCGCGCCGTTACAGAAGCCCGGCGAGAAGGCGTTGGCACCGCCCGAGGTGACGACCGTGTCGCCGAACGAGCCATTGAGGTCGCGATCGAACAGGATCGATTCGCCGACGTCATTTCCCTGGAAAGAATAGCCGACGGAAGCGCCGATATAGGGACCGCTGAACTCCTGCTCGGGGGCATCCTGCGCAAAGGCCGGGGATGCAGCAAGAACCAGCGCGCCGGTGGCGGCGCCCATCAGGGTACGCAGATACATGGGGGAACTCCAAACATACTCAGGGAGTGGGAGAACGCAGCCAAAACGGATGATATCCCGCAGCTGCGAAAGGATTGTGCAGCGTGTCATTTCCGCAACAGGTCCGTTTTGGATGGAATCCTGGACGTACGTCGCGGATGCCGGTCGCGCCCGGTCGGACGGGCTTTGCACCTCTGCCATTCACCCCCTATACGTTCTCCTATGGCCACAAAGTCCGACGACGATCTTTTCGCTGCCCCCACTCCGGTAGCGGGCACCTATGACGCTTCCTCGATCGAGGTGCTGGAGGGACTGGAGCCCGTCCGTCGCCGACCCGGCATGTATATCGGCGGCACCGACGAACGCGCCTTTCACCATCTGGCCGCCGAAGTGCTCGACAATGCGATGGACGAGGCGGTGGCGGGCCATGCCAGCCGGATCGAGATCGTGCTCGACAAGGGCAACCGGCTGACCATCGTCGACAATGGCCGCGGCATCCCGACCGATCCGCACCCGAAATTCCCCGACAAGTCGGCGCTCGAGGTGATCCTGTCGACGCTGCATTCGGGCGGCAAATTCTCGGGCAAGGCCTATGCCACCTCGGGCGGCCTGCACGGCGTCGGCATCAGCGTCGTCAACGCCCTGTCGATCGAGACGATCGTCGAGGTCGCGCGCGACAAGCAGCTCTATCGACAGTGTTTCAGCCAGGGCCAGACACTGGGCCCGATCGAGCATGTCGGCCCGACCCAGAACCGTCGCGGCACGGCGGTGATCTTCACCCCGGATCCCGAGATTTTCGGGCCCGAGATGCACTTCAAGCCGGCGCGCCTCTACAAGCTTGCCCGGTCCAAGGCCTATCTGTTCGCCGGCGTCGAGATCCGCTGGAAATGCGATCCCTCGGTCATCACCGACGAGACCCCGGCCGAGGCGGTCTTCCAGTTCCCCGGCGGCCTCGCCGACCATCTGAAGGAGCAGCTGGGCAAGCGCGAATGCGCGACCAGCGACTTCTTTTCGGGATCGCAGGAGTTTCCCGGCGAGAATCAGGGCCGGGTCGAATGGGCGGTCGCCTGGCCGCTGTGGAGCGACGGCTCGTACAGCTGGTATTGCAACACCATCCCGACGCCCGATGGCGGCACCCACGAGGCGGGCCTGCGCGCCGCGCTGACCAAGGGCATCCGCGCCTTTGGCGACCTGATCGGCCAGAAAAAGGCCAAGGACATCACCGCTGACGACGTGATGACGGGCAGCGAGTTGATGCTGTCCGTCTTCATCCGCGATCCGCAATTCCAGTCGCAGACCAAGGACCGGCTGACCTCACCCGAGGCGGCGGGCCTGGTCGAGAAGGCGGTGCGCGATCATTTCGACCATTTCCTCGCCGACAATATGGACCGCGGCAAGGCGCTGCTCGGTTATGTGCTCGAGCGGATGGACGAGCGCCTGCGCCGCAAGCAGGAGCGCGAGGTCAAGCGCAAGACCGCGACCTCCGGCCGCAAGCTGCGCCTGCCGGGCAAGCTCACCGACTGTTCGGCGGACGATCCGGCGAACACCGAGCTGTTCATCGTCGAGGGCGACTCAGCAGGCGGCAGCGCCAAGCAGGCGCGCGACCGCAAGACCCAGGCGATCCTGCCGATCCGCGGCAAGATCCTCAACGTCGCCTCGGCGACCAGCGCCAAGATCCTGGCCAATCAGGAAATTGCCGACCTGATCCTCGCCATGGGCTGCGGCACGCGCAAGGACTGCCAGCCCGACAATCTGCGCTACGAGCGGATCATCATCATGACCGACGCGGACGTCGACGGTGCGCATATCGCGACCTTGCTGATGACCTTTTTCTTCCAGGAAATGCCCGACCTGGTCCGGCGCGGACATCTCTATCTGGCGCAGCCGCCGCTCTATCGCCTGACGGTCGGCGCGAAGAGCGTCTATGCCCGTGACGACGCGCACCGCGCGCAGATCGAAGCCAAGGAATTCAAGGGCAAGAAGGTCGAAGTCAGTCGCTTCAAGGGCCTGGGTGAGATGAACCCGGGGCAGTTGAAGGAAACCACGATGGATCCGAAGACGCGCAGCCTGCTCCGCGTCACCCTGCCGCAGGAGTATGAGGAGCGCGCGGGCGTGAAGGATCTGGTCGATCGGCTGATGGGCAACAACCCGGCCCATCGCTTCGCCTTCATCCAGGAAAATGCGGCCCGGCTGGAGGAAGACGCGATCGACGCTTGATCGCTCTTCGCCGCTTCCGTCAAAGTCTGCCTAGAGCGAGGCGAAGTCGATCGGGCCGTTGCGGTCCAGTGTGCGCGACTGATCCGCCATCGGGTATTTCAGGCCCGTCGCGCAGTTGAACAGCAGCACCTTGTCATCGGGCGAAACCAGCCCCTCGGCCAGCGCATCGCGCCAGGCCGCGAGCGTCGCCCCGCCTTCCGGGCACAGCAACAGGCCGTCGGTGCGAGCGGCATCGTCCACCGCCTGAAGGATCGCCGCATCGCTGACCGCCAGCGCGGCGCCGTTCGACCGGCGCACTGCATCGAGGATCAGGAAATCGCCCACCGCCTGCGGCACGCGGATGCCGGCGGCGACGGTATGCGCATCCTCCCAGCGGGTGGCGTGGCGCTCGCCCTGCTGCCAGGCGCGGACCATCGGCGCGCAGCCCTCGGCCTGGACCGCGTACATGCGCGGTCGCTTCGGCCCGATCCAGCCGAGCGCCTCCATCTCGTCGAACGCCTTCCACATGCCGATCAACCCGGTGCCGCCGCCCGTGGGATAGAAGATCGCATCGGGCAGATCCCAGCCGAACTGCTCGGCCAGTTCCAGCCCCATCGTCTTCTTGCCCTCGATCCGATAGGGCTCCTTGAGCGTCGACAGGTCGAACCAGCCTCGCTCCTTCGCGCCCTGCCCGACCAGCTTGCCGCAATCGTCGATCAGGCCATTGACCCGGTAGACGCGCGCGCCCTGCGCTGCGATCTCGCGCACATTGATCTCGGGCGTGTCGGCGGGACAGAAGATCACCGCCTCGATCCCGACGCGGCTGGCATAGGCCGCGGCTGCCGCGCCGGCATTTCCGTTGGTCGGCATCGCGATCGTCGTGACGCCCAGTTCCCTGGCCATCGCGATCGCCATCACCAGCCCGCGCGCCTTGAACGATCCGGTCGGCAACCGCCCCTCGTCCTTGACCCACAGATTCGATGCACCGGCAGCGCGGGCGACCGCAGGCAGGTCGACGATCGGCGTCGCGATCTCGCCCAGGCTGACGATATTCTCCGTCCGGCGAACCGGCAGGATCTCACGGTAGCGCCACAGATCCGCCGGCCGCCCGGCAAGGACCGCGGGCGTCAGCGCCGCCCCTGCCGCCGCCAGGTCGTAGCGCACCAGCAGCGGGCGCCCGACACGCGACAGCCCGTGCAGGCGGTCGGCCTCATAGGTCTCGCCCGTCATCGAACATTCGAGATGGGTGACGAACGTCGGCCGATCCGCCGTCAGATCGTCGTCATGGCGCATGCGGGTCAGCCGCCCGCCTTGCACGCCATGATCTGTGCCGCCTGCCCCATCGCCGGCGCGGAGTCCGGCTGGCGCGATCCTTCACGGACTTCGTACAGTTCCGGCCAGCGCTTGCCGGTCAGGAACAGCCGCTTGCCCGCCGCATCATAGGCGATGCCGTTGGGCACCGCGTCCGGATCGGACGTCTGCGGCCCAAGGCCGGTCACGTCTAGGAAGCTCTTCACCTTGCCCGACGTGGGATCGATCCGCGCGATCAGCTTGGTCTGCCAGATATTGGCGTAGATCTCGCCATCGACCCATTCGAGCTCGTTCAGCTCCTCGACCGGGCAGCCGTTTGCGGTGACCGTCAGCTTCGACACTTCCTTCATCGTGCTCGGATCGAGGAAGCGAAGCACCGGCGTCCCGTCGCTCAGGATGATGTTCTTGTCGTTGCGGGTCAGGCCCCAGCCCTCGCCCTCATAGGAAAAGCCCGGCTGCGGGGTGAAATCCTTGATCGTGTAGGTGAAGCCCTGCTGGTTCTTCCACGTGACCTGATGCACGCGGTCGCCCCAGTCGACGATGCCTTCGCCGAAATAGGCGGGGCTCAGGTCCTGCTGCTGCAGCACCTTGCCGGTCGCCGGATCGACCTTGCGCAGGTTCGACGTCCCCTCGCCGCCGGTGCTCTCGTAGAAATGCCCGTCACGGTAGAACAGCCCCTGGGTAAAGGCGTCGGGATCGTGCGGCATCGTCTTGACCACCGTCACCGCATAGACCGGCGGCGTGCCCGATCCGCGGAAGAACAGGAACCAGGCCGCCGCCGCAAGCGCGACCACGCCGAGAAGGATCAGGATCAGGCGACGCATCGGTCCTCGCATGTCTGTGCCGGCCCCATCAGCCGGGAGTCACCTTCGTTATGCCGACTGGCCGCGCAGCCGCCAAGCTGCACGGCGAGAAATCGCAGAAGACGCGCGGGCACGCTCACTGGGTCAGGTAATTCTCTTCCAGTGCCCGCAACTGATCGTTGCGGGCGCGGTAGTGATTGATGGTGCAATCCTCGCCGGCAAGGCCGAAGGCGGTGCCATTGCCGAACACCGACCCGACGATATCGCAGTCGGCGGCGATGAACGCCTCCCAATGCTTCTGAGCCTCGGCAAGGCTCGCGGCGGCCGCCTTATAGTCGGCACCCTCGATGCCCGAACCGGCCAGCTTGCCGCGGATCCGCTTCAGCAGCGCCTGCTGCTGCTCCTGCAGCGCCATGCGGTGCTCGACCATGCATTTGGCGGTGCCTAGCGTCGACCCATTGTCCTCCATGCATTTCGCCAGCCAGGCCGGGTCCGCCTGGCCCGCATCCTGGGCGGTCGCCCCGGCGGTTTGCCCGGTTGCGGGCTGTCCGATTGCGGCAAGGACCAACAGGCTCGGGAGCAGCAGTTTCATGAAGGGAATCGCCTTTCGCTTGAGATGCCGGCTCGGAACGCATGACGAGGCCGAAGGGTCACCCCGTCACGCGGGCACCGTCCCGTACGGCGCCCCGCCCCGGCGTTCAACGTCATAACTGCCACCTATCCCGCCGCCCTGTGGCGTTCGCAGAGGAAATCGGCTAAGGCGACCGCATCTCAGCGACGAACGGAAAGGAGCGCGGATATGATCGATTTTCTTGCGCGCTTCCCGGCGGTGCTTCGGGTCGGTGGTCTTCTTCACCACTGATCCGCCCCTTCCCGCCCAGTCCGACCGACCCCTGATCTGAGGACCGTGCGCAATCGCACGGTGACATTCGATGAACGATGACGAGCTGTTCCCGCGCGCCTCGGTGCTGCGCAAGGTGCTGGCCTTCACCTTCCGCCATTGGGCGCGCACGCCGCTGCCGGCGCTCGCTTGTGCCGGGGCGATGATGCTCGGCACGCTGACCGAGGTATTCGTGCCGGTCTATGCGGGGCGGATGATCGACGCGGTCGGCGGCGGCGATGCCAGCCTGGCCTGGTGGAGCTTCGCCGCGATCGCCGCGCTGGGTTGCGCGATGGTCGTCCTGCGCCATCTCGGTTGGTGGTCGATCGTGCCGCTGACGCTGACCATGATGGGCACGGTGACCCAGGAGGCTTTTGCCCGGGTTCAGCGGCTGTCGACCGACTGGCATGCCAATGCCTTTTCGGGATCGACGGTGCGGCGGATCACCCGCGGCATGTGGGCGCTCGATACGCTGAACGACGTGCTGCTGCTCGCGCTGCTGCCCTCGCTGACCGTCCTGATCGGCACGGTCGTGCTACTCGCGGCGCACTGGCCGCTGCTGGGCCTCGTCATGGGAGTCGGCGCGATCGCCTATATCGCGCTGACCGTGGCGCTCGCTACCCGCGTCCTCGCGCCGCGCGCGCGGCTGTCCAACCAGTGGGACACCAGGCTGGGCGGCGTACTTGCCGACGCGATCGGGACGAACGCGGTGGTGAAGGCCTTTGGCAGCGAGGGTCGCGAGGAGCAGCTGCTCGGCCGTACGGTCGGCAAGTGGCGCCGGCGCACGCGGCGCACCTGGATGGCGTTCACCTGGGCCGGCTCCGGCCAGCTCGCGCTGCTCTGGCTGATCCGCATCGCGACGACGGGCACCGCGCTGCTGCTCTGGGCGCGGGGCCAGGCGAGCGCGGGCGACATGGCCTATGTCCTGACCAGCTATCTCGTGCTGAACGGCTATCTGCGCGAGATCGGCCAATATGTGCACCAGCTTCAGCGCGCGGTGAACGAGATGGAGGAACTGGTCGAGCTCCATGACGAGCCGCTGGGCGTCGCCGACCGGGCGGGTGCCCGTCCGATCCAGGTCGCGGGCGGCGCGATCCGCTTCGATGGCGTGCGCTTCCGCTATCCGGGGCAGGATCGCGCGCTTTATAACGGCCTGACCGTCACCATTCCGGCGGGACAGCGGGTCGGCCTGGTCGGTCCGTCGGGATCGGGCAAGACCAGCTTCGTGAAGCTGATCCAGCGCCTCTATGACGTCGACGCAGGACAGGTCACGATCGACGGCCAGGATGTCGCCGACGCCACCCAGGCCTCGCTGCGCCGCCAGGTCGCGATCGTGCCGCAGGAATCGGTGCTGTTCCACCGCTCGCTCGCCGACAATATCGGCTATGGCCGCCCCGGCGCCACCCAGGCGGAGATCGAGCGGGCGGCCCGGCTGGCCAATGCGCATGACTTCATCAAGGCATTGCCCAGGGGCTATCGCACCCTGGTCGGCGAACGCGGCGTGAAGCTGTCGGGCGGCGAGCGTCAGCGCGTCGCGATCGCGCGCGCCTTCCTGGCCGATGCGCCGATCCTGATCCTCGACGAAGCGACCTCCAGCCTCGATTCTGAATCCGAGGCGGCGATCCAGCAGGCGATGGAGCGGCTGATGGTCGGGCGGACCGCGATCGTCATCGCGCACCGGCTGTCGACGGTGCGGGCGCTCGATCGGATCCTGGTGTTTTCAGGCGGCAGGATCGTCGAGGACGGCAGTCATGACGCGCTGCTCGCGGCGCCGGACGGCCAGTATCGCCGGTTGTTCGAGCGCCAGGCTGGCACTGCCGCGCCGGAGATCGTCGCGTGACAGGGCGGCGAGATTGACGGGCAGACTGCCGTTCCCATAGGCTTGACGGATGAAGCGTTACTCCCCCTTCGCGATCCTCCTGATCTTCGGAGCGATCGGGCTGCTTACCGGCAAGTTCGGGCTATGGTTTCCACTGGGGCTGCTCGCGTGCGTCGTCGTGGCGGTCGCGCAGAACGCACGTCAGCCCAAATAGGCAGGCAGCGATCATCACCTCGCGTGGATCGCCGCCACGATCGATTCCGCCCGCTTCAACCGCGCCCGCACGGCGGCAGACTGCAGCGGCATCACTCGTGCCACGCGCCGTCCGCTCGCATCCAGCACCGTGATCTCGAGGTGCGCGCGGTGCCGGCGTGCCAGATGCGCCCAGGCCAATAGCTCGGCCAGATCCTCGCCGGCGGAAGCGGTGGAATAGAGCGAGACGAAGGGGGATTTGCCCAGCGTCTGGTAGATTTCCGGCATACGCGCCGCCGGCAGGAGTGGACCGCGCCGATAGGCCGAACGCACCAAAGGCCCCGACGCGTAGGGCTCGGCTAGGCTTCGATAGTCGGCCCAGATCGATGCGAAGGGCCGCATGTTCGCCGAAATGCGATAACTCTGGTCCAGCACATGTACCGCTTCGTGCAGCAGCACATAGGTCAGGGCCGGCAGATCGTTCGACACGATTTGGAGCCGGTAACCGGTGCCGTCTTCGGCGAAGAGCGCCTGGTCCTTGCGGTTCAGAAAGTCGCTCAGCGACAGATTCAGTACATCCGCGCGCAGCGTCATATCGAAGCGCGGCTCGCCGCCCGGGCCCTCGAAGTGCCGCGTCAGGGCCGATCCGGCGCTGCTCGGCGCATCGATAAAGCTCAGGCGATCGAGCCGCCCCTCCAATATGTGCTGATAGACCGGCGGCAGGTCGCTGAGCGCGCGGTCGACAAGGCCCCAGTCGTGTTCGCCAAGGACATGCGCCTTCGCCTCTTGTGCGCCAGCCCGCCGATATGCGGCCAGCGTCTCCTCATGCGGCACCGACACCCGGCTTCGCAGGATGCCCGCGATACCCCGTCCGTCGCGGACACGGCGCCCGGAACTATAGGTGCAGCCTGACCCCACAAGGGGCAAAAATCCGCCGCCACAGAGCGTCAGCAGAAGTTGCCGCCGTGTCCTCTCACCGCCCATGGAATCGCGAGCTGCACGACGAGCCCACCACCTTCAACCTTATTTCGGTTACGAGCGACATCAAACTGCTGGCAGATCCAATAGAGCTCCGACGGCTGCCATCCATGACCTAGCAAGGCATCGGCCGTTTCGCCCGGTCAGCGATCAATCATATACCCACCGGCTCCACCGCGTCACATTGTGATGGCTGCAATTGACCAGCTTCACCGTGCAGCTTCGCGTGCCCCAATCGGCCTGACAGGATCGGAGCGCATTGGCTTCAGCCTCTTCCTGCGTGCTGCCGGTGTTGACCGAATCCTTGCCCTTTGCCTCCGCCCCGCCTTCCACCACCCGCGTCACCGCCGCGCATTGGTTGGTGTAGGACAGCATCAGCTTGCACGCGGCGCCACCATTTTCCCGGCAATGCGCCAGCACGCCCTTCTGCGCTTCCGACTTGGAAGGGTATTGATAGCTGCCGTACCAGATCGACTTGATCTCGTCATAGGCGAGCGCGCCGAACGAGCGGTCGACATGGATGTACCGTTTCAGCACAGGCGTGGGCGGCGCGCAGTTCGGGCTGCCCTGCGCGACACCGTTGCAAATGAACACCGTCTGGCGCTGTGCCGAGGCGCTGTCCTGGTGGACCAGGGACAGGCCGACGAGCAGCGCTGCCGCTCCGGCCAGAGACGATATCATGCGTCTAGTCATGACGACACGCTCCTGCGTCCGAAGGGATGATCACTGTCCGAGGATGCGGCCCAGGCTGATCTTCTTCTTTTTCTTCGGTGCGTCGGCCGGCGCGGCGTTGCTCTCGATCTGGGCCGACGGACCGCAGCGCTCCTTCTTGTCGAGCGACTCGCCGACCGCGCCCGCCGCCGCGCTGCCGACCATCACTGCGTTGGCGCCGCCGACCTTACTGCCGACCAGCGCGCCCAGCCCTTGACCGACGACGGTGCGTTTGCCCCCCTGGGTCCGCGCGGTGCAGTCGGTCACATCGCGCGACTTGGACACATGCACCCTGGGGCCGGTCGCGGGCGCTGGCTCGGCGGCTGCCGCCGGCTGCTGGGTCTGACCCGCTGCCGCCTGAGGCCGCGCCGCTTGCGGCTTGGTCGCCTTGGGCTTGGTCGCCTTGGGCTTGGCCGCTTGCTGCCTGGCACTCTGGGGCATTTCTGCGTGAACGGCGGCGGGCAAGGCCAGCGCCGCCAGGGAGAGGAGAAGCACGCGATCAACTTTCATAGGATCCACTCTCTCGCAGTTTCGATTAACGTAAATTAGATGCGTTATTAACCGCGACGTTGCAAGCGGAAATTTAACGCTGTGTAATTAATAGTGCCCTTCGGCAGACGCCTCGATCTTCCGGGAGACCTGTTGGCCATTTTCGCCTCCGGAACGTTATGCGGTCGATGTCGGGACAAGCACAGGGGATCATGTGACAGCGACGCCGCCGACCGAGCCGGACGACAAGATGCGGGCGATTGCCGGCGCCCCCGGCAACCGCCTGTTCACCGCCGGCGCGGCGCTGCTCGCGCTGCTCGCATTCGCCGCGCTTCTCTGGCAGCTGCGGCCGGTCCTGCTGCTGTTGTTCGCGGCGACGCTCGTGGCGATCGTGCTCGGCGCGCTGACGCGGTTGATCTGCCGATGGGTGCCCCTGCCCCGCCCGATTGCGCTGGCGCTGGCTGCAATCACCCTGTTCGGCAGCATCTTCGCGATCGCCGGATTGTTCGGCAGCGAGCTTGTCAGCCAGGTCAACCAGCTTGCCGGCCTGGTCCCGGGCGGATGGCAGGATCTCAGCGCCCGCGTCGGCGAAGAACGGCTCAACCATATCGTCGAGCAATTCTCCCCATCGGGAAGCAACATCGTGTCGATCGTCCGCTCGATCCTGTCCTTTGTCAGCGGCATGGTCTCGGCGACGCTGCTGGCGATGCTGGGCGGCGTGTTCCTCGCTGCCCAGCCCTCGACCTATCGCGCCGGGTTCCACATGATCCTTCCCCGGTCATGGGAAGCGCGCGGCGAGGAGACGCTGCACGAGCTGGGCGTCGCGCTGCGCCGCTTCCTGCTGGGACAGACGGTCTCGGTCATCTTCGTCGGCGTCACGATTTTCCTCGGCATGTGGCTGATCGGCGCGCCCTCGCCACTCGCGCTCGCAGTCATTGCTGCCGTTCTGGGCTTTATCCCCGTAATCGGCCCGCTGATGGCCGCGGCTCCCGCCGTTCTGATTGGCCTGACCATGGGCGGCGATGCGGTGTGGAAGATCGCGGCGATCTATTTCGTGGTGCAGCAGACCGACGGCAATCTGGTCAACGCGCTGGTCATGCGCCACTCGGTCAAGATCCCGCCGGCAGTCACCATGTTCTCATTATTCTCGATCGGCGTCATCTTCGGTCCCGCCGGGCTGATCCTGGGCGGTCCGCTCACGGTGCTGTGCTTCGTGCTGATCCGGAAATTATGGATCGAGGGGCGGCTGGGCAAACCGGTCGACGACTGAGCGTCGTTCGAAACCGCGTGGTCGATGCAATCCGCACCGCGCCTGCGGTGCGCATCGGTCAGGCCATTGCGCCGCCCGCCGGCGCCCATGAAGTATCCATCGAGAGACGAGGCGCCAACACGGCGCGCCCGGTCTGCAGACCTCGTTCCGGCCAGGGCCTACTGTCTCAAGATCGAGCGCGCGGATCGATCTGCGACTAAGCGATGCCCGTGGTGCCTCACCGGTCGCGACCGACAGGCACTTCCGTCCCGATCAACAGGTTCGTATGAGCGCCGCACTTGAGGACGCTTGCGCAACATATGGTTCAGGCGAACCTTCCGAACCCGATCCCATATGCGCCAGATCAAGATCCCACTCGACGAGGAACCCGAAATGCGACTGACCTGGAAATTCGCGCTGCTTGGGCTGGTCACGCTGACACTTCTCGGGGTCGGAGCCGCGGTTTGGCTAAAGCCGTTTCTTGCTCAAGATCGCTGCCTCGATCGCGGGGGAGCGTGGAAGAATGATCGGTGCGTCCGCTGACGGCGTTAGCCGGCTAACGATCTTCGATCCCGGGGCGTGCAGGCCGTGTTCCAGCAGGCCGCTTGTCGCGAACCGAATCTCAGATCGCGTTGGACCGAGCGAAACACCATGCTGCCCCGCAAGCTTTTGCTGTCGCGACGTGGCGTCAGACGCAAAAAAGCCGCCTGCGGTGGTTACCGAGGCGGCTGTGTATGTGATGTTGGTTGCGGGAGCAGGATTTGAACCTGCGACCTTCAGGTTATGAGCCTGACGAGCTACCGGGCTGCTCCATCCCGCGTCAACCTGGTTGTGCCTGTGTGAGAGGCGACAAGTGAATGGGTTTTTCTGATCCTGGCTGCACAGGCTTCAATGCCTGGCGACGACCTACTCTTCCATCGCTTGAGCGATAGTACCATCGGCGCAGTCTGGTTTCACGTCCGAGTTCGGGATGGGATCGGGTGGGTCACAGACGCTATGGTCACCAAGCAATGAAGCTTGTGCAGCTGGATTGGGTTTTATCGATGCCCGTGCAAACAGGTGTGATGATTATCTTGATCGACGATCAGCCGTCCAGGGCTGTCGTTGATGGTGGGACTCATCAAGTGCGAATAGAGCAATTAGTATCGGTTAGCTCCACACGTTACCGCGCTTCTACATCCGATCTATCAAGGTCGTGGTCTTCGACCGCTCTAAGAAATCTTATCTCGAGGGAGGCTTCCCGCTTAGATGCTTTCAGCGGTTATCCCGTCCGTACATAGCTACCCTGCTGCGCCGTTGGCACGACGACAGGTACACCAGAGGTACGTTCAACCCGGTCCTCTCGTACTAGGGTCAACTCCTCTCAAATTTCGACGCCCACGGCAGATAGGGACCAAACTGTCTCGCGACGTTCTGAACCCAGCTCACGTACCACTTTAATTGGCGAACAGCCAAACCCTTGGGACCTGCTCCAGCCCCAGGATGTGATGAGCCGACATCGAGGTGCCAAACAACCCCGTCGATATGAGCTCTTGGGGGTTATCAGCCTGTTATCCCCGGCGTACCTTTTATCCGTTGAGCGATGGCCCTTCCACGAGGGACCACCGGATCACTATGACCGACTTTCGTCTCTGCTCGACTTGTCAGTCTCGCAGTCAGGCTGGCTTATGCCATTGCACTCTAACAGCCGGTTTCCAACCGGCCTGAGCCAACCTTCGCGCGCCTCCGTTACTCTTTAGGAGGCGACCGCCCCAGTCAAACTACCCGCCACAGAGGGTCCCTGAACCAGTTTCATGGTTCGAGGTTAGACATCAGAAAACAACAGGGTGGTATTTCACATTATGGCTCCACATCAGCTGGCGCCAATGCTTCAAAGCCTCCCACCTATTCTACACAGTTCCTTCCTAATGCCACTCTGAAGCTGCAGTAAAGGTGCACGGGGTCTTTCCGTCTAACCGCGGGTACTCCGCATCTTCACGGAGAATTCAATTTCGCTGAGCATGTCCTGGAGACAGTGGGGAAGTCGTTACGCCATTCGTGCAGGTCGGAACTTACCCGACAAGGAATTTCGCTACCTTAGGACCGTTATAGTTACGGCCGCCGTTTACCTGGGCTTCATTTCGGAGCTTGCACCCCTCCACTTAACCTTCAGGCACCGGGCAGGCGTCAGGCCCTATACGTCGTCTTGAAGCCGACTTAGCAGAGCCCTGTGTTTTTGCTAAACAGTCGCTACCCCCTGGCCTGTGCCCCCTGACACTGCTTGCGCAATGCCAGGGCCTCCTTCTTCCGAAGGTACGGAGGCAATTTGCCGAGTTCCTTCAGGACACTTCTCTCAAGCGCCTTGGTATACTCTACCTGACCACCTGTGTCGGTTTCGGGTACGGTCTATACGGTGGGGCTATTTCCTGGAACCTCTTCGAAGCACGTCCAATCCGTTAAGGACGTACAACACACGAGATCCGTCACACACCACCAGGCCCACGAATATTAACGTGGTTCCCATCGACTACCCCCTTCGGGCTCGTCTTAGGGGCCGGCTCACCCTGCGCGGATTAGCCTTGCGCAGGAACCCTTGGTCTTTCGGCGAAAGGGCATCTCACCCTTTTTATCGCTACTCATGTCTGCATTCGCACTTCCGATATCTCCACGGCCCATTACCAGACCGCTTCACAGACTTACGGAACGCTCCGCTACCGCGTGGATAAATCCACACCCTAAGCTTCGGTGCACGTCTTTAGCCCCGTTACATCTTCGCCGCAGGAACCCTTGTTTAGACCAGTGAGCTGTTACGCTTTCTTTAAAGGATGGCTGCTTCTAAGCCAACCTCCTGGTTGTTTTGGGATTCCCACATGCTTTCCCACTTAGACGTGACTTGGGGACCTTAGCTGTAGGTCAGGGCTGTTTCCCTTTTGACGACGGACCTTAGCACCCGCCGTCTGTCTCCCGGATATCACTCCTAGGTATTCGGAGTTTGGTTAGAGTTGGTAGATCTCGCGACCCCCGCATCCATCCAGTGCTCTACCCCCTAGGGTGTTCGTCCGAGGCACTACCTCAATAGTTTTCGCGGAGAACCAGCTATTTCCCGGCTTGATTGGCCTTTCACCCCTAAACACAACTCATCCGGTAACTTTTCAACGTTAATCGGTTCGGACCTCCAGTGGGTGTTACCCCACCTTCATCCTGGTCATGCCTAGATCGCCGGGTTTCGGGTCTAATGCATCAAACTAAGTCGCCCTATTCAGACTCGCTTTCGCTGCGCCTACACCTAACGGCTTAAGCTTGCTTGATACATTAAGTCACAGACCCATTATGCAAGAGGTACGCGGTCAGGGCATGAAGCCCCTCCCACTGCTTGTAGGCATTCGGTTTCAGGTACTGTTTCACTCCCCTCATCGGGGTGCTTTTCACCTTTCCCTCACGGTACTAGTTCGCTATCGGTCATGTACGAGTATTTAGGCTTAGAGGGTGGTCCCCCTATGTTCAGACAGGATTACACGTGTCCCGCCCTACTCGAGTCCTGATACATCACTTTCGCATACGGGGCTGTCACCCACTATGGCGCTACTTTCCAGAAGCTTCTGCTAGTTGAATATCAGGCACTGGCCTGGTCCGCGTTCGCTCGCCACTACTAACGGAATCTCGGTTGATGTCTTTTCCTCCAGGTACTGAGATGTTTCAGTTCCCCGGGTTCGCTTCACCAAAGCTATGTATTCACTTCGGTGATACCTTCCTCAATTAACTCGGCCAGTGATCGCTCACCGGCTGAATTAATTGGTGAAGGTGGGTTTCCCCATTCGGAAATCGTCGGGTCAAAGGTTGCTCACACCTCACCGACGCTTATCGCAGCGTGCCACGTCCTTCATCGCCTGTACATGCCAAGGCATCCACCAAATGCCCTTACCTCACACTTGAGAGTCCACACCACCAACGACAACGCTGGGCTTCAGGACCAAAGTCCCTCATGCCACTCGGCGTAGCGCTGCCGCGTGATGCAGATAATAAATCTCAGCTGTTTGTTCGGACGCCAGTCACAGCCTTGCAGCTGAAACCAACGCCGTCACGGCATCGATTTGAAAAACCCATTCACAATGTCAAAGAACTGCAGTCATCAGACCGCGGTTACCGCTACTCGCGCAGCGGATCTCGTTTCTTCATCCCTGGATAATCTTGGTCAGGTTGCGCTTCCGCGCCGCCGCACGCCGTCAGTCGCAGCGAAGCTGCGCCTTATGGCGCGCTATGCAGCGCTGGCCGTCCTGGCTCACGTGCGAATTAGCGTCGCTAATTCGTCTCGCTCGCTACGGAATGGTGGAGCCTATCGGGATCGAACCGATGACCTGATGCTTGCAAAGCAACCGCTCTCCCAGCTGAG
>NZ_CM145486.1:695000-1955000 GCF_055521555.1 Sphingomonas sp. BL-S-25
CGCACTCGCCCCGCTCCACCACGGGGAGATGCCGGATCCGCCGCCGCGTCATCAGCGCCAGCGCCGCCAGGATCGATTCGTCGCGCGTCACGGTGATCGCCGGCGCCGTCATCACCTGCGACACGGGCCGGTCCAGCGCAGCCGCGCCGTGCTGCTCGAGGCTATGGATCACGTCGCGCTCGGAAAAAATGCCGGCGACCGCATCGCCGTCCATCACCGGCACCGCGCCGATGCGCCTTTCGGCCAGCAGCGCCACCGCCTCGGCCACGGTCCGATCGCCCGCGATCGAGACCACATCACTGCCCTTCCCGCTCAGGATTGCCGCGATCGTCATCGACCGAACTCCTTTGTCAGTTAGGCGAGGCAAGGTCCCACGAAACGCGCGCAATTGCAAAGACCTGCCTCAGCTCATTCGCGCGGCTCGACCTCGCGATAGCGCAATGTCGCGCTACCATTGGCCGGAACCTCGACGATCCAGAGGTCGCGCCCATTCTTCCGTTGCAATCTCGCCGAAGTCCGCTGGCGCTTGTATCCGTCATCGAGTGTCACATTCCCCTCGAACCGGATCGGATAGGGATTGGCGTTAGTTACGGTGACGAGCTTGTCCTCCCAGCGATCGCCCGAATCGGTCTCCTCGACCTCAAGCTTGATCTGCGGCGCCTGGTCGAGTTCGATCTCGACCTCCTCGTTCACCGCCTTGTCCGCCACGCTCCCCTCGCCGATCAGGACGCGATCCTCGCCGCGCGGCGCGAAGACGGCGACGCCGCCCTGCGGCAATGGCAGCCCTAGCCCCTGCTCCTTCCGGTTCTGCAGGCGCAATACGCGGCGAACCTGCGCCCCGTCATAGACATGGGCGCGATAGAAAGCCTCCACCGGCACCGCCTTGCGATCGAGCATCGCGACCTGCTTCAGGCTTTGCGAGGCAACGGTGGTGCGGTCGGGGATGCGATACAGCTTGAGGTCGCCCAGTTCCTCCTGCCGTGCGATGCTCACTCCGGCGACGACAGTGATGTCGTCAGCCGTTAGGCGCTCCATCGCCATTGGCGCGGGCGGTGCGGGCGGCGCAGGGACGGCAAAAGTCTCCGGCGCCCTTTCCCTCACAAAAGTCGGAAAGCAGCGAAAGCTCAACGACCCTTTGACCGACCGCTCATCGGGCCGCTCACTCTCCCGATTGAGACGGCCGGCAACCACCATCGTCTCGGCATCGACGAAACTGGTCACGTCCGTGTTGGCCAAAGTCACCCAGGCGAACAGGTCGAGCTTCCCGTCTGGCCGCATCGTCGCGACATAATTGGCCTGCCAGTCGAAGCCCCAGGCGAGATAGGACAGGGTCACGGTGACCTGTCGTTCCTCAGTGGATTCGGTCTCGATCGACAGCGTCGGCTTGGCCGACAACCCCGCCGGGACTGAGGGATAGACGATCGTATCGCGCGTCGGTCCGCAATTGACTGCAACGAATCCCTCGCGCGTCTCCAGGATCGAAGCGCTGTCGGCGCCCGACCGGATGATCGCCGGCTCCTCGACCTGGTTGCCATCCTCCGACCGCCGCCGGATCGTGACAGGTCGGCCCAGGCTGCGCTCGTACAGGCTGCGCGGGCTCAGCAGATCGGCGTCGAGATTCTTCTCGCGCACCCCGCTCGGCAGATCGGCGACGATCGCGCTTTCGGGCAGGATGCCTTCCGCGACTCCCTCGAACCGGATCGTCGCGCGCCCGCGCGGAATCGTGATCGTCCGCTTCTCGGTAATCAGCGCATAGCCCTGCAGCCAGCTCAGCTGAAGCTTGCGATCGGCCGAGGCGTTGGGTGCGCGATAGATGGTGACCGCAACCGAATCGGGCGCCGGCGAGGTTACCGGCTGGGCAAACGCAGGCAGCGCCGCGACCAGCGCGGCGACGGCAAGCCCCAAGGCGCGGATCCGCCGCACCGATCGACCGATCAATAGCGCATGAGGAAGGTGGCGGTGACGCTCGCCTCGCCATTGGCGGGCACCTCGACCTTCCACATAACCTCGTCGGACGAGGTCCGCTCGCTCTTCTGGCTCTCGCTTTCGATCCGCGACTCGTCCCACAACAGGTCGAGCCCCGCCTGGGCGAGTTCGACGGTCACCGGCGTCGATCGCGCATTGGTCAGCGTATAGCGCATCGTCGTGCGCCAGCGCGTCGCGCTCAGCCGCTCGCGCTTCTCGACCACCGGGCGCACCTTCACGTCGAACGCCTCGCCGGTCTTCAGCGCCAGGCTCGACCCCATCGGCGTGTGGCCGATCGCGCTCTCGCCGATGAACTGCGGCTGGCCGCGCGCATCGCGCATATAGACGCGTACCGTCCCGGCGGGCAGCGCGTCCCCCAGTCCACTTTCGCGCGCGGACGAGAAGCGCAGCACCGTATCGGCACTCGCCGGTTCCTCGACCGTGCCCAGCCATTGATTGCGATAGAAATAGGCGCGCGCCGCGGGCGTGCCCGTCACGTCCAGGAAGCTCACCTGCTTCTGCTGGGCATTGGCGATCGTCGTCCGTTCGGCCAGCGGATAGACATAGAAGTCGCCCAGCTGCTCGCGATTGGCGGTCTGCGTCCCCGGCCGGTTGCCCGGGATCGTCCGGTTGGGCCGGCCATAGACCTGACGCTGTCCATTGCCGTCCTCGCCCACCGCCCCCGCGACCAGCAATGTGCGGGCATTGTTGAAGGTCGTGCCGCTGGTGTTGTTCAGCGTGATCCAGCCCTGGACATCGATCTTGCCCGCACTTTCGTCGAACAGAGCGACATAATCGGCCTTCCAGCCGAACCCGCGCGACAGATAGTTGAGCGTCACCGGCCGCGCCCCGGCGGTCGCGCTGTCGACCGTCACCGACAGGGTCGGGCGCGCGCGCAGATTGGGCGGCAGCGTCGGGAAGATCACCCGAGTGCTGCTCGGGTCGAGCACCTCGATGCGGTTGCCGATCTGGACGACGGTGCCGTTATTGTTGGCCAGCACCCGCGCTTCCTCGCGCGTTTCGGCCTTGGTCTCGGCATTGGTGCGCACCAGCGTGATGGTGCGGCCGACCGCCTTCTCCATCAGCTTTTGCGGAGTCAGCAGGTCGAAGTCGAAATTCTGCTCGACGATCGTCAGCCCGCCGCCGCTCAGCGTCACCGTCTCGGGCCGGATCGACGCCGACACGTCGGGAAATTCCTGTCGCGTGCGCTGCGCCGGCAGGGTCAGCGTGCGCTTGTCCTGAACCAGTGCCAGGTCGTTATTGTAGATGGTGACCGCGACATCGCCCTGCGCGCTCTGGTCGGGTGCGGGAACCGCGGTCTGCGCCTGCGCCAGAGCGGGCAGCGCAACAAAACCAAGAGCCAGCCAGCGCATATGATCCCTCCCAGTGCGTCTTGAGGTCGTTGGTAGCAGCTTGGCCCGGCGGGGCCAGCGCTTTTGCATCCACATGCGCGCGGCCCTGAAACGAAAACCGCCACCCTCACCGGGGTGAGGATGGCGGCAATCTCGCTTCCGAAACCGGATCGCTCAGGCGGCCGGGGCCTCCGCATCGCGACGGGTGCGGCGGCGCTTCGGCTTTTCCTCGGTCGCAACGTCCGCAGCCGGTTCGGCCTCGACCGTTACGCCCAGCGCCGGCGGCAGGATTGCGGCATCGATGCCGCTCTCGCCCTGCGCTTCGACATCGCGGTCGCGGCGGGTGGTGCGACGACGCGGACGCGGCGCCTCTTCCGCGACCGGCTGCGCTTCGGCAACCACAGGCGTTTCGACTGGCTGGACGATGTCGCTGCCGACGTCGCCAGCCTCGACCGGATAGCCGCCGCCATTCACGCGCGGGCGACGCTCACGGCGCTCGCCACGGTCCTCGCGAGAACCGCGGTCGTCGCGGTTGCCGCGATCCTCACGGGCGCTGCGCTCTTCGCGATTGCCACGATCGTCACGGTTGCCACGGTCCTGGCGCGGAGCGCGCTCTTCTCGGTTGCCGCCTTCGTCGCCGCGCGGCTGATCGTCGCGCTGGCCCTCGGCCTCGAACTCGAAATCATCGTCCTCGTCCGAATCCTCGCGCTGGCGACGCTGCTGATTGCCGTCGTCGAGCCGTGCGCGATTCTCGTTCACCACGCGGAAATAGTGATCGGCGAACTGGAGATAATATTCGGTATTGACCCGATCGCCCTGCAACTGCGCGTCGCGGGCAAGATTCTTGTATTTCTCGAGCAGCTGGGCGGCATTACCGCGGGCGCGGTTATCGATACGACTGCCATTGCCCTGGTTCGGGTTGCCACCCTGGCGCTGCTGACCGCCACGGCCGCGACGGCGCCCGTTGTTCGCCTGACGATTGTTCATCAAGGTCTGTTTGTCCTGTCTTTACAAGGCTGTCCGTCGATCCATCAAGGTCCCGGATGCGTGTTACCGTTCGCGGCGGGCTCCAGCGGAGTCCTCCGGCTGCCATGGCCGCCGGACGGGGCGGCACACATGACTTGGATTGGAGTCGCGCTGTTCAACGACCTGCCTTGCAGCGGATTGGTTGAAAGTGCCCTACCCCGTGCTCGTCTTAGCGGGCGCAGCAACAAGTTCCAAGCCTAAATATGGGCTCGCGGCATCAGATTTCAACTGCGGAGACGACCCGCGGAAGACCGGCGAGATCGCGCGCCACGCTCGCACGAAGACCGGTCTGAGCCACCATCGCCGCGACGGCCTCGGCCTGGGTCGATCCGATCTCGATCACCACGATTCCGCCGGGCGCCAGCAGCCGCGGCAGCTCGGGCACGATGCGGCGATAGTCGTCCAGCCCGTCGCTGCCCGCGAACAGCGCCTCGGCCGGCTCATGCTCGCGCACCTCGGCCGGCAACGCCTCCCGCGTTCCGATATAGGGCGGGTTGGTCAGGATCAGGTCGAATCGCTCGTCGATCCCCTCGCTCCAGTTGCCGGCGCGAAGCTCGGTTCGCGCTGCCATGCCCAGCGCCTCGGCATTGCGCTGCGCATAGTCCAGCGCCGCCTCCGATGCGTCGACGCCCAGCCCCGTCGCGCCCGGCCATTGATCGAGCGCCGCCAGCAACAACGTGCCCGGTCCGGTCCCCAGATCGAGAATCCGCCGCGGCGCCCGGTCGCCGAAATGCGCGACCGACACCTCGATCAGCGTTTCGCTGTCCGCCCGCGGCACCAGCACGCCGGGACCGACCAAAAGCTCGATCGTCCAGAAGGCGCGCCTGCCCGTCAGATAGGCAACCGGCTCATGCCGCAAACGCCGCTCGACCAGCGCCGCAAACCCATCGGGCACCGGATCGCCCAACCGCCCGAGAATCATCGCCTCCCGGCTGACCCCCAACGCATGCGCCATCAGCAATTCGGCATCGAGCCGCGCGGTAGGGCTGACATCTTCGAAGGCATGCGCCGCCTCGGCGATCGCGGAACGTACAGTCACGCGAAACGCCCTCTCCTCTCCAGGAGCCTGCGGCTCCGGGGGAGGGGGACCGCGATGCGCAGCATCGTGGTGGAGGGGGCTGCAACAGACGTGGTGGACCCCCTCCACCAGCCTCCGGCTGGTCCCCCTCCCCCGGATGCGCAGCATCCTGGGGAGGAAAAGGGCACATCCCTATTAGGATGAGCACGCCGCGCACCCCCAACCGTCACCCCGGCCGAAGTGCCGGGGTCCACCGGCAGGCTCATCCCGGACCGGCGGTCGGGCGAAACGGTCGAATCCATCCTCCGGGCAAGCGACGCGCGCGCCTGCAGTCCGGGATGGAGGATGGGTAGACCCCGGCACTTCGACCGGGGTGACGATGCGTCTGGTAACATCACCCGGCGCCCACGATGCGGAACGCTGCCGGGCCTTCGCGCCACTCGCAGCGGCCACACCCCGCCACGCCCTCACCCATCCAGCTGCGCCAGCCGGTCCGCCTCGTCCTGCGCGATCAGCGCGCCGATCAGGTCGTCCATCTCGCCTTCCAGGATTTCGGGCAGGCGGTGCAGCGTCAGGTTGATGCGGTGGTCGGTCACCCGCCCCTGCGGGAAATTATAGGTGCGGATCCGCTCGGACCGGTCGCCCGATCCCACCATCGACGATCGCGCACCGGCACGCTCGGCGTGCAGCCGCTCGCGCTCCAGCTCGTACAGCCGGGTGCGCAACACCTTCAGCGCCTTGGCCTTGTTCTTGTGCTGCGACTTCTCGTCCTGCTGGATCACGACCAGGCCCGAGGGGATATGGACGATGCGCACCGCCGAATCGGTGGTGTTGACCGACTGGCCGCCGGGGCCTGACGATCGATAGATATCGATGCGCAGATCCTTGTCGTCGATCTTCACATCGACTTCCTCGGCCTCGGGCAGCACCGCGACCGTCGCGGCGGAGGTGTGGATGCGCCCGCCCGCCTCGGTCGCCGGCACGCGCTGGACGCGGTGGACGCCGCTTTCGAACTTCAGCCGGGCGAACACGCCCTGGCCGGTCACGCTCAGCACGACTTCCTTGAAACCGCCGGCCTCCGAATCGCTCGCCGAGATCAGTTCGGTGCGCCAGCCGCGTCGATCGGCGTAGCGCTGGTACATGCGCATCAGGTCGCCCGCGAACAGCGCGGCCTCGTCGCCGCCCACGCCGGCGCGGATCTCGAGCATCGCCGCGCGCTCGTCGGCTGCGTCGCGCGGCAGCAGCGCCAGCGCCAGCTTTCGCTCCGCCCCCACCAGCGCTTCGCCATTGGCGTGAAGCTCGTCCGCCGCCATCGCGCGCAGTTCCTCGTCGGCGTCCTGCGTCATCTGCTCGAGCGATTCGACTTCGGCACGCAGGCGCCGGACCTCGCCCGCGGCCTGCGCCACCGGCTCCAGCTCGGCGAATTCCTTCGATACCTGGACGAAGCGCTCGCCGCTCAGGTCGCCGGTCGCCATCAATGCCTGCAACTCGTCGCGCCGCGCCTCGATCGCGGCGATGCGGTCCGCCGGAATCCGGGTCATGACGCCTTCAGTGCAACCGCCAGCTCGGCGAAGGGCACCGCTTTCTGCACGCCCGAGCCCAGCTGCTTCACCGCCGCCTCGCCCTTGGCCAGCTCGTCGTCGCCCAGGATGATGGCGAAGCGCGCACCCAGCGCATCGGCCTTCTGCATCCGCTTCTTCATGTTGCCGCGAAACGCCATGTCGGCTGCCACGCCTGCACGGCGAAGCTCGGCGACCAGGCCCTGCGCGCGCAGGGCAGCCGCCTCGCCCATCGGCACCAGCACCGCGTCGATCGCGGCCGCCGCCGGCTCGTCGAGCAGCATCGCCAGCCGCTCGACGCCCGCCGCCCAGCCCACGCCCGGCGTCTCGAGTCCGCCCAGCGATCCGATCAGCCCGTCATAGCGGCCACCCGCCAGCACGGTGCCTTGCGCGCCCAGCCGGTCGGTGACGAACTCGAATGCGGTGTGGCGATAATAATCCAGCCCGCGCACCAGCCGCGAGTTGCGCGTCCAGGCAACACCCGCCGCATCCAGCCCGTCGGTCACCGCCTTGAAGAAGGCAGCAGCCTCATCCGTCAGGAATGCGTCGATATCGGGCGCGCTGTCGGCGATCGGCCGGTCGCGCGGATCCTTGCTGTCGAGGATGCGCAGCGGGTTCTTCTCCAGCCGCGTCAGGCTGTCCTCGGACAGCGCATCGCGGTGCGCCTCGAAATGCGCAACCAGCGCGGTGCGCCACGCATCGCGCGTCTCGGCATCGCCCAGCGTGTTGAGCTGCAGCGTGACGCCGTCCGAAATGCCCAGGTCGCGCAGCAGCTGGTCGGCCAGCACCAGCAGCTCGACATCGGCGGCCGGCTCGGGCGCGCCCAAAATCTCGGCGTCGATCTGGTGAAACTGGCGATAGCGGCCCTTTTGCGGGCGCTCGTAGCGGAACACCGGACCCGAGGTGACCAGCTTCAACGGCGCATGCTGCTGCCAGCCCTCGGTGATATAGGCGCGGGCGATCCCGGCGGTGAATTCGGGACGCAGCGTGATCGAATCGCCGCCGCGATCCTCGAAGCTGTACATCTCCTTCGACACCACGTCCGACGTCTCGCCCATCGATCGGGCGAAGACGTTGGTCGCCTCGAAGATCGGGATCTCGACCCGCTGGAAGCAATAGAGTTTGCGGACATGGTCGAACCGGTCGAGCACCGTCGCGAAGCGGCGCTGCTCGTCTCCGAAGATGTCCTGGGTGCCGCGGATGCGGTTGGGCGTTTCGATGCGTGCCATTAGGCGCGCGCTCTTAGTGGAGAGCGAGGCGAAGCGCCAGATTCGTCTTCATCCGACCAGCCGCGGCGCCAGGATCTTCATCAGCGCCTCGCATCCCGCCGCATCGCCGGCGTCGAACCGCGAAGGCAGCGGGCTGTCGAGATCCAGCACACCGATCAGAATGCCCTGATGGACGATCGGTACCACCAGCTCCGACCGGCTCGCCGCGTCGCAGGCGATATGGCCGGGAAAGGCATGGACGTCATCGACCAGCTGGGTCTCACGCGTCGCCGCCGCCGCGCCGCACACGCCGCGATCGAACGGGATGCGGATGCACGCCGCCTTGCCCTGGAACGGGCCGAGCACCAGCTCGTCGCCGATATTGCGATAGAAGCCTGCCCAGTTCAGGTCGGGCAGATATTGCCAGATCAGCGCCGACACATTCGCCATGTTGGCGATCGGATCGCTCTCGTCCGCGGTCAGCGAATCGAGTGCGGCGGCAAGCTCGCGATAGAGGTCGGACTTGGAGTCGGCGGCGATGGCGAAGTCGTACATGCCGCCCATGTAGCGACGCGCCTCGCGAAACGGGAGGGGGTCAGTCGACCAGTTTCATCAGCCTGCGCTCGACGGGCGCCAGCACCGGCCCCAGTTCGTGCCCGCGCTTCAGTACCGCGCCATGTTCGCCGACCAGCGCCCACATGCCCTGGCGGTTGCGCAGCGCCGGACGCTTCTCGATCCGGAATTCGGGGCGCTCGGCGGCCCGGCGAAAGGCGGCGAAGACCGCCGCATCGTCGTCGAACTGGATCGCATAGTCGCGCCAATGGCCCGCCGCGACCATCCGGCCATAGAGGTCGAGGATGCGCGTCAGTTCCAGCCGATCGAAGCCGACCTGACCCGGACGACCGATCGGGAGCGGGGTTACCGTTCCCATCTAGCGGATCGCCTCACGCCGAATCGCGCTTGCTCCGGGTGCCGGTCGCCGACTGGCGCTCTTCCAGAACCTCGTCCAGCCGCTTGCGCATCGCCTCCAGCTCGCACCGCATGATCTCCAGCTTCTGCGTCGCCGGATCGAACATCTCGCTGCACGGGGTGCCATAGGGCACGAAATCCTTCTGCCACTTCTCGGCCTCGACCAGCGTCGCCTTGGCCGGGATGCCGACCATCACCGCACCTTCGGGCACATCCTTGGTCACCACGGCATTGGCGCCGATCCGCGCGCGCGGCGCGACGGTGATCGGGCCCAGCACCTGCGCGCCCGATCCGATGATCACGCCGTCCTGGATCGTCGGGTGGCGCTTGCCCGCCACGCCATTGTCGGGGCTCGTCCCGCCCAGCGTCACGCACTGATAGATGGTGACATTGTCGCCGATCGTCGCGGTCTCGCCGATGACGACGAAGCCGTGATCGATGAAGAAATTCTCGCCGATCGTCGCGCCGGGATGGATGTCGATCGCGGTCGTGAACCGCGACCAGTGATTTACGACGCGGGCCAGGAAGAACAGCCGGTTGCGGAAAAGCGCATGGGCGATGCGATGATAGCCGAGCGCCCAGACCCCTGGATAGAGCAGGATTTCCGCACGGGACCGCGGCGCGGGATCGCGCGCCTTGATGGAATCGAGATATGTCACCAGACGACGGAACATGGCCGGGTCCCCTTTATGGGCGTCCACATAATAGCGAAACGGACGAAATTCCAGAACGCCTCACCGATGCTTGTCCGCTCTAAACACGATGTATCTTGTGGGAATAAGCGACGACCGGCATTTCCGTCGTCCGGCCCCGAGCGAAAAAGGGATGTGATTTGGACGGACTGGACCTATCGGCGCTTCCGCTTTTCATTCTGGTCGGCTTCTGCGCGCAGATGGTTGACGGCGCGCTGGGCATGGCTTTCGGCGTCATCTCCAACACCCTGCTGCTCAGCCTTGGGGTGCCGCCGGCGGCGGCCTCTGCCAGCGTGCACATGGTCGAGACGTTCACGACCGCCGCGTCCGGCGTCAGCCACGCCATCCACCGCAACGTAAACTGGAAATTGTTCCTCCGGATCGCGATCCCGGGGATGATCGGGGGCGCGCTCGGCGCCTATGTCCTGTCGAACATCGACGGAAACGTCGCGAAGCCGTTCATCCTCTCCTATCTGATCGCGATCGGCCTGTATCTGCTGTGGCGCAGCATGCACTATCCGCCCAAGGAACGCTCGCCCAAGATCGTCGAACCGCTCGGGCTTGCCGGCGGATTTCTCGATGCAGCCGGAGGGGGCGGCTGGGGGCCGGTCGTGACCAGCAACCTGCTGGTCCAGGGGGCCAGCCCCCGCACCACGATCGGCACGGTCAACACGGCGGAGTTCTTCGTCACCTCGACGATCTCGGCCACCTTTATTACCCATCTCGGCTGGGAAGCGTTCACCACCGCGACGGTCGGTCTGCTGGCAGGCGGCCTGATTGCGGCGCCGTTCGGCGCGATCCTCGCCAAGCGTATCGAGCCCAAGCTGCTGATGCTGCTCGTCGGCATCGTCCTGACCGCAACCAGCCTGTACGGCCTCTACCGCGTTCTCGCCTGAATCTGGCGAAAAGACTTTCAGCACCGTCCTGCCCACCGGCAGGGCGGTGTTTTCGCGTTACGGCGTGCCCGAATTCAGTCGATCGATCAAATCCCGGCCATTGATCGCTTCACTCGATCAATCTATATGGAACGTCCAATTTCCGCATTGCGGCACAAAGTCCTATATGCGGTGCAACACCAACCCAGACCGGAGAAATTCCCGCATGGCTCTCATCGGAAGCACCATCAAGCCGTTCACCGCGACCGCCTTCAAGGAAGGCAAGTTCGTCCAGGTCACCGACGCGGACACGAAGGGCAAGTGGGCGGTTTTCTTCTTCTATCCAGCCGACTTCACCTTCGTCTGCCCGACGGAGCTCGAGGATCTCGCCGACATCTACCCGACCCTGCAGAACATGGGCGTCGAGGTGTATTCGGTCTCGACCGACACGCATTTCAGCCACAAGGCATGGCACGACACCTCGCCGGCGATCGGCAAGATCAACTATTACATGCTGGGCGACCAGAACCACACGCTGGCGACGAACTTCGACGTCCTGCGTGAGGGCCAGGGCCTGGCCGATCGCGGCACCTTCGTCGTCGATCCCGAGGGCGTGATCCAGATCGTCGAGATCACCTCGGAAGGCGTCGGCCGCAATGCGCAGGAACTGCTCCGCAAGATCAAGGCGGCCCAGTATGTTGCAGCGCACCCAGGCGAAGTCTGCCCGGCCAAGTGGGAAGAGGGTGAAGAGACCCTGGCCCCGTCGCTCGACCTCGTCGGCAAGATCTAACCTACCCAGCCCCCTTGGGTAACCATGCGGCCCGGGGTGGATTTCCCTCCGCCCCGGGCCGTTTTGTATCCGAATTCCAGGAGTGTCCCCCGTGCTCGACGCAAATCTGACGCAGCAGCTCAAGGCCTATCTCGTGAACATCCGCGAGCCGATCGAGCTCGTCGCCTCGTTGGGCGACGATGCCAAGTCGCGCGAGATGGAGACGCTGCTGAACGAAATCGCCGCGCTCAGCGAGAAGGTCGCGGTCGTCCGCGCCGATGATGACGCGCGCAAGCCCAGCTTCATGATCCGCCGCGTCGGCACCGACATCGGCGTGCGCTTCGCCGGCCTACCGATGGGCCATGAATTCACCTCGCTCGTGCTCGCCCTGCTCCAGGTCGGCGGCCACCCGTCCAAGGCGGCGCAGGACCTGCTCGACCAGATCCGCGGGATCCAGGGCGACTATGCGTTCGAGACCTATTTCTCTCTGTCGTGCCAGAACTGCCCCGACGTGGTGCAGGCGCTGAACCTGATGGCGGTGCTCAACCCGGGCATTACCCACACCGCGATCGACGGCGCCCTGTTCAAGGACGAGGTCGAGGCGCGCAAGGTGATGGCGGTGCCCACCGTCTACCTGAACGGCGAGCCCTTCGCCTCGGGCCGGATGGAGCTCGAGCAGATCGTCGCGAAGATCGACAGCGGTGCGGAGGCCAAGGCAGCCGCGAAGATCGCCGGCAAGGACCCGTTCGACGTGCTCGTCGTCGGCGGCGGTCCCGCCGGTGCGGCCTCGGCCATCTATGCCGCGCGCAAGGGCATCCGGGTCGGCGTCGCCGCCGAGCGGTTCGGCGGCCAGGTGCTCGACACGATGGGGATCGAGAATTTCATCTCTGTTCCCTATACCGAAGGCCCCAAGCTCGCCGCGCAGCTGGAAAGTCACGTCAATGAAAATGGCGTCGACATCATGAACCTGCAGCGCGCCGACAAGCTGATCCCGGCCCGCGTCCCCGGCGGGCTGCACGAGGTGAAGCTGGCCAACGGCGCCAGTCTGAAGGCGAAGACGATCATCCTGTCGACCGGCGCACGCTGGCGCCAGATGGGCGTGCCCGGCGAGGACCAGTATCGCAACAAGGGCGTCGCCTATTGCCCGCACTGCGACGGCCCGCTGTTCAAAGGCAAGCGCGTGGCGGTCATCGGCGGCGGCAATTCGGGCGTCGAGGCGGCGATCGATCTCGCCGGACTGGTCGCGCATGTCACGCTGATCGAGTATGATGCCGATCTGCGCGCCGACGCGGTGCTTCAGCGCAAGCTGGCCAGCCTGCCCAACGTCAAGATCATCACCTCGGCGCTGACCACCGAGGTGCGCGGCGATGGCGAGAAGGTGATCGGGCTGACCTACAAGGATCGCAATTCGGGCCAGCTCCACGAGGTCGCGCTCGAGGGCATCTTCGTCCAGATCGGCCTGGTGCCCAACACCGAATGGCTCAAGGACGCGATCGCCCTCACCCCGCGCGGTGAGATCGAGATCGATGCGCGCGGCGAAACCTCGCAGCCCGGCATCTTCGCTGCCGGCGACGCGACGACCGTGCCGTACAAGCAGATCGTGATCGCGATGGGTGCCGGCTCGACCGCGGCGCTCTCCGCCTTCGACTATCTGATCCGCCTCCCGACCGAGGAACTGGTCGAGGCGGCTGCCTGACCCCCTGCCACCCCGATCGGATCGAGCCTCACCGGGCTCGGTCCGATCGGGGGAGCGCGGCCTACCCCGTCAGGCCGGGGTGACGTCATCGCCTTCGTCACTATATTGGCGCCATTCCATCGACAGGAACGATCAGTGGCGCAGACCTATCTCCCGACGCTCAAGCAGCTCCAGTATCTCGTGGCGCTCCACGATTCGGGTCATTTCGGTCGCGCCGCCGAAGCCTGCTTCGTCACCCAGTCGACCCTGTCCGCGGGCATTCGCGAGCTGGAGACGCTGATCGGCGTCGTGCTGGTCGAGCGCACCCGGCGTGTCGTCCGCTTCACGCCGCTGGGCGAGCGGATTGTCGAGAAGGCCCGCCGCGTGCTGCGCGAGGCCGACGAACTGGGCGACCTGGCGCGCGCCGCCGGCCGCCCGCTGTCGGGCGAGATGCGGATGAGCGTGATCCCGACGATCGCGCCCTTCCTCCTCCCGCGGATCCTGCCCCGGCTGCGCCGCGACTATCCCGATCTCAAGCTCTTCCTGCGCGAGGAGACCAGCGGCCAGGCGTGCGAATCGCTCAATCATGGCCGCACTGACTGCGTGCTGCTGGCACTTCCCTATGCCTGTGGCGATGTGGAAGCGGCGCCGCTGTTCGACGATGCGCTGTTCGTCGCCTTCCCGCAGGGCGAGATCGCACCCGCCCCGCCGCAGATCCGGCCCGAGGACATCGACGCGACCCGGCTGCTGATGCTCGAGGACGGGCATTGCCTGAAGGACCATGCGCTCGCCGCGTGCAACCGCCCCGAACTGCGCGCCGAGGCGACGATGCTCGGCACGTCGCTCCACACGATGGTGCAGATGGTCGACAACGGCCTGGGCGTCACCATGCTGCCCCAGATGGCGATCGACGCCGGCATTCTCGACCATACCGAGGTCGAGGCCCGCCCGCTCGACGCCGCCAATGCCTCGCGCACCATTGCCCTGGTCTGGCGCAAGGCGAGCCCGCGCGAAAAGGATTTCCGCCTGCTTGCCGACGTGCTTGCGGTCACCGCCTGACCATGGTGCTGCCCGAACCTGCGCGGGTACGCGAATGGACCAAGGTCGACGCGGCGAGGCTGCGCGACGAGATCATCCCCCTCGGACAGCCGGCGATCCTGCGCGGTGCGGCTTCACACTGGCCGGCGGTTGATTCGGCGCGGGATTCACTTGCACTTGCAAGGTATCTGCGCGGGTTCGACCTCGATGTCCCCTGTGACGTCCTCATCGGCGCGCCAGGCGATCTAGGGCGTTTCTTCTACGGTTCGCACTATGGCGTCATGAACTTCCAGCAGCGCCGCGCGACACTCGCCGCGCTGCTCGACCGGCTGGAACAGGCCGCCGCCGAACCCGCCCCGCCGACGCTGGCGGCACAGGCGCTGCCGATCCGCGCGCTGCTGCCCGGCTTTGCCGAGGCAAACCGTCTCGACCTGCTCGACGAAGCGGTCGAGCCGCGGCTGTGGATCGGCAACCGCGTCGTCGTCGCCTGCCACTATGATACGGCGAGCAACATCGCCTGCAACGTCGCAGGTCGCCGCCGCTTCACGCTGTTCCCGCCCGATCAGGTCGGCAACCTCTATATCGGCCCCTATGAATCGACGCCGGCGGGCGCGCCGATCAGCCTGGTCGATTTCGACCAGCCCGACCTCGACCGCTTCCCCGCCTTTGCCGAGGCGATGGCGCATGCCCAGCTCGCCGAACTGGCGCCGGGGGATGCGCTCTACATCCCCTATATGTGGTGGCACCACGTCCGGTCGCTCGACGCGATCAACCTGCTGGTCAATTACTGGTGGAACGAGGCGGAGACCGCGGCATCGCCGGTCGATGCGTTCATGCTCGGCCTGCTCGCGCTGCGCGACCTGCCCGAGGCCGAGCGTGCCGCGTGGCGGGGCATGTTCGAGCGGTTCGTGTTCCGCGCCGATGGCGACCCGATGGCGCACCTCCCGAGCGAGGCGCAAGGACTGCTCGGCCGGCTCGACCCGCAGCAAGCCAAGGCGTTTCGCGCCCGACTGGCCGACTCGCTGGCGCGCTAGCCGGTCCAGCGCTCCGCCGCATCGGTGTCTGCCGCGCGCGGCTCAACCCAGCTGGCGGCCTCGCCGCGCGTCTCGCGCTTCCAGAAAGGGGCGTCGGTCTTGAGCCGGTCGATCAGATAGGCGCAGCTGTCCAGCGCCTCGCGCCGATGCGCCGCCGCCGTCGCGATGAAGACGATATGGTCGCCCGGCACCATCGCCCCGACCCGGTGGACGATCGTCACCGCCAGCAGGTTCCAGCGGGTGAAGGCCTGTTCCGCCATCCCGATCAGCGCAGCCTCGGTCATGCCGGGATAATGTTCGAGGACCAGTTCGGTCACGCCGTCATCGGCGCGGACCGACCCGGTGAAGCTGGCGATGCCGCCCGCCCCCTTCGCCTCCGCCCCGGCAATCTCGGTCGACAGGTCGATCGGCGCCGGCTGGACCGAGACGCGGATCATCCGCCCGTCACCGGCGGGAAGATCGCCACCTCGCGCGCATTGCCCAGTTCGGCATCGAGCGGAACGAAGCGTTGATCGACCGCCGCGCGCAGCCGGGCGGGCTCGGCGAACGCCTCGGCATGCCCAGCACTGCGGGTCGCCAGCCAGTCGATCAGGTCGGCGACGTTGCGCACCGCCTCGGGTGGGTCGACGCTTTCCTGCCCCGTGCCGATCCGCTCGCGCACCCAGGCGAAATAGAGCAGCTCCATCACGTATCCATGTGCTTGAGGCCGAAGCGCAGATAGTCCCAGCCGGTAATGACCGTCAGCACCGCCGCCGCCCACAGCAGCGCGAGCCCCGCCGGATGGACCCAGGTCCAGCCGGGCATGGCGGGCGCGAAGATCAGGAAGCCGAGCGCGCACAGCTGGATCGTGGTCTTCCACTTGGCGAGCTTCGACACCGGCACCGAGACCTGAATGCCGCCCAGAAACTCGCGCAGGCCAGAGACCGCGATTTCGCGCACCAGGATAACCAGCGCAGCGATGACATGAAGGTCAGGAATCACGCCCTTGGCGCACAGCAGCAGGATGACCGCGGCGACCATGATCTTGTCGGCTATGGGATCAAGGAACACGCCCAGCTTCGATACCGTGCCCTGCGCGCGGGCGAGATAGCCGTCGAAATAATCAGTGATGCCCATCAGGCAGTAGATGGCGAATGCGATCGCATAGCCAGCCTCCCACGCAGGCCACCATAGAAAGGCGGCGAGCAACGGTACCGTAACGATCCGCGACAGCGTGAGGATATTGGGCAGAGTGAGCATGGACTGCATCTAGTCTTTTCGTGTGCGGTACGAAAGCGTTGCGGCAGCGATGTTTGTTCCGCGCCGCTGCCATTGTCCGGCGCCGCGGACCGGCCGGGATTTACCGCATTGATGCCGCTTGCCCGCCTCGGCTATGCCCTGCCCTCCTTGCCATTGCCTAGGGGCACGACTCCCGCATGATCACCTCGGTCGGCCTGCTCAAAGAGCGGCGGTTCCTGCCCTTGTTCGTCACCCAGTTCCTGGGCGCGTTCAACGACAATCTCTTCAAGAATGCGATGGTGTTCTTCGCGACCTACGAAATCTTTCGCAGCGTCGAGCAGGAGACCCAGTTCAGCGCGATCGCAACCGGCATCTTCATCCTGCCCTTCTTCCTGTTCTCGGCACTGGCCGGCCAGCTGGCCGACAGTTTCGACAAGGCGCGGATCATGCGCATCATCAAGGCGGCAGAAGTGATGATCATGCTAGTGGGCGCCGCTGGCATCTTCCTGTCCAGCCTGCCGCTGATGCTGGTCGCGCTGGTTGGGATGGGCGTGCACTCGACCTTTTTCGGGCCGATCAAATACGCGATCATCCCGCAGCACATGCAGTCGCACGAGGTGTTGGGCGGCACCGGCCTGGTCGAGGCAGGCACTTATATCGCGATCCTGTGCGGCACGATCGCCGGCGGCCTGCTGGACCCGCATATCGCGGCCTTCGCGGTGGTCGGCGTGGCGATGATCGGCTGGCTGGCCTCGCTCAACATTCCCCCGGCGCCGCCGCTGATCAAACTGAAGATCGATTACAACATCTTCCGCGCCTCCTATCGCCTGATCTCGGCGACGATGCACATCCGCCGCCTGTTCCTGGCGATCATGGCGATCAGCGTGTTCTGGACGATCGCGGCGGTGCTCGCGGTGCTGTTCCCGCCGCTGGTGAAGAATGTGTTCCACGCTCAGAAGGATGTGGCCAGCGTGTTCCTCGGCATCTTCTCGGTCGGGATCGCGATCGGCTCGGTGATCATCAACCGGCTGCTCAAAGGCAATGTCTCTGCGCGCTATTCGCCGGTCTCGGTGCTCGCCATGTCGGTGTTCGTGTTCGACTTCTACTGGAACGCCAGCGGCTGGGGCGCGCCGGGCGGGCCGCTCCAGACCCACCTGACGGCAAACGGCTTGCCGCCGATCGCCGCGCTGGGCGAAGGGGACCTGCTCAAGACGATGGAGTTGCTGAAGGTCCCCGGCGCATGGCGCGTCCTGTTCGACCTGGCGATGATCGCGATCACCGGCGGCATGTTCGTGGTGCCGCTCTACGCCTTCCTGACCACCACCGTCGACAAGTCGCAGACGTCGCGGACGGTTGCCGCCAACAACATCGTCAACTCGGCCTTCATGGTCGCAGGGTCGGTCGGGATCGTCGGCGTGACCAAGGCGGGGGTGAGCGTCAGTAACGCGATCCTGGTCGTCCTGGTCCTGTGCTTCGCCTCGGCCTTTGCCGGATGGCGGCTCTACCGGGCGGAGAATATTCCCCATGGCGAGGAGCATCTGCCCGGCGAAGAGGGCGCCTGAGCGGGCGGCCTTTCAGAGGAGGAAGGTCGCGAAACAGATGAAGAATGCGGCGAAGCTGATCAGGAACAGCCGGGCGTCGCTGTCCTCGTGCCGCTTGCGCTCCATCAGCCGGGCGTGCCGAAGCCTGCGGCGGATCGGATGGCCGCGTGTCGCCGACTCCTGAAGCTGCACCTGCTGCATGGCGTGAGTTAACGCGCCGTTTACGATTTCGACCAACGGAAACACGGTTAACGCCGCTTTTTATCCGCGGCGCTTCGACAGATCAGCTCTTTGGCGCGGGTCCGGTAGAGGCGCGCTTCTTGAGCACATGATCGAGGGTCAGCTGGCGATGCTTGCCGTCCCTGTCGAGCAACAGGTTCGCTGCCGACCAGGCTAGGTCACGGACCGGCTGATGGACGGTGGTCAGCGGCGGCCAGACCGCGCGCGCCAGGTCGGTGTCGTCGAACCCGGCGATCGACAGCGCTTCGGGAACGGCAATGTCGCGCTCATGCGCCACCGCGATCGCACCCGCCGCCATGTCGTCATTCCCTGCGAAGATCGCTGTCGGCGGATGCTCACGCGACAGCAACGACTCAGCAGCCTTGCGCCCGGAGGCAAAGCTATAGTCCCCCTGCACCACCAGCTCGGGGTCATAGGCAACGCCGTGCGCCTCCAATGCGTCGCGATAGCCCTGATGCCGCTCTTCCGACGAGATATGGTTCGGCGGGCCCTTCACGAATGCGATCGCGCGGTGGCCGAGGCCGATCAGATATTCGGTCAACTCGCGCCCCGCCGCCACGTCGTCGATCGCGACCGACAGGGTCGATCCGCGGGCGATGCCCGGTGCGATCCGCACGAACGGAATCTTGCGGCGCTCCAGCTCCTCGATCAACGGCATCGCATCGCTGACCGGCGGAGAGATGATCACTCCGTCGAGATGAGCCTCGTCGATCAGCGCGGTGACCCCCGAGGTCAAATCCTCCGCCTCACTGTCACATGGCTGGTGCAGCAACCGATAGCCCAGCTCGACGCAGCGCTCCTGCGCGCCCGCCTGGATGTGATAGACATAATAAGGGCTGGGATTGTCATAGAGTAACGCGACCTGGAACGATTTTCGCCCCGCAAGCGTGCGCGCAGCATGGCTAGGCCGAAAGTTGAGCGTGGCGACCGCTTCCTCGACCTTGCGCCGTGTTGCCTCGCTGACATGTTTCTCATTGTTCAGCACCCGGCTGACCGTCTTGAAAGAGACGCCGGCGATCTTCGATACTTCCTTGATCGTGGGACGGCCGCTCATCGTCTCTCCTGGCGCGAAACGGTGACTGTTCCGCGGATGTTTCGATCGGTATATGGACGCGGCCGCGGCACCCGCGCAACCCCGTGCAGTCCAACGGTGTCAGGTCCGCTTCCGTCGGCGCTTGTCCGCGGGGTCCCTGCCGGGCACAATCTCGCGGTTCCGTCAGCAAGGACAATGACTTGGCCTGGATCGACAGCATAGCCGATGCGACGCCGCCGGCCGCGCGACGCGAGGCATTGCTGCGTCAGGCATGCGATGCGGCACCACAGGACGCTCGACTTCGCCTCGCCCTGGCGCAGACCCTGTTCGATCTCGGACAGTTCGAAGAAGCGATCGCAGGCGCGGAAGCCGCTCGATCGCTGGACCCGCACGGCTTTGCCGGCTGGCCGATGCTGGCGACCGCCACGCTCCGCGCGTATGGCGCAGAGGCCGCACTCGACCTGTGCGATCGCCGATGGACGGCACCCGACGACGGGCGCTGGCATCTGGTGCGCGGGCGGGCCCTTCAGCGGCTCAAGCGCAGTGGCGACGCCCGCGAGGCGTTGGCGCGCGCGGTCGCGATCGATGATCCGGGCTTTGCCGCGCTGAGGGCGCTGCTCGAATCCTGGGCGGGGGACCAAGAAGCTGCGGCACTGCTGCGCTATTGCGAGACCCGCCCGCCCCACCTGCAGGACAATGCCGCGATCCGTGGCTACCGCGCGCTGGCGCTCAGCATGCTCGGCCGCGGGGAAGCGGCAAATCGGCTGGTCGATCTCGACGCGATGACAACCCGGGTCGCGTTCGAACCGCCGGCCGAGTTTGGCGGGATCGAGGCGTTCAACGCGGCTTTGGCCAACGACATCCTGCGCGACCGGCCAGCTCATGCCCGTCAGACCGATGTCGACGCGAACTATGCAATGCGCATCCGGCACAGTCCCGCGCTCGACGCGCTGCGCGTCTTCATCCGCACCGAGTTGCGCCGTCACGCCGACCGTCATCCCGCCCTAGGCCTGCCCGAGGCGCCCAACCATGCCCGGATCGGCTGTGGCACCGTCGTGTTGCGGCGTCGGGGGCGCAACGGCCAGCACCTCCATGCCAAGGCCTGCCTGACCAGCGTCTATCATGTCTTGGTCCCGGACCTATCGACCCAGTCGGCAAACGCTGGCGCACTGGCGATGGGCGTCTGCGACGAGATTGCGCCCGGCCACCGGGCAAGCTGGGGCGCGCGGCACCTGTCCGCGATGCCGGGCTGGCTCACCATCTTCCCGGCACATATCTTTCACGACGTTGTCGCAACCGGCTCGGATGAGCCTCGGATCGCGGTCGTGGCGGATCTCGACCCGCTTGCGTGAACTATCGCGGCGGCGGGCGCCTGTCCTTCAGCGGGAGGCGACAGAGTCAGGCTTCAGCCGCCCCAATAGGCAGCTGCGCTCAGGACGATGATCGTGAAGACTGCCATCGCGCCAGCGAAGTAATAAATGGCGTCACCATTGTCGACGCCATCATAAGTGCGCGCATGCTGAACTGGAGAGCCACCCTCGCTAAACGTCATCGACCTGTTTTGACGAGAAATTTCGAACTTTAGAAGCGCCATCTTCCGGCGACGACAATTGGCAACCGCGCTGAGTCCAATACCAGCAATCAACAGGATCATACCGCTGGCAATCATCAGCACGTCCGACGCCATCCAGTGCGCATTAATGCTTTCGGCCAACTTCGTCCGCGCCAGAGAATCTTCCATGGCGACACCAACACTCAGCAGGGAAATGCCCCCCGCCATCAGGATTGACCCACCGCGCATCATGATCTGGCTCCCCGCGACCTTTTTATTAGGGTGACCGACTTTCAACGCCTCATTCGCGCAGACCGGGGGAATGCGCCATAACATTCGCGCTGCGCGGTCCTCCGCGACTGCTCAGTTTGGTGAAACCATGGGGTATCGTCGTGCGGTGAATCGACGTGCTGCGATCGACCCGGCAGGCAGGTGAGGCGAGGCCGAAGCCGCGGCCCTATTCACCGATATCGTCGGCGCTAGACTTGCCGGAAGAAGAACATTGCCACGCCGCCCAGTGCAAGGATGGTCGCGCCGATGATCGCAATGGTGACGAACAGGATGTCATAGCCACTGGCCTGCCCCGCCCTTGCCGGCGACGGCGCCAGTGATGCCGGATCGACCAGCGAGCGATAGCTTTCGCCGCTGCCCACGGCCGGTGCGGCTTCGCCCCGCTGCCGGCGCGTCGTCCTGATCCCCAATGCCGTCATGACAATACCGGCGAGGAACAGGATGCCGCCGCTTACCGCGATCAGCCTGTCGACGACCCGCCATCCGGAGTTGTCGTTTCCGATCGCGACGATCGGCTGATGCAGCGATGGCGAGACCACCGTGCCGATCACTGCCAGGGAAATGCCCGTAATCATCAAGGTAATACCGGATTTGGTCACGACTCGACCACCTGCGAAACGCTCATTCTCACTCCAGGGTTGGCGATCCGGCGGGCGCACCCCTCCGCCGGCTGCCAAGCATCAACCAACGGTCCGCCGCTTGGTTGCACCATTTTGGCGGAACCATCCACAGCGCGAGCATCGTTTCAGGGCCGTTTGAGCCTGCTGCCCGCCACCACGAAGATCGTTCCGATCAGGCCTAGGACGCACCCGCCCGCAAAGACCATCATCTGGGTCTGCGCCCGGCCGGCATCCACGATTCGTTCGCCGTCAGCACCGAGATTGGCCGTGTTGAACGAGAAACTGACCACTACGAAAAACAGCCCCAGAGCCAGGAGCAACCAGCCGGCAATCTTCATCATGATGTCCCTTGCTGTACCGTCATATGGCGACCGGCTCCCGAAACCGCGCCGGACCGGGCGCTATCCAACTCCGTCGAGTCCTGCAGATCAAGTCGCCGACCGTCGCTTTATCGACTGGAGACACAGGCTCCACGACCAGCGGTGCAGGCGGCCATGAGGACGCCGCACTCACCATCCAACTAAGAAAAAGCCCGTCGATCCGGGGGGACCGACGGGCTTTCTATATGGTGGGCGCGGCAAGGATTGAACTTGCGACCCCTGCGGTGTGAACACAGTGCTCTACCACTGAGCTACGCGCCCATTGGCCTTTTGGGCCGAAACGGGAAGCGGGCCTTTAAGCGTCAGGAGCCGGCCTGTCCAGTGGCTTCCTGCGCGGGAGTGGCCCTCCCCTGGATTTCCCGCTTAGTTGACCGAATCCTTCAGGCCCTTGCCGGCCTTGAACTTCGGCTGGTTCGACGCCTTGATCGTCATCGGGTCACCGGTGCGCGGGTTGCGGCCGGTGCTTGCCTTGCGCTTGCTGACCGAGAAGGTGCCGAAACCGACCAAGCGGACTTCGTCGCCCTTTTTCAGTGCGACCGAAATTGCGTCGAACACTGCCTCGACGGCCTTGGTGGCGTCGCCCTTGCCCAAGCCCGAGGTGTCAGCAACCTGGCTGATCAATTCCTGCTTGTTCATGTCCCGGAGATCCCCCTGTCTGCGATAAGCCGTTAATACGTAAAGATGACTCACGGCCGAAGCCGGAGGGTCCAGTCAGCACGGGCCGTCCGTGCCTGTCAAAACATTTCAGCCATTTCGGACCGGCGACGGGCCGATTCGTGACGCCAGCGTGATGAAAAAGACCCTCCCCGAAGGGAGGGTCTATGGTCTGTCAGTGGCGCTGCGAGGATTCGATGCCCTGGACGCCGGCCGGCGGCTGGGTCGCAAGTTCCTCGGTCTCGGTCCACTCGATCGATTCGAGCGGCGCGGTCAGCGCCAGGCGAAGCACCTCGTCGACATGGGCGACAGGCACGATTTCGAGCCCCTCGCGAATGTTGGCCGGGATTTCCGCCAGGTCCTTCTGGTTCTCCTTCGGGATCAGCACCGTCTTGATCCCGCCGCGCAGCGCCGCGAGCAGCTTCTCCTTCAGGCCCCCGATCGGCAGCACGCGGCCGCGCAGCGTGACCTCGCCGGTCATCGCCACATCCTTGCGCACCGCCACCCCGGTCAGCGTCGAGATGATCGATGTGACCAGCCCGATGCCCGCCGACGGACCGTCCTTGGGAACCGCGCCCTCGGGCAAGTGGACGTGGACGTCCTTGCGCGCGAAGATGCTGGGCTTGATCCCATAGACCGGGCTGCGCGCGCGAACGAAGCTGAAGGCGGCCTCGACCGATTCCTTCATCACGTCGCCCAGCTTGCCGGTCGTCTTGATCGCGCCCTTGCCGGGAACGGTCACGCTTTCGATCGTCAGCAACTCGCCGCCCACCTCGGTCCAGGCCAGGCCGGTGACCGCACCGATCTGATGCTCATCCTCGCCCAGACCGTGGCGATACTTCTGCACCCCGGCAAATTCGGACAGGTTTTCAGGCGTGATCGTCACGCTCTCCGCCTTGCCCTCAAGGATGCGACGCAGCGCCTTGCGGGCCAGCTTGGCGATCTCGCGCTCCAGCGTACGGACGCCGGCCTCGCGGGTGTAATGCTGGATCAGCGAGCGAAGCCCCTCGGTCGTCAGGACGAACTCGCCATCCTTCAGCCCGTGCGCCTCGACCTGCTTGGCGATCAGGTGCCGCTCGGCGATCTCGACCTTCTCGTCCTCGGTATATCCCTCCAGACGGATGATCTCCATCCGGTCGAGCAAAGGTTGGGGCAGGTTCAGCGAGTTGGCCGTGGTGACGAACATCACGTCCGACAGATCGATGTCGATCTCCAGATAATGGTCGTTAAACTTGTTGTTCTGTTCGGGGTCGAGCACCTCGAGCAGCGCCGATGCCGGATCGCCGCGGAAATCCTGGCCGAGCTTGTCGATCTCGTCGAGCAGGAACAGCGGGTTGGACGTGCCGGTCTTGCGCAGGTTGGTCACGATCTTGCCCGGCAGCGAGCCAATATAGGTGCGGCGGTGGCCGCGAATCTCGGCCTCGTCGCGCACGCCGCCCAGCGACTGACGGATGAACTCACGCCCGGTCGCCTTGGCAATCGACTTGCCCAGCGAGGTCTTGCCCACGCCCGGGGGGCCGACGAGGCACAGGATCGGCCCCTTCAGCTTGTTGGTGCGGGCCTGGACGGCGAGATATTCGACGATCCGGTCCTTGACCTTCTCCAGCGCATAATGATCCTCGTCGAGGATCGCCTGCGCCGCGGCGATGTCCTTCTTGACCTTCGACTTCTTGCCCCAGGGCAGGCCCAGCAGCACATCGAGATAGTTGCGCACGACCGTCGCCTCGGCGCTCATCGGCGCCATGGTCTTGAGCTTCTTGAGCTCGGCGGTCGCCTTGGTTCGGGCTTCCTTCGAAAGCTTGAGCGTCGCGATCTTCTGGGTCAGCTCGGCGATTTCGTCGCCTTCGCCGTCCTCGCCCTCATTGCCCAGTTCGCGCTGGATCGCCTTGAGCTGTTCGTTGAGATAATATTCGCGCTGGGTCTTCTCCATCTGCCGCTTCACGCGGCTGCGGATCTTCTTCTCGACCTGCAGCACGCCCAGCTCGCCCTCCATGAAGGCGAACACCATCTCCAGGCGCTTCTGGGGGTTAGTCTCGATCAGCAGCGACTGCTTGTCGGCAACCTTCACGGCGATGTTGGCGGCGACGGCATCGGCCAGGCGCGAGGCATCCTCCAGCTCGGCGAGCTGGACCGCGGTCTCGGCCGGAAGCTTGCGGTTGAGCTTGGCGTAATTCTCGAACTGCTCGATCACCGAGCGCATCAGCGCCTTCATCTCGGCGCTCGCTTCCTCGAGGCTCTGGTCATCCTCGGCGACGGGGGCGATGCTGGCGGTCAGGAAGGCGCCGTCCTCGACCAGAGTGTCGAGGCGGCCGCGCTCCTTGCCCGAGACCAGCACGCGGACGGTGCCGTCGGGCAGCTTGAGCAGCTGCAGGACTTCGGCGGTGACGCCGGTATCGTAGAGATCCTCGCGGCCGGGGTCGTCCTCGCTGGGATCGAGCTGGGCGACGAGGAAAATCTCCTTGTCGTCGGCCATCGCGGATTCCAGCGCCGCGACCGACTTGTCGCGGCCGACGAACAGCGGCACGATCATGTGCGGGAAGACGACGATGTCACGCAATGGCAGGACGGGGTAGGATTGCTTCATGGGAACTCCGGTCGAGCCCGAACGGGGCTTCAGTCCCCCACTATATGGGGAGTGTGGCCGCGGCATCAATCATGGTCCTGCACCGATGCGAGTCCCGTCCCGTCCCGCGGTCGCGCCGACCGCTATCCCGTCTGAACTGCCGAGGAGGTTCCTTATCCGCACGCCCCTGCTGCTCGCGACCTGCATCGCCGCCATCGCGACCCCCGCCCTGGCCCAGACGCCGGGCAAGCCGGCCATCACCGCGCTGACGATGCGCACCGGCGGCGAGATCGAGCCCGAGCGGATGGCGCTGCGGATCGACCATTCCGACCTGGTGTTCGAGGTCCTGCCGGCGGAGAAGATGCTGAAGGGCGTGGCGACGCTGAAGCTGACGACATCGGCGCCGCAGAGCCGGCTGCTGATCGACCTGGACCGCAACCTGCCGGTCAGCGCGATCAGCGTCGATGGGCGCGCGCTGGCACCGGGTGCATGGAGCAATCCGGAGGGCCGGCTGACCATCACCCTGCCCCGCCCGCTGGCCGCGGGCGCGAAGCCGGAGGTGAAGATCACCTATGGCGGCATCCCGCATGTCGCCGTGCGCGCGCCATGGGACGACGGAATCGTGTGGGGCGCGACGCGCGACGGCAAGACGTGGATGAGCACCACGGCGCAGGGCTATGGCTGCGACCTCTACTGGCCGTGCCTGGACTTTCCGCAGGGCGAGCCGGCGGGCGTCGACCTGCACATCACCGTACCCGCCGGGCTGTCGGCACCGTCCAACGGCGTGCTGGTGAAGCGCGAGCAATTGCCCGACGGTCGCACGACCTTTCACTGGCGATCGACCAGCATCAACCCGTATCTCGTGTCGCTGAACGTCGCGCCCTACAAGGAGATCAGCGCGACCTACACCAGCCGGTTCGGCAACCGCTTCCCGATGACCTACTGGTATTTGCCCGGTCGCGAGCAGCAGGCGGCGGGGCTGTTCGAGGAATTCCCACAGATCCTCGATTTCTTCGAGGCGGTGGTCGGCCCCTATCCGTGGAGCGCGGAGAAGATGGGCGTGGTCGAGACGCCTTATCTCGGCATGGAGCACCAGACGATCAACGCGTATGGCAACAACTACGCCAAGGACGCGACCGGGTTCGACTGGCTGCTCCAGCACGAGTTCGCGCACGAATGGTTCGGCAACCAGATGACCGCGGCGCGCTGGGACGATTTCTGGCTCCACGAAGGCTACGCCCAATATATGCAGCCGCTCTACGGCCGCTGGCGCGAGGGCGAGGCGCGCTATGCGGTGATGATGGAGGAATTCCGGCTCCAGATCGCCAATCGCGCGCCGATCGTGTCGGGCCGCAATCCGACCAGCGAGGAAGTCTATGAGGATAATGGCAGCGGCCCGGGCAGCGACATCTATGTGAAGGGCGCCTGGGTGCTCCACACGCTGCGCAACACGATCGGCGACGATGCCTTCTGGGACGTGACGCGACGGGTGGTCTATGGCCGGCCGGATCCGAAGCCGGGCAATTTCAAGCCGCGCTTCGCGACGACCGACGAGTTCGTCGAGACGGTGAACAAGGTCACCGGCAAGGATTATCGCTGGTTCTTCGACGTCTATCTGCGCCAGGCCGCGCTTCCCGAACTGGTGCAGCAGCGCGCAGGCACGCGGCTGACGCTGAGCTGGAAGGCGCCGGGTGGCGCCCCCTTCCCCTTGCCGGTCGAGGTGCAGGTGGACGGCAAGGTGCAACTGGTGCCGATGACCGGAGGCACTGCGACGCTGGAGGTGCCGGAGCGGGCGCATGTCGTCGTCGATCCCGCCTCGCGCCTGCTCAAGCGCAGCGCCGCAGTCGAGGCGGTGCAGCGGCGGCGCTCTTGAGCCGCGGCCTGCTGACCCGGATCGCGGCAGTCGTAGCTGCCGTGCTGCTGCCGGCGGGTGCGACGGCGCAGACGCTGGACCTGCGCGCCATGTCGGCAGAGATCGAGGCGGGCAGCTATCAGCGGATCGAGGCGATCCGGGTGATCCAGCATGGCAGGACCGTGTTCGCACAGGATTATCGCGGCAACGACGCCGAGAGCCGGATCGACGGGCGGTCGGCGGGCAAGTCGATCACCGCGATCGCGGTCGGAATGGCGATCGACGACGGCAAGCTGGCGGGCGTCGATCGGCCGGCCTTCGCATTCTTCAAGGACCGCGAGCCCTTCGCCCATGACGGCCCGCTGAAGCGTGCGATCACGATCCGCGACCTGCTGACCATGTCGTCGGCGCTCGATTGCGACGACTGGACCGATGCCAGCCCGGGCAATGAGGAGCGGATGTACGAGGCCCGCGACTGGACCCGATTCGCGCTCGATATTCCGCTGTTCACCGGCTTCGCGCGCGATCCGGCCGGCCAGGGCCGCTATTCCTATTGCACCGCCGGCGCCTTCCTGCTCGGCCGGATCGTCGAGCGGGCGACGGGCGAGCGCTTCGACGCCTATGTCCAGCGCAGGCTCTTCGATCCGCTGAAGATCACGGGCGCGAAATGGACCCGCTCGCCAACGGGCGAGGTGCAGACCGGCGGCCAGCTGCAGCTGCGCGCCGATGATTTCGCGGCGATCGGCCAAGTGGTGCTGAGCGGCGGCGCGGTCGACGGCAGGCAGATCGTGTCGCGCGACTGGCTGCGCGAGATGCTGCGCGTGCGGGCGCGGGCGACGCCGCTGGACGGCTATGGCTATCTCTGGTGGGTCCGCGACTACCGCGTGCCCGGTGATACTCGCCCTTGGCCCGGCTTCTACATGTCGGGCAATGGCGGCAACAAGGTGGTGCTGTTCCCCGATCTGGACGCGGTCGTCGTGGTGCTGAGCACCAACTACAACAAGCGCGGCATGCACGAGATGACGACCGCGCCCATCGAGCGCTTCATCCTGCCCGCGCTGATCGCCGACAAGGCCCGCTGAACCCGTCCCCCTTGCGGCATCGCCCGCATCGGAGGACAATCGCCCCCGGGGTTTGGTGGGGGAACGGCCATAGCCGATCATCATCTGTGGAATGCGGACCTGGCGCCGACCAGCGCGGCGCAGCGCAACTGGGCCTGGTATCATTATCTCGCGCTGTGGGTCGGGATGATCGTCGCTGTGCCCGCCTGGATGCTGGCGGCGGGCCTGATCGAGCAGGGCATGTCGTGCGCAAAGGGTTGACCACCATCCGGCGGCTGGAGACCTGGACCGCGCCGTTCAAGCTGCTGGTGTGCGTCGCCCTGGTGTGGTGGGCGATCGACACCGCCGGCGGGGTGGGTCCGATCTTCACCGCGCCCTCGGCCTTCGCCCCGGGTGGCGCAAAGGCCGGGCAGTTCTGGTCGGTGTTCTGGCCCGCGCTGACCGCGATGATCGGCTATTGGGCGACGCTGGCGCTCAACATCCCCGATTTCACCCGCTTCGCGCGCAGCCAGCGCGACCAGATCGTCGGCCAGACGATCGGCCTGCCGCCGATGATGGGGCTGATCGCGCTGGCCAGCGTCATCACCACCAGCGCAACGGTCGTCATCCATGGCGAGGCGATCTGGGATCCGGTGAAGCTGTCGGGCACTTTTGCCGGGCCGTTCGTGCTGTTAGCGCTGGTCGTGATCAGCATCGACACCATCTCGTGCAACATCGCCGCGAACCTGGTGTCGTCCGCCTATGACGTCTCGTCGCTGGCGCCGCGACGCATCTCGTACCGAACCGGGGGCACGATCACCGCGCTGTTGTGCATCGTGATGATGCCTTGGAAGCTGCTGGAGACGTCGGGCGGCTATATCTTCGTCTGGCTGGCGGGATACAGCGCGCTGCTGGGGCCGATCGCCGGGATTCTGATCGCCGATTACTGGCTGATTCGCCGCACGCGGCTCGACGTGGAGGCGCTGTACCGCGCCGATGGGCCCTATGCTTATCGCGGCGGATGGAACCCGGCGGCGCTGATCGCCTTCGCCGCAGGGGTGCTGCCAAACCTGCCGGGCTTCCTCGCGACCGCCTTTCCGATCCGATTCGGAGCGATCGGCGCGCCCTGGACGGCGATCTACGACTGGGCGTGGTTCATCGGGCTGGGAATCGCGCTGATCCTCTATACGCTGATGATGCGCGGATCGGTGTCGCGCGACTGAAGGAGGGACTCGCCGTCATGACGAAACGCTGGCTTGCACCAATTGCCATGGGCCTCGCCCTGATGACGGCCCTGCCCGCGGCCGCACAAACCGAGGTGAAGGACCCGCCGCCGACCTGGAGCCACCGCGCCGCGAAGGTCGACTTTCCCGAGCGGCTGGGCGCGTTCGAGCGCGGCCGGATATTCGAGTATAATGACGATGGCAGCGACGCGAGTGTCGGCTACACGCTGGACCGCGACGGCAAGCTGGCAGCGATGCTCACCATCTATGTCTATCCCGCCAACGACCTTGGCTGCGACGGGACCTTCACCGACGCGCAGGCCGCCATCACCAGAAGCTATCAGGATGCGAAGCTTGGCCCCGAGCGCCGCCTGCCCTCCCCGAGCGGCGCGACTCCCGATGCCGCGCGTCAGGTTCAGTATACGTTTCCGTTCGCGCTGGGCGGTGGCCAGCCGCAGCCGGTAAAGTCGGAACTCTATCTCTACTGCGCACCGGGCGATCAGTGGTTGGTGAAGTACCGCCTCACCTATCTCGCTGCTCTCGACCTCGATGCGGATGTGGCGGCGGCATTGCGCACGATCCGCTGGCCTGCGCAGCTGCGCTGACCCGGGCAAAGAAAAGGGCGCCGCGTTCATATACGCGGCGCCCCATATCGGCTTCCGACAGCCAGGCTCAGCCCGCCTTGGCTTCCTTGGCATAGACGCGGACCGGGTCCTTGCGGCCCTCCACCACATCCTTGTCGACCATCACCTCGTCGACGCCGTCCATGCTGGGCAGGTCGAACATCGTGTCGAGCAGGATCGCCTCGAGGATCGAGCGCAGGCCGCGCGCGCCGGTCTTGCGTTCGATCGCCTTCTTGGCGACCGCGATCAGCGCGTCGTCGGTGAAGCCGAGGCGCACCGACTCCATGTCGAACAGCTTCTGATATTGTTTCACCAGCGCGTTCTTCGGCTCGGTGAGGATCTTCACCAGAGCCTCGATGTCGAGATCCTCGAGCGTCGCGATGACCGGCAGGCGGCCGACGAACTCGGGGATCAGGCCGAACTTGAGCAGATCTTCCGGTTCGGTCTGGCGCAGCACCTCGCCGGTGCGGCGCTCCTCCGGTGACGCGACATAGGCGCCGAAGCCGATCGACTTGCCCTGGAGGCGGTCGCCGATGATCTTTTCCAGGCCCGAAAAGGCGCCGCCGCAGATGAACAGGATGTTCGTCGTGTCGACCTGCAGGAATTCCTGCTGCGGATGCTTGCGGCCGCCCTGCGGCGGAACGCTCGCGGTGGTACCTTCCATCAGCTTGAGCAGCGCCTGCTGAACGCCTTCGCCCGACACGTCGCGCGTGATCGAGGGGTTCTCGGCCTTGCGGCTGATCTTGTCGATCTCGTCGATATAGACGATGCCGCGCTGCGCCCGCTCGACATTATAGTCGGACGCCTGGAGCAGCTTCAGGATGATGTTCTCGACATCCTCGCCGACATAGCCTGCCTCGGTCAGCGTGGTCGCATCGGCCATGGTGAACGGCACGTCGAGGATGCGCGCCAGCGTCTGCGCCAGCAGCGTCTTGCCGCAGCCGGTCGGGCCGACGAGCAGGATGTTCGACTTGGCCAGCTCGACATCGGCACCCTTGGCGCCGTGGTTCAGCCGCTTGTAGTGATTGTGCACCGCGACCGAGAGGACGCGCTTCGCCTGCTTCTGGCCGATGACATAGTCGTCCAGCACGTCGCAGATTTCCTGCGGCGTGGGGACGCCCCCGTCCTTCTTCGACACCAGTGCGGACTTGGTCTCTTCGCGGATGATGTCGTTGCACAGTTCGACACACTCGTCGCAGATGAAGACCGTCGGGCCGGCGATGAGCTTGCGGACTTCGTGCTGCGACTTTCCGCAGAACGAGCAATAGAGCGTGCTCTTCGAATCGCCGCCACTCAGCTTCGTCATAGAAATTCCTTACGCGCTCCCGCAGGAGCCATTTGGTACGCTGTCACCGCGATTTCCGCGCGCGACGTGCTGCCTATACGCCGGCAACCGTGACAAGACGCCTAATATGCCCATGCGGCGAGCCGAAACAAGGGCAAGGATTCGGCGCTGCACAAGCGGCACGCGATCGAGCGGACGCACGATAGCGCGGCCCCCGCCCGTCGGGCAGGGGCCGGTTGCGCAACGATCAGGCCGCGGGCGCGTCTTCCGCCGGGCTCGGACGCTTCTCGTACACTTCGTCGATCAGGCCGAATTCCTTCGCCTCGTTCGCCTCGAGGAAGGTATCGCGGTCCATCGCCCGCTCGATCTTCTCGAGCGGCTGACCGGTATACTTGGCATAGAGGCTGTTCATCCGCTGGCGGATGCGCAGGATTTCCTTCGCCTGGATCTCGATGTCCGATGCCATGCCCTGAGCACCGCCCGAGGGCTGGTGGATCATGATGCGGGCGTTGGTCAGCGCGACGCGCAGGCCCGGCTCGCCGGCGGCCAGCAGGAAGCTGCCCATCGAGGCGGCCTGGCCGATGCACACCGTGCCGACACGCGGACGGATATACTGCATGGTGTCGTGGATCGCCATGCCGGCGGTCACCACGCCGCCCGGCGAGTTGATGTACATCCAGATGTCCTTCTTCGGATTCTCCGATTCGAGGAACAGCAGCTGGGCGGTGATCAGCGAGGCCATATGGTCCTCGACGCCACCGGTCACGAAGACGATGCGCTCGCGCAGCAGACGCGAATAAATGTCGAAGCTGCGCTCGCCGCGGCTCGACTGCTCGATGACGATGGGGACGAGTCCGCCGGTGACGGGATCGATGGTCATCTGACCGGAAAGCGGATGCATGGGAAAATTTCTCGTTTGTCGTTCTTGCCCGCGGACTACATCGGCGCTCGACTGCCGGGGCGCAAGGGGGCACGGACTACGGCATGAGCGGCGACACGGTCCATCGCGACGCAGATGAAACGAAGCGCGCCGGCCGCGGGGCTGTCGCGGCCCGGTGGCGGCGGCGCGGGCTCGTGGTCGCGGTGCTCGTCGCCTGCCTGGCGATCTTCTTCCGCGGGCCGATACTGAGCGGCTTCACCCGCTTTTACGGCGACAGCTATGACGGGCTGATCGAGATCGCGATTCTCGAGCATTGGCATGCGGTCATCGCGAAGGGCGCCACCTGGAACCTGACCGGCTGGTTCCATCCCTATGCCGATACGCTCGGCTATAACGACACCAACATCGTGCCCGGCCTCTTCTATGCCGTCGCGCGGATGATCGGCAGCGATCCGTTCATCGCGACCCTGTTTGCACATGTCGTGATGAAGACGATCGGCTTCCTCGGCATGGCGGAGCTGCTGCGCCGCGGCCTGGGTGTCCGCCTGCCCTTCGCGCTGCTGGGCGCGGCGCTGTTCGCGACTGCCAACGCCTCGCTGCTCCATATCTATCATGCGCAGTTGCTGGCGGTGGGACTGATTCCGTGGCTGATGCTGCTGGCGATCCAGGCGGTGCGGGCCGGGCTCGGGGATCGCCGCCGCGCGCTGCTCGCCAATGGCGCGGGGTTCGGGCTGCTCTTCGGGCTGACCGCGCTCAACGCCTTCTACCAGATCTGGTTCTTCTCGCTGTTCCTGCTCGCCTTCGTGCCGACCGCGCTGATCGTCGCGGGTCCGGCATGGCGCAGCCGGCTGTGGGACCTCGTCCGTCGGCACTGGCCGATCCTGATGGCGATCGCCGCAATATCCGCGCTGGCGCTGATCCCGTTCCTGATGGTCTATCTGCCCAAGCTGGCGGAGGGCGCCCGCCATCCCTTCGCCCAGGCGGTGCGACCGCATCTGCCGACGCTGTCGACCTATGTGAATGTCGGCCAGGGCAATCTCGTCTGGGGCAGGCTGCTCGGGCCGATGAGCGGCGGCGAGCAGCGATTCGGGTTCCCGATCGGGCTGCTGGTGCTGGCCCTGATCGCGGCGGCATGGGCGATCCGCCATCGCCGGGAGGCCAGGCTAATGCTCGCGGCCGGGATCGCACTGCTCGTCCTGGTGCTGATGGTGACCCGGTGGAGCGGCAACGCGACGCTGTGGGAATATCTCTATCCGGTGGTTCCGGGCGCCAGCGGGGTGCGGGTGATATCGCGCATCCTGCTGTTCATGCTGATTCCGATGATCGCGATGGCGATGCTGGTCCTCCAGCGCTGGCGCGCCGGTCCGGTGGCGATTGCGCTACTGGCCATCTTCCTGCTCGCCGAGCAGATCCAGCTTCAGGCACCGCTCATGATCGATCGCGCCGAGCAGATGGACATGCTGGCGAGTGCAGGCCCGCCCCCGGCCGAATGCGACAGCTTCTTCGTCGTGCTGGCGCGGCCGCCTTTCTCCGCACAGGAGCCCGAGGCCGAACGGGTAGTAGGGATGTGGGGCTATAGCGACGGGCGCGACCTGATGCTGCGCTATCGTCACAATGTCGATGCGATGCTGCTGGCCGCCTATTACAACCGGCCGACGATCATCGGCTTCTCGACCTTCAACCCGCCCGACTGGGCATTTTACGGTCCGGATTTCTCCGACTATCCGCAGCGGATCCGCACCTATGTGAAGACGCACGGCCTGACCCGCGTCTGCGGCCTTGATCGCCGTGAGCCGCAGGCCTGGTTTCCACTCGTCTCATAACGCGAACGAAACCTTGTACGCGATCCTCCTGACCCCATGTTGCGGATATGAGTACCATCCTGGTCACCGGGGGGTCGGGCTTCGTCGCCGGCCATGTCATCCTCCAGCTGCTTGCCGCGGGTCACGACGTCCGCACCACCGTCCGCAACCTGGCGCGCGAGCCCGAGGTCAGGGCGACGCTGGAACGGCACGGCGCGGATACCCGCCGGCTACGCTTCTTCGCGGCCGACCTCGAGCGCGATGACGGCTGGGCCGAGGCGGTTGCCGGATGCGACTATGTCCAGCACGTCGCCTCACCCTTCCCGCTGACCCAGCCCAGGGACGAGCAGGAGGTGATCCGGCCCGCTGTCGAGGGCACGCTGCGCGCGCTTCGCGCCGCCCGCGACGCGGGGGTGAAGCGGGTGGTGCTGACCTCGTCCTTCGCCGCGGTCGGCTATGGCCATGGTCCGCGCGAGACGCCCTATACCGAGCAGGACTGGACCCATGTCGATGGTCCGGCGGTGCAGCCCTATATGAAGTCCAAAACGCTGGCCGAACGTGCCGCCTGGGCCTTCATGGACAGCGAGGGCGGCGCGATGGAGCTGGCGACGGTCAACCCGGTCGGCATCTTCGGCCCTGCCCTCAACAACGACTTGTCCACCTCGATCGAACTGGTGCGCCAGATGATGGCGGGCAAGCTGCCCGGCACCGCCGACCTGTGGTTCGGGGTGGTCGATGTCCGCGACGTCGCCGCGCTGCACCTGCTGGCGATGACCTCGCCCGAGGCGGCGGGCGAACGCTATCTGGCGATCGCGGGCGAGCCGGTGTCGCTGCGCCAGATGGCGGAGATCCTGCACCGCGGGGTGGGCACGAAGCTGCCCCCGCGCCTGCCGAGCTGGGTCGTGCGACTGGTCGGGCTGTTCAATCCCTTGGCGCGCGATGCGGTGCCGCGTCTCGGCATTCGCGGCTGGGCGAGCAACGCCAAGGCACGCGCGCTTGGCTGGACTCCGCGAACCAATGAGGACGCGATCCTCGCGACGGCCGAAAGCCTGAAGACGCTGGGGCTGGTCGAGCCGCAGCGCGGCTGAGTCAGTCCTGGAGCGGGCCCGGCTGCGCCAGATAGGCCAGCCGCCGCATCTCCCGCCGGCCATGTACGACCGTGTCCAGGATCAGCCCGGCAAACAGGTTCAGCGACGCCAGGATCATCAGGCCGGTTGCCAGGATCGCGGTCGGGAAGCGCGGCACCAGCCCGGTATGGGCATAGGTGATGGCCAGCGGGATCGCGAGGATGACCGCCAGCAGCGCCAGCACCCCCGCGATGGCACCGAAGAACAGCATCGGCCGCTCGATCCGGTACAGGGTCAGGATGACCCTCAGGATGCGAAGGCCGTCGCGATAGGTGTTGAGCTTGGACTCCGACCCTTCGGGGCGCGCAAGATAGGCGGTCTCGATCTCCCCCACCGGCATCTTTAGTTCAAGCGCATGGATGCTGATCGCGGTCTCGATCTCGAAGCCGGACGACAGCACCGGGAAGCTCTTCACGAAGCGGCGCGAGAACACGCGGTAGCCCGAGAAGATGTCGGTGAAGCTGCGCCCGAACAGGCTGGCGAGAAAGCCGGTCATCACCCGGTTGCCCAGTACATGGCCGCGGCGATAGGCCTCGACCGCCTCGTGCACGCGCGTGCCGACGACCATGTCGAGCCCCTCGTCCAGCAGCTTGGCGACCATTGCCGGGGCGGCTGCCGCGTCATAGGTCGCGTCGCCGTCCGCCATCACATAGATATCGGCTTCGATGTCGGCGAACATCCGCCGGACGACGCTGCCCTTGCCCTGCATCCGCTCGCTGCGCACGATCGCGCCGGCGGCACGCGCGACCTCGACGGTGCGGTCGCGGCTGTTATTGTCATAGACATAGATGACCGCGCCCGGCAGCGCCGCGCGAAACCCCGCCACGGTCTGCGCGATGGCAGCTTCTTCATTGTAACAGGGCAGGACGACCGCGATCTTCTGGCTCATGCGCACGCCATAGGGCCGAAACGATTTCTGTTCGATGATTTTTGGCGACACGCCTCATACGCCCGCTTCGACTTACCCACGGGAGTTCAATCAAGTTCACGCGTCGGTCCGATCCGATCGGCAGCCTGACGCGGAGCGGGTCCAACAAGGTGTTCGCCTGCAGAGCCGCCGCAAGAGCCCGACAGAGCGCGGACGCAAACCGGTTCGTTAAGGCGGCGGCCAATAGTCAGTCGATCTCGAACCCCAAGATCCAGTTCCGCTGCGCGTCCGTATCGGGAACCGGCAGTCCCCGCGCCGCCTGAATGGTCTCGAGCGCTCGGGCGGGCACCATGCCGCGGGCGATCATGATCGCGGCGGCGATCAGTGACGAGCGGCCGATCCCCGCGCGACAATGGATCGCGATCGCCCCGTCACGGGAAGCAAGGCCGCGCACGAACGCTTTCATGGCACCGCGATCCTCGGGCACGCCCCGGTCCTCGATCGGGAAGGTCAGGAACTCGATACCGCGACGAGCACAAATGTCGGACTCGACCTCCAGACCCAGGTCCTGCACCTCTTCGCGTTCCAGCAGACTGACCACGGTCGTCACACCAGAACGCTCCCAATGCGCCACTTCGTCCTCAAGCCAGTCTCCGGCGCGTGGACGCGCCATGATGGCCAGTCGCCAAGGGCCGTCGCTATCGATCCAGTAGAGGTCGGATGCCATTTTCAAGCCCTCAAACGAAACCGGCGCCCGCGACCTGGGTCGCGAGCGCCGGTGGTTCGTTGCTGGAGAAGGGTCAGGCCTTCTTCTTGGCCGCAGCCTTCTTGGCGGGCTTGGCCTCGCCCTCGGCCGCTTCGGCGGTTTCCGCCTTCGGTGCGGCGGCCTTCTTGGTGGCTGCCTTCTTCACCGGCTCGGCCTCGACCAGCGCGTCGGCGTCGGCGGGCGTCTCGGGAGCGACGTCCTTCTTCGACGGTGCCTTCTTGGTCGCGGCCTTCTTCACCGGCTCCTCGGCGACTGGTGCGTCCGCAGCGACTTCAGGCTCGGGGGCGGCATCGGCCTTCTTGGCCGCTGCCTTCTTCTTGGCCGGCTTCGCCTCGGCGTGGTCATGGCCATGATCGTGGCCGCAATCCGGACCATGGACGTGCGGGATCGCGCCTTCCTCGGACTCGATCGCCGCTTCCAGTTCCTCGCGGGTCACTTCGCGGTCGGTGATCTCGGCCTTGTCGAACAGGAAGTCGACGACCTTGTCCTCGAACAGCGGCGCGCGCAGCTGGGCGGCGGCCATCGGCTCCTGACGGATATACTGGATGAAGCGCTCGCGGTCCGACGCGTTATACTGCTGCGCGGCCTGGGCCACGAGCATGTTCATTTCCTGCTGGCTGACCTCGACGCCATTGGCGGTGCCGATTTCCGAGAGGAGCAGGCCCAGGCGCACGCGGCGCTCGGCGATGGCGCGATAATCGTCGCGCTCGGCTTCCAGCTCGGCCTTGGCGGCCTCGGCATCTTCCTCATGCTCGGCTTCGTGCTGGAGCTGTGCCCAGATCTGCTCGAACTCGGCCTCGACCATCGACGGCGGGACCGGGAAGTCATGGCCCGCGGCGAGCTGGTCGAGCAGCTTGCGCTTCATATAGGTGCGGGTCAGGCCGTTATTCTGCTGCTCCAGCTGGCCCTTCAGCAGGCCGGTCAGCTGAGCGAGATCCTGCAGGCCGAGCGACTTGGCGAAGTCGTCGTCGATCTTGGTCTCGCCGGCGGTCTTCACCGCGGTGATCTTCAGGTCGAACGTGGCGGGCTGGCCGGCCAGTTCCTTGGCGCCGTAATCCTCCGGGAAGGTGACGCTGATCTGCTTCTCGTCGCCGACCTTCACGCCGACCAGCTGGTCCTCGAAACCGGGGATCAGATTGCCCGAACCGATCTCGACGGCCATGCCCTCGCCGGTGCCGCCCTCGAAGGCGACGCCGTCCGCGGTCTTGCCGACGAAATCCATCGTGACCTGGTTGCCCTCGGCAGCCGCATGGCCCTCGGCCGCGTCTTCCCAGGCCTTCTGCTGGCCGGCGAGCTGGGTCAGCTGCTCCTCGACCGCCGAATCGGCGACGGGAACGGTCAGGCGCTCGAGCTTCAGGCCGTCGATCGCCGGCATCGGCACGTCGGGGAGCACTTCGAGCTCGACCTTGACGGTGGCGTCCTTGCCCGCCTCATAGCCTTCCTCGAGGCTGACCGACGGTGCCATTGCCGGACGCAACTTGTTCTCGGCAACGAGCGACTGGACGCCGTCCTGGATCGCGGTGTTCAGCGCGTCGGCGGCAATCGCCTCGCCGTGCATCTTGCGGACCAGGTTCGCGGGAACCTTGCCGGGGCGGAAACCGGGCATGCGCACCTGCGGCGCAACGCGCTTCACTTCGGCATCGACCTTGGCATCGATGTCCTTGGCGGTGATCGTCAGCGTATATGCGCGCTTCAGGCCTTCGTTCAACGTCTCGACAGTCTGCATTTCACGGCTTTCAAAATGAATTCGGAATCGCGGCGTCCGGACGCTGCAAGGATCGGCGGTGCTGGTGCGGGCGAAGGGAGTCGAACCCCCACATCTTGCGATACTGGAACCTAAATCCAGCGCGTCTACCAGTTCCGCCACGCCCGCAGGGGCACCGCCGGTCGGCGGGCTCTATAGCAGTCGAGGGTGCGAGGGCAAGGGCGAGGTTTCGCAACCCTGCAGTCCTTCGCCACATCACGATGAACCTGCCCCCGTCCTTCGCGTTGTCATCGGCAACCAAGGAGAGTTTCAATGCCCGTCGAGCCCCCGATCCCGCCCACCGTTCCCGAGCCCGAGGCGCCGCCGGCGCCCCAGCCCGGCCAGCCGGACAACCTGCCGCCGGAAATCAACCCGCCCGCCCCCGATATCGACGTCCCCGCGCCGCAGCCGGGAACGACCCCGGCACCCACGCCGATCCAGCCGATCGGATAGCGACAGGACCGCGGCGGCCGCCCGGAACGACCGGGCGCGTTGGCGAAATCGAAGGAGAAAGACCATGGGCGATACGAATCGCGATACCGAACTGGACCGCAATCATGATCCGCGCAGCGACCTGGAGCAGGTGGTCGGATCCCGATCCGACGCCGCCGAGGCGGTCGATGGCGGCCCGTCCTCCTCGCCGCTGGAGCCGACCGGCACGCCTGACGGGGTGAGCGGCACGGCAGGCGAGGTCAAGAACCAGGACCAGACCGCGCAATAAGCGAGCCCCTAGTCGAGGCGGGGCGTGCGTCCTGTCAGGACCGGCAGCACCACGCCCTCCTCGACCTCGACCATCACCGATTCGACCCCGAACGCCTCACGCAGGGACTCGACCGTCAGCCCCTCGTCGCGCGGACCGGATGCCACGATCCTGCCCTGGTTCAGGATCACCACATCGTCCGCGATCCGCGCCGCCTGGGCGAGATCGTGGAGCACGATCACCACGCCCATCCCCGTCGCCGCCAGCCCGCGCAACTGCGCGAGCATGCCGAACTGATGCGCGGGATCGAGTGCGGCGAGCGGCTCGTCGGCGAGCAGCCATCTGGGCGCACCGGCCATCACCCGGGCAAGCAACACCCGCGCCCGCTCGCCGCCCGACAATTCCTGCACGCGCCGACCGGCAAGGTGCATCGCGTCGGTCGCGGCCAGCGCCGCGGAAATCTCCGCCTGGTCCTCCAGGCCCGGCCCGGCGAATGGCGCGCGATGCGGCAGGCGCCCGAGCGCGACAAGTTCGCGCACATTGAGGTTCCAGTGCGCCGTTCCGTCTTGCGGCAGGTATCCGATCAGCTGGGCACGTTCGCGCGGGGGCACGCGGGCGATGATCCGCTCGCCCAGCCGAACCTGTCCGGCGTCGATCTCGACCAGTCCGGCAAGGCTGCGCACCAGCGTCGTCTTGCCCGATCCGTTGGGCCCGAGCACCGCCGTGATCCGCCCGGGCGCAAAGTGCACGCTGATCCCGTGGAGGACGCGGCGTCCGCCCAGCGTCACGTCGAGGTCGCGGACGCTCAGTTCCATGCCGATCCCCTGAGCCGGAGCAGGAGCGCGAAGAAGAAGGGTGTGCCGAGCAGCGCCATGGCGACGCCCAACCGTACCTCGCCCGCACCGGGCGCCAGCCGCACCAGGCTGTCGGCCGCGAGAACCAGCGCCGCACCGCCCAGCGCGCTGGGCAGGAGCAGGGCACCAGGGCGCGCGCCAACCAGCGGCCGCAGCAGATGGGGAACGATCAGCCCGACAAAGCCGACCACCCCGGTCACCGCGACGCTGGCACCCACCGCCAGCCCCGAGCCGAGGATGATCAGCGCCTGGGTGCGGGCGATCCGCACGCCGAGCGACCGCGCGGCGGCCTCCCCCAGGGTCAGCGCATCGAGCGAGCGGCCCGTGAAGAACAACAGCAGCGATCCGATCGCGATGAAGGGCAGCGCAAACTGCACCTCGGTGAAGTTGCGATCGGTCAGCGATCCCATGATCCAGTCGATGATCTCCGCCACCGCATAGGGATTGGGCGCGATCGAGATCAGGAAGGCGGTCAGCGCCGCAGCCAGGCTGGCGAGCACGGTGCCCGCCAGGATGAAGGCGACCGCGCTGTCCGCGCGCCAGGCGAGCCCGGCCAGCAGCAGCATCGAGCCACAGGCGGCGATCATCGCTCCCGCGAAGATCGCGAGCGGCGCCATCGTCGAGAACAGGACGATCACCGTCACCGCCCCCAGCGCCGCGCAGGACGAAATGCCGATCACCGAGGGGTCGGCCAGCGGATTGCGCAGAAATCCCTGCAGCACCGCGCCGGTCAGGCCCAGCGCCGCGCCGATCGCAAGGCCCAGGATCGCGCGCGGCAGGCGAAGCTCGGCGATGATCCACCAGCGCGGATCGTTCGAGAACCAGGCATCGAACGGCACCCAGACCTTGCCCGCAGCCAGCGAGGCCGCGAACAGGAGCAGCACCAGCAACACCAGCATGATCGACAAAGCCGTGCGGCTCATCGGACGCCCCTCCGGACCTCGGCGAGGCGGCGCATCGCACCGATGATCACCGGCCCGCCGCAATTGACCAGCTCGCGCGGAAGCTGCGCCTGGGTGACCCGCGCGCCCGAGGCGGCGATGGCACGCGCACGCATTTCGGCGGCGCGCGATCCCGCGGCGCGGCCGGGCGGATCGGGAACGAGCATGACGCGGGGCGGATCGATCACGACCCGCTCGATGGGCAGGCTGCCGGTGAACTGCAAGCCGTAATGCGCGCCATGATTGGAGAAGCCGGCGCGCGTCATCATGTCGTTGAGCAGCGTTCCGCCGCCATTTGCGAGGTTGCCGCCGATCCACAGCAAGGCAGAGACCTTTGGCCCGGTCCAGGCAGCATCGGCCACGGCGCGATCGATTCGCGCGTTCATCGCCCTGCCCGCATCGTCACGTCCGACCGCCTGCGCCAACTGCGTCACGTCGCGCTTGCTCTGATCGATCGTCGTCGGCCAGTCGAGATAGACGGTGCGGATCCCCGCCCGGGCATAGGCACTGCGCGCCGCGGGCGAGGTGAAGGCATCGGCCACCACCAGGTCGGGCTTCATCGCGATGACTTCCTCCACTGTCCCGCCGAGCGCGCGAAAGCGGCGTGCGACGTCCGGCGCGATCGAGGAGGATTGCGGATCGTGCGAATAATGGCTGATCGCCGTGAGCCGGTCGGGCGCCAGCTCCACCAGGATCGCATCGGCGCACGGGTTGGTCGAGACGATGCCCCCGCCGCCCGCTGACGGCGGCGCGGCGCATCCGGCCGAAGCCAGACACAGCAGGGCGACAAGGGGCTTGGGAACGGACGGCATCGGCACGCCGCCATAGAGCATGATTGCGGGCTCGGCGCGTGCGGAAAATAACCGGATGTTCGGCCGGACGGCTGGCGACTCGAATTACCATCAAACCGCGAGCGCCGGACAGCAAAAAGCCCGCCAACTCGTTGAGCTGGCGGGCCTTTATGGTGGGCGTGGCAAGGATTGAACTTGCGACCCCTGCGATGTCAACACAGTGCTCTACCACTGAGCTACACGCCCAAGGCCCCGGAGGGCCGAAACGGGAAGCGGCGCATTAGCGGGACTATCCTGCCCTTGCAACCGGCAAAATCACATAATCTTCAATTGCTGCTCGGAACGGCGCCCGGTTCGAACAGCCGGTCCACTTCCATGACCAGATCGCGCAGGTGGAACGGCTTGGACAGGACACGTGCCTGGGGCACCTGCTTGCCCGCCTTCAGCGTCACCGCGGCGAAGCCGGTGATGAACATCACCCGCATGTCCGGCGCCATCTCGCCGGCCTGCTGGGCGAGCTCGATCCCGTCCATCTCGGGCATGACGATGTCCGTCAGCAAAAGGTCGAAGCGCTCGTTTTCCAGCAGCGGGATGGCGGCGGTGCCGCGATCGACCGCGCTGACCGCATAGCCCGAACGCTCCAGGGCGCGCGTCAGATATTCGCGCATCACCGTGTCGTCCTCGGCCAGCAGAATTCGGTACATCGGATCCCCATGCGGTCACCCCCCGCCCCGTCGCTATGCCCCAGCCCCAACAGGTTTTCCAGCCGAAGCATGGTGCGGCTTGCCCCGATCCGACACGAAATCTAGGCTGTCCGTCGTGACGGCAACGCCATCCTTCCTGCGGCTCGGGCCCGAATGCCCGACCAGCCCCATCGTGCTTTCGGTTCCGCATGCCGGACGAGACTATCCCCCGGCGCTGCTCAAGGCCCTGCGGGTTCCGGTGATCGGACTGCGGCCGCTGGAGGACCGCCATATCGACGCCGCCGCCCTTGCCGCCCGCCACGACGAGACGATGCTGGTGGCGCAGCGCGCACGCGCCTGGATCGACCTCAACCGCGCCGAGCATGAGCGCGACCCGCGCATCGACGAGGGCGCGCCGATGGGTGGCCAGCCTCAGTCCGCCAAGCTGCGCAGCGGACTGGGCCTGATTCCGCGCCGCGCCGGGGCGTCGGGCGAAATCTGGCAGCGGCGGCTGACCGATGCCGAGGTCACCGCACGCATCGCCGAGGATCATCGCCCCTATCATGTCGCCCTTTCGGAGGCGCTGGCGGCGGCGCATCGGCGATTCGGGATCGCGGTGCTGCTCGACCTCCACTCGATGCCGCCGCTGGGACCGCCGGACAGCTCACCGCGCATCGTGCTGGGCGACCGGTTCGGAAAGTCGGCTCAGTCGCGGCTGGTGAGCCGGCTGGAGGGCGTCGTGCGTGCTCATGGCATCGCCGCGGCGATCAACACGCCCTATGCCGGTGGATACATCCTCCAGCGACACGCTGACCCGCGCCGCGGCATTCACGCGATCCAGGTCGAGTTCGACCGCTCGCTCTATCTCGATTCGACCCTCGATCAGACCGGCGCGGGCCTGGCGCTGGTCATCCGGATCGTGCGCGACATGATCGATGCGCTGGCCGACGAGGCTCTGCCGGGTCAGCTCGCCGCAGAGTGACCCTGCCCTTCGCCACATAAAAAACCACCCCGTGCAAGCACGGGGTGGCCAAGGTTCAGGGAGGAGACACGCCCGGAGGCGTGCCACACGATCCCGCGAAAGGGGGGACACGAGACCATGTACAGAACAATATAGATGAGCTGCCCGAAGGTTTCAAGGGATTGCACAGCCTATCGAGGAACTGCGCTTCGGATGCGATGAACCGTTCGCACCAATGCTCGACCGGGACTATCGCGCCCGGGAGCGAAACCTTTCAATTACATGAACGCGGCGGGGAACCGCGATGCACCGCCGGTGGCGGCGCGGCTCCCCGCCGGGATCGATCAGGCCGCGTTGAACGGCTGCTGGCTCACGATCTTGCCCATGCGCTGCTGGCGGGCGAAGATCTCGCGGATCTGGCTGAGCGAGAAGAGATGCGCGTAGATCAGCGGCAGCATGCCGCTCTGCACGATCTTGCGCAGCTGGTCGCCGCGCAGCTGGTTGAGCTTCTCTTCGTTGACCATGCTGAAGCCGCGATAGACGAAGGGCTGCGACGAGCCGTCAGCCTGGATCGAGACTTCGCCTTCCATCAGCAGGTCGAGATCCTGGAGTTCCTTGACGAACTGCGCGGTGCGCTGGCCCGCTTCCTCGAACTGACGGTTGAACTCGAGGATCGCCTTGGTCAGCTCGCTCGGCTGGTCGCCGTCGAACAGCTTGTCGCCTTCCTCGAACGCGCCGATCGTGTCGGCGGTCGGATCGAAGCACAGCGAGAGTTCCTCGCTGTTCGGCTGCAGCCGGGCCAGGAGATAGGGGTAACGGCGGATATAGGCCGGAACGTAGAAGTTCGATTCGATGACGGTGCCCTGCTCGTCGCGAATGACCTGAGTCAGCTGGCCTTCCTCGTCAAAGAACACGTTCACGCCTTCGTTCAGGCCGAACAGCGCCAGCGGAACCGCGTCGGGGCCGCTGGAGAAGATGATCGGCATGAAGCGCTGCGCCTGCGGGAATTCCTCGACCGTCAGCGGGATCGCGTGATGGTTGGCGAGGAACTTCGCACGATCGGTCGGGCGCACGCGCCAGTCGGCATGGACCTGGCTCGAAAGCGGCTGCAGGTCGTTATAGAAAAGCGGAAGCGGCTGCGGCTGCGGCGCGGAGGCCATCTCAATCTCCTAGGGAATCTTCATTTGTGTGCGGAAAGCGCCGCCGGGGTCTATGGAGTGTTGGCGGTGCGTGCAAGCACGAGCTTTCCCGGATTGAACAGCCCGTGGGGATCGAGGGCCGACTTGATCGCCGACAGCATCGCGATCCGCGAAGCCGGCCCCAGCCGCGCCAGCTCGTCGCGCTTCATCTGGCCGATGCCATGTTCGGCCGAAATCGATCCACCTGCCGCCACGACCATGTCATGGACCAGTGCAGTTATCGACGGCGCCAGTTCGGCATAGAAGGTGTCACGCGCCATGCCTTCGGGTGCGCGGACATGGAAATGGACATTGCCGTCGCCGAGATGGCCGAAAGCGGTGGCATGGGTGCCGGGGAAGCGGCGTTCGGCCTCGGCCGCGCCGTCGATCATGAAGTCGGGCATCCCCGACACCGGGACCGAGATGTCATGCTGGACCGCCGGCCCGCTGGCGCGCTCCGCCTCGGACAGCGAATCGCGGATCCGCCACAGCGCCTCGGCCTGGGTCTCGTTGGCGGCGATCACCGCATCCTGGACCAGGCCGGTTTCCAGCGCAGGACCGAGCAGCCGCTCGAGCAGCGCCGCGGGCGGCTCGCCGCCAGCCTCGGACGACACCGCCTCGATCAGCACATGCCAGGGATGCGCGCCTGCCAGCGGCGCGCGCGTTCCGGGGATATGCTTCAGCACCAGCGCCAGCGAATCCCCCGGCACGATCTCGAAACTCTCGATCGCCGGCATGTCGATCGACCGGAGCAGCGCGAGCGCGGCGTGCGGGCTTTCCAGCGCCACCCAGGCGACGGCGCGGGCGGCGATCGCAGGAACCAGCCTGAGGCTTGCCGCGGTGATCACGCCGATCGTTCCTTCGGCCCCGATCAGCAGCTGATTGATGTCGTAGCCGCGATTGTCCTTCTTGAGCGCGGCCAGCCCGTCATGCACCGACCCGTCGGGCAGCACCGCCTCGACCCCGGCGACCAGGCTGCGCATCGTGCCGAAGCGCAGCACCTGGGTCCCGCCGGCATTGGTCGAGACCAGGCCGCCGACCGTCGCGCTGCCCTTGGCGCCGAGCGTCAGCGGAAAGCGTCGCCCCTTGGCCAGCGCAGCATCATGCAGGTCGGAGAGGATCACGCCGGCCTCGGCGACGGCCAGATTCTCGTCCGGTGACAGGCTGCGGATGCGGTTCAGCCGGCGCAGCGACAGGATCAGCGCCGATCCGTCCGCCGGCGGGGTGGCGCCGCCGACCATCGACGTGTTGCCGCCCTGCGGCACCAGCGGCAGTCGCGCCTGGTGCGCGAGCGCCACGATCGCCGAGACCTCGTCCCGCGACGCCGGCGACAGGATCGCGGGGGCAGCGCCGAAATAACGTCCGCGCCAGTCGTTGAGCCAGGGCGCGATGTCCTGCGGGTCGGTGGTAACCGCCTTGTCGCCGAAACGGCTGCGGACGGTGTCGATCAGGGTCTGCTGGGCGGGCGTCATGGGCGGCCGGTTAGCATGGAGATCGGCAACCAGCCAGCATCGGGACTTGCAAGGTCAGTTCATCCCATGTTCAAACCCGCGACGTAATGGTCGCGCGTTCATGTTGAATCCCCTGTCCCTTGCGCCGGCACTTCTGTTGCTCGTGGCGTCGCCCGCCGCGACGCCCGAACGCGTGTCGATGCTCGACTGGGACGCGCTGGTTCAGCAGAGCCAGCACATCGTGATCCATGTGCCCAACGTGATGGTGACGCGCACGACGATCGTGACGCGCTCGACCATGACCGCGCCGGTGGCGCCGCCGCCGCCGCGGATGAGCTACCGAGAGAAGAAGACCGATGATTGCCTGTCGGTGCAGCGCATTGCCGGCTTCTCGGTCTCGCGTCCCGACAGCGTGGACCTGATGCTGAGCGACGGGTCGATGCGCCGCGCGGTGCTCGACAAGAACTGCCAGGCGCTGGGCTTTTATTCGGGCTTTTACGTGAAGCCGAATCGCGACGGAAAGATGTGCGCCGCCCGCGACTCGATTCGCTCGCGCGCCGGCCGGACCTGCAACATCACCGGGTTCAAGGCGCTGATTCCCGCCAAATAACCATCGTCAGCTTGACTTTTGCAGGTAAATCCGCGAGCGCGCGGCGCAACTGGAGCGCAGTTTTTGTGCCCCTTTTCCGGACATTCGCATGAGCTTTGCCGATCTCGGCCTTTCCGACGAACTGTTGAGCGCCATCAGCGGCGCCGGCTATTCCGATCCGACCCCCGTTCAGAAGCAGGCGATCCCGTCGGTCCTGATGGGCAAGGACCTGATCGCCATTGCCCAGACCGGCACGGGCAAGACCGCCGCGTTCGTCCTGCCGATGATCGACATTCTGGGTGAGGGCCGCACCCGCGCGCTGATGCCGCGCAGTCTGATCCTTGAGCCGACGCGCGAACTCGCCGCTCAGGTCGCCGAGAATTTCGAGAAATACGGCCAGAACCACAAGCTCTCGATGGCGCTGCTGATCGGCGGCGTTCAGATGGGCGACCAGATCAAAGCGCTGGAAAAGGGCGTCGACGTGCTGATCGCGACGCCGGGCCGCCTGATGGACCTGTTCCAGCGCGGCAAGATCCTGCTGACCGGCTGTTCGATGCTGGTGATCGACGAGGCCGACCGCATGCTCGACATGGGGTTCATCCCCGATATCGAGGAAATCTGCACCAAGCTGCCCAAGACCCGCCAGACCCTGCTGTTCTCCGCGACAATGCCGCCGCCGATCAAGAAGCTGGCCGACCGATTCCTGGAGTCACCCAAGACGATCGAGGTTGCCCGGCCGGCATCGACCAACACCAACATCACCCAATGGGTGGTGCCGGTGTCGGGGCAGAAGAAGCGCTCGACGCTCGAAAAGCTGCTGAACGGCGACGACGTCAAGACCGCGATCATCTTCGCCAACCGCAAGACCACCGTGCGCGACCTGAACAAGTCGCTGCAGCGTGCCGGCTTCCGCTCGGGCGAGATCCATGGCGACATGGAACAGCCGCAGCGCCTGGCAGAGCTCGACCGGTTCAAGAAGGGCGACGTCAACATCCTGGTGGCGTCCGACGTCGCGGCGCGCGGGCTGGACATCAAGGGTGTCAGCCACGTCTTCAACTATGATGCACCCTGGCACCCGGACGATTATGTCCATCGCATCGGCCGCACCGGTCGGGCAGGCGCGACCGGCGTCGCCTATACGCTCGTCACGCCCGACGATGCCGAGAATCTCGAGAATATCGAGAAGCTGACCAGCCAGAAGATCCAGCGGCTCGACATGGGGGGCGCCCCCGCCGCCGAGGCTGAGCCCGAGGCGGAGAAGCCGAAGCGCGGCGACAAGGTCAAGCCGGGCCGGGAGCGCAAGGAAAAGACCGGCGCCAAGGCCAAGTCGACCGACGAGACGCAGGCACAGGCCGCCCCGGAGGCACGCACGCAGCAGGAGGCACGCACGCAGCAGGAGGATCGCCCGAAGCGCGACGATCGCCCGCGCCGCGACGAGCGTCAGCCGGAGCGCTCCTCGCGCCGCCGCGAAGCCGAGGATGACGGTCCCGACATGGGCTGGAACGGTCCGATCCCCGAGTTCCTGAGCGTCACTCTCGCCGTCGACTGAGCGGTCCGGCCCGCGATGGATGACCTGATCGAATTCGTCGCGGCGGTGCCGAGCCCGTGCGTCAATATCTGCCGGATCGATCGATCGACCGGCTGGTGCGAAGGCTGTGGCCGGACGACGCGGGAGATCGCGCGCTGGAGCGGGACCGACGCCAGCGATCGCGATGCGGTGATGGCCCAACTGCCCGACAGGCTGAGCGCGATGAAGCGCTGACCCCTCGGGTCAGGGAACGTTTTTCTTGCCCTGGCGGCTGGACAGCCAGTCGGTCAGTGCGGACAGCAGCGCGGTGATCACGAACGCGAAGTGGATCACCGTCATCCAGAACAGCTCGCGATCGGTCAGCGGCCGCTCGCCGATCGCCATGAAGCTCTTGAGCAGCTGGATGCCGGAGATCGCGACGATCGATGCATAAAGCTTGAGCTTCAGGCCGGAGAAGCTGGTCGTCCCCATCCATGCAGGGCGATCCTCATGCCCCTCGGTATCGATCTTCGACACGAAGCTTTCATAGCCCGCGAGGATCACCACCAGGATCAGGTTTGCCGCCAGCGCGATGTCGAGCAGCGTCAGGACCTTGAGGATCGCATCCTCGACGCCCATCGTCAGCGTGTATGGGATCATCGCCAGCAACCAGCGAGATTGCGAACAGCCCGCTTTCGAACTCACGCTTCTTGAGCATCATACCCCCTGCTCCCTGCCCGCCTCTCCCACAGTCGGGCGTCGGAGGCACGATCAAGGGGCAGTGCGACAGGCTGTCATCCGGCAAGATGCCGTCGCAGAAAGGCGATCGTCCGCTCCCAGGCGAGCGCCGCCGCCTCGGCATTGTAGCGCTCCTTCGAGGTGTCGTTGTTGAAGGCGTGCTCGACCCCGGCATAGGTGAAGGATTCTACGTGCTTGCCGTCCGCCTTCAGCGCCGCGACCCAAGGCTCGGCAGTCGCATTCACCCGCGCGTCATTGCCGGCATAGTGGAGCAGCAGCGCCGCCTGCACCTTCGACGCCTCGGCCGGGGTCGGCGCCGGGCCATAATAGGCGACGCCGGCATCGAGCCCCGTGCCGGCCGCGACCGCCAGCCGGTTGACCATCGCCCCTCCCCAGCAGAAACCGACCGCGCCGACCTTGCCGTTGGTCCCCTTCAGGCTGCGCAGCATGGCGAGCGTCGAGGCGCCGATCTGGACCGTCTTCGCCAGATCGAGCGCCCCGATCATCTGCCGTGCCTTGTCGTCATCGCCCTTGGGCGTACCGCCCGACGGCGTCAGGAAATCGGGCGCGAAGGCAGTGAACCCGTCCAGCGCCACGCGGCGCGCGACATCCTCGATATGGGCGGTCAACCCGCGATTCTCGTGGATCACCATCACGGCGCCGCGGCGCGCCTTCTTGCCGACCGGCTCGACCAGATACCCGCTCATTGCGGTGCCGCCAGCGCTATAGTCGTGGCGTCTGGCAACCAGCCGCTTGTCGTCAGCCGGGACCTGTTGCGCCGCCGCCGGCGACGCGGCGATGCCGGCGATCAGCAGTTCCGCTGCAGCGACCGAGCCCGCGAGTCCCGTCATGTCGCGCAGCAGCCGCCGCCGGTCGAGATGCTCATGGGTGAAGGCGTCATAGATACGGATCGCGCGCTGGCGCAGGTCGTCGGTCATGCGGATCTCCCGAGTCGATCGGGCGAGGCTAGACGAGGCACGAGGCTGCGTCATGGTTTGAAGGGCGCCCAACCGCCATAGTCCCCCTCCCGCTTGCGGGAGGGGCTAGGGGAGGGCCTGCCCAATCGAACTCAGCCTGGTGACACGCCCTCCCCCGACCCCTGCCGCACGCGGAAGGGGAGAATAAACGGAACTCTCAGTACCGTTTATCGTTCTGTGTCTCATGGCTACCAACGATACCGCCGCCCGCCTCGCCGCGCTCGAAGCCGGCACCGACCTCGCGACCGCCCTCGCCTTCTATGACGGCCTTCCTCCCGTCACCGTCGATCAGATGATCGGCGCGTGGAAAGGCAGCGGCATTCCGACCGGCAATCCCTTCGACGGGCTGCTCGAACAATATGGCTGGCACGGCAAGCGGTTCGACAGCGCGGACGGTGCCTATCCCCTGCTGTTCGACAAGGGCGAAGGCGTGATCTCGGTCGATCCGTCGCGCATTCCGTTGTCGATCGCGCTTGAGCATGGCGGGCTGGCGCGGAGTTCGGCGGCGGCCGGGCTGTTCAAGCTGGGCGCCGGGCTGATCGCCTCGTCCAAACCGCATGCCCGGTTGCGCATGACGGAGTATCGCGGGGTCGTGTCGGCGACGATGATCTACGACGCGCTGCCCATCAACGACGTGTTTCGGGCCGCCGGGCCGGATACGCTGGTCGGGGCGATGGACATGCGCGGCCTGGCCGATCCGTTCTTTTTTGTCCTGCGTCGCGAAACCGCCGCGGCGGCGGGAGACCGGTCATGAGCCGTCCGGAACAGGTCATCGTGACCGGGGCCGGGTCCGGCATCGGCAAGGCATTCACCAGGCTTTTCCTGTCCGATGGCGCGCATGTGCTTGCAGTCAGCCTGGTTCCCGAGGAGCTGGACCGGCTGCGCGACGAGATGGCCGGGCTTGGCGGCACGCTGGATATCCATGTCCAGGATCTGTCGCAGCCGGGCGCGCCCGACGCGCTGCTCGCGCATTGCGACGCGCAGGACTGGCAAATCGATACGCTGGTCAACAATGCCGGTTTCGCGACGTTCGGCGACGTCGTCGATACCGACCCGCGGCGGATCGAGACGATGCTGCACCTCAACGTGATTGCGTTGACGCAATTGTCGGCAGTGTTCGGCGCGCGGATGCGGGAACGGGGCAGCGGCACGATTCTCAATGTCGGGTCGACCGCGGGCATGGTGCCCGCCGTCCGATTTGCTGCCTATGGCGCGACCAAGGCCTATGTGAACGCCTTCACCGCCGCGCTGCGCGAGGAATTGCGTCCGCATGGGGTCAGCGTCACCTGCCTGGCCCCCGGCCCGGTCCAGACGAAATTCGCGAAGACCGCCGAGATCGACTCGTTCGACGGCACCTCGATGCTCAGGAAATGGTTCGCCAGTGGCCGCGGCGCCACTGCCGAAGAGGTAGCGCGGGCGGGCTATGACGGGATGCGCGACGGCAAGGCGATGGTGCTGGCCGGGAGTGGGTCCGGCCTCGCCGCGCTTGCCCAGCATCTGATCCCGCAAAGCCTGTTGCCGCGGCTGATGAAGAATCTGTGAGCCGGGAGCGCGGTCAGCCGGCGGCGCGATAGCCTTCGAGTAGCAAGGTCGCGGCCCGGCCAGCGGCGGCCGCCTTGTGCCCCGGCGGCGAGCCGTGAACCGCGGCAGCGATCATACGCGCCATCATCGCGATGTCCGACGGTGTGAGGTCGGCCCGGCACAGACCCGCCCGGCTCGCCCGGGCGATGACGTCCGCGAAGATCGTACCCGTCCTTGCGAACGCCGCCTGGACCGCCGGGTGCGCCGGGTCCGCGGCGTTCCAATATTCGACCAGTGCCGCACGCATCCCGATCCGCTCGGCCATGATCGCCAGGATCACCAGCAGGCCGTCGTCGCGGCTGCGAAGCTGTTCGGCCTGTTCCTGCATCTCGTCCAGCGAGCGTTCGAGCAGCCGGATCAACAGGCTCTGCCGGTCGGGGAAGTGGCGGAAGAAGGTCGTCCGCCCCACGCCCGCCGCGGCGATGATCTGGTCGAGCGACACGTCGAAGCCATGGCGCTGGAACACCTGGTCCGCCGCATCCAGGATCCGCTGCCTGTTCTGCTGGGCATCCGCGCGCAGCGACCGGACGGGATCGTCCACTCCCTGTCGGGTCATCTTCCGTCGATCCCAAGGTCGGTGGCGCTGCACATCGCGAACGAGGATGCACCAGCGATCGCGCTGTAATCAAAGCAATTCTCGAACGCGCGGGCTGGCTGCCTGCGAGTCGAAAGAGAAACGGGCCGAAGCTTGCGCTCCGGCCCGCTGTCTCGTTCTGGCAATCGGCGCGGCTTACGCCTTGGCGACTGCCTTCTTGCCGCGGCCCTTGCCAGGCTTTTTCGGCGCGGCGGGCGTGATCTGGAAGGCAAGCTCGTTGTCCTTCAGCTTCACGCTGACTTCGCCGCCATGGATCAGCTTGCCGAACAGAAGCTCCTCGGCCAGCGGCTGCTTGACCTTCTGCTGGATCAGCCGGCCCATCGGGCGCGCGCCATACAGTTTGTCGTAGCCGCGCTCGGTCAGCCAGGCCTTGGCCTCGTCGTCGAGCTGAATGTGGACGCCACGATCCGACAGCTGAAGCTCCAGCTGGAGGATGAACTTGTCCACCACCCGCGACACGACCTGGGTCGGCAGATAGTCGAACGGCACGATCGCATCGAGGCGGTTGCGGAATTCGGGGGTGAAGAGCTTCTTCACCGCCTCTTCCTGGACATCGTCGCGAGTCAGATCGCCGAAGCCGATCGATTCGCGCGCCATGTCGCTGGCACCCGCATTGGTCGTCATGATCAGCACGACATTGCGGAAATCCACCGTCTTGCCGTGGTGATCGGTCAGCTTCCCGTTGTCCATCACCTGCAACAGGATGTTGAACAGGTCGGGATGCGCCTTCTCGATCTCGTCGAGCAGCAGCACGCAGTGCGGCTGCTGGTCGATTGCGTCGGTCAGCAGGCCGCCCTGATCATAGCCGACATAGCCCGGAGGCGCACCGATCAGCCGCGAGATGCTGTGGCGCTCCATATATTCGGACATGTCGAACCGCTGGAGCGGGATGCCGAGCAGTTCGGACAGCTGCTTGGCAACCTCGGTCTTGCCGACGCCGGTCGGGCCCGAGAACAGATAGTTGCCGATCGGCTTGTCCGGATCGCGCAGGCCCGCACGGCTGAGCTTGATTGCCGAGCTGAGCACCTCGATCGCCTTGTCCTGGCCGAACACCACCCGCTTCAGGTCGGTCTCCAGATTGGCCAGCACGCGGGTATCGTCGGTCGACACGCTCTTGGCCGGGATGCGCGCCATGGTCGCGATGACCTGCTCGATCTCCTTCGCGGTGATGACCTTCTTGCGCTTCGACGGCGGCACCAGCATCTGCATCGCGCCGACTTCGTCGATCACGTCGATCGCCTTGTCGGGCAGCTTGCGGTCGTTGATGTAGCGCGCCGACAGCTCGACCGCGGACTTGATCGCATCGGGGGTATATTTCACCGAATGGTGCCCCTCGAACGCCGAGCGCAGGCCGGCAATGATCTTGATCGTGTCCTCGACCGTCGGTTCGTTCACGTCGATCTTCTGGAAGCGCCGGAGCAGCGCCCGGTCCTTCTCGAAGTGGTTGCGGAACTCCTTGTAAGTGGTCGAGCCGATGCAGCGGATCGTGCCGCCCGACAGCGCCGGCTTCAGCAGGTTGGACGCATCCATCGCCCCGCCCGAGGTGGCGCCCGCGCCGATCACCGTGTGGATCTCGTCGATGAACAGCACCGCGTGCGGCAGCTTCTCAAGCTCGTTGACGACCTGCTTCAGCCGCTCCTCGAAATCGCCGCGATAGCGGGTGCCGGCCAGCAGCGCGCCCATGTCGAGCGAATAGATCACCGCTTCCTTCAGAACGTCGGGCACCTCGCCCTCGACGATCTTGCGCGCGAGACCCTCGGCGATCGCCGTCTTGCCGACGCCAGGATCGCCCACATAAAGCGGGTTGTTCTTGCTGCGGCGGCACAGGATCTGGATCGTGCGGTCCACTTCGGGGCCGCGACCGATCAGCGGATCGACCTTGCCGTTGCGGGCCTTCTCGTTGAGGTCGACGGTGAACTGCTTCAGCGCACTTTCGCCCTTGCCGCTCTTGGCATCGGCCTTGGCCGACTTGTCCTCGTCGGCGCCCTTGGGCGTGCTTGCCTCGGTCGGGGTCGCGCCCTTGCCGACGCCGTGGCTGATGAAGCTGACCGCGTCGAGCCGGCTCATGTCCTGCTGCTGCAGGAAATAGACGGCATAGCTCTCGCGCTCGCTGAACAGGGCGACGAGCACGTTCGCGCCGGTCACCTCGTCGCGGCCCGACGACTGGACATGGAGGATGGCGCGCTGGACGACACGCTGAAACCCGCTGGTCGGCGAGGGATCGGTCGCCGTCTCGACCTTCAGCGCCTCGAGCTCGGTGTCGAGATAATGGGCGACGGTGTTCTTCAGTTCGCCCAGTTCCACGCCGCACGCGCTCATCACCTTCGACGCATGCTCGTCATCGACGAGCGCGAGCAGAAGATGCTCGAGCGTCGCATATTCGTGGCGGCGCGAAGACGCGGCTTCCAGCGCCTTGTGCAGGGTGGATTCAAGGGCGGAGGCGAAACTTGGCATCAGATGACAACTCCAGTCGGACCAGGAGGATACGCGGTCCGCTTTCCCTGTATGTCGGGAGTGAGGACGCTCGCATCAAGCGGTGCGGCCCGGTACCGGAGTTTGGCGGCGGTCGCGCTTCGCTCCGGTGCACCGCTCATCGCTTGAATAACGCGTCTGCGCTTGCACGATGGTGAACGGCCTTTTCCCGCTTGGCACGGGTCCGTTCGATCTCCGCCTGAAGGCGCTCGATCCGCTCGTCGAGCTCGGCGACCGAATAGGGATCGAGATCCTGCTTCGCCAGTTCGGCGACCAGGTCGTCCTTGCGACGCGGAAGAGTCTCGTCGAGGTCCATCGCAGTCATAACGTTGACCCGCAGGGCGGCGATGTCAATAACGGGCAAGCCCCTCTTTTGGAGAGGCTGGACCTACCGATGGGATCGAATTGATGACGCTTCCGACACTGATGCGCGCGATCGATCCCGAGTCGCCGGGCGGGCCCGAGGTGCTGATCCCGGTCCAGCGGCCGGTGCCGCAGCCCGGGCCCGGCGAGGTCCTGATCCGCGTGGTCGCCGCTGGCGTCAATCGCCCCGACGTGGTGCAGCGCCAGGGTGCCTATCCCCCGCCCCCCGGCGCGCCGTCGATCCTGGGCCTGGAAGTTGCGGGAGAGGTCGTCGCGGCCGGCGAAGGCGCTGGGTCGGAACTGATCGGCCAGTCGGTCTGCGCGCTGGTCGCCGGGGGCGGCTATGCCGAATATTGCGTGGCGCCCGCTGGCCAGTGCCTGCCCGTGCCGCCGACGCTGACGATGATCGAGGCGGCGGCGATGCCAGAGACGCTGTTCACCGTGTGGACCAATTTGTTCGAGCGCGCCAATGCCCGCAGTGGCGATAGTGCGCTGGTCCATGGCGGCACCAGCGGGATCGGCACGATGGCGATCAGCCTGGCGAAGCTGTTCGGCCTCACCATCATCGTCACCGCGGGCAGCGACGACAAATGCGCCGCTGCGCTGGCACATGGTGCCGATCATGCGATCAATTACCGGACCGAGGATTTCGTCGAGCGGGTCAAGGCGATCACCGAAGGCCGCGGGGTGGACATCGTGCTCGACATGGTCGGGGGCGACTATCTGCCGCGCAACCTGAAATGCCTGGCCGAGGATGGCCGCCATGTTTCGATCGCGACCCAGGGCGGCATGACCGCCGAAATCCCGATCTTCCATATCATGCGCAACCGGCTGACGCTGACAGGATCGACGCTGCGCCCGCGCGACGCCGCGTTCAAGACGATGGTGACCGAAGAGCTGGCCCGCACCGTCTGGCCGGTGGTCGCGCAGGGTCGGCTAAAGCCGCTGATCGACCGCACCTTCGCGCTGGGGGATGCGGCCGCGGCGCATGCCCGCATGGATGGCGGGGGGCATATCGGGAAGATCGTTCTGACCATGGGGGAGGTTGAACATGTCGGTGCGGGAGAATCTGCTTAGCGCGATCATCATCGCGTTCGTTGCGATCATGCTGTTTTCGGACCGGCCCTGGCTGGCGAGCAACCGGCCGGTCGTCGTGCATGTCGCCGATGTCGAGATTCCGCCGGGCGAACTGAGCGCGCCGGAACGCGCGGTGTCGAGGTGGGGCGTGCATGTCGAGCGCCCGCGGAGCAAGGCGGAATGGGCGTTCGACGCGGTCCGCGGACTGGCGAACGCCGCCCCGCCGTCTGGCAACTTTGACCAGCGCGAAGCCAGGGTGGGCTATTCGGTGCGCGAGATCACGCTGCTGGGCATGCCCTTCTTCTATTATCGCGACATGGGCGACGTGCTGTTTACCCGCTCGCGCTGGGAGACGACGGCGATGCCGCTCAGCGACGAGGGTATCGAGATGCTGAACCGCGCAGCCGGGCGGGACGTGCGCGACGGCACGATCTTCCCGTTCTGGAATCATCTGTGGGGCTGGGTGTTCGTCGGAACGGTTGCGCTATGGGCCTGGCTCACCTGGCGTCATCACGTCCGCACGCGCGAGGAACAAGGGATCATCTGACGCGGCGATCGATAAGCCAGGCTTGCAGATGCCGCGCCGCTTTCAGTTGGACAGGCGACGCGCCATCGGCATGACGTCTGCAGCTTTCACGGGGAGGTGACGATGTCGGAACTGGTGCTGCACGAATTTGCGCCGTCGGGGAATTGCTACAAGATCCGGCTGACCGCCTCCCATGTCGGCCAGCCGATCGCGCGGCGCAGTTACGACATCCTGAAGGGCGAGACGCGCACGCCCGAGTTCCTGGCGGCGGTCAACGCCAATGGCCGGATCCCGACGCTGCAGATCGGCGAGACCTTCCTGCCCGAGAGCAATGCCGCCTGCCTGTACCTCGCCCACGGCACGCCGCTCATCCCCAAGGAGCGGTTCGCGCATGCCGACATGATGCGTTGGCTTTTCTGGGAGCAATATAATCACGAGCCCAACGTCGCCACCTTGCGCTTCTGGTATGGCTGGGTCGGCGAGGAGAATCTGTCCGAACTGCAGCGGGCGAACCTGCCGGGCAAGCGCGACGCCGCGATCGCGGCGCTGGCGCTGATGGACGATCATCTGTCGCGCGCCGACTGGTTCGCCGCCGGACAGTTCACCATCGCCGACATCGCGCTCTACGCCTATACCCATGTGGCGGAGGAAGGGCAGCTCGACCTCGCCCCCTATCCTCACCTTCGCGACTGGCTGGCGCGGGTCGCATCACAGCCGGGGCATGTGCCGATCGACGCCTGATCAGCGACGGGTGCAGCGATAGAGCGTCGCGCCGATGTCCCTGCCCGCCTCGGTGCAGCTGCCATAGGCCGCGGTCACCGCATCGAGCATTGGCTGGCGCTCTTCGTCGCTGCGCTCGATGAACAGCATCCACAGCTGCGGGTGCGCCCGGAAGCTTTCGGCGGTCCGGCGATAATAATCGGGGCGGACCGTCTGGTCGTGCGGCGAGGTCCACTCGCCCGCCGCGACATGCCATCCCTCGGGCAGGCTGCGCGGATCGAGCTTGCCGATGAACCGCTGCCCCTCGGGCCGGACGAGGCGCGCGGTCGGCTGGCCCGCAGACTGGATCCACACCGGCGCCTCGGGACCGGCGGCGCGCGCCTGTTGCAGCAGCGGCGCGATCGCCTGGACCTTCAGCGTGCGCAGCGACGACAGGCCGAGCGCGACATAGCCAAGCGCGATCACCACCGCGATCGCCGCAAGCGCGACCTGGGGGAGCCGGACGAGCGACTGCAGCTCGACGAGCGCGACCAACAGCAGCACAACCAGCACCGGCTGCATGAACAGGAAGTGGCGGGTCGAGGTGATGGGAACGACGCCGACCAGGATCGCCGCCAGCACCGCCAGCATCAGCAGCCCCGCAAAGGCCGCAACGAACGGCGCGCGGCGCGCGGCGAGTACCAGCGACACGATCAGCAACAACCCGAACGCGCCCGAGAGCGCGACCGAGGGCTGGCGGATCATGTCGCCCCAGGGCGCGACCAGCGTCAGCCACATGTGCAGCAGCTTGGGCAGACCCGCGAGCATCCAGGACAGACGGCCGCCGATCGTGGCCGGCACCTCATAGGCGACCGGATAGGCCGACAGCTGGTGGACGGTGACCGGGCGCGAATAGCCAAGATACAGGATCAGGGCGAGCGCCACGCCGGCAACCAGCGCCGCCAGCACCGAAGGCTGACCAAGGATCGAGAAGAGCGACCGGCGGCGCAGCGCGACGGTCAGCGCCACCGCCGCGGCCGACACGGCCAGCAGGATCGGCGCGGTGAAGGTGAAGAGGCAGGCGAACAAAGCCGCCGCCAGATAGAGGAGCAACTCGCGCCGCCCCGTACCGTCGCGCGCCAAGCAGGCGGCGGCGAGCATCAGCAATGCCGCGGCAGCCGCCTCGAACTCGTAATGCTTGATCTCGCTGACATAGCGCAGCGGCATCGGCGCGGCGATCGCGATGATCGCGGCAAGCGCGGCGAAGGCGGCCGCGGCGTGGGGGCGAACGATCCGGTAGACCGACACCGCGACCAGCGCGGCGACGGCAGCGGTCAGCAGCCGCAAGGCGAACACCGCACCGACGATCCCGCCCGCGCTCCCGATCTGCGCCATGATCATGCCGAGCAGCCGGTGGCCCAGCGGGGTCGCCTGATCATAATAGGCCATCGGCCGGAACAGCGCGCCTGCCCCTTCGTGGAGCAGGTTCGTGACGAGCATCGCCTCGTCGCCCCAGGGATCCCGGATCTGGACGAGCGTCAGCAGGAGGAACAGGCAGACCAGTGCCGCGGCGATCCCTGCCGCGATCGGCCTGTCTGCCAGTGTCCGTCGTCCGATCATCAGTCTGTCCCCCGTCCGGCCCCGATCGGCCGCCCCGATCCGCCAGATGCCAGTCGATGACCGCCAAGCCAAGAGCGGGAGGACTTGATTCGCTCCGGCCGATGCCGCAACCGGTGGGCGTCGCGGCATCCCGCCGCGGCCGGATCTAAGCACAGCCAGAGCAGGGGCATCATGACCAGCCCGGATACGCCCCAGCCCGACGCTCTGATTGGCGCGACCGGCTTTGTCGGCACCAATCTTCGCCTGTCGCACGAGTTCGCGGCGCACTATGCCTCGCGCACGATCGGCGACAGCGCCGGGCGCAGCTTCGGCACGGTCGTCTGCGCCGCCGCCCCGGCAACGATGTGGGAGGCGAACCGCAATCCCGGTCGCGACCTGGAGAACATCGATGCGCTGATCGGCCATCTGCGCGGGATCGAGGCACAGCGCTTCGTGCTGATCTCGACCATCGCGGTACTGGCCGATGCCAATGCCGGACTGAACGAGGGTAGCGACGCCTTCGAGACCGACAGGGCCTATGGTCGCAACCGCCGCCATCTCGAGGTCGCGGCGCAGGAGATCTTCCCGACCTGCCATGTCCTGCGGCTGCCGGCGCTCTACGGCGCGGGCCTCAAGAAGAATCTGCTGTTCGACATGCTCAACCCCGCTCCGTCCTTCCTGACCGAGGCGCGCCTGGGCGAAATTCGCGACGCGATCCCGGAGGCGGCGCGGGTCGAACTCGATGCGGTCTATGGCTGGGACGAGGGTCTCTCCATGTATCGCTGCGACCGCGCGCTGCTTCGCCGGCGCGGACGGGAGGACGAACTGGTCGCGGCGCTGGGCGCGATCGGTGCGACCGCGCTAGCCTTCGCCAATGGCGAGAGCCGCTTCCAATTCTACGGTCTGGCCGAGCTTTGGGCCGATATCGGTCGCGCGATCGAGCATCGCGTACCGGTGCTGCATCTCGCACCCGAGCCGATCGAGGTCGCCGACCTGTATCGCGAACTCACCGGCGAGCCCTTCCCGCCCTCGGCCGCTTCCGTCTATCGCGAGGACATGCGCACCCGCCATGCCGATCTCTGGGGCCGGACCGGGGACTATAGCCAGGATCGCGCGACGGTGCTCGACCGGCTGCACGACTTCTTCGCAAACCAGCGGGCGGCGGCATGAAGATCGCCGTCTCCAACATCGCCTGGGCGCCAGCCGAGCGCGCCGAGGCCTATGCCACGCTGCGCCGCCATGGTGCGACGGGCCTGGAGATTGCGCCCGGGCTGTTCCTCGACGGCGAGCCGGACCGGTTCGAGCCGTCGGACGCGGCAGTCGCGCGCCTGCTGGACGAGGTAGCCGATGCCGGGCTGCAGCTCGTCTCGATGCAGTCCTTGCTGTTCGGTGTCCAGGATGCCGCGCTGTTCGGCACGCCCGAGCAGCATGCCAGGCTGATCAACGGGCTGGAGCGCGCAATCGCGCTGGCCGGACGGCTCGGCATTCCCAATCTGGTCTTCGGATCGCCGCTCCAGCGGATCGTCCCCGAGGGCATGAGCCAGGAAGACGCGATGGCCTTTGCCGCCGACAGCTTCCGCACGCTGGCCGACCAGGTAGTGGCGCAGGGGGCAGTGATCGCGATCGAGCCGAATCCCAGCGCCTATGGCACCAATTTCCTGACCGACATGGAGTCGGCCCACGCCTTCGTGCTTCAGGCCGACCATCCCGGCGTCACACTGAATTTCGACATCGGCGCGCTGCACATGACCGGCCGGTTCGGCGATATCGGCACGTTGATCGAGCGCATGCTGCCGGTCGTGTCGCACGTCCATGTCAGCGAGCCGCAGCTGGCCCCCGCCCCCGCGACGCGCGCCCATGCCGATGCCGTGTTGCAGGCGCTGGACGCCGCGGGATATGATCGCTGGGTCTCGATCGAGATGCGCAATCCGGGCGACGATGCCCTGGACGAACTCGATCGCGCGCTGGGGCGATTGACGGGGGCAGAGGGATGACATCCGCACGCGAGCGCCGCGAGGATGTGCTGGTATCGGTCTGTTTTCCGGCAGGTGCGATCACCGCCGAGGAATTCGACACGGTGCGCCGCACCGCCCAGGCGATCGACCAGGCCTTTCGCTACTGGGAACTGATCCTGATCGCCGATGGCGACCAGCTGCCGCCCGCCGGGATCGACCGGCATGGCGAGGAGCTGCGCAATCTCCGCTGGATCCGGGTGCGGGCGCATCCGGGCTTCTATCGCCGCCGCCGCGCGCTGGCCGCTGCCGAGGCGATCGGCGATGTCGTGATCCTGACCGGGATCGGCGAGCATGAGCCCGCCCAACTGGTCGAACTCGCGCACCAGGCCGCCGATGGCGACACCGCGATCGTCTGCGCCGATGACGAGACCAGGCTGATCGAGGGACCGCTGGCGATGCTGGGCGCCGCAGCCGGGTTCGACGTTTCGGTCCGCGACACGCTGACCGCGGCCTTTCCGCGCGCCTCCTCAACCGGCTGCTCGCCCATCCCGAACGCGACCTGGCGCTGCGCTTTCCGCCGCGTGACGAAGGCTTCGCGGTCCGGCGTCAGCGCGTCTCGCGGGTTCCGCGCCGCCGCCGTGCGACGCGTCAATCGGGCCGGCGTGTCGCCCTCGCCTACCGCCTGCTGGTCAGTTCCGCGCCGCTGGTGCTCGCCGCGGTCGGCATCCTGTCGCTGCTGACCGTCGCCGCCGGGATCGCCTTCGCGCTCTACTCGATCGCGGTCTGGCTGTTCATGCCGCACGTCCAGCCGGGCTGGTTCAGCACCGCGATCGTCCAGAGCCTGACCGCTGCCTTTCTCGGCTTCGCGCTGTTCGGCGTATCCACCGGCATGCAGAAGATCATGGAGCGGCTGGATCCAGCCGCAGACGACCTGATCGTCGATGAGATCGGTACGATCGACCTGTTCGGGCGACAGGACGACCTGAACGTCGACATCGACGCGGGCATCGCCCGGACGCCGCGATGAGCGGCACGGCAATCGATGCCGACTATCTGATTATCGGCGGCGGCTTCTATGGCTGCTGCCTCGCCCTGTTCCTGCGCTCGATCAGCGAAAAGGTCGTGCTGGTCGAGGCGGAACCGGCGCCGCTCACCCGCGCCTCGCGCGTCAACCAGGCGCGGGTTCATACCGGCTTCCATTATCCGCGCAGCTTCGTCACCGCCGTCAAGTCGAAGGTGCTGCACACCCGCTTCGTCGCGGACTTTCCCGAGGCGGTGGTCGACGATTTCCGCATGCTCTACGCGATCGCGCGGCGCCGGTCGAAAGTGTCCGCGGGGCGGTTCCACCGCATGTTCGCCGGCATGGACGCACCGATCCGCCCCGCCGACCAGCGCGAGGCCGGGCTGTTCGACCCCGACACGATCGAGGCGGTGTTCGAATGCCGCGAATATGCCTTCGACTGGTCGCGCCTCCAGGCCGCGCTGCTCGACCGGCTCGACCGGCACGGGGTGCGGACGCTCTATGGCCAGCCGATCGCGGCGCTGTCCGAACAGGGTGAAGGCGTGACGGCCGAACTGGCGGACGGCAGCGTGATCCGGGCGGGTCGCGCCTTCAACGTGACCTACGCCCATATCAACGAGCTGCTCGACCTCGCCGGCCTGCCACCCGCCCCGCTGAAGTTCGAGCTGGCCGAGCTCGCGCTGGTCCAGCCGCCCCCCAGCCTCGACGGCCTCGGCGTCACCGTCATGGACGGCCCGTTCTTCTCGACCATGCCCTATCCCGCCGAGGGTCTCTATTCGCTGACCCATGTCCGCTACACGCCGCAGCTCAGCTGGTCCGGCCGCTCGCACATCGACCCGGCCCAGCGCCTGCGCGAGGGCGAGGCGCGCGAGAGCCGCGTCCGCCACATGCTGCTCGATTCGGCGCGCTACCTGCCCTCGATCCGCGAGGCGCGGTGGGAACGCTCGATCTACGACATCAAGACGGTTCTGCTGAAGAACGAGCGCGTCGACGGCCGGCCGATCCTGTTCCACCGCCACCCCGCAACCTCGCGCATCACCTCGATCATGGGCGGCAAGATCGACAATATCTACGACCTGTTCGACCTGATGCGGATGACCGAACCCGAATGCCGCGATGCGCATGACGACTATGTCTGCGGACGCGCGTGAAGGAAAATGGACCACCAGTTTCCTCCCCAGGATGCTGCGCATCCGGGGGAGGAGAGCGACATGGACGGCAAGCACCACGTCACCCCGGCCGAAGTGCCGGGGTCTACCCTTCCTCCATCCTGAACGCGTGTTGGCCACGACACCCGACCCGACGGCCCACGGACCCCACTGTCGGAAGCCCCCTCAGGTCCGGGACGTGCCGCCCCGTGGACCCCGGCATTGCAGTGTTTAGACTGGAGACAAGGCGAACAGGTGTGCGGGGACATGGTGGACGGATATACCGCCAACTAGCGCAGATCGATCTGCGCTAGTTGGTGGTGGCGATAGCATAGGTCGAAGACACCATCGGTTTCGGTCGCGCGTAAGGCGACATACCGGCCGGCGAAGGCCTTGCAGGTGCTCAGATTGCGTCCCTTGAAGCTAACAGCGCCGTTTCCGCGTACCTTGCGGACATGGGCCTGGGGCTCATATTCCGGCGGAACGATGCGGCCCGGCATCGAGCGGGGACTTGGGCGGTAGCGCGCGGCCGGGGTTTGCAGACCAAGCGCCTCATGCGGTCGCCTGGTGTTGTAGACGTGACGCCAGGCGTCGAACGCCTTCTGCGCCTCGGCCAGGGTCTCGAAGATGCGCCCGTCCAGCACTTCGCCCTTGAGTGTCCGATGGAAGCGTTCGTCCTTGCCCTGCGTCTGCGGATGGTAAGGCCGGCCATGCGTCACCACCATGCCAAGGTCCATGAGCCAGACGGTGAGAACTGTATGACGCTCGCTGCTTCCCGCCGTTCCCCAAGGCGAACCATTGTCGGTCAGGATGCGTCGCGGCAGGCCATGGCGTTCGAACAGCCTCGTCAGATGAGCCTGCACCGTCGCCGTCCGCTCATTGTCGCACGCACCGATCGTCAGCGAGTAGCGGGAGTGGTCGTCGAGCACTGTCAACGGATGGCAGCGACCCTCGCGCATCGCGAAATGACCCTTGAAATCCATCTGCCACAGATCGTTCGGTTCGGCATGCTCGAAGCGCGTCCAGTGACGGACATACCCGGCTCCTGGCCCATCGAGACGGCCATGGCGACGCAGGATGTCCGTGATCGTCGAGGCAGAGGGCACCTCGGCGACACCGTCATCCTGCAAGACACGCCTGATCTTGCGACCACCCCACTTCGGATGCTCGGCTCGCACCGCCAGGACCTGCGCCTCCAGATCCTTCGATGTCCGGTTCGGACTCCTCGTCGGGCAGCGAGACCGATCCGAAAGACCCGCTGCTCCTTCAACCCGATAGCGTCCAAGCCACTTGTAGCCAACGCTCGGGCTGATCCCGAACCGGCGGCATAACTCACGCCGATTACTGCCAGCCAAACCAGCCAAGCGGCAAAACTCTTCCCGCTCCGACATCCGCGAACACTCCTTGAACGGCATGGCTTTCCTCCATGCCCGATGTGTCCACCATGTCCCCGCACACCTGTCCACCATGTCTCCGGTCTGTACACTTGAGGGCAGGGGTGACGAGGTTTGTGGGGCGACCCAAACGCTCACCCCTCTGCGCCTCCGCGTCTCTGCCCGCATCCCTGCCCCGCTCACGCAGGCGGGCAGGTCGACTTGCGGACCACCAGCCGGTGGTCGAGCTGGACGTGCGCAGGGGCGTCGGGCAGTCCGTCGACCATCGCCGAAAGCAGCTCGATCGCCTGGCGCGCCATCAGGGTCAGCGGCTGGCGGATGGTGGTCAGCGGCGGCCAGGTGTAGCGCGCCGCGTCGGTGTCGTCGAAGCCGACGACCGACAGGTCGCGCGGAAGCCGCAGGCCGCGGTCGATGCCGGCAGCGATGACGCCCGCGGCCATGCCGTCATTGGCGGCGAAGATCGCGGTCGGCGGCTCCGTCCGGTCCAGCATCTCGCCGGCGATGCGATAGCCCGAGGCGGGGAGGAAGTCGCCCTGCTCGATCGGCGGATCCCAGCCATCGGCGACCGCGGCCATCGCGTCGCGAAAGCCGTCGACGCGCGCCGCCGCCGCGCCGTGCGCGCTGGGGCCCGAGACCATCGCGATCCGCCGATGCCCCAGGCTCAGCAGATGCTCGGTCGCCGCCCGCGCCCCGCCGCGCTCGTCGATCGAGATCGTCGCGCCGCGCTGCGGGTCGATGCCGGGCGAGATGCGCACGAACGGGATTTCGCGCGCGCCCAGCGCGTCCAGCAGCGCCGCATTGTCGCAGGCGGGCGGCAACAGGACCACGCCGTCGATCTGACGCCGCCGATAGCGCGACAGATCCAGCGCCATCGCCTCGGCATCGAGATGGATGCCCTCGACCAGGAAGCGATAGCCATATTGCTGGGCGGTGCGCAGCGCCGCCGCCTCCAGCGCGCCGACATAGGGGACGAGATACCAGTCGTCATCCTCGGGCGGCTCGACCAGTTCGGGATTGGTCAGCAGCGCCAGCGTATAGCCGCGCGGCCCCTTCAGCGCGCGCGCCGACAAATTGGGCTCGTAGCCGAGCTCGTCGATCGCCTTGTTGACGCGGTCGCGCAGATCGGCACCGACCTGCGGGTTGCGGTTGATGACGCGCGACACCGTCTTGGGCGAGACGCCGGCCGACCGGGCAATGTCATAGATGGTCAGCGACGCGCCGCGCCTGGTCATGGGTTCCCGAACCTTGCTGCGAACACTCGCCGCCTGGTGGTTATCGGTCCCCATGACGCTTGCCAAGCGGCGCGACCGTGAAAGTCGCGCCGCCGGGCAGGCCCGATCAGTTTGCGGGACAGGGAAGCGGTGCCTCGGCCTTGCCCAGCTTCACGTCGGACAGGGTCAGCCCACCCGCGCCCGGGCTGGCCAGCACGAACGGTGCGGTGACCCGCGCCATGTCGAGCCCCTTGCCCGCGAAGCAGCTGAGCGGCACCGCCACGCGCTGCCAGCTGCCCGCCGGCGCCGCCTTCACCGCATCGGTGATCGGCACGACCACGCGGGTCACGTCGCCGCTGACCATGCCGAGTTGGACCGGGCCGGTCGGTGCGGTATCGACGCGATATTCGACGATCAGGCTGTCGCCCGCCGCCGCCTGACGGCTGAGGTCGATCGGGCGCGACGGCTCGATCCGCGCCTCGGCCGGGATGCGGCCACTCCAGGTGAAGGCGCGCGAATCCTCCTGGGTACGGCGGTCGACATTGCGCACCTTGAACAGGTCGCCGAACAGCGCGCCGGTCGATCCGGTTACGACCGACTTGGGCATCTGCGGCACGCCGTAGAGCACCAGGTTCCAGCCGTCGGGCGAACCGCCGCGGCCGAACACGACATCGGTGGTGATCGCGCTACCCATCGGCCGGTCCTCGCTCAGCTTCGGCACGCGGCCGGGCTTGGCATAGGTCAGGCCATAGCCGAACGGGAACAGCGGGTCGTAGCCGGCGCGGCGACGGTCGAGCTCGAACTGGTCGGGACGCTTCGGCCAGGAGAAGCTGAGCCTGCCCTTGAAGTCGTTGGCGATGCCGCCATCTGCCTTGCGGAACAGCACATCGGCGACGCCCCCGCCCTCGGTCCCGGGCAGGAAGGCGGCGACGAACGCGTCGGATGCGTTCAGCTCGGCATTGACCCACATCGGACGGCCCGAGAGGAAGACCGCGACGACCGGGATCTTCTGGCCCTTCAGCTTGCGCAGCAGCTCGAGCGCCGACTTGTCGCCGGGGCTGAATTCCAGGTTCGGGCGGTCGCCCAGCATCTCGGCATAGGGCTTTTCGCCGAACACCACGATCGCGACATCGGGCCGGTCGGTGAAGCTGCCATCGGCCGAATAGCTTGCCTTGCCGCCGGCCGCCGCCACCGTCTGTTCGATGCCGTCGCGGATCGTCTGGCTGTTGGGGAAGTCGGCCTTGGTGACGTCATTGCCCTGCCAGGTGATCGACCAGCCGCCGGTCGCCTGCGAGATGTCGTCGGCCGCTGTGCCGGCGATCAGGATGTTTGCCTTGGGCTTCAGCGGCAGCACGCCTTCATTCTTCAGCAGAACCAGCGACTCGCGCACCGCCTGGCGTGCCAGCGCGCGATGCTCGGGGGCGCCGATCAGCTCGAACTTGCCGCCCAGCGCGCGCGACGACGGCTTGCCCGCCTCGAACAGGCCGGCGCGCAGTTTCACGCGCAGGATGCGACGCACCGCATCGTCGAGCCGTGCGGCCGGGATCTCGCCCGACTTCGCCTGGGCCAGCGTGTTGTCGTACAGCGTCTTCCACTTGTCGCCCGAATACATGAACATATCGAGCCCGGCATTGATCGCCGACGGACAATTCTCGGTGGTGCAGCCGGGCAGCTGGCCATGCGCGTTCCAGTCGCTGACCAGGAAGCCGTCAAAGCCGATCCGGTCCTTCAGCACATCGGTCAGGATGCTGCGATTGGCGGTCATCTTGACCCCGTTCCAGCTCGAGAAGCTGACCATGATGATCTGCGTCCCCGCCTCGATCGCGGAGATATAGCCCGGCAGATGGACGTCGATCAGCTCGCGTTCGGTGATCAGCGCATCACCCTGGTCACGCCCGCCATCGGTCGCGCCATCGCCCAGGAAATGCTTGGTCGAGGTGACCACGCGGTTGGGCAGCAGGAAGTCCTTGCTGCCCGGGCGGCCCTGAATCCCCTCGACCACCGCGCCGGCAAAGCCGCGCACGACTGCGGGATCCTCCGAATAGCTTTCATAGGTGCGGCCCCAGCGATCGTCCTGCGCCACCGCGACCGTCGGCGCGAAGGTCCAGTCCTGGCCGGCGGCTGCGGTCTCGACCGCCGTCGCCTCGCCGATACGGCGCGCCAGATCATAGTTTCGCGATGCGCCCAGCCCGATATTGTGCGGGAAGAGCGTGGCGCCGGGGACATTGTTGTTGCCGTGCACCGCGTCGGTGCCCCAGATCACCGGCACCTTCGGCCGGCCGTCGCTGCGGTCCATCGATGCCGTGTAGAATTCGTCGGCCAGCCGCAGCCAGTCGGCCGGCGGCGCCTTGTCATTGCCATAGGGGCCGCTCGCGCCGCCGTTGAGGATCGAGCCCAGCTTGTAGGTCTTGAGGTCGTTGGGCTTGATATTGGCGATGTCGACCTGGATCAGCTGGCCGACCTTGTCCTCGACCGACATGGCGGCGAGGATCTGTTCGACCCGCGCCTCGATCTTCGGATCCTTGGTCACCTTGCTCTTCACCACCGGCCACAAGGCGGGGTTGGCGACGGCGGAGCCTGCGCGCTTTTCCTGCGCCGCGGCGGGCAGCGCGATGGCGGCGCTGGCAAGGAGCCCAAGGGCGATTGGACCGAATCTCATATCAAACCTCTCATCATTTTTCGGCCTTGTGAACGTTCACAACGCCAAGTGCAACGCCCGTGCCGGAGAGGCCAGCCCCCTCCCCGGCAGGACGAAATCCTATTGGAATAGGCGCGGCGCGAAATCGGCGAGATAGCGCCGCCAGTTGATCCAGGTATGGCCGCCCGGCGTCTCTTCATAGACATGGGCGATGCCATATTTGTTCAGCACGCCGCGGGTCGGTGCGACCGTGGGATAGAGGAAATCCTCCTTGCCCATCGCATAATAGACCAGCTTGAATTCCTTCGCACCACGCTTCAGCGCCGCGTCGTTGGCGGCTTCGTAATCGGTCACCTGCTTCTGCGCGTCCGGGCCGAAGCCCAGCCCCATCGAGAAGATGCCGATATAGCGGAACAGGTCCGAATGGGTCAGCCCGTTGCGGATCGTGTGCGCCCCGCCCATCGACAGGCCGGCCATTGCCCGGCTCTGCGGCGCGTTGATCGTGCGGAAGCTGCGCTCGACCTGCGGCAGCAGGTCCTTGAGCAGGTCGTTGCCGAAGTCGTTGTTGTTGAGCAGGTCGGTGCCCGGCCGGTCGGGGGTGTGGCCGAACGGCATGACGATGATCATCGGCTTCGCCTTGCCCTCGGCGATCAGATTGTCGAGGATGTAATGGGCATGGCCGACGCTGGTCCAGCTGTCGTCGCTGTCGCCGGCACCGTGCACCAGATAGAGCACCGGATATTTGGTCGTGCCGTTCATATAGCCCGGCGGCGTATAGACATGCGCCCGACGCTTCACGCCCAGCGATTCCGACCAATATTCGATCTCGGACACGGTGCCGTGCGGCACCTCGCGGCGATAGGTCTGGAATGCGCCTTCGGGGCCGAAGGTCTCGAAGGTCGAGTTGATCCCCATCCGCTCCTCGGACCAGGTCGTCCCCATCGGATTGGGCACGCGCGCGCCATCGACCTGGAAGTTGAAGCGATAGGTGTCGGCGGCCACCGGCTTGAGCGTGGTCGCACTCCACAGCCCGGTCGCGTCGCGCGTCATCGTCAGGCCGTACGGCGTGCCGGGCGGGAAGCCCATCGGGATGGCGTCGGCATTGTCGCTGCTGGTGACCTTCACTTCCCGCGCCTCGGGTGCGCAGATGCGGAAGGTGACGCGGCCGTCGGCCAGCTGCTCGACCGGCTTGTAGCTGGGCGGCGGCGCGAACATGCCCTGCGGCCGGCAGGATGCCGCCTGACCCGGTGCGCCCTGCCCCGGCGCCGCCGGCTGTGCCCAGCCGATCGCGGGCGCCATCAATGCGGCGACAGCCACCGCCATTCTCGATCCGATCGTCTTCATTGCCTCATGCTCCCTGAATTGATCCGGGGTTCCCCGAAGGGAACCCCGCCCCCTTGTGATATGATGGTCCGTCAGAATGCCTTGGTGAGCGATACCTGCATCGACCGGCCAAAGGCATTGTGCGTGAACAGGTCGATCGAGGAATTGCCGCTGGCCGTCGACAGCACGATCGGCGGCTCGCTGCCGAACACATTGTTGACCGTCAGCCCCAGCCGCACGCCGCGCATGAAGCCCCAGCGTTCCTCGCCGCGCGGATAGGCGAAGGACAGGCTGAGATCGAACGTCGTCCAGGACGGCACCCGGCTCTGCGGCAGCGGCGCGGCCGCGCCGCTCAGCGTGATCGGCAGGTCGTTGATGTAGCTGCCGATATAATTGCCGAACATCGTCGCGGTGAACGGCCCCCGGTTATAGGTCACGCTGCCGCGGCCGCGCCAGCTGATCGGATCGCCGACCGTGTCCAGCCGCTTGACCAGCGGCGCGCCCTCGACCGTCGCCTCGGCATTGCGCAGGATATGGTTGAGCGACACGTTGAAGCTGAAATTGCCGATATCGGTCGGCCGGAAATAATTGACCGACAGGTCGATCCCCTCCTGCACCGTCTTGGCCGCGCTGATGCTGCGTCCGTCGATGATCAGGTCGGCGTTGCAGATGTCGCGCGGGTTGAAGCCGGCGATCGCGGTGTAGAGAAAGCCCGAAAATTCCTGCGCCCGCGGATCGATCGCACTGCATCCGGTGGCGGTGCGGACATTGTTCAGCGGGATGATATAGGCGCTGTAGCGGTTGAACAGGTCGACGCTCGCCAGCGCGCCGGGCACGAACGAATTGATCGTGAACGGCACGCCCGCCGTGCCCAGCTTGTTGGCATAGTTAAGGTTGTAATAGGTGCCCGAGATGCGCAGCCCCGGGGCGAAGGTCGGGGTGAAATCGGCGCCGAACTGCCAGTTGGTGCCGGTTTCGGGGCGCAGATTCTTGTTGCTGCCGATGATGTTGATGACGTTCAGCGAGCCATTGGCCTGACGCGTGCCGTCCAGCAGCGCGGCGATCTCCGGCGTGGGCGTGATGTTGCCGCCCAGTGCGAACGAGAAGGCGCCCGAATTGAGCTCGGGCAGGCCCGGCGCACGGAACGACGTGCCCCAGGATCCGCGCAGCTTGAACCCCTCGACCAGTTCCCAGGTCGCGCTGACCTTGCCGTTGGTGGTGTTGCCGAAGTCCGAATAATCGTCATAGCGCAGCGCCGCGCTGACGGTCAGGTCGCGCACCAGCGGCACGCCCATGTCCTGGTTGACCATCGGCATATAGAGTTCGCCGAACGCGGCATATTGGGTGCGCGTGGTGCGGGCATTGGCGTCGGGCGTGGTGACCGACCCCGGATCGGGCGGGCGGTTGCCGGCGTTCTGAAGCTTCTGAATGCCGTAATAATATTCACCGCCCAGCGCGAATTTCCAGCGGCCGGGCGCCCAGTCGATCAGCGTGCCGTCGATCTTGGCGACGACGTCGTGGCTCCAGTTCTGGGCATATTGCTGGTTGTTGCCCAGGATATAGTCGAGCTGCCCCTGCGTGAACGGCGCGGTCGACAGCGGGTTCAGCGCCAGCGGATTGCTGGACGGCAGATTGACCAGCTGCTGGATCGCGTTGACCGCGGCCACACCCTGCAGGTCGTTCTGCTCGAGCGAGATGAAGGTGCCGAGATAGCAGACACCGCAGGTCTTGTTCTGGCCGAAATTATAATAGGCCTCGGCGGTCAGGTCGCCGAACAGCGGCAGCCGCGCGCCGAAGGTATTGTTGAAGCTTTCGTCGAAATTCTGGTTCCCGATGCGCAGGTCGGCCGGCATCCGGTCGACCAGATTATACTGCACCTGGATCGGCTGGGGCCCGAAGGTGAAGTTGGTGGTGTTGAAGCGCACCAGATTGGGCAGCCCGGCCAGCGGGGCATAATATTGGCTGTCGGGATTGATGTTGAGCGTGGGGTTGGTCGCGGCATTGCCCGGTCCATAGGTGCGGGTGAACTGATCGGTCCGCGTCCAGAAGAACTCGTTGTAGAGGCTGAGGCGCCCCACCTCCTGGTTGATCAGCACCGACGCCTGCTTGCGCGTCTGGCGGCTGAGATAATCCTCGTACAGGCTGCGGTCGGTGACGTTGGGATAGACGGCGCAGGTCGTGGTGACCGCGCCGACGCACGACCCGCTGCGCACCTCGCGCAGATCGGCCAGCGTCAGGATGCGGCCATCCGGATTGGACGGCAGCGCATAATAGGTGTTGGCTCCGCCCAGCGGGAAGTTGGGATTGACCGGGCCAGCCCCGAACGGGTTGGCCGGATCGACCGTGGGGACGATGATGTTGCCGTTCAGCGGGACCGTCGCCGTGCCGCCGGTGGTGACGCGATTGTCGTTGCCGCCATAGGGCAGCTGATTTTCGCGCATGCGCGGGTTGCGGCCGCGCAGATAGGGTTCGCGGCGTGAATATTCGAACGTCGCGATGACGCTGCCGGTGCCGCCGCCGATGTTCCAGTGGGTGCCGGCGACGCCGCTCAGCGCCCAGTCGTCATTGCCATATTGGCCCGCGGTATAGCGGCCGGTCAGCTCGACCCCGGTGAAATTCTTGCGCAGCACATAGTTGATCACGCCGGCGATCGCGTCCGACCCATAGACCGCGGAGGCGCCGTCGAGGATCACCTCGATTCGCTCGACCGCCGCGATCGGCACCTGGTTCGCCTCGGTAAAGGCGCCCGCGGTGCCCGACGGCGTGACGCGGTGGCCGTTGACCAGGGTCAGCGTGCCGCCCTGGCCGACGCCGCGAATGTTGATCGCGGTGCCGCGGCTGGGGTTCGCGCCCGACTGCGAGCTGCCGCTGGCGCCGGAGCTTGCCGCGTCGAACGAGCCGCTGACATTCTGGACCTGCGGCAGGGTGCGCAGCACATCGGCAACGGTGCTGCGGCCGCTCGACAGGATGTCGTCGCGGCTGACGGTGATCGCCTGGCTGCCGATCGGCTTCACACCGGAGATGTTCGATCCGGTGACGACGATCTCGTCCGAAGCGACAGGCTCGGCATCCTGCGCCTGCTCCGCCGGTGCCACCACCGTGTCGTCCTGCGCCGGTTCGGTCGGTGTTTCCTGGGCCAGTGCCTGGCCCGACATCAGCAGGCCGATGGCGATGACCGCCATGCTTGCGCGACAACGCATGTCGCGAGCGATTCCCCTCATGATCCTCTCCCCCAATGGTTTTTAATCCCGCCGCCGCTTGCCGGTCTGATCGAGACACCGATGTCTAGACATTTCGAGACATCGGTGTCCAGACGAAAACAGACAACGATGTCGGCGAAACTGTGTTATTTGGCATAGCCAATTGAAACGACAGGATTTCCTGACAATCCAATCGGTTGCACTGTTAGCGCTACCTGAATTTGGGAACGTTCACGGCATGCGGGATCGTTTGGTGCACGACGGGGCGACTCAGCGAGCGCGGGGCCAGATGAACCGGCGGGTCGAGAACTCAGAGTCGCCGCAGCGCCTGCGCCGGCCGGACCGAAAGCACGGGGATTGACCCGATCAGCCCGATCCCCAGCGTCAGCACTGCGCCCACTGTCAGCGTCGCCAGCACCACCGCCCAGTCGGGCGTCCAGTGGAATTCGAACACGCCGGTGATGACGTACCAGGCGGCCAGCGTCCCCAGCCCGAGCGCAAGCCCGGTCAGGATCAGCGCGAGCAAAGCATATTCCAGCGCCTGCGCCGCCAGGATCTGGCCGCGGGTCGCGCCCAGGGTCTTGAGGATGATGCTGTCATAGGTCCGCGCCTGCCGCCCCGCGGCGATCGCGCCGATCAGCACCGCGATGCCCGCCAGGATCGCGACCGACGCCGATAGCAGGATCGCGGTCGCCATCTGGTCGACGATCGTGCGCACCTGTCCCAGCACTTCGCTGACCGCGATGATCGAGGCGGACGGGAAGGTGCCGAGCAGCGCGCGGGACACCGCGCCTTCGTGGCGCGGATCGACGTCGATCGTCGCAGTCAGGCTGTGCGGCGCGGCGATCAGCGTGTTGGGTGAGAAGACGATGATATAGTTGAACCCCATCGTGTCCCAATTGACCTGACGCAGCGAGGCGATCCGCGCCTCGATCTCGCGGCCCAGGATGCTGACGGTCATCCGGTCGCCGACCTTCAGGCCCAGCGTCCGTGCCGCCTCGCGGTCGAGCGAGACGAGCGGCGGGCCGGCATAGTCGCGCGGCCACCATGTGCCGGCGACCAGCTCGCTCCCCTGCGGCAGCGTCTCGGCATAGGTCACGCCGCGCTCGCCGCGCAGGAACCAGGCACCCTCGGGCAGGGTCTGGAGGTCGGCCACGCGCGTCTTGCCATAGGCGGTGATGGTCCCACGCAGCGAGGGGACGATGTTCATCTGCGCCTCGGGCGCGGCGCCGTGGACGACATCGTCGAACCGCTCGCGCGATTCCGACGGGATATCGAGTATGAACAGGCTGGGCGCGCGCTGCGGCACGGCGCGCTGCATCTCGGTATTCAGGCTCGTCTGGATCGCCGCCAGCGTGACGAACAGGGTCAGCGCCAGCCCCAGCGCGATCACCAGCGCGACCGTCTGCGCGCCCGGCCGATACAGGTTGGCGATGGCAAGGCGCAGCAGCGGACGGCGCGGCCGCGGCATCCGGGCGGCGCCCCAGCGGATCAGCGCGCCGATCGCCAGCAGCACCAGCAAGGTCGCGGCGATCGCCCCGAGAACGGCGGCGGCGAACAGCGGCTCGCGCGCGGTCCCCAGCGCCAGCGCGACCACCGCCGCTCCGGCCGCGCCGACCAGCAGCGCGGTGCGGCGATCGATCCGCAGTCCCTGTTCCACGCCGCTGCGCAACTGCGCCGCGACCGGAAGCGCGCGCGCTCGCGCCAGCGGCGGCAGGGCGAAGGCAAGCGCGATCAGCACGCCATAGGCGGCGCTGGTCAACAGCGGCAGCGGATGGATGCCGATGCCCGGCGTGACCGGCAGCAGGTCGCCGGCCAGCGCGATGAAGGCGGGCGGCAGCACCGCGCCGGCGACCAGCCCGGCCAGCACCGCCACCGCGGTCGCTGCGCCGATCTGGAGCAGATAGATGCGGCTGATATCGGCCGAACTGGCGCCCAGGATCTTGAGCGTCGCGATCCCGCCGCGCTTCTGCGCCAGATAGGATGCGACGCCGTTGCTGACGCCGATCCCGGCGATGACGAGCGCCGCCAGCCCGATCAGCGACAGGAACTGGCCCATCCGCTCGAAGAAGCGCACCGCCCCCGGCGCGGCGCGGTCGCGGTCCTTATATTCCCAGCCGGAGCTCGGGAACTTCGCCTTCAGCGCGGCGACCGCCGCCTCGGGACTGCGGCCGGGCGCCAGGCGGATGCGGTATTTGGTCTCGTACAGCGCGCCCGGCTGGATCAATTTGGTCCGCGCCAGCCCGTCCAGCGACACGATCGCGACCGGGCCTAGAGTGAATCCCTCGCCCACCCGGTCGGGCTCCTGATCCAGGATCGCGGCGATGCGGAATGCCGCCTCGCCATAGCGCAGCGTGTCGCCGACGCGCAGCAGCAGCCGCTCGGCAAGCGCGCGGCCGATCACCACCTGATCGGGCGCAAGCGGCGCATAGACGCCGGGCGCCAGCGTCACCGCGCCATAGAGCGGATAGCGCGGATCGACGCCCTTCAACTCGGTCAGCACCGCCTCCGGCGCACCCGCGACCGGCGCCGCGCGGCGCGCCATCGCCCGGGTGCGGATCGTGTCGCTGACGGTTCCCAGCCGGGCAAGTTCGGCATGTTCGGCCGGGCTCGCCTGGCGCTGGGTCATCGCCACCTCGACATCGCCGCCCAGCAGCACCTGGCCGCGCGACGACAATTCGCTGGTGATCGACGCGGTCAGGCTGCCGATCGTCGCCAGCGTCGCCACGCCCAGGAACAGGCAGACGAGCAGCAGCCGCAACCCGCGAAAGCCGGCATTGAGGTCGCGCCGCGCGATCCGCCATGCGGCCCGCCAGCCAAGCGCAGCCGCGCTCAAGCGGCGCCGTCCGCGACGATGACGCCGTCGCGCATCGTCAGCACCCGGTCGCACCGCGCCGCCAGCGCAGGATCATGAGTGATGATCAGCAGCGTCGCACCCGCGGCGCGCTGGCGGTCGAACAGCAGGTCGACGATCGCCCCGCTGGTCGCGCCGTCCAGATTGCCGGTCGGCTCGTCGGCGAACAGGATGTCGGGCCGCCCTGCTACTGCGCGGGCGATCGCGACACGCTGCTGCTCGCCGCCCGACAATTGCACCGGATAATGGGTCAGGCGATGCCCCAGCCCGACTGCCTCCAGTTCCGCCGCCGCGCGATCGAACGCATCGGCCGCGCCGGCCAGCTCGAGCGGCACCGCGACATTCTCCAGCGCAGTCATGGTCGGCAGCAGGTGAAACGCCTGCAGCACGATGCCGACGCGTCCGCGCCGCGCCCGCGCCAGCCCGTCCTCGTCCAGCGTGTCATAGGCGATGCCGGCGACGCTCACCGTCCCGCCGCTGGCGCGCTCCAGCCCCGACAGGATCGCCATCAGCGACGACTTGCCCGACCCCGACGGACCCAGGATCGCCACGCTGGCGCTGCGTACGATGTCGAGGTCGATCCCCTTCAGGATTTCGGTCGGCGCCTCGCCCGAACCGAGCGTCAGGGTGACATTGCGTGCGCGGATTGCGATATCCGCGTTCGGATCGATCGACATTAGGGAAGGTGACATCCTTGTCCAACAGACTTGCGCCATATGCGGCCACACTGCTGCTGCTCCAAGGGCTGGCGGCATGTTCGGACGGGAATAATGTCCCAAATCGGCAGGAAAATGTTAGCGATACGGCCCCGCAGAACGGCACGGCGACAGCCAGCATCGGCGAGCAGCGGCTGGTCGTCGCGTTCGGCGACAGCCTCTATGCCGGCTATGGCGTGACCCAGCAGCAAAGCTTCCCCGCCCGGCTGGAACGCGCACTCGCCGATCAGGGGATCGCCGCCAGCGTGCGCAATGCCGGTGTCTCGGGCGATACCAGCGCGGCGGGACTGCGCCGGCTGGCCTTCACGCTCGACGGGCTGGAGCGCAAGCCCGATCTGGTGATGGTCAATCTGGGCGGCAACGACATGCTGCGCGGCATCGACCCTGCCGAGACGCGCAAGAACCTGACCGCGATCTGCGAGGAATTGAAGCGGCGCGGCATCCCGATCCTGCTGACCGGCATGATCGCCGCGCCGAATATGGGCAAGGACTATGCCGACAGCTTCAACGCCATCTATCCCGACCTGGCGAAACGCTATGACGCCGCGCTCTACCCCTTCTTCCTCGACGGCGTGGTGACCGACCGCACGCTGATGCAGGACGACCGGGTCCATCCCACGGCGCAGGGCATCGACAGGATCGTGACGAAGGTCGAGCCGGTGGTCGCGAGGGCGCTGGCGCAGCAGTAAGTCTGAGCTCAGTCGGGGCTCAGTCGAGCCCGGTCTTGCCCGGCGCCCAATAGGCCTTGGTCGCGATGCGCGCTGCCGGGACCTGCCGCTCTTTCAACGTGCGCCGCAGCGCCTGGATCGCCTGTCCGCGCCCGGTAAGCGCGAAGGACGCGCCCCGGTCCGCCTGTTCGAGCAGCATGTCGGCCATGGCCGGCATATGGCCGTCATCCGCACGCCGGGCGACGAGCGAGATGTGGCGCAGGCCCAGCGCGGCGGCGACCTGCTGCGCGCGTTCGAGATCGGCGACTTCGAGCAGGATCGACACGTCCCATCCGCCCAGATGATAGACGGCGGCATAGGCCAGGCCGAGCGAGGTCTCGTCACCGCAGATCACCAGCGGCCCCGACATCCGGTCCAGCGAGAGCGACGCGCGCGGGCCGAAGATGTCGCACCGGTCCCCGGGCGCCGCGTCGCTCAGCCAGCGGCTCCCCGGCCCGCCGCCGTCAGTGACGCCGAGGATGCAGGCGCGCCCCGCCACGGGATTCCATTCGATCGGCGTATAGGTCCGCGCAACGAACGCCGATCCCATCGCGACCTGCACCTTCTGCCCCGGGGTCCAGGCGACGCCCTGCAGCGCCGGTCCCTCCATCGTGACCAGGCGAAAGCCCTTGGCGACCTCCTCGCTCGCAACGATCGTCGCCGGCTTCATCAGCAGCCGGATCAGCGCCCGGTCCAGCCGGCCGGGCACCCTGCGCCCGGAGATTGGCGTCGGTTCGATCGCGCCCATCATGCGGGCCTTGCGAAGCGAGCGCGGGTCGATTGCATCATCGTCGATCCTCAAACTGGCGGGCCGGGCGAAAGCGCCTCGACGGGGCGGTGATGATCGGATACCCGGCGCCTGCACTGGCGTCATTAAGAAGGCTGGCCAGATTATTTTCTGATCCCGCCAATCCGATCATCCTCTTGGGGAAACCCGAATGCCGATGCTGACCGATCTCGATATGTCGCAGTGGATGGAACCCGACGAGGTGTCGCGCCCGATCGTGGCATTCGGCGCGGAGATTTCCGACATGGGCGGGTTCGAACTCGACTTCCATCGCCACGCCAAGGGACAGCTGCTGCTGGTCCAGCGCGGCGCGCTCAGCTGCGAGGTCGAGGGCGGATTGTGGATCGTCCCGCCCGGCAGCGCACTGTGGATCCCCGGCGGCGCGCTTCACGCGGTCCGGGCGACGGGCGCGCTTCTGGGTTTCAACGCCTTTTTCGGTTCGGAAGAGGGCGCCGGACTGCCCCAGACCTGTCGCACCGTGTCGGTCACGCCGCTGCTGCGCGAACTCCTCGTCCGCTCGGCGCACCTGCCCTATCTCTATGAGGAAGGCGGCGCGAACAGCCGCCTCGTCGCGGTCATCCTCGACGAACTCGCGACCGCGCAGGTGGAGGACCTGCACCTGCCGATGCCGACCGACGCGCGCCTCAGGAAGATTGCCGAGGCGATGATCGCCACCCCCGCCGACCGCGCGACGCTGGCATGCTGGGCAGTCCGCGCCGGCATGAGCGAACGCACGCTCGAGCGAATGATCAGCCGCGAGACCGGCATGAGCTTCGGCCGCTGGCGCCAGCAGCTGGCGGTCGTGCTGGCCGTAAAATGGCTCGCCGCCGGCGCATCGATCCAGCAGGTCGCCGGCGACCTCGGCTATGAAAGCGTCCCCGGCTTCGTCACGATGTTCCGCAAGGCGCTGGGCACCTCGCCCGGTCGGTACATGGCGGAGCGACACGCGCGGTAGGGCATGTCTGCAAAGCTTGCCAACCTGGCGCGCCCACTCCGCCACCCGCGTTTGGCGCGTCCCCTACACCCCCCGTCACCCCGGCCGAAGTGCCGGGGTCCACGGTGCGGCACATCCCGCACCTGAGGCTCTCGCGGCGTGGAGACGCTCTGGGCGACTTATTCTGGCCCCCGTAGCTCTGGGATGGAGGACGGGTGGACCCCGGCATTTCAGCCGGGGTGACGGTTGTGGGTGGGCACCTCAGCCTGGGCGATGGCAGCGCTGGTAAACCTGTCCCCTACCGCGCCCGCTTCACCGCCGCCCTGTCCCGCGCCTCGCACCGCTCGATGATCGCCAGCGTGTCCGCCGTGCGGCCATTGGCCTTGTCGAGCTGACCGGTCTGGGCGTCGGCGAAGGCGATCCAGTCGCCGACCACTCCGCCGACCGGCAGCGCGGCGCCGGGGACGCCCTGGCGCCAGCTATCGGGGATAAGCGTGCTGCACGCAGCGGGGGTCGCCACGATAGGCGGCGCGGCGGCACAGCCCGGCAAGACCGGCATCGCGCACGCCATCGGCAACAGGCGCGTCAGCACCCTCGGCACCCCGGATCGCATCGTCATTCTCCCGTGTCAGGGCGTCGCCCAATGTGTCTGCGGCGGCGCGGTTGCCGACCGTGTCGACCGCGTCGCGGCCCGATCGGACCGCGGCATCGGCCTGGCCCTTGTTCAGCTTCGCCTCGGTCCGGGCGGTGCGCGCCGACTGGCAGGAATTGAGCCACAGGATGCCGAGGACGAGTACGATCAGCCCGAGGCCGACCAGCAGCTTCGACAGGCGCGTCATGGTGCCGTCCCCTCGCCGTCCGTCGTGGTCGGATCGCTGCGCGCGGCGGGGATCGAGTTGGACAGCGCCTCGGTCAGCTTGTCGCGGTCCTGATGTTCCCATAGCGACTTGATGACGCCCAGCACCTCGCGGAACGACAGCAGCAGCGCGGTGAACAGCCCGGCATCGGCCAGCGGCACCTTGCCGTCGGGCGTCGCCTGGCTCAGCATCCCGTCAAAGGTGTGGCCGATCAGGAACAGGATCGCCATCGCCAGCATCGTCATGGCGATCAGCCCGCCCAGCTGAAGCCGCACGCTCATGCCGCCACCCGCGTGCGCAGCCAGCCATAGGCGAAGGCGCGATTGGCCGGCCGCAGCTCGCACAGCTCGACATAGCGCGCCGCCTGCATACCGTTGAGCGCCGCCAGCAGCACGCGCTCACCCTCGGCCCCGCGCCGCGCCAGGAAGCCGGTCAGCGCCGCCAGCGTCCCCGGCCCAGCCACGCCGTCGATCACGAGATCGGCGCGGTCCCCGCGATCGTTCAGGGCGTTCAGCACGCGCTGGAGAAAGCGCGACGCGACCGGCGGGCCCATGTTGACGCCGGTATCGACCAGCGCGGCCGCGACCGGCATCGAGACGGCGGCGATCGCCGCATAGCCGGGCTCGGCGACATAGCGGCGGCGATAGATGGCGATCGCGGTCGCGCGCGGCAGTTCGCGCATCGGGCCGGAATAGCCATTGGCCCGCGCGGTCTGGGCGGTGATGCCGTACATCGTCTCGCCGCCGGCATCGCGCGGGTCGTTGGCATAGCCGCCCTCATTGGCCAGCACCTCTTCGATGATGGTGTCGATGCTTCGCATGGGAATCAGGGTCCTTCGGTCGGGGTTGCGGCGCGGCGCTCGATCGCGACCGGCACGGGAAGCGTCGCCGGCGGCGCCGGGATCAGGCCGACCGACCGGCCGGCCAGCCAGAGCGCGCTGAACAGGCTGGCGATGCCGATCAGCGCCGGCCACCAGCTGCGGATGCCGCCGATCAGCCCGATCGCGCCGTCGCGCCGGTCCTTGTCGCGGAACAGGGTGTCGACGCGGTCGTCGAGCGCCTTGAGATCGATCGCCAGCGCGGCGACGGACTCGCCGACCTTGTTCGCCTCCAGCGCCGCCAGCCGCTCGAGCATGGTGACCTGGGTACGCTGCATTTCCGACATCGAATCCGCGAGGCGGCGGATGCTGGCGGACAGGTCCTTGATGATCTCGTACTGAAAGCGCGTATCGCGCTCGGGCGAGGCGTCAGACATGGCCGGCCCCCTCCCCGATCGTGCCGGAACCGCTCGTGGCGGCGGTGACAGGGTGCGGCGGCGGCGAGGCGGCGGCGGGCAACAGGCCGGTCGCCGGAGCAGGTCCGGCGCGCAGGCCGGCGATGATGACGATCATTGGCTTTCCCGAGGATGGTTTCTCCTCGGGTTAGGCGTTCCTCACGCGTTCAGGGGGCCCAGTGCACAGCCCGGCGCCCCTGTCCCCGGACAATCCCGGGACAGTCCCGTAAAAGCCCCGGGACACGCCCGGGACATCGGGATCAATCGTTCCAGAGGCGTGCGGCGCCGCGCACGCCCGAACTGTCACCCCACTGCGCCGGCACGATCCGCCCCGACCAGCTGCCGCCGAAGCTGAACCGGTGGATCACCGCGGGCAGTGCGCCGTACAGCTCGGTGACGTTGCTCATTCCGCCGCCCAGCACGAACACGTCGGGATCGACGATGTTGACCACCATCGCCATCGCCCGGCCCAGCCGATCGACATAGGCATCGAAGGCCGCCTTGGCATGAGCGTCTCCGGCGCGGGCGGCCGCGATGATCTCGGGTCCGGTCAGCGTCCGGCCGCTGCGCGCGGTGAAATCCTTCTGCAGCCCGGTGCCCGACACCAGCATGTCGAGGCAGCCATGATGGCCGCACCAGCAGCCGGGACCCGGATACTCCTCGGCCGTCATCCAGGGCAGCGGCACATGGCCCCATTCGCCGCCCATGCCATTGGCGCCCTCGACGATGCGCCCGTCGATGACCAGCCCGCCGCCGACGCCGGTGCCGATAATCACCGCAAAGGCCGAATGGGCCCCCGCCGCGGCGCCATCGACCGCTTCGGACAGCGCCAGGCAGTTGGCATCATTGGCCATGCGCACCTCGCGGCCCAGCGCCTCGGCCAGATCCTCGCGAAAGGTCCGGCCGTTGAGGAAGGTCGCATTGGCGTTGCGCATCCGCCCGTCGCGCGGGTTGATCGATCCGGGCGTGCCGACGCCGATCGTCCCGACGCTGCCCGCCTCCGCCTCGGCGCGGGCGATCAGGTCGCGAATTTCGCGAATGGCGCTGTCATAATCGCCGGGGTTCGGGGTACGCAGCCGCGCGAGGAAACTGCCGTCGGCGTCCAGCGCCGCGGCTTCGATCTTCGTGCCGCCCAAATCAATGCCGATCCGGATCATCACCCTCCCTGTTCCGACCGGCATCGCGCGGTGCGAGCCGATCCGTTTCTCATTGCTCGGCCCAGCCGCCTCGCGTCGCTGATCGGCATTGGCATAGATTGGTTCGGCCGCTCCACAATAAATAACATAATTTGTGATATTTTTGACGCGATATCGTTGCCGAATTAGCGATCCCGCATGACGATCGCCTTCGACCGGGCTAAGTGCTGGATCGAGGGCACGAAATACAGACGCCTAGGGGACGGGGATGCGGAGCAATTTGGGGGATAGGGTCGGCGCACGACCAGACGCATCCGCGATCGACGGGCGCGACTCGCGCCTGTCACGCAGCCTGTCGGGGACCAATCTGGAACGTGCCGGCGACTATAATCTGCGCACCGTGCTCCAGGCCATTCGCCTCAACGGGGAAACCACGCGCGTCGCGCTGGCGCAGCTGACGGGGCTGACCGCGCCGACCATCGCCAACATCACCGGGCGGCTGATCGCGATGGGCCTGGTCCGCACGGCCGGCCGGATCAAGGGCGGCCGCGGTCAGCCGGCGCTGCGGCTTCAGGTCAATCCCGACGGCGCATTCGGGATCGGCCTCAACATCGATCGCGACCACCTGACTCTGGTGACATTGGACCTGGCCGGCGAGGTGCGCAGTCGCGTGACGCGCGAAGTCGCCTTCGCCATGCCGGCGGACGTCGTCGCCTTTGTCGACGAGGTGCTCGACGGGTTGCTGACCGAAGGCGGCATCGACCGTGAGCGGGTGCTCGGCATCGGCGTGGCGATCCCCGACGATCTGGGGCGCATCACCCTGCCCCATCAGCCGGCGGGCTATGACCAGTGGAATGCGGTCGACCTGGCGGCCCTGTTCGAGGCGCTGCCCTGGCCGGTCCATCATGACAATGACGCCGCGGCGGCGGCGCTGGGCGAGGCGGAGACGGGTACCGCCTTCGACAATCCCAGCTTCTTCTATCTGCTGATCAGCGCAGGGCTTGGCGGCGGTCCGGTGATCGACCGTTCCTATCATCGCGGCGCCAATGCCCGCAGCGGCGAGATCGGGCTGATGCCCGACACAACCGGCTGCCCCGGCGCGACGGTTCAGGATACGGTATCGCTGTCCGCGCTGCTCGCCCGGCTGGAGGCGGCCGGATTCGACGCGCCGAGCGTGGCGGATCTGTCAGGCGACGATCCCCGGCTCGAGCCGGTGGTGGCGGGGTGGATCGAGGATGCGGTGCGCGCGCTCACGGCGCCGCTGGTCGCGATCAACTGCCTGCTCGATCCGGACGCGATCCTGATCGGCGGGCGCCTGCCGGTATCGCTGATCGAGCGGCTGACGGCCGGCCTGACCGCTGCGCTCGACGCCGTGCCCCAGCCGTCTCGCGCGCGGATCATGCCCGCAGTCATGGCACGCGACGCGCCCGCGATCGGCGCGGCGATCCTCCCCTTTCTCGACCATATCCTGCCGTCGGACGCGATCCTGATCCAGACCGGCCGCTAAGGCCGCGCGCCCGGTCCCGCGCGCGCCTGCCCCCGTCACGCCTGTCCCGTGTCATCTGCGCCAGATACGAAGACGGGGTGGGACGCCATTTGGCGTCCCACCCCGTAAAGGGGGGATCTTGGATCAGAAGCTCAGGCGCGTCGTGATCGAGAACTGCCGATCGCTCTTGAAATAGGCGCGCGGCGCTTCCTGGCCTTCCGAGTTGAGCACGAAGGTCGTCCGCGTCGTCGCGTCGAGCAGGTTCTGGACCTGCAGGCCGATCTTGAACTGCTTGTTGACCGTGTAGAACAGCGAGCCGTCCATCTGCCCCGCCGCCAGCGCATAGACCGGCAGGAAGGGGAAGCAGCAGTCGCGGTTGGTCAGCAGATACTTGGACCGCCAGCTATAGGCGAGACGGAAGTACAGGCCGCCCAGGTCGTAGAAGCCGGCGACGTTGACATTATACTTCGACAGCTGCGCCAGCGGCAGGTTGTCGTAGATGCCCTCGACGTCGAGCGGCGGACGATTGCCGTCATTCGGCGCGTTGTTCGGCCGGGCATTCGGAATGTTGCCGGCGTCAATATAGGTGAAGGTCGCCTGCGCACCCAGGCCGCGCAGCACGCCCGGCAGGAAGTCGAACGTCTGCTGATACGAGACTTCCGCACCCTTGATGTCCGCAGTTCCGGGGACGTTGACCGGACCGTTGACCGTGACGTCGAAGGTCTGGCCGTTATTGGTCAGGCGGCCGCTAGAAGCGGAATTGTCGAGAATGATGTTCGACAGCTGCTTGTAGAACAGCGCCCCGGTCAGTGAACCGACCTTGGCAAAATACCACTCGGCGGTAAGGTCGACCTGCTTCGCGTCAATTGGCCGCAGAAGGGGATTCCGCGACTGAGACGAGAAATTATAGGTCCCCGTCGTATTGGTTGACGATGGCTCGAGGCGGATGAAGTTGCGCAAATCGGTAAAGGCCGGACGTGAAATGGCCTTCGATGCCGCCAAACGGAACAGTAGCGTGTCGGTCGCCTGATACTTGATGTTCAGACTCGGTAGCCACTTATCGAAGCTTTGGCTGTCGACCTTCGGGATCGTTCCGTTGTTCGAAAATGCAACAATTGAAGCCTGCAGTTCCGGACTGACAGTACAAATCGGGCGAATGGTTCCAGAGTCGTTGGGCGAAGCACAAAAAGCTGCCACCGTTGGGAAGCCGCCCAGCGTTGACGCGATATCCGGAAAGTTAATAGCTCCTTCGGAGACGCTGCTCGTGTGAACGAATCGAAGGCCAATGTTGCCCGACAGGCTGCCACCGGCAAAACCGTCGAGTCCGAAATCCAGCCGCGCATAGGCCGCATAGGTCTTCTCACGTGTCCGATAGACTTCGTTCGGACGGAAATAGCCGTCTACCAGGTTCGCACCGCGATCCTCGAGCGGGGTGTAACCACCACCCGAGGCCGCGGTCGCGCGGCGCAGCAGGTCGGTGACCGCATCATGATCCGTCAGAAGCTGGCCGGGAATGCCCCAGGTGCTGGGCGGGGAGACCGCCTGGCCGCGGAAGAAGTTGGGGAAGTTCACGCCGGCAAGCTCGTTCTGATATTTATCGACCGAAGCAATGCCGCCCGAGGTCCAGGTGTCCGACACCGCGCCCCAGTTGTTATAGTCGTTGGCCTTTACCGTCTGGTCGCGCGTCGAATAACGCCCGCCGATGCGGATCTTGCGCAGGAACGACACGTCCGACAGGTCATATTCGGCATCGCCGCGGAAGGCCCATTCGTCGCCATCGCTGTGCGTGCGATTGTTCATCGCGTCGCGGATGAAGACCTTGGTCGGGTCGCGGAAATAGCTGGCGACGCTGCTGCCGTCCGGGGTGACCGTGGTGATCTGCGGGACCTTGCCGCGGCCGTCGATCGTCACGCCGCTGAAGGTCGCCAGTTCGATCACGTCGTCATAGTCGCGGCCCTTCGAGAAGACATATTGGCCGTCGAAGTTCAGGCGCAGACGCTCGGTCGGCTCCCACTTCACGTTCAGCGTGTGGTCCTGGGTCGCGCCATCGGTCGAGAAGAAGCGGTTGGCGAGCGTCGTGTACTGACCACCGCCGTTCCGGATCAGCGTGCCGCTGGTGAAGACGCCATTCTCGTCATAGGTCGGGCTGGCGAAATTCTGGCCCGCGATCGGTGCCGAGGGGTTGTAGCCCTGCGGGAAGATCTGGTTCGCGTCGGCATAATAGACGTTCGGCTCGACCGTGCGGTCCAGCCAGGTCTGCTTCGACTCGGCGCGCAGGAATTGCGCGGTTACCAGGAAATTGCCGCTGGCATTCTCATACTGCGCCGCGCCGGCATAGCCGATGCGGGTGCGGTCGAACTGCTGCGAACGCATGCCCGCGCCCAGCGGCACGAACACGCTGTCGCGCCCCGCCGGCACCGGATAGCGGTCCCACAGCGTCGACTCGTACGGGGTGCCCGCATTCAGGACGCGGCCTTCGCCGGCGTCCTGGACGCCGTTGCCGTTGGTGTCGTCATTATAGCGCGGCAGAAATGCCGAGTAGAAGACCGAGTCCGAACGGCTGAACTGCTGGTTGTAGCTGGCGCTGGCGAGGATGCCGAAACGGCCGCCATTGCCCAGCTGCCACTGCTTCGAGAACAGGCCGACGACGGCCGGCGCGCTGCGATCGGCATAGTCGCCATAATTGACCGTGCCCGACAGGTACAGCAGCGTGTCCTTCGAATCGAAGGGCTTGCGCGTGTTGATGCTGACCGTGCCGGAGATGCCGCCCTCGATCAGGTCGGCAGTCAGGTTCTTGTAGACCTCGACCGATCCGACCAGTTCGGTCGGCACGTCGTTGAAGCCGATCTCGCGACCGCCCGAGACGCCGAAGCTGTCGCGGCCGTTGAACTCGCCGCGGACATAGCTGAGGCCGCGGATCGTGACGCCCGAACCTTCGACCGAGAAGTGCGCGGTGTCGGTTGCGGCGGCGAAGCGGGTGATCGCGACGCCGGCAACGCGCTGCAGCGCCTCGTTGACCGAGCGATCGGGAAGCGCGCCGATATCGTCAGCGGTGATCGCGTCGACAACGGTGTCGGCATTCCGCTTCAGGTTCTGCGCATTGGCGAGCGCCTGGCGCACACCGACGACAACGATGTCATTCGCTTCGCCCGAATCGTCGGCCGACTGGGCCGGATCGGCCTGCTGCGTGGCTGCATCGCCGCCCGTCGTCTGGGCGAAAGCGGGCTGAGCCGCACACATCAGCGCGAGCACCGAAACGCCGATGCCCAGTCCGGCGCGGCTCATCAGCCGGCCAGCGTCATGTTCTGCACGAATTTTCATAAGTTCCCCTTCTGTCCTCACCCGAGCCCGTTCCCTTTTCGACAGGGATTTCTTGTCGCGCACGCACAGCAATGGCTGGCGTGGTCGACAGCTGGTATCTCCGGCGGATTAGGCCCGCAAGCAAAATATCCCAACTTGATATAAGTATTCGACAGGGTAAGCTTTTAGGCCACAGGCGGGCGCCGTTGGGGGATCGCAGCGCCGCTGTCAACCGGGGAGAGGCAGAGTGAAGGCGGACGAGCGGATCAGTGTCGTCGTCATCGGTGGCGGCACCGCCGGCTGGATGACCGCTGCGGCGCTGTCGACGCTCGCGTCCGGGGCGGCCGATGTCCACCTGATCGAATCGGCGGAGATCGGAATCGTCGGCGTCGGCGAGGCGACGCTGCCGCATCTGCGCGCCTTCGTGACCCGGCTGGGCATCGACGAGGCGGCGTTCATGGCCGCCACCCATGCCACCTTCAAGCTGGGGATCGAATTCCGCGACTTCGGCAAGCTCGGCGACCGCTATATTCACCCGTTCGGCGGCTATGGCCGCGCGCTGGGGGGCGTCGGCTTCCACCATTACTGGCTGCGGCGTCATCATGCCGGCGCGGCCGCGCCGATCGGCGACTATTCGACCGCCGTCGCCGCCGCCGAGGCGCGTCGCTTCACCCGTCCCGGCGACGACCCCGAGGATCTGGCGAGCGCCTTCGGCTATGCCTATCAGTTCGACGCCACGCGCTTCGCCCCGTTCCTGCGCGCCCATGCCGAGGCGCGCGGCGCGGTGCGGACCGAGGGGCGGGTCGAGCAGGTCGAGCGGGACCCGACCAGCGGCGACGTGACCGCGGTCGTGCTGGCCGACGGGCGGCGGATCGAGGGCGATCTGTTCATCGACTGCTCGGGTTTCCGCGCGCTGCTGATCGGCGGGACGATGGACGAGGCGTGGGAGGACTGGTCGCACTGGCTGCCCTGCGACCGTGCCGTCGCCGCGCCCTGTGCCTCGCCGCCGGGCGGGATCGAGCCCTTCACCCGCGCCACCGCCATGTCGGCCGGGTGGCGCTGGCGCATCCCCCTTACCCACCGCGTCGGCAATGGCTATGTCTATTCCAGCGCGCATCTGTCCGACCAGGACGCGCAGGACGCGCTCGTCGCTTCACTGGAAAGTCCGCCGCTGGCCGATCCCCGCCTGCTGCGCTTCCGCGCCGGGCGGCGGCGGCGCAGCTGGGTCGGCAATGTCGTGTCGGTCGGGCTCGCCTCGGGCTTTCTCGAGCCGCTGGAATCGACCAGCATCTACCTCGTCCAGATGGCGATCACCCAGTTGATCGAGCATTTCCCCGGCCGCCGCGTCGCCGATGCCGATCGCGACGGGTTCAACGCGCTGGTCGATGCCGAATATGACCGGATCCGCGACTTCCTGATCCTCCATTACCACGCCACGACGCGCGACGATTCGCCCTTCTGGGACCATGTCCGGACCATGGCGATCCCGAACAGTCTGGCCGACAAGATGGAGCTGTGGCGCCGGTCGGCCCAGGTCTCGCGCTACAGCCACGGCCTGTTCCTCGAACCTTCATGGATCGCGGTCTATCTCGGCCAGAACATCGTGCCTGACGGATGGGACACGCGCGCCGACCTGCCCGATGCGGCTGCGCTCGACCGTGCGCTCGAGGCACTGCGCGGCGGGATTGCCGAGGCGGTGGCGGCGATGCCCGATCACGCCGCCTATCTGAAGGCCGCCGCGTGAACGCAAGGACGCCGATCGAGTCCGTCCTGGTCGTTGGCGGCGGGCTGACTGCGCTGTGCGCGGCGATCGCCTATGCACGCGCGCTGCCGCGGGCGCAGGTAACGCTGGCCGTGACCCGATCCGATCCGGGCGCGCTTGCCGATCGCCTGCCCGCGGTCACGCCGCCGGTAGCCGCGGCGTTCGAGGGGCTCGGCATCGATCCGGATCGGCTGGTCGCCGCCGGCGCCGCCACGCACCGGGTGGGCGAACGGTTCGACTGGGGCACCCCGCCCTTCGCGATCGGCGAGGGCGAAGGCGTGCCCGCGGTCGCCGGCACTGCGCTGCACCAGCTGTGGCTGGCGCATGGCGATGGCGCCTATGGCGCGCTGGTTCCGGGCGCCGCGCTGGCCCTCGCCGAACGGTTCGTGCAGCCGGCGGCCGACCCGCGCTCGCTATTGTCGCGAACCGACTTCACCCTGCGGATCGATGCCGACCGTGCGGCAGCGCTGCTCGCCCAGGCCGCACAGGCCGCCAGGGTTCGGATCATCCGGGCGACGACACTTTCGGTGACACCGGGCCCCGACGGCATCGCTGCGGTCTCGGTCGACGGTACCGCGCTGACCGCCAATCTCTATGTCGATGCATCCGGCCCCGCGGCGCTGATGGCGCCGGCCGATGCCGGCTGGATCGATTGGAGCGACACGCTTCCCGCAGACCGGCTGCTGCTCGCCTCGGGCGCCGCCGCCCCCTCGCCGACCGACCGCTACGAGCGCCACGCGATCGGCTGGACCGCGCACTGGCCCCTTGCCGCGCGGACGCTCACCGCGCTCGCCTATCGTGCCTCGGCGACCGGCGAGGCGACGGCGCGCAAGCAGATGCCGGGCGATGCCGAACTGATCGCGGTGCAGCCGCGCCGCCGGGTCGCCCCCTTTTCCGGCAATGTCCTGGCGCTGGGCGACGCGGCCGCCGCGGTCGGGCCGTTCGGCGCGATGGGGTTCTCCATCGCGCTGGCCCAGCTCGAAGTCGCGCTGGAACTGATCCCCTCGGCGCAGCCGGAGCCCGGCCTGATCGCCGAATATAATCGCCGTGCGACGCTGCGCGCCGACCGCGTCCATGCCTATCTGGCGGCCTTTTATCTCGCCGGGCCGGAGCGCACCGGCGGCTTCTGGCATCCGCTTCGCAAGGCGACGCCGCCCGCCGAACTGGCGACGGCGCTTGCCCAGTTTGGCCAGCGCGGCAGCCTGCCCCCGGTCGAGGAAGAGATCATCCCCAAGCCCCAATGGCGCCAGGCGCTGATCGGCCTCGGCCTGCGGCCCGCGCGGCTCGACCCGATCGCACTCTCGGTGCCGGCCGCGCAGGCGAAGACGGCGCTCGGCCAGCTTCGCGACGCCGTGGCGATGCTTCCCGCGGCACTGCCCGCCTATCCGGACTATCTGACGATGCTGAAGCGAGGCGGGCGATGAACTCGGCACCGATTTCCCGGGTGGTGATCGTCGGCGGCGGCACCGCCGGCTGGATGGCCGCGGCTGCCGCCTCGCGCTTCCTCGACGACGGACAGCGGACCATCACCCTGATCGAATCCGACGCGATCGGCACGGTCGGCGTCGGCGAGGCGACGATCCCGCCGATCCGCGGTTTCAACGCACGGCTGGGCATCGACGAGGCCGAGTTCCTTCGCGCCACCGGCGGCACCGCGAAGCTGGGCATCGAATTCGTCAACTGGGGTAATCGCGGCGACCGCTATATCCACCCCTTCGGCACCCATGGCCGCGACATCCAGGGACTGAACTTCCATCAGCTCTGGCTGAGGCTTCGCGACGAACCCGGGATCGGCGAGATCGAGGACTATTCGATATCGGCGGTGGCGGCACGCGCCGCGCGCTTCGCGCCGCCGGTTTCCGACCCGCGCTCGCCGCTGTCGCGAATCGAATATGCCTATCATTTCGACGCCGGGCTCTATGCCGCCTTCCTGCGCCGCCGCGCCGAAGCTCAGGGCGCGCAGCGGATCGAAGGGCGGATCACCGGCGTCGAGCAGGACGAGCGGGGCCATGTCAGCGCCGTCCGGCTGGAGGGCGATCGCCGGGTCGAGGGCGACCTGTTCATCGACTGTTCGGGCTTTCGCAGCCTGTTGCTGGGCGAGACGATGGGCGTCGGGTTCGAGGACTGGTCGCACTGGCTGCCCTGCGACCGCGCCATCGCGGTGCCGACCGAGCGGACCCGGCCGCTGCTCCCCTATACCCGCGCCACCGCGCACGATGCCGGCTGGCAATGGCGCATCCCGCTCCAGCACCGCACCGGCAACGGTCATGTCTATTCGAGCGCGTTCGTCAGCGACGAGGAGGCGGAGCGCGTGCTGCTCGCCAATCTCGACGCGCCCGCCACCGCCGAACCGCGCCGCCTGTCGTTCAAGGCCGGGCGCCGCGAACAAATGTGGTCGGGCAATGTCGTCGCGCTGGGCCTGGCCGGCGGGTTTCTCGAGCCACTGGAATCGACCAGCATCCACCTGATCCAGGACGGCATCTCGAAACTGTTCGCGCTGTTCCCCGACATGCGCTTCACCGATATCGAGCGGAACGAATTCAACCGGCTGATGGGCAATCAGTACGCAGCGATCCGCGACTTCATCATCCTCCATTATTGCGCCACGCAGCGCGACGACACGCCCTTCTGGGACCATGTCCGCACCATGACGCTGCCCGACACGCTGGCGCACAAGATCGCGCTGTTCCGCGAGAAGGGCCGCGTCTTCCGCTATGATGACGAGCTGTTCTCGATCCCCAGCTGGGTCGCGGTGATGCTGGGCCAGGGGATCATGCCGACCGGCTATGATCCGGTGGTCGACGCGCTCGATGCCGACCGCGTCGCCGCCGAACTGCGCCAGATGCGCGCCGGCTATGCCGCCGCGGCACAGAAATTGCCATTGGCCGGCTGACCGGGTCGCCGGCCGTCCTGATTTCGATCCGACAAGGGAGTATGACGTGTTTAAACTGAACCGACGTTTGGCGCTGCTTGGGGGCGCCGCGACGCTCGCCGCCTGTTCGGCAGGGGCGCCGCTGGGCGCGAAACCCGCCGGCCCTTCGCGCTTCGTGACCGTCAGCGGCACCGGCTTCCGCCGCGACGGCAAGCCCTATCATTATGCCGGCGCCAATATCTGGTACGCCGCCTGGCTGGGCGCCGACACCGATTATGGCAATCGCGGCCGGCTGGGGCGCGAGCTCGACCGGCTGAAGGGCCTGGGCGTGCGCAACCTGCGCATCCTGGGATCGGGCGAGCTGTCGCCGCTGAAGAACTCGATCACGCCCGCCTTCCGCGATCAGAGCGCGACCTATAACGAGGACCTGCTCAAGGGCCTCGACGTGACGCTGGCGGAGATGGCCAAGCGCGACATGACCGCGGTCATCTACCTGACCAATTTCTGGGAATGGTCGGGCGGCATGATGACCTATCTCTACTGGGTCAATGGCGGCCGCTACATCAACATGAACGACCCCGCCCATCCCTGGCCGCAATTCGCCGACTGGAATGCCGACTTCTACACCAGCGGCAAGGCGCAGGAGATGTACCGCGACTATATCCGCGCGGTCGTCTCGCGCATCAACAGCGTCACCGGCAAGCCCTATGCCCAGGATCCCACGATCATGGCGTGGCAGCTGGCCAACGAACCGCGCCCGGGCGGGTCGGACAAGGTGGCGGTGCCCAACCTGCCCCATTTCTATCGCTGGGTCGAGGAGACGGCGCACTATATCAAGACGCTGGACCCCAACCATCTCGTCTCGACCGGGTCGGAGGGGCTGAAGGGATCGATCGAGCGCGAGGAAGTCGCGCTGACGACGCACCGCGCGCCGTCGATCGACTATCTGACCGCGCATATCTGGCCCAACAACTGGAGCTGGATGGACGCGGGCAAGCTCGCCGAAACCTATGACGGCGGCGCGGCGAAGGTCGCGACCTATATCGACGCGCATATTCGCATGGCCACGATGCTGAACAAGCCGTTGGTGATCGAGGAATTCGGCTATCCGCGCGACGGGCAGGATGCGTTCGATCCCAAGATCGGCACGACGTTCAAGGACCGATTCTACCGCCAGATCTACACCGCGGTGGAAACCAATGCGAAGGCGGGCGGACCGCTGGTCGGATCGAACTTCTGGGCCTGGAACGGCGAGGCGCGCACCCCGCATGCCGACTATCGGTTCCAGCGCGGCGACCTGGGCTATATGGGCGATCCCCCGCACGAGCCGCAGGGCTGGTACGGCGTGTTCGATACCGACAGCTCGACCCAGGCGATCATCCGCGATCACGCAGCGGTGATGGCCGCGCTGTGAAGCTGGATCGCCGTGGGGCGATGACGGCGGCGGCGGTTCTGGGCCTGGCGCATGGCGCGCCGGCCTGGGCTGCCCTGCCCGACCGCACGCTCAGCAACCCGCGCGCCACGCCCGCCGCGCGCCGGCTCTACGCCTATCTGTGGAGCCAGTATGGGCGAAAGACGCTGACCGGGCAGCAGGAACAGGGTTCGGCCCCGCCCAACCCCAATGGCGAGCTCGACTATCTGCAGCGGGTGACGGGCAAGCTGCCCGCGATCCTCGGCCTCGACTATATCGACCCCGCCGACAATGACGCGGTCAACGACCGGGCGACGCAATGGGCACGCACCGGCGGCATCGTCACGATCTGCTGGCACTGGGGCGCGCCCGATGTCGGCACGGGATACGAGAATTCGAAGAAGGATTTCGACCTCGTCGCTGCGCTGAAACCCGGCACGCCGCAAAACGCAGCGATGATGCGCGACATCACCGAGGTCGCCCGGCTGCTCGCGGTGCTGCGCGATCGCGGGGTGCCCGTGCTGTGGCGTCCGCTCCACGAATTCAGCGGCACCTGGTTCTGGTGGGGGCGGCACGGGCCGGAAGCGTTCAAGGCGCTCTGGGCGCTGATCTACGACCAGTTCACCCGCGTCCACCGGCTCGACAATCTCATCTGGGTGCTCGGCTGGGCCGGCCAGAATGTCGATCCCGCCTGGTATCCCGGCCGCGCGACGGTCGATGTCGCGGGCGCGGACATCTACGTCCAGGACCACGGCAATCTCGCGCCGATGTTCGCCCAGGTGAAGGCGATCGTCGGCGATACGCTGCCGATCTGCCTCCACGAGAACGGCCCGGTGCCCGACCCTGCCCTGCTCGGCCCATCGGCCGACTGGCTGTGGTTCATGACCTGGCACACGCGCTGGCTGACCGGCGCCGACCAGAACACACCGGAACAGCTGCGCCGCGACTTCAACTCGCAGCGCTATCTGACCAAGGACGAGCTGCCGGGCTGGCTGCGCGTCAAGGGCTGAGGATGGGGCGCCGTGTTCCGGATCAGCGCATGGTCCGGAACGCGGCGCGCACCTCGTCGACAAAGGCTGCAGGATTTTCCATCGCGGCGAAATGCCCGCCATGATCGGGCGTTCCGTAATGCCGCAGATCGCCGAACCGCGCCTCGGCCCAGCGCCGCGACAACCGCACCGCCTCTCCGGGGAACATGCTGATACCGGCTGGTAGCGGCACCGGCGCATCGGGCATGCCCTTCGCCATTTCCTGCGCCGCCTCCCAATAGAATCGCGCCGCGCTGGGCCCGGCATTGGGTAACCAGTAGAGCATGATGTCGTCGATCAGATGATCGAGCGCGAACACCCGCTCGGGCGCGCCGCCGCTGTCGGAGACATCCTGAAACAGCGCATAGATCCATGCCGCCAGCCCCACCGGCGAGTCCGCCAGCGCAAATCCCACCGACTGCGGCCGGGTGCATTGCAGCTTCATATAGGCCGAGAAATGCTGGTCGTAGCGCGCGGCGTCGGCCAGCATCGCTCGCTCCTCCGCGGTGGCCCCCGCGACCTCCTCCTGCGTCGGCCGGAACGGCACGAAGTTGAGGTGGATGCCCGCCAGCCCAGGCGCGCGCATATGCGCCAGTGTCGTCGTGACTGCCGCGCCCCAGTCGCCGCCCTGCGCCAGCCAGCGCTCGCCATAGCCCAGTCGTGTCATCAGCGCCGCCCAGGCGGCAGCCGTGCGCCCCACGCCCCAGCCCGGCTCCTGCGGCTGATCGGAAAAGCCGAAGCCGGGCAGCGCTGGAATGACAAGGTGAAAGGCATCGCGCGCCTCCCCGCCATGCGCGCGCGGATCGCTGAGCGGGCCGATCACCTCGCGGAACTCCAGGACCGATCCAGGCCAGCCATGCGTCAGCAGCAGCGGCACCGCCTCGGGCTCGGGCGACCGGACATGAAGGAAGTGGATGCCCAGCCCGTCGATGGTCGTGCGACTGCTTCCCCACCCGTTCAGCAACGCCTCGGTCGCGCGCCAGTCATGGCCACCCTGCCAGCGTTCGACGAGCGCGCGGATGCGCTCGCGCTGCGGCCCCTGAGACCCGTCGCTGACGGTGTCTGCGCCCGCCCAGCGCGTCATGCTCAGTCGGTCCGCGAGATCGTCCAGCGCCAACTGCGGAACCTGTATCGGAAAGGCCGTGACGGCAGCGTCGCCGCTCACGGCCGGACGCCGCGACATAGAGGCGAAAGAGGCAGGTGGGATGCAATCATGGCAGGCTCCAAATAACTGAACTAAACCGTTCAGTTCGGTTAAACCGCGATCGCCGCTACAGGTTGCACGATGACGATCGACGCCGACATGAAAAGCTCTGCCCGACCCCGCCGACGCGGCGGCCGCCCGCCCGCCGACCGGGCCGGTGAGGTCGATCGCCGTATCCTCGACGCCGCGACGACGCTGTTCCTGCGCCAGGGCTATGACGCGACGAGCTGCGACCTGGTCGTGGCCGAGGCGGGCGCCGGCAAGGCGAGCCTCTATGCCCGCTATGCCAACAAGGAGGCGTTGTTCGCCGCGGTGGTGCGCGACATGGTCGACCGGACCCTCCTGCCCTCGGTCGACCTGCCGAGCGACGCGCCCGCGTCCGAGCGGCTGCGGCGGGTGGGTCACACCTTGCTCGCGCATGCGCTGGCACCCGACGCCGTGGCGTTGATGCGCGTGGTCCTGACGACCGCGCATCGTATGCCCGAGCTTGCACGACTGGTCGACCGGATCGGCCGCGACGGCGGGACCGCCTGTGTGGCGCATGCGCTGGCCGGTCCAGAGGCCGCGCGGGCGGCGACCCAGCGTGCCGAAACGGTCGCGCGCCGCTTCATCGACATGGTCTTCATCCCTCAGCAGATGCGGGCGCTGATGGGGGACGACCCGGCCGAGCTGGCCGCCTCCGCCACCATGCGGATCGACGAGGCGATCGCCCTGCTCGATGCCGGGGGATTGCTGAGCGGGTTCGACTGACCTCCCCGGTCCCGCGCGAACCGCAAGTCCCTAGTCATCGCGGGAACCTGACGCCATGCCCTGCATTATGACAACATGTTGTCGTTTTGACAGGATGATGACTTTATGTCGGAACCGTTCGATCAGGAGCGCGTGCGCGCGCTGGTCCTCGCCATCTTCCAGGCCAATGGCCGGCTGACCGAGGCCGGAACGGCGCTCGTGCAGCCCGCCGGCCTGACGACCGCCTGGTGGCAGGTGCTCGGCGCGCTCGGCTATGCCCCGCACCCGCTGCCCGTAGCGCATATCGCGCGCAACATGGGTCTCAGCCGACAGGCGGTGCAGCGTGTCACCGACCTGCTGGCCGACCGGGGCTATGTCCGGCTCGAGCCCAATCCGCATCATCGTCGCGCCAGGTTGGTCGTGCTGACCGAAGCCGGCCGACGGGCGCTCGAAACTGCCGAGGCGGCGGTCGTCCCGTTGGACCGCACGATCTTCGATCGCCTCGGTTCCGACCGCCTGACCGCGGCCACCGCCGCGCTGCACGACTTGAGCGCGGTTCTCGACGCCTGTCTGACGGCTGCCGAAGCCGCCCGCACCCCCCGCCAGGAGACGCTGAAATGACTGATAGCACGACCCCGTCCCACTATGACGCCGACGTGATCATCGTCGGCGGTGGACCGATCGGACTGACCACCGCTTGCGCGCTCGCCCATCACCGCGTGCCCTTTCGGCTGTTCGAGCCGCGGCGCGAGCCCAAGCCGCATTCGCGCGCCAACAATCTATGGGCACGACCGCAGGAGCTGCTCGCCAGCATCGGCATCCGCGACGCGATCGCCGAAAAGGCTTATGCGATCACGCAGGTCAACACGCTGCTGAACGGCCGCCCGGTCGATCCGGTGCCGATCGCCGACGTGCCCAGTCCCTATGGCCCCGTCCTCTATAGCGGCCAGGACGTGATCGAGACCGTTCTCAGCCAGCAGGCCGAGGCGAAGGGCGGCAGCATCGAGCGCGGACGCAAGGTGGTCGGGTTCGAACAGGACGCCGACGGCGTCACCGTGACGGTCCAGTCGGTCGATGCGGACGACCCGGACAAGACCGTCGGCCCGGTCGAGACGCTGCGCTGCCGCTATCTGGTCGGCGCAGATGGCGGCGCCGGCTTCATGCGACGCGAACTGGGTCTCGATTTCGAGCCGCAGAAACTGCCGCACTGCATGAATCGTCAGCTCGACGCGAAGCTCAGCTGGCGCAGGTCGACCGACCACGACCATCTATGGTTCTTCTATTATCCGCGCGGCTTTTGCGGGGTGATGCCGGTCTGGGGCGGCTATCACCGACTATTCTTCCTGTCCGACGACCGCGGCATTCCCGACCGCGACCCGACGCTGGAGGAAATGCAGGCGATCGCGCGTGAGGTGACCGAGGACGAGACGCTGACCCTGACCGATCCGGTCTGGCTGACGCACAGCCGGTTCCAGCACGGCGTCTCGCCCCATTATGCCAAGGGCCGCGTGTTCCTGGTCGGCGATGCCGGGCACCTGACGCTGCCCGCGGGCGGCCAGGGCATGAACGCCGGGCTGCACGACGCGGTCGGCCTCGCCTGGCGACTGGCGATGGTGCTGGACGGCAAGGCGACGCCTTTGCTGCTCGACTCCTATGATGCCGAGCGCGGCGCGGAACATCGTCGTCTCGACGGTCAGCAGGTGCGCGGGTTCCAGAACAGCGTCTATCGCGGCCCCGTCAAGGATGCGGCGATGGATGTCGCGGCGCGCTTCATTCCCAATATCGGCACGCTGATCCAGGGCAGCGCCGACCTCCAGCAGCTGACCGTCGCCTATCCCGACAGTCCGCTCAGCGAGGATCATCTGCGCGGCCTGCGCGACATTGTCCGCCGTCATGTGCCGCGCGCCGGCGAGCGTGCGCCCGATGCGACGCTGGTCGCCGCCGACGGGTCGCAGACGCGAGTGTTCGACCATCTCTACAATGCGGATGGCCACAGCTTCGGCTGGGCGCTGCTGTGCTTCGACGGGCGCGATGCGTCCGCGATCGAGCTGCTGCGCGCGGCACGCGAGCGCGTCCGCCCCTGGGACATCGTGCGCCCGCGCTTCGTGCTGAGCGCCGCCGTGCCGGCGAGTGGCGATCCGGTGCCGCTGTCCGACCTCGATGGCGAAGCGCACGCGGCCTATGGCCTGGACATACCCGCGCTGATCCTTGTCCGTCCGGACGGCCATATCGCCTATCGCGGCAGCGCCGACCGCCCCGACCTGCTTCGCGGCTATTGCGAGCGCGTCTTCGGACATGCGGATCGTGAGCAAGGGGCTGAGGCCGAACGTCGCGAGGATACGCCCGATGCCGACGCGATGACGGACGACGTACCGGAATCGCTGCGGGTCGACGCGTAACGATCGCATGACGGGTGCGACCGGCTCGGCCGGCCGCACCCGTCACAAGGCGGCGATGCCGATGCGGTCGTGCACGCGGCGCCGGTCGTTCACGTCATCGTTCGCGGCTGCTCGTAGTCCGCCGCGACGGGCTCCTACGGCTTCGCTTCGCGTGCCAGCGGCATTGTCAGGCAGTGGATCCCGCCGCCGCACGCCGCGAATTGCGAGATGTCGATCACCTCGACCTTGAACCCCGCCTTGATCAGCTCCTGCTCTACCCGCGCATGTCCCGCCGCGGCGACGATCGTCTGCCCGTCGACCGACAGGATGTTGCAGCCGAGCTTGCGGCCTTCCTTGTACGACACGGGCAACAGCGTGATGCCGCGACCCTCCATCTGCGCGATGAAGCCGTCGCTCAGCACGTCGGTGCAGGCAAGCGCGGTGCGGCGGTCGAGCATGCAGAAGATCGTGTCGAGGTGCAGGAAATGCGGGTCGAAGGGATGGATGATCGCCTCCCATCCGCGCTGGCGGAACAGCCCGGCCAGCGCCTCGCTGCCGGCGCGGTCGGTCCGCTCGCCCGAACAGCCGATCACGACCAGCCCGGGCCGCACGATGCACACATCGCCGCCCTCGATCGTCCCTTCGCGGATCCGCGCGACCGGCCGGATGTCGCTTGCGGTCAGCGCTTCGACGAGGTGATCGACCTCGGCCGCACGGTGACCGAGCGCGGGATTGAGCGCGACGACGCCCCAGGGCGTGGTCACCGCCGCATCGCGGGTGAAGCACAGATCGGCCAGTCCCTCGGCGGCGGGAATGACGTGACAGGCCACCCCATGCCGCTCGAGCAGATCGATCAGCGCCCGATGCTGCCGCATCGCGCCGTCGCGGTCGGTGGCGAAGCCATCGAGCAACTTCTCCCGCGTCACCGAACAACAGGGCACCGGCTCCAGATAGGTCGGCGCGCCGAGCATGACATCGGTCAGCCGGTCGCTCTCGCACTCGACCCGCCACGGCGACGCCGCCATCGCCTCGACGGTCCGACCACCTGCACCTTCTTCGAAAACCAGCTTCATCGTGCCTCCAGGGCCGGGTCAACCCGTTGAAGACACTGGGGTTCCGCCGTCGACAGGCCGGCTTGCGTCATGCTGCCCGAGGCAAATTGCGATTCCGTCGCCCGATCCGAGAACCAGGAGCCGCGATGGGCGTTTCCTCGCGCAAACCTCAGAACAGGACGAATCCATGAAGACGACCGGCAGCACCATCCTGATCACCGGCGGCACCAGCGGCATCGGCCGGGCGCTGGCGGAGGCGCTGCATGATCGCGGCAATCGCGTCATCGTCACCGGCCGCCGCCAGGCGCTGCTGGACGAGATCGCCGCCGCCCGCCCCGGCATCACCGGGATCCAGGCCGATCTGAGCAATCCGGCGGACCTCGACCGCTTTGCCGCCACGGTGCGCGAGCGGTTTCCGGAGCTCAACATCGTCTTTGCCAATGCCGGCATCTCGCGCGGCGAGGACGTTACCTCGGACGACTGGACGACTGACGATGCCGAGGCGATGGTAGCGACCAACATCGTCGGCACGATGCGCCTGGCCGCTGCCCTGCTCCCGCATCTTCGGCGGCAGGCGGACGCCAGCTTCGTCGCAACCACCTCGAACCTCGGCTTCGTGCCGCTGGCCAGCTACCCCGCCTATAGCGCGACCAAGGCTTTCCTGCATTCCTGGCTCCAGTCGCTGCGCCATCAGCTGCGCGACACCAGCGTCGAGGTGCTCGAACTCTCGCCGCCCTATGTGCAGACCGAGCTGTCCGGGCCGGCCCAAGCGACCGACCCCCACGCCATGCCGCTGGACGCCTTCATTACCGAGGTGGTCTCGATCCTCGAGCGCGGCGACCATCCGGACGGCGAGGTGCTGGTCGCCCACGACCGCCGCGTCCGCACCGCCGAACGCGACGGCCACTATGCCGAGGTCTTCGCGTCGATGAACCCGGCCTGAGTCCGTCGCGGCCGCGAGCGACGGCGCGCTCGGTCATTCCCGCCGCGCGGTCGGATCGACGCTGCGGATCGATCGGTCGAGGCTGCGCAGCAGCGCGGCGGCGACCAGTGCGATTCCGGCGAGCAGCGCGAAGAAGCTGGCGGGATCGGTGCGGCTCCACAGCGTACCGACCAGCCCGGCCGACAGGCTGCCGGTGAAGATCGCCAGATACCAGGCCGCGACCGTCGTGGCGCCAAGGCGCGGCGGCGCGAGCCGGGCGAACAGGCCCAGGCCGGTCGGCAGGACCAGCAGCTCGCCGAAGGTGAAGATCGCGAAGAACAGCACGAACCACAGCCACCCGCTACGCTCGCCGCCATTGCTCCATGCGACTGCGGCGAGCAGCAGATAGGCGAGGGCGATCACCACTGCGCCGGTCGCCATCCGCCGCGCGGGCGACGAATCGCGCCCCTCATCGGCGCGCCGCCGCCACCAGACCAGCAGGCCCGGCGTCATCAGCATGACGAGCAGCGGGTTCAGCGACTGGAACCAGGTCATCGGAATGGTGAAGCTGCCGATGCGGCGATCGACCCCGGTGTCCGCCCACAGGGCGACCGTATTGCCGACCTGCTCGTAGGCGCCGCGAAACACGGTGACCGACAGCGCGACGCCCACCAGCACCATGAAGGTGCGGCGATGATCTGCCCAGCGCATCGGCGGCGCGTCCGCCGTCGCCTGGCGGGGCGCCTCCGCGGGCAGATAGCGCTGCCCCCACAGATAGATCAGCAGGCCGAGCACCATGCCGATGCCCGCCGCGCCGAAGCCGTAATGCCAGCCATAGAATTCGCCGAGCGTCCCGCAGATCAACGGCGCGAGAAACCCGCCGATGTTGATGCCGACATAATAGACATTATACGCCCAGCTGCGCCGCGGATCGCCGGGCCCGTAGAGGTCGTTGATCTGGCTCGGCAGGCTGGGCAGGAACAGCCCGTTGCCAAGCGCGATCGTTCCCAGCGCGAAATAGAAGAGCGGCTCGAACGCCATCATGAAATGGCCCAGCGCCATGATGCTGGCGCCCAGCACCACCGCGCGCCGCTTGCCCAGCAGCCGGTCGGCGATCACCCCGCCGACGATCGGCGTGAAATAGGCGCAGGCGGTATAGGCGCCATAGACGAACGAACTGTGCCCCTGCCCCAGCAGCAGCTCCTTGGTCATGTAATAGACCAGCAGCGCGCGCATGCCGTAATAGGAGAATTGCTCCCACATGTTCGTCAGGAACAGCACGGTCAGGCCGCGCGGCTGGCCGAACCAGGTGGGATCGGAGGCCGAGGGCGGGACCGGCTGCGTCATGCGGCGGCCCCCTGTCCCGCGCCCCAAACCGTCTCGTCGCTCCATACCGCGCCGTCGCGATAGAGCATGCCTGGCGCGCGATCCTCGGCCAGGAAGGTCGGGCCGTCCAGGTCGACCAGGCCGCACAGCTGGCCGACGATGAATCCGGGTGCGGCGCCCAGGCTGCTGCACACCATGCACCCGACCATCACTTCAAGTCCCGCATCGCGGGTCGCCTGCGCGATCATCAGCGCCTCGGTCAGCCCGCCGCATTTGTCGAGCTTGATGTTGAACACGTCGAACCGGCCGACCAGCCCGGGGACATCGGCCAGCGTCAGCGCGCTCTCGTCCGCCGCGATCGGGATCGGGGAGTCGAGCCCCTCCAGCCCCGCCTCCTGTCCGCGCGGCAGTGGCTGCTCGATCAGCGAGACGCGCTGTTCCCCCATTGCGGCGACCAGCGCGTCGAGATCGCCAGCGGCGAACCCCTGATTGGCATCGACGCCCAGCCAGACATCGGGCCGCGCCGCGCGGATCGCGGCCACACGGGCATTGTCGAGATCGAGGTCGCCGGTCAGCTTGACCTTGATCGATTGCGCGTCGCGGTAGGCGATCGCCTGATCCGCCATCGCCGCCGGGTCGCCGGCGCCGATGGTGAAGGTGGTGCGCAGCGGCCGCGGCGGCTCGAGCCCGGCAAGCGCCCAGACCGGCGTTCGCGTCCGCCGCGCCTCCAATTCCCACAGCGCGGCATCGATGGCGTTGCGCGCGCCGCCCGCGGGCAGGACATGGCGCAGTTCCTCGCGCGAGAGACCCGCCTCGATCGCGCCGCGCGCCTGCTCGACCGCGGCCAGCATCGCGGTCACGTCGTCGCCCAGATAATAGACGCCCGACGCCTCGCCTCGGCCATTATGGGTGCCGTCGCCGACCGTGACGACGACGGCGTCGCACCCATCGAAGACCCGGCCGGAAATTCGGAACGGGGCGGCCAGCCGCAGGCGTTCGACCGCGACGTCAAGGCTGTAGCGTGTCATCATGCGCCACCCTCAGGGGATACGAGTGTCGCGCGCACCCGCTCGCAAGAAGGTCGCGCGAGATCTGTCGCGGGCATTGCGGTGTCACGGTGAGCGTCGGTCATTCAGTCCCCCTGCAATGCCGGCCGGCAAATTGATCTCCAATTGGGATTGCTATTTTCCGATCAGGATAATTGCAAGCAATGCTTTAGATGGCGCCGAGGCGCGGCCCGGCCGCCGCCGCCGGCGCAGGAAGGTTCCGCCCATGCCGCCGAACGGCTCGGCGTAGCTGTCATGGTCGAGCGACTTGATGAAACGCACCAGGAAGATGAACGGCCAGCCGGAACGGAGTAGGCCGCTGGTCTAGGCCTTGCTTGAGATATCCAATGCCGCGCTTCGCCGCCTGTCGCCCACGTCAGGGATGGCGAAGGCCATCGCCTATGGCACGCAGCGCTGGCCGGCACTGTCGCGCTTCCCGGGTGCTGGTCGCCTGGAGATCGACAACACGATCGCCGGGTGTGCGCTACGCGGTGTTGCCATCGGACGCCGCTACAGGCTTTTCGCCTGCTCTCGCGCAGATGGCGAACGGGCCGCTACAGGCTTTTCGCCTGCTCTCGCGCAGATGGCGAACGGGCCGCTGCCGTCTACATCGTCATCCAGACCTGCAAGGCGAACGGCGTCGACGCCCAAGCCCATATCGCCGACGTTATCGCCAAAGTGGCCGACGACTGGCCTGCAAGCCGGTGGGACCAACTGATGCCGTGGAACTGGGTCCCCGAACCTGCCAGACTGGCGGCATGAGCGCCGAGACCATCGCCCGCCTGTATATCGTCCTGGACGATATCGAACCCGTCATCTGGCGCCGGGTCGATGCGCCAGTCACCGCCAGCCTCAAGATGCTTCACGACATCGTCCAGGCTGCGATGGGTTGGGAGGACTGCCATCTGTGGCAGTTCGAGGCCGGCGACCGGCGCTACGGCATCCCCGACCCGATGTGGCCGGAGAGCGGCATGACCGCTGCAAAGAACGTGAAGCTCGCGACGCTCATCGACCAGGGTGTGCGGGAACTCGCCTACACCTACGACATGGGTGACGAGTGGCGGCACACCATCACCGTCGAGACAGTCGGTCCCGGCGAACCCGACGTCAAATATCCGCGCTTCGTCGATGGCGCCCGGCGCTGCCCGCCCGAGGATGTCGGCGGCTTGCCCGGGTTCGAGATGTTCCTCGATGCCATGGCCGAGCCCAAACACGAGGAACACGACCGCTTACGCGAATGGTATGGCGGGTCCTACAACGCAGACGACATCGACGAACGCCTCACCGGCCGCGCCGTCGCCGCCATCGCCATCCGCCGCCATGCAGGCAAACTCGCCTACCAGAAACACCGCGCTCAACAGTGAGGCGGCTTAACGGCTACGCTTACCGGCCAACTGACCGTTCGGCGCATTGAGGAAGGGGGCACCCTGGTCCTGCTCACCATGCCGGTCAGGATCGCCTATGGCTCGAAGACGCCGGTGGCTCTCGCCTGGGTGAGGCGCTAGTGCGGTCGCATGCGAACCATTCGGAGTTCGCCGGCCGGCGCGCCTTGAAGCATTTCAGGTCGTCTCGCTTTTACGCGGCGGCGAACCAGCCTTTGGATTTTAGCCGGTCAAATGCGATGGCGACCTGACGCTCGGTGAACATCTTTTTTCGATCATTCCATCCCCGAACCGCGGCAAGAGCCTTCTCAGGGGTATCAGCCCCCTCGCGGGTCGCCACCCAATGGACCGTCGCTAGCAGTTCCAGTCCATATGGTGTCTCGAAGCCGTCAACCAGATCAGCCACCTTGTTGAAGTGGGCGTGCGTCACTGATTCGTGCGCAAGCGATGCCTCTGCCTCCGGGATCGCGCCAGGTACGATAGTGAGTTCCTTATCCGGCCGATCGCCACCATCCTGATACCCCACGACGAAATGTCCCTCGACCTTGTTCAGGACATGCGAGAGGTTGGTGGCATAAGGGCCATAATGATGCTTGATGTAGTTCAGCCGGAGCGGCTGCCCGGATTCCTGCATGAAATACATCAGCTTCTGAACCTCGATCAGCGTCACGAACGGATCCATGAGCCCTTTCAGATAGCGATTCATGAGCACAATGAGCGCGGCGCGACCCGGCGTCATGTTAGGCACATTGCGCGACATGACCACCTCGGGCGCACCTTCAGGCGCATAGATCAGCACGTCGAGGTTAGGCACATCGTGTAACGCAGCTTCGATGCGGGTACGAACGTCATCCCAGTCCAGCCCGCCGAGGCCAGCGCCAAGCGGCGGTATGGCGATGGACTTGATCCCCCGCGCGTTAATTTCCTGAACCAGCGCAATCAGTCCGCTGTCGATGTCTTCTATCCGACTCTTGCCCTTCCAGTGCCGCTTGGTGGGAAAATTGATGATATAGCGCGGGTAGGTGAACGAGCCGGTGTCATAGATGAACATTTTACCCGGCTGCACCTCGCCGTCCTCGCAAGCGAGCGCATAGGCGCGGAAATTGGCCGGGAACGCTTTCTTGAACTGGAGCGCGATTCCGCGCCCCATGATGCCGACGCAGTTCACCGTGTTGACGATTGCCTCCACCTTCGCCTTCAAGATGTCGCCCGTTGTAAGTTCGATTTGCGCCATGCTCGTTCGCCCTCAATAATACCACGCCGGTCGAATGTGCACCGGGGGACGATGCACAGCGTCTGCGATGGCCTGCCCGGCCTGTTGACCTATCGCCTGATTGAACACACCAATTTGCTCGATCAGGTGCCAAGGAAACTGCCGTTCAAGCAGGAACTCCGCTTGCTTTTGCTCTTTTGTCGGACTCCCCGACCATTGGTCGGTCTGCACCGCGCTCCAATTGATGTCGCCAAGTTGTGCAAGATCGCAACGATCTTCGAAATAATAGGACCCAGCGTTTGACAGCGTAAACGCCCAACGTCGCCGCTCCGCCTGTGCCCAAGCGATAACCCGCGTGCAGATCGGCCACGAGGTGCACAATCGGGTTTTGACCGCCCCGGTACGCAAGCTCCGGGTTTCGGCGATGAATGAGATAGAGCATCACCGAGCGCGGGCAGAAATAGAATGGCACGCATTGACCGACGTGGAGGCCCGGATGACTTGCGAGTGTCAACTCGTTCATCCGACGCGCCTTGATAGTGTCATGCCGATGACGGTGCCATTGGCCGGATGCTGCGCCATGACTGCGTCAGAAAGCAGAAACTTGTCGGCAGCGATCGCCGCCAACTTGTCCACATGGACGATGTGATAATTTTGGGCCTGGCAGGTGCGGGCATCGTTAGGCGCTTTTGGTCCTCTTCGATCAGCCGCCAGCATCCACCAAATCGCCACCTCCGGTCAAATGAACTGCGCTACGGACGATGGCTCCTTCCAGGTGCCTGTTCGTGTTGGAAGCCTGGAGCGCAATGTCCATTCCAAAAGCAATCAGCCAACAAATGATCCGACGGCTGGAGGAGAATGGGACAAATTTCCAGCCCACCCCTATCTGGCGATTTCAAATAAAACTCTGGCTGGCGGCTGGTGGAGCTGAGGGGAATCGAACCCCTGACCTCTGCAGTGCGATTGCAGCGCTCTCCCATCTGAGCTACAGCCCCGCCACCGATCCCGGCATCGCCGGGAGGCGATCCAGATAGCGACGCTTCGGATGCGATGCAACTGGCTTGGCGACCATGCTGCGACTTGTTTTCGGCGTGCGGCGAACCGCCTGAACACGCTTTGTTTTTCCCGGAACTAACCTGCGTTTCATCCGCTGAATCGGCCATTGGACGCCCGAGCGTCCCTGTGCCCATCAAGCAGGAGAGTGAGATGAACGACCGTTATCCCGGTTTCGACAACGGCGATCACAGCTATTACGGCCCGCACGATCAGGAACATTTCCGCAGCCCGAGCACCGGCGGCAGCTATCGCGGCTCCAGCAGCGCGCGCGACTATGCGGCGGCCGGCTATCGCGGCGGCGACCGCGACCGCTGGGATCGAGGCGATCGAGGCGACCGCGGCTATCGCGGCGGTTATGAATCGCGTGGCTGGACCGGCGGGCGCGACGAGGATCGCGGCTATGAAAGCAGCTACGGCAGCTATTACCGCCCCGACTATCGCTCGGACGATCGCGGCTATGGCGCGCGTGGCGGTTATCGCCAGGACCGCTACCGCGACGAGAACCGCGGACGTGGCAGCTATGACCGCCGGCCCGAGGGCTATGGCAGCTATGACGATCGCGGCTTCTTTGCCCGCGCCGGCGACGAGGTCCGCTCGTGGTTCGGCGACGAGGAGGCGGAGCGCCGCCGCGAATATGACATGCGCCGCGACGAGGAGCGGATGCGCCGTGAGCGTATGGAAGACAGCCAGCGCGACGATCATTATCGCTCGTGGCGCAACGAGCGAATCTCGGAACTCGACCGCGACTATGACGAATATCGCAACGAGCATCGCCAGCGCTTCCAGAGCGAGTTCAACAGCTGGCGCACCGATCGTCAGGGCCAGCGCGACAGCCTGAACCGCGTGACCGAGCATATGGAGGTGGTCGGGTCCGATGGCGGCCATGTGGGCACCGTCGACAAGGTCCGCGGCGATCGCATCGTCCTGACCAAGAACGATACCGACGCCGGCGGCCATCACCACTCGATCCCGTCGCGCTGGATCCAGACCGTCGACGACAAGGTGACGATCCGCAAGACGGCGGACGAAGCCAAGGCGGCGTGGAAGGACGAGGAACGCAGCGCAATGTTCGGCAGCGATGACGACAAGCGCGGCAGCCACCGCGACCGCGGCAACGACTGGTCGAGCGACCACAACCTCAACAAGTCCTTCTCTGGCACCTATTGAGGCATGACAGCGCCGCCCGATCCGGGCGGACGCGGTGGGAAAGCCCCGGCGCCGCGCGCGCCGGGGCTTTCCTGCATTCAGGGCAAGCGCGTCACTTCAGAAAGTCGTTCAGCGCGGCCCGAAACGAATCGGGTTCGTCGAGCATGATGAAGTGATAGCTGCGGGGAAAGGCCACCAATGTCGCCCTGGACCCGGCATAGGCCCCCTCCCAAAACGGCCTGGCACGCGCCTCGCCCATGCCGGCGGCATAGAAGACGGTGAAGCGCGACGGCGCGATGCTCTTCAGCTTCGGGCGCAGGTCGGTGGTCAGATCCTCGTACATGGCCTGGGCGACGACGCGCGGGTCGGCCTGCGTCCCCCACATCGCGACCTTCCGCCGCCCCTCGGGCGTCATCGACATGTTGCCGCCGGGGTCGCCGGTAATCGCCGTCGCCGGGCGGCCATAGGTCGCGGCGATGCCGTCGCGCATCTGGCCCGCCCGCGCCTCGATCGCATCGACGCTGTCGGCACCAAAGATCGGGCCGATGAAGGGCAGCGCGTCGACCACCAGCAGCCGGCCGATATCGTCCGGATGCCGCTCCGCCAGCATCATGCCGACCAGCCCGCCCATCGAATGGCCGACCACCGCCGTACCCTGAAGCTTGTACTCGCGGATATAGGCGTGAAGCTCGGCAACGATGCCGTCGAGGATGCCGGGCTCGAGGTTGCTGCGCGGATCGTCGCCGCCAAAGCCATTGACCTGGACCAGATAGACACGGTGCGTCTTCGCCAGGTCGGGCGCGACCCCGTCCCACACCGCGCGCGGGCTGGACAGGCCGGGGATCAGGATCACCGGCGGCCCCTTGCCGATCGCCTTGACCGAGACATGCCCCATCTGAAGGATGTCAGGCGCCGCCTGGACCCGCGCGGCGACCGGCGCCCTTGCCTGAGCCGGCGCGAGCGCGGCGGCAAGCGACAGCGCCAGCGTCGCCGCCAGCCTCTTCGAAAATCGCGGCGTCATGATTCAGTCTCCTTGGACGGGTTCTGGAATATATCCTCGATCGGCATCGCGAACAGGTCGGCGATGCGGAAGGCGAGCGGCAGCGACGGGTCGTATTTGCCCGTCTCGATCGCGTTCACGCTCTGGCGCGACACCTCCAGCCGGTCGGCCAGCTCCTGCTGGCTCCAGGCGCGCTCGGCACGCAGCACGCGCAGCCGGTTGATCATTCGGCCGCCCCGCGCTCGCGCAGCGACAGGACGCAATGCGCAACGCCCCAGAAGAAGCACCAGCCGGGAAAGGCCCAGAAGCTGCTGATCTCGCCGACCAGCCCGTTCATCTGGAGGAAGCCGATCACCGTCGCCACCGACAGGATGCCGCCGATCCCGATCAGCATCGCGGTCACCACCTGGCCACGCAGATACTCGTCGCGCTCCTCGCGCAGATACAGGCCGATCACCGCGAGCACGCCGATGATCGGCAGTGCGGGCAGCACCGAAAGAACAACCAGCATTGCGCCCTGCGGATGCCAGCTCCGGATCCCCCAGGACACCGCGAACAAGGTCGCCACATAGAGAAGGATGGTCGGGAAGAAGCGCCGCAGATAGCGGTTCTGGGCGGGATTTCGGGAAACCATGTCTCGCACCCTTGTCAGTTAGTAAAGCGACCTTTACTCGCCTCAAATTGGGTGTCAAGCATGCTTGATAATTTGACACGCTCAGTTGAACATTAAAAAACCTTCATGTTACGTGGAATTACCGTTGTCGAGCTAATCGGTTGCGGTATTGCAACGACAGGAATCGGCGCGGGGGCATCGATCCAGGAGAGGAGCCTGCTTCATACGAACCGGCATTGCCGGTCGTGTGGACAGCGGTCTCGGCGGCCTGCTGGCCGTCCCCGTCATGAGGGCGAGAAGCGCAACCGGTCCATTGGGGGGACCCTTTGTGATGAAGTTGATTCAGTTGACTCGCTGCCTGACCGGCAATCATCACCGGGACCATGCCCGGCGCTGGAAGGACGGCACCAAGACCTACTCGGTCTGCACCGGCTGCGGACGCACCATGGTCCGGGTCTATGGCGAATGGCAGGTCAGCCGCGAAAAGGTGCGGCCGCCCGCCGACGCCTGACCGGTCAACCCAGCCGCGCGACCATGTCCCCGGCGAGCAGACTGAGCGTGTCGTCGCGCGCGCCCATCAGCACGATCCGGTCGCCCGCCCGCGCCTCGGCGATCAGCGCCGCGGCGGCATCGTCGCGCAGCGGAATGTGACGCGCGCGGCCACCGACATCGGCGACGATGTCGGCGCTGGTCACCTCGCGGCTGGTGGTGCCGCCATGATAGACCGGATCGGGCAGCACCAGCAGGTCGTCGGCACCCAGGCGCGCCCGGAACATCTCGACCAGCTCGCGCCGCATCACCTTCAGCGGGCCATAGCCGTGCGGCTGGAACAGGATCAGCAGCCGCCCGGGAAAGGCGTGCAGCGTGTCCAGCGTCGCTGCGATCTTGTCGGGGTTGTGCCCGAAATCGTCGATGACGGTCACGCCGCCGCCCTCGCCCACGCGCTCGAACCGGCGCTTCAGTCCGACGAAACCTTCGATCGCGGAAACCGCCTCCGCCGCATCGACGCCCGCCGCCACCGCCGCGGCGATCGCCGCCAGCGCGTTCGACACATTGTGCCGCCCCGGCACCGACAGCCGCACTCGCCGCACCGCGTCGCGGTGGACCAGGTCGAAGGCGATCGCATAAGGTTCGGGCACCAGATTGCGCGCCGACCAGTCGGCATCCCCCTCGACCGCGAATGTGACCACCTGCCCCGCACGCGACGCCAGCGCCGCCGCCTCCGCATCGCCGGCGTTGACGACAGCGGTCTGCGCCTTGGCGACGAAATCGCCGAACAGGATGCGCAATTCCTCCATCGACTTGTGGTCGAGGCTGACATTGTTCAGCACCGCGACCCTAGGCGAATAGAGCGCGATCGACCCGTCGCTCTCGTCCACCTCGCTGACAAAGGCATCGCCCTGCCCCACCAGCGCGCTGGCGAAGGGCGCGTCGGGCGAGGCGAAATTCTTCATCACCGCGCCGTTCATCACCGTGGGATCGCGGCCGCAGACGTGGAGGATCCACCCGATCATGCCAGTGACGGTCGACTTGCCGCTGGTGCCAGCGACGCCGATCGGCATGTCCGCCGCGTTGAACAGGCTGGCGAGCAGTTCCGCACGCGACAGCCGCGCCGCGCCTACCCGCTCGGCGGCGATCATGTCGGGCACGGTCGCCTCGATCGCGGCGCTGGCGACGACGATCAGCTCGCCCGACACGATGCCGCTGCCGTCCTGCGGGAACAGCGCGACGCCGCGCGACTTCAGGTCGTCGAACTTGGCGGGCAGCCGTGCCTGGTCCAGGCTGCGGTCCGACCCGGCGACGCTGGCGCCCTGTCCGGCGAGGATCATCGCCAGCGGCATCATGCCCGAACCGCCGATGCCGACGAAGAAGTAAGGTTTGCGATGATCCATGGCCTCGCGCTATCGCCGGTTCGCGCGGGGGGCAAGGTTCCTGCCGCCGCGTTCGGTCCGATCGGGCCGAAGCGTTGGGTTCGCTGGGTGTCTGGGCGCCGGCTGTTTTGGAGTTGAGACGCAATGCGCATCGGAGTGGTCGCGCCGGCACGAACGGTCACGCGGGAATCGGCGCTGCGCATGTCGGCCTTCATGGCGCTGACCTATCCGGCGCACGAGATCGTCTATCACCCGCAATGTTTCATGACCCAGGGTCATTTCGCCGGCCCAGACGAGGTTCGCGCAAAGGCGTTTCTCGAATTCGCAAACGATCCCGGTTTCGACGCGATCTGGTTCGCGCGCGGCGGCTATGGCTCGAACCGCATCCTGCACGAGGTGATGCCGCAACTGACCCCGGCGGCGCACAACAAGAGCTATATCGGCTATTCCGACATGGGGTTCATGCTCGGCGCGCTCTATGCCCGGCGGATCGGACGCCAGGTCCACGGATCGATGTCGAGCAGCATGGGCGTCGACGACACGGGCGAGGATGCCGGCTGGGTGCTGGGCTGGCTGATCGACGGCGACCGGCGCGGTCTCGAGCCCAGCCTGAAGACCGACCGCCGCCCGGCCGCCGCGTTCAACCTGGCGATCCTGACCGCGATGATCGGCACGCCCTGGCTGCCCGACCTGACCGACCATGTGCTGATGATCGAGGAAGTGAGCGAGCCGCTCTACCGGATCGACCGCATGCTGTTCCAGATGGCGCACGCCACCCAGCTGAAGGGCATCGCCGGCGTCCGCCTGGGCCAGGTGACCGACCTGCAATCGAACGACACCGACTTCGGCGAGACGCTGGAGCAGATGATCACCCGCTGGTGCCGCGAAATGGGCGTACCCTATCTCGGCCGCGCCGAGATCGGCCATGTCCGGACCAACCATGTGGTGCCGTTCGGGGTGATCTGAGCGAGGGGTCCGGCTCCGCCCGCTTCCGGTGGGCGAGGGAGGCTGGCCGGTCAGCACCTCCCACCCGCTCAATCCCTATGCGGAACGCGCCGCATCGCTGCGACGCGTTCCGTCATGGCTCACTGATATCCGCCTTCCTTGCGCTCTTCGGCGGCCTCCTCCTGCGCCTCTTCCATCTCTTCGGCTTCGGTGTCGGTTTCGGGATTGTGCTGTTCGGGGTCGATCATGTCGCTGCTCCGCGTTCGGGGGAAGCTTCAACGGCGGGGGCGCGGCGAGGTTTCACTGCTGACACCATGCTGGCAGCAGGATCACGCCAAACGGAACGCGCCGCGCCGGCACGGCGTTGAGCGCGACATACAGGGAGGCGCGTCATGGAAGCGAAGGAACTGCACCGCGGCAGGCTGATCGATCATGTCCATCTGGTGGTGGCCGATCTGGAGGCCAGCCGCCGCTTCTATACCGCCATCATCGAGGCGCTCGACATCCCGTTCGGCGGGGCCGATGAACGCTATTTCTGGGTCGACGAACTGTTCGTGTCGACCGCCGACAGCGCAGCCGCAGCCGGCAACCTGACCGGGCGGCATCATCTGGCGTTCCAGGCGCGCGACGAGGCGATGGTCCAGGCATTTCACCGCGCCGGACTTGCCGCGGGCGGGACGGACAATGGCGGACCGGGGCTGCGGCCCTATCATCCCGGCTATTATGCCGCCTTCCTGCTCGACCCTGACGGCAACAATATCGAAGCCGTCTATCACGGCCCCGGACAGCGCAGCGCGCCGTCGGTACGGATCGCGTTCGACGCCTAGGCCAACCTCAGCGCGAGCAGCGCGAAGCTCGCCAGCCAATGGCTGCCCATATAGCTGTCGTCGAGATGGCCCAGGCTGGCATCGAGATGCGCCTGCGCCGTCGCCCGTGCCGCATCGGCCGCGGGGTGATCGCCCAGTGCCGCGGCGATGCTGCGCCAGCACCAGGCGCGGCTGAGGTTCAGTCCGTCGAGATGCGCGATCTTGCCGTCGTCGCGGTCGGAGACATAGGCCGGCACGAACAAGCTGGCCGGATCACCCGACGCGGCGCGCGGCAGGAAGGCGTCGAACCATTGGCCGAAATCCGCGCGGCCGAGCACCCGGCTCATCAGCAACGCCTCGCTGAGCGCAGAGGACAGGAACTCGTCCCCGCTCGGCTCCCAGGCCTGGCAGTCGCGGTCGCCGCCGAACCAGGCGCGCCCGCGCTCGTCGATCAGCCTCACCAGCGCGGGATCATACGTTTCCGCCCAGTCGCGCGCCAGCGTCAGCGCGAAGCTGGTGTTGAAATGCGTTCCCACCCGGATCGGATAGGTCAGCTTGGGGAGGAAAGCGTGGAAGCGCGCGGCAAAGGCGCGCGCCAACGGCTCCAGCGCCGCGCCCCAGCCCGCATCATGCCGCGCCGCCTCGCCGTGCAGCGCCAGCAGCCAGGCCCAGCCATAAGGCCGCTCGAACCCGGCGCTCATCGGTCGGTCGAGAAAGGCCAGTTCGCCCGCCACCTTGTCGGGCACCAGCATCCGGTCTGCCTTCGCCCGCACCTCGGCCGCCTCGGGCAGGTCGGGATAGAGGCGCGCGATCGTCAGCACCTGCCACCAGCCATGGACGCAGCTGTGCCAGTCGAAACTGCCGTGAAAGATCGGGTGATGCTCGATCGGCAGCCGCACATCGTGGGCGCCGTTCATCACCAGGTCCATCTTGTACGGCCATTGCTGTTCGAGATGGCCGAGCGTCAGCCGGGCAAAACCGGCGGCGAGATCGGGGGTGAGGTCGGTCATCGATAGGCCATGAAATAGATGAGGAGGATGTTGACGCCCAGCAGAGGCAGTGCGGTCATGACCTGCGCCTTGATCACGCCGTTGCGGTCGCGAAGCTCGAGCAGAGCCGCGGGCACCAGGTTGAAGTTGGCCGCCATCGGCGTCATCAGCGTGCCGCAGAAGCCGGCGAGCATGCCGATCGCCCCGATCACCGCGGGATCGCCGCCATAGTCGCGGATCAGCAGCGGCACGCCGATCCCCGCCGCCATCACCGGGAAGGCGGCAAAGGCATTGCCCATGATCATCGTGAACAGCGCCATGCCCAGCGCGAAGACGAGCACCGTCAGAAAGATGCTGCCGCCCGGGATCGCCGCGCGCGCCGTCTCGCCGACGATCGCGCCGACGCCGACGCTGGCGAACACCGCGCCCAGGGCCGCCAGCATCTGCGGCAACACCGCGGCCCAGCCGATCGCCTCGATCAGCCGGCTGCCTTCCTGCAGCGGCGCGGCGGCCGGCGGCCTCAGCCACGCCCAGATCACCAGCACCGCCAGGATCGCGCCCAGGCACAGGAACACATAGGTCTCGCGCTTCGCCTCGATCAGGCCCGACTGACCGAGCGGGGTATAGGCCCACACCACCGTGCCGATCAGCGCGGTCACCGGGATGACGAGCGCGGGCAGGAACACCCGGTTGCCCAGCCGCGCGCTGAACGCCTCGCGCTCGGCATCGCTGGTCGTCGGCGGCGTGCCGCGACCGAGCGCGCCGAAACCGGCAAGCCCGGCAAGCCCCAGCACGATCAGGCCGTTGGCGAGGTCGCCGATATGGGACCCGCCCAGCAGGCTGAGCGCCATCAGGCCCCAGAAGGCGGCATTGCCGAACCGCTTGCTGTTGCTGCGATCGATCACCGCGAAGATCGCGAAGGCGGCGAACAACAGCCCGAGCAGCGCATAGAGCGTGCCCATCGAGATCAGCGGACCGCTCACTTGCCCCGCCTCCCCAGCGACCGGTCGAGCAGCATCAACCGCAGGCCGTGGATCAGGAAGGCGGCGATCGCGGTCGGGATCGCCCACAGCGCCAGCTGGATCGGCGTGAGCTCGATCCGGTAGGTCGCCAGCGTCGCCTGGATCAGCACGATCGATCCGATCGCGAAGAAGATGTCCTCGCCGAAGAACAGCCCGACATTGTCGGTCGCCGCCGCGCTGGCCTTGACTCGGTCGACCGTGTCGGGGTCGAGCTCGCCATGTTCCTTCTCCGCCGCGGCCAGCGCCATCGGCGCGACCAGCGGGCGCACCGTCTGCGCCGGGCCGGCGGTCGAGTGCAGCCCGATCGCGGCGGTGATCTGGCGATAGAGGAGATAGAGGACGAGGAGCTTGCCGACGGTCGCCCCGCGAAAGCCGAGGATCACCGCGCGCGCCCGCTGCTGAAGGCCATAGCGTTCGAGCATGCCGATCGCGGGCAGCACGATCCACACGATCGCCAGGATGCGGTTGTCGTTGAACGCCTTGCCGAAAATCTGGGTGACCTCGACCGGGTTCTTCCCCGCGAGCAGCCCGGTGACATAGGCCGATGCGACGACGACCAGCATCGGATTGAGCCGCAGCGCAAAGCCGATGACGACGACTAGGATGCCGAGCAGCGGCAGATAATGGCTCATCGCCCATATCCTCCGCCGCCGGGCGTCTGGATCACGAACACGTCGCCGGGCGCCATCTCTGCGGAGGCCGTCGCGGGCAGGTCTTCCACGCCGCCATCGGCACGCTCGATCCGGTTGATGCCGACCGCGCCGTCACTGCCGCCGTCCAGCCCGAACGGGGCGACGCGGCGATGGTTGGACAGGATGCCGGCGCGCATCCCCTCGCGGAAGCGGATGCGCCGCACCGCGCCATCGCCCCCCTGCCATGCGCCCGCCCCGCCCGACCCGCGGCGGATCGCGAAGGTCTCGACCAGCACCGGATAGCGCGCCTCCAGCACTTCGGGATCGGTCAGCCGGCTGTTGGTCATGTGCGTCTGCACTGCGTCGCATCCGGCAAAACCCGGCCCCGCTCCGGCCCCGCCGGCGATCGTCTCATAATATTGGTGGCGGTCATTGCCGAAGGTGAAGTTGTTCATCGTCCCCTGCGACCCCGCCAGCGCGCCCAGCGCACCGAACAGCGCATCGGTCACCGCCTGGCTGGTCTCGACATTGCCGGCGACGACGGCGGCGGGATAGCGCGGGTTGAGCATCGATCCCTCGGGCACGCGGATCGTCACCGCGCGCAGGAAGCCGTCGTTCAGCGGCACGCTGGTCTCGATCAGCGTGCGCATCACGTACAGCACCGCCGCGCGCACCACCGCCAGCGGGGCGTTGAAATTGTCCGGTTGCTGATCGCTGGTCCCGGCAAAGTCGAAGGTCAGCGCCGGTGTCTCGCGATCGACGGTCACCGCCACCTGGATCGCGGCGCCGCTGTCCATCTCGTAGCGGAAGCTGCCATCGCTCAGCGTCGGAATCAGCGCGCGCACCGCCTGTGCGGCATGATCCTGGACATGCGCCATATAGGCCTGGACCACATCGACGCCGTAATCGGCGGCGGTGCCGCGCAGCCCGTCGGCGCCGCGCGCGCACGCCGCCACCTGCGCCGCCAGGTCGGCGATATTCTGGTCGATGTTGCGCGCCGGCCAGTCGCCCGAGCCGAGCAAAGCGCGGATCTCGTCCTCCAACAGATGCCCATGCTCGACCAGCAGGACATTGTCGAAGATGATGCCCTCTTCCTCGATGCTGCGGCTGTTGGGCGGCATCGATCCCGGGCTTATCCCGCCAATGTCCGAATGATGCCCGCGCGCCGCGACGAAGAAAGCGGGCGCCGCATCCTCGTCGCTGACGAACACCGGCTGGATGACGGTGATGTCAGGCAGATGCGTGCCGCCGTCATACGGCGCGTTCAGCGCATAGACATCGCCCGGGCGGATACCCCGCCCATCATCGCCACGCCGTGCCAATATGGTTCGGATACTCTCGCCCATCGAACCGAGATGGACGGGGATATGCGGCGCGTTGGCGATCAGGTTTCCGGCGGGATCGAACACTGCACAGGAGAAATCGAGCCGCTCGCGGATGTTCACCGACGATGCGCTGTGCCGCAGCGCCGCGCCCATTTCCTCGGCGATCGCCATGAACAGGCCGGAGAAGATTTCCAGCCGCACCGGGTCGAGCGCGGTGCCCAGCGCCGCGGTGGCGCGCGCCTCCGCCCGTCTGAGGATCAGGCAGCCATCGCCATCGACCGTCGCGCGCCAGCCGGGCTCGACGACGGTGGTCGCAACCGGATCGGTGATCATCGCCGGTCCCTGGACCACCGCGCCTTGCGCCAGATGCTTGCGATCGAACACCGGCGCCGCCTGGCGCTCGCCGTCCAGATAGGCCTCGACCGTCGCCACCGGCGGCTCGGTGCGCAGCGGGGCGTCGGGCAGCACCGTCGCGGCATCGCTTTCGGCGATCGCCTCGGCACGCAGCATGTCGACGATCAGCTCGCTCGTCGCCTCATAGCCGAAGCGCTGGCGATAGGCGGCGGCGAAGGCGCCGCGCATCGCCTCGGGCGTGTCCAGCGGCACTGCGATCGTGCTGTCGCTGCCCCGGGTGCGCAGGTGCGCGGTCGTCTCGACCCGCGTCGCCTCGGGCAAAGCCGCGCGCGCCTCGTTCGCCAGCGCATCGGCGACCGTGCCCAGCCCCGCATCGTCCGGCGCCAGCTCGACCGTCCGCTCGCGCACCTCGCGCCGCGCGGCGATGCCGATGCCATAGGCGGACAGTACCCCGGCGAGCGGGTGGATCATCACCGTCTCGATCCCCAGCGCGTCGGCCACCAGGCAGGCATGCTGCCCGCCCGCCCCGCCGAAGCTGGCCAGCGTGAAGCGGGTGACGTCATGGCCCCGCGCGATCGAGATCGACTTGATCGCATTGGCCATGTTGGCGACCGCGATCGCGATCAGCCCCTCGGCACAGGCGAGCGGTTCCATTCCCGCAGCGGCGGCCACCTCACCCAGCCGGGCTAGCGCCGCCTCGCGGTCCAGCGGCTGGTCGCCGCTCGCGCCGAACACGCTGGGAAAGAAGTCGGGCTGAACCTTGCCCAGCGCGACGTTGCAATCGGTCACGGTCAGCGGACCGCCGCGGCGATAGGCAGCCGGTCCGGGCAGCGCCCCGGCCGATTCCGGCCCGACCTTCAGCCGCCCGCCCTCGAAACTGCAGACCGATCCGCCGCCCGCCGCAACCGTATGGATGCGCAGCATCGGCGCGCGGATGCGGGCGCCCGCGACGATCGTCTCGTTGTCGCGCTCATACTGGCCGGCGAACAGCGACACGTCGGTCGAGGTGCCGCCCATGTCGAAGCCGATGACCCGGTCGAACCCGGCGCGCTTCGCCGTCTCCGCCATGCCGACGATCCCGCCGGCCGGGCCCGACAGGATCGCATCCTTGCCGCGAAAGCTGCGCCCCGGCGCCAGTCCGCCATTGGACTGCATGAACAAGGGCGAGGCGCCGTCCAGCGCATCCTCCAGCCGCTCGACATAGCGGCGCAGCACCGGCGACAGATAGGCGTCGACCACGCTGGTATCGCCGCGCCCGACCAGCTTGATCAGCGCCCCGACCTGATGGCTGGCGGAAATCTGGGTAAAGCCGATCTCGCGCGCCAGATCGGCAAGCGCCGCCTCGTGCGCGCTGTGGCGATAGCCGTGCATCAGCAGGATCGCGACCGCGCGCAGCCCGCGGGCATGCGCCGCCTCGAACGCGGTGCGCGCGGCGTCCAGGTCGAGCGGGTGCAGCACCTCGCCCTCATGGCTGACGCGTTCCTCGATCTCGACCGTCTCGGCATGGAGCGGCGCGGGGCGGACGATCCGGCGGGCGAAGATGTCGGGCCGGTCCTGCGTTCCGATCACCAGAGCATCGGCAAAGCCGCGGGTGATCGCCAGCAGCACCGGCTCGCCCTTGCGTTCGAGCAGCGCGTTGGTGGCGATGGTCGTGCCGATGCGGATCTCGGCCGGGGGCAGCGGCCCTTCGGCAACCCCGGTCAGCTGTCGGATCGCCGCGACGGCAGCGTCGTCATAGCGTTCCGGATCCTCGGACAGCAATTTGGCGGTGACCATGTCCCCCGCCGGTGTCCGCGCAACGACGTCGGTAAAGGTGCCGCCGCGATCGACCCAGAAATGCCATGGCTCCATGCGCGCAGGGTTTCGGGGCGCGGCGTGCCCGCGTCAAGCGCCGTCGGCGCCGCAATCGCTCATGCCGCCGCGCGCAGCTCGGGCGTCGGGCGACGATGCGCGGCGATGCAGCTGACCACCCCCGCGACGATCAGCGCGAATGCGCCCGCCTCCGCCAGGCTCGGCCACCTTCCCTCCCAGGCAAAGCCATAGATCAGCGCGAACAACGTCTCGAACAGGATCATCTGCCCGACCAGGGTCAGCGGCAACATCCGGCTCATCCGGTTCCACAGCGCATTGCCCAGGATCGACGCGAACAGCGCGACGCCGACCGACACGCCGCCCAGCAGCGCCCAGGCCGAACCGGCATGCGTCCCCGTGCCGATCGCCAGCGCCACCGGAACCAGCACCAGGCTCTGCGCGCCGGTGACGATCCCGGTCAGCAAATTCCACTCGTCGGAAGAGACCTGCTCCAGCCGCCCGAGCCAGCGGGCATTGCCGACCGCGAACGCCGTCCACGACGCGAGCGCCCCGATCGCGCACGCCAGGCCGGTCAGCTGTGCCCCAACCGATCCCGAGGCGGGCATCGCGACCGCCTGCCACCCGATACAGACCGCTCCGCCGACGCACAGCAGCAGCGACGGCGCGAGGCGCGTCAGTGGCACCGCGTCGCGGTCGCGACTGCCGATGATCGTCACGGCCACAGGCAGGAAGCCGATCACCAGCGAGGTCATGGCGACCCCCCCGATCTGAACCGCGCTGGCGAGCAGGATGAAGTAGGCGGTGTTCCCCGCAAGCGCGAGCCAGCCCAGCGCGATCCACTCGCGCCGCCCGATCGCACCGCGAAGCCGCCGCCACCGCGGCGCGATCAGCGCGGCCGAGATCAGCCCATAGGCCAGATACCGCCCGATGGTGAGCTGCAACGGCCCGAACTCGCGCACCAGCTCGGGCGCAAGAAACACCAGCCCCCAGAGCGCGCCGGCCCCCATGCCGCACAGGATGCCGAGCCCGATCGATCGGCTGGAGGCGTGGGACTGCGTCATCGTGCCGCCCCGTGCCAGCCGAAGCCCAGCTTGTCATCGGGCGATCGGCACGCCGTCAGCGAAACTCCCGGACCACCTCGATCGCGCCGACGATCGCGTCGTTGAACGCGTCCATCTCCTCCGCCGGAATCCAGTATTCGCGGTGCGCGCGGCCGCCCGCATCCTGGACGTCATAGGCGCTGAGAAAGTCGCGGCGTACCTCGAAGCGGGTGACGAATCCCGCGCCGCTGTCGCGGACATTCCAGTCGCGTGCGATCTTCACCGCATAGTCCTCGGTCGTGACCGGGTAGAAGATCGGCTGGTCGGGCAGGCGCGGCGGGAAGCGCCGCATCCCGCTCTCGTGGATCAGCGCCAGTTCGGCCGGCCCCACCGGCCGCCACAGGGTCGTCGTCTCGGTCATTTCCGCTGGCTACCTGCTTCGCACCCGCCGCTCAATGCGCGACCGAGGAGGAGAACAGGTTCATCACCACCACCCCGCCGACGATCATCGCCATGCCGATCATCGCCGCCAGGTCGAGCTTCTGCCCCTGGAACAGCCAGGCGATCGTCGCGATCAGCACCACCCCGACGCCCGACCAGATCGCATAGGCGATCCCGGTGGGAATGGTGCGAAGCGTCAGCGAGAGGAAATAAAAGGCGACGCCATAGCCCAGCGCCATCGCCGCGGTCGGAAGCGGCCGGGTGAAGCCGTCGGACAGCTTGAGCAGCGAGGTCGCGGCCACTTCCGCGACGATCGCGATGGCGAGGTAGAGATAGGCCATGCAAGGCGGCTCCGGTTGCGGGACGATCGCCGAGTAACGGCCGCGCCGCAAAACAAAAAGGGGCGGCGGAAGCTGCCCCTTTGTGATCCCCGATTTCCTGCTGGGAGGAAATGGCGCGCCCTGACGGCAGGCAAATCGATGCCCGGATACCGGACGAAATAATTAGACACACGCCTCTTAAATCATCGCTTGTACATCACCTCAGGTAGTGATGATTTGGAGCCAACGAATCGCCCTTTTGACCGAAGGATGCTGCAATGTTGATTGGCATGATCATGGCATTGGCATTTTCACCGCCGCAAGACACCGGCACGGAGACAGTTATCTTCGGGAATATTCCCGTCAATTATATGCCTTCATCAGCTCTTCTGGGTGTTGAGGCGAAGTGCCATCACAGCGTAGTTCGGATCTCGATAGACCAGCAACCTGGATCCAGTCGACGACTTATTGTTACCCGTAACGGTCGAACATTTTCACCCGCTCTCACCGCGAGCCTTCGTCAAATGCTTGAAGAGCATATGGTCGACCATATGTCGGTGCTTGATTGCGGGCGCCCCGGCGAGGAAAAAACCAGGATCTTCATTTATCAGCCGGTGACGCCCTCCACGCCCCCGATGATGACTAAATTTTTAGTTACTGTCCTGAAGGACAGGATAGAGATTGGTAGATAAAACCCGCGATGATCTCAAGGAAGACCATTTAGTCAGTGCGATTTGAACGGACGATCTCCTATTAAGATATCGCATCATGTTGACACTCCCCCCCCTAATTGTCGCTGGTCACTGGGACAAAGGAGCGCTGACATAACGACTTTGACGTTGGGATAACACGATGTTGATTGATACAATCTTAGCCCTGGCGTTCGCGCCGATGCAGGACACGGCCGGGCAGACAATCGTCCTTGCCGACAGGCCCGAAACCAACATGCCCATATCCGTGCTGGTGAGTGCCGAGGCGAAATGCCCTCATAGTGTAGTGAGGATTTCGGTAGATCAGCACCCCAACAGCATTCGCCGAAGGATTTCCGTCGCCCGCAACGGACGGGCCTTCGCGCCCGCTATCACTGCGAGCCTTCGCCAGCTGCTCGAAGGAAAAATAGTCGACCATATTGCAGTGTTTGATTGCGGCACCCTGCATGAGCAAAAGACCCGCTTCTTCATCACCCTGCCGGACATGCCCTCCTCGCCGCCAGCCAAGTCAGCATTTTTTGTAAGCGTCCTGAAGGATCGGATAGAATTCAGGTGAGATGCACGGCCGATGACATCGGCTGATCAGATGGGAAAAGCTCGCAGCTACGTCCTGACCAATATGCCGCAAAACAAAAAGGGGCAGCCGAAGCTGCCCCTTTGTGACCCTCGATTTCCTGCTGGGAGGAAATGGCGCGCCCGGAACGATTCGAACGTCCGACCCTCAGATTCGTAGTCTGATGCTCTATCCAGCTGAGCTACGGGCGCTTGGGAGTGGCGCTGATAGAAGCGACTCCGGATTCGCGCAAGCCCTTTGTCGCGACTTTCTTCAGCTTATTTTCGCGGCGGTTGCGCGGCCCTCTTGCGCGGCATAGATCGATGCCATGCGTCGCGCCGCCTTTCCCCTTCTCGCCCTGGCACTTGCCGGCTGTTCGGACACCGGCCGGACCTATCCCTCGCTGTTGCCCCGGCCGATCGAGTCGGTCGGCATCGCCGAGCCGAAGCGGACCGTGCCCGTGGCCGAGCCCGATGCGGCGCTGGACAAGCGCGTTGCCGAGCTGCTCGGCACGCTGGAGGCGCAGCAGCGTGCCTTCTCGACGCTGGCCAACGAGACCGAGGCGAAGGTCGCGGTCGCCAGCGGGCTGCCGCGCGGATCGGACCGGTGGCTGGATGCCCAGACCGCGCTGACCCAGCTGAGCGGGACGCGCGGGTCGGTGACCGATACGCTGCTGGCGCTCGAGGGGCTGGCAAGCGAACGGGGCATGGCGGGCAAGGTGCCCTACCCCGCGCTGGACGCGGCGGTGGCGCGCGCATCGCAGATCGACGCGCAACAGGCGGCGCGGCTGCGCAGCCTGGAGGCCGCGCTCGGCACCCCCTGATCGGCCGGGCGGCGGCGCAGGATGCTTCCTGCGCCGAGATATATCTTAGTCGCCCGCCCCCTTGTCCCACGGCATCCGCGCCGGACGCAGCACCGGAAGGATCGAGGCATAGTCGTCGGTCCAGCCGGTGAAGCCCGGCTTGCGCTCCAGCGGGGTCCAGCCGCGGGTCGCATCGCCCAGTCGCTTGAGCACCGCCGGATCGGGTGACAGCGCGATCCAGTCGGACGCGGTCGCCTCGGGCTCGGGCTCGGCATTGACCGTGATCTTGCCGCTGGCGGTCGGCGTCGCGATGAAATTCATCATCGGCTCGTAGCGGAACTCGGCCGCATGCCAGCCGCCGCGCGCCGCTGCCTCGGCGACGACCGGATCGAGCGCCATGTAGCGGTTGGAGATGTGGACCAGCAGCAGCCCGTTCGGCGCCAGCACCCGGCGATAGACGGCGAAGGCCTCGTCGGTCATCAGGTGCATCGGCACCGCGTCGGACGAAAAGGCGTCGAGCGCCAGCAAGTCGAGGCTGGCGGGCGCCTGCTGTTCCAGCCGGACGCGGGCGTCGCCGACGACGATCTTCGCATCGGGCGCGCACTGGCTGAGATAGGTGAAGGCGCCCGAATCGCGCGCCAGCGTCACCACCGCCGGATCGATCTCGAAAAACTGCCAATGCTGGCCGGGCCGGGCATAGCAGGCGAGCGTACCGGTCCCGAGGCCGACGACGCCGATCCGAGCGCCGGGTCCGTAGAGGCCGGGGGCGGCGAGCATCGCCTGGCCCACGCCCGAACCCTGGACATAATAGGTGGTGGGCTGACGCGACCAGGCGCCCTTGAGCTGGACGCCGTGCAGCGTGGTGCCGTGCGCCAGCCGCCTTAGATTGGGCAAATCGGTCATGGTGTAGACGCCGAAATAGCTGCGCATCCGCGTGCCCGAGGCGGACACCTCCAGCGCCTGGTGCAGGCCCAGCAGGAACAGCGCGCCGATCAGCGCCGCGACGAAGACCGGGCGGCAGCCGATCGCGGCCACCCCGATCAGCGCGACGCCGAGAAACGCGGTGCGATCGGCGAAGTCGGAAGATTGCGCCCAGGCGTTGAGGCTGAACAGGTCGCGAATGCCGACCAGCACGAACAGCGAAATCAGGAAGATCGCCGCCAGCGCCTTGACCAGCGCGACCTGTCTGTCGCCGCGCCAGAGCCTTTCGAGGATCGGCAGCAGATAGCGCTGCGGCACAAGCATGCCGGCGGCGATCACCAGCAGCGGATATTCATAGGTCCAGTCGAAGATCGTCGGCGCGATCAGCGCGGCGAACACGCCGCCCAGCACGCCACCGACCGACATGGCGAGATAGAAGCCGGTCAGCCGGTCGGGCTCGGGCCGCAGCTCGTACATCCGCCGGTGGCAGGACACCGCGACCAGCAGCAGCAGGAAGAGGCCGATCGCGGCGTTGACATAGGGATAGTCGTGATTGCCGGTGATGAAGGTCGATCCGGCGATCAGCAGGAAGGCCGGCGTCAGCTTGGGCAGCAGCCAGTCGAGGAACGGGCTTTCGCGAAAGGCGAGCGAGAAGCTGAGCAGATACAGCCCCAGCGGCACCACCCACAGCATCGGCACGGCAACGATGTCGGTCGTGAGGAAGGTGGTGGTCGCCAGCATCAGGCCCGAGGGGACCAGCGCCAGCACGATCCAGTGGGCGACGCGGCGCTTCGTCGGCGCCTCGCTGCTGTGGCGGACATGCGGAACGTCGGGCGGACGCTTGGGCAGCAGCAGTGCGCAGCCGGCGATCAGCAGGAAGACCAGGCCATAGCCCGCGGTCCACAGCCAGCTCTGGCTGCCCAGCGCCATATTGGGCTCGACCAGCAGCGGATAGGCGAGCAGCCCGCCGAAGCTGCCGATGTTCGATGCGGCATAGAGCGCATAGGGATCGCGCCCGCCGCTGGCGACCGAGAACCAGCGCTGGAGCAACGGCGCCTGGGCGGAGATGGCGAAGAACAACGGGCCGATCGAGGCGACCAGCAGCCAGGGCACCCACACCGCCGGCTCGGCATCGGCGGGCAGGTTGATGTTCCACAGCGAGATCGGCAGCCACAGCGCCGCGACGGCGAGCAGGCCGAGATGGATCAGCGCCTGGCGCCGCACCGGCACCCGGCCCAGCCAATGGGCATAGGCATAGCCGCCCAGCAGCAGCGCCTGGTACACCAGCATCGCCGAGTTCCACACCGCCGGCGCCCCGCCCAGCTTGGGCAGCGCCATGCGCGCGATCATCGGCTGGACGAGGAACAGCAGGAAGGATCCGGCCAGGATCGCCGCGACGAAGAGCTTGTGCGTGGCCGCGGGCGCGGGCACCGCGTCCTTTTCCGCCTGGTCGGTCATCGTCGGGTCTCCAGGCAAGGCGGCGTCAGGGTCGAAACGGTTCGGCAGGCGCCGGCCGGTCAGCGGGCCGGGCGATGCGATAGGTGATGTGCGGGATCAAATGCCCCTGCGCCTTGGGATGATCGAAATCGTCCTGCGGCGCGCGGACCATGCCCAGCCGCTCCATCAGGCCCCAGCTGGCGGTGTTGCCGGGCGTGGTGATCGCGGCGACATGATCGACCGGCAGATGGTCCCAGACCCAGTCGAGGCTGGCCTGAGCCGCCTCGCGGGCATAGCCCTTGCCCCAATGTTCGTGCGCGAGGCGCCAGCCGATCTCGATCTCTCCCTCGATCGGCGTATCCTCGGCACCCGGCTTCACCCCGCAAAAGCCCAGGAACGCGCCATCCTCGCGCCGCTCGATCGCCCAGAAGCAATGGCCGTGCGCGGCGCGAATGCCCTCGATCCGCTCGATCAGCGCCGCCACCTCGTCGCGGCTCATCAGCGGCCCCAAAGTCGCCATGACGCGCGGGTCCTGCCCCATCGCCGCAAAGGGATCGAGGTCGGCGGACGTCCAGCCGCGCAGGAAGAGGCGTTCGGTGAGAATCATGCCGGTCGGTCGATCGCATAGACGATCATCGCGCCCAAGGGATCCCCGGCACGAAATTCGGGATGGGCGAAGTCGAGATCGGTGCGCCGCCGCATGCCCAGCCGCTCCATCAGCCCCCACGACCTTGTGTTGCCGATCACCGTCCAGGCGGCGATCCGCCGGCGGCCGGTATTGGCCCAGCCCCAGGCGAGGCTCGCCTCCGCCGCCTCGCGCGCGATGCCCTGCCCCCACCAGGCCTCGCCGATGCGCCAGCCGATCTCGAGCTCTTCGGGGACGGGCGTGCCGGCATGGCCGCCGATGCGCACCCCGCACACCCCGGCCAGCGCGCCGCTGTCGCGCAGCTCGACCGCCCACATGCAATGCCCGTCGCGCGCCTGAAGCGCGATCTGGCGGTCGATGATCCGGTCATGCGCCGCCTGGTCGGTCGGGCCGCCGAAATGCGCCATCATCGCCGGCGTGTTGACCAGCGCGTGGAAGACCGGCTTGTCCGCCTGGCGCCAGGGCCGCAGGATCAGGCGATCGGTCTCGATCATGCGCGCGGCCGGTCCGCCGGGCGGTCGATCGCGAAGGTCACCGTCGGCTGCAGCCGGTGGCCGTCGGGGAACAGGCTGGTCAGATAATCGCCATCCGCCAGCCGGTGCATGCCCAGCCGCGCCATCAGCTTCTGGCTCTTCTCGTTCACCGCCGAGGTGATGGCGACGATCCGGTCCGCACCGATCCGGCCCCACGCATCGTCGATCACCGCGGCCATCGCCTCCTGCGCATAGCCCTGCCCCCATCCGTGGCGGCCGAAGATCCAGCCTGCCTCGACCAGCCCCGCGATCGGCGAATTGGGGGCGCCGGGCTTCAGCCCGCAAAAGCCGATGATCGCGCCATCCTCGCGCCGTTCGACGCCCAGGAAGCCGAGCCCCTCGCCGCGATAGCCGTCATGCCGCGCCAGCGACGCCTCGGCGCCCGCCCGGTCCTGGCCGGGGAACAGGTCCGCCATCACGACCGGATCGCTGAGGATCGCGACCAACGCCTCGCGGTCGCCCGGCCCGGGCGTGCGCAGGATCAGCCGCGCAGTCTCGATCACGCGCTCAGCAGCCGCGCGGCATGCGGCGCGTGATAGGTCAGCACGCCCGAACAGCCCGCGCGCTTGAACGCCATCAGCGTCTCGATCACCAGCGCCTCGCGCTCGCCCGCGCCGGCCGCGACCGCCGCCTCGATCATCGCATATTCGCCGCTCACCTGATAGGCGAAGACCGGCACCTGGAACTCGCTCTTCACCCGGACGATGATGTCGAGATAGGGCAGGCCCGGCTTGACCATCACGCTGTCGGCGCCCTCGGCCAGGTCGAGCGCGACCTCGCGCAGCGCTTCCTCGGCATTGGCGGGGTCCATCTGATAGGTCTTCTTGTCGCCCTTCAGCAGCCCGCGCGAGCCAACCGCGTCGCGGAACGGGCCATAGAAGCCCGAGGCATATTTGGCGGAATAGGCCATGATCTGGACATTGCGGTGCCCGCCCTGTTCCAGCGCGTCGCGGATCAGCCCGACGCGGCCGTCCATCATGTCGCTGGGCGCGACGATGTCGGCCCCGGCCTCGGCCTGGACGCGGGCCTGATCGACCAGCACCGACGCGGTCTCGTCGTTCAGAACATAGCCGGCGGCATCGACCAGCCCGTCATGGCCGTGGCTGGTATAGGGATCGAGCGCGACGTCGGTCAGCACGCCCAGATCGGGCACCGCATCCTTGATCGCGCGGATCGTGCGGCACATCAGATTGTCGGGGTTGAACGCCTCGCGCCCGTCGTCGCTGCGCAGCTCGTGCGGGGTATTGGGGAACAGGGCGACGCACGGGATGCCGAGCGACACCGCCTCTCGCGCGCGCTCGACGATCTTCGCGATCGACCAGCGCGAGACGCCGGGCAGCGTGGCAATTGGCTCCTCGTCCGCCCCTTCGCTGACGAACAGCGGCCAGATCAGGTCGGCCGGGGTCAGGACGGTCTCGGCGTGCATCCGCCGGCTCCAGCCGGAAGAACGGATGCGGCGGAGGCGAAGTGCGGGATACTGACTCATGGCCGGGCTTCTGCGCCTGTTGCCCGCGACAGGCAAGTCAGCCGGCGGGTTTCAGCCGCCCGGCGGGCTCGGCATCGGACAGCGCCTGTTCCTCCAGATGCGCATGGTCGGGCGGCACGGCGAGCTGGCCCTTGCGCCAATTCCCCCAGCGATAATAGGTCGCGGCCATCAGCAGCGTCGCGGTCGACCCCAGCGGGAAGCTCCACCAGATCGCATCGGCGCCCAGCACCGGCAGCATCGCCAGCGCGAAGCCGATGCGGATCGGGTAGAGCGCGATGATCAGCGCGATCAGCGGCGCCCACACCGCGCCATTGGCGCGCACGGTCGAGAACAGCACCATCGTCATGCCGAACAGGACGAAGTTCCAGCTGGCGATCAGCTGGATATGCCGGCCGATCGGGATCGCCGGGCTGTCATGCCCGACGAACAGCGCCATGACCGGCCGGTCGAACAGGATGACCGCGCCGACCATCGCCCCGGTGATCAGGCAATTATAGACCAGACCCGACCGGGTGATCTGCGCGATCCGGTCCCAGCGGCCGGCACCGATATTCTGCGCCGCCATCGCGCTGACCGCGGCACCGATCGCCATCGCCGGCATCTGGATATAGGTCCATAGCTGCTGGCTCACGGCATAGGCGGCGGCGGTCTCGACGCCCTCGCGATTGACCAGTCCGATCATGGTCAGTCCGGCAAAGGTCATCACCAGCATCTGCGCGCCCATCGGCAGCCCCTTGGCGATGATCGTGCGCATCAGCGCACGCTCGGGCAGCAGCCATTTCAGCTCCGCCCCGCGCAACCGAATCGGCAGGTCGCGCCAGTAGAGGGTGATCACCAGCCCGATCGCCGCGACATGATTGGCGATCAGCGTCGCGGTCGCAGAGCCGGCGATCCCCATCCGCGGGAACGGGCCGATCCCGGCGATCAGCAGCGGGTTCAGCCCGGCATCGATCACCACCGACAGCCCCATGAACCAGAGCGGCGTCATCGCATCGCCCGCACCGCGCAGTCCCATCATCAGCAGCACCAGCAGCATCGCCGCGGGGAGCCCGAGGAAGATCACGCGCAGATAGGCCTCGGCCATCGCCATCGCCTCGGGCGGGGTCGCCAGCACATGCAGGATCGCGGGCGAGAACAGCCAGCCCAGCAGCGAGACGACGATCGCCCCGCCCAGCACCAGCCCGACCGCCGACCCGAACGCCCGCCGCGCGCCCTCGACATCGTGCCGCCCCATGCTCTGACCCACCAGAATGGTCGCCGCCATGCCGAAGCCGAACACGGCGGAGAACATCAGGAACATGATGATGTTGGCATTGCTGGTCGCCGCCAGCGCGCTTTCCCCCAGAAAACGACCGACCCAGATCGAGTTGATCGACCCGTTGAGCGACTGAAGCACGTTCGACCCCAGGGTCGGCAGCGCGAACAACAGCAAGGTGCTGCCGACATTACCCTGGGTCAAGTCGCGGCGCGGTTTGGAGGAAGATGCCATCGCCCGACACTACTGCGATGCGGGCGAGTTGTTCCAGCGGCGATACTGTCGGGTGGGGGCGTGTGTTCTGGTTGAAGCAGGTGTTCGCCTGGTGCAAGTCGTCGGCCCACAATTACCCCGGCTGAAATGCCGGGGTCCACCCTTCCTCCATCCCGGATCTTGTGACGCGCGCGACGGACGCCCGGGGCGGCGCTGGCTTCCGGACCCTCACGTCCGGGACGTGCCGCCCGGTGGACCCCGGCATTTCAGCCGGGGTGACGAACTGGGTGGTGAAGCGATATGCGTGAAACTCCGGTGAGTGGACGTCCACATCTGGAGCGACACCCGGCCGTCACAACCAACCCGTCACCCCGGCCGGAGTGCCGGGGTCCACCCTTCCTCCATCCCCGAGCCGGTGGAGCGCGAGGCGCCCCCCCCTTGAACGACGTCACCCCCGCTATCGCGTCGGCAGTGGCGCAAACCCGAGGTCCAGCGCCAGGTCACGCCAGTCCGGATTATCGCGCTCGATCAGGTTGAGCTTGAACTGGCGCTGCCACTTCTTGATCGCTTTCTCGCGGCGGATCGCGAATTCCATCTCGTCGTGCATTTCGAAATAGACGAGCGTCACCGCGCGATGCGCCGCTGCGAAGCCGCCCGCAATGCCCTCGCGGTGCTGGTACAGGCGGGCGAGGAGGTCGGAGGTGACGCCGGTATAGAGCGTGCCGTACCTGCCGCTGGCGAGGATGTAGACGCAGGGCTGCCGGTCGCGGAACATGAGCCGGAGGGTGGCGCGGGGGGCGTGGGTTCGCAATGCGGCGGTCGTGGCGAGTGGTCTGGCTTGCTCCGCTTTGGACGTAGTTATGACGCGGGTGTGTGCAGGAACCTGGGGTACGGGATCTGCCGCACGGTGGACCCCGGCACTACGGCCGGGGTGACGAAGTGAGTGGGACGGCCGCCTCAATAGATCCGTCGCCCTGGCCGCCGTACTCCTCCCATCCTGGAGCCGATGATGGTGAGGCATCGCCGGTGGGAACGACCGTTGACAGGATCGCGCGGTCCCCGCAGCATGCGGCTCCGGACACCGCTCCGTGACCGGCACGCGCACCGCCGCCCCTGCCCGACGAGGAAGATGTGATGGGCAAGTCTGCGCCGGACGGGATCACGTTCGGACGCGCGGCGCCGATGATCTGTGTTCGCGACATTCGGGCCGCACAGGATTTCTATTCCCGCATCCTGGGTTTCGAGACCGTGTTCGAGAATGGCGATCCGGTCGGGTTCATGGTGCTGAAGAAGGATCAGGCGGAAATCCACCTGAGCCGAAAGCCGGACCACAAGGCGTCGACCGTCAATGTCATGCACATGTTCGTCAGCGACGTCGCCGCGCTCTACGCCATCTGCGAGGCGGGGGGTGTGAGGATCATCAAGGGTCTGACCGACAAGGACTATGGGCAGCGGGCCTTCGTTTTCGCCGATCCCGATGGGAATCGCATCGATATTGGTGAGAAACGTCCTAGGCGCCAGAATGCCGACTGATATGAGTTGGCGGGGGGTACGACGATGTCGTTACATGAACTCAACGAGCGATCGTCCACGAATATGGCCAAGGTCGGCCTGTTGGTGGGCGGAGGCGGCTTGATCGCCTACGGATTCATCCTCCTCAGGACTGCGATCGGGCTGCAGGAAAGCCCCTGGGATGCTATCGCATTCGTTCTGATCGCCTGCGCGATGCCGTCGATCTACTGGCTCGACAAAATGGGCGTGATACGCACGCCCCTGGCATCAATGTCGCTGCCCGCTGCCACGATCTGGGGCGGACTTACAGTGAGCATGGTCTCTCTGGAGCTGTCTCCCGATGACATGACGATGCGGGTCGGCGGTATTGTTTTGATAGTGATCGGCGGCGCCTTTGCGTTCGTGAAAAGTTACCTGACAAGAACCTGATTTTTCCAGGCCGTCGGGGTCCTCGGCTTGTCCGCCGAGGTGACTGATTCTTTTCAGGATGACGCCACGGCAGGAGTCACCACTCCCTCCACCCAAACCTTGGTTTGCCTTTTCGGCCTCCGTCGGCGCACCTAGATGGCGGGCCTATCGAAAGGGCACGTCATGCACGGAACCACACCCCCCGCACTGTCGCGCGGTCTCGTCTGGGCAATGGCGGCGGCGGCCGGTGTCGGGGTCGCGAACATCTATTACAATCAGCCGATGCTGGCGGTGATGGAAGGCGAGCTTCCGGGCAGGCTGACTGCGTTCGTCCCGACGATCACCCAGATCGGCTACGCCGCCGGCCTGTTCCTGCTGGTGCCGCTGGGCGACCTGGTCGAGCGCAAGCGGTTGATCGTCGCGCAGTTCGTGCTGCTCGCGGTGTCGCTGGTCTTTGCCGGTATGGCGGGCGGCGCCTGGTCACTGCTGGCGGCGTCGCTGGGGATCGGTATCTTTGCCACGGTGGCGCAGCAGGTCGTGCCGCTGGCGGCGCATCTGGCGGTGCCCGAGCGGCGCGGCGCGGTAGTCGGCACGGTGATGGCGGGGCTGCTGGGCGGGATCCTGCTCAGCCGGACGGTGGCCGGGTTCGTCGCGACCCATGCCGGGTGGCGCGAGATGTTCCTGCTGGCCGCGCCGGTGGCGCTGGCGATGGGCGGATGGATGGCATGGCGCCTGCCGCGCAGCCGGCCCGACGCGCGGATCAGTTATGGCGCGTTGCTCGCCTCGCTGCTGCATCTGTGGCGCGAATTTCCGGCGCTGCGCCGCGCGGCGATCACCCAGGCGCTGTTGTTCGCCGGCTTCACCGCCTTCTGGACCGTGCTGGCGTTCCGTCTGCTGGAGCCACGCTTCGGCCTGGGGGCGGATATCGCCGGGCTGTTCGGGGTGGTGGGCGCGGTGGGGATCGCCGCGGCGCCACTGGCCGGGCGGGTGGCCGATGCGCGCGGGCCGCATCTGGTGATCGTGTCGGGCGCGGCGCTGGCCTTGCTGTCCTGGGCGATCTTCGGGCTGTGGACCTCGATTGCCGGACTGGTCGCAGGCGTGATCCTGCTCGACTTCGCGATCCAGGGCGTGCTCGTGTCGAACCAGCATATCGTCTATGCGCTGCGGCCCGAGGCGCGGGCCCGGCTCAACACGCTGTTCATGGGCGCGATGTTCGTCGGCGGCGCGGCGGGTTCGGCGGCGGCGACGGCGCTGTGGGGCAGCTGGGGCTGGAACGGCGTGGTCGCGTTCGGCGCAGCAGCTTCGGCGCTGGCAGTTGCGGTGCAGGCGATCGGGGTCAGGGCGCGCCGGCGGGGCTGACCCGGGGCGGGAGCGGATCGCCACGCTGAGTAGCGGGAAGCTGTAGCAACCGTTGACACAAAGTTGCGGTTTTCCCATGTGACGCGCCGACATGGCATCCCGACAGACGCGCAACGTTTCGCTCACCCCCGAACTCGACCGCTATATCGACGAGCAGCTCGCCATTGGCGAATATGGCAATGCCAGTGAGGTCGTGCGCACCGCGATCAAGCTGCTGCGCGATGGCGGCACCCCTGCCCCGCCGGTGGATCCGACCGATCATGGCTGGCTGATCGGGGTCAGCGCGTGCGCGCGGCTGATCCGCGGGATCGACTGGTCGCAGAATCCGCTGGGACCGATCGGGAACTGGTCGCCCGAGCTGAAGACGACCGTCAGCAACGTGGTCAACTCGCCGGTGCCCAAGGTGCTGATGTGGGGTCCCGACCATGTCATGATCTATAATGACAATTACAGCCTGATCGCCGGCGACAATCATCCGCGCGCGATGGGCGGCACCGTGCCCGGCATCTGGCCCGAGATCTGGGACTTCAACCGCAAGGTGCTGGAGGCCGGGTTCCGCGGCGAGACGATGTCGGCGCTGGAACAGACCCTGGTCCTCAACCGTCACGGCACGCCCGAGGAAATGGTCTTCGACCTGTTCTACACCCCCGTCTATGAAGGCGGGAAGGTCGGCGGCGTGCTGTGCGCCGTGGTCGACATCACCGAGCGGGTCGAGGTGCGGCGCCGCGCCGAGCATGGCGAATATGAGCTGCGCACGATCACCGACGCGCTGCCGGTGCTGATCTCCTATATCGACAGCGACCTGACCTATCGCTTCGCCAATCGCTATTACGAGACCTGGCTGGGGGTCCGCGCCGAGGACGTCGTCGGGCGCACGGTGCGCGAGGTCGTCGGCGAGGAAACCTTTGCCGAGCGGATGCCGCTGATCGCGCGTGCGCTCAATGGCGAGTTCGTCGTCGCCGACACGACGATGCCGCATCAGGACGGGTCGAAGCGCGCCTGCGAGGCCCATTATCTGCCGCGCAGCCAGGACGGCAGGGTCGTCGGCTTCCACGTGCTGGTGTTCGATATCCAGGAGCGCGTCGACCGCGAGGCCGACCTGGCGCGCCAGGTGCGCCATCGCAGCCGCGCCGAACAGCAATTGCGCCAGCTGAACGAGACGCTGGAGGCGCGGGTGATCGAGGAGATTGCCGAACGCCGCCATGCCGAGGCGGTGCTGATCCAGTCGCAGAAGATGGAGACGGTCGGGAAGCTGACCGGCGGCGTCGCGCACGACTTCAACAACCTCCTCCAGGTCGTGTCGGGCAATCTCCAGCTGCTGGCGCGCGACGTGGCGGGCAATGAGCGGGCGGAGACGCGCGTCGCCAATGCGCTGTCGGGCGTGTCGCGCGGCGCGAAGCTGGCGGCGCAACTGCTCGCCTTTGGCCGGCGCCAGGCGCTGGAGCCGCGGGTGGTCAATTCGACCCGGCTGGTGCGCGACATGGACGACATGCTGCGCCGCGCGATCGGCGAGGGGATCGAGGTCGAGACGATCGTGGCCGGCGGGCTGTGGAACAGCTTCATCGATCCGGCGCAGCTGGAAAATGCGCTGCTGAACCTGGCGATCAACGCGCGCGACGCGATGGAGGGCACCGGCAAGCTGACGATCGAGCTGGGCAATGCCAGCCTCGACGACGACTATGCGCGGACCCATGCCGAGGTGACGCCGGGCCAATATGTCATGCTGGCAGTCAGCGACACCGGATCGGGCATGACGCCCGAGGTGCTGGAAAAGGTGTTCGAACCCTTCTTCTCGACCAAGAGCGAGGGCAAGGGATCGGGACTGGGCCTGTCGATGGTCTATGGCTTCGTCAAACAATCGGGCGGCCATGTGAAGATCTATTCGGAGCCCGGCGAAGGCACGACGGTCAAGCTGTACCTGCCGCGATCGGCCGCGCCCGAGGATGTCGAGGTGATGGTCGATTCCGGGCCGATCGTCGGCGGGACCGAGACGGTGCTGGTGGTCGAGGATGACGACGAGGTTCGCGCGACCGCGATCGAGCTGCTGACCGACCTGGGCTACCGCGTGCTGAAGGCGGTCGACGCGACCAACGCGCTGAGCGTGATCGAGAGCGGCATCCCGATCGACATCATCTTCACCGACGTGGTGATGCCCGGCCGGCTGAAGAGCCCCGAGCTGGCGCGGATGGCGCGCGAGCGGCTGCCGAACGTCGCGGTGCTGTTCACCTCGGGCTATACCGAGAATTCGATCGTCCATGGCGGTCGGCTCGATCCCGGCGTCGAGCTGCTGTCCAAGCCCTATACGCGCGAGCAGCTGGCGCGGCGGCTGCGCCATGTCGTCGCCAACCAGCAGCAGCGCAGCGCCGCGAGTGCGCGGACGATCGAGGCGCTGCCGCCGATCCTGCCGGTCGAGGGTGTGCCCGCGCCGGTCGTCCACCCGCGCGTGCCGGTCCCTGCCCCCGCGACGGTGCTGCTGGTCGAGGATGACGAGCTGATCCGCGCGAGCACGTCGGACATGCTGCAGGGTGCCGGCTATCTGGTGATCGATGCGGGCAGCGCCGAGGATGCGCTGGTCGCGCTGCAGACGACGATGATCGACGTGCTGGTCAGCGACGTGAACCTGCCGAGCATGAACGGCCCCGAACTGGCCGGGCGCGCGCGGGCGATCCGGCCGAGCATCGGCGTGGTCTTCGCCACCGGCGACCGCCACGCCCCGGCGGCAGGCGCGGTCGACGGCGCGGTGATCCTGGCCAAGCCCTATGACGGCGCGCAGCTGGGCCAGGCGGTGGCACAGGTGACGGCGCGCTCGCCGATGCGCGCCGCGCGGGCGGACGATGCCGAGGCGCCGGCCGAATGAGCGGCGCGCGGTGACGCACCGGATCGCGGGGTGGAAGCTGGATCCGGCCGGCCGCGCGGCTTTGCTCGGCCGGGTGCCGCCACGATACGAGCGGCTGGTCGCGGACCATGTGACGCTGCGCTTCGCCACCGATGACGCCACCCCGCTGCCGGTCGAGGCCGAAGGCGAGGTGATCGGCGTTGCCGACGACGATGCCGGCGTCCAGGCGCTGGTGGTGTGCATCGCTGGCACGACCGAACGCGGCGACGGCAGCCAGTTCCACATCACCTGGTCGCTGGGCCCGGACCGCAAGGCGAAGGAAAGCAACGACGTGATCGCCGCGCGGGGCTGGACGGCGATCGAGGCGGTGCGGATCGGGCTGATCCCGGCGCGGTGGGACCGGTAGGGACGGCTTGAGGGTGGCGCCGCCCTCACCTCACACCCGTCACCCCGGCTGCAATGCCGGGGTCCACCGGGCGGCACATCCCGGAGGTGGGGTTCTTTAGGCAAGGGTCGCCCCGGGCGGTCGTTGCACACGTCAACGGGTCCGGGATGGAGAAGGGGTGGACCCCGGCACTTCGGCCGGGGTGACGAGGTTGTTGGCCTGCGAAACACACGGCCTCGACCGGGGCGTGTGGGGTGGTTAGGGTCCGCCCCGTATCAAGGGGATCCGAACCGATGACCGCCAATTTCGACCGCCGTCAGTTGCTTGCCGGGATCGGCACCGCCGCCATGGCTGCCGGCCTGCCTGGCCGTGCGGCTGCTGGCTTCGCCACGCCCGACAAGGATGCGCGGCTCGATGCGCTGCTGATGCGGCAGTTCGAGCAGGGGCTGGTCGAGGATCCGACCGGGGCGACCAGCCTGGCGCTCGATACCGGCAAGCGGGCGGCGTTGCGGGCACGCTTTCCCGACTGGAGCGCTGCCGGGCGGGCGGCGAAGGCGAAGCGGGTCGATCGCAACCTCGCCGAGCTGCGCAGCCTGGGGCGCGAGGGGCTGGGCGATCAGGCGGGGCTTGCCTGGGACTGTGCCGAGTTCGACCTGCTCGCGCGGCAGCGGCTGAATCGCTTCCGCTATCATACCGGCGGCTTCTGCCACCGGCCGGGGCCATATGGCGTCACCCAGCTGGGCGGCTTCTACACCGGGGTCGGCACCTTCCTGGACAGCCAGCATCCGGTGAAGACCCGCGCCGATGCCGATGCCTATATGGCACGGCTGGCGGCGGTGCCGGGGCTGATCGATGCCGATACCGCGCTGGTGAAGGAGAATGCGGCGGCCGGGGTGATCGCACCGCGCTTCATCCTCGACAAGGCGCTGCAGCAGCTGGCGCGGCTGCGCGACGGCGAGCCCGCATCGAAGACCCTGGTCTCCTCGATCGCGCGGCGCAGCGGCGAGATCGCCCTGAGCGGCTATGGCGATCGTGCCGCTTCGATCTTTGCCGGGCCGATCCGCGCGGCGCTGACCCGGCAGATCGAGGCGCTGACCGCGCTGCTCCCGCGCGCCGGCGATGCGCCGGGCGTGTCGCGCCTGCCTGATGGCGAGGCCTATTATGCCGCGGTGCTGGCGCAGCACACAACGACGACGATGAGCGCGGACGAGATCCACCGGCTGGGGCTGGAGCAGGTCGCCGACCTGAATGCGCGGATGGACACACTGCTGAAGGCGCAGGGTTATCGCGACGGGAGCATTCGCGACCGGCTGGCGGCCTTGGGCAGCTCGCAGGGCCAGGCCTTTGCCAACACCGATGCGGGGCGCGCCGAGTTGCTCGCCTATCTCAACGGCCGGCTGGTCGCGGTGCGCGAGCGGTTGCCGCGCGTATTCAGCCGCCTGCCCAAGGCGCCGTACGAGATCCGCCGCGTGCCACCCGAGATCGAGATCGGCGCGCCGGGCGGATCGGCGCAGGCGGGGACGCCCGACGGATCGCGGCCGGGCATCTTCTTCATCAACCTGCGCGATACCGGCGAATGGCCGCGCTACACCCTGCCCACCCTCGCCTATCATGAGGGCGCGCCGGGGCATTTGTTCGAGGGCGCGCTGAAATATGAGGATGCAGGGCTGCCGTTGTACCGCCAGACCGCGTCGGTGACGGCCTATGGCGAAGGCTGGGGCCTGTATGCCGAGCAGGTCGCCGACGAGCTCGGCATGTATGACGACGATCCGCTGGGCAAGATCGGCTATCTCGCGTCATTCGCGTTCCGCGCGGCGCGGCTGGTGGTCGATACCGGGATGCACGCCAAGGGGTGGAGCCGCGACAAGGCGGTCGACTATCTCGCCGCGACCTCGTCCAAGATCAGCGCGGCGCAGACCGAGATCGACCGCTACATCGTCTATCCGGGCCAGGCCAATGCCTACAAGATCGGGCAGATCGCGATCAGCCGGCTGCGCGACGAGGTGGCGTCGCGGCCGGGCTTCACCCAGGCGAAGTTCCACGACGTGGTGCTGGGCGCCGGGCGGGTGCCGTTGACGGTGCTGGAGCAAAGGGTGGGCGCGGCCTTCCCGGCGGCATGAGGGCGTGAGCGGAACTGCCGTCTGGAGGCCGATGCGGGTCGAGGATCTGGCGGCGGTCGCGGCCATTTCCGATGCGGTGCATGGTGCCTTCACCGAGCCTCGATCGGTCTATGCCGAGCGGCTGGCGCTGTATCCGCAGGGGTGCCATGTGCTCTCCAAAGGGGACGAGGCGGCGATCGGCTATCTGATCGGCCATCCCTGGCCGGTCGATGCGGTGCTGCCCGCAATCGGCAAGCCGATCGGCGCGGTCCCCGAGGGTGCCGACGGCTATTATCTCCACGACCTCGCGCTGATGCCGGCGGCACGCGGCCAGGGCGCGGCGCAGGCGGCGACCGCGTTGGTGCTGGCGCAGGCACGGGTCGAAGGCGCGCGGGCGGTGATGCTGATCGCGGTCAACGGCGCCGACCGCTTCTGGCGGACGCAGGGCTTTGCCGAGGTGCCGGTCGACCTGCCCTATGGCGCCGGGGCGATGGCAATGCGGCGGGCGCTGAGGGATTGAAGGATCTGCGCCGTCGTCGCCAGCCTGACCCACACCGCACCCGTCACCCTGGCCTCAATGCAAGAATCCGCTCGTCCCCCGTCCCGGAGCGAAGTGGCTCACGTCGAGCGCCTGGGGCGGCCCATGTCGCAAGAGCCTCGCCTCCGGGATGTGCCGCACCGTGGACCCCGGCACTGCGGCCGGGGTGACGGTGCGTGTGGGGTGAGCCCCTGCCCCGCCCTTGCTCAGTCGGGCTTCTTCGCGACGCCGACCAAAGCGGGGCGCAGGAGGCGGTCCTTGATCATGTAGCCGGACTGGATTTCCTGGACGACGGTGCCGGGTTCGGCATCCGCGCTGGGGATCTCCATCATCGCCTGGTGGCGATTGGGGTCGAGCGCTTCGCCCAGCGCGACGATCTTCGAGATGCCGTGGCGGGAGAAGACCGATTCGACCTCGCGGCCAGTGGCCTCGAGCCCGACGACCAGGCCCTTCAGCTTCTCGTCCTCGCGCAGTTCGGCGGGGATCGCGGCCAGCGCGCGGGTCAGGTTGTCGGCGACCGACAGCACGTCGCGGGCGAAGGCGGTCGCGGCATAGGTGCGCGCATCGGCCGCCTCGCGCTCGGCGCGGCGGCGGACATTCTGGGTCTCGGCCTGGGCATAGAGGACCGCGGCCTTCGCCTCGGCCAGCTCGGCCTCCAGCCCGCTCAGCCGGTCATGATCGGCGACTTCGGGCGCTTCCGCGGCAGTTTCCTCGCGCAGCGTCTCGCTCTCGTTCGAATGTGCTTCGGCAGTGTCCATCGTCTCGTCTTTCGCCATAACTTCCTGTCACTTTACCCCAAGAGGCGCGCCATTGTCGCAGCCGTGAAATCCACCATGGGCACGACGCGCGCATAGTTCAACCGCGTCGGGCCGATCACGCCGACCACGCCGACCACCCGCCCGTCGAGCGCGCGGACCGGTTTCGCGATCACCGACGACCCCGACAACGCGAAGAGCTTGTTTTCCGATCCGATGAAGATGCGGGTCGCCTCGCCGTCGCGCGCGCTGTCGAGCAGGCGGGCAATCTCTTCCTTGCCCTCCAGCTCGTCGAGCAGCTGGCGGACGCGGTCGAGATCCTCGGTCGCCGCCGCGTCGATCAGCCGCGCCTGGCCGCGCACGATCAGCACCGGGCGGTGGCCGCTATCCTCGCTCCACAGCGCCAGCCCGCGCTCGACCAGCGTGCGCGCGGCACTGTCCAGCGCGGCGCGCTCGGCGCGGATCTCGCGGTCGATCCGCGCGCGCGCCTCGCTGAGCGTCAGGCCCGACAGGGTGGCGCTCAGGTAATTGGACGCCTGTTGCAGCGAGGCGGGGTCCATGCCGGCGGGCAGGTCGACCACGCGATTCTCGATCGATCCGTCGGTGCCGACCAGCACCGCCAGCGCGCGGTCGCCGCCCAGCGGGGCGAAGCCGAACTGGCGCACCACCGGCTCGCGCTTGGGCACCAGCACCATGCCGGCGCAGGCCGACAGGCCCGAGAGCGCGGCGGCGGTATTGGCCAACGCCTCCTCGACCGGGCCGCCCTCGCCCGCGCGCGCCTCGATCGCGGCGCGTTCCTCGGGCGAGGGTTCGTTCGCCTGCATCATCCCGTCGACGAACAGGCGCAGCCCGATCTCGGTCGGCATGCGGCCGGCGCTGGTATGCGGTGCGGCGAGCAGGCCGAGCTCCTCGAGATCCTGCATCACGTTGCGGATCGACGCCGGCGACAGGTTGAGGCCGGAAATCTTCGAGATGGTGCGCGAGCCCACCGGCGCGCCGCTGTCGAGATAGGATTCGACCAGGATGCGAAACACGCCCCGCGCGCGGTCGGTCAGTTCGTGGATCGGCGGGCTGTTCATGCCAGCGATGTAGGACACGTGCCCTGCCGCCTCAACGCCCTTGCGCGCGGATTGCGGCGCTCGGGGCCGGGTTCGCGCTATTCGATCGGGTTACCGCGCCGATTGAGGCCGATCCACTCGATCACCGGCAACTTGGCGAGCGCCGAATTGATCGATTTCTGGATCGGTTGGTAGCGTGGCTCGACGCATCCCGAAGCCCAGTGCAGCGCGTCGACGCGGCCTGCCGCGCCTGCCCAGGCGATCGAGCGGGAGGCGCCTTCCGGAATATAGTCGGCGCATTCGCCGGGCTCGTTCTCGACGATCATCCGGCGACCGGCCTGGCTCACCGGGGCAAGGGCGGCGATCACCTGTCGATAGGTCCCGGGCGATACGCGGAAGGTGCGCGACCCGACCAGGGTGGTGGTATCGCGATTGGTGAACGGCCCCGCCCCCTGACCGTTGAAAATGCCGCGGCCATCGGCGAACAGGGTAATGGTGAAGACCGGGCATTGCCCGTTGCAGGCGCCATAGCCGATCTCGATCGAGCCGGGATCGAAGCGCGGTCCGGCGACGGATGGCGATGCGGTCGGGCCCGGCTGCGCGACTGGCGATGCCGGGGCCGATGGCGTCGCGCCGTGCCCGAGCCGCTGTCTGATGCGATCATCGGGCGCATCGCCGCCGCAGCCGCCAATCGACAGCCCCAATGCGGCGAGCGTCGCCGTCCATTTTCCCCGCATTCGTCCCCCCGGCGAATCCTAGATCAGGGCCGCTCGCCGATCAGCGCCTCCAGCTCGGGAATCGCATCGGGCGCGTTGCCCAGTGCGTCGGCCATTGCCCGGTTCTGCTCCCGATTGCAGCCGAAATAATAATAGAGCTGCTGGATGTCGCCGATCATCCGGGTCCAGGTAATGTCGACGCTGGGCATGTCGGTGACCGGCTGCTCGCATCCCGCGCTGCCATGTTCGTAGCGCCGGACGCCGCTTTCGGGGCGATAGGGCTGGAGGCGGGCGAGGAACGCCTGATAGGCCGCGGGCGTCGTCCTGAACACGCGTTCGCCCTCGACCTTGGTAAAGCGCTTGCCAGTGAACACGCCGCTGCCGTCCGGGCGCAGCGTCACCGAATAGACCGGGCAGGCGCCGAAGCACGGACCCGTTTCATAGGTCACCGAATCGCCCTCGATCGGGACCGGCCGGTCACCGGGACCATCGCTGCGCGGCACGCAGCCCGCCAGCGTCACGGCCGCCACACCCAGGATCATCCACCGCATCGTCATTCTCCCTCGCATCGCCCAACCCCCGAGCCCGTCCGTGGTTGCCGCGGGCACGCTGCGGGCTGGCGCCGTCCCCGACAAACGCCTAGGTGCCGCGTCAAACCTTGCAGGAGACTGAAGCACATGCGTCCTTCCGGCCGCGCGCCCGACCAGATGCGCACGATTTCGATCGAGCCCAATTTCACCCGCCATGCCGAGGGATCGGTGCTGATCGGTTTCGGCGACACCCGCGTGCTGGTGACCGCCAGCATCGAGGAGCGCGTCCCCCCCTTCCTGCGCGGCAAGGGCGAAGGCTGGGTGACGGCGGAATATGGCATGCTGCCCCGCGCCACCCATACCCGCGGCAGTCGCGAGGCGGCCAAGGGCAAGCAGTCGGGCCGCACCCAGGAGATCCAGCGGCTGATCGGCCGGTCGCTGCGCTCGGTCACCGACCTCAAGGCGCTGGGCGAGCGCCAGATCACGCTGGATTGCGACGTGATCCAGGCGGACGGCGGCACGCGCACCGCGGCCATTTCCGGCGCATGGGTCGCGCTGCGCCTGGCGGTGAACAAACTGATCGCCGGCGGCCAGCTCACTCGCGATCCGATCCAGCAGCAGGTCGCTGCGGTCAGCTGCGGCATCTATCAGGGCACGCCGGTACTCGACCTCGATTATGACGAGGACAGCGCGGCGGACGCCGACGGCAATTTCGTGCTGCTGTCCGACGGCAAGATGGCCGAGGTCCAGGCGACCGCAGAAGGCGCCTGCTATGACGAGGAAGCGCTGCTTCGCCTGCTGCGCCTTGCGCGGATCGGCGCGAAGGATATCTTCGCCGCTCAGTTGAAGGCGGTTGGATGATGATCGACGAGAGCGACCAGGAACGCGCAGCACCCCGCCAGGCCATTCGCCAGCTTGCCCCCGGCAGGCTGGTGATCGCCAGCCACAATGAAGGCAAGGTGCGCGAGATCCGCGAGTTGCTCGGCCCCTATGGCATCGAGCCGGTCTCCGCGGCCGAGCTCGACCTGCCCGAACCCGAAGAGACCGGCACGACCTTCGTCGCCAATGCCGAGCTGAAGGCGCTGCAGGCGGCGGACCTGTCGGGCCTGCCCGCGCTGGCCGACGACAGCGGCTTGTGCGTCGAGGCGCTGGGCGATGCGCCCGGCATCTTTTCGGCCCGCTGGGGCATGGCAGATCCCGGCCTGCCCGGCGTCGATCCGGTCGAGGGCGGTGCGGCGCGCGATTTCGGCCTGGCGATGCGCCGGGTCGAGGACAAGCTGGCGGCGCTGCCCGAGGGCACGTCGCGCAGCGCGCATTTCGTCTGCGCGCTGGCGCTGGCCTGGCCCGACGGCCATGTCGAATGGTTCGAGGGGCGGGTCGACGGCACGCTCGTCTGGCCGCCGCGCGGCGATCGCGGCTTCGGCTATGATCCGATGTTCCTGCCGCTGGACGGCGGGCAGACATTCGGCGAGATGGACCCCGATGCCAAGCACGCGATCAGCCACCGTGCGGATGCGTTCCGCCAGCTGGTGGATGCCGTCTTCACGACTTAGGTCCGAGCGGGACATGGGGTCGTTTCGCGAGCGCAGCAAACACCCATTTCCGACGCAATCGAGGCTATCGGCTCCCCGCTCCATGCGTTAGCCCTCTCCCGTCAGCGGTCGAACCATCGGGCGCAGATCTTTCATCGATGCTCGGGGGGAGGGCATATGACCCAGCAATATGTGGGCGAGATCCGCCTGTTCCCGTACAGCTTTGCTCCGAGGACCTGGGCCTATTGCGCGGGTCAGATTCTGCCCGTTCAGCAGAATCAGGCGCTGTTCGCGCTGATCGGCACCACCTATGGCGGGAACGGCGTATCGAACTTTGCGCTACCCGACATGCGCGGGCGGACCGTCGTCGGCATGGGCAATGGGCCGCTCGGCAATTATGCCTGGGGTCAGCAATCCGGCACCGAAACCGTGACGCTGATCGAGACCCAGATTCCGATGCACAGCCATTTTTGGCAGGTGACGCGCGACGCGGGCGACACCACTGCGCCTGCGAACAACTATTTCGCCGCCAGCCGCACGGGCGGTCAGCCGGCCGCAGCCTATGGTCTTCCGACGACACCCGTCGTGCTGGCACCGACCACGATGGGCATCGGCGGCGGATCCCAGCCGCATGAGAATATGCAGCCCTATCTGGGGCTTGGCTATTGCATCGCGCTGCAGGGCCTTTTCCCGTCGCGCAACTGAGCGCGTTCACAGACCGCATATTGCGAGGATATCGAGATGAGCGAACCCTATCTGGGCGAGATCCGGCCATTCGCAGGCACGTTCGCGCCGCGCGGCTGGCTGCTGTGCAACGGCCAGTCGGTCAGCATCGCGCAATATGAGGCACTCTTCACCCTGATCGGCACGGCCTTTGGCGGCGACGGCACCACGACCTTCGGCTTGCCCGATCTGCGCGGCCGCCTGCCGGTCGGCATTGGTCAGGGACCCGGCCTGACCAATCGCGTCATGGGCCAGACGGGCGGCGTGGAAGCGGTCACCTTGACCACCGCGCAGATGGCGGCGCACAGCCACCCCGTCATCGTGTCGGGGGACGGCGCGGAGTCGCCACAACCCGCCGGCAACGTTCCGGCCGCACCCGCCAATGGCGGCCTTTTCTACCTGCCGCCAGGCGTGGGTACGCAGAACGACGCGCCGCTTGCCGGTGACTGCATCACGCCCATTGGCAATGGCCTGCCGCATGAAAACCGCATGCCGGTGATCGCCATCACCTACATCATCTCGACTGCCGGCGTCTTTCCGCAGCGCAACTGACGAACGAGGGGGAAACTCATATGGCGGATCCATTTGTTGGCGAGCTCCGGGTGATGGCCTTCAGCTATGCGCCCGCCGGCTGGATGCCGTGCGACGGCCGCTTGCTGTCGGTGTCGCAGTTCACCCCGTTGTTCGCGATTATCGGTACCCTTTATGGGGGGAACGGCACCACCACGTTCGCGGTCCCCGACCTGCGCGGCTCGGCGACGATCGGCCAGGGCCAGGGGCCGGGGCTGACCAATTATGTGGTGGGAGAAACGGTGGGCACAACTGCGGTCACGCTGACGCTGAACGAATTGCCGACGCACAACCATGTCCCCGACGCCAAGGTCAATCAGAGCGGTACGGCGAACATGCACAATGTGCCGTTGACCGGCGACCAGCTGTCGCGCTTCGCGCCCTCGGGCGGCATCGGCTCGGCCTATAACAATCCTCCCCTGAGTAACGCGGCGACCTTTGCTGCATCGATGATCCAGCCAGCGGGGGGCAGCCAGCCGCACTCCAATCAGCAGCCCTATCTGGCGATGATGTACTGCATCGCGACCAGGGGGATCTTCCCGTCACGCAACTGAGGCGGGGCGCCTGACAATGCGCGCACTCTGCGACCGGCTGGTGCTGGCGGGACCAAAGCGGATGCAAGGGCTTCGCGGTCGCAGCAAACATTCATTATCGACCCAACCGCGCTGTCCGGCGAGCCTGGCTTGCCCTAGCGCCTGACACATCGTCCTTCACGTGACGAGGAATTGGCGCGCAATCCGCCGCGCGGGGAGGACGCATGAGTCAGCAGTTCGTCGGCGAGATCCGGCTGTTTCCCTTCGCCTTCGCACCCCGGACCTGGGCCCTGTGCGCGGGTCAGCTGATCGGGATGCAGCAGAATGCGACGCTGTTCGCGCTGCTCGGCACGCTCTATGGCGGCGACGGCACGACCAGTTTCGGCCTGCCCGACCTGCGCGGCCGCGCGCTGATCGGCAGCGGGACGGGGCACGGCGCAAGCTATGCGAACGGTCAGGCCGCGGGCAGTGAGTCGGTGACGCTCGTCCCGGCACAAATCCCCGGGCATCGTCATGCCTGGCAGGTGACACGCGATCCCGGCGACACGATCGCCCCCGCCGGCAATCACTACGCCGCAGGGCGCGCGGGCGGGCAGCCGGCAGCCACCTATGGCGCGCTCGCCACGCCGGTGACGATCGCCCCGACCACGATCGGCCCAACCGGCGCGTCGCGGCCACACGACAATATGCAGCCCTTTACCGTGCTCAACTACTGCATCGCCCTCGAGGGCACCTACCCGTCGCGCAACTGACCGGCGCGATCCAGCAGCTTCAAGGATTTCCGAATGAGTAATCCCTATCTGGGCGAGATCAGGCCATTCGCCGGCATCTTCGCCCCATGCGACTGGCATTTCTGCGACGGCTCACTGCTCGACATCGCGACCAATCAGCCGCTATTCGCCCTGCTCGGTACCGCGTTCGGCGGCGATGGCGAAACAAGCTTTGCCCTGCCCGATCTGCGCGGCCGGATCCCGATCGGACAGGGTCAGGGTCCGGGATTGACCGACCGGGCGATCGGTCAGCAGTCTGGCAGCGAAACCGTCACCCTGACCATCGACCAACTGCCGGCGCACAGTCATGCCGTGACGGTCACGTCCAGCGCCGCCACCTCGCCCCAGCCCGGTGGAAACGTACCCGCCACCCCGGCCAACGGCGCCGCATTCTACCTGCCCCCCGATGTCGGCACGCAGGTCGATGCACCCCTGGCGGCGGATACGCTGCAGCCCGCGGGTGGGGGTCAGGCGCACGAGAACCGGATGCCGACCGCCGCCATCAGCTTCATCATCTCGCTGACGGGCGCGGTCCCGCAGCCCGACTGACCCGCGAGGAGCCAAGCCATGATGCCTTATATCGGCGAAATCCGCGCCTTCGCCTTCGGCTACGCGCCCAGCTGCTGGATCCCCTGTGACGGGCGGATGCTGACCATCGACGACTTCTCGCCGCTCTTCGTGGTGATCCGAAACGTCTATGGCGGCGACGGCGAAACGACGTTCGCGATTCCCGATCTTCGGGGTGCCGCGCTTGCCGGCCAGGGGCTGGGACCGGGCCTGAGCCCCTATGCGATCCCCGAGGTCGTCGGCCAGTGCGAGGTGACGCTGACGATGGACCAGCTGCCCGCCCACACGCATACCGCGCGGGCAAAGGTGAATGCCTCCGGCGTCGCCAACATGCACGGCGCGCCGCAACCCGGCGATCAGCTGTCGCGGCTCGCGCCGGTCGGGGTCGTCGGTTCCGCCTTCAACACGCCGCCGCTCACCAATCCGGCCAGCTTCGCGCCGGAGATGGTACAGGCCGCGGGCGGCGGCCAGGCGCATGACAATCAGCAGCCCTATCTGGCGATGATGTACTGCATCGCCGCCATCGGCCTGGTCCCCGCCCCGCCCGATGGCAGCTCGAACGGGCAACGACGCTGAGGCCTCAGCGCAGGTCGATCAGCAGGACCTCCGCCTCGGTATCCGCCTCCAGTTCGAGGATCTTCTCGCCGGTCAGCGCGGCACCATCGCCTTCGCGCATCTCGGTGCCGTTCAGCCCGATGATCCCGCCGATCACCTGCATCCAATAGCCGCGCGCCGGGTCGAGCGGTCGCGTGACGCTGCGTCCCTCGTCGAGGCGCAGCATCTCCATCCGCGCATCCTGATTCAGCCGCAGCGATCCGTCGCGGCCGTCGGGGCTGGCGATCAGGACGAAGCTGTTTCGCCCCTCTTCGGGCGCGAAGCGGCGCTGTTCGTAGGACGGCTCGACGCCGAGTTCGGCGGGCAAGATCCAGATCTGGAGCGCATGGGCGCGCTCGTCCGGGCTTGGGTTCATCTCGCTGTGGCGGATGCCGGTGCCGGCGCTCATCCGCTGGACGTCGCCGGCGTTCAGCGTGACGACATTGCCCATGCTGTCGCGGTGGGCGATCGCCCCCTTCAGGACCAGGGTGACGATCTCCATGTCCGCATGGCCATGTTCGGCAAAGCCCGCGCCGGGCACGACGCGGTCCTCGTTCAGCACGCGCAGGTCGCGAAAGCCCATGTGGCGCGGATCTTCATAATCGCCGAACGAGAAGCTGTGCCACGCATCGACAAAGGCGCCTCGGTGCGTGCCGCGCGCGCCGCGGTCGCGAAAGCTGATCATCCTGACCTCCCTTCAGAAAATGCGGATACCGCGCCGCCGGGTGACGGCGCGGCACCGCGTGCGTGTCAGGCCGCGTCGACCATGACGATCTCGCTGTCCTCGATCGCGGTGACGCTCAGCGTCTCGAGGTCGCTGATCGCCACGCCGTCGCGGGCATTGGCCTGGACGTCGTCGATCCGGATGCTGCCGGTCGCCGGGACCAGATAGGCCTTGCGGTCCTTGCCGATCCTGTAGGTCGCGGTCTCGCCCGCCTTCAGCGTCGCGGCGACGATCCGGGCGTCGGTGCGGATCGGCAGCGCGTCGCCATCCTCGGCATAGCCCGAGGCGAGCGTGACGAACTGGCCCGAGCGCTCGCCCTTGGGGAAGGGCTTGGCACCCCATTGCGGGGCGTCACCGGTGCGGGTCGGCACGATCCAGATCTGGAAGATGCGGGTCGTCACATCCTCGCGATTATATTCCGAATGGCGCACGCCGGTGCCCGCCGACATCACCTGGACGTCGCCCGCCTCGGTCCGGCCGCTATTGCCCAGGCTGTCCTGATGGGTGATCGCGCCTTCGCGGACATAGGTGATGATCTCCATGTCGCGGTGCGGGTGCGGCGGAAAGCCGGTGCCGGGCGCGATCGTGTCGTCGTTCCAGACGCGCAGATTGCCCCAGTTCATCCGGGCCGGATCATAATAATCGGCGAACGAGAAATGATGCTTGGCGTCGAGCCAGCCATGATTGGCGCCGCCGAGGCTGTCGAAGGGACGAAGTTCGATCATCTGAGGTCTCCCGAAATGCGCGGCGGGGTCGCCGTGTCGAGAACCCATCTAGGCCTTGCCGTTCGTTTCGATCAGAGGGATAAAATCATCCATCTTGTTCGAGAAAGTTGAATAGTGAGCGATCCCGGCGCCCCGAGCCTCGACCAGTTGCGTATCTTCCTGGCGATCGTCGACGAAGGCAGCTTCGCCGCCGCGGCGCGCAGGCTGAACCGGGCGGTATCGGTCGTCAGCTACGGCATCGCCAATCTGGAGGCACAGCTTGGCCTGACGCTGTTCGAGCGCGAGGGCACGCGCAAGCCGCGGCTGACCGATGCCGGCCGCGCGGTGCTGACCGAGGCGCGATCGGTGAGCGAGGGGATCGACGGGCTGCGTGCGACCGCGCGCGGGCTGCTCCAGGGGCTGGAGGCCGAGGTCGATCTGGCGGTCGACGTGATGCTGCCGACCGAGCGGCTAGGCCGGGTGCTGCGCGCATTCTCGCGCGAATTCCCCACCGTGTCGCTGCGCCTCCATGCCGAGGCGCTCGGCGCGGTGACGGCGATGGTGCTCGATAGAACCGCGGTACTGGGCCTGTCCGGCCCGCTATCGGCGGGCGTCGAAGGGATCGACTCGATGGCGGCGGGATCGGTGACGATGGTGCCGGTCGCCGCGCCCGACCACCCGCTGGGTCGGATGACCATCATCCCGCCCGGCGCCGGCCGCGGCTTCACCCAGATCGTGCTGACCGACCGGTCGCGCTTTACCGAAGGGCGCGACTATTCGGTGATGAGCCACAAGACCTGGCGGCTCGCCGATCTGGGCGCCAAGCACGCGCTGCTGCGCGAAGGGATCGGCTGGGGCAACATGCCGCTGCCGATGATCGAGGCGGACCTGGTCGCGGGCACGCTGGTCCGGCTGGCGATGCCCGACCATGTCGCCGGCACCTATCGCTTCGCCGCGATCTGGCGCCGCGACACTCCGCCCGGGCCGGCGGCGTCCTGGCTGCGCGACCAGTTCGTCGGGATCGGCCGCGACGATGTCGAGCAGGAGGGGTTGGGGGATATTTAGGGGCGCCGCCAGCAGCGGTGTGGCATGGAACGGCCCACACGACGCAAAGCGGCCAGTCGTTAATGCTCCAAGTGCAGTCGTTCAGTGGGGCTAAATCGACTTTAGAACCATACGGCCGTTCAGAAGGGCAGATCGACAGTCCTGTGCTTTTCGAGAAAGGGTCTGATTAGCTCACCAGTCCGCGGCTCATGTCTCTCGCTGTGATCGAAGGCGATGTAAAACTCGAAGAAAGTGTTTGGCCACTCGACATCATCACAGATGTCCAACAACACGCCCCATAGCGCGTTGGCCACGCTGTCTGTGAATTCCCAACCAAGAAAGCCGGTGAAGAAATCCTCCGCCAACTCCAACGCAATGGAATCCAGAATCTTATCGGCAGACAGGCCTGTGGTGTTTGACCACCGTCCGATATCCTCGCTCGTAACTAAACGGCCTCCGCTACGCCAACGATCGCGGAGCTCCATTAAGATCCTACCATGCATAATCAGGTGTTACGGCCTATCTGACATTTGAGCCAGTGATCGGCGTGCGCATCTCGCGCTTCTCCGGCTGTAAGCGTATGATGATCGTCCCCTCGATCGCCCCGACACTCAGCGGGCCGGCTGCACCACCAGTCGCGCAGATTGCTGATCATTGCGGCTATCGTTACCATTCAAAAATGATAACCACCGAACGCTTCAGCCTGCGTCCCTTTGAACCAGCGGACTACGAAGCGTACCTCTCGATGCTCGCCGCCCCCGAGCCGAGCGTGCCATGGCGGCAGGTGATGTCGCCCGAGGATGCCTGGCACCGTCTTGTCCGGCACGCGGGTCACTGGGCGTTATTCGGCTACGATAAAGGGTGGGTTCGAGTTTGAATGGGCGTCAGCCCGTGGACGAAGGGGCGTGGTGCGGCTCGCGTACCGAAAGGGCACCAGACAGAAGTTCTTGAAGTTCGAGTGGGACGGCAAGAACGCAGATGGCGCCCGCGAAAGCGCGATGGCGTTCAGGGCTCAACGCCTGGCGCACTGCGGAATGCCTCGGCTGTGACGCAACAATGTCCGGTCGGCGATTGAGCATCTGGCTCGAAAGGCACGTATACACCGCCACCACTTGCAGTCGTTGATGGGGCGATGTTGGACAGGATGGACGACCGGCTCCGGCAAGCTGAGCGGCTCTAAGCAAGGCTCCCGTCGAAGGCCGGAGCGTCTTGCGATAAGGCTGGTGGCCCGACACATTGCGGCGCGTGTTCCTGCTCCGTTAATCCGCCCGCTCCGCGCGCCAGCCTCCGGCGGCCGGAACGATGCTGCGGTCGCCCACCATGCCCTGATAACGGGTGCCGTCGACGGTGAAGCCGATCTCGACGCCGTGCAGCCGCGCATCCTGCAGCGCGCGGTCGTCCAGCGTGCCGGTGATCGCGCTGTAGCGCTGCTCGATCGTCAGGCGCGACACGGTGCCGCCGGCGCGGGTCAGGCGCCAGTCGCCGCCGGCTATTGCGGGAATCGTCCAGAGATAGACCTGACGCTCGGCGATCGATCGCGCCACGTCGGGCGTCCAGTCGCCCATGTCGAAGGCATGGCTGACCACGCGCGCGCCGGGGCGCAGTTCGTTCAGCAGCTTGGGCTTCAGCCGCTGGTTGACGTCGGGTAGCAGATACAGCGTCACGACATCGGCATCGCGCAGCGACACGCTGAACAGGTCGGCGCGCAGGAAGCGGGCCCGGGCCGACTGATCGGCGATCTGCGCCAGGCTGCGCGCCCGAGTGACCAGCCGGTGGTCGATCTCAACGCCCAGCGCAGTCGCGCCGCGCTTCGCCGCGGCGATCGGGATACGGCCGTCGCCCGATCCGAGATCGATCAGCCGCTCGCCGGCCTTCAGTCCGGCCAGGTCGAGCATGCCGGTGACGACTTCTGGCGGGGTCGGGACATAGGGGACCTCGAAATCCTGCACGGTCGCCCGCGCGGCCATGGGCACCAGCGCCGCGCCGATCATGAATGCCCGTCGATCCTGTCCATCCACCATGACCGCAACTGTGACGGCCGCGCCGCCGGGGCACAAGCGGGGTGGTGCCGGTGGTTCAGCCGATGCCCCCCACCTCCGTCAGCCGGGGTGACGGGTAAATCCGGGGATTTGTGTTGGGTCATCACGGTGTTCGGAACAGGCGTGACGAGGCGTTGCCAGCTTTTCGTGCCTTAGTGTCTTCGTGTGAGAATTCTTGGAGTGACCGCATGCGGAAGCCGGGCCAGGGGATCACACAAAGACACGAAGCCACGAAGGGAAGGGCGCTCGCCTATGCCGTAGCTTCTTTGTGCCTTTGCGTCTTTGCGCGCAATTTTAAGCCGCTCATCCAGACGCCTCGCGCGAGATTGCTCGCACAAAGACACAAAGGCACAAAGGGTAGCCAGCCGGGGTGACGGGTGGGTTGTTTGGCCGACCCGTCACTCACTGCCATGCGCCACTCGGAACATCGGCACCGTTCCGGCGTCTATCCCTGGATGACGAGAGCTGCGCTCGAAGAGCGCGTTCCGTCGATGCCATCGAACCGGGATCAACGACCATGAGCGACGCCATTTCCGAGACCAGCGACACCGCACCTGTCCAGCCCGCGGCCGAGCAGACCAATTTGCTGATCGCGTCGAACAAGGTCGACGGCACGAAGGTGGCGACGCGCGACGGCGATTCGCTGGGGTCGGTGTACAGCTTCATGATCAACAAGCGGACCGGCGCCGCGACCTATGCGGTGCTGCGGCTGGGCGGGTTCCTGGGCATGGGCAAGAGCTATTACCCGCTGCCGTTCGACCTGCTGGCTTATGATTCCGCGACCGATCGCTATGTCGTGACGATCGACCGCCGCCTGCTGGAGGGCGGGCCGAGTTGGGCGAACAATGCGCCCGAATTCAACCAGGCCTATGCCGACCGCGTGTCCAACTATTATGGCGTCGCGCCGGTCGATCTGTCGCTCAACTGAGGCGCGAACAAAGGGGGCAGCGGCACCGCCCTGCCCCCGTCTCCATGGTCAGCGCAGCCGGGAGATGCGGTTGCCCGCGCCGACGATCGAGGTGCGCGGCTTGGCGGTGCCTGGTGCGCGCCACAAGATCTGGTTGTCGGCGCCCTCGACCCGCACGGACGATGCCGCGGCCAGGTCCACCGTGATGCGGTTGCCCGCGCCGTTGACGGTCAGCGCGGTGCAGCCGCCGGTGATGGTCAGTGTATTGCTTGCCCCCTCGATCGTGGCAGGGCCGCCATTGCAGTCGAGCTCCGATTCCTCGCCCGCGCCGGTGAAGTCGGTCTGCGCCTGGGCCGGCGCCGCCATCAGAAACACCGCCGCGCCGACGCTCCCCAGCACGACGTTCCGCAAATTGAGCATAGGTCCCTCTTCCTCGTTACGCACTCGCAAGGATACGCGAGACCGGGCGCCGGGGTTCCTTCACATCGGCGAAGCGACAGGCGGCAGCGCCGTGCCGAAGCCTAATCGGCGCGCGCCGCCGCCAGCGGCAGCCGGACCGTCGCCATCAGCCCGCCGCTGTCGGCGGTCGCAAGCGTCAGCCCGCCGCGGTAGAGCTCGGACAGCTCGCGCGCGATGGCGAGGCCGAAGCCATGCCCCTCGCCGCGCTCGTCCAGCCGGATGCCGGGCTGGACCGCTTGAGCCATCTGCTCGGGCGGGATGCCGGGGCCGTCATCAGCGACGATGATCGACACCTGGGCTCCGTCGCGGGCGGCGGTGACGGTCACCATCGCCTCGGCATGGCGCACCGCATTTTCGAGCAGATTGCCGACGATCTCGTCGAAATCGGCGGGATCGACCGCGACCGCCAGCGACGGCTCGATGTCGCTCGCGATCTCGATCGGCGGGCCCGCGTTCAGCCGTGACACGGTTCGTGCCAGATCGGCGACCGCCGGCTTCACGAGAACGCGCGCATGGCGATCGGTCACGCGCTCCCGCGCGCGCGACAGATGGTGGCGGATCGTCGCGTCGATCCGCGCCACCTGGCGCGCCTGTTCGGGATCGTCGCGCAGCTCGATCGCCAGCGTGGCGACGGGCGTCTTGAGCGCATGCGCGAGGTTGGCGGCGGACGCGCGCGCAGTCTCCAGCGCCGCGTGATTGTCGCGGCCGAGCGCGTTCAGCTCCTCGGCCAGCGGGCGAAGCTCGGCGGGCTGATCCTCCGGCACCTCGCGCAGGCGGCCGGCGCGGATATCGGCGACCGCATCGCGCAGCGCACGCAGCGGGCGCAGGCCGTAGCGGATCTGGAGCAGCGCCGCCGCCGCGAGCAGCAGCGACAGCAATGCGAGCAGACCGAGCAGCGGCACCGCCGCCTCGCGGATCGGGCGCTGGATCACCGAATTGGGGGCGGATGCGCGAAGCACCACGTCGCCGGCCGATGTTGACAGCGTCAACATGCGAGCATGGATTAGCGTGCCGTCCGCCTCGCGGCCCTCATGCGGTCGCGGTGGGCCGCCGCGATCGCCGCGTTCGCCGCGCGGTCCCGGCGGGCCGGGGTCGAGCGCCGGGAAGTCGGCCGATCCGATCGTGCGGTCGGGCGTCACGATCTGCCAGCGCCAGCCCGGCCCCGCCTCCAGCGCGCCGCGAAACCCGTCGAGCCGGCTGCGATCGACCTGGCCGTCCGTGCCGACTGCGGTCGCCAGTAGCGCGATCTGCGCATCGAGCCGCCGGTCGATGCCCTGGGTCACGACCCGCCCCAGCACCGCCGCGATCAGGAAGCCGGCCACCAGCAGCGCGATCAGCGTCGCGATTGCCGACAGCGCGAGCATCCGCCCGCGGATCGATCCCGGCATCAGCCTCAAGCCGCGTCGCCGGCGGTCAGCCGATAGCCGCGCCCGCGCACCGTCTCGATCAGGCTGGCGCCGATCTTCTTGCGCAGCCGGCCAACGATCACCTCGAGGCTGTTCGAATCGGTATCGGCATCGCCTTCATAGACGCGCTCAAGCAGCGCCAGCCGCTCGATCACCGTCTCCTTCGCGAGAATCAGCGCCGACAGGACGCGCCATTCGAGCGCGGTCAGGCGCAGCGGGAAGCCATCCAGCTCGAACTGGCCGCTCTGGCTGTCGAAGGACAGCGGACCGCAGTCGATCCGGGTGGCGGCATGGCCGGCCGAGCGGCGGACGATCGCGCGCAGCCGCATCACCAGTTCCTCGACGCGGAACGGCTTGGTCAGGAAATCGTCGGCACCCGCCTTGAACCCCGCGACCTTGTCCGACCAGGCATCGCGCGCGGTCAGGATCAGCACCGGCAGCGGCCGATCGGCATCGCGCCACGCCTTCAGCACCGACAACCCGTCCATCTGCGGCAGGCCCAGGTCGAGCACGGCGGCGTCATAGCTTTCGGTGTCGCCGAGATGCGCGGCATCGATGCCGTTGGTCGCCAGGTCGACGGCGAAATTCTCGCCGCGCAGCGCCTTGGCGATCGACTGGCCGAGATCGGCATCATCTTCAACGAGCAGGATCCGCATGGGTCGTCGCTACCTCCCCCGGTTAAACCCAATCTGAACCGCCGGGTTCAGCGTGCCGTGGGTGCGACTCGCTAGAACAGGGTCATCAACTGACGGAGTAAGACCATGTCCGGGTTCAACGAACGATTCACCTCCATGTCCAAGGGCGCACGGATCGCCGCGGCGGGCGCCTTGCTGGTCGTCGGTGCGGCGGGCGGCGCGGGTGCCGCATCGCTGACCCGCCCGTCGATCGAGATGGCGCCGACCAATGCGACCCCGATCGCGAAGCTGGCCGACAGCAGCGGCATCGTCACGGTGAAGGGCCGCATCGCCGAACTCTATGGCGACCGCGCGGTGATCGCCGACGGCAGCGGCCGGACGATGATCGACCTGGGCCGCGAGGCCAGCACCCGCGTGGCGGTCGGCAACGATGTGCAGGTCCAGGGCCGCTATGACGATGGCCAGCTGCGCGCCTCCTATCTGGTCGGCCCGAACGGGCAGGTCGAGGCGATCGGCCCGGGCCCGCGCGGCCCCGGCGGGCCCAAGGGCCCCGGCCCGGATGGCCCGCGTGGTCCCGGCGGCCCCGGTGGTCCTGGCGGTCCGGGTGGCCCGGGCGCGTGCCCGCCGCCCCCGCCGCCGCCCGCACCCGGCGCCGATGTTCCCCCGCCGCCGGCGCCTGGCGCTCCCGGCGCGCCCGCCCCGGGTGTCGTCCCGCCGGCCCCCGGCACCGCACCGGCCGCACCGCCTGCGCCGAATGGCGTCGCGGCTCCGGCCCCGGCTCAGGGCCAGCCCGCACAGGCGGCACCGGCAGCGCGCCCCGCACGCTGACCGACCTGGGCGGCCCGTCTCCGGATGGGCCGCCCGCCCCCTGTCGCCGCCCTTTCCAACGTGCAAGGAAGGGGCATGGACGGTCTGGTATTCGGGTGGCGCACGGCAGTGCTGAGCATGGCGATCGCCCAATTGCTGGTGATCGCCATCGCCTTGACCCGCCAGATCGCCAACCGCACCGCCAACCGGACGCTCGCCGCCTTGCTGGTCGTGCTGGCCGGGATCGTCACCCCCTGGGCGATCGGGTTCGCCGGCTTCTACGACCGGTGGCAAGGGCTGACCTTCGCTCCCTTCGCCATCACCCTCGCGGTCGGCCCGCTGCTCTGGCTCTATGGCCATGCGCTGATCGAGGGCGCGTGGCCGCGACAGGGCTGGCGGCACCTGATGCCGGCGCTCGCGCAATTGCTGTTCCTGACCGCCGGCTTCCTGTTGCCGATGCCGCTCAAGTCCGAATGGGCATCGGTCGCGCTGCCGCCTTACGGCGTGGTCACCAATGCCGGCACCGTGATCGGGCTGGTGCTGTACGGCGCCGCGGGACTTCGCCTCCTCGCCCGCTACCGGGCGCGGCTGGCCGAGCAGCGCAGCGACGATGCCCGCTTCGCCTCGCGCTGGCTCAGCCGCTCGATCGCCGCGACGCTGGTGCTGCTGCCGGTCTGGGCGGGCTATGCGCTGTACGACGCGATCCAGCCGCTCGGCTATCTCCGGCTGATGGGGCTGCATCTCGCGATCGCCGGCTTCGCGCTGTACCTCGCGATCGAGGGCTGGCGTCATGCCGCGCTGCCCTTTCCGCGACTGGACGACGCTCCGGCCGCGCCCGAGCCTGAGCCCGTGCCGCTGCGCGATTGGCGCACGCTCGGCGAACATTGGGCAGAGCAGACCCGCGCCGCGGGCTGGGCATCGGACCCGGAACTGACCCTGGCCCGGCTGGCGCGTCATCTGGGCACCAACAGCAGCTATCTGTCACGCGCGCTGAACGAGGGGCTGGGCCTTGGCTTCTCCGCCTTCGTCAACCGGCTGCGCAGCGCCGCCGTGGCGGACGCGCTGAAGGCCGGCGACCGCCGCGACCTGCTCGAGCTGGCGTTCGATGCGGGCTTCGCGTCCAAGGCGAGCTTCAACCGCGCCTTCCGTGCCGAATATGGCATGAGCCCCAGCGCCTATCGCCGCGTCTCAGAAGCGGAATTATCGCCCGCCACCTGAATCTGAGGCGCGCGGGCCCGGCGGTCGCGGCAAGCGACGGGCATGAACCGAAGACACGCCATGGTCGCCATGACCGCCTGGGCAGCCCTGCCCGCCGCCGCCCCCGCATCCGCCATGCCCGGCGACCTGCGCGACGATATCGCCATCCTTCGCCAGGCGCTGACGCTGCATCCCGGGCTTTACCGCTATGCCTCGCCGCGCGAGGTGGCGGAGCGGATCGACCGGCTGGAACAGGTCTTCGTCGCCGCGCCCTCGATCGAGGCGCGCTATCTCGCGCTGTCGCGCTTCCTCGCCACGATCCGCTGCGGCCACAGCTATTGCAACTTCTTCAACCAGTCGAAGGCGGTGGCTGCAAGGCTGTTCGACCGGCCGACGCGCCTGCCCTTCCGGTTCGAATGGATCAACGGGCGGATGATCGTGACCGACGGTCTCGCGACCGGCCTGCCGCCGGGGAGCGACGTGATGGCGGTGAACGGGGTTCCCGCCCGCCGGATGCTCGACACGCTCATCGGCTATGCGCGGGCGGACGGGCATAATGATGCCAAGCGGGTCTCGCTGCTCGGCATGTCGGGCGGCGACTGGATCGAATATTTCGACGTGTTCCACGGGCTGGTGTTCGGCGCGCCGCGGGGCGGTATCCACAGGCTAAACGTACGGTTGCCCGACGGTCGCGAGCGATCCCTCGAAGTGCCGGCGATCGGCCTTGCCGAGCGACAGGCGCAAATGACCGCTTCGGCGCAGGACGCCGACCAGCCGCAATGGACCTGGTCGATGGGCGCCGACGGCATCGCGCTGCTGACGATGAAGAGCTGGGCGCTGTACGACAGCAAATGGGACTGGCGCGGCTGGCTGGACGAGCGACTGGGGTCGCTGGGCGGAGCGCGCGGGCTGATCGTCGACCTACGCGACAATGAGGGCGGGATGGACTGCGGCGACGCGCTGCTCGCCCGGTTGGCCGAGCGGCCGATCATCGATCCGCGCGAGCGACGCCTCGTCCGCTTCACCCGCACGCCCGAGGCGATCCGGCCGCATCTCGACACCTGGGACCGCAGCTTCCACAGCCTGGGCGTCGGCGCGCGGCCGGTCGGCAACGGATTCCTGCAGCTGGTCGGTGATCGCGGCGAGGACGTGATCGCGCCGGTCGGGCCGCGCATCACGCTGCCAGTCGCGGCACTGATCGGGCCGGCCAACAGCTCGGCGACCTTCCAGTTCGCGCAAAAGGCGAAGCGCACCGGTCTGGTCCGGCTGTTCGGCGAGACGACCGGCGGCAACCGGCGCGGCATCAATGGCGGCTGTTTCTTCTTCGTCCGCCTGCCCGCCAGCGGGATCGAGTTCGACCTGCCGCTGATCGGCTATTTCCCGCCCGGCCTGCCGCCCGATGCGGGGATCGAGCCCGATGTCAGGGTGGCGCGCGGGGCGGGCGATATCGCGGTGGGCCGCGATGCTTCGCGGGAGGCTGCAGCGGGGTGGATCGGGCGGGCGTAGCGCGCCCTCCCGGCTCCGGGATGGAGGAAGTGCCGGGGTCCACGGTGCAGCACATCCCGGACCCAAGGTTCCTTCTCACCACGTCACCAGCGCCTGCTGACACCATCTCAGCCCGAACGGCGAAAGGCCGCGCCCCTTACGGCAGCTTCGCCAGCACCCGCTCCACGACCTTCTGCGCAATCGCGCGTTTCTCGTCCTTGCCGACCAATGGATAGCCCGAATGTGTCGCGGGGTCGTGCATCAGCGGGGGCACGACCTCGACAAAGGCGTCGCCCTTGCGCACCGACAGGGTGGTGTTCATCCCCCAGGCCGCCTCGTCGCCCAGTTTCGGCACGGCGGTCTTGTCCTTCTTCGTCAGCACGGCGACGTCGGCGCCCGCGCCGCCCTTGTCCGCGACCGATGCGCCCATGCCGCCCAGCACCTCGGCGGTGCGGCGGACGACCTGCATCTGCTTGGCACCGCCGCTGGCCATCACGGTCAGCTGCACCCCGTCATTGGGATCGCTGTGATAGGTGCAGACCTGGCCATCGCGGCTGGTGCGCTTGACCGTGTCGGTGGTGATCGCGCTCATCTCCTGCGCGCTGATCAGGCTGCACGGGTCGATGCCGGCCCCCTCGGCCGCGGCGGTTTCGCCCTGTTCCGCTGCGCCGCCCGCTGCAGCATCATTGCCGCCGCCACCGCCGCAACCCGCCAGAATCAGCGCCGCCGCGACGCCCATCATGCTCATCACCCGCATCTTCCGCCTCCCTTGATCTTGCATCGGGGAGAGAAACGGCAAGCCGGTTCGAAACCGGACATAGGCCAATAGGATCGGGGGAAATGGCGGGAAGTTCAGCGTCTTGCGAAGAACTTCCCGAGCGGGCTTGCGTGGTGGACAGGGCTGGATTCGAACCAGCGTACGGGAAACCCGGGCAGATTTACAGTCTGCTGCCTTTAACCACTCGGCCACCTGTCCGTAGGCAGGCCCGCTCGGGGAGCGGGTCCATTGCCGATCCGAACCCGACCTGTCAACGCCTTGCGCGCAGCATTCGCGCCGCATAGCGTCACTTTCATCCAATCTCCGAGAAAAGAGGCACCATGCGCGCGCCCACACCCCATGCCTTCTCCCTTGCCGTGGCCCTGTCGCTGGTCGCCGCTGCGCCGCTGTCGGCGCAGACCACGCCCGCTCCGGCGCCTGCTCCGGCTCCGGCTGCCGCTCCTGCCAGCAACGGCCCGATCGACCGGATCATCGCCGAGGGCACGCAGAAATCGGAAGTGATGCGCTTTGCCGCGCACCTGACCGACCGGATTGGATCGCGGCTGACCAACTCGCCGGGCATGCGCCAGGCGGAGGCCTGGACCCAGGACCAGTTCCGCGCGCTGGGGCTGACCAATGTCCATAAGGAAGGGTTTGATTTCGGCCGCGGCTGGTGGGTCGAGCGGTCGAGCGTGCGAATGATCAGCCCGCGCCCGATCCAGCTGACCGCGATCCCCGTCGCCTGGACTCCCGCCACCCAGGGGACGCTGACCGCGCCGGTGATCGTCGCGCCGATGCGCACCGTCGCCGATTTCGACATGTGGCGCGGCAAGCTGAAGGGGCGGATCGTCCTGCTAAGCACGCCGGGCGACGGCAGCGAACCACGCACGCCGGCATTCCGCCGCTGGAGCGAGGAAGAGCTGCAGAGCTTCGACAAGTTCCGGCCCGACCGCTACGATCCCGACGCGACGCGGCGCGAACTGGCGCGGCTGGCCTTCCCGAAGCAGCTCGACGACTTCCTGAAGGCCGAGGGTGCGGTCGCGACCGCGACGCAATCGGTGCGCGACGGCAAGTTGTTGCACGGCAATGCCTATCGCTTCGCCCGGGGCGACACGCCCAGCCTGCCCGGCGTCGAGATCGCCGCGGAGGATTATCGCCGGCTCGCACGGCTGGCGGCATCGGGCGATGCGCCGGTGCTCGAGATCCAGTCGGACACGCGCTATGACGACAGCGACGTGAAGGCGTACAACGTCATCGCCGACATTGCCGGAACCGACCGCTCGGGCGCCTATGTCATGGCGGGCGGCCATCTCGACAGCTGGGCCGCGGGCGACGGCGCGGTCGATAACGCCGCGGGCGTTGCAATGGTGATGGAGGCGGCGCGCATCCTGTCGAAGATGCCCAAGCCCAAGCGCACGATCCGCTTTGCGCTGTGGAATGGCGAGGAACAGGGCCTGCTCGGCTCGCTCGATTATGTCGAGCGGCACATCGCGACGCGGCCGGCGCCGAATCCGCCGCGCACCGGTCTCGCCCGGTTCATGGGCTGGGAGCTGGACTGGCCGATCAAGCCGCTACCCGGCCATTCGAAGCTGGTCGCCTATTTCAATCTCGACAATGGTTCGGGACGGGTGCGCGGCATCAATGCCGAGGGCAACACCGCCGCGGTGCCGATCTTCAAGCAATGGTTCGCGCCCTTCGCATCGATGGACGCGACGATGGTCGCCAATCGCAAGGTGGGCGGCACCGACCATATCTTCTTCAGCGCGGTGGGCATCCCGGCCTTCCAGTTCATCCAGGATCCGCTGGACTATGGCAGCCGCCTGCACCACACGAGCATCGACACCTATGACCATCTGAAGGCCGGCGACATGCAGCAGGGCGCGACGATCCTGGCGGCGTTCCTGTGGAATGCGGCCAATTCGGATGCGCCGCTGCCGCGCCAGCCGATCCCCACCGAACCCAAGACGGAGACACCCAAATAATGGCACGCCGCGGACATCGCCCGAGCCAAGCCGCCAGCAACCGGCCGCGCTTCTATGGCCGGCATGCGGTCTATGCCGCGCTCGACAATCCCGAGCGGCGGGTGCGCAAGATCTGGGGCACGCACGAGGCGCTGGGCGAGATCGTCCTGCCCGCCGACATTCCGGTGACCTATGCCAATGCCGCCGACCTTGGCCGGCTGGTGCCCAACGACGCGCCGCACCAGGGGCTGGTGATCGAGGTCGATCCGCTGGAGGATATCTGGCTCGCCGACCTGCTGGCGCAGGGCGAAGGCGATGATCGCCCGCTGATCGTCCTCGACCAGGTGACCGACCCGCACAATGTCGGCGCGATCCTGCGATCGGCGGCGGCGTTCGATGCGCTGGGCATCGTCACCCAGGACCGGCATTCGCCGCCCGAATCGGGCAGCCTTGCGCGATCGGCATCGGGCACGCTGGAAACCGTTTCCTGGGTGCGCGTGGTCAACCTCGCCCGCGCGCTGGAGGAAATCGCCGAGGCGGGATTCTGGCGGATCGGGCTGACCGGCCATGCCGACAAGACGCTGGGCGAGACGATGGGCACGGAACGGATCGCACTGGTCATGGGCGCCGAAGGCGAAGGCATGCGCCAGAATACCGAGGCGCATTGCGACCTGCTGGCGAAGCTGCCGATCAGTTCGAAGGTCGAGAGCCTGAACGTCTCCAACGCAACCGCGATCGCGCTCTATGCGATCACCACGCGCGGCTGACCCGCGCCACACAGGGGATTGACCGATGATGCACTGGATCCGGAACCTCGCGCTGCTGATCGCGGCGCCGCTGATCCTCACCGGCTGCCTGTTCACGCCGGGGCAGTTCGTCTCGACGCTGACGATCAACAAGGATCGCAGCTTCACCTTCACCTACAAGGGCGAGGTTCATGCGATCGACCTGGAGGGGATGGGCGACGGCCTGGAAGGCATGGCCGCGGGCGATACGATAGAACTCGACACCAAAGACCATAGCACCGACGAGGACCAGACGGGCGATGCGGTCAAGACCGTCGAATCTCCGGCGGAAAAGGCCAAGCAAAGCGCGGAGAAGAAGGCCAAGCGCGACGCGGAGCTGCGCGAAGTCGCGACCCAGCTCGCCAAGGAGCCAGGCTATAACAGCGTCCAGTATCTCGGCGACAACAAGTTCAGCGTCGACTATTCGATCTCTGGCACGCTGACCCACAGCTTCCTCTATCCGTTCAACCAGGACGCGGCGATGATCTTCCCCTGGGTGGCGGTCGAGCTGCGCGGCAAGGACACGGTCCGCGTCAAGGCGCCGGGCTTCGCCAAGCAGGAGCGGTCAGGCAGCGAGATGACCGGCAGCAGCGAGAGCAAGGCCAATGGCAGCTTCACGCTGATCACCGACGCCGAGATCGTCAGCCAGAATAACGAGGACGGCGCGAAGACCGAGGGCGGTAAGCGCGTGATCCAGTGGAACGTGACGCCGATCACCAAGGAAGCGCCGAGCGCGGTGCTGAGGCTCAACGCGCGCTGAGGGCGGGGGGTGGCGCGAGGGCGCTGCCCTGGCGGCCGCCCTCCCCGTTCGGGCTGAGCTGTCGAGGCCCGGACTTCCGGTGCCGATCAAACCGCCGCGAGGCGTTTGGTTGAGGGCGAGCTGTTTGCTCGCACAAAGACACGAAGGCACGAAGAAGTAGCGTTTACGCGGGCGCTATTCGCTCCCCTCCCGCGTGCGGGAGGGGGAGATTTCCTGAGGGCCGCGCCGCGCCTTTCGACAGTCTCCTGCCCAGCGCGTGTAGGGCCGAATTCGGCCGTTAACCGTTTCCGTCCGCGCCACCCGCCGATGCGCGCTTCCGATCAGTCCTCGGCGGCGATCGTCACGCGCAGGCCGTCGAGATCGGGGCCGAACGGGATCTGGCAGGACAGGCGCGAGCGGTCGTCGCGTTCGGACGAGCTGTCGAGCAGGTCGTTCTCGTCCTCGCTCATCGGCGGCAATTTGGCCGCAAATTCCGGATCGACATGGACGTGGCAGGTGGCGCACGAGCAGCAGCCGCCGCACAGGGCAAGCAGCTCGTCGAAGCCGTTGTCGCGAATGACTTCCATCACCGAAAGCCCCGATTCTCCCGTGACTTCGCGCTCTTCACCTTCCCGGGTCACGACGATAAGCTTCGGCATGGTCTTCTCCTGTCTGGCCGGCTCCATGCCGCCGATCCCGGCTCAATTCAAGGCAGGCGACCGATGGGGCTGAGCCGGGAAGCGATCCGCGCCGGGCTGGACGCGCTTGCCGCGCGCGAACCCGCCCTTGCCCGCGCGATCGAACGCGCCGGCTATCCCGAGCCGCGGATCCGCGATCGCGGCCACGCCACCTTGCTGCGCACGATCATCGGCCAGCAGGTCAGCGTTGCCGCCGCCCAGTCGATCTGGATCCGGATGGAGACCGCATTCGGCGATCTGGAGGACCCGGCCGGTATCGCTGCGGCGACGCCCGAGGACCTGCGCGCGCTAGGCCTGTCGCGCCAGAAGGCGGCCTATGCGCACAGCCTGGCGGAGGAAGTGTCGACCGGGCGGCTCGACTTCGCGGCGCTGCCGCAGGACGACGAGGAAGCGATCGCGGCGCTGACCCGGATCAAGGGAATCGGCCGCTGGTCCGCCGAAATCTACCTGTTGTTCGCGGAGGGGCGGCCCGACATCTGGCCCGCCGGCGACCTGGCGGTTCAGATCGAGGTCGGCCGGATCCTGGGCCAGGAAGCGCGGCCGAGCGAGAAGCTGACCCGCGAGCTGGCCGAGCCCTGGCGCCCCTATCGCGGCGCGGCGGCGATCTTCGCCTGGCACCATTACCGCGTCGACATGGACGTCATCTGATCGCCCGCGCGGGGCCGCGATCCTGCTGGCAAATCGTCATGATCCGCCGGTAAGACGCGGGGCGATGACGCGCAGACACTGGATCCTGCTGGCGATCGCGATCCTCGCGGTGCTCGGCTTCACCCTGGGGTGGCACGAGCTGATCTCGTTCGACACGCTGAAGGCGAACCAGGCGGCGCTGGTCACCGCCTATCGCGCCAATCCCCTGCCCTTCGCGATCGGCTTCGTCCTGGTGCTGGCGACCGCGCTGGCGCTGTGCATTCCGGGATCGCTCGCCACGCTGGGCATCGCCGCAGGGGCGATCTTCGGCCTGGCACTGGGCGCGCCCCTGGTGCTGATCGGGGTGGTGCTGGGCGATTCGATCGCCTTTCTGCTGGCGCGCTATCTGTTGCGCGACTGGGTGCGCGCGCGGTTCGGGGCACAGTTCGAGCGGGTCGATCGCGGCTTTCACCGGCATGGTGCGCTGTACCTGCTGGCGCTGCGGCTGGCCTCGATCATCCCCTTCTTCATCGTCAACCTGACCATGGGGCTGACGCGGATGCGGCTGGCGGTGTTCGCACCCGTAAGCTTCCTCGGGCTGATCCCCGCCACGGTGCTGCACGTCATGGTCGGGACCGAATTGGGCAAGCTGTCCGACCCGTCCGACATCCTGTCCTGGCCGCTGGTGCTTGCCTTCCTCGCGCTGGGGCTCTCGCCGCTGTTTTTCCGCTTCGTGCTGGGCCGCCGGCTGTTTTCCGGTCAGCGATCCAGCGCCGACAGCCCCATCGCGATGGCCCCCATCGGCCCCGCCATGTCGCCCAGACCCGGCGGCCCGACCTCGATCCCGAGCCCGCCGAACGCGCCGTAACCGGCGATGCTGTCGTCCAGCGCCTCGCGGATGCGGGGGAACAGATGCTGGCGCGAAGCGATAACCCCTCCACCGATCGAGATGCGTTGCGGCGCGAAGCCGGTCACGAGGTTATGAAGGAGTCGGGCCAGATCGTGCACGAACAGGTCCCATTCCGGCCCGTCCTGCGGCAGATCCTCGCCCCTGACACCGAAACGGGCCGCGAGTGCCGGCCCCGAGATCAGGCCCTCGACGCAATCCTGGTGGAACGGGCAGGCGCCGGCAAAGCCGTCGCCGCGACGGCGTGGGATCCGCATATGCCCCGCTTCGGCATGCGCGACGCCCTGGACCGGGCGGCCGCCGACGATCGTCCCCACACCCACCCCGGTGCCGATGGTGATATAGACATGCGTCGACATGCCTCGGGCCGCGCCCCAGCGCGCCTCGGCCAGCGCGGCGCCGTTGACGTCGGTCTGGATCGCCAGCGGCCTGCCGTAACGCTCGGCAAAGCGGCGCGAGACGTCCGTGCCGGACCATCCCGGCTTCGGCGTCGCGGTCAGTGCGCCGAAATCGGCGCGATCGGGATCGAGCTGAAGCGGACCGAAGCTGGCAACGCCGATCGCATCGAACGGCCAGCGATCGAGTACGGCCTCCAGCGCCGCCAGCGTATCGACCGGGTTCGTCGTCGGCACCGTGATCCGGTCGCGCACGTCGCCCGGTCCGCTTGCCAGCAACGCCACGCATTTGGTGCCGCCGAGTTCGAGACCGGCGATGAGGGGCGGTTGCGTCATGCCCCTCGCTAACCCGAGCGTCCGCGCGCGAAAAGCCGTCCGCACCGCCGCTGCACTGGAAAATCGGTCCGGACCCGGCCAAAAGCGCGTGTCGGGCTCGCCTGCCCGTCGGTTTGGACGCCGGTGACGATGAGGAAACGGACCAGCGACGACGATGCCGCGCTGACGCTGTTCGTGGAAGGAGACGCGGATCGCGCGCTGTTCGTCCTGGACGATGCCGGATTGGTCATGACCTGGAATGCGGGCGCCCAGTTGATGACGGGATGGCAGGCGTCCGAGATCGTCGGCAAGTCGGCCGCCTTGATCTATCCCGAAAGCGAGCGCGACGCCGGGCAACTCCGCCTTGACATGCAGGTCGCCGAGAAACGCGGGCGGTTGCGCAACGATGCGTGGCGGATGCGCAAGGACGGTACCGAGTTCCTGGCCGATTTCCGCATTACCGTGATGCCGGGCGCGTTCGGATCGCTGCCCCGGTTCGGCGTGGCGATGAACGACATCACCGACCGCAAGGCCAGCGAGCGCGCGCTGGAGCGCAGCGCACTGCACCTGCGATCGATCCTGGCCGCAGTGCCCGATGCGATGATCGTGATCGACGAGCGCGGCATGATCCTGTCCTTCTCCGCCGCCGCGATCGCACTGTTCGGCTATGCCGAGCCGGAGGTGCTGGGCCGCAATATCGGCATGCTGATCCCCCAGTCCGACCGGATGATCCTCGACGGCAATGCGGTGAGCGGCCAGAAGCTGCTGGCCTGCGCGGGACGGATCGTGCGCGGGTTGCGCCGCGACGGCAGCGAGTTTCCGATCGAGCTGCAGATCGGCGAGGCGGATACCGACGGCAACCGCATCTTCACCGCCTTCATCCGCGACCTGACCGATCGCCAGCGCGCCGAGCTGAAGCTGGAGGAGCTTCAGTCCGACCTCATTCATGTCGCCCGCCTGTCCGCAATGGGGACCATGGCGTCGACGCTGGCGCACGAACTCAATCAGCCGCTGACCGCGATCACCAATTATCTCGAGGCCGCCCTCTCCCTGCTGGACCGCGACCATCTGAGCCCCGACCTCGAGACGATGCTCCGCGACTCGGTCGAGGAATCGGCGAAGGAAGCGCTGCGCGCCGGCGGGATCGTGCGCCGCCTGCGCGAGTTCGTGTCGCGCGGCGATGTCGAGAAGCATGTCGAGGACCTGCCGCGGATGATCGACGAGGCCAGCCGGCTGGCGCTGATCGGCGCGCGCGAGCGCGGCATCTCGGCCGATTTCATCATCAACACCCGTGTCGGCCTGGTTCTGGTCGACCGGATCCAGATCCAGCAGGTGCTGGTCAACCTGATCCGCAATGCGGTGGAGGCCATGGCCGACAGCCCCGTGCGCGAACTGGTGATCGCCGCACGACCGGCCGCCAACAACATGGTCCGCGTGTCGGTTTCGGACACCGGATCGGGAATCGATCCCCGGATCGGAAACCGGCTGTTCCAGGCCTTCGCCACCGGCAAGGAGGATGGCATGGGCCTCGGCCTGTCGATCTGCCGCACCATCATCGAGGCGCATGGCGGGCGGATCTGGGCCGAGCCGCGGCTGGGCGGCGGGACGATCTTTCAATTCACCATCATGGGCGCAAAAGCGGAGGACCTGGAATGACCGAGCACCGCCTGATCCACATCGTCGATGACGAGGAGGCGATCCGCAAGTCGGCGAGCTTCATGCTGAGCACGTCGGGTTTCGAGGTGGAAACGCATGAGGACGGCGTCGCCTTTCTCGATGTCGTCGCATCCGCCCGGCCGGGATGCGTTCTGCTGGACGTCCGGATGCCAAGGATGAGCGGGATGGAGGTTCAGGCCGAACTGAATCGTCGCGGCATCACCCTGCCGGTGATCGTGCTGACCGGTCATGGCGACATCTCGACCGCCGTCGAGGCGATGAAGGCCGGCGCGGTCGACTTCCTGGAAAAGCCGTTCGAAAAGGCCAAGCTGCTCGATGCGATCGAGCGCGCCTTCGAACGGCTGGACCGCACGACCGAGGCTGCGTCGAGCGAGCAGGACGCGCGCGATCGGCTGAATGCGCTGACCGGGCGCGAGGTCGACGTGCTGCGCGGGCTGGTGCGCGGCCATCCCAACAAGACGATCGCGTTCGACCTGGGCATCAGCCCGCGCACCGTCGAGGTGCACCGGGCGAATCTGATGGCGAAATTGGGGGTGCGCAGCCTGTCCGAGGCGCTGCGCATCGCGTTCGCCGCGGGGCTGGAGGACGACGAGACGTGACCCGCGCGGCCGGCAGCGCGGCGTCGCCGGCCGAGGACAGGGCCCGGACGCTCACCGTCGCGCTGCTCGATGCCCGCTCCGCTGACGCCACGATCTGTCCCAGCGAGGTTGCCCGGGCGCTGGCCGCCGACGATGCGCCCGATGGCTGGCGCGACATGATGCCCGACGTTCATATGGCAGTGGATGCGCTGCTAACAGAAGGGCGCGTGCGGCTCAGCTGGAAGGGCAAGCCCCTAGCGGTGCGCGATGGTCCCTATCGCATCGGCCGGGTAGGCGGCGCGGATCGCCGGCGATAGATGGCCGACCGGCTCAAGATCTTCTTCGACGGCGGCTGCCGCCCGGTGCCCCGTGGGATGGAAGTCGCGATCGTCGCCGGCGGCATTCCGACGCTGCGGCTCGGCCTGGGAGCGGGCAGCAGCATGGAGGCCGAATGGTTGGCGCTGATCGAGGCGATGGCCGAGGCAGCCCGCCGGAATGCGCCCGACACGCTGCTGCTCGGCGACGCCGCCGCGGTGATCGCCCAGGCCAATGGCGCCGTCCGCTGCCCCGCCTCGTTCCGCGCCCATCTTGACCGATTCCACGCCCTGCCCCGCCCCGCCGGCCGCCTGGCGATCCGCCATATCGGACGCAGCCAGAATCTCGCCGGCATCGCGCTGGCGAGGTTGCACGGGCGCTGACACACTACGGGAACTCATGGATATGGCGGTCGTGTGCCGGGCAGGATCGGCAAGCGTCGAACCCAGTATGTGTCCCGATACAGGCCGCGGATTTCATCCGAAGCCAAACAGTTCCAGCTCCTAGGACCATCACGTAGCGACTTGCGCATCCCGTTGCGTCAGGTTCCGCCGCGGAGACGCTGATGGCAACCCAAGATCCCCAGATGGTGCAACTCGAGCGCCCGCGCATTCTCCTCGTAGAAGAGGATGACGGGGTTCGCCGCTCGACGCATCTGATGCTCCAGGCCCAGGGCTTCGACGTACGCTCCTTCGCCACGCCCGAGGCGTTGATGGGCGACGCGGCGCTGCACGAGGCCGAGTGGCTGATCGCCGACTATCGAATTGCCGACAGCGACGGGCTCGAGCTACTGGGCGCGCTGCGCCGGCTCGACTGGCGGGGCCGGGCGCTGCTGATCACCGCCTTCTCGTCGATCGTGCTGCGCGAGGCGGCCGCGGCCTGCGGCTATGAAGGCGTGATCGAGAAGCCAGTGCGCCCGCATGACCTGTTCGCGTTGCTGGGATCCCCTGCATTCCCGGAGTGAGGCGGTTACGGCATGTCGACTGGATCGACTTGCAAACCGGGACAAAAACTTTTCGACGGGCATTGAACCAATAGGCCCCAAGACACATTTGTCTGTTGCCGCCCGCGACCCTCCCCCCCCCAGCGGGCGGCACCCCTCTCAGAACCGCTGACTACACGCTGGCGCAGCGCTGCCACCGCCTATTCGGCGGCCTCTCGCTTCAGCAGCGCGCGCTTGCGGTCGAGGCCATAGGCGTAGCCGCCGATCCTGCCGTCCGCGCGCAACGCCCGGTGGCACGGCACCAGCACCGCGACCGGATTGGCGCCGCAGGCCGTTCCGACCGCGCGCACTGCCCGCGCATTGCCTGCGGTCGCGGCGATCTGGGCATAGCTGCGGTGCTCGCCGGGCGGGATCGCGCGCAGCGCCTGCCACACCGCTTCCTGAAAGGCGGTGCCACGCACGTCGATCGGCAGGTCGTGGTCGCGTCCCGGCGCCTCGACCTCGCGCACAACCCGCGCGGCCAGTTCGGCCAGCGCGGCGCCACCCTCGACGATCTCGGCAGCAGGAAAGCGCCGAGCGAGCGCGAAGCGGTCCTCGTCGAATGCGACGCGGCACAGCCCCTTGTCGGTCGCCGCGATCAGCAGCAGACCCAGGCTGGTCTCCGCCACCGTCCAGCGGATCGTCACCCCCGCCCCGCCCCGTTTCCAGGCCGACGGGGTCATGCCCAGGCGCGCATTGGCGGTTTCGTAGAAGCGGCTGGGCGCCGAATAGCCTGCCTCGTAGATCGCGCTCGTGACGCTTTCCTCGCCGGCCAGCGCCTGGGCGGCGCGCCTTGCCTTCAGCCCGCGGACATAGGCGGCGGGGGTCACCCCGGTCGCGCGCTTGAACAGGCGGTGGAAATGATGCGGCGCATAGCCAACCGATTCCGCCAGCGCCTCCAGCCCGATCGGATCCTCGGCCGCCTCCAGCAGCGCGACCGCGCGTGCCACCGCGATGCGGTCGCGGCCGACCTCGTCGGGCTTGCAGCGCAGGCAGGGGCGGAAACCGGCGGCCCGCGCGGACGCGGCATCGGGGTGGAACACGACATTCTCGCGCCGCGGCCGACGCGCGGGACAGCTGGGCTTGCAATAGATGCCGGTGGTCAGGACGGCGCCGACCACGCGTCCGTCGAAGGCACGGTCGCGCGCCTCGAACGCTGCCCAGGCTTCATCGTCGGAAAGGCGATGCTGAAGATCCATGCCGTCCATCTAGGCCCTGCCGTCCCCGGCCGCATCCCGCGGCTTGCGGTCAAACCATGCGTGATCCGGTCGGCGCCTGGAAGCAGATCAGATAGCCGTCGGGATCGCGCAGCCAGATCTGGCGCATGCCGTGGCCGCTATCGTCGGGCAAGGTGACCTCCAGACCGCGGGCGCGCAGCGACAGATGCGCCGCCTCGACATCGACGCAGCCGAAATACAGGCCGGTATCGGCATGGGCCGACTGGCGCCACGCCTCACGCGTGGCCGGCCGGTCGCCGACGTCATAGCCGATATTCAGCATCAGGTTGGCAGACCCGAGCTGGAGCCAGCACCACTGGAAATAGCGCCCCTCGGGCGCGTCCACCTCGGGCGAGGCCTGGATCACCTCGAAGCCGAGCAGCTCGCAATAGAAGCGGACCGAGGCGGGCATGTCGAAGACCTGGATCAACGGACACAGCCCGGTCACCTGCAGCGGCATCGTCGCTCTCCTTCATCCCAGTGTCGCTTGGCCGGGCGGCTTGCGCAATCGCCTTGAGTGCGCCCCGGTCGCAAAAGCGTGAGGCATGGATGATCGTTCCAATCGCATTGCAATTAACTCCGACAACAGTAACGTTACCGCTAACAAGGCCTGGAGCGGACCGGGCGGGGAGAGGCGAATGACGTTCTGGCAACGCACACGGGCGCTGCGATGGTGGATCATCGTGATCGTCATGCTGGGCACGGTCGTGAACTATCTGACCCGCAACACGCTGGGCTTCGCCGCGCCGATGATGCTGAAGGACCTGGGCATCAGCGAGCGCGAATATTCCTTCGTCATCAACGTGTTCCAGGCCGGGATCATGATGCAGCCGCTGGTCGGCTATATCCTCGACCGGATCGGGCTGCGCTACGGATTCGCGATCTTCGCGACCGCCTGGGGGCTGATCACCATGGCGCACGGCGCGGTGTCGACCTGGCAGGGTCTGGCGGTGGTGCGTGGCGCGCTGGGCTTTGCCGAGGGCACGGCACATACCGGCGGGCTCAAGGTCGTCTCCGAATGGTTTCCCGCCAAGGAACGCGGCATCGCCGGCGGTATCTACAATATGGGTGCGTCGCTGGGCGCGGCCGCGGCGCCGCTGCTGGTGTTGTGGGCCGCATCGGTGTGGAACTGGCGCGGCGCGTTCGTCATCGCCGGCGCGATCGCCCTGCTGTGGGTGCTGCTGTGGCTCGCCTTTTTCCATCCGCTCGACCGTCATCCCAAGGTTTCGAACGAGGAGCGCGACTATATCCGCGCGGGACAGGAGAGCCATGTCCAGGCAACCGGCAAGGGTCCGTCGATCCTGTCGATCCTGGCACAGCGCAATTTCTGGGGCATCGCCCTGCCGCGCATGCTTGCCGACCCGGTCTGGGGCACGCTGACCTTCTGGCTGCCGCTCTATCTCACCTCGCGCGGGTTCAGCCTGGGCGAGACGGCGCTGTCGACCTTCCTGCCCTTCCTGGCGGGCGAGCTCGGCTGCCTGTTCGGGCCGACCGTGACCTTCTGGCTTCAGAAACGGGGCGTGAACCTGGTTAATGCGCGGCGCTGGACCTTCACCCTGGGCGCGGTGCTGATGATGGGAATGGCGTTCGTCGGATCGGTCGAAAGCGCGGTCGCGGCGGTGATCCTGCTCAGCCTGGGCGGCTTCGCCCACCAGACGCTGTCGGTCACCTGCATCACTCTGGCCAGCGACCTGTTCCGCAAGGACGAACTGGGCACGGTCGCCGGCATGGCGGGCTTCTGCGCCAATCTGGGCGTCGCATTGTTCTCGACCGCCATGGGCCTGCTGGTCGCCAGGATCGGCTATGACCCGTTCTTCATCGCGCTTGCGGTGCTCGACCTGATCGCCGCCGCGATCCTGTGGATCCTGATCAAGCCACCTCGCGATGTCCGAGGTATCGAACCGGTGCTGGAGGTTCCCGCCGCATGATCCGCAACCCGATCCTGCCAGGCTTCAACCCGGACCCGTCGATCTGCCGGGTGGGCGTCGATTATTATATCGCGACCTCGACCTTCGAATGGTTTCCGGGCGTCCAGATCCATCACAGCCGCGACCTGGTGAATTGGCGGCTACTCGGCCGGCCGCTGGTTCGGGCGAGCCAGCTCGACATGCGCGGCGATCCCGACAGCTGCGGCGTCTGGGCGCCGTGCCTCAGCCATGACGGGTCGCGCTTCCACCTCATCTATACCGATGTGAAGCGCTACGGCCGCACCACTATGGGCGGCGCATCAGGCGCCAGCCTGCGCGACTTCCACAATTACCTGGTCACCGCCGAACGGATCGACGGCGACTGGTCCGATCCCGTCCATCTCAATTCCAGCGGATTCGACCCGTCGCTGTTCCATGACGAGGACGGGCGGAAATATTTCCTGAACCAGCTGTGGGACCATCGGCCCGGCCGCAATCGCTTCGCTGGGATCGTGCTGCAGGAATATGACCCCGCCGAACAGCGGCTGGTCGGCGGGCGCCATGTGATCTTTCCCGGCACCGCGCTCGGCCTGACCGAGGCGCCGCATCTCTATCGCCGCGACGGCTGGTATCACCTGATCGTCGCCGAGGGCGGGACCGGATGGAATCACGCGGTGACCATGGCGCGCAGCCGCGACCTGCTCGGTCCGTACGAGGTCCATCCGGACGGCCCGGTGCTGACCAGCCGCGACCGGCCCGACGCGCCGCTGATGCGTGCAGGCCATGCCGACCTGGTCGAGACGCCGGATGGCGAGACCTATATGGCCTATCTGTGCGGGCGGCCGCTGCCCAATCGCGGGCGATGCGTGCTGGGGCGCGAGACGGCGATCCAGCCGATGCGCTGGGGCGAGGATGGCTGGCTGCGCACGATCGACGGCGACGCGATGCCGCTCGCCGAGGCCGCTGCCCCGGCCCTGACGCCGCATCCCTGGCCCGCGACGCCGCCGCGTACAGAGTTCGATGACGCGGCGCTGCCGATCGACTTCCAGTGGCTGCGTACCCCCGATCCCGCCGCGATCTTCAGCCTGACGGCGCGGCCGGGGCATTTGCGGCTGTTCGGTCGCGAGACGATCGGCAGCATCTTCACCCAGGCCTTGGTCGCGCGGCGCCAGCAGGCGTTCCATTATTCCGCCCGCTGCCGGATGGACTTCGCCCCGCAGCATTTCCAGCAGGCTGCAGGACTGGTCGCTTATTATAACGGATCGAAGTTCCATTATCTGCATGTCAGCCATGACGAGATTATCGGCCGCCATATCCGGGTGATGTCCGCCCTGCCCGACAGCCCGCAGGCCGACGCCTTCACTGCGCCGGTGCCGATCCCCGACGGGCCGGTCGAGCTGCGCGCGGAAGCGGACGAGGAACGGCTGCGCTTCGCCTGGCGAACGGGCGACGACGCGTGGCAGTGGCTGCCCGAGCGGTTCGACGCATCGATCCTGTCGGACGAGGCCACGGCGCCGGGCGCGCCTAACTTCACCGGGGCGTTCATCGGCATGGCGTGCCAGGACATGTCCGGCGCCGGGCTGCATGCCGATTTCGAATGGTTCGACTATCGCGAGCGTGACTATGCGCCCGATCCGGAGGCGCTGGACTGACGCGCCTCCGGTCCGACGGGCCGCTGGCTCACCGCGCCGGCACCCGGTGGTGATGGATTTTGGAGGCTACGTTAGGGAAACTAAACATCCCCCGGTTCGCATTGAGAATGCTGGCCCCGCTGCCGCCGTCCTATCGACGCAGACCACACGTTGATCGCGTGACGTAGCCGCCTAAGCACCAGCGGCATTTTCCGTGCATGTCGGGCTCCCGTCTTGCAGCCTCTGCGAGGGCCTCGTCCTCCGTTGCGAAGTTCAGCCATCCGCTCTTGCTATCGGCCGCAGGCTCCCGCGCCAACGCCTTGCGCACAGTGGAACAGTCGGAGGAATGCACATTGGCGCGCCGATGGTCTGCGCTGTTATTCAGCCAGAACGGCGGTTCGCGGAGATCGTTCTCGCCTTGCTCCACGTCGACCGGAGTCTCCGTTTCCCGTGTTTTCTTGTGCGCGTCCGATCGTTCGATAAGCTCCTCTTCGCGCCAGACGCGGTCAGTTAGCCCGGCGCTCATGGCCGCCGAGACCTCCTTCTTGGGCCGATTGGGGTCGACGCCGGCGCGAGCCCAACAATAGTTCCGATGAAGCATCCATATTGCGATCTGACGCTCATGGTAGCTCAATCGCTTTGAAAATGCTTTTGTTTTTCTCGTGAAGCGACGGTTGGCTTGCCGCAGAAACCCATTCTCACGTTCGATCCGCCAAGTGTTGATGTCTTCGTAGCGCGGAGCCCCCTCAACTGCTTGCGCTTGGAACCCACGTATCGCTGCTTGTCATCGTACACCTTCTCAAAGACACCGGCATCGACCTCGCTGCCGAAAGCGAGTTCGATCGCATCTGGATATGGGCGAGGACCAACGGATTGCAGAGCAGCTTGAATCGAAAAGCCCTACCGCCCCGCTCCGCCAGCTCACCCGCCTCTATCGTTGCAAATAGCCTCCAAGCCCTCTGGTCGCCCAGCGACGTCCTCGCTATCGTGTGACGGACAAAGGGAGTGAGCATGGCCGAGGATTTGGACGACGAAATCGAAGTCGAGGAGGAAGCAGAGGAGGAGGAACTTAGCACGCATATCGAGTTCGATATTGCGACCTATCCCTCCGATCTGACCCTTTCCGTCATCCACGATATGTGGCGTGACAAGGACATCACAATCCCGTCGTTTCAGCGCAACTTCGTTTGGAACATCAAACAGTCCAGCCTCCTGATCGAAAGCTTTCTTCTTGGACTGCCGGTCCCCCAGGTGTTCTTCTACATCGACAGCGAGAACAAAAATCTCGTGATCGACGGCCAGCAGCGCATTATGAGCGTGATCTACTTCTTCGAAGGCTACTTCGGAGTAGAGAATTTGCAGGGCCGGCGCGCGGTGTTCCGCCTCACTGGCCTGTCAAAAGGCAGCCCCTATGCAGGCAAAAAGTTTACCGATCTGACCGAGCAGGAGCAGCGAAAGCTAAAGGGCGCGGTCCTCCGCGCGGTGAATATCAAACAGCTTGCCCCTGTGAACCAGAGCACGAGCATGTTCCATATATTCGAGCGCCTGAACACGGGTGGTACTCCGCTTCGTCCGCAAGAAATTCGCAACTGTGTATTCCACGGCAACCTGGTCAATGAGTTGCACGAGCTAAACGAGGATACCGACTGGCGCACGATCCTCGCCAGGAAGCCGCTCGACAAACACCAGCGCGATGTCGAAATGATCCTCCGCATATTCGCGATGACAGAACGCGGCGGCGAATACGAGAAACCCATGAAGGAATTTCTCAACCAGCAGATGAAGATTCATACCAAGGGCAAAGGCTCGAACAAGGTGGAGAAGTTCGTCGAGCGGTTCGGCCAAGTGACAGCGATCATCGCGAAGCAGCTAGACCCCAAGCCCTTCCATGTGCGCGGCCCGTTGAACCTTGCGGCGATGGATAGCGTGATGGCCGCCCTGATTCGCAACCCAGGCAAGATACCGAAAGACCTCAAAGCCCGGTTCGCAAAGCTGCTCGCTGATGAGGAATACCGGAACGCGATCTTCTACAACACCAGTGACACCCCTGAGGTGAAGAAGCGACTGGCGCTAGCCGAAAAGTATCTGATGAACTGATGGTCTACGCCGATCGTTTCACACTCGTCGAGGACTACCTCGCGCATGTAGATCCCCTGATGGCTGGTATAGCGGACCCCTTTGTAGAGGGCCGCTACACCGGCTTCATAGCGACATCGGCCGTGACTGCATACGAACTGGCAATCAAAGACATCTTCTATGAGTTCGCGGACAAGAAGCACATAGTCTTGGGAAGTGTAACGCGGGCAAAGTTTGATCGCATTAACGGTCGGATCAAACTCGACGATCTGAAAAAAGAGCATGTGAAGATGTTTGGGGTGAAGTATCTCGATCGCTTCAAGCGAAACTTAGAGAAGGCCGAACAGGAATACGTCAGGGCACATAACAAAAGCCCGAAGTCCGCATACAGCAATGTAATTGTCTGGCGGCACCAGTTCGTCCATGAAGGCACATTGCCGAACACAACAAACTATGCCGAAATCAAGGATCAATACACAACGGGCAAGGAAGTTATCCATTGCCTGTTTCGCACTATGGTCAGGTAACGTCGTTAAAGGCTGTCTTGACTTAAATAGGTGCATAGTGAAATCATCACTGGCCATGCTTTGCGCGAGCGCTTCAAGCAAAAGTGCCTCGCCAACACGCTACAGGACGCGATCACCACGTTGGAGCGGACCTGTTCCAAACCGTCACCGGCCTTTCGGTTGCCGACTTCAACCTCCTCTTGCGGCTAAAGAAGTTCAACACCGAGCGGATGAACGAGGCGGTTTTTGCGTTCCGCCGGTACGAAGACGTATCCCGCCACCACACAGGGCTTGATAGCCACGAAGGGTTCACCAGATATGGGCTCTACGATACCGTCGCGGCGCGAGAATGAGGGGAAGTGTTAGTTTCCCTAACCTAGCCCCTGAAATCCATCATCACCCGGCACCCCCTCACCTTGACTTAGGACATCGACGCTGCCATATCGCGGCGCATCGAGGCATCATGCAGCGTGATCGGCGGACCTCCGCCTGGCTCTGCCTCGGTCCATTTTCCCGGCTTCCCATATCACGCGGGGCGTCATTCCTGACCCCGCTTTCGCGCGTCCTGTCGACGTGCGCGAGCCGCATAAAGGTTTTCCAATGCAGTTTTCCGAACTCGGCCTCTCGCAGACCGTTCTCTCCGCGCTCGTCGCCAAGGGCTATGACACCGCCACGCCGATCCAGGCGCAGGCCATCCCGCCGTTGCTCGAGGGCGCCGACCTGCTCGGCATCGCCCAGACCGGCACCGGCAAGACCGCGGCGTTCATGCTGCCGTCGATCGACCGGCTGATCGCCTCGGGCAAGCGCCCCCAGCCGCGCGGCTGCCGCATGCTGGTGCTGGCCCCGACCCGCGAGCTGGCCAGCCAGATCGCCGAGAGCGCACGCCAATATTCGGCCGGCACCAAGCTGACCGTCGCCACCGTCTTCGGCGGCACCTCGATCACCAAGAACAAGACCGACCTGGCGCGCGGCGTCGACATCCTGGTCGCCACCCCGGGCCGCCTGGTCGACCTGATCGACCAGTGCTGGGCGATCCTGCTCGGCATCGAGATCTTCGTGCTCGACGAAGCCGACCAGATGATGGACCTGGGCTTCATCCACGCACTGCGCCGCATCGTGAAGGAGCTGCCGGCGAAGCGCCAGTCGCTGTTCTTCTCGGCGACCATGCCCAAGACCATCCGCGAACTGGCCGGCCAGTTCCTGCGGTCCAATCCGGTCGAGGTGAAGGTGACCCCGGTCGCCACCACTGCCGAGCGCGTCGACCAGTCGGTGACCTTCGTCACCCAGCAGGAGAAGCAGGCGCTGCTGACGATCAAGCTGCGCGAGCTCGACATCGATCGCGCGCTGATCTTCACCCGCACCAAGCACGGCGCCGACCGCGTCGTGAAGCTGCTCGCCGGCAACGGCATCGCGTCGAACGCGATCCACGGCAACAAGTCGCAGCCGCAGCGCGAGCGCGCGCTGGGCGAGTTCCGCGCGGGCAAGGTGAAGATCCTGGTCGCGACCGACATCGCCGCGCGCGGCATCGACGTGTCGGGCGTCAGCCACGTCTTCAACTTCGAGCTGCCGAACGTGCCCGAGCAATATGTCCACCGCATCGGCCGCACCGCGCGCGCCGGCGCCGACGGCATCGCGATGAGCTTCTGTGCCGATGACGAGCGGCCCTACCTCAAGGACATCGAGAAGCTGACGCGGCAGAAGATCACCGTCGTCCCGCTTCCCGAGGGGTTCGTGAACGAGGCAGCGAAGATCAAGTCGACCCGCGCGCCGGTGGCGATGAGCCGCGACGAGCAGAATGGCCGCAACGGCCGCGCGGTGCAGGGCCAGCGCCCCGGCGGCGGCCGTGGCCAGCCGCCGCGCAAGCCGCGTCCGCAGTTCGAGGCGCGCCCTGCCGGCGAACGCCGCGACGACGCGCGCCGCGAGGCCGCGCGCGGAGAAGCTCGGCCGCAGCAGAATGCGCCGCGTCGCGCCGAAGGCAATGGCCGCAACGACTGGAGCCGTCTCGACGGCCCGGCGCGCAACGAGGCCCCGCGCGGCGACCAGCCTCGCCGCAACGACGCGCCGCGCGGCGATCGTCCCCAGGGCGAGCAGCCCCAGCGCGATTATGCGCGCAAGAACAAGTGGCAGGGTCGCCCGGCTCAGGGCCCCGGCGGCGGCCGCCGGACCAGTGCCGGCCGCTCGCGCTGACCATTTCGGATACTATAAATAGGAAAAGGGCCGGAGCATTCTCCGGCCCTTCTTCGTTTTATCCCATTCTTATCGCCGAAATATTGCGAAATATTCACGAACACGATGATTTAGAGTCACTCGCAATTCACCAATTCGGGCACAGTTTGACGATAACGGACCGGCGGTCGTCTGGCCGAAGCCCGCGTCCGGTGTTAGTGAATCCCTGCTGAACCAAAACAATAACGGGTCGACATGGCAAAATTGCTCATCGCGGAAGATGATCCGCTCACCCTCGCCGGCATCGAGATGCTGCTCGACAAAACCAATTTCGAGATTGTCGCGAAGGTCAACAGCGGCGCCGCTGCGCTGGAGATTCTGCCGAGCGCGCGCCCGGACATGCTCGTCCTCGACAATTCGATGCCGGAACGCACCGGGCTCGACGTGCTTCGGACGCTGCGCAACCGGGGCGATACCCGCCCGGTCATCCTGCTGACCGGCAGCCTCAACGACATGGTGACGAAGGAAGCGATGCAGCTCGGCGTGAACGGCATCGTCATCAAGTCGACCGCGCCGCGCGACCTGCTGGTCTGCCTCGAGACGGTAGCCCAGGGCCGCCGCTGGCTCGACCAGGAAGTGATGCAGCGGGCGATGGACCTGGCAATGTCGCCCGATGTGTCGCGCGATCCGTTCGAGGGCCTCAGCGCGCGCGAGCGTGCGGTCGCGTCGCTGGTCCAGCGCGGGCTGCGCAACAAGGAGATCGCCGACGAGCTCGGCCTGACCGAGGGGACGGTCAAGGTGCATCTCCACAAGGTGTTCGACAAGCTCGGCGTGCGCAGCCGCACCGACCTGATCCTGCTCGCGCAGGAGCGCGGCGCCTGAAACGTTGCGAAAGAGCGATTATCAGTCCCGCACCGAAAGGCGCATTCTCACCCTTGCTCTGACACTATATCCAAAGAGATAGACGCTTTGGGCCATTGGTTAAGCATGGTTCTTGCCTTGGGTTGAATGTCCGCCGGACCGGTCCGGCTGCATCTACCCCCCATGGTCCGGTCGCGTATTTTTCTGCTGATGATGGTGGTGGCATTGCTTGTCATCGTCCAGCCGGCACGCGCCCAGGTCACCGCCTATGCCGCTGGCCAGGGCGCCGTCAGCAGCATCGACGTCTCGGTCGAGGTGCGCGCCTCGGTTCGCAGCCGTTGCGGCTTCGCCACGGGCGGCGCGCCGACCGGCTCGGTCGACCAGGCCGATTTCGACCAGAGCGGCTTCACCCGCGATTTCGCGATCCAGCTCAACTGCACCGGCGCGTCGCGGATCGCGGTCTCTTCGGCGAACGGCGGAATGACCACCGCCGCCGGCGCCGCCACCGGCTATGCCACCAAGGCCCCCTATCAGGTCGATCTGAAGATGGTGGCCGACAATGGGACCAACTCGACGGCGACCTGTCAGGCCGCAACCCTTGCCTCGGGCGGGAGTTGCAGCTTTGCCGGTGCCGCCAGCAGTTCGACCGGACTTCGGCTTGGTGGCGCCTCGACCCGGGCCAACGGGTCCTATCTGCGTGTCAGCGCGCCCGCCTATAGCGGCGCGGCGCCGCTGGTCGCTGGCCGCTATACCGACACCTTGACTGTCACCGTCAGCGTTGCGCCATGATGATAGGGAAATTTTTACCATGACAGGGATCCGAAACCTGGTTTATTCATTTCTTTGCCATGGTTCGAAGAGTCGCCCATTCGATTCTTACTTCGCCGATCATCAGATTGGCCGTCTCGTCCCTTACCTTCATCTTAACGATATTCGTTACGCCTGCGAAAGCGCAGACGAGCGGCGAGGTGGGTATTACCGGTTATGTTGCACCGCGGTGCTGGGTATCGATGGGCGGGACGCACTCGGGTATCTCGGCCGAGCCCAAGGCGCTGTGCAACTATGGCGCTCCCGAAACTCGAACGAGGCGACTGACGCCTCAGACGGAAGCCATGATTGCCGCCAATATACCGGCGACCGATCCGGAAGAACTATCGGCTCGCGCCGCACGGGAGATCGTCGTATCGCCTCGCCTATGAGGTTCGGTACAGCGGCTTTCCCCTTCATTGCGACGATCGCGGCGCTGACCGCCGCCTCACCATCGGCGGCGCAGACGCAGATCTCTCCGCTGTGCGGCGTGACGGGAAACGCCACGGCGCCGGCGAGCATCACCTACGATCCCTTTTCGCCCGCCGGCCTATCCGAGGTCACGATACCGCTCGTGCTGCGCCGCAACAGATGGTTCAACGGCGGACGGACCCGCGAAGTGAGCGTCGTCCTGACCGCACCGTCCGGCTCGCCACCGCTCGACATCACCTATCGGGGGTACAAGGTGCTGTACCCCGAAGGCGCGACGGCAGGCCGTCCGCGCGCGCTCGATTCGCGGGACAATGGTGCAGGCGCTGCGGGCGAGATCCGTTACGACTTTGGCGGCGTGTACGCGTCGGACCTGTCGACCCCTTTGAACCTGCGCGTCACCGTGCCGCCCGGCACCGACCTCTCGGCCGGCGAGCCGATCGTGCTCGACCTCATCTATATCTGTTCGGGCGAGGGCGGGCTCTACAGCTTGCCCAGTCCGGTGCGCGATTCGGGCGCGGTGCGGATCAACGTCAACACTGTCAGCGCGCTCCAGGCCTATTATGCGGGCTCGGTGCTCGATTTCGGCGAGATCGGGGATGCCACGACCACCGCGGTGCAGGCGACGCCCGAACGCTACACCACCTCCGCCAGCAATGCCCTGCGCGTTCGCAGTTCCGGTCCGTTCGAGGTCCGGATGCGGTCGCAGAACGATTTCAAGCTGACCTATCGTGGCGGCAACCTGGCGGACTCGGCGCAGACCATCCGATACCGCGCGCGCTTTCTGGGTCGCGACGTGGCGTCGAACGCCGCCTCCACGCCGCGCACCTGTGCCCGTGCAGGTATCGCGGGCGAGGCGGGCGTGCTGCCGCTGAGGGCGACGTTGCAGGAGGGCGGCGCGTCCAAGACGCCGGCACCCGATTATGCCGATACGCTGATCATCACCTTCACGCCGATCGTCACGGCTTCGTCGGCGGTCAATTGCGCGGGACTGTGACGGGGCGGCCTATTCCCATCGATATAGGCCGCCCATCCCGACGATAGCGTGGTTTTCGCCATTCGCTGAATGGGACGACGTCAGGCTCCAGTGCAGAGACATCCCATCGGGTGACCACCCCGTCAGGATTTCTGGAGACACGTCGTGAAGAAGCTCGTTATTTCCGCTCTGTTCCTCGGCTCGGCTTTCGCGGCGGCTCCTGCCTTCGCCCAGGCGAGCGGCTCGGTCGATGTCAGCGGGACCGTCTCGGCACGCTGCTCGGCTGCCACCCCGATCAGCGGCAGCATCACGCTGGGCGAACTGGCCAAGACCGACGGCACCGTCGACGCCGCCTTCTCGAGCAACGTCAACGGCCTGACCCGCAACTTCACCATCAAGTGCAACGGCGCGAACCCGAAGGTATCGGTCGAGGCGAAGCCGCTGGTGAACGCATCGTCGAACAACCCGCCCAATGGCTACACCAACACCGTCCACTACACCGCGACCGTCGTCGCGCTGGGCGCGGGCGGCGGCTCGACCAGCATTGCCGATCCGTCGATCGCCAGCGGTGCGACCTCGAGCCAGATCAACGACCGGCTCGCCACCGTGTCGAACAACATCTCGCTGACTGTCGGCAGCGGCCAGACCTCCGAGTCCGGTGCGATGCTCGAGGCCGGCGCCTATGCCGGCAAGGTCGAGATCACGGTCGCCCCGGCCGCCTGATCGCCCAAAGCCAATAGCGGCTTGGCAGGTCTTCCCCCGGGGGAAGGCCTGCCAGCTCGATTCCGGCGCACGCCCGGTCGAGCCCGTAGGCGCGCGCTTCGTTCAGCGTGCAGCGTCCTGCGCAGGAGCCAGCGCCGGTCGGGGCGAAAAAACCGAATAGACATTCTCATAGGGCGGCGGCCCTACGACGCTGGTGCCCAGCCGCTCATTCTCCTCGGCGATGGCCGAGAAATCGCCATCGGTCGCAAACCCGATCAGGCGAAACGCCTTTTCCTGTTCCCCTGGCGCGAACATCACGAGCATCCGAACCGGCTCATCCGAAAGATTGGCCCAGGCGTGAGGCGTTCCCCGCTTCACCGTAGCCGCATCGCCGGCAGACAGTTCGAGCCTCTGGTCGCCATTGGTCAGGTGAACGCGCCCCTCGATGACGACGAAATGCTCTTCCTCGTTGCCGTGGACATGCAAGGGCACTGCGTTGCGCGGATAGGCGACGATCTCGATCGTCGTGTAGCGCCCGGCCGTGTCCGTGGCGGAGGTGCGGATCGTGAATCGCTCGCCCGGGGTGATCTCCCACCAGCCGGCTTCGAGTTCGGGGATTTCGGACATCTGGCCCAAGGACTCGTTCATGGGATGCTTTCCATCACGTGGCCAGCTGGATGCTGACCTGGCCTGGCCTTGGACACGCACCCCGCTACATCCCGGCGATCAAAGTCGATAGTCGCGTTTCAGCTGTTGCGCACGAGAACAGGACTGGCGCGTGACGATGGCGCCTGTGAAGTGCTCGATCGTCACCCCGCGTCACGCGCAGTCCGCCGTGGCACTATAGCTTAGGATATAGTTGCTTGATCCTGAAGTTAGCGACGTTTTCACCATAGGCTAAATGTGGCGACGCCGATCTCCGGTGCATAGCGAACTCGTCGGGGCGGACAGGCCCCAAACGAAATTCCTGGAGATACGACATGAAGAAGCTGGTTCTTTCTGCCCTGGTCCTCGGTTCGGCTTTCGCTGCAGCTCCCGCTTTCGCCCAGGCGAGCGGTTCGGTCGATGTCAGCGGCACCGTCGCAGCACGCTGCTCGGCTGCCACCCCGATCAGCGGCAGCATCACGCTGGGCGAACTGGCGAAGACCGACGGCACCGTCGACGCCGCCTTCTCGAGCAACGTCAATGGCCTGACCCGCAACTTCACCATCAAGTGCAACGGCTCGAACCCGAAGGTCTCGGTCGAAGCCAAGCCGCTGGTGAACGCCGCCTCGAACAACCCGCCCAACGGCTACACCAACACCGTCCACTACACCGCCGTCGTCACTGCGATGAAGGCCAATGGCGGATCGACCGCCATCTCCGACGACTCGATGGCTGGCGGCGCCACCTCGAACCCGGTCGGCGATCGTCTGGCCCCGGTTACCAACAACATCTCGCTGACCGTCGGCAGCGGCAAGACCAATGACTCGGCAGCCATGCTCGAGGCTGGCGCCTATGCCGGCAAGGTCGAGATCACGGTCGCCCCGACCGCCTGATCCCTCGGCGGCGGCGATCGTCTTCGGCAGGTCCTCGCACCAGCGAGGGCCTGCCGAATTGATTCCAGCGCCCGTCCTCCGATCGCGCCGAGGCCGGACCCAGGCCGATCCGCCTGCCGCGGCGCGGAGAGGCGTGAGGCCGTCCTATATCCTTCGATATAGCTGCTCGATCCTGAAGTTATCGATCTTTTCGCCGCCCGCTAAATATGGCGACGCCAGCTCGCGGTGCATATCCAACTCGTCGGGGCGGACAGCCCCAAACGAAATTCCTGGAGATACGACATGAAGAAGCTGGTTCTCTCTGCCCTGGTCCTCGGTTCGGCATTCGCTGCAGCTCCCGCCTTCGCTCAGGCGAGCGGCTCGGTCGACGTCAGCGGTACCGTTTCGGGCCGCTGCCTGGCAGCCACCCCGATCAGCGGCAGCATCACGCTGGGCGAACTGGCCAAGACCGACGGCACCGTCGACGCTGCCTTTTCGAGCAACAATGGCGGACTGAGCCGCACCTTCACCATCAAGTGCAACGGCGCGAACCCGAAGGTTTCGGTCGAGGCCAAGCCACTGGTGAACGCGTCGTCGAACAACCCGCCCAACGGCTACACCAACACCGTCCACTACACCGCCGTCGTCACCGCGCTGCGCGCCAATGGCGGTCCGACCAGCATCTCCGACGAGTCGATCGCCAGCGGCGCGACCACCGGCCAGATCGGCGACCGCCTGTCGTCGAACACCAACAACATCACCCTGACCGTCGGCACCGGCAAGACCACCGACTCCGCGGCGATGCTCGAGGCTGGCGCCTATGCCGGCAAGGTCGAGATCACGGTCGCGCCCGCAGCCTGATCCACCCGCAAGATCACGAACGCGGCAGGTCCTTTCCCCCGGGAAGGGGCCTGCCGACCCGTCTGTGCCATGATCCCCAGAGATACCCTCTCCCTCGCCGCCGAACTTCGCGCCTGCGCCGAACGCGCGTCGGACCAGGAGCGCGCGGATCTGCTCGTCCTGATCGCCGGCTATGAGGCGCTTGCCCAGCCGGACGACGGTGGCGGCCAGCACGATCCGGCCGGCTGAACTCGCGTTGCGATCTTCCGTCTCGACTGTGTTCGACTGCTGACGCATTTTGCCCAACGCCTGAACGCGGATCAGCGGTGCCGTTGATCCTCGCCGACAGCTGCATTTTTCGTCGCGCAACGCAGTAAGCATCTGAATCGGATTTTCGGCGTTACAGTTGCGCCGATCGCGACCCTATTAGGCGGAGATGGTCGGTCGCAGGCTTGCTATATCTTCCGATATAGGTCGTTATGCTTGAAGTTATGGCGCTTTTCGACTGGCGCTAAATGTGGAGGGACCAGGCTCCAGTGCATATCCAACTCGTCGGGGCGGACAGCCCCAAACGAAATTCCTGGAGATACGACATGAAGAAGCTGGTTCTCTCTGCCCTGGTCCTCGGTTCGGCATTCGCTGCAGCTCCCGCCTTCGCTCAGGCGAGCGGCTCGGTCGACGTCAGCGGGACCGTTTCGGGCCGCTGCCTGGCCGCCACCCCGATCAGCGGCAGCATCACGCTGGGCGAACTGGCCAAGACCGACGGCACCGTCGACGCTGCCTTTTCGAGCAACAATGGCGGACTGAGCCGCACCTTCACCATCAAGTGCAACGGCGCGAACCCGAAGGTCTCGGTCGAAGCCAAGCCGCTGGTGAACGCGTCGTCGAACAACCCGCCCAACGGTTACACCAACACCGTCCACTACACCGCCGTCGTCACCGCCCAGCGCGCCAATGGCGGCCCGACCAGCATTTCCGACGAGTCGATCGCCAGCGGCGCGACCTCGGGTCAGATCGGCGATCGCTTCTCGTCGAACACGAACAACATCACCCTGACCGTCGGCACCGGCAAGACCGCAGACTCGGCAGCGATGCTCGAAGCTGGCGCCTATGCCGGCAAGGTCGAGATCACGGTTGCGCCCGCAGCCTGATCCAGCACTCCGGCGGGCGCCCTCCGGGCAACCCGCCGGAACTGCCTGACCCATGGATCCTCGTGACCCTCTAGTTCTTGCTGCCGAGCTTCGAGCCTGCGCCGAAAGTGCGTCCGACGAGGATCGCGCCGATCTGTTGTTCCTTGCCGCCGAATATGAGCGGCTTGCTGAATCCGATGACGAAGACATGGGCGGACCGCTTCACGTGTCTCTTCCCAAGTAACACGAAGCCGCCGCAGTTCACGCATTAGGTGGCGGCGTGCTTCGTGATTTTCCTGCCTTGGCGCGGGCATCGCATCGGTCCATCATTTCCTTTGATCCTGACCGGCGATATGGCGCGAAGTCAGTGGGATAGGCTCAGGAGAGACTTGTGAAGTTGCAGCGCAGAACCTTCGTCACCGGATTGGTCGCATCGGCAGCCATTCTGGGGCTGGCCACCGCCGCCTACGCAATGACCGTCCAGCCTGTGGTTCTCGACCTCACCACGTCGGGCCGGGGCATGAGCCAGGTCATCACGGTCGAGAACACCTTCGACAAGCCGCTGCCCGTCGAACTTCGCATCGAGTCGCTCGACCTGACCGCGGACGGCGTCAGCCCGACCGGGCGCGACACCGGTGAGCTCGCCGCCTTCCCGCCCCAGGCGCTGATCCAGCCCGGCCAGCGCCAGAATTTCCGCGTGCAATATGTCGGCGATCCCGCCCTGCCGCACAGCAAGCATTATTTCATCACGGTCGCACAGCTTCCGGTGCAGACGACGGACACGACGTCGAACATCCAGCTCCTCTATAATTTCCAGGTGCTGGTCAGCGTCTCGCCCGACGGTGTGAAGCCCAACCTGACCGTCGCCTCGGCGGAGATCGGCAAGGATGCGGAAGGCAATCCGGCGCCGGTGGTCACCATCACCAACAAGTCGGTGGCGCATGGCTATCTGTCGCGCGGACGCGTTCGCGTCGTCCAGTTCGCGCCCGACGGCCGTCAGGTCTTCACCAAGCAGTTCACCGGTGCCGACATCCAGCAGTCGATCGGCTACGGCCTGGTCGGCGGCGGCCAGACGCGCCGCATCACCCTGCCTGCTCGCCTCCCGCAGCCCGACGGCCGCGTCGAAGTGCAGTTCACACCCGAGGGCTAAATCATCCCCTCCTGGCTGAAATTGACCGTCGCCTCCTCGGCGCTGATGCTCGGCTTGTGCCTGGCGTCGGCCCCGGCGGCCGCGCAGACGACCGATCCGACCGACGCGCGGGTGGTGATCGATCCCGACGCAAATGCGTCCGGGATCAATCCGACCGGCCGGGCGATCGTCCTGACCGCGCCGGTGATGGACGGCCAGACCTATGTCGGCGACGCGACCGTCACGCTCGACACCGATGGCCGCGCCAGCTTCGCCGCAGCACGGCTGCTGGCGCTTCTCGAACCGCGCATCTCCGGGACGTTGCTCAACACGCTGCGCACCCGTCTGACGGCACAGGGCAAGCTCGAGCGCGCCGACCTCCAGGGCGTCGGCGTCGCGATCCGCTACGACCCGCAGGCGCTGCAGATCACGCTGGACATTGCCGCGTCGAGCCGCGCCAGCCGCTCGCTGGTGCTCAGCGACGAGATGAGCCGCGGTCCCGTGACCTATACGGCGCCGGCCGGGCTCAGCGCCTATCTCAACATCCGCGGCTCGCTCGACTGGGTTCAGCAGGGCTCCGATCAGGGGATCGCCGCCCCGATCACCTTTCTGGACGGCGCGATCCGGGCGGGCGGCGTGGTGCTGGAGGGCGAAGCCAATTGGCAGGCGGGTGCGCCCGGTACGGATTTCCAGCGTCGCGGCACGCGGCTGATCTATGACGATCGCGGCAATCTGGTGCGCTGGACCGCCGGCGATCTCCAGACGCTTGCCCGCGGCTTCCAGTCGGCACCCGAAATCGCCGGCCTGTCGGTCTCACGCTTCTATTCGCTGCTCGATCCGCAGACAATCATCCGGCCGCGCGGCAACCGCAGCTTCCAGATCGATCGCCGCTCGACGATCGAGGTTCGCGTCAACGACCAGGTCGTCCGCCGGCTAGAGGTCGATCCGGGCACATTCGACCTGCGCGACTTTCCCTTCACCCAGGGGGCGAACGACGTGAAGCTGACGATCACGGACGATGCCGGCCGCGTCCAGTCGTTCAACTTCAACATCTTCCTCGATCAGTCGCAGCTTGCCTCGGGCCTGAGCGAATTCGGTCTGTATCTGGGCACGCGCGCGCCGCTGGGCGCCAGCGGGCCGATCTACACCAACGACCTGGCCTTTAGCGGCTTCTATCGCCGCGGCGTCAGCGACCGGCTCACGCTGGGGGCCAATGCCCAGGCCGACGGAAATGGCTGGATGGGCGGTGTCGAGACCGTCGTCGCCAGCCCGATCGGCTCGATCGGCGCCTTCGCCTCCGCATCGCACGTCAATGGCCTCGGCTCGGGCTGGGCATCGATCGTGACCTTCCAGCGCACGATCAGCCGCAGCGCCGACCGCGCCGACGCCCTGTCCCTGTCGCTGGAGACGCGAAGCCGCAACTTCTCGCCGATCGGTTCCGGAGCGCCTTTCAATCCCTACCGCTATATCGCCGGTGCGAGCTACAACAGCGCGCTGACCGAGACCCTTTATGCCGGGATCGATGCGCGATATTCCAAGGGCCGCGACGGCGAGCCCGACGTGCGCAGCGTCCGCGTCAGTGGCGGCTGGCGGCCGCTGCCCCAGTTCAGCTTTACCAGCGACCTCACCTATGAGCGCGACGGCCGCGGCGGACGCTTCACCGCCTTCCTGTCGCTGACCTACCGCGTCGACCGTTCGTCCAGCCTTCGCGCCGATCTCGACAGTCGGTATAATCGCGGCCGGCTGACCTATCAGACCTATCACGGCACCGGCACCGGCGCGTATAATTTCAGCGCGGATATCGAGCGCAGCGATACCGGTGTGGGCGCCAACGCGACGGGCATATATTATGCGAACCGCGCCGAACTCGGCTTCAGCCATTACAGCACTTTCGAGAACGACCTGGCCCGCTCGACCGGGCAGCGCACCTCGCTGCGCTTCGGCACCGCACTGGCGATGGCGGACGGCAGCTTCACGGTCGGACGGCCGATCAACGATGCCTTCGCGATCATTCGCCCGCATTCCTCGCTGAAGGACGCGGATATCCTGGTCGACGCGGTCGGCAAGACCTCGCTCGCCAATACCGGCGCGCTGGGCACCGCGCTGCAGTCCAGCCTCAGCAGCTATAGCGAGCGCAACGTGCTGGTCACCGCACCCGATGCGCCGCTGGGCGCCAATCTGGGCGACGGATCGTTCCGCCTGATGCCGCCCTATCGCGGCGGGTACCGGTTGACCGTGGGATCGGACTATATGGTCAGCGTCGTCGGACGCCTGCTCGGCCCGACCGGAGACCCGATCACTCTGGTCGGCGGCACCGCGACCGAGGAGGCGCATCCCGAACGCGAGCCTGTGCCGCTGTTCACCAATTCCGCCGGGCGGTTCGGCGTGACCGGGCTCGCACCGGGGCGCTGGCGGATCACGCTGGTCGACCTGGAAAAGACGAGTTACGACCTGGTCATTCCCAAGGACGCTACCGCGACGATCTCGATCGGCGACCTTCGTCCCCGGCCTGCAACCGAAAAATGATCATGTTCCTAGGTTGGTTTCCTCACGCGTCGATGCGATAGCGCGCGAGAGATCACAAGGTCATCCGCCCGTGCCGCAAGCAACTGTCCAGCCTCCACGATTTGTCATCACCCGATGGGTGGTGATGGCGGCTGCAGTTCTGGTACCGCTGTTGATGCTGATCCTGACGCTCGTGGTCATCAGCGGGTTCGGGGAAACCGCGTCGCTGCGGCGGGAAATCATCCGGTCTTACGAAGCCCGGGCCGACCTGCGGACCATCCTGCTGCTGCACCAGGATCTCGAGATCAGCCAGCGCGGTTTTCTGATTACCGGCGACGAGCGTTTCCTGTCGCCCTACCGCAACGCGCTCAGCCGGATCGACCCGGCCTTCGCATCCCTGAAAGACCATGCGCCGCCGGACGGCCGATACAGGTCGGAACTGGCGGAGATGCGGCAGATCTCGCTACAAAAGCGAGCTCTGGTCGACCAGTCGATCCGGCTGGGGCGCCGCGGAAACCTTGCCGGCGAGCGTGAGTTGGTCTTCCAGGGCAAAGTCCTCATGGACCGGCTTCGCGTCTTGATCGGCAGCGCCGAACGACGTGAACGCAGCGGGCTGGCTCAGGTTACCGCAGTATTCGAGACGACCCGCACGCGGGTCCGTGACCGGACCTATGGTCTGCTGGCACTGCTGGTCGTGCTGCTCGCCGCCGCCGCCTATCTCGCCGCGCGCAGCCATATGGCGCGCGAGCAGTTCCGCCGCCAGTCCGACGATCTCGCCGCCCGCCAGCGCGCAATCTTCGCAAGCGGGATGGACGGGCTGATCGTGCTGAACGCCAGCGGGAGCATCGAAAGCCTGAACCCCGCCGCCGCCAAGATGTTCGGATATGAAACCGGTGCGCTGTTGCGGCGCGACATCGGCGTGCTGCTCGACGTGGCGCCCGACCGCGGCGAAGTCGAAAGCTTCCTCGCCCGCCTCGATGCGAATCGCGACGGCCTGCCGGGCGAGGTGCAGGAGGTCATGGGCCGCCGCCGCGACCAGTCGGTATTTCCGGTCGAAGTCGCGATCAGCGTGGTCCCGATGGCCCAGGGATCGCTGTTCCTCGCGGTCTGCCGCGACCTGAGCGAGAAGCGCGAGGTCGAGCAGATCAAGACCGACTTCGTCGCGACCGTCAGCCACGAGCTGCGCACGCCGCTGACCTCGATCGCCGGCTCGCTCGGGCTGATCACCGGCGGTGCCGCGGGTCCGATCCCGGCCAAGGCGCTTCGTCTGATCCAGATCGCGCAGAGCAATTCGGCCCGGCTGGTGCGGCTGATCAACGACATCCTCGACATCGAGAAGATCGAGGCGGGGCGGATGGCGTTCGACATCAAGCCGGTCGCGCTCGATCATATCCTGCAACGCGCGGTTCGCGACAATGCCGGCTTCGCCAATGAATATGGCGTCCAGGTGGTCCTGGAATCGCCGCCCGAGTGCAGCCAGGTGCTGGCGGACGAGGATCGCCTGAACCAGGTAATCACCAACCTCCTGTCCAATGCGGTCAAATTCTCGCCGCGCGGCGGAACGGTCCGGGTATCGGCAACCGAGTTGAACCACCGGTTCCGAATCAGCGTCTCCGACGATGGCGAAGGGATCCCCGAGGCGTTTCGCGATCGGATTTTCTCTAAATTCGCACAGGCCGACAATTCGGATACTCGGCAAAAGGGCGGGACCGGCCTGGGCCTCAGCATCGTGCGCGAGATCGTCACCCGGCTGGGCGGCAATGTCCGGTTCGAAAGCGAAGTTGGGCGCGGCACGACTTTTCACGTCGACCTGCCCGCGGCGCGGCGCGAGTCCGGACCGGAAGCGCCCGAGACAGCGGCCGAACCTTCGACCGGGCTCCCGGCCATTCTCCACCTCGACGACGACCCCGACATGCTGCGCGTCGTCTCCAGCGCGTTCGAACAGCGCGGCGACGTGCTGTCGACACACAGCGTGAGCGAAGCACGCGCGGCAATTCGCGGCCGCCGGTTCGATGCGGCGATTCTCGACATCGGCCTGGCAGACGGCAACGGGCTGGAACTCGTGCCATTGCTGCGCGCTGACGATCCGTCCATCCCGATCGCGGTGTTCACCGCGCAGCAGGTCGACGGGGCGGCGATCGAGGGCGTGGATCAGGTCATCGTCAAGTCGCGCGCCGGCCTCGACCAGCTGATCGACGAGGTGCTGGCGAAGGTGGCAGCCAGACAGGAAGGCAGGCAATGACGATCCGCATTCTGTATGTCGACGACGAGGCTGATATCCGCGAAGTGGCGGCGATGTCGCTCGAGCTGGATCCCGATTTCGAGGTTCGCACCTGCGGGTCGGGGCCCGAGGCGCTCGAGCAGGTCGGGACCTGGACGCCCGACCTCATCCTGCTCGACGTAATGATGCCGGGCATGGACGGTCCCACCGTCTTCGCCCGGCTGCGCGACGATCCGGCCACCGCGACGATCCCGGTCGTGTTCATCACCGCGCGGACCCAGGCCTATGAGGTTCGCGCTTTCCATGACCTCGGCGCGCGCGGCGTGCTGGCCAAGCCGTTCGATCCGATGAGCCTGTCCACCCGCGTGCGCGAATTCATCGAATGACCGATTTAGAGGAACGCCTGGGGGCGATTCGCCTCCGCTTCATCGAGCAGGCGGGCCTGGATGCCGACGCGATCCGGGCGAATGTCGATGCGGCGGCGTGGAAGGCAGTGCGCGACCTGAGCCACGGCATCGCCGGCCGTGCCGGCATGTTCGGGTTCGACGCGCTGACCGACACGGCCCGGCAGCTGGAACGCGCGATCGATGCGTCGGAACCGGACGCGCGCCTCCGCCAATTGGCAGGGGCGCTGATCGCCGATCTCCGCGGGCTCGCCCACCCGGGCTGATCTGCCTATTGCAGCGTACAGTCGCGCAGCATCGTCGTGCCCGCCAGCGTGCCGACTCTGCCGCAGGCCAGCGTCACCGACTGGCCCTTCGACAGCGCCGACACGGTATCTGCTGACCCCGCGGACAGACTCGCGACGATGAAGTTGAACCGGGTCCGCCCTTCCAGCGACAGCGAAGACGAGTTCCCCGGCGTCAGCGACGCAAGGGTGCCGATCACGGTTACCGCGCCGGGATAGCGCGCCTTCGCCGCCTGCGCGTCGCCGGCGAAATCGGCGTCCAGGGTCGCGGCGCTGACTTGGCCCTCGGATGCCGCCCTTGGCGGCGACTCGTCGGGGACGGCCGACGGCGCCGCTTCGGGAGTGCGGTCGGGCGCAGCGGCGCTGTCGTCACGCTTGGCGGTCTCCGCCTGGCGCTCGGCGATCGGCTTGGCCGCGTCGCGCTGGCTCCACAGCTGCACGCCGATCACGGCGAGCGCAATCACGATCATCGCCGGCAGGATCCAGCCACCCCAGCCCGAGCCCGAGCGACGCCCCGCCGGCGCATCGGGCTGTTGCGTCCCGGGCTGCGACCCCGGCCGCGGGGTCGGTGCGGTGATGGTCGCAAATGGGTCGTCGGCATCGGCGATCGCATGCCCGCAATCGGGGCAGAACCGGGCGCCGGCGGGGATCGCGGCATTGCAGCGGGTGCATCTGGTCATCAGTGCCTCCTTGTCGAACGGGATGTCAGGGAATTTCGGACAGGATATCGAGCAGTTGCGTAAGCACCCGGCGCTTCGCCCACCATTCGATCAGCACCACCGTGCCCAGCCAGCCGACAAATGCCCCCAGCAACGCCAAACCTTCGCCGCGGCCGATCAGCAGATGATAGGCAAGTGCGCCCACTGCGATCCCGGCGATCAACTCGACCAGCGCAAAGCCGATCAGGAACAGGCAGCCTGCAGGCCTGGCGGGCTGACGCGGCGCGCGAGCGCCTGCAGGCCGCTGCGGCCCGGGACGCGGCTTAGACCGCGCCGGGGCAACCGGCATGCGATCGGCGAAGTCGCGCGCCGGCGCCCGCATCGCCCAGCGCAGCGAGCGATACAGCGCGAACACGATCAGGATCAGCAACCCGCCCATCAGCACGAAGCCGCCAGCCTCGTTCCCCTCGGGAAACCAGGTCGCGGTCAGCATCGCCGCCGCGATCACGCACAGCAGGAAGGCCGCGGTGTGGAACAGGAAGCTCCAGCCGGCGCGCAGGACATAGCGGTCGCGCTCGGCCTTGGTGACGGGCAATGCCGGACCCTTGCCGTTCACGCGAAAGGCATATCCGTCCGCATGCGGCTCGAACTGGGTCGCCATGAACATGCCGAAGATTGAGATGAAACCCATCGGTATCTCCTTCCCACCGCAACGCGCGTCGCGCGCGCCGGGTTCAGTCGGTCGGTGCGCCCCGCGCCGCGGCCAGGCTTTCGCGGACCCGCGCCAGGGCGACGCCCTCGACGTCGCGCTGGCCCATCGCTTCCCAGGATCCGCTGACCTGGAACGCGCAGTGGCCATGGACCGTCGCCACCAGCGACCGGGCCAGCGTACCGATCGCGTCGTCGGCGGGCCGCCCGAGTTCCGCAGCCACTTCCCGGACGACGATCCGGGTCAGCCGCCCCCGCTCCTCCGATTGCTCGGGTGGTGTCGCCTCGGCCACGCCGACATGTTCGTAGATCGCCGACCAGCGAAACGGGTTGGCGCGGGCAAAGGCGAAATAGGCCTCGACCAGCGCGGCGATCCGGTCGCCGCCGGCCTCGGCCAGTCGCGCCTCCAGCGCATCGGCCCACAGGTCGAACGTCCGCGTGTTGATCGCGGTAATCAGCCCGTCGACATTGCCGAACACATTGTGGATCGTCCCGATCGTATAGCCCACGCGCTTCGCCACCTCCCGGGCGGAGAAGCCGGACAGCCCGGATTCGGCCATCAGCGTCTCCCCCGCCCCGAGGATGAGGCCGCGCAACTCCGCGCGGCTATGATCGGATCGTCTTCCCATGGTTCGCCAGATGCTTCCGGTTGGATCGATGATGGTCAGCGGACGCGGTGGAACAGCATGCCGCTCCGCGGCGTGTTGCGGTTCGACGGCGTCAGTGCCTGCAATGCTGTAGTGATGCCGCGCTTGCCCCGGCTGAGCGTGAACAAGCTCTGTCCGGCGGACCAGCTGTCGCCGGGGAAATTCTCCGCGCCGAAGCGGCGGAACTTCACCACCAGCGTGTTGCCGCTGGGCACCGCGGTGCACTGGATCCGCCGATTGGTCTGGAACCCCTGACCGTTCAGCGAACAGCCGGTCGGCCCGGCACCCGGTCCGATCGTCAGCGTATAGGTGATGAAGGCGGTGATGCTGTCGCTGGGACTGGTACCGCCGTGACGGCCGACATCCTCCTCCCAGACATAGCGCCCGTTCCATCCGCCCTGAATGGCTGACGGTGCGGCAGCGGCGGGGAGCGCGGCTGCGGTGAACAGGGCCGCCCCGATGGCCAGGGCGCGAATCGACTGAGTCTTCACGATGCGTCTCCTCTTTCAATGACGCTGGGGGAAATCAGGACCGATCAGCGGCGCAGCGGGACGCGGCCGCCAAGCGGGGTGATGGCGAAGTCGGCCCCGCCGCGCGGCGACGGCCACATCGCGATCTGATATCGCCGGGTCGCGGCGCAGGCGGTGATCGTCCAGACCTCGAAATGGCCGCCCATCGCGATCGCCTGACGCGTCGGCTGGCGCGGCGCATAGCTGCGCGGCATGACCTGCATATGCGCGCCCGAAATGGTCGGGCAGCCCGAGCTGTGCTTCGAATGGCCGAGGATGGTCCGCATCAGATCGCCTGCCAGCTTGGGCGTGGCCAGGGTGCGACCGCTCAGCTTGACCTGGGGGACGGCGGCAGCCGGCGAGGCTGCCACGAGTGCGGTTGCCGCGATCATCGCGGCGATGACGGGAATGCGCTTCATCTCTTACCCTCCGCAGCCGGGGACGAGACTGTCCGTCAGCTACCCAGCCCTAATTGATCATCGTTCAATTCAAATCAATTGATCAGCGATCAATTGTGCGCCGAGTGCGGCAGGACGATGAAGCACGCAGCACAATTCTCCGAAGCATCCAATCAGAGGCTGAACCGTTCGGGCAAACGGAGGAGAATAGGGATGGAGATCATCAAGTTGCCGCCCGGCGAACTGGCGTCGGACGATACGGACTGCATCAAGATCAATGCCTTGCCGGGCGGCGGCTTCTCGCTGATCGCGTCCGCGCTGATGGCGTGCGGCGACGGCGACGAACTGGAGTCGGTCGCGCTGGTCGGCAGCGAGCCCTATGCCAGCTATGAGGAAGCCGAGGCGGCGGGTCTTGCCTGGGCGGAGGCGCACTGCGTCGCCACCATCCATGTCGAGACGGGCGGCAGCCCGGAGCCGGTCAGGCCCTCGACGCGCTGATCCCGCGCGGCCGGCGCTACGCCCGGATCAAGCAGCGCCCTCGTTCGCCCGGAACAGCGCCAGCGTCCGCTCGCGCGCCAGTGCGGCGCTCGGCGCGTCATAATCCTCGCGCTGGTCGCAGTTGAAGCCGTGGCCGGCGTCATAGACGAAGATCTCGGTCATCGGCAGGTCCTGCGCGATCAGCGCCTCGACGCCCTCCATCGGGATACCGTGGTCGTGCCGGCCGAAATGGACGATCGTCGGGCAGTCGGGCCGCTCGTTCGATCCCGGCACCAGGCTGCCATAATAGCTCGATGCCGCCGTCACGCCCTTTATCCGCGTGGCGGCGAACCACGCGAGCGAGCCGCCATAGCAATAGCCGACGACGAACACCGGCCCCTTGCCCGCCAGCGCCTCGACACAGCTCTGGACGTCGTCCTGCGACAGGCCGAACGGATGCGCCTCGCGCGCCAGCTTCACGCCCTGCGCCCGGCCATCCTTGTCATATCCGACCTCGAACCCCGGCACCTCGCGGTCGAACAGCGCGGGCGACAGCACCTCATAGCCTTCGGCCGCATAGTCCTCGCACACCGAGCGGATGTGCGAATTGACGCCGAATATCTCCTGGATGACGATCAGGCCACCACGCCGCCTGCCCTGCGGCTCGACATGATAGACCTGGATTTCGGCCCCGTCGGCCATGATCATCGGTTGAAAACGGCCGGTCATTACGCGACTCCGAAACTAGAGGACGGTCGCGATCCTAGGCATGTCGGCAATAGTCGGCCAGACGCGCGTCGATGATCGGTTCGCCGCACGGCGCGGGTTGGTCCGTTGCCGCACCGCCATCGTCGCGATAACCCTGACGCGCGATCGCGAACAGGCGCCTTTCGCCCTCTCCGCGAGTCGGGTTGCATCCCAACACTTGCGATGCTAACCGCGCCGCGACCCTAGAAGGGCGCCCTCCATCAACCGGGGTGCGGCCCCTTCGGACGGGGCTAATTCCTGCTCCCTATGAGGAACCGACACGCGTGGAGAATTCCGGCGGTATCCAGGCCAGCCTAAGCGGACGCTACGCTACCGCTCTGTTCGAACTCGCTCGCGATTCGAAGACGCTTCCCGCGGTCGAGCAGAGCCTCGCCACGGTTCGCGCCGCACTGAACGAATCGGCCGATTTCAAGGCGCTGACCACCAGCCCGCTGATCAGCCGCAACGACGCGTCGCGCGCGATCGCCGCGACCTCGGCCGCGCTGAAGCTCGATTCGACCACGTCAAACTTCCTCAGCGTGCTGGCCGGCAACCGCCGGTTGAACCAGCTGCCGCAGATCATCCGCGCGTTCCGCACCCTGGCCGCCAATTATCGCGGCGAGACCACGGCGGAAGTCGTCTCGGCCCATCCGCTGACCGCCGATCAGGTCGACGCGCTGAAGCAGCAGCTGCGCACCCGCATCGGGCGTGACGTCGCCGTCGACCTGTCGGTCGATCCCTCGCTCCTGGGCGGCCTGGTCGTGAAGATCGGCAGCCAGATGATCGATTCCTCGATCAAGACCCGTCTCAATTCCCTCGCGCACGCGATGAAAGGCTGAAAATGGATATCCGCGCCGCAGAAATCTCGAAGGTCATCAAGGACCAGATCGCCAATTTCGGCACCGAGGCCCAGGTCTCGGAGACCGGCCAGGTGCTCAGCGTCGGTGACGGCATCGCGCGCATCCACGGCCTCGACAACGTCCAGGCGGGCGAGATGGTCGAGTTCGCCAATGGCGTGCAGGGCATGGCGCTGAACCTCGAGGCCGACAATGTCGGCGTCGTGATCTTTGGTTCCGACTCCGAAATCCGCGAAGGCGACACCGTCAAGCGCACCGGCACCATCGTGGACGTGCCGGTCGGCAAGGGCCTGCTGGGCCGCGTTGTCGACGGTCTGGGCAACCCGATCGACGGCAAGGGCCCGATCGTGTCCGACCAGCGCTCGCGCGTCGAAGTGAAGGCGCCGGGCATCATCCCGCGCAAGTCGGTGCACGAGCCGATGCAGACCGGCCTGAAGGCGCTCGACGCGCTGGTGCCCGTCGGCCGCGGCCAGCGCGAGCTGATCATCGGCGACCGCCAGACCGGCAAGTCCGCCGTCGCGATCGACACCTTCATCAACCAGAAGGAGGTCAACAAGGGCGACGACGAGAGCAAGAAGCTCTACTGCATCTACGTCGCCGTCGGCCAGAAGCGCTCGACCGTCGCCCAGCTGGTGCGCACGCTCGAGGAAAATGGCGCGATGGAATATTCGATCGTCATCGCCGCGACCGCGTCGGAGCCCGCTCCGCTGCAGTTCCTCGCACCGTACACCGGCTGCGCGATGGGCGAGTATTTCCGCGACAACGGCATGCACGCCGTGATCGTGTATGACGATCTGTCGAAGCAGGCAGTCGCCTATCGCCAGATGTCGCTGCTGCTGCGCCGTCCGCCGGGCCGCGAAGCCTATCCGGGCGACGTGTTCTATCTCCACTCGCGGCTGCTCGAGCGCGCGGCGAAGATGAACGACGCCAATGGCAATGGCTCGCTGACCGCGCTGCCGATCATCGAGACCCAGGCAGGCGACGTGTCGGCCTATATTCCGACCAACGTGATCTCGATCACCGACGGCCAGATCTTCCTCGAGACCGACCTGTTCTTCGCGGGTATCCGCCCGGCGATCAACGTCGGCCTGTCGGTGTCGCGCGTCGGCTCCGCCGCGCAGACCAAGGCGATGAAGAAGGTCGCAGGCTCGATCAAGCTCGAGCTGGCCCAGTATCGCGAAATGGCTGCGTTCGCGCAGTTCGGCTCGGACCTGGACGCCTCGACCCAGAAGCTGCTGAACCGCGGTGCGCGCCTGACCGAGCTGCTGAAGCAGGCCCAGTTCTCGCCGATGCCGTTCGAGGAGCAGGTTGCCTCGATCTTCGCCGGCACCCAGGGCTTCCTGGACGCGATCCCGGCGGCGGACGTGGTGCGCTACGAGCAGGCGATGCTTGCCGACCTGCGCGCCAACCATGCCGGCGTGCTGGCCGCGATCCGCGACAGCAAGGACCTGTCGGACGACACCCGCGCACAGCTCAAGGGCGCGCTGGAATCGTTCGCCAAGACCTTCGCATAATCAACTTTGACGTCGCCCCGGCCTTGGCCGGGGCCTCTTCCGATCAGGAGGTGCCGGCAGGTCCGGCACGGCGGGGACAGGAAAAGAATGGCGAGCCTTAAGGCCCTCAAGATCCGCATCGGCTCGGTGAAGTCGACGCAGAAGATCACCAAGGCGATGAAGATGGTCGCCGCCGCGAAGCTGCGCCGTGCGCAGGAAGCGGCCGAGGCCGGGCGCCCCTATGCCCAGCGTCTCGAAGCGGTGGTCGCGTCGCTCGCGTCCAAGGTGACGGTCAGCGAATCTTCGCCCAAGCTGCTGGCCGGCACCGGCAAGGACCAGGTCCACATGCTGGTGGTCGCCACCAGCGACAAGGGTCTGGCCGGCGCGTTCAACACCAACATCGCCCGCCTGGCCCGCCGCCATGCGCAGGAGTTGCTGGCGCAGGGCAAGACGGTCAAGATCTACACGATCGGCCGCAAGGGCCGCGGCGTGCTGAACCGTCAGTTTCGCGAGCTGCTGGTGCACGGCATCGAGCCGGGCGACCTGGGCAAGCTGACCTTCCTCGACGCGCGCGGCTATGCCGACGATCTGATCGCCCGCTACGAAGCCGGCGAGTTCGACGTCGCGACCCTGTTCTATTCGAACTTCAAGTCGGTCCTGACGCAGGAGCCGACCGCTCAGCAGATCATCCCGGTGGCGATTCCCGCAACCGACGGCACGATCGCCAGCGGCGCCGACGCCGCGGTCGAGTATGAGCCGGACGAGGAAGGCATCCTCGCCAACCTGCTGCCGACCAACGTCGCGATCCAGCTGTACCGTGCGATGCGTGAGAACGCCGCATCGGAGCAGGGGTCGAAGATGACCGCGATGGACAATGCGACGCGCAACGCCGGCGACCTGATCAACCGGCTGACCATCGAATATAACCGCACCCGCCAGGCCGCGATCACGACCGAGCTGGTGGAAATCATTTCGGGCGCCGAAGCGCTCTAAGACCGTTCGAAGCAAGGAAGAGAACATGGCATCCGAAGCCCCGACCGCCGAGAAGCCCGCCCGCAAGCCGCGCGCGGTCAAGCCGACCGCCGACGCAACCGGCACCGTGCCCGCGACGACCAACAATGTCGGCCGCATCAGCCAGGTGATCGGCGCCGTCGTCGACGTCAGCTTCGACGGCGCCCTGCCGGCGATCCTTTCGGCACTCGAGACCGACAATAACGGCAATCGCCTGGTCCTCGAAGTCGCGCAGCATCTGGGCGAGAACACCGTCCGCACGATCGCGATGGACGCGACCGACGGCCTGACCCGCGGCCAGACCGTGACCGACACCGGTTCGCAGATCCGCGTGCCCGTCGGCCCCAAGACGCTCGGCCGCATCATGAACGTCATCGGCGAGCCGATCGACGAGCGCGGCCCGATCGGTGCCGAGGGCAGCGCGCCGATCCACGCCGCCGCCCCCGCCTTTGTCGACCAGTCGACCGAGAGCGCGATCCTGGTCACCGGCATCAAGGTCATCGACCTGCTGGCCCCCTATGCCAAGGGCGGCAAGATCGGCCTGTTCGGCGGCGCCGGCGTGGGCAAGACCGTGCTCATCCAGGAACTGATCAACAACATCGCCAAGGGCCATGGCGGCACCTCGGTGTTCGCCGGCGTGGGCGAGCGTACCCGCGAGGGCAACGATCTCTATCACGAGTTCCTCGATGCGAACGTCATCGCCAAGGATGCCGAGGGCAATCCGACCAGCGAGGGTTCGAAGGTCGCGCTGGTGTTCGGCCAGATGAACGAGCCGCCGGGCGCCCGCGCACGCGTCGCGCTGTCGGGCCTGACGATCGCGGAATATTTCCGCGACGTCGAAGGCCAGGACGTGCTGTTCTTCGTCGACAACATCTTCCGCTTCACCCAGGCGGGCGCGGAAGTGTCGGCACTGCTGGGCCGCATTCCGTCGGCGGTGGGCTATCAGCCGACCCTGTCGACCGACATGGGCGCGCTGCAGGAGCGCATCACCTCGACCAACAAGGGCTCGATCACCTCGGTGCAGGCCGTGTACGTTCCCGCGGACGATCTTACCGATCCGGCGCCGGCAACCTCGTTCGCCCACCTCGACGCGACGACCGTTCTCAACCGCGCCATCTCGGAGCTGGGCATCTACCCGGCGGTCGACCCGCTCGACTCGACCTCGCGCGTGCTGACCCCGGCGATCGTCGGCCAGGAGCATTACGACACCGCCCGCCGCGTCCAGGAGACGCTGCAGAAGTACAAGGCGCTGCAGGACATCATCGCGATCCTGGGCATGGACGAGCTTTCCGAAGAGGATAAGGTCACCGTCACCCGCGCCCGCAAGATCCAGCGCTTCCTGTCGCAGCCGTTCCACGTGGCCGAGGTCTTCACCGGCATCGCCGGCAAGTTCGTGTCGATCGAGGACACGGTGAAGTCGTTCAAGGCCGTCGTCGACGGCGAGTATGACCATCTGCCGGAAGCGGCCTTCTACATGGTCGGCGGCATCGACGAAGCCGTCGCCAAGGCCAAGAAGCTGGCCGAAGAGGCGTAAGGACGTCCTTTTCCCTCCCGCTTGCGGGAGGGGCCAGGGGAGGGCCTGTCGTCACGGGCCCACCTCCGAACCTCACAGGCCCTCCCCCTACCCCTCCCGCAAGCGGGAGGGGGGAGAATTGAGAACATGCTGCACTTCGAACTCGTGACCCCCGAACGTCTCGTCCGCTCCGAGGACGTGTACATGGTCGTCGTCCCCGGCACCGAAGGCGATTTCGGCGTGCTCGAGGGCCATGCCCCGGTGATGTCGACGATCCGCGACGGCGATCTGTCGATCTATCGCACCCAGGGCGCAGCGCCCGAGACGATCCGGATCGAGGGCGGCTTTGCCGAGGTGAATGCGAAGGGCCTGACGGTCCTCGCCGAAACCGCCGCCTGACGCTTCGCGGGCTCCGGCCCGCGCTCGGCACCCCGCCGATCATCGACGCCGCCGGCTCGCGCCGGCGGCGTTGTCGTATCCGCCTCGGTCGGGTTCAGCGGGGCTGGCGGATGAAGCGCCAGCGATTGGGTTTGCTGCCGTCCTTCAGCGCGATCTCCGCGACCAGCGCATCGCCTTCGCGCCAGTATCGGATGCGCTGCGGATAATCATTGGCTTCGTTGACGAAGCGAATTCCGGCCCCAGCTGCCTCGCCTTTGAAGGCGGTAGGCGGTCGACCGTTCAACTGGGCCGAGAAGACCGGCTCACCGTCCTCGAGCACGATCCGCATATATTCGAAGCTCGTAGTGCGCCCCTTGCGCACCTCGTGCGACGCGCCCAGCATCATGCCACCTGCAGGCGGGCTCCAATGCTCGCAGGTGCGATCGTCCACCGGGCCGGCCGTACACCAGTCGCCGGCCATCCAGTCCGGCAGTGTCGTGCCGGCATCCTGCCCCGGCGCCGCACCGACCGGCATGATCGCACCGACCGCCAGTGCGATGCCATATCCGATTCCTCGCCCGATCATCTCGTCCCCCCGTGCAATCTCCCAAGCACGGACGATCTTCATCCTTAAACAGCCGGCGTCAATCGCGACCGTTGTCCTCGCACCGAAACGGGCCAGCTTTACGCCGCTGTTAACCCTGTTCGGGCACAGGGTGGATCATGGCCACGCTTGCGCTCCCTACCCTTCGCCCGCGCCCCCGCACTGCCCCTGCGCCCCTCGTGCTGGCGGGCATCACCTTGCTGGTCGCGGCGTTCGTCCTGCGATCGGCGCAGTTCGGCAATCCGATCAACGGGCTGGACGAGCAATATTATCTGCTGGTCGGCGACCGCATGTGGCAGGGCATGCTGCCCTATGTCGACCTGTGGGACCGCAAGCCCTTCGGCCTGTTCCTCATCTTCGCGGGCATCCGGCTGCTGCCGGGAGACGGGGTGATGGCGGCGCAAATCGTCGCGACTCTGTTCGCCGCCGCCACGGCGCTGGTCGTGGCGCTGATCGCTCGGCGCAGGACCGGGTGGCTCCCCGCGACGATGGCGGGCATCCTCTATCTCGGCGCGATCAACGAGCTGTGGGGCGAGACCACCCAGACGCCGGTCTTCTACAATCTCTTCGTCGCGCTCGCTGCGATGCTGGTACTGCGCGCCGCCGAGGCGCCGCTGTCGCCACACGGGCGGCGGCTTGGCACCGCCGCGATGCTGCTGGCCGGGCTGGCCATCCAGGTGAAAACGATCGCGCTGTTCGAGGGAGCGTTTCTCGGCTGCTGGCTGCTCGCCACCGCCTGGCGCGCGGGCGCGCGGCCGCCCGCCCTAGTCGCCATCACGCTTCGCCTCGCTCTTGCCGGCGCCGCGCCGACACTGGCGGTGATCGCGCTCTACCTGGTGCTCGGTCATCTCGACAGTTGGTGGCAGGCGAATATCCTCTCGGTGATCGCCAAGGGCGCACCGATCGATCCGGGCGCGCACCGGCGGCTGGTCGAGAGCATCGTCCTGGCGGCACCCCTGCTCGCGCTTGCACTGCTCGGCCTCTGGGCGGGGACGCAGCGCTTCACCCGCTGGCCCGGCGAGATCCTGTTCCTGGTCGGCTGGGGATGCGTCACCGCGCTCCAGTTCTTCGCGATCGGCGGCTTCTGGCCGCATTACGCCCTGCCGCTGGCGCTCGCCTGCGCCGTGCTGTCTGCCAGCGCCTTCGCGCTGCCGCGCCTGGGCCTCGCGCTGTTTGCCGGCGCGCTTGTCTGGCCACTGTGGCACGCGGTGATGATCAACCCGGCGATCGCGCGCAGCGACCGCGCTGCCGCCGCCCGCGTCGTCGCGGCGATCCCGCCCCAGGTCCACGACCAGTGCATGTTCGTCTATGAAGGGCCGGTCGCCTATTATCTGCTGGCAAAGGGCTGCACCGTGACGCCCTGGTCGTTCAGCGCTCATCTGCGTTCCGCGGTCGAAGCGCCGACCCTGGGCGTGGATCCGGTCGTCGCGCTGCGTCAGGCGCTCGACCGGCGTCCGGCCGCGATCCTCACCATCCAGGGGTCGCAATGGGCCGAGCGCTTCGCTGCCAACGACCAGCTGATCGCGCAGGTGCTGGCGCGCGACTATGTCCGCGCGGCCGCCCTGCCCAACCGGGACTATGGCCCGCGCGAGACCATTCTCGTCTGGCGCCGCCGTGATCTGCCCGCGGTGCCGCCCGACCACGTGGTTAGGCAATTGTAAAACCTTGCCGGTTAGCCTGCGAGCCACGGTTCCCCGAGGATGATGACCTTCCCATGAATGCTTTTGGTCGACGCGGTGGTTTGGGTGGCAGCGTGGCCGGCCGGCCCGCTTTCGGCGTCGCCCGGCCGATGCAGGGCGGCGTGGCGCCGCGGGTGCCCGAGCCGGTCACAGTGGGCGGCGAGCCGCTCCAGCCGGTCGCGCCTCCCGCAGGAGCTGGCGCCTTCGATGCCGAAGGGCCGCTATCCGCGCAGGCCCAAGCCACCGGCGAGGCGATGCAGCGCCTTGCCGATCGCCAGGCAGCCTCGGGCGAAGCAGGCAATTCGCGGGTCGAGGGCTTCGAAGCCTCGGTCCACCGGATCAAGGAGCAGGTGCTGCCGCGCCTGCTCGAACGGGTCGATCCCGAGGCAGCGGCGACGCTGAGCAAGGACGAGCTGGCCGAGGAATTCCGCCCGATCATCGGCGAGGTGCTTGCCGAGCTGAAGCTGACGCTCAACCGGCGCGAGCAGTTCGCGCTGGAAAAGGTGCTGGTCGACGAGCTTCTGGGCCTTGGGCCGCTCGAGGAGCTGCTGGCCGACAGCGCCATCAGCGACATCATGGTCAACGGCCCCGAACAGACCTTCATCGAGCGCAAGGGCCGGCTGGAACTCGCCAACATCCAGTTTCGCGACGAGGAACATCTGTTCCAGATCGCCCAGCGCATCTGCAATTCGGTCGGCCGCCGCGTCGACCAGACCACGCCGCTGGCCGACGCCCGGCTGAAGGACGGCAGCCGCGTCAACGTGATCGTGCCGCCGCTGTCGCTGCGCGGCACCGCCATCTCGATCCGCAAATTCTCGGCCAAGCCGATCACCCTCGACATGATGGCGCAGGGCGGATCGATGAGCCAGAAGATGGCGACCGCGCTGAAGGTCGCGGGCGCGAGCCGGTTCAACATCGTGATCTCGGGCGGCACCGGCTCGGGCAAGACGACGATGCTCAACGCCCTGTCGAAGATGATCGACCCGGGCGAGCGCGTGCTGACGATCGAGGACGCGGCCGAGCTTCGCCTGCAGCAGCCGCACTGGCTGCCGCTGGAAACGCGTCCGCCCAATCTGGAGGGTCAGGGCGAGATCTCGATCCGCGACCTCGTCAAGAACGCGCTGCGCATGCGACCCGACCGGATCATCCTGGGCGAAATCCGCGGCGCCGAATGTTTCGACATGCTGGCGGCGATGAACACCGGCCATGACGGATCGATGTGCACCCTCCACTCCAACAGTCCGCGCGAGGCGCTGGCGCGTATGGAAAACATGGTGATGATGTCCGACATCAAGGTGCCGAAGGAAGCGATCAGCCGCCAGATCGCCGACTCGGTCGACCTGATCATCCAGGTAAAGCGCCTGCGCGACGGATCGCGCCGCGTGACCAACGTGACCGAGGTGATCGGGATGGAAGGCCCGGTGATCGTCACGCAGGAACTCTTCAAGTTCGAATATCTGGACGAGAGCGCCGACGGCAAGATCGTCGGCGAATATCGCTCGATGGGCCTGCGCCCCTATACGCTGGACAAGGCCAAGCAATATGGCTTCGACCAGGCGCTGCTGGAGGCATGCCTGTAGGGCGCGGTACAACGCGGTTCACTCCCCTCCCTTCCAGGCAGGGGAAAAAAAGTCAGCCCCCCACTGCCTCTCAGAACCCCTTCGCGGCCAGCGCCAGCAGGATCACCGTGGCCAGCATCGCCAGGACCTGGATCAGCGGCCAGGGCATGAATCCGGCATCGTCCAAGTTCCGACGCCGGTTGCGCCGGCGGTCGGCGAGGCCGCTGACCAGCGCCATCGCTGCCGTTCCGACGGCGAAAATCCATAAATTCGGTTGCATCCCGCCCGCTCGCTGATCAGACTTCCGGCTTCACAGATAAGCATGGAGAGAGCGTGCGCCAGCCCCTGTTCGTCACGGCGATCGCCGCGACAGCCTTTGCCCTGATCGCGGCAACGAACCTTCCCCAAGCGAGCGACGCGATCAAGGCTGCGGTTGCCGCACCGACGCGCACGCCCGCCAACCTGGCGCGCGACCAATATCGCCACCCGGCCGAGACGCTCGCCTTTTTTGGGGTGAAGCCGACCGACACGGTGGTCGAGATCTGGCCCGGTGGCGGCTGGTACACCGAGATCCTGGCCCCGCTGACCAAGGGCAAGGGGACCTATTATGCCGCGGCACCCTGGCCCGACGGCAACAAGCGCGTCGTGGCGATGCAGGAGAAGGATGACGCGACCTATGGCGCGGTGAAGCTCGCCGCCTTCCCGTGGAGCGAGGGCCAGCCCAAGGTTCCGGACGGCAGCGCCGATGTCGTGATGACCTTCCGCAACGTCCATAACTGGCGGATGGGCTATCAGCGCCCCGACAAGGCGGATTATTCTGCCGAAGCCTTCGCGCAGATGTTCAAGATGCTGAAGAAGGGCGGCACGCTGGGCGTGGTCGACCATCGCCTGCCCGAGGGCGCCAGCGACGAGCGCGAGCGCAACAGCGGCTATATCAAGGTGTCGACCATCCGCCGTCTCGCCGAGGGTGCCGGCTTCCAGTTCGTCGGCGCGTCCGAGGTGAATGCCAACCCAAAGGACACGGCCGACTGGGCCAATGGCGTCTGGACGCTGCCGCCGACCTATGCGTTGAAGGATGCCGACCGCGAGAAATATGCCGCGATCGGCGAGAGCGATCGCATGACGCTGAAGTTCCGCAAGCCCTGACCCGTGCCGGGCGCCGCCGCACGGGCCTACCCGGCGGCGGCGCTCAGTCGCGCTCCAGCTTCCACGCGGCGTCGAGATAGTCCTCCGCCGCCCGGCGCAAGTCCGGCTCCTTCTCGAATGCCTCGGCCGGCGGCGGCGCGATGCCCAGCCCGTCCATCAGCGTCCATAGCGCGAACTTGCGTCCCGCGTCGCGCTCGACACCGAAATCGACCGCCAGCTTTTCCTTGCCCAGAATCAGCGCGTCCGCGCCGATCGCATCGACATCGTCGGTGCCGAAATAATGACGGATCAGGGTTTCCAGATTCATGGGTCGCGTCCCGCTTGCTGCGCGTGCGCCGGCGCGATGGAACACGACCGCACGCTTCTCGTTGATCGCCTACCGAAAGAACAAGGGGAGAGCGAGATGCTCTGGACGATTGTCGTAATCCTGCTAATCCTGTGGCTGCTCGGCCTTGTCACGAGCATTGGCGGCAGCCTGATCCACTTGCTGCTGGTGGTCGCGCTGGTGGTCGGTCTGATTCAGCTCTTCACCGGCCGCCGCGTCGTATAGCATGTCCGAACGCCCGGCCCGCGATGCGGAACGGGCGCAAGGATCGGCCTGACCTGCCGCCCCGCGCCCCGGCACGGGGTGGCCGGTTACTTTGCCAGCTTCTCGATCTTGTCCTGAAGCTGCGCGAGCTGTGCCTTCAGCGCGGCGACATCGTCGGCGCTCTCTGGCGTGGCTGCCGTTGTCGGCGCTGCGGGTGCGGGTGCGGCTCCGCCCGCAACGCCTTCACCCGGCTTGAACGCGCTCGCCGCGGCTTCGAACATCGCCATGTTGCGCTTCGCCATCTCGGCGAAGGGCGAATTGGCAAACGCCCCCTCGACCGCCGACTTGAACTGCTCCTGGTTGCGCCGGAAGCTTTCCATCGACGCCTCCAGATAGCCCGGGACCATCGCCTGCATCGAGTCGCCATAAAGCGCGATCAGCTGGCGCAGGAAGTTCACCGGCAGCATCGTCTGCCCGCGCGCTTCCTCCTCCATGATGATCTGGGTCAGGACATTATGGGTGATGTCGTCTTCGGTCTTCGCATCGACGACCTTGAAATCGCGCCCCTCGCGCGTCATCGCCGCGAGATGGTCGAGCGTGATGTAGGACGAAGTCTCGGTATTGTAGAGGCGCCGATTGGCGTACTTCTTGATGATGACCGGGCCGTTGCCGCTCGCCGTCTTCTTCATCGTAGTGGAACCTCGCCCCTGTGAGTTACTCCCATCTATCACCGATTCATTCCGCGGCGCAACACGGACCGCGCCCCCTGCCGCTGTTCCTCGAGCTGCTGCGCAGCGAAACCGCAGCATCGCCCGAGCGTCGCGCCGCAGCATTGGCGGGATTGACCGCCTATCAAGTCGCCCCCCGCCCTGCACCGCGCCCGCCTCGAAAGGTGATCGCGCAGGCCGGCCGGGCACGGCTGCTCGACCTTGGCGGCCATGGCCAGCCGGTGGTGTTCATCCCCTCGCTGATCAACCCGCCCCAGGTCCTCGACCTTGCCCGTGGCAACTCGCTGGCGCGGTGGATGGGGCGCCAGAGCGTGCGGTCGCTGCTGGTCGACTGGGGCACGCCGGGACCCGGGGATCGCGACCAGGACGTCGCATCCCATATCGAGACCCTCTTGCTGCCGATGCTGCGCACGCTCAGGCGCCCGCCGGTACTGGTCGGCTATTGCCTGGGCGGGACGATGGCGACCGCCGCCGCCTGCCTGATGCCGGTCGCCGGGCTCGCCAGCATTGCCGCCCCTTGGCATTTCGCGGGCTATGGCGAGGCGCTCGAGTCGATGAGCGCCTTGTGGGACCAGGCGCATCCGGTCTGCGAGCGGCTGGGACTTGTGCCGATGGAAGTGCTCCAGTCGGGTTTCTGGCAGCTCGATCCACGCCGGACGATCCTGAAATATGAGCGGTTCGGCAGGCTGAAGCCCGGCAGCGCGGAGGCGCGCGCTTTCGTCGCACTAGAGGATTGGGCGAACGCCGGCGCGCCGCTGACCTATGCCGCGGGGCGACAGCTGTTCGACGACCTGCTGAGCGCCGACCTGCCCGGTCGGGGTCGCTGGACCGTGGGCGGACAGCCGGTCGGCCCCGATCGGCTCGCCTGTCCCTCGATCGGTTTCGTCTCGACAACCGACCGGATCGTGCCGGCAGCGACCGCAGCGCAGTTCGATCGCACCGTCTCGCTTGCCATGGGCCATGTCGGCATGATCGTCGGATCGCGCGCGCGCGCCGCATTGTGGGAGCCGCTGCGCGACTGGATCCGCGACCTGCCCTAAATGGACCGGCATATGCTGGATATCGATGCTGCAGCGCACTAGATAGCCCGGGAAACAACACCGGAGTCCGCTGAATGTCTGCTTCCGATATCGTCATTGCCGCCGCCAAGCGTACCCCGGTGGGCAGCTTTCTCGGCGCCTTTGCCGCAACTCCGGCGCATGAGCTGGGCCGCGTCGCGATCGAGGCCGCGCTGGCCCAGGCCGGCGTCGCGGGCGAAGAGGTTTCCGAAGTGATCATGGGTCAGGTGCTGACCGCCGGCCAGGGCCAGAACCCCGCCCGCCAGGCGTCGATGGCCGCCGGCGTGCCCAAGGAAGTTCCGGCATGGGGCGTGCAGCAGGTCTGCGGATCGGGCCTGCGCGCGGTCGCGCTCGCCTATCAGGCGGTGCTGACCGGCGATGCGAAGATCGTCGTCGCCGGCGGTCAGGAGAGCATGTCGCTGAGCCCGCACGCCCAGTCGCTGCGCCCCGGCGCGAAGATGGGCGATGTCAGCCTGGTCGACACGATGATCAAGGACGGCCTGACCGACGTCTTCAACGGCTATCACATGGGCATCACCGCCGAGAATCTGGCCGAGCAGTACCAGGTCACCCGGCCCGAGCAGGACGAATTCGCCGTCGGTTCGCAGAACAAGGCCGAGAAGGCGCGCGCCGAGGGCCGGTTCAAGGACGAGATCGCCGCGGTGACCATCAAGGGCCGCAAGGGCGACACCGTCGTCGACCAGGACGAGTATATCCGCGCCGGCGCGACGATCGACAGCGTCGCCGGCCTGCGCCCCGCGTTCAAGAAGGACGGTACCGTGACCGCCGCCAACGCGTCGGGCCTGAACGACGGTGCCGCGGCGCTGGTGATCATGACCCGTGAGGAGGCCGAGAAGCGAGGCGCGCCGGTGCTGGCCCGCATCGCCAGCTGGGCTTCGGCGGGCGTCGACCCGTCGATCATGGGTATCGGCCCGGTGCCGGCGACGAAGAAGGCGCTGGAAAAGGCCGGCTGGACCGTCGGCGACCTCGACCTGATCGAGGCAAACGAAGCCTTTGCGGCACAGGCGCTGTCGGTCGGGAAGGAACTGGGCTGGGATGCCGACAAGGTGAACGTCAATGGCGGCGCGATCGCCATCGGCCATCCGATCGGCGCATCGGGCGCGCGCGTGCTGACCACGCTGATCTACGAGATGGAAAAGCGCGACGCCAAGAAGGGCCTGGCGACTTTGTGCATCGGCGGCGGCATGGGAATCGCCATGTGCATCGAGCGTTGATCTGAAACCTATCGTCGCGGGGGAGAATTCCCTCGCGACATATCCTTTCGCGGCAACGCGGCAAAAACGAATATCATTGCGCCAACCGCGAAATAGCTACCTGATATCCTCGGCTTAGACGGTTTTGTGTCGCATTAGTGCAACACCGAATTCATAAATCCTTTGCTGCATTGCGATGCGGCTTGCATCATCGCGCTAACGCTTGCCACGATAGCTCCATCAGGCATTCAGCCTGTAAAAGGGGCACATTAATGAAACTCACCAAGCTGTTGGGCGCGACCGCGCTCGCAGGTAGCCTGCTCGTTTTGCCGGGAGTGGCATTCGCTCAGGACACCCAAGACGACCAGCAGGTCGACTCGGCCATGGAATCGGCCGATGGTCAGGCAGGCGAAGAAATCGTCGTCACCGGTTCTCGCATCCGGCGTCGCAATATCGACGCAGCCGTGCCGGTTACCGTCTATACCAGCCAGGAGATCCTTGGTACGCGCGGCGACGTATCGCTGGGCGATGCGCTGAATCAGTTGCCACAGCTTCGTGGCACATTCAGCCAGGCAAATTCGACCGCATCAATCGGAACAGCGGGTCTGAACCTGCTCGACCTTCGCGGTCAGGGTACCTCCCGCACTCTTACCCTAATCAACGGCCGCCGCATCGTCTCCGCCGTTCCGGGCAGCTACACGCCCGATATCAACACCATCCCTGCGCAGCTTGTCGAGCGTATGGAGATCGTGACCGGCGGTAATTCGGCCATCTACGGATCGGACGCGATTGCGGGCGTGGTCAACTTCATCATGCGCCAGGATTATGATGGTGCCGAGCTTCGCGCGCAGGGTGGCGTCAGCAACTATGGTGACCGCGGCAGCTACACCGTATCGGGCATTGCCGGCAAGAATTTCGGCGACGGCCGGTTCAACATCACGGTTGCCGCAGAATATGCGAAATCGAACGCACTGTTCTTCTCGGATCGCGATTATCTGGGCGCCTATACCGGCGTACCCGGCTTCATCAATTCGCAGATCACGACGGCGCCCAACCGCAATTTCGATGGGATCCCGAATACTGCCTTCATCGATGGCAATCCCGGCATTACTTTCGGCAACATCTCGCTCGGCGGTTACGTCCTCACCTCGTGCCCGGCTGCGACCGCGACCAATACGGCGCAACGCGACCTGGTCTGCACCGGTCAGACCAATCCGACCGGCGGCCGGCTGCAGTATAACTATGCATTCCGTCCGGACGGCACGCTTGTCCGCGACGATCCGTCGCGCGGCCTGGTGGACAATCGCGGCATCGGCGGTGGCGTGCTCGGCGGCCTGAGCGCTACTGGCGTCGAGGACGCAATGCTCCTTCCCGGTCTCGATCGAGTTAATGGCAGCCTGTATTTCACTGCAAATCTGACGCCGGCGTTCCGCCCGTTCCTCGAGGGGAGCTTCACTCATGTGAACGCGACCCAGCAGTCGACCCAGCCGACCTTCATCGCGAGCACACTCAGCCCGGTTTTCAGCATCAACAACCCGTTCCTGACGCCGCAGGCACGTTCGACGCTGGTTTCGATCCTGAACCCCGGTGCAACCACCTTCACGATGCAGCGGTTCAACAACGACTTCGGCACCCGCGCCGAGCAGCATAAGCGCGATACCTATCGCGGTGTGTTCGGTGTTCGGGGCGACCTGAGCACGACCGGCAACATCAATTACGAAGTTGCTGTCAACTATGGCCGCACCGAGAATTATTACGAAACGGGCGGCAACGTCCTGCTCGCAAACTATTCTCGCGCGATCAACGCTGCCCTCGCACCTGCCAATTTCAGCGGTAGCAACTTCGTGACGAATGCGGGTGGCGCCAAGGTCGTGTGCGCGGTCAATGCCGACGCCAGCACCGCCAACGACGATCCGAACTGCGTTCCTTTGAACGTCTTCGGCTATCGGGCACCGTCGCAGGCGGCACTCGATTACGTCCTTTACAAATCGTCGCGTCGCCAATGGGCGGAACAGCTCGATATCACCGCGTTCGTCAGCGGCGACACGGGCGGTTTCTTCAAGCTCCCGGGCGGTCCGGTCGGGTTCGCCATCGGTGGCGAGTACCGGACGGAGGATGCCTACTCTGCATATGATGACGTGACCGCTTCCGGCGCAACGTTCCTCAATGCGGCAGCGCCTTTCGATCCCCCCAAGGTCAAGGTGAAGGAAGCATTCGGCGAACTGCGCGTTCCGCTTCTGGCAAACACCCCGTTCTTCCGCGAACTTAGCCTTGAAGGCGCCGTCCGCGTGTCCGATTACGGCGGCAATGTCGGGTCGGTCTGGGCCTGGAATGCCGGCGGTATCTGGGCGCCGACCCGCGACGTTCGCTTCACCGCGAGCTATTCGCGCTCGGTTCGCGCACCGAACCTGTCGAACCTGTACGCGACCCCTTCGATCACGTTTGCCAACAGCCTTACCGATCCCTGCGATCAGCCGGGCGGCACCAACGCGTCGAACAACATCACCGTCAACCCCAATCGCGCACGCAACTGCGCCGCGGCAGGGGTACCCACGACGATCACCTACACCGATTCGTCCGGCACGGTGACCCGTCCCTGGACCAACGTCCCAGGTTCGGGCGTGGCCGGCTACAATCAGGGCAATCTGGACCTGGTGCCCGAGATCGGAAACACCTTCTCGGTCCAGGGCTATTATATGCCCAGCTACCTGCCCGGCTTCACGCTGCGCGTCGATTACTACAACATTCGCGTGAAGAACGTGATCACCGGCCTTACCGGCCAAGCGATCATCAACCGGTGCTATGACGATCCGACGGGCATAGACAATCCGTTCTGTAAGGTGGTCTTCCGCCGTTCGACGTCGGACCTGTCGAACGGCACGTTCAACGGCCAGACCAGCCGTCGCCTGGACAATATCCCGGACGTCACCTTCCCGACGGTCGGCCAAGGCGTTGGCTTCCTGAACCAGCCGTTCAACTTCGCGGGACTGAAGACGCGCGGTATCGACGTCGATGTCAATTACACCCATCGCTTCAGCGAGCGAAATGCCATCAGCGCGCACCTAGTGGCGAGCTATGTCATCGATCGTCTCGAGTACAGCTACATCACCGATCCGACGCGCTACGATCGTATCGATGGCACGCTCGGCGATCCCAAGTGGCAGGCTGGCCTGACGGTGATGGGCAAGCTGGGTGACTTCGACCTGTCGTATAATGGTCGCTATGTCGGCCGTCAGATCGTGTCGGGGCTGAGCTACGAGACCTTCTTCCCGTCGCAGGGCCGCCCGCCGTTGAACCCGGATGCGCGTCCGTTCGTCTATTATGACGCGATCATCTACCACAACCTCCGCGTGGCGATTAATCCGACCGATCGATATCGCTTCTACATCGGCGTCGACAACGTCACCAACGAACTGCCGCCGTATGAGCTCTCGGGAACGGGAGACGATGCGACCTATCCGAACACCGGACGGTTCTTCTACGCCGGTGTCATGGCGAAGTTCTGATAATCCAAGGACTCTCAACTAAAGGGCGCCCTCGGGCGCCCTTTTTTTATCCTGAGGCCGCCAGCAATCAGCGGAGAAATGTGAGTTAACCCCACACCCGGTCGAACCGCCGCCCCAGCCCCGTCAGCAGCTCATATTGCGACATGCCGCTGAGCGCCGAGGTCGCCGGCAGGTCATAGTCGAGCGACACCCAGTCGCCCTCGCCCAACCCGGGCAGCGCGTCGACCGCGATCGCGGTGAGGTCCATCGAGATGCGGCCGATCACCGGCACCTCGACCCCATCGACCCGGGCGATGCCCTTGCCCGAGAAGCAACGAAGATAGCCGTCGGCATAGCCGATGTTGAGCACCGCGACGTCCATGTCGCGCGGCGCGACGAAGGTGGCGTTATATCCCACGATCGCCCCCGCCGGCACGCGGCGCCGCTGGAGGACCTGGGCCTGCGGCGTCACCACCTGGCGGATCGTCCCGCGATGCGCCTCGGCGGCGATCCCGCCATATAGGCTGACGCCGGGCCGGGTCAGGTCGAAGGCATAATCGGCGCCCAGCGCGATGCCCGCCGAGTTGGCCAGACTCATCCGCTTCGCCGACGTACGGCCGCGCAGCGCAGTGAAGGCCGCACACTGAGCCGCATTGAGCGGCGATGTCGGCTCGTCGGCGCTGGCCAGATGGCTCGCCAGCACCTCGATCTCCAGCCCATCGAGCAGGCCGTCGGCGACCTCGGATGGTGCGACGCCCAGCCGGTTCATCCCGGTATCGACCATCACGTCGCACCGCCCGCCGCCGCCCTCGCGCCAGCGGCGCACCTGGTCGGCGCTGTTCAGCATCGGGCGCGCCGTGCCGCCCAGCGCCAACGCCATGTCCTCGTCGCGTACACCGTGCAGCACCGTCACCGACAGGCCCAGCCCGGCAAGCTCGGCCGCCTCGCGCCAGCTGGCGACGAAGAAGTCGCGGCATCCGGCGTCCGCGAGCCGCTGCGCCACGCCCGGCGCGCCCAGCCCATAGCCATTCGCCTTGACCGCCGCGCCGCACGCCGAGTGCCCGCCCATGCGCTGGAGCGCGCGCCAGTTGGAGACGAGCGCTTCGGAATCGAGGATCAGGCGGAGCGGTGCGGCGGGATCGGTCACGTCCCGCCCGCTAGGCCAAATTGCCGCGCATGATAACCCCTCAGGGCGCCGCCGCGCCGCGCGTCTCCTTCAACCCCCACAGCGTGACGAGCAGGGCCATCGACACCACCGCAAAGGTGTACCACAGGCCCGAATAGGGATCGCCGGTCTTCGCGACGACATATTGGCTGATGAACGGCAGGAAGCCGCCAAAATAGCCGGTGCCGATATGATAGGGAATCGACATCGAGCTGTAGCGGATGCGCGTCGGGAACATCTCGGTCAGCAGCGCCGCGACCGGGCCATAGGTGGCGCCCGCCAGACACATCAGGCCCAGGATCGCCAGGACGATAACGGCGATGTTGCCCGGCGACGGCGTCTGCACCGACAGGTCGTATCCCGCGGCGCTCAGCGCGGCGTCCAGGCCCTTGGGACTGATGTCGGAGACCGGCTGGTCACCGATCGACACCCCCACCGACGGCGTCCGCTCCTTGGTATAGGACACGCCGCGCTTCGACAGATGGTCGAGCAGCTGGCCGCACTCATCGGCCTGCTTCGCCGCGAAGGGGTCATAGTCGCAGGCCGGTCCGAACACGACCACCGGCGCGCGGCGCGACGCATGGGCCAGCTCGGGATTGGCAGCGCCGCCGATCGCCCAGAAGAGCGGGAACATCAGAACGAGCGTCAAGGCGTAACCAATCACGATCGGCGCCTTGCGTCCGATCCGGTCGGACAGATGACCGAAGAAGATGAAGAACCCCAGCCCGACCAGCGCCGATCCGCCACAGATCAGCTGCGCGACAGTCGGCGTCACCCGCATCGGCCCGGTCAGGAACGACAGGACCGAGAACATCGAGGTGTACCAGATCACCGTCAGTCCCGCCGCGATCCCGAACAGCGCGACGAACAGCCGCTTGAGATTACCGGGATAGGTGAAGCTCTCGACAAATGGATTGGACGCGGTCTCGCCCGCTTCCTTCATCGCCTTGAACACCGGGCTCTCGGACAGTTTCAACCGCATCCATAGCGAGATGGCGAGCAGCAGGATCGAGAACAGGAACGGCATCCGCCAGCCCCACGCCTCCCAATAGTCCGCCAGCGCGAAGCGGAACACCAGCACGACGGCCAGGCTGAGGATGAACCCGCCGACGACGCTCGCCTGGATGAAGCTGGTGTGGAAGCCCGCCCGCCCCTGCGGCGAATGTTCGGCGACATAGATCGCCGCCCCGCCATATTCGCCGCCCAGCGCCAGTCCCTGGCAGATGCGCAGCAGGATGATGATCAGCGGCGCGGCGATGCCGATACTGGCATAGCTGGGCACCAGCCCGACCCCGGCGGTGGCCACACCCATCAGCGTGATGGTGACGAGGAAGGTATATTTGCGCCCCAGCCTGTCGCCCAGATAGCCGAACAGCACCGCCCCCAGCGGGCGAAAGCCGAACCCGACCGCGAAGGTCGCCCAGACCAGCAATGTCGCGAAGATCGGCTGTTCCGCGGGAAAGAAGGTCGTCGCCATCGTCGCGGCCAGCGTGCCGTAGATGAAGAAATCATACCATTCGAACACGGTGCCCGCTGACGACGCGGCGATCACCATCCGCATTTCCCTAGCGCTGGGTTCTCGCACCGCGCCTGGCGCATCCGTGGCCATCGCCATCCCCGCTCCCCCTGATTCACCGAAACTCTAGCGGCTGGGCGGCCTGCAGCAAGTCGCCTGCGCGCGCGATCGAGTCTAACCTGCATCGCGATGATAACGCATCTGTCCCGTCGGCGCCTGATCGCCGCCGCAGCCCTGACGCTTGCCGCGGTTCCTGGTCGTGCGAAGGATCCCGGCCGCGCGGGGGTGCGCGACCTGATGCCGGACTTCTGGCGGATCTATGACGGTGTGGAGGGTCGGCCGCCGGCGGAACGACTGGGCATCATCAGCCGGTCCTTCTTCCGGCGGCATGCGGAGGTCTATGCGGCGCTCGGCGTTCCGATGGTCCGGCACAGCGGCCAACCGATCGACCCGCCGATACGGTCGTGGCTGGCCGAACTGGATAGGGTCGCGCCGCAGGTTCGCGCGCTATCGCGGCAAGCACCGCTGATCTGGGCCGCACGCGAGGCCCGCTTTCTTGCGATCTTTCCAGACCAGGCGACCGGCGCACCGATCTGGTTCCTGCCGAGCCTGGGCCGGTTCAACGGCCTGGCGCGGGCCTGGCGGGGGCGGCCGAACCTGTGGTTCGGGGTCGACGGAATCGTCCTGCTCCAGGGCGCAGGCGCGGATCCGTCGGTATTGTTCGACCATGAGGCCTTCCACCTCTATTTCATGCAGGTCGGCCCACGCGAACCGCTGTCGCCCTTGTGGTACCGCGTCTGGGGCGAAGGCCTGGCGACCTTCGTCAGCGCACGGCTCAATCCCAGCGCGACACGGCGCGACCTGCTGATGACCGACGCGCTGGCGGGGGCAACCGCAGATGAGGTGCGCAGGGGGGCGACCGAACTGCTCCCCCTGCTCGATACGCAGAACCGCGCCGTGCAGGATCGCTTTCTGTCCGCGGACGCGTCGGACGTGCTGCCGGCGCGGATCGGCTATCTGCTGGGATGGCAGGCGATCGACGCCGTTGCGAGAGACGTGCCGCTGCCGACGCTGGCGAAGCTGCGCTCGCCTGATGCGCGCGCGATGTTGACGGCCGGGTTGGAGCGGCTCGCGAGAGCCTAGCCAACCCCGTCATGCCGGCCGGGGCGACGTGAACTAACCGCTCAATCCAGGTTCGGGCGCAGCCAGCGGGTGGCCTGTTCGATGTCGACCCCGCGCCGTGCGGCATAATCCTCGAGCTGGTCCTGGCCGATTCGCGCCACGCCGAAATACTCGGCCTGGGGGTGACCGAAATAGAAGCCCGACACGGCTGCGGTCGGCAGCATCGCGAAGCTTTCGGTCAGCGAGATGCCGGTGCGGTGGTGCGCGTCGAGCATCTTGAACAGGATCGGCTTCAGGCTGTGCTCGGGGCACGCCGGATAGCCCGGCGCCGGGCGGATGCCGCGATATTGCTCGCGAATCAGCGCGTCATTGTCGAGCTGCTCGCCCTCGGCATAGCCCCATAGCGCGGTGCGGACATATTGGTGCAGCCGCTCGGCAAAGGCCTCGGCCAGGCGGTCGGCCAGTGCCTTGAGCAGGATGTCCGAATAATCGTCGATCGCCGCCTTGAACCGCGCCAGATGCGGCTCGATGCCGTGGATCGATACGGCGAAGCCGCCGATCCAGTCGCCCTGGCGGTCGATGAAGTCGGCCAGGCACATATTGGCCCGGCCCTCGCGTTTCTGGATCTGCTGGCGCAGCATCGGCAGGCGGACATGCGCCTCGTCCTCGACATGGACGACGATGTCGTCGCCGTCGCGGCGGCACGGCCACAGGCCGACCACACCGCGCGCGGTCAGCCAATGTTCGTCGACGATCCGGTCGAGCATCTTCTGCGCGTCGGCGAACAGCGACCGCGCGCTCTCGCCCACCACCTCGTCATTCAGGATCGCGGGATAATTTCCCGCCAGTTCCCAGGCGCGGAAGAAGGGCGTCCAGTCGATATAGTTGCGCAGATCCTTCAGGTCCCAGGCGTCGAAGGTATGCACGCCGGGCTGGCGCGGCTTGCCCGGCTTCAGCGTCATGTCCGCGTCGAACGCATTGTCGCGCGCCTTGTCGATCGGCACCAGCTCGCTCTGGCCCCGGCCGGCGCGAGCGGCGCGGACCTGCTCATATTCGGCCGCGACCTTCGCGACATAATCGTCGCGGATCGTGTCGCTGACCAGGGTCGTCGCCACGCCGACCGCACGGCTGGCGTCGAGCACATGCACCACGGGCCCCTTGTATGCAGGCTCGATGCGCAACGCGGTGTGCACGCGGCTGGTGGTCGCGCCGCCGATCAGCAGCGGCATCGTCATGTTCGACCGCTGCATCTCCTCGGCGACCGTCACCATCTCGTCGAGCGACGGCGTGATCAGGCCCGACAGGCCGATCATGTCGGCATCATTCTCGTTCGCCGCCTCCAGGATCTTCGACCAGGGGACCATCACGCCCAGGTCGACGACCTCGAAGCCGTTGCACTGCAGAACGACGCCAACGATGTTCTTGCCGATATCGTGCACGTCGCCCTTCACGGTCGCCATGATGATCTTGCCCTTGCCCTTGGCCCCGGGCTCCTTCGACGCCTCGATGAACGGCAACAGATGGGCGACAGCCTTCTTCATCACGCGCGCCGACTTCACCACCTGGGGGAGGAACATCTTGCCCGATCCGAACAGGTCGCCGACGACATTCATGCCGTCCATCAGCGGCCCTTCGATCACCTCGATCGGCCGGGCAAAGGCGAGCCGGCATTCCTCGGTATCCTCGACGACATGCGCGTCGATGCCCTTGACCAGCGCATGTTCCAGCCGGCGCGCCACGTCCCATCCGCGCCATTCCGCCGCCTGCTTCTCCGCCACCGCATCGGTTCCGCGGAAGCGCTCGGCAAGCGCGACCAGCCGGTCGCCCGCCTCAGGATCGCGGTTGAGGATGACGTCCTCGCAGGCCTGGCGCAGCTCGGGGTCGATCGTGTCATACACGTCCAGCTGGCCGGCATTGACGATCGCCATGTCCATGCCCGCGGGGATCGCGTAATAGAGGAAGACCGAGTGCATCGCGCGGCGCACCGGCTCGTTGCCGCGAAAGCTGAAGCTCAGGTTCGACAGGCCGCCCGAGATATGGACATGGGGGCAGCGCGCCTTGATCTCGCGCGTCGCCTCGATGAAATCGACGCCGTAATTGTTGTGCTCCTCGATCCCGGTCGCTACCGCGAACACGTTCGGGTCGAAGATGATGTCCTCGGGCGGGAAGCCGATGCCGGTCAGGATCTTGTAGGCGCGCTCGCAGATCTCGATCTTGCGCTCCTTGGTATCGGCCTGGCCGACCTCGTCGAACGCCATCACCACCACCGCGGCCCCGTACGCCATGCACTTGCGCGCATGGTCGAGGAACTGGTCGACGCCTTCCTTCATGCTGATCGAGTTCACGATCGGCTTGCCGCTGACGCATTTCAGCCCCGCCTCGATCACGTCCCATTTCGAGCTGTCGATCATCACCGGCACCCGCGCAATGTCGGGCTCGGCGGCGATCAGCTTGAGGAAGGTCGTCATCGCCTCGTGCGCGTCGAGCAGGCCCTCGTCCATGTTGACGTCGATCACCTGCGCGCCATTCTCGACCTGCTGGCGCGCGACCTCGACCGCCTTGGTATAGTCGCCGGCCATGATCAGCTTCTTGAACGCAGCCGATCCGGTAACGTTGGTCCGTTCGCCGACATTGACGAAATTGGTGGAGGAAGACGTGGTCATGGTGTTTCTCGTCCCCCTCCCGCGTGCGGGAGGGGCTAGGGGTGGGCGCCCGGCAATCTCGGGCGGTAACGTCTGAGGTGAGCGCGAGCCCACCCCTGCCCCTCCCGCAAGCGGGAGGGGTGAAATCAGGCCCCCATCACGAACGGCTCGAGGCCGGCCAGTCGGGTGCGCACTTCGGGTTTCGCGATCTCGCGCGGGGGCAGCGCGGCGACCGCTTCGGCGATCGCCTGGATATGCGCCGGGGTCGATCCGCAGCAGCCGCCCAGGATGTTGACCTGACCCTGATCGGCCCATTCCTTGACCAGCGACGCCGTGGTCTCGGGCAGCTCATCATAGGCGCCCAGCTCGTTGGGCAGGCCGGCATTGGGATAGACCATGATCAGCGTGTCGCACAGCGCCGACAGCGTCTTGACGTGCGGGCGCAGCTGCTCGGCGCCGAACGAGCAGTTGAGCCCGATCGTCACCGGCTTGGCATGGCGCACCGCGTGCCAGAATGCCTCGACCGTATGGCCCGACAGGTTGCGGCCCGACAGATCGGTCAGCGTCATCGACATCATGATCGGCAGATCGCGGCCCAGCGCCTCGCCCGCCTCGATCGCCGCCATGATGCCGGCCTTGGCGTTCAGCGTGTCGAACACCGTCTCGATCAGGACGAAGTCGATCCCGCCCTCGACCAGCGCGTCGATCTGTTCGCGGTACACGTCCTTCAGCGTGTCGAAATCGATCTCGCGATAGCCCGGATCGTTGACGTCGGGCGACAGCGACAGCGTCTTGTTGGTCGGCCCCAGCGCGCCGGCGACGAAGCGCGGACGGCCATCCTTCGCCTCGAACTCGTCGGCGACGCGGCGCGCCAGCTTCGCGCTCTCGACATTGATCTCGCGCACCAGATGCTCGGCGCCGTAATCGGCCTGGCTGATCCGGTTGGCCGAAAAGGTGTTGGTCTCGGCAATGTCCGCACCCGCCGCGAAATAGGCGCGGTGGATCGACTCGGGCACGTCCGGACGCGTCAGCGCCAGGATGTCGTTATTGCCCTTCTGGTCGTGGCTCAGGCCCAGGTCGCCGGCATAGGCGGCCTCGTCCAGCTTCCAGTTCTGGATCTCGGTACCGAAGGCGCCATCGGTGATCAGGATGCGCTTGGCGGCTTCGGCCAGCAGTTTCTCGCGTGCAGTCATGTCAATCTCCGACACCCCGCCCGCACCGCGGACAGGGCAACTCGTTACGCAGCGTCGGCCATGGGCCGCACGCCCAGCAGGTGGCAAATGGCATAGCTCAGCTCGGCGCGGTTCAGCGTGTAGAAGTGGAACTGGCGCACGCCGCCGGCATAGAGCTTGCGGCATAATTCAGCCGCCAGCGTCGCAGAGACCAGCTGACGCGCGGCCGGGTGATCGTCCAGCCCGTCGAACAGCCGCGCCATCCAGGCGGGCACGTCAGTGCCGCACATCGCCGACATGCGCACGACGCTGGCATAGTTCATCACCGGCATGATGCCGGGCACGATCTCGGCCGAGATGCCCGCCGCCGCCGCATCGTCGCGGAAGCGCAGGAACGTCTCGGGCTCGAAGAAGAACTGGGTGATCGCCCGGGTCGCACCCGCGTCGATCTTGCGCTTCAGATTGTCGAGATCGGCCGCGGCATGCGGCGAATCCGGATGGCATTCGGGATAGGCAGCCACCGAAATCTCGAACGGGTGCAGCCGGCGCAGCCCCTCGACCAGAGCCGCGGCATTCTCATAGCCGCCGGGATGGGTCGAATATTTCTCGCCCGCCCGCGGCGGATCGCCGCGCAGCGCGACGATGTGGCGCACGCCCGCATTCCAGTAATCGTCGGCGACCTGGTCGATCTCCTCGCGCGTCGCCTCGACACAGGTCAGGTGCGCCGCAGCCGCCATCGACGTCTCGCGCGCGATCCGCGCCACCGTATTGTGCGTGCGCTCGCGGGTCGATCCGCCGGCGCCATAGGTAACCGAGACGAAGCGCGGCGACAGCGGGGCCAGCGTCTGGACCGACTCCCACAAAGTCTCTTCCATCTTCTCGGTCTTGGGCGGGAAGAATTCGAACGACACGTCGATATCGCCCGCCACGTCCGCGAACAGCGGCGCCGCAAACGGGTCCACCTTGCTACTCATGCCGCCTTCACTTTCCCTGCATCTCCCGTGCCCGTCCCCGCCGCGGTCTTGCGACCCAGCCATAATTTCACGCTCAGCTCGCCGCCCTCCAGCGTCTCGACCTGCACCGGGCTCAGCCCCTGCGCATCGAACCAGCCGAGCATCTGCTCGTCCGAAAAGCCCAGTCGCGCATGCGCGTCCTTGGAGCGCAGCTCCTCGCGCTCGTGCGGCGCGAAATCGGCGATCAGCAGCCGCCCGCCCGGGCTCAGCACCCGCGCCGCCTCCGCGATCGCCGCACCCGGCTGCTGCGCGAAGTGGAGCACGTGATGCAGGATCGCGGTGTCCGCGCCGCCATCGGGCAGCGGCAGGGCATAGAGATCGGCCTGGCGCAGCTCGACATTGGCGACATCGGCCAGCTTGGCGCGTGCCAGCCGCAGCATTTCCGACGAGCGATCGATGCCGAGAGCCTGTTCGGCGCGCGGTGCGAACAGCTCGAGCATCCGGCCGGTGCCCGTACCGATGTCGATCAACTGGCCGAGCGACCCCTCGCCCAGCGCCTTGGCCATCGCCGCCTCGACCTCGCTCTCGGCGATGTGCAGCGAGCGGATCGCGTCCCAGTCGCCGGCATGCGCCTCGAACCATTCGTTCGCCGCGGCCGCGCGATCGGCGCGCACCGCCGCCAGCCGCGCCTCGTCGGCGACTGCCCAGTGATCGGGCTCACGCCAGGCGTCCAGCGCGGCGAAGACCGGCCCGGTCTGCGCCGGATCGCCCAGCGCGACGAACACCCAGCTGCCTTCCTTGCGCCGTTCGGCCAGACCCGCATCGCACAGGATCTTCACATGGCGGCTGACCCGCGGCTGGCTCTGTCCCAGCACCTGCGCCAGCTCGCCCACCGACAGCTCCATCGCACGCAGCAGCGCCATGATGCGCAGCCGCGTCGAGTCCGCCAGAGCGCGGAAGGTGCCGAGTGCCTGGTTCATGTAATAACGATATAAAGATATCTTTATATCGGGTCAATCGACAGACGCACGGCTTGCGTCGCGCCGGGGCGACCGGGTAACCGGTGCCCGCGAAACGACAAGGGACATTCCATGCGCAAGACCCTCCTGATCTCCGGCCTCGCCCTCATCGCGTTCGGCCTGGCGGGATGCGGATCGAAGGCCCCCAATGAAGCGCTGGAGGCCAACGAGACAATCCCGGGCGACAGCAACGCGATGGGCGAAGCCGTCGATGACGTGAACATCGCCTTCGCCAATTCGGACATCGTCTATGACAACAGCGCCGAGCCGGCTCCTTCAGGTCCCGTCGGCAATGCGAGTAACGAGGAAGGCAGCGGCGACGAATGACGTGCTGGCGCGCATCCTATTGCCGGTTGCGCCGTTCCTGCTGCTCGCAGTCCGACCATCGGCCCGCGGCCGTCGGTGACGACATGATAACGGAGATCCTATGAGCGCGCTTCGCCCCGTCGGCACGTCCGGCCTCGACATTCGTCCCCTGGTGCTGGGCGGGAACGTCTTCGGCTGGACCGCCGAGAAGGCGACCAGCTTTCGCATCCTCGACCGGTTCGCCGAGGCGGGACAGGTGATGATCGACACGGCCGATGTCTATTCGGCCTGGGTGCCCGGCCACCAGGGCGGCGAGTCCGAGAGCGTGATCGGCGAATGGCTCAAGACCTCGGGCAAGCGCGACAAGGTCGTGATCGCGACCAAGGTCGGCATGCTGCCCGGCGAGGGTGGCGACAAGCTCGCCCCCGCCCGGATCGCCGCCGCGGCCGACGCCTCGCTCCAGCGGCTGGGGATCGACACGATCGACCTCTATTATGCGCATCAGGATGACGACGCCGTTACTCAGGCCGATGTCCTCGCCGCCTTCGCCAGGCTGATCGACGCGGGCAAGGTTCACGCGATCGGCGCCTCCAACTTCTCGGCCATCCGGCTGAAATCGGCGCTCGACCTGGCGACCAGGGAAGGGCTGCCGCATTACCGGGCGCTGCAGAACGAATATAATCTGGTCAGCCGCCACAAGTTCGAGGGCGAGATGCAGGATCTGTGCGTCACCCACAATATCGCCGGCCTGCCCTATTACGGGCTGGCGTCGGGCTATCTGACCGGCAAGTACCGCTCGGCCGAGGACACCGGCAAGAGCGTCCGCGGCGGCCGGATGGATGCCTATATGAACGGCAACGGCCCGGCGGTGCTGGCGGTGATGGACGAGGTCGCGGCCGAGACCGGGGCGTCGCTCGCCCAGATCGCGCTTGCCTGGCTGATGGCCCAGCCGGGCATCACCGCACCTATCGCTAGCGCGACCAGCATCGAGCAGCTCGAGGAACTGCTGGGCGCGCTGGAGGTGACACTGAGCGCCGAGCAGCTGGAAAAGCTGAGCGAAGCGGGAGTTTAAGCGACGCCGCCTTTTCCTCCCCAGGATGCTGCGCATCCGGGGGAGGGGGACCATTCGCACAGCGAATGGTGGAGGGGGTCCACCACGTCTGTTGCAGCCCCCTCCACCACCCCGCTACGCGGGGCGGTCCCCCTCCCCCGGAGCCGCAGGCTCCTGGGGAGGAGACGCTGATCTGCTCGAAAGGCTTACCGCCGCCTCCAGCGCCGGCTCACCCGCACTGGCGCGAACAGGCCGCGCCCCGTCGCCAGCGCCGCCGCGCCCATGCTCGACGACAGAAATCCGCCCAGCGCCAGCAGACACGCCTCGGCCTCCTGCGGCCGGTGCGAGGCGCACAGCCGCGACAGCATCGCCAGCGCCATCGCCGCGAGCGCGATCAACGCCAAGCCCACCGCGCGGACGATCAGGTCGCCGCGCCAGCCCATGTGATGCACCATCATGACCGCCGCCCCCTGTGGCTGCGGATGCGCATCGGCAGGTCGCGGTGGCGGCTGCGCTCGACCCGCAATGCGGCGGAGACCCGCCTGCCCTGCACCGCCAGCACCAGCCCGGCCATCGCCAGCGAGAAGCCGAGCAGCCCGAGCACTTCCATGCCGGCCGCGTCGGATCTCGCGCCAAGCGATGCGCTCCAGCCGATGACGATCATCGCCACGCCCGCTGCGCGCCAGCCCAGATCGCGCCGGGTCACGCCGCCGCCCCCGCAGCCAGCGCCACTTTCCCGGCACTGCGCGCAACCTCGGCCGGGACCGATCGCGAATGGAGGATCAGGTCCGCCGGCGCTTCCGCCTCGTCGGCCAGCGCCGCACGGGCATCGCCGCTCTCGAAGCTGAGACCGATCGCCGGATCGGCCAGCAGCTTCGCGGTCGAGCGGGCACGTGCGATGGCCGCGGGATCGCGGTCGATGCCGCGCCCCTCGATCGCCAGAAAGCCGATCGATCGCGCATGGCGCGCCGCCTGGATCAGCAGGTCGCCGGCGCCACAGCCGGCATCGACGATGCGAATGCTGCGCCGCCCGGCCTTGCGCATCGCGAAGAGCAGGCGCTCGATCGCCGGCCAGCGCCGGTCCGCCTGCGCTGTGCGCACCGAACCGTGCAGGATCGCCGACCTCAGGCTGTCGGCAGCGAAGGCGGGACGAACGAACCCCGCCGGACTCATCACGCTGAACATCAACACGCTCCACCGATCCGGTCGACCTGCCGGATCCGGATCAGCGAAATACGCCTCGCCGCATAGCCATTCGAGATCGAAACCCGGCTATCGCATAGCGCCCGCATAGTGCGCGGCGCGGCGGCGTTCAGCCGTCGGACAACAGCCGGTATCCGACCCCCAACTCGTTGGCGATCACCGATCCCACCGGCCCCGGCGCCTCAAGCTTCTGGCGCAGATTGCGCACGACGATGCGCAGATACTCGATCCGCGGATCCTCCTCGCGACTCCACGCCGCCGCCAGGATGCGGTCATGCGTCACCACCCGGCCGATATTGCGCGCCAGCATCGCCAGCACGTCATACTCCTTGCGCGTGAGGTGGAGCTCCTCGTCGCCGCGCCGCACCTGTCGCGCGTCCAGATCGATCTCCAGATCGCCGCGGCGCACGATCTTCGCCGGTGCACCCGCCTGGCTGCGATGGCGCAGCGCGACGCGCAGGCGGGCCAGCAATTCCTCGGTATCGAACGGCTTGGTCACATAATCGTCCGCGCCCAGATCGAGCGCCGCGACCTTCTGGTCGGTCGCATCGCGCGCCGAGATCACCAGGATCACCGGCTCGTTATCCTTGCGCAGCAGCGGGACGAGCTCCAGCCCGTCGCGATCGGGCAGGCCCAGGTCGAGCAGCACCGCGCCCGGCGCCTCGCCGCGGAATTGCACCAGCGCCTCGGCCGCGTTCATCGCCTCGACCACGCGGTAGCCTGCCCGCTCCAGCGTGTTGCGCAGCAGGCGGCGGATCGGCTGTTCGTCGTCGATCACCAGCACGGTGGCGGACATGGTCTATTGCTCTCCCGACGCGGTCGACCGGACGATCAGCCCGGCGGGGAAGGTCAGGCTGAACCGCGCGCCCCGCCCGTCGTCCCGATTGGCTGCCTCGACCGTAATCCCCATCGCATCGGCGAACGCCTTGACGATGGCAAGGCCCAGCCCGGTGCCGCCCACCGCCCGGTCCGATCCCTCGAACCGGCGGAACGTCTCGAACACCAGTTCCTCCTGGCCGGGCGGCAGCCCCGGCCCCTCGTCCAGCACCGACAATTGCAGCAGGCCGAAGCGATGCTCGCCGCGAATGATCACCTGCGTCCCGGGATCGCCATAGCGGCCGGCATTGTCGAGCAGGTTGAGCAGGCAATGGTGGAGCAATTGCGGGTCGGCGCGCACCAGCGGCAGGTCGGGCGGCACGTCCAGCACCACCTCATGCCCCTGCAACGCGCCGCGCACGTCATGCGCCGCGCCGGTCACCGCGTCGCTCAGGTCGATCGCCTCGATGTTGAGCTTCAGCGCGCCCGCCTCGACCCGCGCCATGTCGAGCAGGTTGGACACGAAGCGGTTGAGCCGCGCCGCCTCCGACCGGATCGTCTCGATCAGCTCGGGCGTCGCGCCGTGATCGAGCTGGTCGGCCGCGGCCATCACCGAGGTGAGCGGCGTGCGCAGGTCGTGGCTGACCGAGGACAGCAACGCGCCGCGCAGCCGGTCGCGCGTGCGGATCGCATCGACGTCGCGCATCTCCGCCTCCAGGCGGAAGCGCTGCAGCACCAGCGCCGCCTGGTCGACCAGGCTCATCAGCAGCGGCAGTTGGTCGGGGCGCACGGGATCGCCCGCCGCCTCGTCCGACAGGCCGATCACGGCAATGCCCTGCTCGCCCGCGGCAAGCGGCTGAAACAGCCATTCTGACGCGGCCAGCGTGCCCGATCCCTTGCCCGCCGCGGCGCGCGTGTCGAACGCCCATTGCGCCGCCGCCAGGTCCATCGTGTCGAGGGTGACGCCGCTGCCGCTGGCGGCCTGGATGACCATCCCCTGCCCCTCGACCGGCGCCAGCATCACCACCTCGCGCCCGAACAGCCGGGCGATCTCGTCGCAGATCGCGCGCTCCACCGCCTCGCGGTCGCCCAGCGCGGTCAGCTTGCGCAGGAAGCCGGCGAGCGCGGCATTGGTTCGGGCGCTCGACGCCGCCAGATCGGCCTGCACCCGCACGCGCGAGGTCAGCTGGCTGGTGACGATCGCGGTGCCCAGCAGCACGATCACCGAAATGATGTTCTCGGGATTGTTGATCGACAGCGTGCCGACCGGCGGCAGGAACAGGAAATTATAGGCCAGGCTCGACGCCAGCCCGGCGAACAGCCCGGTGCGCAGCCCGAACAGGCTGGCCGCCGCCATCACCGGCAGCAGGTAGAGCAGTGCGACATTGCCGAGGTCGAGGATGTGGAGCAACGCGCGTCCGGCGAAGGTGACCCCCGCGACCATCGCCGCGGTCCACAGATAGCCCACCGGGCTGCCCCAGCTGCCATGCGGCCGCCGTTCGCGCCGAGGCGCCGTCGGGGCGGCGCCCTCGATCGGCAGGACATGGACCGCGACACCCGGGGTCTCGCGCACGAGCCGGTCGACGACCGATCCATGCCACAGCTCGAACCAGCGCGAGCGCTGCGACTTGCCGACGATCAGCTGGGTCGCGCGCGCTTCGGCGACGAAGGTCGTCAGCCCGTCGAGCACGCTGGTCGCGGGAACCGTCGCGATCTGCGCGCCCAGCTGAGTCGCCAGCGTGATCGTCTGCGCCAGCCGGCGATGGTCCTGCGGCGAGAAATTCTGGCTGCGCGAGGTCTCGATGAACACCGCCGTCCACGGCCCGCGCAACGCGTCGGCGACGCGCTTCGCGGCGCGGACCAGCGCATCGGCGCCCGGCTGCTCGCTGATCGCGACGACGACCCGCTCGCCGCCCGCCCAGGTGCCGCCGACGCCCAGCGCGCGGACATGGTCGAGCATCTGCGCATCGACCGCCTGCGCCGCGCGGCGCAGCGCCAGTTCACGAAGCGCCGACAGGTTCGACTTGGAAAAGAAATGCGTCAGCGCCCGGGTCGCTTCCTCGGGCAGATAGACCTTGCCTGCCTTCAGCCGCTCGATCAGCTCGTCGGGCGGGATGTCGACCACCTCGATCTCGGCGGTTTCCAGCACGCTGTCGGGCACCGTCTCGCGCACCCGCACCCGGGTGAAGCTGGCGACGATGTCGTTCAGGCTCTCGATATGCTGGATGTTGATCGTGGAATAGACATGGATGCCCGCCGCCAGCAGCTCCTCGACATCCTGATAGCGTTTGGGATGGCGGCTGCCCGGCGCATTGCTATGGGCAAGCTCGTCGACCAGCACCAGCCGCGGCGCGCGCGCCAGGATCGCGTCCAGGTCCATCTCATGCAGCGTGCGGCCCTCATAGGGGACGTCGCGGCGCGGTACGATCTCATAACCGCGCAGCATCGCCTCGGTCTCGGCACGGCCATGGGTCTCGACCACCCCGATCACGACATCGACGCCGTCGCGCCGCTGCGCCGCGCCGTCGCTCAGCATCTCATAGGTCTTGCCCACGCCGGGGGCGGCGCCGAGGAAGATCTTCAATGTGCCGCGGCCCTCCTGCGCCGCCTGGCGCAGAAGGGCCTCGGGAGACGGGCGGCCGGGGTCGTTCATCGCAATCGGTCGAGCGCTCGGTTGAGCGCCAGCACATTGACCCGCGGCTCACCCAGGAAACCGAGCAGCGGATGTTCGACCTGCCCCTCGACCAGCGCACGGACGCGGTCGGCCGGGATGCCGCGCACCCGCGCGACGCGGTCGACCTGCGCCAGCGCCGCGGCGGGCGAGAGGTCGGGGTCGAGCCCTGATCCGCTGGTGGTCACCAGGTCGGCGGGCACCGGTCCGGCGACTCCCTCGCTGCGGCGGGTGGTGACGTCGGCCTTCACCCGGTCAGCCAGCGCCTGCGAGGTCGGGCCGAGGTTGGAGCCCGACGAGGCAAGCCCGTCATAGCCCTTGCCGGCGGCCGATGGCCGCGTCTGGAAATAGCGCGGGCTGGTAAAGGCCTGGCCGACCACGTCCGATCCGATGACCTTGCCATTCTCGGTGACCAGGCTGCCATTGGCCTGGGAGGGGAACAGCAGCTGGCCGATTCCGGTCATCGCCAGCGGATAGGCCAGCCCGAGCAGCGCCGCGAACAGGATCGTCATGACGATCGCGGGACGCAGTGCGGAGGTGAAATCCTTGCCCATGTCTTCTACTCCTTAGGCCAGGCCGAGGCCGCCGACCACCAGGTCGATCAGCTTGATGCCGATGAACGGGGCGATCAGGCCGCCCAGCCCATAGATGGTGAGGTTGCGTGCCAGCAGCGGCCCCGCCGCCATCGGGCGATAGGTCACGCCCTTCAGCGCCAGCGGCACCAGCATCGGGATGATCAGCGCGTTGAAGATGATCGCCGACAGAATCGCGCTTTCCGGGCTGGTCAGCCCCATCACGTTCAGCACGCCCAGCCCCGGATAGAGCGCGACGAACATCGCCGGGATGATCGCGAAATATTTCGCGACGTCGTTGGCGACCGAGAAGGTCGTCAGCGCGCCGCGCGTCATCAGCAGCTGCTTGCCCAGCCCGACCACCTCGATCAGCTTGGTCGGATCGCTGTCGAGATCGACCATGTTGCCGGCCTCGCGCGCGGCCTGGGTGCCGGTGTTCATCGCCACGCCGACATCCGACTGGGCCAGCGCCGGGGCGTCGTTGGTGCCGTCGCCGCACATCGCCACCAGCTTGCCGCCCTCCTGCTCCTTGCGGATCAGCGCCAGCTTGTCCTCGGGCGTCGCCTGGGCAAGGAAGTCGTCGACCCCGGCCTCGGCTGCGATCGCCGCGGCGGTCAGCGGATTGTCGCCGGTGATCATCACCGTGCGGATGCCCATTGCGCGCAGCTCGCCGAAGCGTTCGCGAATGCCTGCCTTGACCACGTCCTTCAGGAAGATCGCGCCCAGCAGCCGCCCGTCCTTCGCCACCGCCAGCGGGGTGCCGCCGGCACGCGCGATCTCGTCGGTCACGCGGCGCAATTCCGTCGCCGCCGCGGTCTCGCCCGCGCCGGGATTGGCCTTCAGGATCGAATCGACCGCGCCCTTCTGGACCAAGGTGTCACCGGTGCGCAGCCCCGACACGCGCGTCTGCGCGGTGAACGGGATCACCTCCGCCCCTTCGGGCATGGTGCGGGTCAGCCCGAACTTGTCGCGCGCCAGCACCACGATCGATCGGCCCTCGGGCGTCTCATCGGCAAGGCTGGCCATCAGCGCCGCCTCGGCCAGCATCTCGGGCGAGGCGCCGCCGACCGCGCGGAACTCGGATGCCTGGCGGTCGCCGATCGTGATCGTGCCGGTCTTGTCGAGCAGCAGCACGTCGATATCGCCCGCCGCCTCGACCGCGCGGCCCGACTTGGCCAGCACGTTGAACCGCACCAGCCGGTCCATGCCGGCAATGCCGATCGCCGACAGCAAGGCCGCGATCGTCGTCGGGATCAGCGTGATCAGCAGCGCCGCCAGGATGGCGACCGGGATCGACCCGCCGGCATAGCTGGCAAAGCCCGGAATGGTGGCGACCGCGATCAGGAACACGATGGTCAGCCCGACCAGCAACAGCGTCAGCGCGACCTCGTTCGGCGTCTTCTGCCGCTCGGCGCCTTCGACCAGCGCGATCATCCGGTCGAGAAAGCCCTGGCCCGGATCGGCGGTGACCCGCACCGTGATCTGGTCGGAGATGACGCGCGTGCCGGCGGTGACGGCCGACCGGTCGCCGCCTGCCTCGCGGATCACCGGCGCGCTCTCGCCGGTGATCGCGGCCTCGTTGACCGATGCGACGCCGGCGATGACCTCGCCGTCCGCCGGGATCAGGTCGCCGGTCTCGACCAGCACCGTGTCGCCGGCGCGCAGCTGGCTGGCGGCGACAGTCTCGATCCGCCCATTCTTCTGCCGCTTGGCGGTCAGCTCGGCCTTGGTCGCGCGCAGCGAGGCTGCCTGCGCCTTGCCGCGCCCTTCGGCCAGCGCCTCGGCAAAGGTGCCGAACAGCACCGTCAGCCACAGCCACACGACCAACTGCAGCTTGAAGCTGGTCGCCAGCCCGTCCTGCCCGACGACGAGCAGCACGGTCAGCAGCGCCGCGACGACCGCGGTGGTGAACATCACCGGATTGCGGATCAGCTCGCGCGGATTCAGCTTGAGGAAGGATGCCTTGATCGCCGGAACGATCAGGGCGGCGGTGAACAGGCTTTGTGCCTGTGCCTTGTCTTGGGCCATGGTGGCGCCCCTCAGAACATTTGGCCGCTGATCATCGCGAGATGATCGGCGATGGGACCGAGCGCGAGGCTCGGCAGGAAGGTGAGGCCGCCCAGGATCAGGATGATCCCGACCAGCAGGCCGACCCACAGGGCGCCCGTCGTCGGGAACGAGCCCGAGCTTTCCGGCGTGTATTTCTTCGCCGCCAGGCTGCCGGCGATCGCCAGCATCGGCACGATCACGAAGAACCGGCCCAGCCACATCGCGACGCCCAGCAGCCCGTTATACCAGGGCGTGTTGGCGCTGATCCCGGCAAAGGCCGAACCGTTGTTCGCGACGCCGCTGGTGAAGGCGTAGAGGATCTCGCTGAAGCCGTGCGGCCCCTTGTTCAGCGGTCCGGCCAGCCCCTGCGGCATGACCGACGACAGGGCGGTGAAGCCCAGGATGATCAGCGGGAGCACCGCGATCGCCAGCACCGCCAGCTTCACTTCGCGCGCCTCGATCTTCTTGCCGACATATTCGGGCGTGCGGCCGACCATCAGCCCGGCGACGAACACCGCCAGGATCGCGAACAGCAGGAAGCCGTAGATGCCCGCACCCACGCCGCCGATGACGACCTCGCCCAGCTGCATGTTGATCAGCGGGATCATCCCGCCCAGCGCGGTGAAACTGTCATGCATCGCGTTGACTGCGCCGCACGAGGCAGCCGTGGTCACGACCGAGAAGAGGGACGAGGCGGCGATGCCGAAGCGCACCTCCTTGCCCTCCATGTTGCCCCCCGCCACGCCCAATTGGTGCAGCATCGGGTTGCCCGCCGCTTCCTGCCAATAGGTGACGGTCGTGCCTGCCAGGAACAGGATCATCATCGCCGCCAGGATCGCCCAGCCCTGGCGCGGATTGCCCACCGCCTTGCCGAAGGTCCAGGTCAGCCCGGTGCCGATCACGAAGATCGACAGCATCTGGACGAAATTGACCAGCGCCGTCGGGTTCTCGAACGGGTGCGCCGAATTGGCGTTGAAGAAGCCGCCGCCATTGGTGCCCAGCATCTTGATCGCTTCCTGGCTGGCCACCGGGCCCAGCAGGATCGACTGTTTGGCCCCCTCCAGCGTGGTCAGGTCGACGACGCCGGACAGCGTCTGCGGCACGCCCGATGCGATCAGGAAGATCGTGTAGATGACGCAGGCCGGCAGCAGCAGGTATAGAGTGATCCGGGTCATGTCGGCCCAGAAATTGCCCACCGACTTCGCCTCGCGCCGCGCGAAGCCACGGAACAGCGCGAACGCAAGCGCGATGCCGGTCGAGGCGGACAGGAAATTGTGGATCGTCAGCCCCAGCATCTGGCCGAGGTTCGACATGGTCGATTCCCCGGCATAGCTCTGCCAGTTGGTGTTCGACGTGAAGCTGATCGCGGTGTTGAACGACAAATCGGGGCTCAGGCCGCCCAGCCCCTGCGGATTGCCGGGCAGCACGCCCTGAAGCCGCAGCATGGCATAGGTGAAGAACAGCAGCACCACGTTGAAGATCAGCATGTGGACGGCGTAGCGCCGCCAGCCCTGTTCGGCCGCCGGGTCGATGCCCGACAGGCGATAGAAGCCGCGCTCGACCGGCCCGAGCACGAGGTGCAGCGGCGTGCGGCGCCCCTCGTACAAGGCGTGCAGCCACATGCCGGTCGGCTTGACGAGCGCGATCAGGATGCCCGTGAAGGCGAGGATCAATATCCAGCCCTGGATGGTCATGATGCTTCCCCCGTTCAGAAGCGTTCGGGGCGGAGCAGGACCGCCACCAGATAGGCGAGCAGGCCGGCGGCGCATATCGCGGCCAGCCAGAGGTCGATCGTCATTGCCGCCTCCTCAAGAATTGTCGCACAGGCGGACATAGGCGAGCGTCATCGCCACCAGTCCGACCAGGATTGCGATCCACAAAAGATCCTGCATCGCTGCTCCCTTCGCGTCAGAAGCCGGCGGTCAGCGAGACCAGCAATGTCGACCCGGCAATGCTGCCGGTGCCGTCCTGGCCCTTGCTGAAGCTCGGCTGGAGATAGGCCGCATCGCGGTCCGAAATATCGGTATCGACCCAGGCGACGCCGAGGGTCAGGTTGCGCCACGTCGTGTCGACGCCCAGCGACCAGTCCCAATAGCTGCCGGTCGGACTCAGGCTGGTCGCGTTGGGGCCCAGCCCGTCATTACCCTTGGAATGGCCGATATGCGCCTTGGCGGTGAAGGGGGTGCCCGAAATCCCGACCGCGGCATCGCCCCACAGGTACAGATTGTCCTTGCGATCGCCCGGGTCGGTGTAGGTGCCCGCCGCGGCGTCGGCGCCGGTCGCGTACCAGCGGCCAAGTGCCTTCTGCTTGGGCGCATAGGCGATTCCCGCGGTCAGCGTCGCCGGCCCGGCGGTGCCGGTCAGTTTCGCATAGGGCTCGAGAAACTCGGTCGTGTCCGCCCCCCCAGGATAGACATAATAGACCGCGCCGACGTCCAGCGTCGCATTGTCGGCCAGCTTCGCCTTGTACCCCGCAATCAGGTCCAGTTCCAGATTGGCCCCGCCGAACGTGCCCCATCCGGCCAGGTTCGATCCCCAGATGCCGGCATAGAGGCCGCTCTCGTGGGTCAGCGTCAGCCCGCCCTGGACCGCGACCTGCCGGTCGGTCTGCGACACGCCGCGAAAGCGATAGTCCGACGCGATGCCGACCGACCCGCTGACGGTGATCGCCGGTGCCGGCGCAGGCGCCGCGACGGTCGTCGGCTCTATGGTCCCCGCGGGAGCCTCCTGGGCGTGGGCCGCCAGGGGCAGCGACAGCGACGCGACGACGATGGAAACAGGCAAGAGTCTCAAGCGATACACCCCAATAACGGGCGGCGCATTTGCGCCTGACCCGGGTTAATTCAGGGCACCCGATTAGGAGCGGGCGTCATATCAATTCGAGATCGAAACCCGCGAACCGCATAGTGCTGGCATATAGTTGGGGACGGACGGCAGACGCGAAACGGCGGTTCGCGTTCCGCGAGCGGCCCGCCCCCCACCCTCGCAACCCTACCTACTGGCGCCGCGCGGCCATTGTGGCATAGCGAATCGACGGGCCTGTACGCGGCGCAGGCCGATGGTTGACTCGGCCGGCGCCATAAGTCGTTTCCTGACAACCATTTGGGATAGATGCGGCGGATAGAGTAGAAGCGAAGTCCATGGAGTCATTTGACACTTCCACACCCCATCAGGGGGCGCCCATCCCCGCGAACGAGGCGGTGCGGATGGATGCGGTAGCGCGCTACCGGCTGGGCGGGCTGGGGCGCGAGCCGGTGTTCGACCATATCGCCCAGCTGGCGACCGACCTGTTCGACGTGCCGATGTCGGTCGTGTCGATCCTCGATGCCGACACGCAGTGTTTCCGCGGCGCGTGCGGTCTCGATGACGACAGCACGTCGCGCGACCTGGCCTTCTGCGCCTTCGCCATCCTGGACGACGGGATCATGGTCGTGCCCGACGCGACCCAGGATCCGCGGTTTCGCACCAATCCGATGGTCACCGGCGACCCGTTCGTGCGCTTCTATGCCGGTGTTCCGCTGATCGTCGGCGGGCAGGCGGTGGGAACCCTGTGCCTGATCGACCGCGTTCCGCGCGAGCTGAGCGATCATGACCGGGCCAATCTGGAGCGCCTCGCCCGGACCGTGGTCGACCTGATCGAATTGCGTGTCGAGCGGTTCGAGGCGGAGGAACAGCGGCGCAAGCTGGCGGAGGAACGCGAGCTGCTGAAGCTCACGGTCGAGAACGTCACCGAGGGCGTGGCGCTGGTCGATGGCGACCTGCGGCTGATCCTGTGGAACGAGTCCTTCGCCACCCTATTCGACTATGACGACGAGGTGCTGTGCGAAGGGTGCGAGGCGGCCAAGCTGATGCGCATCACCGCCGATCGCGGCGAGCTCGGCCCCGGCGATCCCGCGCAGATCGTCGATGCCTTCATCCATTCGATCCGCACCAACGAAAGCCGGCGGATCGAGATCCGGCGGGCGGACGGCACCGTGCTCGAGATCTGGCGCAAGACCATTTCGGGCAACCGCTTCATCATGACCGCGCGCGACGTGACGCATGAGCGCCAGGCGGCTCGGCTGAAGGACGAGCTGGTCTCGACCGTCAGCCACGAACTGCGTACGCCGCTCACCGCCATTTCGGGCGCGCTGCACCTGATGGGTGCCGGCTCCGCCGGCGAACTGCCGCCCCAGGCGTCGAACCTGGTCGCGATCGGCCGCCGCAATGCCGACCGGCTGATCGCGCTGGTCAACGACCTGCTCGAGATGGACAAGCTCCAGTCGGGCAGGCTCTCGCTCGAACTTGCCGCGACCGATCTGTGCCAGCTGGTCGCCGAATCGGCCGAGCAGAACCAGCCCTATGGCGACCGCTACGGCGTCACGCTCAAGACCGATCTGCCGGGTGCGCCGGTGCGTGCGCGGGTGGACGTTCGCCGGATCCAGCAGGTGATGAGCAACCTGCTGTCCAATGCCTGCAAATTCTCGCCGCGCGACAGCGAGGTCTGCATCGCTCTGGACACGGACGGCAGCTGGGCACGGATCAGCGTGTCCGATCAGGGCCCCGGCATCTCGCCCGAATTCCGCCCGCGCCTGTTCACCCGCTTCGCGCAGGAGGACGGATCGCATCAGCGCGGCCATGCCGGCACCGGGCTGGGCCTGGCGATCACCAAGGGGATCGTCGAGGCGCATCGCGGCACGATCGAGCTCGATTCCCAACCCGGCAAGGGCGCCACCTTCGTCATTCGCCTGCCGCTCGCCGGCTGATCCTGCAATCTGCCTCATGCCGCGCCCGACAGGGGTGGCGCTCATTTGTATGAGTTGATACGCTGACCTCGTGCCGCCCGTTCCCGGGCCGGCGCGCAGGATCGACGGGCCCGCAAGAGGCCACAACTCGAAGGGGAGAGCGATGGCGGATCAACTGGGAGCGAGCCTGACGCGACGAACGCTGCTGGCGGGCGCGGCCACCGGCGCGATCGCCCTGCTCGCCTCTCCGTTGCCAGCTGCGACGCGGCTCGCCAAGGCGCCACCCTTTCCCCTGATCCACGCCGGCGTGCCGGCGACGGTCGTGGTCGACAGCGCCGCCGACCCTGCGGTGCTCCACGCCGCCAGGAGCTTCGCTGCCGATCTCCAGCGGGTCGGCGGCAGCCCGGCGCAACTGGTCGAGGGCGGGATCGAGGCAGCGCGCGGCACGGTCGTCGTGATCGGCGTACTCGGACAGAGCCCGTTCCTCGACGCGCTCGCCGCCGCCGGCAGGATCGAGACCGCGGACCTGCGCGGCCAGTGGGAGGCCTGTCGCCAGCAGGTGGTCGAGCGCCCCGCCCCCGGCATCGACCGGGCGCTGGTGATCATCGGCTCCGACCGGCGCGGCGCGGTGTTCGGCACCTATGACCTGTCGCGCCGCATCGGCGTCTCGCCCTGGCACTGGTTCGCCGACATCCCGGTCCGGCGGCAGCGCGATGTGCTCGTCTCGGCGGACAGCCGCCGCGACCAGCCAAAGGTGCGCTACCGCGGTTTCTTCATCAATGACGAGGCGCCCTGCCTCAGCAGCTGGGCGCAGAAGAAATTCGGCGGATTCAACGCCGCGATGTACGCCCATGTCTTCGAACTGCTGCTGCGGATGAAGGGCAATTATCTGTGGCCGGCAATGTGGGCGCCTCGCGCCTTCGCCGCCGACGATCCGCAGAACATGGTGCTGGCCGACGCGATGGGCGTCGTCATGGGCAATTCGCACCATGAGCCGATGCTGCGCGCGCATGACGAATGGCACCGCGACACGGCGGGCGGGATCACCGGCGGGCCGTGGGACTATACGAAGAACCGCGACAAGCTGCGCCAATTCTGGCGCGGCGGCATCGATCGGATGATGTCGAAGGGCGATGGCCGCGGCTATGAATCGCTCGTGACGGTCGGCATGCGCGGCGACGGCGACGAGGCGATGGCCGAGGGAACCGCGATCCCGCTGCTCGAACGGATCGTCACCGATCAGCGCAGCATCATCGAACAGGTGACGAAGCGTCCCGCCGCGCAGACGCCGCAGCTCTGGGCGCTCTACAAGGAAGTGCAGGACTATTACGACCACGGGATGCGGGTGCCCGACGACGTCACCCTGTTGTTCGCCGACGATAATTGGGGCCAGATCCGCCGCCTGCCCACGCCTGGTGCGCCCCCGCGCAGCGGCGGGCACGGCGTCTATTATCACTTCGACTATGTCGGGGCGCCGCGAAACTATAAATGGATCAACACCAACCAGATCGAGAAGGTCTGGCAACAGATGGACCTCGCCTACCGGCGCGACGCGCGTTCGATCTGGATCGTCAATGTCGGCGACATCAAACCGATGGAATTCCCGCTGAGCTTCTTCCTCGACCAGGCCTGGGACCCCGAGGCGATGACCCCCGCGGCGCTCGCCGCCTATCCCAGGTCCTGGGGCGAGGCCGCGTTCGGCCGCGAGCAAGGCACCGCGATCGGCGAGATGCTGACCGCCTATGGCCAATATGCCGCGCGGCGTAAGCCCGAGCTGATCGACCAGGACAGCTTTGCGCTGGGCGGGATCACGCGCGACGGGCTGGACGGCGGCGAGTTCGGCGCGATGGTCGCCGAATGGGATGCGCTGGAGCGCCGGATGCTGGCGGTCCGCACCCGCCTGTCGCAGGATCAGCTCGACGCCTATTTCCAGCTGGTCGAGCATCCGATCGCGGCGATGGCCAATCTCTACCGCCTCTATTACGCCGCCGCCTGGAACAAGCTGCTGGCCTCGCGCAACGATGCGCGCGCCAATTATTTCGCCGACCAGGTCGAGGCGACCTTTCGCCGCGATGCCGAACTGACCGACCGCTATCACTCGATCAACGGCGGCAAGTGGGACGGCATGATGGCGCAGGTCCATATGAGCTATGTCATCTGGAACGACCCGACGCAGCAGACCATGCCCAGCATCACCCGCGTCGGCGGCGACACGCCCGACGGGCGGCGCAATCCGCAGCCCAAATTCGTCGCTCCCCAGCGCCCCGGCGACGCCATGATCGCGATCGAGGCGCCCGCCTTCACCCGCGCCCGCGGCGGCAAGGGGCTGAACTGGGCACGCATCCCCCATCTCGGACGCACCGATGGCGCGGTGCTCGCCTTGCCCCAGGGCCTGCCCCCGACCACCGCCGAGGACGGCGTCCGCCTCGATTACGACGTGACGGTGCGCAAGCCCGGCCCCGCGCTGCTCACCCTGTACCTCGCCCCCACGCTCGACACGATCGGCAAGGCGCCGCCGCGGATCGGCGTGTCGATCGACGACGGGCGGGTCCAGCCGCTCGCCATCGACCTCGAACCGACCGGCGGTGCCCAGGACACGCCGGGCAAGAAACGCTGGGCGAAGGCGGTCTGCGACAATGTCGTCCAGCTCAGCTGCGACCTGGGCCCCGTCGCGACGGGCCGCCACACGATCCGCATCTGGCGACTGGACGACAATGTCGTGCTCCAAAAGCTGGTGCTCAGCACCGGCGGCCCACCGACGGGCTATCTCGGTCCCGTGCCACTCTGACTCACCGCCAGGGCTCGACCTCGCATCCGCCGAAGATCATCGGTCGCGGCAGCTGGAAAATGAAATAGGGGTTGGGCAGGTCGAGCGCGCCGGCGGCGTCGAGCCGTGCCTGCTGCTCGGCGGTGAACGCGATGTCGAGCGCGGCGACATTGTCGCGAAGCTGCTCGGGCCGGCTCGCGCCGATCAGCACCGATCCGACGCCCGGCCGGTTGGCGACCCAGGCAAGCGCGACCTGTGCCATCGGCCGGTCGAGATCGCCCGCCACCGCGCGCAGCACGTCGACCACGTCGAAATTGCGTTCGGTGAACAACATGCCGCCAAACGGATTGTCGCCGTTCAGCCGCCCGTCGCTGCCGCCTTCGGCCGTCGCGCCCGCACGATCGGGCATGCTGACCGACGCGCCCTCCGTCCCGATCTTGTCGCGACCATATTTGCCGGTCAGCAGGCCGCCGCCCAGCGGGCTCCATGCTACCAGCCCAATGCCCAGCGCCTGCCCGGCCGGCAGCAGCTCCAGCTCGACGCCGCGGTCGATCAGCGAATAGGCATATTGCAGCCCGACCGGTTCGGGCAGTCCGTGCGCGCGCGCCAGCGTCGCAATCTGCGCAACATACCAGGCAGGCGTGTTCGAGAAGCCGTAATAGAGGATCTCGCCGCGCCGCACCGCGTCGGTCAGTGCGCGCAGCACCTCTTCGGGCGGCGTGGTGCGATCCCAGACATGGCTCCAATAGAGATCGATGAAGCCGGTACCCAGCCGCCGCAGCGAACCCTCGATCCCGTCGCGGATGTTGCGCGCGCCGTTGCCGCCGGCCAGCGGCGTACCCTGGGTCCGCGCGAACCCCGCCTTGGTGGCAATCACCAGCCGGTCGCGCAGGCCGCGGTCCGCCACGAACCGCCCCAGCATCGCCTCGCTCTCGCCGGCCGAATAGACATCGGCGGTGTCGATGAAATTGCCGCCAGCATCGACATAGGCGTCGAAGATCGCGCGCGATTGTGCTTCGTCGGCGCCCCAGCGGTCCGCGCCGAACGTCATGGTGCCGAGCGCCAGCGGGCTGACGGCCAGGCCCGAACGGCCCAGCGTGCGGTGAACGGTCAAACTCATTGCTGCATCTCCTGACAAATCGAGTCCCAAGCTATGCACCGCCCTATGAGCCTATTAGACCCGATCCGTCGCAAGGGCTTGTGAAGGACATGCAGCAATGAAACGCGGCGATCTCGACGATCTGGCGGCATTCGCCGCGGTCGCCCGCGCGCGCAGCTTCACCCGCGCCGCCGCCACGCTCGGCCTGTCGACCTCGGCGCTCAGCCATGCGATGCGCGGGCTCGAGACGCGGCTGGGCGTCCGGCTGCTGGCGCGCACGACGCGCAGCGTGGCGCCGACGCCGGCAGGCGAACGGCTGCTCGCCTCGCTCGGCCCGGCGCTGGACGAGGTCGGTCGCGGGCTGGCGGCGCTGGCCGACTGGCGCGGCGCACCGTCTGGCACGCTGCGCCTGACCACCTTCTCCTCGGGCGCGCGGATGGTGCTGGCGCCGCGCCTGCCGCGCTTCCTGCTCGACCATCCCGACATCTCGATCGAGGTGATCGTCGAGGATCGCCTGATCGACTTGGTGGCGGAAGGCTTCGATGCCGGCATCCGCCTGGGCGAATCGGTCGAGCGCGACATGATCGCGGTCCGTGTGGGGCCACAGCTGCGAACACTGGTGGTGGCGACGCCCGGATATTTCGATCGCCATCCGCGACCTGAAACGCCCGATCAGCTCGATGGCCATGTCTGCATCAACTACCGGCTCCTCGGCGGCGGCGGGCTGCTGCCCTGGGAGTTCGAGCACGACGGGCGCGAGATTCGCTATCGTCCGACCGGCCAGCTGATCGTCAATGACGAGGTGCTGGCGGGCGCCGCGGTGCGGGCCGGTGCAGGGCTCGGCTATATGATGGAATGCGACGTCGCCGACGAAATCGCCGATGGCCGCCTGATCCAGGTGCTCGACGAATGGAGCCCCGCCTATGACGGCTATTTTCTCTATTACCCCAGCCGGCAGGTCACCCCGGCGCTGCGCGCGCTGATCGACGCGCTGCGCTGGACGGCGTGAGCGCGGACGCTAGCCCTTGATCGCAACCGGGAGTCCCGCGACCACCAAAGTCACCCGGTCGGCCACCGCCGCCACCGCCTGGTTGATCCGCCCCGCGACGTCGCGAAAGCGTCGCGCTAGCGCATTGTCGGGGACGATGCCGAAACCGACCTCGTTCGCGACCAGGATCAGCGTTCCCTCGAACCGGCCGATCGCCTCGACCAGATCGGCCGTCGCGCGCTCCATGTCGGCATCGTCCAGCATCAGGTTCGACGCCCATAGCGTCAGGCAGTCGACCAGCACCGCTGCGCCGCTTCCGCTCTGCGCATCGATCGCCTCGGCCAGCGCGCGGGGCGCGTCCACGCTGTGCCAGCGCGCGTCGCGGTCGGCGCGGTGGCGGGCGATGCGGTCGCGCATCTCGTCGTCCCATGCCTCTGCAGTGGCGATGAAGACCGGGCGCCCGGGCAGCGCCTCGGCCAGCTGCTGCGCGTGGCGGCTCTTGCCCGATCGGGCGCCGCCCAGGACGAAATGGGTCGATGCGGTCATGGGGCGATCGGCTCCGCGGTCATGGCGAGGGTCAGCAAGGCGTCGATGTCGAGATGGCGCTCCAGCTCGGCGGCGATCTCGTCCAGCGCCGCATCGACATCCGCCGCGTGATCGCGCCCCGATCCGATCGCGCCGAACCGCTGCAGCACCGCAGTCCGCAGCTCGGGCGAGGACAGCAGCCCGTGGAGATAGGTGCCGATCACCTGCCCGTCGGCGCTGATCGCACCATCGGCGCCGGTACCGTCCAGCATCGCGAAGGGCCGCGCGGCGTCCGGCCCTGCGGTCTCGCCCATATGCATCTCATAGCCCTGGACGGGTGCGCCCAGCGCGCTACCGCTGGCGTGGCGCAGCATCTTGGCGGGCGACAGGCGCGTCTCGACATCGAGCAGGCCCAGCCCCTCGACCGCGCCCGCCGGCCCCTCGATCCCCAGCGGATCGGCGATGCAGCGCCCCAGCATCTGATAACCGCCGCATAGCCCCAGGATCATGCCCCCGCGCCGGCGATGCGCCAGGATGTCGATGTCCCATCCCTGCGCGCGCAGAAAGGCGAGGTCGGCGATCGTCGCCTTGGATCCCGGCAGCACGACCATCGCGGCATCGCCCGGGATCGGCGTGCCCGGCGGCACCATCACGAGCTCCACCTCGGGCTCGAGCTTCAGCGGGTCGAGATCGTCGAAGTTCGAGATGCGCGGCAGGATCGGACAGGCAACAATGTGCCGCCCCGCTCGCGGGCGGGCGCTGCGGTCGAGCACCACCGCATCCTCGCTCGGCAGGCGCACGGTCGCCGCCAGCCAGGGCACGACGCCATAGCCGCGCCACCCCGCCCGGTCCTCGATCGCGCGATAGCCATCCTCGAACAAAGCCGGGTCGCCGCGAAACTTGTTGATGATGAAACCGCGGATCATCGCCGCATCGTCGGGATCGATCACCGCGCGCGTGCCGACGATCGCCGCGATCACCCCGCCGCGATCGATATCGCCGACCAGCACCACCGGCACCCCGGCGGCGCGGGCAAAGCCCATATTGGCGATATCGCCGGCGCGCAGGTTGATCTCGGCGGGCGATCCCGCACCCTCTACCACCACCAGGTCGCAGGCCGAACCCAGCCGGCGATAGCTGGCCAGCACCTCGTCGAGCAGCGCGCCGCGCGCCGCACGGAAATTGCCCGATCCCAGTGTTCCGCGCACCTGGCCATGGACGATCAGTTGCGATGTGCGATCGGCCTGTGGCTTCAGCAGCACCGGGTTCATGTCGGTGTGCGGCGCCACGCGACAGGCGATCGCCTGAAGCGCCTGCGCGCGGCCGATTTCGCCGCCATCCTCGGTCACGGCGGCGTTGTTCGACATGTTCTGCGGCTTGAACGGCCGCACGCGCAGCCCGCGATTGGCGAAGGCGCGGCACAGCCCGGCGACCAGCACCGACTTGCCGACGTCCGACCCGGTGCCCTGCAGCATCAGCGCGCCCATGCGAGTCCCCCTGCGATGAGCCACAGCAATGCGCAGGCGCGCAGATACAGCGTCAGCGCCCGATCGATATCACGTGCGTCGCACCGCTCGCGTCCGCCGCCGATCCAGGGCTTGTCATGCATCACCCCGTCATAGGCGATCGGCCCGGCCAGCCGCAGCCCCAGCGCGCCGGCCATCGCCGCCTCGGGCCAGCCGGCATTGGGCGAAGCATGTTTGCCCGCATCGCGCGCCATCGTCCGCCACCCGCCGCCAACCAGACAGAGGAGCATCCCCGACAGGCGCGCGGGGATCAGGTTCAGCGCATCGTCGGTCCGCGCCGCCGCCCAGCCGAAGCTGCGCCAGCGCGGCTCGCGGTGGCCGATCATGCTGTCGGCGGTGTTGATCGCCTTGTATGCCCAGACGCCCGGCAGGCCGAGCAGCAACAGCCAGAACAGTGGCGCGACCACGCCGTCGCAGAAGCTCTCGGCCAGGCTCTCGATCGCGGCGCGCGCGACGCCGGCGTCGTCGAGTGCGCCGGTATCGCGGCCGACGATCCGGCCGACCGCCTCGCGCGCACCATTCAGGTCGCCCCGGTGCAGCGCGCGCGCCACCGGGCGGACATGGTCGAACAGGCTGCGCTGCGCCAGCGCCGGCCAGGCAAGCACCGCCACCGCGATCCATCCGATCGGGCCAAGCCACGCGAGCAGCGCCGCCTGGATCAGCCACCCGCCGCCACCCGCGACGAGCAGCAACAGCGCGACCGTCGCCACGCCTGCCCGCTTGCGCGCCGCCTCACTTCGCTCCGGCCGGTTCCAGCGCGTCTCGCAGGTGGCGATCAGTCGGGCGAACCCGCCCACCGGATGGCCGATCCGGCGATAGAGGCGATCGGGCCAGCCCAGCGCCGCATCGATCGCCAACGCGGCAAGCGCGATCGGCTCAGCCATCGGCCAGCGCAGCATCGAGGCGCGCCAACGCTGCCGCATCGCCCGGCAACCCGATGCGCAGCCAGTTCGGCTGCTCGGCAAAGGGCCGGGTGAGGATCGCCTGCCGCGCGAGCCGTTCGAACAGGGCCATGCCGTCATCGACCTCGATCAGCCGGAACAGCGGCGACCCGCCGCTCGCGACATGGCCATGCCGGGCGAGAACCGCATCGAGCGCGGCCGCATCGGCGGGCAGCCCGCGGCGCATCGCCTCGATCCACTCGCGGTCGCGATAGGCGGCGGTGCCGATCGCAAGCGCCGCGGCCGACACCGGCCAGGCACCGAGCGCGCCGCGCAGCCGGTCGAGAATCGCTACTGGCCCAAGCACGAAGCCCAGCCGCACGCCCGCCAGTCCGAAGAACTTGCCGAACGAGCGGAAGATCAGCAGCCGCGCATCGTCGGCGATGCTGCCCGCCAGGCTGAGCGCGGGATCGGTATCGGCGAAGGCTTCGTCGAGCATCAGCCAGGCACCGGCTGCACGCTCACCGAGCAAGTCGAGCAGCGCATCACGCGACCAGATGCGGCCATCGGGATTATTGGGGTTGGCCAGGATCAGCGTGCCGCGCTCGCCCGCCAACGCCTCCACCGCGATCGGTTGAGAGCTTGGGATCATCTCGCCATGGGTGCGATAGGTCGGCCCCACATAGCGTGCCGGCCCGCCGATCAGGTCGCCGGCGATGCGCAGCCCGACCTCGGTTCCCGGCACCGCGCAGACATGGCGCGGATCGACATCGAAACACGCCGCCGCCGCTGCTTCCAGATCGGCGAGCGCGCCGCGTCCGGGCAGGCTGCGCCAGTCGATCGCCAGTGCCTCGACCCCCGGCCAGGCATGGGGGTTGATCCCGGTCGACAGGTCGATCCACGGGGCATCGCCCTCGCCGAACTGCCGCCGCGCCGCGTCGATGCCGCCGCCATGCCATGTCCAGCGCGACGTCATGCCAGCCGCAGCGCGATCAGGGAGGCGAGCAGCAGCCCGCTCTCGACAATCTCGATTCCCGCGCCGTGCCCGTCACCGGAAATGCCGCCCAGCCGCGACCTCAGCCAAAGGCCCCATCCGCCGATGAGCAGCGGCGTGGCGAGCAAGGCGGGTACGAGCCATGCCGCGCCCAGCAGCAACGCCGCCCAGACGCCGAGATCGACCGGCCGCACCGCGCCGCGAAACCGCGACGCCAGCCCGGCATGAAGGTCGGACAGCCAGCGCGACCAGATCAGCGGGCCGATCCGTGCCGCGGCCGGGACCAGCGCGATCGCCCACCAGGCCTGTGCCGCCACCAGCCCATGGAGCAGCACCAGCTTGGCGATCAGCTGCAGCCCGATCGACGCCGCGCCGAAGCCGCCGAGATGCGGGTCGGCGAGCACCGCCAGCATCCGCTCGCGATCCTTGTGCGCGGCGCCACAGGCATCGGCGACGTCGCCCAGACCGTCGAGATGCAGCGCGCCGGTGACCGCGGCCCACAGCACCAACGCCGCCAGCGCGCCGGTCCAGGGATCGATCCACGCGCCCGCCCACCCGCCGCCGGCAACGAGCGCACCGATCAACAGGCCGACGGCGGGAAACCAGCGCATCGATGCGGCGAACGCATCGGACGTCACCGACAGGCGCGGCGTTGGCAGGCGCGTCAGGAACTGAACCGCGATGACCAGCCCCTTCATGTGCGCAACCCCGTGATCTGCGCGAACCGATGCTCGCCCGGCCAGACGCGCAACGACAGCAAGGCGGCGTAAGGCAGGTCGACCGCCCAGGTCTGGCGCAGGTCGAACCCGCAGAGCAGGTGCAGCGCCGCGCGCATCGCCCCGCCATGGGTCACTACCAGCGTCGGCACAGGCGGCAGCGCATCGATCGCCGCGGACACGCGCGCGGTCAGCCCAGACCATAGCTCGCCCTCCGGCGGCGGCGCGCCTTCCGGATCGTCATGAAACCGGGCCAGTGCCACCGGGGGAATCGCGGCCGGATCGCACCCGTCCCATGCGCCGAAATCCAGCTCGCGCCAGCGCGGATCGACAACGGGCGTCAAGTTCAGCCCCGCGCCAATCGCCTCGGCCGCACGGCTTGCCCGCTGGAGATCGGATGCGATCAGGTACTCGACCTCCAGACCCGCCGCCCTGGCCACGCAGGCAGCAATCCCGTCCGGCGTCGGCGGATCGTCGGTGCGCCCCATCAGCCGGCCGGGACGGACCGGTGCGCCGTGGCGCAGCAGATGGAGCGCAAAGCCGGTCACAAGGCGCCGGACACCGCGGCTTCGTCGAACGTCGCCATCTGCGCATGTGCCGCCAGCGCCGATCGGATCACCGCCACCGCCACCGCCGCGCCGCTGCCCTCGCCCAGCCGCATGTTGAGGTTCAGCAGCGGGTCGAGCCCCAGCCGCTCGAGCAGCCGGCGGTGCCCCGGTTCGGTCGAGCAGTGACCGGCGATGCAATGCGCGGTAATCTGCGGTGCGGTCACGGCCAGAGGCGCGATCGCCGATCCGCTGATGAACCCGTCGAGCACCACCGGCACGCCCAGTTGGCGCGCGCGGACTACTGCGCCCGCGATCGCCGCGATCTCGCGTCCGCCCAGGCGGCGCAGCGTCTCGAACGGGTCATCCGCGGCATCGCCGTGCAGCGCCAGCGCGCGCTCGATCACCGCGACCTTGCGATCGATCCCCTCGGCATCGACGCCGGTGCCGGGACCGACCCAGTCGCGCACCGACCCGCCGAAGCTGCGCGCACACAGGGCGGCCGCCGCCGTCGAATTGCCGATCCCCATCTCGCCGACCGCGATCAGGTCGAGCTCCGGCGTGACCGAAGCCGCGCCGGCCTCCAGCGCTGCCAGGCATTCGCCCTCGCTCATCGCCGCGCCGTTAGTGAAATCGGCAGTCGGCCGGTCGAGGTCGATCGCGGTGACGCTCAATTCCATCCCCGCCGCGCCCGACAGCGCGTTGATAGCCGCGCCGCCCGCCTCGAAATTGGCGACCATCTGTGCGGTCACGCTCGCCGGAAAGGCACTAACGCCGTGGACGGTGAAGCCATGATTGCCGGCGAAGATCGCGGCGCGGGCGCGATCGATCCGCGGACGTTCGCGGCCCTGCCACCCGGCCATGAAGACCGCGATCTCTTCCAGCCGGCCGAGCGATCCGGCGGGCTTGGTCAGCTGGGCCTGGCGCTGCTGTGCCGCGATGCGTGCGTTCTCGTCGGCGACCGGCAATGCGGCCAGTGCGGTGCGGAACGCGGCGGCGGTGGGGAAATGGCTCATTCGACGACGAATCCCGGCGGCGGGGTGCGCGTGACGAAATGACCCTTCACCCCGTCGGGCCATTCCGAATAGGCGACGCGGCCATGCTCGCTGTCGGCATAGGCGACGGCATAGTCCAGGATCGCCCGCGCCGCATCCGCATCGGGCGCGAACCTGCCCATGACGTAACCGACCTTGTCGGGCGCGCGCAGATGGACGGTGCAGTGATCCTGGCACGCGAACAGGCAGGCCATGTCCTGCACCGCGATGCCCGCATAGCGCGGGTCGGACGCCCGGACCGCGCGCAGCGCCTCGATCAGCCGCGCGCCGCCGCTGACGCCCTCGCCGTCCACCCGGACCTCGGGCGACTGGCGACAGCTGTTGCAGGCGACGATCGCCGGCCCGTCCGCGACCCGCTTGAGCACCGCGCGGCGCTCAGGCGACCGCGGCGCGCGGGGCGGCCGGCTGCGGCACCCCGATCGCCGTCAGTGCGCGGTACAGCGCGTACAGCCCGATCAGGATCGCACCGTTGCGCACCAGCTGACGCATCAGGATCGCCGGATCGATCGTACTGGCGACGCCGCCCAGCGGGACGGCCCAGCCGAGCACCACCAGCTTGAACGCGGCGAACCCCGCCAGATTGGCGACGCCCAGCCGGACCAGAGTCGATTGGCCCGGAATCAGGCGAAGCGCGGCATAGGCGCCGAGCACCGACGCGACCGCAGCGGTGGCGAGGCCCGCCGCCCAACCGAATGTCCCCGCATCACGCGGATAATCGAGCAGGCAGAAGCCGACCGCCTGGCTCGCCAGCCACGCCGCCAGCATCAGCCAGACGCCGTCGCTGCGGCGCATATGCACCGCGGCAAGCGCCGCCAGTGCTGGAAACGGGGTGGCGCAGGCGAACGCCAATGTCGTCGCGGTGCTGGCCAGCGTCAGCAGCAGAATCCACAAGGTCGATGCGGCTCGGGTAGAATTTGCCTGGGTCATGACGGCTCCTCTGATCGGTTCCGGAAGGGCGACCCGGACCTGCAATATGCGCAGGCCCGGGCAGTCGGATGCGTACGAGCGGTCAGAACCGGCCGCGCACGCCGGCATAGAAGCTGCGGCCCAGCGTGCCGTAGCGATAGGCGGTCATATAGTCCTCGTCGAAGACGTTCTCCGCCCGGGCGAACAGGCGGAAGCGCTCGCTGACCGCGAATTCGGCGCGCAGGTCGACCAGCGCATAGCCGTCCAGCCGCGTCGCGTTGCTTGCATTGTCGAAGCTGTGCCCCGCCCAGCGCACCGCCGCACCGGTGGTCAGCCCGAACGGGAAGGCATAGCTGACCGAAGCGTTGCCGCTGTCCTGCGGGCGGCGCGGCAGCCATTTGCCGAAATTGGCGGTGCCGGGCGACCGGTCCTCGGCCACCGTCCAGCTGTAATTGCCGTCCAGCGTGAGGCCGCCCAGCTTCAGCGCCGCCGCCGCCTCGATGCCGTGGGCCTCGCCGCGCGAGACGTTGGAATAATAGCCCGACCGGCGCGTCGTGCTGCCGGGGACCAGGCACAGCGGGCTGGGCGAGGTCGCGCTGCAGCTGTTGAAGATGATCTGGTTCGTCGTGACCCGCTCGAAATAGGTCGCGCCGAAGCTCAGCTTGCGGTCGAACAGCTGCTGCTCGACGCCGGCTTCCCATCCGCGGGCCTGTTCGGGATCGAGCCCGATATTCCCGTACTCGCTGAACAGCTGGTACAGGGTCGGCGCCTTGAACCCCTCGCCATAGCTGGCGCGCAGGATCGTGTCGGTCGGCAGCCGCCAGACCGCGCCGGTCGAGAACAGGGTCTTGGCGCCATAGCGGCTGTGATCGTCATGGCGCACACCGCCATTGATCGTCAGCCCGTCGACCGGCTCGATGTTCAGCTGGCCATAGATGCTGGTGATCTCGGCATCGCCGATTGAAAAGGGCGGCAACGGCGTGGTCAGCGCGCCGGCAGGCGAGCGGCTCTCGAACTTCGAGCGCTCATTCTCCAGCCCGAACACCGCTGAGATGCGCTGGGTGACGGCGAAGCTGCCTTGATATTCCCAGCGGCGGTTCTGGCCGTTCGATTCGAAGCTCAGCGCGCGGGCGCGCAGCGGCGAGAAGCTGTCGCGATCGGTGTCGGTATGAGCATAGGCGACGCGGTTGCGGAAGCGGCCATCGAGCAGCGCGAAATTCACCCCGGCATAGCCGACAAATTCCTTGTTGGTCGAGAAATCGGGATTGTCGCCGCTGGTCGAATCGATGTTCACCCGGGCGCTCGAATAATAGCCGCGCAGCTCGACGCTGAGGTTGGTGGCCAGTTCCAGCTCGGCGCGGCCGGTGACGCTGCGGTTGGTATAGCCGTCGGTCTCGCGCCCGCCGAACGCCGGCGCGATCGCCGAGATGCCGTCGGTGGTGAAGCTCTGGCCGCCCAGGCGCCAGCTGAGCGGGCCGGTGCGCCCGCCGATCGCGGCGCGCGCGCTGACGGTGGCGCGCGACCCGGCCTCCAGATCGAAACTGCCCTCGATCGGCGCTTCCGGCATGGCGGTGACGATGTTGACGACGCCGCCGATCGCCTGGCTGCCCCACAGCGTCGATTGCGGCCCGCGCAGGATCTCGATCCGCGACGCGTCGCCGACCAGTAGGTTGGCGAAATTATAGCCGCCGCCGGTCGACGCCGGATCGTTCAGCTTCACCCCGTCGATCACGACCACGGTCTGGTCCGATTCGGCGCCGCGGATGCGCAGCGAGGTCGAGGTGCCATAGCCGCCGTTGCGCGACATGCTGATGCCGGGGGTGCGCAGCAGCAGCTCGGTCACGCCGATGTCCTGGCTGCGGTCGATCGCCGCCTTGTCGAGCACGGTGACCGATGCCGGGACCTGGTCTATCGCGACGGGTGCGCGGGTGGCGGTGACGATGATCTCGCCGCCCTCCTCGGTCGAGGCGGAGGTCGCGGCGGCATCGGGCGCCGGTGCCTGCTGGGCAAGCGCGCCCGAGGCGGTGGCGAGGGCGGAAACGGAAAGGGCGAAACGGAACAGCGACTTCAACTTCTTATCCTTCGACGACACGGCCGCACCCACACGGGAATGCGACGCCGTGTCCGCGAAGGACGCACAGCCGCATCCCGCGCGAACGCGGTCAGCTCTGTCGTCTCTCGGGTTCACCCCCGTCCGCGCGACACACCCTGTCCGCACGAAGGACGACCGCGACGGGCAGGTCTCCTGGCTAGCGGGTCGGTGCCGGTTCGGCCGCCTTCTCAGGACCAAGGTCCCAATGGCATTCGGCCGATGGCTCGCCGCTTACAGTTGCAGGGGCAGCCGGGTTTGATCCCGTTCCCTTTTCATCCCCGTCTCCGGGGAACCTGTCGCGCCGCCGCCCTTAGGGCCGCGCGCCGCGGCTGGCAATCGGCATCACGCCGCCATCATCCACACCACCAGCGCGAACCGCGCATCGACCGTGGGCAAGGTGCGGTGCGGAGTGAAGCGCTCGAGAAAGATCACCTCGCCCGCCGCGCAGTCGGGCTGGATCCTGGGCATGCCGGCGATCGCCGCCTCGGATATCTCGAACCCGCGCCCGGTCTCCTGCGCCAGCGGGGCTGCGCGCCGGCCGGGAATGATCTCCAGCCCGCCGCGCCCCGGCCCGGCATCGCTCAGCGGGATCCAGGCGGTGATCCACACCCGGCCGCAGGCGGTGCCGTCGTCGCGCGCCACGTCCGAATGCCAGGCGTGGCGATGCTCGGGAAAGCTGGCGATGCTGGCGCGCACCCGCACGATCGATCCGGCCAGCGCCCGTCCGCAGATCCGCTGCGCCGCCTCGATCAGCCGCGGGTCGCCGGCGATGCTCGACAGCCGCGGCCCGCGCTGCGCATCGCTGCACACGGCGCGGCGCAGCAGGTCGGCATGGCCGCGATCCTGGGCGAAGATCCGGTCGATCCGCCCAGCCAGCGGCGCCTCGGGACAGCTCGCCTCGAACGGCAGGTACAGCGCGCGCGACACCCGGTCGATCTGATCGACGATATCGGCCTGGGCGGCGATTATTGTTGTACGATCGTACAACGCCAGTTTCGCATAGCCCGACTCGGCATAGGAGATTTCCTGCGCGCTCATCGCACGCGCCCCAGCGTCGTGATGCTCGGCCAGGCCCCGCCAACATCGACCCAGGCATCGATGCCATAGACCGCGCGCAGGTTCGCCGGCGTCAGCACCTCGGCCGGCGGACCGTCCGCCACGACGGTGCCAAGGTCGATCAGCAACAGCCGGTCGCAATAGCGCGCGGCCATGGTCAGGTCGTGCAGCACCGCGACGACCAGCGCACCTGCGCGCGCCTCGGCCTGGAGCAGGTCCATCACGTCGATCTGGTGCCCGGGATCGAGGCTGGCGAGCGGTTCGTCGGCGATCAGGCCGGGCGCCTCGACCGCGAGCGCGCGTGCCAGCAGGACGCGGGCCCGCTCGCCGCCCGACAGTTCGGTCGCGATCCGGTCGCGCAGCGCGGTCACGTCGGCGCGCGCCATCGCCCGCTCAATCGCGGCGGCATCCCCTTCCGCCACGCGCGACATCGGACCCAGATGCGGCAGCCGGCCGAGGCCGACCAGCCGCTCGACCGACAAGGGCCAGTGCAAAGTCTGCCCCTGGGGCAGATAGGCGATGCGCTTCGCCAGCTCGGCGCGGGGCAGCGACCGCGCCTCGACATCGTCGACCAGCACGCGGCCGGTCGCCGGCACCAGCGCCAGCATCGCGCGCGCCAGCGTCGACTTGCCCGCACCATTGGGGCCGACGATGCCGGTCAGCGTGCCGGATGCGAAGGACGCGGTCACGTCCTGCAGCACGCTGCGCTTGCCCAGCGAGACACCGAGCCCCTCGATCCGGATGCTCACCATAGCCGCCGCTCCCGCATCAGATGGACGAGGAAGACCGGCACGCCGAGGAATGCGGTGACGACGCCCAGCTTCAGCTCGGCCTTGGTGTCGATCATCCGCACCGCCAGGTCGGCCAGTGTCAGCAGCGCGGCACCACCGATCGCGGAGGGGAGCAAGATCGCCGAGGGGCTGCGGTCGGTCAGCGGGCGGACGAGGTGCGGAACGATCAGTCCGACGAAGCCGATCGCGCCCGACACCGCCACCGCACCGCCCACGCCGATCGCGGTGCCCAGCAGCAGCCGCAGCCGCGTCGCGCGCAGATCGACGCCCAGCGCCTGCGCGCCATCCTCACCCAGCGTCAGCGCATCGAGCGCGCGGCCGTGCCACAACAGCATCGCCGCGCCGATCGCGATACAGGGAAGCGCGACGCGAACATGGTCGAACGAGCGGTTCTCCAGACTGCCGAGCAGCCAGGTCATGATCTCCATCGCCGCGAACGGATTGGGCGAGAGGTTGAGCGACAGGCTGATCCCGGCGCTGGCCAAAGTCATCAATGCAATGCCCGCCAGGATCAGCGTCAGCGGACTTTCCGAGCGGCCCGCGAGCAGGAACAGCAGCGCCAGCAAGGCCAGCGCGGCAAGCACCGCCATCACCGGCAGGATCAGAGGATGCACCAGCGCCAGCCCGAAATAGATCGCGCCGACCGCACCCAGCGCCGCCGCGGTCGAGGTGCCGAGCACCGAAGGCTCGGCCAGCGGATTGCGCAGATAGCCCTGCAGCGCGGCGCCGGAGAGCCCGAGCATCGCGCCGACCGCGAGACCCAGGATGGTACGCGGCAGGCGCAGGTCGAACAATATGCTGGTCGCCACCCGGTCACCATGCCCGGTAAAGGCAGCGATCATCCGCGGCAGCGACAGCGGCACCGGGCCAAGCAGCAGCGATCCGCTCGCAGCGGCCAGCGCGAGTAGGCCGAGCGCGGCGATCAGCAGCGCGCGATGACGGGCGGCGATCATGCGGCGAATCCGAAAGACTTGATGGAAGGGACGGCGCGGCTATGGAGGCGGCGATGGGTAGTCACCGCCTCTGGATGCTCGCGCTGCCGCTGACCGCACTGGGAAGCGCCGCGCTGTGGGCTGGCACCGCCACGTCGCCGGCCACGCCAGCCGGCGCGCCCAAGCGGATCGTCTCGCTCAACCTGTGCGCCGACCAGCTGGTGCTGGCGCTGGCCGATCGCGACCAGATTGCCGGCCTGACGCGCAACGCGACCGATGTGGAGATGTCGGGCGAGGCGGCGAAGGCGCGCGGGCTGACGCTCATCTCCAACTCCGCCGAGCAGATCCTGGCGATCGAGCCCGACCTGGTGGTCGGCATGCCCGCACGGCGCAGCGCGGCGATGACTGCGCTGAAGGGGCAGGACTATCGCCTGCTCGACCTGAAGACCGCCAATACGGTCGACGAGATCTATGCCTCGATCCGCGAGACCGCGGCCGCGGTCGGCCATCCCGAGCGCGGCGAAGTGCTGGTGGCGCGGATGCAGGCCGATCTCGCCGGGCTGGCGAAGCTGGGCCGCGGCCGGGTCGCCGCCTATTACCAGCGGCGCGGATACATGACCGGCACCGGCACGCTGATCGACGAGCTGATGACGCGCGCGGGACTGATCAACCTGGCCGGCAAGCTGGGCAAGCCGGCGCTGTCGCAGCTGAGCCTGGAGGAGATGGTCGCGGCGAAGCCCGACTTCCTGATCGTCGAGAGCGCGACCGACCGGGTGAGCGACCAGGGGACCGAGATGCTGCACCATCCCGCGCTGGCCGGCATCCCGCGGATCAGCATTCCCCAGGCGTGGACGGTGTGCGGCAGCCCGGCCTATGTCCAGGCGGCACGCGGCATCGCGGAACAGCTGGCGCGCCACGACTAGAATTCGATCCCACGCTGCGCCCTGACATTCTGTTCGCGGAACGGGTGCTTCACCTGCGCCATCTCGGTCACCAGGTCGGCGGCGTCGATCAGCAGCTGCGGCGCGTTGCGGCCGGTGACGATGACATGGGTCATCTCCGGCTTGGCGGCCAGCGCCTCCAGCACCTCGTCGACCGGCAGATAGTCGTAGCGCAGGACGATGTTCAGCTCGTCGGCGACGACCATCGCATAGCTGGGGTCGGCGATCATCCGCTTGACCTCGTCCCACGCCTCACGCGCGACGGCGATGTCGCGGGTGCGGTCCTGCGTGTCCCAGGTGAAGCCTTCGCCCATCGGCTTGAACTCGACCAGCTCGGGAAAGCGATCGAACACCGCCTTCTCGCCGGTGGCCATCGCGCCCTTCACGAACTGGACGACGCCGACCTTCATCCCGTGGCCGATCGCACGGACGACCATGCCGAGCGCGGCCGAGGTCTTGCCCTTGCCCGGGCCTGTATGGACGATGACCAGGCCCTTCTCGACGGTCTTGGTGGCAAGCTTCTTCGCCTGCGCGGCCTGGATCTTCTTCATCTTCGCCGTGTGTTCGGCATCGGTGCGCGACGTCATCGCGGCACTCCTTCGATCGGGAAATGACAGGAAGGGGCGCCCGGACGGTCCTGCCGCCCGGGCGCGAACCTCACAGGCCGATGCGCAGCCCGCCATAGCCGGCGATGCCGGGCGTCGCGTAACCGAACACTTCCTCATAATCGACGTCGAACAGATTCTCGACGCGGCCGAAGATGCTGACCTTGTCGGTGATCCTGAACTGGGCGTTGAGGTTCACCAGCGTGACCGGCTTCAGCGACACATCGACCGGGATGAAGCTGGGATCGGTGTACGCAACGTCGCGGATGCGTCCGTTGTACCGCACCGTCAGCGTCCCCGAGAGCCGCTGGTCAGCACTGGAGACGGTCGCGTTGACGCTTGCGATATCGCCCGGACGGCGCACTTCCTCGACGCCATTCTCGCGCGCCTTCAGGTGGGTGTAGGCCGCGTCGAGGCGGAACTGCGCGCTCGGGCGGATGCTGGCATAGAGCTCGACACCATGCTGCTTCGACTCGGTCGTGCGGTTGGCCGGCGTCGCGACGAAGTTGGGCGCGGGATAGCTGGTGTAGATCTCGTCGGTCAGCGTGGAGTCGAAATAGGTCGCGCCGACCGTTGCCTTGCCCTTCAGGAAGCGCTGCTCAATCCCGGCCTCCCAGCCTTCCGACTGTTCGGGGCGCAGGTTCGGATTGCCGATATAGGTGCCGTCCGAATAGCCATAGAGTTCGTAATAGCCGGGGTTCTTCACGCCGGTGCCATAGGCGGCATGGATCCGCGTATCGGTCGGCAGACGATAGCCGCCCTGGACGCGCCAGGTCGTCGTATCGGCAAAGCGGTTATTCTCGTCACGGCGGACCGAGGCGCCACCGGTGAAGGCGCCCGCGGTCAGCTCATATTGCGCGACCAGCCCGACATTGTCGGTGCTGCGACGGCCGCGAAACGCGTCGAAGGGCGATCCGGTGCCGGGCGTGGTATTCTCGAACTCCTCGCGCTCGACATCGACCGCGCCGGTGATGCGGTGCGTCAGCGACGCGGTGTCGAAGCGGAAGCTGGAGGTGAACGATCCCTTGTAGCGCCGCCCCTTGTCGCCATAGTCGACGCCCGAAAGGGTGTAGCCGGTACGAGTCGTGTCGGCGAACTGGCCCGACAGCGTATTGATCCAGCGACCGTCCATCGCCGTCAGTTCGGCGGACAGCAGGCCGTAATAGCCGTCATTGACGAAGCGCACGCCCGGGCTGTCGACGATCAGGCCGAAATCGGGGCTGGCGGGGTTGCTCTCGCTATTGTTGTTGTCGGCGGCCGTGTGGCTGTAGCGCAGCACGCCGGTCAGGCGGAACGTGTCGCTCGGCTTCCAGTTCAGCTTGGCCGAGGCGCCGACGCTGTCGGAGCCGATATTGCGGGTGCCGCCGCGCGCGGTGGGCGTGCCATCGGTGTGATACCAGCTGCCCGAGACGGCATAGTCGAACGTCCCGCTGGCGCCAGCAGCGCGCGCCGCGCTGCTGATCGTGCCGAACGAGCCTGCCTCGCCGCGGGCGCTCAGGCCCGGTGCTTCGGCACCCGACAGGGTGATGTAGTTGATCACGCCGCCGATCGCATCGGAGCCGTAGAGCGAGGATTGCTGGCCGCGCAGCACCTCGATCCGGGCGCTGGGGTCGGCGATCAGCGTGCCGAAATCATACTCGCCATAATAGGGATCGGCCGCCTCGATCCCGTCGATCAGGACCAGGACATGGTTGCTCTCCGACCCGCGGATGCGGATCTGGGTCTGCGCGCCGACTGCGCCGACGCGGCTGACCGACACGCCGGGTACGTCGCGCAGCACGTCGGAGACGATCCGCGTCTGGCGCTGCTCCAGCGCCTCGGCGCCGATCACCGTGACGGAAGCGGCGAGCTGGTCGATCGGAATGCCTTCGCCCGAGCGCGAGGCGGTGACGACGATCTGGTCGTCGGCGGGCGCTGCCGCCGGCTCGGGATCAGGCTGGGCGAAGGCAGGCGTGGCCGCGGCGATGGCGATCAGCGAAACGAAACCGGTCTTGAACATGGATACCCCCGGACAGCCGCGCAACGACTGCCGGGTCCTGCCCGGGGCGACGATGCCCCCGGCCGGCGCATGCACGAGAGACGGGCGTCCGACGCCTGCCGCGCAGCACCGAAGCGGCCCCGGCCGCTTGGTCGTCGCTCAGACGGAGTACCGTGCCATGGCCATTCCCTGGACCAAGGCAAGAGCGACCGGTGCGCCGGCAGGTCTCCTGGCTCGCGGGTCAGGGCGGGATGCACGGCCTTCCCGGATCCTGCGATCCAGTGGCTGCTCCCTCCCGGGGGAGCCAGTGCGTCACGCTCGCCGCTTACAGTTGCAGGGACAGCCGCGGATTTGGACGGAGAACCGCCCGCACCGCATTCCCGTTTAAGCCCCCGAAGGGGCACCGGCGCGATCTTCGCGAAGCGGCGAACCGCTCCACGGCGGCGCCCTTAGGCCAATTCTCGGGCGAAGCCAATCGGGGGTTCATATCGTTCGAGCGCAGCAGCGATCGCCATGCGGAGGGAACGGCACCGTCAAGGCGCGGTGGCCGGTCTCCTTAGATAGGCATCAAACCAGTCAATCGTCTCGGCGACGATGTCGCGGATATTGGCAGGCGATTGGGCAAGGCTGTGACTCTCGCCAGCGTAGCGCATGAATCTAGCGATCTTACCTTGGGAATAGAGCGCGTAGAAGAAGCGTTCCGACTGGGAGGGCGCGCCCCGATTGTCCAGGTCGCCATGGACGATCATTAACGGCGTCGTGACGCGGTCGACATATGATAGCGGAGAGACGGCAGCATAGCCCGACGGGTCCTGCCAGGGCGGCATCGTTCGGCCAGTATCACGGATCTCGGCCCAATTGTCGCTCTTCTCGTGCGCGATCCCGGGGTAGCCGGTCGCTCCGGGATCGAGTTCGCCATACAGGCTCGCAATGTCGCTGATTCCTGCCATCGCGACACCCGCCTTGAACCGCCTGGTCTGGGTGAGCAGCGCGAACACGCTGTAGCCGCCGAAACTCTGTCCGAACACGCCCAGCCGATCGGGATCGGCAATCCCTGCTGCAATCAGGGCGTCGATCGCCGGAAATACGCCGTCACCGATCCGGGTATAGGAACCGGCATTGTCGCGACGGTCGCCCAGCGGCATCGACGGAACCAGAACGACATAGCCGCGTGCGGCGTATAGATAGAGATTGTAGATACCCGGCATGAACGGATCGGTGAAGTAATCGCGCTCGATATCGCGCACCATCAGGCCACCATAGACCCAGACGAGCGTCGGATAGCGATAGCCCGCACGATATCCCGGCGGCAGGATCACGCTTGCCTTGAGCGCTTGGTCCGCCTTGCCGACATAGTCGATCAGTCGCGCCTCCCCCCAGTCGATCGCGGTAAGATGCGTATCGAGTGTCAGCAGGTCGCGCGTAGCCTTCGTCGACGTTCGCGAGAGGCGCAGGGTCAGACCGGTACGGCTGCCCTCGCTCCACAACACGGTGTCGAGATCGGGCCGATCATCAAGCAACATGCCGTCCGGGGGCAGATCGAAGCCGTGCTCGGTCGCCTGGGGTTGCGGCCCGTGGGGGTCAGGGGTGACGAGGCCATCGATGGTTGCCAGAAATGACATGGCCTTGGTTTCGCGCTGGCTGGCGCGGGCGGAGTAAACAAGATTGCCGTCGGCATTCCAGCCGGTCAGTCCAAGCGGATAGGATGCCCCTGGTGGCGGCACGACCCAGCGGACCGCCGCGCCCGGGACGAGATCGACGAAGCCCAACCGTCGCTCGACCGTCCAGTCCTCGTCAGCGTTGTTTGGCAGCGTATGTCCCGCTTCCGGATGAAGCGCGCCCACAGGGGCCAGAACTGCCAGTCGCTTTCCGTCCGGAGACACCCACAGACTCAATGTGCTGCGAAACGGGTAGGCGGGCACGGCTGCGATCGTCTGGGCATGGCGCGCGTGTACGTCGACGATCTGCAGAATGCCGCGATTGGCGTTATCGGGCGGCAGGCGTGCCGCACCGCTGCCGACGGCCAGTGCGGTCGGCTCGACACCGTCCCGCATTCGGGCGGCGGTGCGCGCGGCAACGGTGAACGGGCGGCCATATTGATCCAGCAGCGCGGACCGCTGACCCTCCGGCAGGGTGACGGCCAGCAGGCGATCGGCATCGAGCCAGAGAAAGGGTGCGCCATCCCGTTCGTCAGGATTGCAGACGTGCGGTCCATCGCGCCGGACCGCGCCGCCATGGAGCGCCAGCTTGTTGAGCGCTCCACCATAGCGACCGGAGGTCATCACTGCGGCGTCGCCGATTCGCCTCACCGCACCGGTGTCGCGGTCCCAGACGTAAAGACGGATATTGTCGCCGCCGCGCGGCTCGCCGGCTGCAGCCTCGGTGGACAACAGCGCCAGGCGCCGTCCGTCGGGCGACCAGGCGGCGCACCAATAGCCGGCGGCCTTTGCCGCGCCATCGGTCAGCGCACGGCGCTTGCCGGTTCTGACATCGATCAGCCAGATGTCGCTTCGGGTCGGATCAATCTCGTAGGCGGTGCGCCCATAGACCTCGCCCGCACGCGCCGGGCGCTGAATCACTGCCGCAATCCAGTTTCCATCGGGAGAAAGCGTCGCCTGATCGATCCGCTGCACGTCAAGGACGTCATCGATCGTCAGCGTGCGACGCTGCTGGGCAGAAGCCGCTACAGTGAAGAGACAGAGCAAGCCTGCGAGCAGCGTCCACCAATAGCCAGATCTCATCCGCCGCTCCCCAATGGACAGGATCCATTGATCGATGAATTTCTTGTCGAAAGTCGGGCGGATGACCGCGAGCGTCGCTGGTTGGAAAGATGCAGAGGGCCGTTTTGTAGAAGAGGTACGCGTAGGCGGTTTTTCGAACCTCGCCGAACTTCGATCATCGTCGACGCAGGACTTGGCGACGCTGGCGGACCGCCAGCCGCTGGTCCATGAAGCGACTTCACTGGGGGAGGGAATGCCGGATGTCCGGAACGGATCATGATGGTGCGCTGGCGGGAACGGTAGCGCCGGGTTTCGCGATTGCGCCGCTGGCGACGGCGCCCGTTTCAGGCAGTGCGCTGGTACCGGGCGAGGACGAACGCAGCGAGCATGAGGTCGTCTTTGCCTCGGTCGACCTGACCGCCTGGGCGGCGGCAGCGCTGACGGCGATCGACTCGCTGTTCCTTCTGGACCGGGTTGCCAAGATCCGCGCGGCCGACGCAGCTCTTGCGACCTCGCTGGAGGCGCATCGAAAGGCGCTGGTCGAGGCGATCGTCGCGAGCGTGCGGCCGGTCACGGGGAGTGCCGCAACGGCGGAGGAAGCAGAGGCGGCGCGTAAGGCGTGGCGTGCGACCTTGCAGCTACGCCTGGCGGCCGCCTGGCCGCAAAGCGGGAGCGCCATCTGGCAATTGCCCTTCACGCCCGCCATCGCTGCGCTCGATGCGGTGGCGCCGGTCGAACCCGACTCGATCTCGGCGGCGGCGCGCTGGTCCTATTCGGCGACCTTTGCGGACGTGCCCACCGCGCGCGACGAGTTTCGCGTTTCGGTCCTGATCAACGATGCGGAGCCGGCCACTGCGGCGCCGGTTCCACCCCCCAACCCCGCGCTGTTCCGGGCGCTGGCGCGGATGGTCAGCGCCTGGCCGGGGATCGAGCCGCAGCTCACTGCAGCGCTGACTGCGGAAAAGGTCGACACCCCGGTCGCGGTCGCCGCACTGGCGCGGGTCGATCGGTTGATCGGCGATCTGACCACCGCCTGGGCGGTGCCGGCCAAGCCCGTGGCGGCGGAGACGGCGCGTGCGCTCGACGCGACGACGGGCGAGGCGCAGCAATCGCGCTGGGACTATGCCTTCGACTTCGCCGCGCTGCCGGCGATGACCGCGACCCGCCGCGCCACCACGGGCGATCTGCCGCGCTGGCCGGCGATCGAGGGGTTTCGCACTCCCGAAGAGGACGACAAGGCGGTGGGCAGTTACGTCCCCGTCCAGTCGTCGCCATTGCGCGGGCTGACACTGCGCTGGGACGATTTGCCGATCCCGGTCGTGCAGGTCGTTCGCATTCAGGCGGAGCAGCGCCACGACTCGACCCCTGCCCATGCCGGCAAGATCGGGGTCGGCACTGCCGATCCTGCCTTCATCCTGCAGAGCCCGATCAGCCCCGTCGCGCCGCCGGTGGTCCCGGCGACCCGGATCGCTGGCAAGCCGTTCCAGGGCGAAAGCGGCTCAGCGACCCTTTCGGTGGCGATCGACACGGTGATCGCGGCACTGCTGATGCGCGACGCCCTGCCCGGCTACCGGCGGCCCGACCTCGCGATCCGGGTCGAGGCATCGCGTGTCCATCGCCTTGCCGACAATGGGCCCGAGATCGCGGTGCCGATCCTGCTGGCCGACACCCTGGTTTCGCAGCAGCCGACGGCGACGCCGCCCATGATGACGCCGCAGGCATGGCGCTCGAGCCTGGTCGAAGCGCTGGTCGCCTGGCACACGTCGGTCGCCGACCAGCCGGGCGGGATGCTGCGGCTGGCGCTCTCGCTGTCCCTGCCGGACTCCGCGCCGCGCGCGCCGCTGCTGCGGATCGACGCCATCGATATTCCCGTGCCGATCGAAAGCGGCGACTGGTGGCGATAGGCGCGACCGGCAGCCACCGGACCATTGACCACCGCCCGTCGCCTGTGGCAGGGGCAACGGCATCTGCCCGATCCCGGCCTTATGGCCGACCGGGCGGCTGGCAAGACTGACGCAAAATCAGACGCTTGCGGGTATAGCACAATGGTAGTGCAGCAGCCTTCCAAGCTGAATACACGGGTTCGATTCCCGTTACCCGCTCCAGCCACCTCTACAGCCAGGCTTTTACTATCCCACCTCTGATCCACGTTCTGCCCGGCGACGACCCGGGATGGCGAGGCTTGGATGACATGGCTTGCCCTCCGACGCGCGCAGTCTTGCGAGCAGCGCACGCCTTGTGTATATTCTACACATAACTTCGGAAGGCGGTGATGCGCAGCCGGGAAGTCATAAAACGCCTTCTGGCGCATGGTTGGGTCGAAGTGCGGCAGACCGGAAGCCACCGGCATTTTCGCCACCCGACCCTCCCCGGCACGGCGACGGTTCCACACCCCAAGAGCGACCTCCCGATCGGGACGCTCAAGAGCATAAGCAAGCAGACTGGAGTTCCCCTACCATGATCGGGGCTCGCCAGAGCAAGGAAGACGTGATGGCTACGGTATATTATCCGGCGATCATCGAGCGGGGCGACGACGGGTTCGGAGTATATTTTCCGGACCTGCCCGGCTGCGTCTCGGCGGGGCGCACCGTACAGGAAGCCGCGATCGGCGCCGAGGAAGCACTGCAGGGGCATCTTGCCGTGATGGCGGAATATGGCGACCCGTTCCCGGAAGCGTCGGAGCTGGACGCGGTTGGAGCCGCCGAAGGCAGCGTGGAGGTCGGCCGCATCCTGGTGCGCGGCGAACGACCCGGCAAATCGGTGCGCGTACAGATTTCGATGGAGGAAGGGCTGCTGGCGCGCATCGATCGCGTCGCTTCGAACCGCTCGCGCTTCCTCGCCGAGGCCGCACAGGCAAAGCTGGCGGCCACGGTCCAGTCGCCCTGAGGCCTGAGCGCGCTGCCGGCTGAACTTTACGCATCAGGCGGAGCGCGCTTTTCACCGCGCACATGCCTATATGCCGCCCCGATGACCTGCCGCTCGACACGATGACCGACACCACCCCTCCCCTCGCGCTTTACGTGCACTGGCCGTTCTGCGTGTCGAAATGCCCCTATTGCGACTTCAACAGCCATGTGCGCGAGTCGGTCGATCAGGCGGCTTGGCGCGCCGCGATGCTGGCGGATCTGGCGCATGAGGCGGACCTGCTGGCCGGTCGGCGCGTCTCGTCGATCTTCTTCGGGGGCGGCACGCCGTCGCTGATGCCGCCCGAGACGGTGGCGGCGGTGATCGCGGAAGCGGAGCGGCGCTGGGGGTTTAGCGACGGCGTCGAGATCACGCTGGAGGCCAACCCGTCCTCGGTCGAGGCGGCGCGCTTTGCCGATCTGGCGGCGGCGGGGGTCAATCGGGTGTCGCTGGGGCTGCAGGCCCTGGACGATGCCGCGCTGCGATTCCTGGGACGGGCGCACGGCGTCGACGAGGGGCTGGCGGCGCTGGCGACGGCGCAGTCGGTGTTCGATCGGGTGAGCTTCGACCTGATCTATGCCCGGCCGGATCAGACCCTGGCCGACTGGGAGGCCGAGCTGGCGCGCGCCATCGGCTTCGGGACCGAGCATCTGTCGCTGTACCAGTTGACGATCGAGCCGGGTACGCGCTTCGCGACCCTGTTCGAGAAGGGCGAGCTGGCTGCCTATGATCCCGATGCGGCGGCGGACCTGTTCGAGGCGACGCGGGCGATGACCGCGGCGGCGGGACTGCCGGCCTATGAGATTTCCAACCATGCCCGGCCGGGGGCGGAGAGCCGGCACAACCTGACCTATTGGCGCTATCTCGACTATGCCGGGATCGGCCCGGGCGCGCATGGTCGGCGCGGCGGCGCGGCGACGATCCGGCGCAAGAAGCCCGAAAACTGGATGAGCGCGGTCGAGCGCAACGCGCATGGCATCGAGCGCGAGGATGTGCTGACACCCGCAGAGCGCGGGGTCGAGGCGCTGCTGATGGGGTTGCGGCTGAACGAGGGCGTCGATCTGGCGCGGATCGCCGTTCTGGCCGGGGGCGAAGCGCCGGTCGATGCGGCGGCGGTAAAGCTGCTGGAGCGGCAGGGGCTGATGCAGCGGGACGGCGACAGGCTCCGCGTGACCGATGCGGGAATGCCGGTGCTGGAAGCGATTCTGCGCGAGGTCGTGCGGACCTGAAGGGCCTGCGCGACAATCGCCGCGCAGGCCCCGGTCGGATCAGTCGAGCTTGGTCGGCGCGGGCGACACGGTCACGACCGTCCCGCCGCGAATTTCCTGCACCTCGAGCGCGCGGTCGGCGACGCCGTCGCGGCCGAAGCGGAAGGCACCGTCGAGCCCGGCAAAGCTGCGCGAGGTCAGGTCGCGGATCGGGAACTCGCTGCCCGGGCGCCATTCGCGCGCCATGCGCACGGTCAGCAGCACCGCGTCATAGCCCAGCGTCGACAGGCGATAGGGCGCCACGCCGAAACGGGCGCGATACTTGCCGGCATAGGTGAGGTAGTAATTGTCGGGGACACTGGCGAACCAGGCACCATTCAGCGCGGCGTTGCGGCCGATGCCCGAATCGGTGTTCCACAATTCGGTGCCGAGCACCTTGGCCGCCTTGCCATTGGCCGAGCGGCGGATGATCTGAACCGCGCTGACGCCATTGGCGCCCGTGCCCGCGACCAGGATCGCCTGATAGGGCTGACGGTTGATCTTCGCCAGCGCGGTGGTCATCGAGCCGGGCCGGCTGTCATAGGTTTCCATCGCGGTCACCGTGCCGCCGGCCGATTCGACCGCGCGCAGCAATGCGGTGGAGGCCCGCTCGCCATAGAGGCCGCCGGGCACCAGGCCGGCAAACTGGGTCATCCCCTTCGACTTGGCATAGCTCACGACGCGTTCGATCGACTGGGCGGGCGAATAGCCGAGCACGAAGGTGCCGCCGCCGCCGACGGCGGTGTCGTTCGAGAAGCTGAGCACCGGCACCCGCGCGGCGCGGGCGATCGGCGCGACCTCGCGCGCATCCTCGGCCAGCAACGGGCCGAGGATCAGGCGGTTGCCGTCGGCGATCGCGCGCTGCGCCGCCTGCGCGGCACCGGCCGAGGTGTCGTAGCTGGTGATGCGGATATTGTCGGCATTGGTGTCGAGGATCGCGAGCTGGGTCGCATTTTCGAGCGACTTGCCGACGCCGGCGTTCGGACCGCTGAGCGGCACGAGCAGCGCGACGCGGTGCCGTTCGACATCCTGCGGCAGGCCCGGGGTGATCGGGCGGTCGGCGGGACGGTCGCGCGGCCGTTCGACCGGAGGCCGGTCCGGCGTCGAACCAACCCGCGGGCCGCCGACGCAGGCCGCTGCAAGAAAGCCCAGGCCGAGCACGGCCCAGCGGAGCGCTCCACGCAGCCCCTGTCGATTTGCGTCGCTGTCTGCCATGACTCTCCCCGATGAACTCAACTCTTACGCCCGGCCTCTATATCGTCGCCACGCCGATCGGCAATCTCGGCGACCTGTCTCCGCGCGCATCGCACATACTCCTGAACGCCGATGTGGTTGCGGTCGAGGACAGCCGTGTGACAGCCGGACTGTTTCGCCATCTGGGCGCGAAGGGGCGGATGACCCCCTATCACGACCATAATGCCGATGCGGTGCGCCCCGGGCTCGTCGCGCGCATGGCGAACGAGGTGGTGGCTTTGGTCAGCGATGCGGGCACGCCGCTGATCTCCGATCCCGGGTTCAAGCTGGTGCGCGATGCGCGCGCGGCGGGCCATGCGGTGACGACGATTCCGGGGCCGTGCGCGGGAATCGCCGCGCTGACGCTGGCGGGCCTGCCGACCGATCGCTTCCTGTTCATGGGCTTCCTGCCGTCGAAACAGCAGGCGCGCGCCCAGACGATCGCCGAGATTGCCGCGGTGCGCGCGACTCTGGTCTTCTACGAATCGGGTCCGCGCCTGTCGGCCGCGCTCGCCGCACTGGCCGAGGGTCTCGGCGACCGCGAAGCGGCAGTGGCGCGCGAGATCACCAAGAAATTCGAGGAATGCGTCACGGGCACGCTGGGCGAGCTGTCCGCACGCTATGCCGATGCGCCGCCCAAGGGCGAGATCGTCATCGTCGTCGCGCCGCCGGGCGAGGCCGCGCCGGCAAGCACGGAGGATGCCGATTCGGCGCTGGCCGAGGCGATGGTCCGCCTGCCCCCGGCCAAGGCGGCAGGGGAAGTCGCCAAGCGGCTGGGGCTGGACCGGCGCGAACTCTATGCCCGGGCGATGGCGCTGAAGGGATGAAGCGCCCTCCGTCCGAATCGCGGCGGGCTGCCGAGACGCGCGGCCGCGACGGCGAACGACGCGCCGCCTGGTGGCTGTGGCTGCGCGGATGGAAGATCCTCGACCGCCGGGTCCGCACGCCGGCAGGCGAGGTCGACCTGGTCGCGCGCAAGGGCAATCTGGTCGCCTTCGTCGAGGTAAAAACCCGCGCGACCGCCGCCGAACTCGACTTCGCGATCGACGAGCGGCGGCTGTCGCGGGTGGCGGCGGCGGCCGAGTATCTGATGCCGCGCTATGCCGGGCCGGGCGACGATATTCGCGTCGACGTGATCCTGATTGCCCCGCGCAGCCTGCCCCGCCATATCGAGAACGCGTGGATGGGGTGACTTATCCAAGTAAGTCACTTATGCAGCCCCCGGAGGTAGCCGAATGTCGCTCAACGTCGCCGTCCAGATGGATCCGCTCGATGCGATCAACATCGCAGGCGATTCGACCTTCGCGCTGATGCTGTCGGCGCAGGCTCGCGGGCATCGGCTGTTCCATTATGCGGCCGAAGACCTGAACTATTCGGACGGCCGGGTCTGGGCCAAGGCGCATCCGGTGACCGTCCAGCGGGTCGCGGGCGATCATTTCAGCTTCGCCGATCCGGTCAGCCTGGACCTGGGCGACGAGGCCGATGTCGTGCTGATGCGGCAGGATCCGCCGTTCGACCTGGGCTATATCACCGCGACCCACCTGCTCGAGCGGATCGCCGACCGGACCCTGGTGGTCAACGATCCGGCATCGGTACGCAATGCGCCCGAGAAGGTCTTCGTGCTGGACTATGCGCAGTATATGCCGCCGACGCTGGTGACGCGCAGCCTGGACGAGGCGCGCGCCTTCCTGGCGCAGCATGGCGAGATCGTCATCAAGCCGCTGCACGGCAATGGCGGCAAGGCGATCTTCAAGATCGGCCGCGACGGGGCGAACCTGTCCTCGCTGATCGAGGTGTTCAACACCGCCTATCGCGAACCGCACATGGTCCAGGCGTTCCTCCCCTCGGTCGCGGCCGGGGACAAAAGGATCGTCCTGGTCGACGGCGAGGTCGCCGGCGCGGTCAACCGCGTGCCGGGCGAGGGCGAGATCCGGTCGAACCTGGCGGTCGGCGGGACCGCGGCCAAGACCGAACTGACCGATCGCGAACGCGAGATCTGTGACGTGCTCGGCCCCGAGTTGAAGCGGCGCGGGCTGATCTTCGTCGGCATCGACGTGATCGGCGGCGAGTGGCTGACCGAGATCAACGTCACCTCGCCCACCGGCATCGTCGCGATCGACCGGTTCAACGGGACCGATACCGGCGCGATGATCTGGGACGCGATCGAGCGGCGCGTCGCCGCGATGAAGGGCTGACACCCATCATGGGCCAGTGGCTGGACTGGGGCTATTGGGGCGTCTTCCTGCTGATGCTGCTGGAGAATGTCGTCCCGCCGGTGCCGTCGGAAGCGATCATGAGCGTCGCCGGCGTCGCGGTGGCGCAGGGTCGGATGCATATCGTCCCGCTGCTGATCGCCGGCACGCTGGGCACGCTGCTGGGCAATCTGTTCTGGTGGGCGCTGTGCCGCACGCTGGGCTATGAGCGGCTCGAACCCTGGGTGAACCGCTGGGGCCGCTGGCTGACGCTCGAATGGGAGGATGTCGAGCGGATCAAGCGCTATTCGGACCGGTGGGGCGGGCTGACCGTCTTCGCCTTCCGCTTCCTGCCGGTGGGCCGGACGCTGATCTCGATCCCGGCGGGCCTGGTCCGGATGCCCTTCTGGACCTTCGTGTGCTTCACCACCGCGGGTAGCCTGATCTGGAATTTCCTGCTCGTCGGGCTCGGCTGGTGGCTGGGCGCGACCTTTCGCGAGATCGAGCATTGGGTGGCGCCGGTGGTGGTGGCGATCGTCGCCGGCATCCTGCTGGTCTATCTGTACCGCGTCCTGACCTGGAAGGCGCGCGCGCAGCGCTAGGCGGCGTGGTCAGGCGCGGGGGTGCGCCGACCGGTACACGTCGAGCAGGTGCGCGGCATCGACCGCGGTATAGATCTGGGTCGAGCTGAGGCTGGCATGGCCGAGCAGTTCCTGCAGCGCGCGCAGATCGGCGCCGCGGCCCAGCAGATGCGTCGCGAAACTGTGGCGCAGCGCATGCGGCGTGGTGCGGTCGGAAAGGCCGAGCGCGACCCGGGCCGAGCGGATCGACTTGCGGATCGCCCCGGGCGGCATCGGCCCGCCCTTGGCCCCGCGGAACAGCGGCGCGTCGCGCGACACGCCCCAGGGCGTCAGCGCGGCATAGGCCTGGATCGCCTCGCGCACCTGGGGCAGCAGCGGGACCATCCGCGTCTTGCCGCGCTTGCCGGTCACGCTCATCACCTCGCCCAGCGGCAGGATCGCGCCGGTCAGCCCGACCGCTTCGCCGATCCGCAGCCCCGCGCCGTAGAGGAGCAGCATCACCGCCCAGTCGCGCGCGGCGATCCAGGGCTCGTCGGCTTCCTCCGACACGCTTTCGGCCAGCGCGACCGCCTCGTGCGGCGCGATCGGGCGCGGGATCCCCTTCTTCACCCGCGGCCCGCGCAGCCGGGGCAGTTCCGCCCCCCCGCCCGTCGCCCATTTGAGGAAGCCGCGCACCGCCGACAGCTCGCGCGCGGCCGAGACATTCTCCAGCCCCTCGGTCCGCCGCGCGGCGAGAAAGGCGCGCAGGTCGGCGGCGCTCACCTTGGCCAGCGCCGCTCGATCGACCTCCCCGCCCCAGTGCTGCCGCAGAAAAGCGAGCAGCCGCTCGGCCGTCGCCTGATAGGCGCGCACCGTGTGGACCGAGCGCCGCCGGTCACGCGACAGATGGTCGGCATAGAGCAAGGGCAGCGGGCGGCTCATCCCCCGGCGCCGCCTTCGGGTGTCGGCAGCGAGTCGAGGTCGACCGCAGCGCGAAACGCCTGCCAGTCTTCCCAGACATGCTCGGGATCGAGATCGTCATAGCCGCGCGCCTCGGCCATGCGGCGCGCCACATCGGCGGGCATGGCCATGCACACCGCACCGTCGCGGATTGCCAGCACCTCCGCCTCGTCCAGCTCGGCGCCCTTGGCCGATCGCGCCGCGACCAGCAGCGCGACCAGCGCGGGGATCGGGACGATCAGCACATCGTCCCCGGCATCGGCCGGTACGGGCGCGTCGCCGGGGACGGTCATGGCGTCAGGCGATCTTCTGGCCCGACTTCGCCCAGTCGGCCATGAAGCCCTCGATGCCCTTGTCGGTCAGCGGGTGCTTGACCAGCTGCTTGATCACCGCCGGCGGCGCGGTCATCACGTCGGCACCGATCTTGGCGGCTTCGAGTACATGGACCGGGTGACGCACGCTGGCGACCAGGATCTCGGTGTCGAAGGCGTAATTGTCATAGATCAGGCGGATGTCGCCGATCAGCTGCATGCCGTCAAAGCCGACATCGTCGTGACGGCCGACGAAGGGCGAGACGAAGGTCGCGCCGGCCTTGGCCGCCAGCAGCGCCTGGTTGGCCGAGAAGCACAGGGTCACGTTCACCATCGTCCCGTCGTCGGTCAGCGTCTTGCACGCCTTCAAGCCGTCGATCGTCAGCGGCACCTTGACCGCGACATTGTCGGCGATCTTTCGGACGATCTCGGCCTCGCGCATCATGCCGTCATAGTCGAGCGCGACCACCTCGGCCGAGACCGGGCCGTCGACGAGCCCGCAAATCTCGCGCACCACTTCCAGGAAGTCGCGGCCCGACTTGTTGATCAGCGAGGGGTTGGTCGTCACACCATCGAGCAGGCCGGCATCGGCAAGGTCGCGGATGTCGTTGGTGTCTGCGGTATCGGCGAAGAATTTCATCTGGAGTCCTTTTACGCAACGATGACGGTTATGTGACGGATTGTTGCTGGCCGTCCGAATCGAGGCCCTCTATAGCCCCCTCGACGCCGACGCACAGCCGGAGCCTGACCTTGCGACGCATCTTGTCCCTGATTGTTCCGCTTGCGATCGGCACCCCGGCCTGGGCGCAGGAAGCCGACACCCAGCTCTGGACACAGGCGAATGTCAGCAAGAAGGTGGCGAAAGACGTCACGCTGACCGTCGAGGGCATTGCGCGGTGGAGCGACAATGTCGGCGGGCTGTTCCACACCGAACTCGGCGGACTGGTCGCCTGGGACGCCACCGACTCGATCGAGGTCGCGATCGGATATCGCCACACGACCGCCCATAATGATTCGGGGATCGAACCGAACGAGGAGCGGCTGCGCCAGCACGTCGTGTTCCAGCTGGGCAACGGCTTCGCGACGCGCCTCCGGTTCGAGGAGCGGTTCCATTCCGAGGGCGGCGAGGTCGGCTTCCGCCTGCGTCCGCAGCTTCGCTACACCCATGACCTGGGCGACAAGGGGTTCAAGCTGTTCGCCACGCACGAGAGCTTCGTGAACTTCAACACGACCGACTGGGGCCAGCGTGGCGGGCTGGAGCGCGTGCGCCATACGATCGGCATCACGGTTCCGATCACCGAGCATCTCGACGGCGATTTCGGCTATCTCAATCAATATCGGTTCGGCCGCGACGGCGACGAGGACCAGATCGAACACGCCATCAGCGTCACGATGAACCTGGACCTGTAAGCGCCGGTATCGGAACTCAGTCCGGCGCGACCAGCATGACCCGCGCCTCGGGCTTTTTCAGGCCGGTCAGCACCAGGCGGTAGCTGCCGGGCTGAAGCTGGAAACGGACGATCTTGCGGATCGTGCTGCACTCCGGGCCATGGCCGTGGGCGACCGACCGCAGCGCGGCACCGCCCGCGCCCGGTACAACATCGATCCAGCCGGCCTGATCGAGGGCGATGCCATAGCTGCCGGCGGTCGCGACACGGAAGTCGACCGCTGCCGCGCCGCCGGGCTTGGCGTCCTTCGGCAGGTTGGACAGCGTCGCCGCATCCACCGCCTTCAGCGTCACCGCCTTGCCCGGGTCGAGCGTGGTCGCGGTCGCCGGTGCGGTCCATCCCGCAAGCGGCGCCGACAGGGTCGCGTCCATCGCGGTGCAGGGGGCAGTCTGGGCGAGAAGCAGGGCAGCCAGGATCATCGTCACGAACTCCGAACATCGAGGCGCCCAAGATACGGGATTCCAACCGCCCCAGAAATCCCCATATGAGGCGACATGCCCGGCAATCGCGCTCGCGTCATCGTCATGAATTCCGCGCTCGGCCCGCTCGACTATCGCGTTCCCCAAGGGATGCAGGTCGAGCCGGGGTCGATCGTCGTCGCGCCGCTGGGCCCGCGCCAGCTGGCGGGGGTCGTGTGGGAGGCGGATCGCCTGCCGACCGAGGAGGTGGGCGACAATCGGCTGCGCAACCTGATGGGGGTCGCCGACGCGCCGCCGATCCCCGAGGCGGTGCGCCGCCTGGTCGAATGGACCTCGGACTATTATCTCGCGCCGCTGGCCGGGGTGCTGCGCATGGCGCTGTCCTCGTCCGCCGCGTTCGAGAGCGCGCCGACCATCGTCGAATATCGCGCGACCGGCCAGTTGCCCGACCGTATGACGCCGCAGCGCGAACAGGCGCTGGAGCGGATCGGCGACCGCCAGGGGCTGGTGCGCGAACTGGCGACGATCGCCGACGTTTCCGACGGCGTGATCCGCGGGCTGATCAAGCAGGGCGCGATCGAATCGGTCGTGGTCGACACCGACAGCCCCTATCCACGCCCCGACCCGGGCTTTGCCCCGCCGCATCTGAACCCGGCCCAGGCCGATGTCGCCAGCATCCTGCGCCAGGCGGTCGGCTCCGAAAGCTTCCAGCCTTTCCTGCTCGACGGCGTCACCGGATCGGGCAAGACCGAAGTCTATTTCGAGGCGATCGCCGCCGCCATCGCCGCGGGCAAGCAGAGCCTGGTGCTGCTGCCCGAGATCGCGCTGACCGAGCCGTTCTTGACGCGCTTCGCCAAAAGGTTCGGCTGCGAGCCGGTCGCCTGGCATTCGGGCCTGCGCACCTCGCAGCGCCGGCGCGCCTGGCGGGCAATCTCGCGCGGCGAGGCGCTGGTCACCGTCGGCGCGCGATCGGCCCTGTTCCTGCCCTATCCCGATCTGGGCGTGATCGTCGTCGACGAGGCGCACGAGACCAGCTTCAAGCAGGAATCGGACGTGCATTATCATGCGCGCGACGTCGCGGTGATGCGCGGCAAGTTCCAGAATTGCCCGGTGATCCTCGCCTCGGCCACGCCGGCGATCGAGACGCGCAACCAGGTCGAATTGGGCCGGTACGAGGAGCTGAAGCTGCCCGGCCGATACGGCAAGGCCGAACTGCCCGCGATCGAGGCGATCGACCTGATCCAGGAGCCTCCGGCCCGCGGTCGCTGGCTGTCGCCCCGGCTGGTGGTGGCGATCGACGCCGCGCTGGAGCGCAAGGAACAGGCGCTGCTGTTCCTCAACCGGCGCGGCTATGCCCCGCTGACCTTGTGCCGCACCTGCGGCCACCGCTTCCAATGCCCCAATTGCACCGCCTGGATGGTCGAGCACCGGCTGATCCGCCGGCTGACCTGCCATCATTGCGGCCACACCTTGCCCACCCCCGAAATCTGTCCGGAATGCGAGGCGGAGGACAGCCTGGTCGCGTGCGGCCCCGGCGTCGAGCGGATCGCCGACGAGGCCAAGGCGCTGTGGCCCAACGCCAATATCGCCATCGTCACCTCGGACACGCTCTGGTCGCCGGCCAAGGCGGCGGAGTTCGTCCGGCGGATGGAGCATGGCGAGATCGACATCGTCGTCGGCACCCAGCTGGTGACCAAGGGTTATCACTTCCCCGACCTGACCGTGGTCGGGGTGGTCGATGCCGATCTCGGGCTGGACGGCGGCGACCTGCGCGCGGCCGAGCGGACCTTCCAGCAGATCATGCAGGTGTCGGGCCGAGCCGGACGCGGCGAGAAACCGGGGACCGTGTTCATCCAGACCCACTCGCCCGATGCGCAGGTGATGCAGGCGCTGGTCAGCGGCGATGCCGAGGCGTTCTACGCCGCCGAGACCGAGGCGCGCCGCGACGCCGGGGCCCCGCCCTTCGGCCGCTATGCCGCGATCATCGTCTCGTCGGAGGACAAGCAGGCCGCCGAGGATGTCGCCCAGCGGATCGGCCGCACCGCGCCGCGGCTGGACGAGATGACGGTCTATGGCCCCGCCCCCGCCCCGCTGGCGATGCTGCGCGGCCGCCACCGCTACCGCCTGCTGGTCCATGCCCGCCGCGCCTTCGATGTCCAGGACATGATCCGCGAGTGGCTGGGCGGCCTGGAGTGGTCGGCCAAGGTTAGGGTCATTGTGGATGTTGATCCCTATAGCTTCGTCTGAGGCCGGGACTTAGGCTGCCTCCGGTCTGGGGGGAGGACGATCGGTGCTGCGCATTCTGTTAGGGCTGGTGATGCTGTCGTGCTGGGCGACGACCGCCCGCGCCGACTGGCATGAGGTCAGCAGCCCGCACTTCGTGATCTATGCCAATGACCGGCCCGACCGGATCCGGAAGTTCGCCGAGACGCTGGAGCGGTACGACCAGGCCGTCCGCCTCTATCGCAGCCTGCCCAACGAGCCGGTCGCGCCCGCCGGCCGGCTGACCATCTATGTCCTGGGATCGGCGAACCAGATGACGCGGCTCAGCGGGTCGCAGATGGTCGCGGGCTTCTATATCGGCCGAGCCAGCGGTTCGGTCGCGTTCGTTCCACGGCTCAACAGCGGCGGCGGCGAGATGCTCGACGGACAGCTGGTGCTGTTCCACGAATATACCCATCACATGATGTTCTCGATCTTCGCCCAGGCGGCCTTCCCGGCCTGGCTGGTCGAGGGCTGGGCCGAGTATCACGCCACCGCGAAGGTGAATGCCGACGGATCGGTGACCTTCGGAATCGCGGCCAATCACCGGGCAATGGGCATCCTGGAAAATGCGATGCCGCTGACCACATTGCTCGATGGCAAGCGGCAGCGCATGAGCGACCAGCAAGCCAATTCCTTCTACGGCCGCAGCTGGCTGCTGACCCATTATCTGACCTTCGACGGCACCCGCCGCGATCAGTTCACCCGCTATATTCGCGCGATCAACGAAGGCACGTCCGCCGACGAGGCCAGCAAGCTGTTCGGCGACCTGAAACAACTCGACCGTGAACTGGACCGCTACGCCCGCGGCAGCCTGATCGGCCGCACCATTCCCGCGGACCGCATCAGGGTCGGGACGGTCACCGACCGACCGCTGAGCGCGGGAGAGGCGGCGGTGATGCAGGCGCGGATACAGTCGCACCGCGGCGTCGACGAGAAATCGGCCCCCGGCGTCTATGCCACGGCCAGGAAGGCCGCCGCCGCCTTCCCCGACGACCCCGGCGCGCAGATCGCACTGGCCGAGGCTGCCTATGACGCCGACGATTACGAAGCGGCGCTGGCTGCCTGCGATCGCGCCTTGAAGACAGATCCCAAGGCGATGGAAGCGCTGATCTACAAGGCGATGACGATGATGGCGATCGCCGCGCGCGACAAGGACACCAGCCCCGCCCGCTGGAGCGCGATCCGCAAGGTCATCGGCGCGGCGAACCGGCTGGACCCGGAACATCCGGAACCGCTGATCCTCTATTATCGCAGCTTCATCGGCGCCGAACAGCCGCCGAGCGAGCTGGCCAAGGACGGGCTGATGAAGGCGTTTCAGCTCGCCCCGTTCGACGAAGGGCTGCGGCTGAACGCGGCATCGATGCTGATCGACGACGGCAAGCCGGCGGTGGCGCGCACCATCCTGTTGGCGCTGGCCAACCATCCGCATGATACGGCGGAAGCGAAGACCGCGCGCGAGATGATCGCGAGCATCGACAAGGGCGACGACGAGTCAAAGGCGCCTGAGGCCACAGCGGCCGCGGCGAAACCGGCGGGCTGACGCCTTGATGGCCCTGCCGCGTCTCCTTCGGCTCGCCTCGGCAATTTCGTGAACCGCCACCTTGAACCCGCCCGGCTTTTCGCCGAAATGCCGGGCGACAAGTCCATGGGGTGTTCGATGCGTCGGTTGATTGTCCTGTTGATGCTGGTTTTCGCGTCGGCCTTCAGCCTGACGACTGCCGCCCGCGCGGATGACATCTCCGCCTCGGCGCGCGGCGTCGTGCGCATCGTCACGATCGCCGTGGTCAATGACGAGGTGGTCGGCTTCGGCCATGGCAGCGGCTTTGCGGTTGCGCCGAACCGGATCGTCACCAACGCCCATGTCGTCGAACTGGCCGCGCGCTATCCCGACAATGTCGTCATCGGCGTCGTCCCCTCCGAGGGCAACCGCTCGTTCCAAGGCCGGCTGGTCGCGATCGACCCCGACCGCGACCTGGCGCTGATCGAGTTCAGCGGTGCGCGCCTGCCACCGCTGGCGGTGTTCAAGGGACCCGTCTCCGACGGCGAGGCGCTGGTCGCGCTCGGCTATCCCGGCAATGTCGACCTGGCGACGGCGCAGAGCGCGCGCGATTTCATCACCCCGCTGTCGCCGGTCCGCTCGCAGGGCAATTTCGCCGGCATGCGCAGCCTGCGCGGCACGTCGATGCTGCTCCACACCGCCAGCATCGCGCGCGGCAATTCGGGCGGGCCGCTGCTCGACCGGTGCGGCCGCGTACTCGGCGTCAACGTCGCCATCACCAACAGCGAAGGGGGCGACGCCAACTTCGCCTTCGCCATTTCCGGCCAGGAACTGGGCGCGTTCCTCGCCGAGGCGAAGCAGCCCTATGGCGAAGTGGCAGTTCCGTGCGTCAGCGTCGAGGAACGCATGGCGCAGGACCGCAATGCCGACGAACAGGCCCAGGCCCAGGCGGCGGAGGCCGAGCGTCAGGCAGCCGCAAAGGCAGCGGCCGAGCGCGAGGATGCGCTGACCCAGGCACGCGCCAACAACGAGGCGCAGCGCGAGAATTACATGGCCGGCGCCGCGGTCCTGCTGGTGCTGGGCGCCCTGTGCCTGGGCGCGGCGGGCATGATGCTGTCGCGCGGTCAGCAGCGCGCGGCGCTGTGGCTGGCGATCGGCGGCGTCGTGCTCATGATCGGCGCCGCTGTCCTCTTCTTCAGCCGGCCGAGCTTCGATGCGACCAAGGTGGTCGCCGTGACCTCGGCCGACACGCCCAAGGGATCGAAGCTGCCCGGCACCGCCGCGACCGGCCGGCTGGTGTGCACGCTGGATCCGCAGCGCAGCCGGGTGACCACCACCACCACCGAGCGCGTCGAGCTGACCATGGGCCCGGACGGCTGCATCAACGGCAAGACCCAATATGCCGAATCGGGCAGCCGCTGGCAGCGGATCCTGGTGCCGAACGAGGAAGCGACGGTCTCGGTGCTCGACTATGATCCGGCCAGCCGCACCTATACCAATACCCGCTATCTCCTGTCGTCCGAACAGATGGAACGCGCGCGTCAGCTTCGCGCCGGCGTCCAGCTTAAAACCTGTTCGCAGGATCAGGCGGCACGCGGCCAGCTGGCCACCAGCCAGCAGGAGATCAAGGCGGCGCTGCCGCAGCTGTATAACGAGAAGCTGGTCTATCGCTGCGGCGCGGCCACAACCAGCGACGCGGCGGCGGCCACGGACGCCGCCAACTGAGCTCCGGTCAACGGATCAGAGGCGGATGCCCAGCGTCTCCGCCACGCGCAGCCTGCGATCGACGACATTGGCGGTAAGCCGCATCAACAGGCTGTGCGCCTGCTGCCAAGCCGGTTCCTGGGCTGGCGCGGCGAGCGGCGCGGGCCCCGCCTCGACGAAGCGGCTGCCCCAGCTGGCGGCCAGCGCCTGGAGATCGTCGGCATGGCGCGGCGCATGGCCGTCGACCACCGCCGAGGGAAAGGGCAGCACCACGCGCGGCGACAGGAATTTCTGCGCGGTATCGGCGTCGCCGCGCGGCGCGAACAGCAGCGCGCCGGCGACCTTCGAGACATAGGAGGCCGGCGACAGCCGCGCCCACCAGGCGGTGGCGTGGCAGCTTTCGCCCTCGGCGACCAGCAGCACCGGCCGCTGCGACCGGGTGACTGCGTCGTCGAGCCGGCTGGCCCACAAATTGCGCTGGGAATCGGTGCCGGCGTGATGATCGAGATGCGCATCGCCGCGATCGGGCCAGCCGAGCAACGCCTTCCAGGACGGCGCGCGATTGGCGGGATCGGAGAGCGTCACGACCGAGAACAGGTCGCTGATCGGCATCGTCATCGCGGTCATGGCATCTCTCCCGGCGAGTCGTGTCGCCTGAGAGGTTATTCCCATTGTGAAACTATGCAATCACCGATGCGTCCGGCGGAACCGCCCCCGCGACGAACCCGCCCGCCATGGCGCGGCGCTTCCAGGGCGATCAGCCTGATGCCTCTATCCGCCGGGCGGGGCTGCGGATCAATCGCCGGCGAAGCCGAAGGGCGACAGTCCGGTCTCTCGATCATTGACCAGCCGCGCGCGGCCGCCGGGCGCCGCCGATCGCTGCGGGCAGTCGGGGCGGGTGCAGGCGCGGCAACCCAGCCCGATCGGCACCGCGCGCCCATGCAGGTCGAGCCCGCGCGCCGAGGCGAGCGTCGCCGCATCGCCCGCCGCCAGCCCCAGCGCGACAGCGAAGCGCGCGCGAACCCCGCCGGCGCGCGATCCCTGTGGCTGGACGACCCGTGCCAGCGTCAGCCAGCGGCTGGCATCTTCCAGTTCGGCCAGTTGGACCGCGACATCGCCCTGCCGCTCGAACGCGTCGAACGGCCCCCAGAGCGGGCACAGGCCCGGTGCATCGGCCAGTGGCGACCCGCTGGCACCGGCATAGCGTTTGGAGACTTGGCCGGCACGATCGGTCCGCAGCATGAAGAAGGGCAGGCCGCGCGCGCCGACGCGCTGCAGGGTGGTCAGCCGGTGCGATACCTGCTCCCAGGTCGCGCCGAAGCGCCGCATGAGTAGGTCGACATCATAGCCGGTCGCCTCGCAGGCGCGCAGGAACCGGGCATAGGGCATCATCAGCGCTGCGGCGAAATAGCCGGTCAGGTGCCGGCGATAGAGCCGCTCGCCCAGCCGATCGAGCCCGGCGCCGCGGACCAGCGCCTCGATCTCGTCCTGCGCTTCCTGCGCCAGCCGCTCGGCCAGCGCGAAGCTGCGCGAAGCCGGCTCGAGCGATTCGGACAGCTGGACCTGCCGGGCATGCAGGTCGATCCGCTTCAGCAGATCGGGCATCACCTCGACCGGCAGGATTCGGACCGACATCTGATGGCGCACGCGCAGCCGCTCGGCCATCGCGCTGTACAGGTCGCCCGATCCCTGACGCAGCTCGTCGGCCAGCGCTTCGGCCGCGGCGTCGAGATCGGCGAAATGATTGCGCCAGCGTTCGATCTCGCGCCGCACCGCCAATGACGGGTCGGGCGCGCCGTCGCTCGCCGCCCCGCCCTGCCCCATCCGGTCATAGGCGCGAGCGAACGCCTCCGCCCCGCCCGGCGCACCGGCCAGCCATTCCTCGACCTGCGCCCGGTCGACCTCCAGATCGGCGAACATCGGGTCGGCCAGCCGCCGTCGGATCGCATCGCTGCCGCCGCCGGGCTCGCTGGCCCCCAGCGTGCGCGGATCGAAGTCATAGGTCTCGGCCAGCCGCAGCATCAACGTCGCGGTCAGCGGACGCTGGTTGCGCTCGATCAGGTTGAGATAGCTGGGCGACACGTCGAGCGCCTCGGCCATCGCCGCCTGGGTCAGCGCCAGCGTTCGGCGCAGACGGCGGACCGCGTGACCGGCGAAAAGCTTGCGTTCGGCCATATGCGTACCTCCCGCGTACACTCTGTCAATAATTTACAGATTTTCCAAGTGAGTCATTCGGATGCCCGACCTGCCCACCTCAACGGGATGACGCGAGGCCTGTCACGCCCGCCATTTCCGGGCAATTGCATCCGGGCAGACCGATACGACTTGTCAAGGAAATCACAGATGACGACCAGCTTCGAAGACCTCGTCCCCGCACCCGCCGGCCGGTTCGACGGGATCACCCGTCCCTACACCGCCGAGGATGTGGCGAAGCTGCGCGGATCGTTCGCGATCGAGCACACGCTGGCCCGTCGCGGCGCACTGAAGCTGTGGGACCTGCTGAAGACCGAGCCCTATATCAACTCGCTGGGCGCGATGAGCGGCAACCAGGCGATGCAGCAGGTCCGCGCCGGGCTGAAGGCGATCTACCTGTCGGGCTGGCAGGTCGCGGCCGATGCGAACACCGCCGGCACCATGTATCCCGACCAGTCGCTCTACCCCGCCAATGCCGGACCCGAACTGGCGAAGCGGATCAACGCCGCGCTCCAGCGCGCGGACCAGATCGAGCATTCCGAAGGCGGCGCGACGCGCGACTGGTTCGCCCCGATCGTCGCCGATGCCGAGGCCGGGTTCGGCGGCCCGCTCAACTGTTTCGAGATCATGAAGGCCTATATCGCCGCCGGCGCTGCCGGCGTGCATTATGAGGACCAGCTGGCCAGCGAAAAGAAGTGCGGCCATCTGGGCGGCAAGGTGCTGATCCCCACCCAGGCGCATATCCGCAACCTCGATTCCGCGCGGCTGGCGGCAGACGTGTGCGGCGTGCCGACGATCATCTGCGCGCGCACCGATGCGGAAAGCGCGAAGCTGATCACCTCGGACGTCGACGAGCGCGACCATGAGTTCCTGACCGGCGAGCGCACGCCCGAAGGGTTCTTCCGCCTGAAGGACGGGACCGGCGTCGATCACTGCATCAAGCGCGGCCTGGCCTTTGCCGAGCATGCCGACCTGCTGTGGTGGGAGACGTCCAAGCCGAACATGGACGATGCCCGCCGCTTCGCCGAGGCGATCAAGCGCGAATATCCCGACAAGATGCTCGCCTATAACTGCTCGCCCAGCTTCAACTGGGCGAAGAATCTGGACAAGGACGACATTGCCCGGTTCCAGCGCGAGATCGGCGCGATGGGATACAAGTTCCAGTTCGTCACGCTCGCCGGCTTCCACCAGCTCAACTACGGCATGTTCGAGCTTGCCCGCGGCTACAAGGATCGCGGGATGGCGGCCTATTCCGAGCTTCAGCAGGCCGAATTCGCCGCCGAGGCCAATGGCTATACCGCGACCCGCCACCAGCGCGAGGTGGGCACCGGCTATTTCGACCTGATCGCCCAGACCGTGACCGGCGGGCTCAGTTCGACCACCGCGCTCGCCGAGAGCACCGAAACCGCCCAGTTCGACAAGCAAGCTGCCTGAAAGGAGCAACGACCATGACCGGTGAACCCCAGCGCAGTCGCGCCGTCTTCTCCACCGAGGATTTCCGCCTGCTGCGCGAAGCCGTCAGCACCCATCTGCAACAGGTGAAGGACACGCCGGATTCGGTGAAGTTCAGCAATCTCTATCACCGCCTGGGTCGCATCGCGGCCTGAGCACCGACTTTCCTGGGGAGGAAAGGAACCCGCCGGCGCCATCAGGCGCCGGCGGGTTTTTCGTCAGTCGCGACGCGCATCGCCGCGACGCGCGCATCATGTTCGACCTTGCCGAAGGGGAAGCGGCGATAGAAGAAGGCAGCGGCGCCCCCCAGAACCAGATAGCAGAGAATGAAGAGGCCGGTCATGCGGTCGACCGTCTCGACCGGAACCGTCCCGGGCGCGGCGCCTTCCGGAAAGCCTACGGCCCACAGGATCAGCCCCGTTGCAAAAATCCCCAGGCCGCTGCAGCATTTCTGGACGAAGAACCAGCCTGAGTAGAATACGCCCTCCGACCGGCGGTGGGTTCGCACCTCCGAATCCTCGACGACGTCCGCCATCATCGATGCGCCGAGCATCGTCGCCGACACGCTGCAGCAGGTGTTGAGGGCAAAGATCGTGAACAGCAGCGGCAGCATCGCCGGGCTGCCAATCTCGGGAAACCATCCGAGCAGTCGCAGCGCATAAGACGAGGACAGCAGCAGCGCCGCCGCGATCATGAACCCCATCGCGGCGCGCGGCTTGCCGATCCGCCGCGCCACCCGCGGACCGACGATGAACGCCCCGATCACGCCGATGAAGGTGATCAGCGCCACCCCCTGCAAGGCGCCGCCGCTGAAGCGCCAGACATGGACATAGAGATAGTTGGACAGCGCGAAGCTGATCCCCTGCGCCGAATAATAGCATAGCCCCGCCGCCATCAGCATCGCGAAGGCGCGGTTGCGCACCGACTCCCACAGATCACGGAAATGCGCCGCCAGCGGCCGGGGATGAAGCTCGGGCCTGGGCAGCCGACCGATCTCGCGGTGCGTGCCCAGCGCCGAAATCAGGATCGCGCCGGCCATGCCGATCGCGCCGACCAGCGCGAAGCCGGGATAGCTGGCGCGATTGAGCAGCCCGCTCTCCTGCCCCGCATCGGGTGCCAGCAGCCAGGCATAGGACAGGGCCGCCATCCCCATGCCGCCCGCCCATCCGAACAGGTAGCGATAGGCGGTGATCCGCGTGCGCTCGTCATAATCGGCCGAGAGTTCGGGCGTCAGCGCCTGCGACGGGACCTCATAGGCCGACACCGCGGTCCGCACGATCACCGCGCTGACGAACACCCAGACCAGCATCCCGTCCTGCGACAGCGCGGGCGGATTCCACAGCATCAGCCAGCCCGCGGTGATCGGCAGCGCCGAGGCGTACATCCAGGGATGGCGCCGGCCCCAGCGGCTGCGCGTCCGGTCGGAGAGATAGCCGATCGCCGGATCGATGAACGCGTCGAGGATCAGCGCGCACATGATCGCGAACCCCACCTGCGCCGCCGGCACCCCCAGCACCTGATTGTAGAATAGCAGCAGGAAGGTCGAGAAGGAGAGGTCCTTCACCCCATAGGCGACCGCGCCAAAGCCATAGGCCAGCATCGATCGCTTCCCGACCTTGCGGACGGGCGGCAGGGCGGTGCCTTCAGTCATCTCGTCCTCCGGGTGCGACGGGCCAAGCATAGGAAGCGCCTGCGCGCCGTCAATGACATGGATTTTGAAATTCGGGTACGGCTTGCCAGTGGCTGTGCAGGCGGTATAGCCTAGGGCCTTCGAACTCTCAGAACGGCGGATTCATGGCGCTCGACCCGGAAATCTTCGACACGCTGATCGAGACGATTCGCCGCTTCGTCGCCGAGCGGCTCCGCCCGCTCGAGGCCGAGGTCGAGGCAGCCGACGCGATCCCCGCCGAAGTGATCGACGAGATGAAGGCGCTCGGCCTGTTCGGCCTGTCGATCGCCGAGGAGCATGGCGGGCTCGGCCTGACGATGCTGGAGGAGTGCAAGGTCGCGGTCGAGCTGGGCCGCACCACTCCGGCCTTCCGCTCGGCCTTCGGCACCAATGTCGGAATCGGCAGCCAGGGGATCGTGCTGGCCGGTACGCCCGAGCAGAAGGCCGACTGGCTGCCGCGCATCGCCAGCGGCGAGGTCGTGTCCAGCTTCGCGCTGACCGAGCCCGATGTCGGTTCGGATTCGGGCGCGGTGAAGACGCGCGCGGTGCGCGACGGCGACGTCTATCGCCTGTCCGGCACCAAGCGCTACATCACCAATGCCGACCGCGCCGACGTCTTCACCGTGATGGCGCGCACCGGCGACGAGCCCGGCGGACGCGGCGTCTCCGCCTTCCTGGTGCCGCGCGACCTGCCCGGCGTCAGCGTCGGCGAACCCGAGAAGAAGATGGGGCAGAAGGGCGCCAAGGTCGCCGACGTGATCTTCGACAATGCGCCGGTCCCCGTCGCGAACCGGCTTGGCGCGGAGGGCGAAGGCTTCCGCATCGCGATGCAGGTGCTCGACCGCGGGCGGCTGCACATCTCGGCGGTTTGCGTCGGTGTCGCCGAGCGGCTGATCGCCGACTGCGTCGCCTATGCGACCGAGCGCAGGCAGTTCGGCAAGCCGATCGCCGAGCATCAGCTGATCCAGGCGATGATCGCCGATTCCAAGACCGAGGCGCTGGCCGCCCGCGCGCTGGTGATGGAAACCGCGGCGCGCAAGGATGCCGGCGACAACACCACGATGGAGGCGGCCGCCGCCAAATATTTCGCGTCGGAGATGGTGGGCCGCGTCGCCGACCGTGCGGTCCAGATCTTCGGCGGGGCGGGCTATATCGCCGATTATGGAATCGAACGGCTGTACCGCGACGTGCGCCTGTTCCGGATCTATGAGGGCACCAGCCAGATCCAGCAGTTGATCATCGCCCGCGAGACGATCAAGCGCGGGGGATAATCTCACTCCCCCTCCCGCCTGCGGGAGGGGGTCGGGGGGTGGGCTCCCGGCAATCACGAACGCTGCCGTCGGCGGAGAGCGGGTGCCCACCCCCGACCCCTCCCGCAGGCGGGAGGGGAGAGAAAAGATGGACACCAGCACCCTGTTTCGCCTCGACGGTCGCGTCGCCCTGGTCACCGGCGGGTCGCGCGGGATCGGGCGAATGATCGCATCGGGCTTCATCCAGCAGGGGGCGAAGGTCTATGTCTCGTCGCGCAAGGCAGCGGCATGTGACGAGACCGCCGAGGCGCTGGGCCCCAATTGCATCGCGCTGCCCGAGGATGTCTCGACCGTCGCCGGCTGCAAGGCGCTGGCCGCGAAACTGGCCGAGCGCGAGGAGCGGCTCGACATCCTGGTCAACAATGCCGGCGCCGCCTGGGGCGTACCGTTCGAGGAGTTCCCGGAAAGCGGCTGGGACAAGGTCATGGACCTTAACGTCAAGTCGCCCTTCTTCCTGACCCAGGCGCTGCATGCGCTGCTCAAGGCGGGCGGATCCGCCGAGCAGCCGGCGAAGGTGATCAACATCACCTCGATCGACGGCCAGCGCCTCAACGCGTGGGAAACCTATAGCTATCACGCGTCGAAATCGGCGCTGATCTACCTGACCAAGCGCATGGCCGCGCGGCTGGTGCGCGACCATATCAACGTCACCTCGATCGCCCCGGGCGCGTTCGCCAGCGACATGAACAAGGCCGCGCGCGACCATGGCAGCGACGTCGCCAAGGCGATCCCGGCGAAGCGCATCGGCACCGACGAGGACATGGCCGGCGCCGCCATCTACCTCGCCAGCCGCGCCGGCGACTATGTCATCGGCGACACGATCACGGTCGATGGCGGCCTGGTCAACGCCTCGCTGGGCGTCAGCATCGACGCCTGATCGGAGCATTCCTGCTCCTCTCCCGCAGTCGGTAGAGGAGCAGGATCAACCTTGCCTCAGCGCGCGATGCCGCCGGCGGCGAGCACGGCGAGTGTCACCAGTTCGCTGGCGGTGCTGGTCATCGGGGCGATCTGGACAGGCTTTTCCATGCCGATCATCATCGGGCCGATCATCGAATCGCCGCCCAGTTCGCGCAGCAGCTTGGCCGAGATATTGGCCGATTGCAGGCCGGGCATGATCAGCACGTTCGCCGGGCCCGACAGGCGCGAGAAGGGATAATTGGCCAGCTGGCGCGGGTTGAGCGCGACGTCGGGCGACATCTCGCCTTCATATTCGAAGCTGATGTCGCGGCCGTCGAGCACCTGGACCGCGCCGCGCAGATTCTCCAGCCAGCGCCCCTCGGGATTGCCGAAGTTCGAATAGCTGAGGAACGCGACCCGCGGCTCGTGACCCATCCGGCGCGCGACGGTGGCGGCGCCCTCGGCAATGTCGGCCAGTTCTTCCGCCGTCGGACGCTCGTTCACCGTGGTGTCGGCGATGAACACCGTGTGCGTCTGGCCGACCAGGATGTGCATGCCGAACGGGGTACGGCCGGGCTCGGGATCGATCACGCGGCGGACCTCGCGGATCGTCTGGGCATAGGTGCGGGTGACGCCGGTGATCATGGCATCGGCCTCGCCGAGCTGGAGCAGCAGCGCGCCGAAGATGTTGCGGTCGCGGTTGACCATCCGGTCGATGTCGCGGCGCAGATAGCCGCGGCGCTGCATCCGCTGGTACAGGAAATCGCCCATGCGCGGTACGAGCGGCGAATTGACGCTGTTGTGCAATTCGAAATCGTCCGGATTGGCGCCCAGCGCGCGCAGTCGCTCCTGCACCGTCTCGCGGCCGACAAGCACCGGGATGCCATAGCCGCCTTCCTTGAACGCGATCGCCGCGCGCAGCACCACTTCCTCTTCCGCCTCGGCGAAGATCACCCGCTTCGGGTGCGCGCGCGCGCCTTCATAGGCCAGGCTGAGGACCGAGGTGGTCGGGTTCATCCGCCCGCGCAGCTGCTGGCGATAGGCAGCCATATTCTCGATCGGCTTGGTCGCGACACCCGAATCCATTGCCGCCTGGGCGACGGCGGCGGGGACGACTTCCATCAGCCGCGGATCGAACGGCGCGGGAATAATATATTCGGGGCCGAAGCTGTGCTGGACGCCGTAGGCGGCGGCGACTTCCTCGGGCACCTGCTGGCGCGCGAGCTGGGCCAGTGCGGTCGCGGCTGCGATCTTCATCTCGTCGTTGATCGTCGTCGCGCGGACGTCGAGCGCGCCGCGGAAGATGAAGGGGAAACCGAGCACGTTGTTGACCTGGTTCGGATAGTCCGAACGGCCGGTGGCGATGATCGCGTCGGGACGCGTCGCCTTGGCGAGCGGGGGGCTGATCTCGGGATCGGGATTGGCCATGGCGAAGATGATCGGCTTGGGCGCCATCTTCTCGAGCAGCTCGGGCGGAAGCGAATTGGCCGAGGCCAGGCCGAAGAACACGTCGGCGCCGTCCAGCGCCTCGGCCAGCGTCCGCTTGTCGGTGGCGACGGCATGCGCCGACTTCCACTGGTTCATGCTCTCTTCGCGACCCTGATAGATCACGCCGCTGAGGTCGAGCATCAGCAGATTGTCGTGCGGCAGGCCCATCGCCTTGATCAGTTCGGCACAGGCGATCGCCGCCGCGCCGGCGCCCAGCATGACGCATTTGGTTTGCTTGATGTCGCGCCCGGTCAGGTACAGCGCGTTGATCAGCCCGGCAGCGGCGATGATCGCGGTGCCATGCTGGTCGTCATGGAACACCGGGATGTTCATCCGCTCGCGCAATGTCTGCTCGATCACGAAGCATTCGGGGGACTTGATGTCCTCCAGGTTGATGCCGCCGAAGCTCGGCTCCATCAGCTCGACCGCGTCGATGAAGCGGTTCACGTCCTCGGTCTTCAGCTCGATATCGATCGAATCGACATCGGCGAAGCGCTTGAAGAGGACCGACTTGCCTTCCATCACAGGCTTCGACGCAAGCGCACCGAGATTGCCCAGGCCCAGGATGGCGGTGCCGTTGGAGATGACCGCGACCAGATTGCCCTTGGCGGTATAGTCATAGGCGAGCGACGGGTCCGCGGCGATCGCGCGGACGGGAACTGCCACGCCCGGCGAATAGGCCAGCGCCAGGTCGCGCTGCGTCGCCATCGGCTTGGACGCGATGATCTCGATCTTGCCCGGACGTCCCTCCGAATGGAACAGCAGCGCTTCGCGCTCGGAAAACTGGACGTTGGGGTTCTCTGACATTCTTCTCTCCCGGGGGCTGCGATCCCTTTACGGTCCCCTCCCCCGCGCCGCAACGTTCCGTTTGACTGAGTTATGCTGCGCGATGCTGCAACGCCAAGTTTGCCGGCCTCACGTCCACCGCCCACAGGATTATTTGCCGATCCTGCCCGATCTTCGGCCTGGGGCGGTTCCGCCACCGGCATCGAGTCACTATCGAAGCGAAGATGGCCGTGAAGGAACCCCAGAGCGCGAACGCGCCCACCCCGATGATGGCGCAATATCTGGCGCTGAAGGCGGAGGCGCAGGATTGCCTGCTCTTCTACCGGATGGGCGATTTCTTCGAACTTTTCTTCGAGGATGCGAAGATCGCCTCGGCGACGCTCGACATCGCGCTGACCGCGCGCGGCGAGCATGATGGCGAGCGCATCCCGATGTGCGGCGTGCCCGTCCATGCGATGGACGGCTATCTCGCCCGGCTGATCAAGGCGGGTCACCGCGTCGCGATCGCCAACCAGACCGAAACGCCCGAAGAAGCGAAGAAGCGCGGCGGATCCAAGGCACTGGTTGCACGCGCGATCGTCCGCGTGGTCACGGCTGGCACGCTGACCGAGGAATCGCTGCTCGACAGCCGCACCGCCAACTGGTGCGCGGCGATCGGCGAAGTCGGTGGCATGGCGGCGATCGCCTGCGCCGATATCTCGACCGGCCGGTTCGAGGTGATCGAGACAGATCCTGCGCGCGTGGCCGCGGAGATTGCGCGGCTGTCGCCTGCGGAGACGATCGCTTCGGAAAGTTCGGAGGTCGCAGAGCTGGCGACGGCGCTGCGCCCCCGCGTCGACTTCGACAGCGCGCGAGGCGAGGCGCGGCTGAAACAGTTGTTCGGCGTCGCCACGCTGGATGCGTTCGGCCAGTTCTCGCGCGCAGCGCTGGCGGCGGCGGGCGGGCTGGTCGCCTATCTCGACCACACCGCCAAGGGCTCGCTCCCCTTCCTGCGCCCGCCGCGGGTCAGCCGGACCGAGGCGAGCATGGCGATCGATGCGGCGACGCGCGAGAGCCTGGAGCTGACCGTCAGCGCGGCGGGCACGCGGCGCGGCAGCCTGCTCGACAGTGTCGACCGCACGGTCACCGGCGCCGGCGCGCGGCTGCTGGGCAGTGACATTGCCGCCCCGCTGATGGACCGGAACATGGTCGAGGCGCGGCTCGACCTGGTGCAGCGCTTTCACGACGATGCCGGACTGCGCGACATGGTCCGCGGGCAGCTGCGCGCGCTGCCCGATATCGGCCGTGCGATCGGACGGATCGCCGCGGGCCGCGGATCGCCGCGCGACCTGGGCCAGTTGCGCGACGGGCTGGACGGCGCCTGGCGGCTGGGCGAGCGGCTGATGAAGCTGGAGGCGAGCCCGCCGCTGCTGTCGGAGCTCGCGCCGCAGCTTCAGGGGCATGGCACACTGGTCGACCTGCTGTCGCGCGCGCTGGTGCCCGAGCCGCCGGTCGATGCCGACAAGGGCGGCTATATCGCCGAGGGCTATGATGCCGCACTCGATGATCTGCGCGATGCCGGTGCCGGCGGGCGGCGGGTGATCGCCGCGCTGGAGGCCGAGTATCGCCAGCGCACCGGCATCGCCGCGCTGAAGATCCGCCATAACGGCGTGCTCGGCTATCATATCGAGGTGCCGGCCAAGGCCGCCGACGCGCTGATGCAGCGCGACAGCGGTTTCACCCATCGCCAGACGCTGGCGGGGGGCGTGCGCTTCAATGCGCCCGAGCTGCACGACGCCGCGGTCAAGGTGACGCAGGCCGGAGCGCATGCGCTGGCGGCCGAAGCCGCGCATCTCGAGGAACTGACCAACGCCGCGCTCGACACGCGCGAGGCGATCGCGCGGACCGCCGACGCGCTGGCGCGGATCGATGTCGCGGCGGGTCTTGCCGAGCGTGCGGCCGAGGGTGGCTGGGCGCGGCCGACCCTGGTCGAGCATAGCTGTTTCGAGATCGAGGGCGGGCGCCATCCGGTGGTCGAGGAAGCGGTCGCGCGGTCGGGCGGGCGGTTCGTCGCCAATGACTGCATGCTCTCCGAGGCCAGCCGGTTGTGGCTGGTGACGGGTCCGAACATGGGCGGCAAGTCGACCTTCCTGCGTCAGAATGCGCTGATTGCGGTGCTGGCGCAGGCCGGCAGCTATGTCCCCGCCGCCCGCGCGACGTTGGGCATGATCGACCGGCTGTTCAGCCGGGTCGGCGCGTCGGACAATCTGGCGCGCGGCCGATCGACCTTCATGGTCGAGATGGTCGAGACCGCCGCGATCCTGGCGCAGGCGACGCCGCGCAGCTTCGTCATCCTGGACGAGGTCGGTCGCGGCACCTCGACCTATGATGGCCTCGCGATCGCCTGGGCGGTGGTCGAGGCGATCCATGAGGATAATCGCTGCCGTTGCCTGTTCGCGACCCATTATCACGAGCTGACCCGGCTGGCGGAGCGCTGCGACGCGCTGACGCTGCACCATGTCCGTGCGCGCGAATGGAAGGGCGAGCTGGTGCTGCTGCACGAAGTTGCCGAGGGCCCGGCGGATCGCAGCTATGGCCTGGCGGTCGCGCGGCTGGCGGGGCTCCCGCCGATCACGATCAAGCGCGCCAAGTCGGTGCTCGACAAGCTGGAGGCCGGGCGACAGAAGACCGGCGGCATCGCGGCCGGGCTGGACGACCTGCCGCTGTTCGCCGCAGCGGCCGAGGCAGAGGAGGAAGCGATCGACATGCTGCGCGCCGAGCTGGAGACGCTGGATATCGACAGCCTCAGCCCGCGCGATGCGCTGGACGTGCTGTACCGGCTGAAGGGGCTGGCGCGCGAGGGATAGCTGCGTCAGTTAGGGGCGATGGTGGACAAGCAGCAGCCGCAGGCACCGGCCCTGCCCCGCGCGGGCGGGGTATATGACCTGGTCGACGATGCCGATTATCCGGCCCGGGACGGTCTGCCGACCCGCACCATCCTGTTGTGCGCGCATCAGCGCACCGGCAGCTCGCTGCTCGGCGAGGCGATGTATTTCACAGGCGGCATGGGCTGCCCGGTCGAATATTTTCACGGCGGGTTCCGCCCGCGGTTCGAGGCGCGGTGGCGGGTGAGCGGCGCAGCGCCGTTGGTGGAGGCGGCCTTTCGCCATCGCACCGACCCGAGCGGCACCTTCACGACCAAGCTGTTCTGGAAGGATCTGGTCGGCCTGGCCCGCGAGATTGAGGGTGGCGACTGGTCGGGCGTGTCCGCACTGCGCGATGGGCCGCCGGATCGGGAACGGCTGAGAGACCTGGGACGGATGGTGCGCAGCCGTTTCCCTGATCCGCAGTTCGTTCACCTGTTCCGCCGCGACACGGTCCGCCAAGGCGTGTCGCATCACGCCGCGATGGCAAGCGGACGCTGGCGCTGGTGGGGCATGAAGGACCAGCCGCCGGTCGCCTATGATTTCGACGGGATCCTGAAGTACGTGATGATCGCGCGGCGGACACAGATGATGTGGAACGCTCTGTTCGCCGCCAATGGCATCCGGCCGATCGAGATCGCCTATGAGGATCTGCTGGACGATTATGACGCGACGGTTCGTGGGCTGTTTGCGGCGCTGGGCCATGGTGATGCGGTGCCGCCGCCGCCCCGGCTGAAGCGCCAGACCCGGCCGGAGACCGAGGCGATGCTGGTGCAGTTCCACCGCGACCTGGCCAGCCGGATGAAGGACCCGCGGGCGACCAATACCGAGGGAGCCTAGGTACAGAAGCTGTAGATGGTCGAGGTCGTCGAGACGATCCGGCCGTTCGACGCCTGCCAGCGAATCTCGGCGAAGGTCCGGCAGGGATAGGCGCTGCGTTGAAGCACCGCCTGGGTGCCCGACAGCGAGAAGCCCTGGTCGAGCAGCACGCGGCGCGCCTCGGCCTCGCTCGATCCCGCCGGGAACCGCGCGGCCACGCGCCGGGCGAGTTCGGCGCGCTTCGCATCGCCCTCGTCGGGCAGGTTGCGGACCAGCTCCGGCTCGCCGAAGTTCAGCAGCCAGCCGGCCGCCACGCCGATCGCGCCCAGTCCGACGCCGGCGACGATCGAGCGCCGCCACCGGAACGGGCGGGGTTCGGCCTGTCGCGGTTCCATGGCGGGTCCTTGTCTGAAGATGGGCGGACCCGAGCGTCCGCCGGAAATGAAAGAGGCCGCCGGATGCCCAACCAGGCACCCGGCGACCTCCGACATGGTCAGCGGCCGGAAGCTCCAGCCCGGGAGACCATGCGGGCCGCTTGCTGTCGGCTGGCGGGCGTTGACTGGAGGAGGATACCTCCCGCCTGCCGCGGGGACGGTGGATTTCCGTCCCGTGCCGTCAGCTCAGCGGCGCGTCTCCCGAACGAACTGAACCGACCCCATTGCTGAACCATGAGACATCGGATCACCTCCTTTCGCATGTTGAAGACTGATGTGCACTGCGGCACGTCAACGGTTTGAATCAATGCGAGTTGCAGAACAAGTCTTGTATTTGCATGCGACTTGAACGATTCTCTTCCGCCTGCCCGAACCGGCAAATCGCCGGCCGGGACTCCCCCTCAGCAACGATCGTCTGAAAGCCCGCTCGAGACGCGGGTCAGCGGCAATCCTCGGCGACGCGCAGGATCTCGGCATGCGCCGGAAGGACCAGCGGCTGGGTGCCGCCGCCCTCCACCACGAACTTGCCGCGGCTATAGCCGATCGCATCGATCAGCGAGTCCCGCGCACCGAGGTCGGCAGTACTGCCCGACGCACCGGAGGGTCGGAACGCGACCGAGCGCAGCGTGCTGGTGGTGCGGATGGTGAGCGGCCCAGACGCGCTGCCGGCGCGGGTCAGATACAGGCGCTGGCGTTCGCGATCGCAGCGGATCGAGAAATCGGCCGGCGCATTGGCGCGGCCGAACTGCGCGGTGCCTCCGCCGCTTTCCGGACGATAGGTCCAGGCGCCGGGCGTCAGCGGCCAGTCGCGCCATTCGGCCGAGCGCGGCGGTGGGGGCGGCGGCGCTGGCGCCGGCGTCGGAGCGGGTGCGGGCGCCGGTCGGGGCGGCTCGGGCGCCACCTTGCCGGGGCCGACACAGCCCGCAAGCACCAGCATCGAGGCCAGGGTCAGCGGGGCGACGAGAGACGTTAAACGACGCGACATCGGGCCCTTATGGGCAATGCCCCCGCCGCGCTCAACCGGTCATCGGGCCGGACGCGGTACGAAAGCCGACAGGCCGTTTCAGGCGGCGCGCATCAGCATGATGCGTTCGAGCAGCGGATAGAGTTGCGCCTCCTCCACCGCGATGCGATCCGTCACCCGGCGGACGATCGTCCGTGTCGCGGCACCGAAGCCGTCCCAGTCGCTGCGAATGCGGTCGAGCGGCCAGTCGGCAATGTACCGGCCGAAAGCCTCGCCCATGGCACCATGTTCGCGGCGATAATCGCTGCATGCGGCGATCGCCGCCGCATCCCCCGATTGCGCCAGCCGTTCATAGATTGCGCGATCCTCCTGCGCGCAATGCTCGAACAGGGTCTGGGCGAGGCGCCAGCGGATCGCTGCGATCGATGCGGGATCGGGCGACAGGTTGGCGACGATGTCCAGCATCCGGCGCAGACCGGATTCTAGCACCCTGTGCTCATCTCGCAGCTTGGCAATATTCGACATCGACGCAGCACCCCGTTTGAGCCACTGCCATAGATGACGAAGCCGCGTTCGTCTTTTACGTAGATGCCCGCCCGACATCAGGAATTATACGCACTGACGGCGTTGTCATGCGAATTACTTTGCCGACATGCCGATATAGCCATCCCGGGCAATCAGCGATTCGCCGTCTTCGATCCGACGGGACCGCGCGCAGGCACCGCGAATGCGAAAGCCCCGCCGGCACGCCTGGACCGTTTCACCGTCAGTGAAAACGCCCCGGTTTTTCGGAGCCGCATTTTCCACGTCGTTGACCCTATTCGGTCAATGTGAAGATGCCCTATTCACCTGAATCCAACGTTCGGCTCATTGTTTTCTGGCAAAAGCGTCTGACCGAGCCGAGGATATCGTCGGCGGATTTGGCCCTTTTATATGGGGGGGAATGGGACGTGGTGGGGAAGGCGATTCTGCACAGCCGAATTGTGTGCGCGGCGCTTGCTGCAATCCTTGGCAAATGTCTTGTCCTGGCTGGGGGATGCGTATCTGCGGAATATGCAGGTATTTCGCTGAAGCCAGGGGCGGCCGCCGCCGATCTGCAGGATCTCGCACGCCGAGCGCAGGGGGTGACAAGCGCGCGCAGTACGAACTCGGTTTACGATACGAAGTGGGCGACGGCATTCCGCGGAGCCCGTCGCGGGCTCGCATTCTGTATACTGCCGCCGCAGCAGACAGCGGCGGAACGCGCATGATGTTTGTGCCCCAGCGCAACGGCTCGGTATCGACGGTGCCGGTCAATTCGGGCGCGCTGGTTCCGGGGCTGCCCGAAGCGAGGGCGGCTCTCGCAGGGCTTGAGGCAGATACGCCCAAGACCGCACCTTACCAGGAACCGAAAACGCGGTCGCAGTCGGTGACGCAGAAGCAGGCGCACGGCACCTTGGAGTTTATCGACGTATCCAGCCTGTGCGAGCAGCATCTCGAAGCCATCCAACGGGTAAGTGATTGGCATATCGCTCAATGCTATTCCAAACAGTATCGATTGACTAAGAAGAATGGACAGTCCCTCGACCTGGTTGATCTGTTCCTGGTTACCGATGACAGCGATGCGATCGAAGACCTGCCGATTCCATTCGGTTTATTCGATCCGCTTATAAATTCGCCATCTTTCGACGACGACCACGCCCGGGTGCCGGGGGCGGTTTCCTATTTCGAGCTCGTCACGGATTCGGGAATTTACAACATCATCCTTTCGTTCAGCGAGGGTGAAAAATAATGCCCACACCACCGCCGCCCCCAACGACAAATTGGCTTATGACCCAGCAGACGCGCCGCGCTGACCATGTTCAGCGATTCGCCGTCTTCGATCCGGCGGGGTTGCGCGCCGACACCGCGAACGCGCAAGCTGCGCCGGCACGCCCGGAGCGCTTTCACCGTCAGTGAAGTGACGATGTCCTAGCGCTTGGGGAATTTGCGCTGCGTCTTGCCGAAGCGGGTCTTGCGGGTGCCGGGCTTGCCTTCGTTGCTGCGGCCCATGATCGGCGCCTTGCGCTCTTCCACCGGCAGGCCGAGTTCCTCCGCCTCGAGCGAGCGGATCTCGTCGCGCAACCGGCCGGCTTCCTCGAATTCGAGATTGGCCGCGGCGTTGCGCATCTTCTTTTCCAGCTCCTCGATATAGGCGCGAAGATTGTGGCCGACCATGTGCGGCCGGTCCTCGTCGATCTCGACGGTGACCTGATCCTTCGACGCGACATGGGCGATGATGTCGCCGATGTTCTTCTTGACCGTCTCGGGCGTGATGCCGTGTTCGAGATTATAGGCCTGTTGCTTCTCGCGCCGGCGGCCGGTCTCGGCCAGCGCGCGCTCCATGCTGCCGGTCATGCGATCGGCGTAGAGGATCACCCTGCCCTCGACGTTGCGCGCGGCGCGGCCGATCGTCTGGATCAGCGAGGTTTCGGAGCGCAGAAAGCCTTCCTTGTCGGCATCGAGGATCGCGACCAGCCCGCATTCGGGAATGTCCAGCCCCTCGCGCAGCAGGTTGATGCCGACCAGCACGTCATAGACGCCCAGCCGGAGGTCGCGGATCAGCTCGATCCGCTCCAGCGTCTCGGTATCCGAATGCATGTAGCGGACCTTCACCCCCGCCTCGTGCATATATTCGGTCAGATCCTCGGCCATGCGCTTGGTCAGCGTGGTCACCAGGGTGCGATAGCCCTTGGCGGTGGTCGCCTTGCATTCCTGGATCAGGTCCTGGACCTGTTCCTCGACCGGCTTGATCTCGACCGGCGGGTCGATCAGGCCGGTGGGGCGGATGACCTGTTCGACGAAGACGCCGCCGGTCTGCTCCATCTCCCAAACGCCCGGCGTTGCCGAAACATAGGTGGTCTGCGGGCGCATCGCGTCCCATTCGTTGAAACGCAGCGGACGGTTGTCGATCGCCGAGGGCAGGCGGAAGCCATATTCCGCCAGCGTGACCTTGCGACGATGGTCGCCGCGCGACATGCCGTTGATCTGGCCGATCGTCTGGTGACTCTCGTCGACGAACAGCAGCGCATTCTCGGGCAGATATTCGAACAGGGTCGGCGGCGGCTCGCCCGGCAGGCGGCCGGTGAGGAAGCGCGAGTAATTCTCGATCCCCGCGCAGCTGCCGGTCGCGGCGATCATCTCGAGATCGAAATTGGTGCGCTGCTCCAGCCGCTGATGCTCGAGCAGCTTGCCCTCCGCCTCCAGCTCCTTGAGCCGTTCGGTCAGTTCGTGGCGGATGCCCTCCATCGCCTGCTTCATCGTCGGCCCGGGGGTCACATAGTGCGAGTTGGCGAAGACCCGGACATAGTCGAGGCTCGCCACCTTCTTGCCGGTCAGCGGGTCGAACTCGGTAATCTCCTCGATATCATCGCCGAAGAAGGAGATCCGCCAGGCCGAATCCTCATAGTGCGACGGGAAGATCTCGAGGCTGTCGCCGCGGACGCGGAAATTGCCGCGGGCAAAGGCTGCGTCGTTGCGCTTGTACTGCAGCGCGACCAGCTTGCGGATGACCTCGCGCTGATCGGCCACCTGGCCCTTTTTCAGGTCGAAGATCATCGCCGAATAGGTCTCGACCGAACCGATGCCGTACAGGCACGACACCGAAGCGACGATGATCACGTCGTCGCGCTCCAGCAGGGCGCGGGTGGCCGAGTGGCGCATCCGGTCGATCGCCTCGTTCACCGAGCTTTCCTTCTCGATGTACGTATCGGACCGTGGGACATAGGCCTCGGGCTGGTAATAGTCGTAATAGCTGACGAAATATTCGACCGCATTCTCCGGGAAGAACGACTTGAACTCGCCATAGAGCTGGGCGGCGAGGATCTTGTTCGGCGCCAGGATCAACGCGGGACGCTGGAGCTCGTTGATGACGCTGGCCATGGTGAAGGTCTTGCCCGAGCCCGTCACGCCCAGCAGCACCTGGTCGCGCTCCCCGGCGCGCGCCTGCTCGACCAGTTCGGGGATCGCCTGGCGCTGATCGCCCGAGGGCTGATAGTCGCTGACCAGCTTGAACGGACGCCCGCCCTCCAGCTTGTCGGGGCGGCTCGGCCGATGGGGCACGAAGCTCTGCCCGGTTTCCGGCTCGTCAAGGCTGGTGCGAATCTGGATTGCCATAGCCAGCGAATATGGGTCGCCGGCGGGCGATCGAAAAGAGCGGAACAAAAAATGAACCACACCGAAGCCGACAGAACATTGCGAGCGAATCGCAAATAAAAAATCGCGCGCTGATCGACAGTTGTCCGAAACTGCGGACCGAATTGGTTTCGCAACCGAACCCAATTGGCGTTCGTGCGTTACGCTCTGCGCTGGCGGGCCGCCATTCCGGTGGCTGTCACGAAGAGGGAAGAAAACATGTATCGTATCGTTCTTGCTCCCGTCGCCCTGGCCCTGGCGCTGAGCGCCTGCAACAAGGGTCCGGAAGTGTCGATGACCAACGCATCGGCCGAAGACGTCGCCAAGGCAGCGAAGGCAGCGGGCCCGAAGCTGAAGGGCGGTCAGTGGGAAGTGAAGTCCGAGCTCGTTTCTGCTGAAATCCCCGGCGCACCGGCCAGCGTGGTCGAGTCGATGAAGAAGTCGGGCACGGCGACCGTTTCGCAGTGCTTCACCGACGAGCAGCTGAATTCTCAAAACGGCGCGATGGGCAAGATGGGCGAGAACTGCAAGTTCGCCGATTTCAAGATGGGCAACGGCTCGATGAGCGGCACGGCGACCTGCAAGATGCCGCAGGGCGAGGCGACCTCGAAGGTCAGCGGCACCTATGCGGACGACAAGTTCGACTATGCCGTCGAATCGACCGCGAGCATGCCGAACAACCAGACCACCAAGATGAACATGAAGATCTCCGGCAAGCGCACGGGCGACTGCACGCCCGACAAGAAGAGCTAAGCGCCTTCCAGAAATGACTGAGCCTGGCCGAGAAAATCGGCTAGGCTTGGTCATGATTCGACTTGCACTCGTTCCGATCGGCCTCGCCCTCGCACTGGTTGCCGGGCCGGGCGCGTCCTTGTCGAAGGTCCAGGCGGGCGTACCGTCGGACGGGTGCATTGTCGAAACCTCTCAACGGACAGAGACGACCGTCAGCTCGCAATCGGAGTGTACCGGTGTGGCCGACCAGCGGATCGCCCGCTGGCAGGATGCGCCGCCCGCTGTCGACGCGGACGTGTCGCTAACGAACGCATCGCCGCAGGAAGTCGCGCGTGCCGCACAGGCGGTCATGCCGAAGATGCGCAGCGGCCAATGGCAATTGAAGACCGAAATCCTGCGCGTCGAGATGCCAGGTGCGCCACCTGACATCGCCGATTCGATCAGGAACGACGGCTCGTCCACCGTATCCGAGTGTCTGAGCGAGGAAGAGCTGAAGGCGCAGGAAAGCCCGATGAACACGCCGGGCGAAGGCTGCACGTTCACTGACTTCAAGATGGGCCATGGGTCGATCAGCGCGACATCCATCTGCAAGATGCCGCAAGGTGAGATGACGTCAGAAGTCAGCGGCACCTATGGCGACGACCATTTCGACTATGAGGTGCAGACGAGTTCCACGACATCCGGCGCCGAAGCGACCAGGATGACGATGAAGATCGCCGCTCACCGCACCGGCGACTGCACGCCCGACAATAAGCATTGAACGACCGTGGGGAATGCGCCCGCCAACGCCTTGCGCCACCGGCCGGACGGGCACCATCGGCAATCTCGCGATGCAGCACCGCCGACAAGTATAAATGGCGGGCATCTGTTCGATCGACAGGTTCGACTATGAGACCGAGAGCCGCTCGGCTATGGGCAGCAGGTCGATAAAGATGATCCTGAACATTGCAGCGCGTCGGACAGGCGACTGCCCCCCATGAATAGAAAGGCTTTGCTTTCCTGATGACGCGATTTGCACTCGTTCCGATCGCCCTCGCGCTGGCGCTCAGCGCCTGCGGGCCCAGCGTTTCCCTGTCCAACGCCTCGGTCGACGAGGTGACGAAGGCGGTCGAGAAATCGGGGATCAAGCAGCCGATGAAGCCGGGGAACTGGGAGCTGAAGCTGGAAATGCTCGACGTCGACGGTCCGGGTCTGACCCCGGACAAGAAGGCGGCGATGAAGTCGATGGGCAATCGCACCACCGAACAATGCCTCAACCAGTCGGACGTCGAGCGTCCGATGTCGGAGGTGCTGGTGGGCGCCCCATCCAACGACTGCAAGTTCGCGAAATATGAAATGACCGGCACCAAGGTCGAGTCAGAGATGACCTGCCCCGGCATGACCGGCGAGATCCGGGTCAAGTCGGTCGCGACCTATGGCGCCGACAGCTTCAATGCGGAGGCGGAAACCGAATTGCCGATGCCGCAGGGCAAGGCGCACAGCAAGATGCGCATCACCGGCAAGCGCACGGGCGAGTGCAAGACCCCCGCGCGTGGCACCGGCCCGACCGCTCCCGGCCAAGGCACGGCACCGGCGCCCCAGACCCTCGACGCGCCGACTCCGGCTCCGTCGAGCGCGCCTTCGCAGTAACCGAAGCGGCAACCCGGGCCCTCCCCTCGCCCACTCCAGGCGCGCGGGAGGGCCGGGTCCGGCTGCACTCCGCTCAGTCCAGCGTAATCCACACCGGCGCATGGTCGCTGGTCTTTTCCCAGGCGCGCGCGAACCGGTCCACGCCCGCTCCCGTCAGCCGCTTTGCCGCTACGGGGTTCAGCAGATGGTGATCGATGCGCAGCCCGGCGTCGCGCTCGAACGCGCCGCGGAAATACTTCCAGAAGGTGTAGATGCGCTCGCCCGGATGGCGGGTGCGCAGCGCGTCCAGCCATCCCTGGTCGAGCAATCGCGCATAGGCGGCGCGCACCTCCGGCGCGAACAGCGCATCGTCCAGCCAGCGCTCGGGCTTGTGGACGTCGAGTTCGGTCGGCATCACATTATAGTCGCCGGCAATCACCACCGATGCGTCCATCCCGACCAGCTCCGCCATCCGCGCCTCGAGCCGGTCGAACCAGCGCAGCTTGTACTCGAACCGAGGACCGGGCCGGGGATTGCCGTTGGGCAGGTACAGACCGCCGACCAGCACGCCGTTCACCGCTGCCTCCAGATAGCGGCTCTGATCGTCGGCCGGATCGCCGGGCAGACCGCGCTGCGTCTCCAGCGGATCGCATCCGCGCGCCAGGATCGCGATGCCGTTCCAGCGTGACTGGCCCTGCCAGATCGCGCCATAGCCGGCAGCCTCGATCGCGGCCCGGGGAAACTTGTCCTGCGGCGCCTTCAGCTCCTGAAGACAGACAATGTCGGGCTGCGCCTCGTCCAGCCAGCGCAGCAACACCGGCAGCCGTCCGTTGATCCCGTTCACATTATAGGTCGCGATCTTCATCCCCGCACGATGCGCAGGCGGCCGATCAGTTCCCTGCCGCCGCCTCCAGCGCGGCGCGGTCGCGGATCGTGACGCCGCGCGCGCCGGGCAAGGCGATCGTTCCCGCGGCCTTCAGACGGCCGAGCTGGCGGCTGACCGTCTCGATCGTCAGGCCGAGGATCTCGGCCATTTCGCCGCGGGTCAGCGGCAGGTCGAAGGTCACCGGACCGAAGCCGGTCGCACGGCACCCGCCGCCGCGATCGGCCATCGCGAGCAGGAAGGCGGCGACCTTTTCCCCGGCGCTCAGCCGGGCGAGCGCCAGCATCCGGTCGCGCGCCTCGTCCAGCGCGGCGAAGGTCCGCTGGAGCAGCAGCCGCTCCATCCGGACATGATCCTCCAGCACCGCTTCGAACGCGGCGCGCGGAAAGGTGCACAGCTCGACATCGCTCAGCGCGGTCACGGTGACCCCGGCCTCGCCCGGCCAGGGGCGGCCGACGAAATCGGCGGGATAGACCAGGCCGACGATCTGTTCGCGGCCGTCCGCAGTACCGGCGGTCAGCTTCATCACGCCCGACAGCAGGTTGGCGCAGACGGCATTGTCCTCGCCCGCCCAGATCAGCGTCTCGCCGCGACCCAGGCGGCGACGGCGACCGATGCGGTTGAGCGCGGCCAGCTCGCCATCGCTCAGCGCACCGCACAGCGCCTTGTCGCGCACGGCGCAATCGGCACAGACCACCGTCGCATTCATCGCGCCTAGATAGCGACCGGCGTCGCGAATGTCGCCCCGCCGGATCACGGTTTTTGACCGCAGTCAAAGCACGCTGATGCGCGAAGGCCGATGACCGGGTCAGAAGGAGACCCGCAATGACCGTCGCAAACGCCATCTTCGCCCTGATCCTCGCCGCTCCCTGCGCCTTCGCCGCCGTGCTCGCCACGATCAGCATCGAGGATGCCCGGCTTCGACTGAAACAGGCCCGCGCCGCCTGATCCGGCCGAAAGCCGGCCGGCGGCAGGATCCCGGTCGACTTCCCGCCTGTGCCTTGCCAAGATGGGGGCGATGGAAGGCCCCTATCTCTCCACCGTCTCCGCGACGATCCAGGCTGCGATCGCCCCCGTGTTCCTGCTGGCCGGGATCGGCGCGTTCCTGAACGTCATGGTCGGCCGGCTGGCGCGCATCGTCGACCGGGCGCGTGACATCGAGAAGCTGCACCCGCGATCGACCGGCCCCGAGCATGAGCGCCATGTCTGGGAATTGCGGATCATCGACCAGCGCATCTCGGTCATCAACAACGCCATCTTCCTGTGCGTCGCCAGCGGCCTAGCGATCTGCCTGGTCGTCGCCGCGCTGTTCGTCGCGCGGATCGCGGAATGGCATCTGGGCGCGTGGGTCGCGGCCTTCTTCATCATCTCGATGCTGCTGCTGATGGGCGGGCTGATCTATTTCCTAATCGAGGTGCGCATGTCGCTGAAGGCGATCCATGTGCGCGAGGAATTGCTCGAGCTCGAAGAGAAGCCGCGCCGGCGATGAGCCCCGGGGGCGAGCGCCGGCTGCTCCAGGTCGCGGTGGCGATCGTCACGCTGGTGCCGCTGGGCGTGGCGAGCCTGAGCATCCTGCGCGGCGCGGAATGGCTGGCGCGGGCGCCGGTCGCGACCGATCTCGACAGCCATTTCCGCTATCTGTCGGGCATCTTTCTCGCGCTCGGCATCGGCTTTGCCAGCTGCATTCCGCGGATCGAGGCGATGACGGCGCGGTTTCGGCTGCTGGGGCTGATGGTAATCGCCGGCGGGCTTGCCAGGGCGGTGTCGCTGGTCGCGCTCGGTCCGCCCTCGACCGGCCATCTCGTCGGGCTGGGGATCGAGCTGGGCATCGTTCCGCCGATGATGGTCTGGCAGGCGCGGGTCGCCCGCCGCTGGCGCGGAAGCGGCGGGCCCGGCGGAGCGATCAGCCCCGCCTGAACGTCCCGTGGAAGCCGACCGGAAGCGCCAGGTCGGCGCGCCAGCTGGCGACCGGTCCGGCATCGATATGGGCAGCGTCGAACAAATGCAGCTCAGTCGCTTTTGCATCCAGATTGACCGTCGTGCCGATCAGCCAGCCGCCCTCGTCCCTGCCCTCGCGCGGGACGAACAGGAATTCCTCGACCAGCTGGCTGGCGCCGAAATCATGCGTCGCGGTGCGCCCCGTCTGCCAGTCGTGGACGCCGACACCGCGGGCCAGCGGGCGATCGGCCTGATAAAGGCCGGTAAACGCCGTGTAGCGGCGGGGAAGCCCGGCGAGGCGCTTGTCGTTCTGCGGGAATTCGGCCTTCACCCCGGTCGGGATCAGTTCGGCGCGGCCACCGGCATGGAGCGCGATCATCGTCAGCATCGGCGACGGGGTCGGCGCATGGCGGCCGACGAGCAGGTCGGACGCCTCGCGCACCACGAATTCGGGGCTGCTGGTCAGGCATCCGTCGAAACGGATCGTGCCGTCGCGCTCTTCCCAGGCATCGGCCAGGTGGAAGAAGGAAAAGGCCGGCAGGTCGAACACCCGCTGGCGGGTGGGATCGTCCTTGTCGATCACCACCACCTGGCTGCCGAGACCGGGCTGCCATTCCATGCCGGCGGTCACCGGCGTGGTGTTGCGGACGTGAACCCAGGGCTGGAGCACGACCACCAGATGGCGGGCGGTGGCGGTGAAGTCATGGACGTAGCTGGCGCGCGGCAGGCGGATCATGTGCGTGTCGATCAGCGTGCCGTCGGGGCGCAGCTTCCATAGGATCGCGTTGGCGCCGGCCAGGCCGAGATTCCACACCGTCCCGTCGGGCTCGACCCGCGGATGCGCGAGGAACGGCATCTGCGCCAGGTCGGGGCGAAAGGTCTTGGGACCGAGCGATTCGAGCGTGGTCGGATCGAGCCGCCACGCCGATCCGCCCTCCCACAGCGCCCACAGCTCGCCGCCCGCCAGCATCACGCTGGTATTGGCGGCATTGGCGGCGTCGGTGCCCGACACGACCGCGCCGGGGCGTGCCGGCGTGCCGAAGCCGGGCAGCAGCATCTCGCCGGCATTCGCTTCCTGCCGCCGCTTGGGCGTGTCGACGAAGCGCGCCGCCAGCCGGGCCTCGCCATCGGCGATGGCGAAGCGGCGGACCAGCCCGTCGCCGTCGAACCAGTGGGTCGCGGCGGTCGCGCCGCGGCGGAACTTGGCCGGGCCGTTGCGATAGAGCAAGCCACGAAACTCGGCGGGCGCGCGGCCATGGATACGGCGCAGCGTGCGCGGCGCGACATCGCCCTCGACATCGGCGACGCCCAGGGTCCAGTCGGCGGGCAGCGTCGCGGCAAAGGCGCGCTCGGGCGGCAGCAGCATCGCCGCACCGGCAACAAGGCCGGCACCGATCAGGTCGCGACGGGCAAGAATCGGGGTCATTCGCAGGGCCTCAGCGCAGGGTGATCGTCTGGACGGCGTCGGCGCCGAAATCGAAGCTGGCAGCATCCCAGTCGGGCGACTTGCCGGCACCCATCGCGGCGCGCGAAAAGCCATAGGGCTCGATCGGGATGCCGAAGGGGTTAGTGCTCAGCTTCATGTCGCCGTCGAGGTCTTGGAAAACCTTCACGCCATAATGGCCGGGCGCGAGGCCGGGAACCTTGACCTCGTGCGACTGGCCGACGGGCAGCATCGCCACCCGCGCCGGTGCGCCGCCCGCCCAGCTGGCGGCATCGGCATAGATGGCGACCAGGATCGTGCCGCGCTCCTGCTTCACGCCGTCGAACTTCAGGGTCAGCGTCGCACCTGCTTTCGCAGCGGCGGCGGCGGGCGCAGGGCCGGGCGCGGTCTGGCCATGGGCGGCGATCGGGGCGGCTGCGATCATCAATGCAGCGATCAGCGAGCGGGTGAACATGGCGGGCCTTTCAAAACTTGGGTTCGACATCGCCCCGATGCCGCCGCTAGTGTCGTTCGTCATCCGCATTTGCGTGACCCGGGGGACAGGATGCGTGAATTGCAGGACGCCGCCACTGGCGCTTCGCGAACGGGGGGCGTCCCCTATGGCAATCACCGGCGCAGCTTCCTGATCGCGAGCATCGCGGCGGTGCTGATGACCGCCGTGGGCGCGTTCGGGACCAGCCAGGCGCCGCTGCCGACGCGGCTGGCCTATTGGCTGATCATCATGGAATGCGGTGCGATGATCGGGCTGGGCGCGTCGGCCGGGATCGTCGCCTGGGGCCGGCTGCGCCACCGGCCGTGGCTGGAGGGGCTGGCGATCAGCGTGGCGATCGCCGCACCGCTGACATTGGTGGTGATCGGCACGACGCTTGCCTTTTTCGGCGGATCGGCACCGCAGCCGGCGACGATGCTGCGCTTCTTCGGTTTCGTCTGGATGATCAGCGCGGCGATCACCGCGATCACCATCGCCACCAACCGCAGCGCATTGCCGGCGCCGGACGCAGAGCCGCCGACCGAGGAACCGGCCCCGGCGCCGCCGCCCGCTCCGATCGCGGTCCGACCCAGGCTGAGCGACAGGCTACCCCCGCATCTGCGCAGCGCGGCGATCCATGCGCTGCAGGCGGAGGACCATTATCTCCGCGTCCATACCGATGCCGGGAGCGAGCTGATCCTGATGCGGCTGGGCGATGCGGTGCCCGAGCTCGAAGGCGTGGAGGGCGCGCGGACGCATCGCAGCTGGTGGGTGGCGCGCGCCGCGATCCGCGCGGTGACCCGGCTGGACGGCCGCGCCGAGCTGACACTGCCCGGCGGCGTGGTCGCGCCGGTCAGCCGATCGGCCTATCCGGCGCTGCGCGACGCGGGCTGGTTCGCCGCGGCCGGCGGATGAACCGCATCATTGCTCCGAATCGGAGCGTCCGCCGGAAGCAGCTGTGGCACCCATTCCGGTGCCACGAAATGTGACGGTCGCAATCGCGCTGCGGCCGCGTCGCAGGGTTGCCCACAGAAAAGATTTTTTCCCGGATCCGGGCCTTTGGCGGCTTGCCTTTTCGCAACCCCGCGGAAGTCCGTGCGTCGCTGCATCGCACCCTTTGGGATCGGCCGCGAAACGACTCATTTTAGCGACGAACCGAGTCCTCCGTTCGCGAATTAACATCTTGTCTACCGATTCAAGATGGCACAATCTGTTGTGGTTGCTGTGAGGGGCGAACTCTAGCACTGGTAGTTTGGACGGCGCGACACCATGTCGTGATCGGGCGGACGGCCCATTGTCGCGCGGCGGTTGGACACTTTTTGTTCCCGCGCAAAGCCAGGTCGATGCTATCATCGGACCTTCGCCCCGAGTCGCATCTGCGGGCCTCGCAGGAGGCTGAGTGAGTGTCAGTTTTCAGGGGCAGAACGTTATGGAATTCAGGGACACCGAAAGCAGCGTGAACGCCATCACCTCCGACACCGTCGCCGCCGTGGCAGACCCCAAGCCGAAGGCCAGGAAGGCCAACGACATGGACTCGCGTGCCATCGCGCCGAAGCTCTATTCGGTCGAGGTCGATCACAGCCGCGATGCGCTGCTGACCGAATTCGGCAAGGAGACGCTGAAGGATCGCTACCTGCTGCCGGACGAAAGCTTCCAGGACCTGTTCGTGCGCGTCGCCTCGGCCTATGCCGACGACCAGGCGCATGCCCAGCGGCTGTACGACTATATCTCGCGCCTGTGGTTCATGCCGGCGACCCCCGTGCTGTCGAACGGCGGCACCGGCCGCGGCCTGCCGATCAGCTGCTATCTCAACTCGGTCCCCGACAGCCTGGAAGGCATTGTCGAGACCTGGAACGAGAATGTCTGGCTGGCCGCGCGCGGCGGCGGCATCGGCACCTATTGGGGGTCGGTGCGCGGTATCGGCGAGCCGGTCGGCCTGAACGGCAAGACCAGCGGCATCATCCCGTTCGTGCGGGTGATGGACAGCCTGACGCTCGCCATCTCGCAGGGCTCGCTGCGTCGCGGGTCGGCCGCGACCTATCTCGACATCTCGCACCCCGAGATCGAGGAATTCCTCGAGATCCGGAAGCCCTCGGGCGACTTCAACCGCAAGGCGCTGAACCTGCACCACGGCGTGCTGATCCCCGACGCCTTCATGGAGGCGGTGCGCGACGGTGCCGAATGGACGCTGCGCAGCCCCAAGGACCAGTCGGAGCGCGGCAAGGTCGATGCGCGCGCGCTGTTCCAGAAGCTGGTCGAGACCCGCCTGGCGACCGGCGAGCCGTACATCGTGTTCTCCGACCATGTGAACAACACGATGCCCAAGCATCACCGCGACCTGGGCCTGAAGGTGTCGACCTCGAACCTGTGTTCGGAGATCACCCTGCCGACCGGGCGCGATCATCTGGGCAACGACCGCACCGCAGTGTGCTGCCTGTCGTCGCTGAACCTGGAAACCTGGGACCAGTGGAAGGATGCCAAGGGCTTTATCGAAGACGTGATGCGCTTCCTCGACAATGTCCTGACCGACTATATCGAGCGTGCGCCCGACGAAATGGCCCGCGCCCGCTATTCGGCCGGTCGCGAGCGTTCGGTCGGGCTGGGCGTGATGGGCTTCCACTCGTTCCTGCAGGCACGTGGCCTGCCGTTCGAGGGCGGCACCGCCAAGAGCTGGAACAACCGCATCTTCAAGCACATCAAGGCGCAGGTCGACGAAGCGTCGATGCAGCTGGCGGTCGAGCGCGGCCCCTGCCCCGACGCCGCCGACATGGGCGTGATGGAGCGGTTCAGCTGCAAGATGGCGATCGCGCCGACCGCGTCGATCTCGATCATCTGTGGCGGCACCTCGGCCTGTATCGAGCCGATCCCGGCCAACATCTACACCCACAAGACGCTGTCGGGCTCGTGGTCGGTGCGCAATCCGTTCCTGGAAAAGCTGCTGATCGAGAAGAGCAAGAATTCCGACGCGGTGTGGAACTCGATCCTCGAACAGGGCGGCTCGGTCCAGCATCTCGACTTCCTGAGCCAGGAAGAGAAGGACGTGTTCAAGACGTCGTTCGAGATCGACCAGCGCTGGATCCTGGAACTGGCGGGCGACCGCGCGCCGTTCATCGACCAGGCCCAGTCGCTCAACCTGTTCATCCCGGCGGATGTCGAGAAGTGGGACCTGCTGATGCTCCACTTCCGCGCCTGGGAACTGGGCATCAAGTCGCTCTACTATCTCCGCTCCAAGTCGGTGCAGCGCGCCGGCTTCGCCGGCGGGGTCGAGGCCGACAACACGCCGGACCTGCGCGAGATCCAGGTGGAATCGCGCGACTACGACGAATGCCTGGCGTGCCAGTGAGGTGCACGGGCTAGGCGAAACCGGGAACCCCTCCCCCTGTGTGGGGGAGGGTGGCCGACGTCTCTACTCGGGACAGCCTTCCGGTACGGTCGACCAACTCCGGGCTCTGCGGCGCAACGCGACGGACGCCGAAAAGCATCTGCGCCGCGCGCTTCGGGAAGCATTTCCCGATCGCAAATGGCGGTTTCAGGCGCCGGTCGGCCCGTTCCGTGTCGACTTTCTGTGCTTCGCAGAACGGCTGGTGATCGAGGTCGATGGTGGCCAGCACGGTCCCAACGACGCGTCCCGCACCCGGTTGATCGAACGCGAAGGCTATCGCGTCATTCGTTTCTGGAACAACGACGTGCTTCAGAATGTCGAAGGAGTCATTGCGGCAGTTCGAAACTCCCTCTCCCATCGGGAGAGGGAAGGGGCCCGTTGCGTCAGCAACGGGAAGGGTGAGGGCGACGCGTCCGGCCACCCTCACCCTTCCGCGGCTTCGCCGCTCCCTCCCTCTCCCGATGGGAGAGGGAAAGGCGTGCGCGATGCCTAAATCACTCGGCCTCTTCTTCGAACGACAGGGCGTTCGCGCCGGTGGCGCTCAGGCGGACCTTGTCGCCTTCGATCGCGGCGACCAGGCCGAGCGGGAGCGTGTGGTGGTGCCCCTCGTGCGATCCTTCGCCGCTGTCGGCCTTGGTGAGCTTGATCTTGTCGCCCTCGACCCGGTCGACGGTGCCGACATGGACGCCGTCGGCGCCGATCACTTCCATATGTTCCTTGATCTGGCTCGCATCGGTCATGGTTGGTCTCCTTGCTGGATTCCGGGGCACAACGCCGGATGCGGGCAAATCGATGCACGCGCGAACAGGAGGATTTCATGACGCGTACCCGCACCCTGATCGCGCTCGGCGCGCTCGTCCTGCTCGCCGCCTGCGCCAGCCAGGCGCCGTCGGGCGTCGCCCCGGACTCGCCGGGATTCCTGCTGGGCCTGTGGCACGGGTTCATCTTCCCGGTCGCCTGGTTCCTCAGCCTCGTGATGCCCGATGTCGCGGTCTATGCCGTGCCCAACAATGGTGGCTGGTATGATTTCGGCTATTTCATCGGCATCTGCTTCCTAGGCGTCGGCGCGCATCGTACGCGGACCCGCATCGTCTATCGCGACCGCCCGGCGCGGCGCGGCACGGTGATCGACCACGAATGAGCCGCGGGCTGATCCTGATGGCCGGCATGGCCGGTGCCGCGGGGACCGCCGGACTGACCGCACTGGTCCGCCCGGACGCAGCGCGGCGCGTGCTGCGCCTGCCCGCGCGCGCAGAAACTACCTATGCGCTGCGCATCGGCGGCATGATGTTCTTCGCGCTCGGAGTGTTGCTCGGCGGTTTCGCCGCGATGGCGCAGATCTTCGGAGCCGCCGCATGACGCGTCGCCGGCCCGCCCCGCTTCAGACCCTTGCGGCAGCGCCTTCCATGGCAGGCGCTGCCCTCTCTCCCCATATCCCGTTCGCCCAGGAGTAATCCCATGCCTCTTCTCGAAGCCCGCAAGCAGTATAAGCCGTTCGAATATCCCTGGGCCTATGACTTCTGGAAGCGCCAGCAGCAGATCCACTGGATGCCGGAGGAAGTGCCGCTGGGCGAGGATTGCCGCGACTGGGCGCAGAAGCTCGACGCGACCGAGCGCAACCTGCTGACCCAGATCTTCCGCTTCTTCACCCAGGCGGATGTCGAGGTGCAGGACTGCTATCACGAGAAATACGGCCGGGTGTTCAAGCCGACCGAGATCAAGATGATGCTGGCCGCCTTCTCCAACATGGAGACGGTGCACATCGCGGCGTACAGCCACCTGCTCGACACGATCGGCATGCCCGAGAGCGAGTATGGCATGTTCCTCGAATATTCCGAGATGAAGGACAAGCACGACTATCTGCAGCGCTTCACCGTCGACACCGACGAGGATATCGCGCGCACCCTGGCGATGTTCGGCGGCTTTACCGAGGGGCTTCAGCTGTTCGCCAGCTTCGCGATGCTGATGAACTTCCCGCGCTTCAACAAGATGAAGGGCATGGGCCAGATCGTCAGCTGGTCGGTGCGCGACGAGAGCCTGCACTGCGAAGGCATCACCCGCCTGTTCCATGCCTTCGTCAAGGAGCGCAACTGCCTGACCAAGGCGGTGCGCGAGGACATCATGGACGTGTGCCAGACCACCGTCCGGCTGGAGGATGCCTTCATCGATCTCGCGTTCGAGCAGGGCCCGGTGCCCGGCATGACGCCCAAGGAGATCAAGAAATATATCCGCTACATCGCCGACTGGCGCCTGGGCCAGCTGGGCTTCAAGCCGATCTACATGATCGAGGAACACCCCCTGCCCTGGCTCGCCCCGCTGCTGAACGGCGTCGAGCATGCGAACTTCTTCGAACAGCGGGCCACCGAATATTCGAAGGGCGCGACCCGCGGCAACTGGAACGAGGTGTGGGAGAGCTTCGACAAGCGCCAGAACGCCAAGGCGGAAAAACCGGCGAACGAGGACGCGACCGGCGGGGACGACATGTTCTCGAAGGCGGGAATCGCCGCGGAGTGACCGAGAATGGGGGATCGACTTCGGTCGGTCCCCTCTCGCTCAGTCGCCGACCTCCGGACGCGGCAAGGGCCTGTCGCTTCCCCATGACTGGATCCAGCGCTTCACCGCTTCATGGCTGATGAAACGACCTGATGCTACATCGGCCTCGGCGCGGGCGTCGGGGCAGTCGGTTTCCTGGTTGTGATGATCCATCATTCCCTCCCTCCGCCTCGGTCGACAGTTTCATCGACCTCCACACCAGATCCACAATCCTCCCGCTCGACCAGCGCATCGTAATCGGTGCCCGGACCGATCAGGTGCGCGCCGAGGAAGTCGTGGCGCCAAGCCGCGGGGTGGAAGCCGCCGGCGAACATCGCGCGCAGTTCGGCTGCCTTGCGCTCGCGCCATTCGGGCAGCGTCGCGGTCGCGGTGACGCGGCGGCCGACCGGGCGGTAATCGCCGTTGAGAAGCGCGGGCCACATCCTGCGCACGGTCGCCTTGACCGCATCCTCGCGGTCCCAGCCCATCGGCAGATAGGGGATCATGTCGAGCGCAGTTTCATAGCGGGTGCAGTCGATGCGCGGATCGGCCTCGAAGGCTTGGGCAAACGCCTCGTTGCCCGCCCGGGCAGACCCGAAGGTCGCGACCTCGATCGGCAGGTCGGGCCAGGTCCGCGCCGCGCGCCACGCGAACAGGTTGGCGAGCGCCCCGCCCTTGCTGTGCCCGGTCAGGACCAGGCGGCGCGGTCCGCCCTCGGCCAGCAGCGCCTCGACCACCTGTTCGAGCCCGGGACCATCGGCGCTGTCGTTCCACAGGCGGCAGAGCGACTGGGCAAAGCCGCGATGGACGCGGCCCGGCCAGTCGGGATGCGGCCGGCACGACGCCGCGCCGTTATTGGCCCAGTCGAACATCACCTCGAGCGCCGTGTGCAGGCTGCCGATCGGGGGCAGCGTCCCGCGAAAGGCGATGACGATGCCCTGCGGCATGCGCCCGGCCAGCGCCACGTCGATCGTCGCGCCCCAGGGCGGCACGCTGCGCTCGATCCGCAGCGGTTCCGCCAGCCAGTCGCAGCGGCGCGGATCGACGATGTGCGAGTAGCTGGCACCGCAGGCGAGCAGCAGTTGATGCGCGAGATGACGATCCATGCCCCGTCCTTCGACCATGACCGCGCCCGCTTCGCAAGCGGAGGAGATCAGAGCGAGATCATCGAGCAGGATCTGCGCGTCGCCGGCGCGCAGCGCTGAAGTCCGGATCGGGGGCGTCGCACCAGGGCTGGCGCCGCCCGGTCCAGCGCCGGGCCAGCCCTTCCTCGACCAGCGTTGCGCCGAGCGATTCGCCGTCCCGGGTCACGATCCTGAGCTTGCGGCCATAGCGGTCGGTCGCGCGGCCCTTCACCTCCAGCGTGACCGGGCCGGCGTTGAGCAGCGCCTGCAGCCGCTTCGTCGCCGCCTCGCCCAGCCGCTTTTCCTCGGCACAGCGCGGCGGATGGGTTTCGGGTGCGTCGATATCGGCGATGCGGATCTTCTCGCCGTGCATCCAGATCGTGTCGCCATCGACGACGCAGTTGGTCCCGCCGCCGGTGTGGCAGAAGCCGAACCGCAACCGCTCGCCGTCATCGGCACTGAAGATCGCCAGCGACGGGCCGGGCAGGCCCGTCACCCCGCCCCAGCCGATGATCCCCAGTCCCGCCGCAAAACTGCCCAGCAGGAGCCACCCGAACTTGCGTAACGCCACTCGCATCGGCGGAGCGATAGCAGGCTGGCCGGGAAAATGGTGCTAAAGCACCATAAATCGAAAAAATGCCGATTTCACCCGCAGTCGCGTCCGTTCCGGAGAGGATTGGATCCGCGGCCGGCATTGACCGCGATAGGCTGGCGCGCATGAGCGAGACAGCCACGAGATGCGATCATCGCTGCGCCCATTGCGGGGCGAGCGACGTGACCCGCGAAGCCTGGGCGCAGTGGGACCGACGCCGCCAGGACTGGACGGTGCGCGAGGTGTTCGACTTCGCCTTCTGCCACGCCTGCCACCGCCAAACGCAGGTCGAGATCAGCCCGATCGGCTGAGCCCTCCCCGGGGCCCGCAATGGGCGGCGACGCCTCGGAGACCGGGTGACAAATCGCAAGAAGGCGGTTTTCGACCGGCACCGGGTCACTCCCCCACCCGGCCACCCAACTTCACTATTCTATGGGTGGTCGGGTGGGGGAGCGGGCCAGTGCCGCAATGCGCCGACAGGCGCATTCTCGAACGGTGCTTCAGCCCTCGACGCCCAGTTGCCACAGGACGAATGCCATTTCGTCGGCGGCCTCCCTCAGGCTTTCCCAGCGGCCCGACTTGCCGCCATGCCCCGCGCCCATATTGGTCTTGAGCAGCAGCACATTGTCGTCGGTCTTGGTCGCGCGCAGGCGGGCCGCCCATTTGGCGGGCTCCCAATAGGTGACGCGAGGATCATTGAGCCCGCCCGAGATGAACATCGGCGGATAGTCCTGGGCCTTGACGTTGTCATAGGGCGAATAGGAGCGGATCAGCTCGAACGCCCTGGCATCCTCGATCGGATTACCCCATTCGGGCCATTCGCCCGGCGTCAGCGGCAGGCTGTCGTCGAGCATGGTGTTGAGCACGTCGACGAACGGCACGTCGGCGACCACCGCGCCCCACAGTTCCGGGTCCGAATTGACGACCGCGCCCATCAGCTCGCCGCCCGCCGATCCCCCGGCGATGGCGATGCCGCCTTCATGGCTGAAGCCCTGGGCGATCAGCCCGCGCGCGACATCGACGAAATCGGTGAAGGTGTTGGTCCGCTTCTCCAGCTTGCCGTCATGATACCATTGCTGGCCCAGATCGTCGCCGCCGCGGATATGGGCGATGGCAAAGGCCATGCCGCGATCGAGATAGGACATGCGGCTGGTCGAGAAGCCCGGCGGGATGGCGATGCCATAGGCGCCATAGGCATAGAGATAGAGCTTGCCCGTCCCGTCGCGCGGGAAGTCCTTGGGATAGACGACCGACACCGGCACCAGCGTGCCGTCGCGCGCGGCGATCTTCAGCCGCTCGGTCCGGTATTTGTCGGGGTCATAGCCGCTGGGGATGGTCTGGACCTTCAGCACCTTCAGCGCGCCGGTCGCGACGTCGTAGTCGTACACGGTGCCGGGCGTGACCATCGACTGATAGCCGATGCGCAGCTTCTTCATGTCATATTCGGGATTGTCGCCAAGGCCAGCGACATAGCTCGCCTCGGGAAAGGCGATCCGCTGCGGAGGCAGGTCCGGCGGGTAGCGGTGCAGGTCGATCTGATCGAGCCCGTCCTCGCGCCCCTCGACGATGAAATAGTCGGCGAAGCAGGCGACACCGGTCATGTAGAAATGCTCGGACGGCGCGATCCGCTCGGTCCATTCGCCCGGCGCGGTGATCGGCGCGGTCACCAGCCGCCAGTTGGTGTGCGTGTCATTGGTGTGGATGAACAGGGTGCCGTCATGCTCGTCGACATCATATTCGCGCCCGGTCTTGCGCGGCGCGACGCACAACAGCGGCGCCGACGGATCGTTCGCCGGCAACAGATAGACTTCGCTGGTGACATGATCGCCGGTCGAGACGATCAGCCATTTGCGCGACTGGGTCTCACCCACCCCGACGCGGAAGCCCTCGTCCGCTTCGTGGAACAGCTCGACATCCTGCTCGACCGGCTGGCCCAGCCGGTGCCAGCGCACCCGGTCGGTCCGCCAATTGTCGTTGACCAGCGCATAGAGGAAGCCCCCCGAATCCTCGGTCCAGATCAGCTCCGACAGCGTGCCGGGAATGACATCGGGCAGATGCTCGCCGCTCTCGATATCCTTGACGCGGGTCTCGAACCGCTCCGAACCATTGTCGTCGATCGCATAGGCGAGCATCCGTCCGTCGGGGCTGACGCTCAGCGCGCCGAGGCGGAAATAGTCCTTGCCCTGTGCCAGCGCCGGCTCATCGAGGATCAGCTGATCGGCACCGCCGGCCACCGGCTTGCGCCACCAGCGGCGATATTCGCCGCCCACTTCGTGATCGCTCCAGTAGAGCCAGTCGCCGTCCTTTTGCGGGACCGTCGCCTCGTCCTCCTTGATGCGCGCGCGCATCTCGTCGAACAGCGTGTCGGACAACGGCTTCAGCGGGGCCATCACCGCCTCGAAATAGGCATTCTCCGCTTCGAGATAGGCGAGCACGTCCTTGTCGGTGACCTCGGGGTAACCGGGATCGCGCAGCCAGGCCCAGGGATCCTCGATGGTGACGCCGTGACGGGTATAGCTGTGCGGGCGGGTCGCCGCGACGGGCGGCTTGGGGAGGTCGTTCATCGCACCGACCTAGCGACGCGATGCGGGTCCTGTCGAGCGTTCAGGCGGCGGCGCGCACGCCCTCATGCGCCAGCAGGAACGCCTTGGCCTCCAGCCCCCCGGCAAAACCGGTCAGCGCCCCGCCGGTGCCGATCACCCGGTGGCACGGCGCGACGATCGAGATCGGGTTGCACCCGTTGGCGGCCCCCACGGCGCGCGATGCGCTCGGCCGACCGATCTGGCGCGCGATCTGGCCATAGCTGCGCGTCTCGCCGAACGGGATCGTCAGCAGCGCAGACCAGACCTGTTTCTGAAACGCGCTGCCGCGGAAATCGAGCGGCAGGTCGAACGCGGTCCGCCTGCCCGCAAAATAGTCGCTTAGCTGGCGCGCCGCCTCCGCCAGGACCGGATGGTCGGGGATCTCGTCCATCGCGCCCAGCCGCACCCGCCCGTTGCGGTCGTTCTCCCACAGGATCGCGACCAGCCCGGCATCGCTCGCGACCAGCTTCAGCGCGCCCACCGGCGAGGGGATCGTCGTGAACATCAGGGTCATCGTCCAGCTCCTTTCGAACGATGCGATAGCGGGTCGCCCCCGCCGCCGCGTCCCGTCGCTTGCGCCCAAAGCGCCTCGCGCCATTTATCGCGCCGGCTGGCCCGCCACGCCGGCCGGCCCGGCATGGCGCGCCAGCCGCTGCCAGGTCCGCTCGGGAATCTCCAACGTACCGCGATCGGCGGTGCCGAAATGGAGGCGCACATATCGCCGGAATAGGAAGCGGCCGGTGACGGGCTCGACCCGAATCTCGCGCCAGGGCACGAGGAACGGCCGGCAGAAGGGACCGAACAGGCGGAGGATGCGCAGCCGCAGTCCCGTGCGGGTAGCGGCCAGGCCGAGAACGCCGCTCATCTGGAGCATTGCGTTCAGCACGCCCGATTGGAAATGCAGGGACAGCAGGGCCGGCTCGTCTCGATCGGGGTAGAGATCCTGCAGGTCTTCCCACCCGGATTTCCAGGCGAGCAGCTTGGCGACGCCCAACCACATGCAGACGAAGAAGACGGGAAAGACATAGGGAAACCAGTCCATCAGCTGCGTTTCGTCCACCGGTCCCTCCCTCGCGTTCGGCCTGTTCTACAGCGCGCAAATCTGCCAGAGAAGCGGGATGCGCAGGTCCCGTCCCGTTCCGCCGCAGCGTTCGCGCCGGCAAGGACGATGGGGTGTTCGGGACCGTCCGCTTATGGTCCACTGAACCGCAGGTTTTTGACATGTCTTCCTATGCCGACCGCCTTTCCGCCCTTCGCGAACAGTTGAAGCACGACCGTCTCGACGGCTTCGTGGTGCCGCTGACCGACGAGCATATGTCCGAATATGTCGGCGCCTATGCCCAGCGGCTGGGCTGGCTGACCGGGTTCCAGGGATCGGCGGGCACCGCGGTGGTGCTGCCGCAGGAAGCGGCGATCTTCACCGATGGCCGCTATACGCTGCAGGTGCGCCAGCAGGTGTCGGGCGATCACTGGGCGTACGTCGCCGTCCCCGCGACCAGCGTCGCCGGCTGGCTGGGCGAGCATGTCTCCGATGGCGGGCGGATCGGATACGACCCGTGGCTGCACACCCGCGCCTGGGTCGAGGAAGCGCGCAAGGCGCTGGCCGAGAAGGGCGCCGAACTCGTCGCGGTCGAGCGCAATCCGATCGACGCGGTGTGGGACGACCGCCCCGCCCCCTCGCCCGACACGCTGGCGGTGCAGAGCGACGCCCATGCCGGCAAGTCGTCGGCGGCCAAGCGCGCCGAGATCGCCGACTGGCTGCATGAGCGCAAGGCGGACGCCGTGGTGCTCTCCGCGCTCGATTCGATCGCCTGGGCATTCAACATCCGCGGCAGCGATGTCAGCCACACGCCGGTCGCGCTCGCCTATGCCATCGTCAATTCGGACGGCACCGCCGACCTGTTCGTCGCTGGCGAGAAGATGACCGACGAGGTCGCGCAGCATCTGGGCAACGCCATCCGCGTTCATGAGCGCAGCGCGTTCGCGCCCGCGCTGGAGGCCCTGAAGGGCAAGCGCGTCGCCGCCGATCCCGAGCGTGCGGTCGCCGCGATCTTCGATTCGCTCGACGCGGGCGGGGCGAAGATCCTTCAGCTGCGCGATCCGGTGGTGCTGGCCAAGGCGCTGAAGAACCCGGTCGAGATCGCCGGCCACCGCGCCGCCCAGGCACGCGACGGCGCCGCGCTCAGCCGCTTCCTGCGCTGGTTCGAGGCGACTGCGCCGCAGGGCGGGCTGACCGAATTGTCGTGCGAGGACAAGCTCGAGGACTTCCGCCGCGAGACCGGGCTGCTCAAGGACCTCAGCTTCTCGACCATCTCCGCCACCGGGCCGCACGGCGCGATCCCGCATTACAAGGCGACCGAAGAGAGCAACCTGCCGGTCGAGCTCGGCCAGCTCTATCTGGTCGATTCGGGCGGACAATATGCCGACGGCACGACCGACGTGACCCGGGTGATGCCAGTGGGCGAACCGACGCAGGAAATGCGCGACCGCTTCACCCGCGTGCTGAAGGGCCATATCGCGATCGCGATCGCGACCTTCCCGGCCGGCACCACCGGCGCGCAGCTCGACGGTTTCGCGCGTCGCCCGCTGTGGGAAGTCGGGCTCGATTATGCGCATGGCACCGGCCACGGCGTCGGCTCCTATCTGTCGGTCCATGAGGGTCCGCAGCGAATCGCCCAGCCCTTCTATCCGGGCGGACAGGCGCTGGAGCCGCTGCGTGTCGGCATGTTCCTGTCGAACGAGCCCGGCTATTACAAGGCAGGCGATTTCGGCATCCGCATCGAGAATCTGGTGCTGGTGATCGAGAAGGAGATCGCCGGCGCCGAACAGACGATGCTGGGCTTCGAGACGCTGACCTTCGCGCCGATCGAGCGCACGCTGATCGAAGCGAGCCTGCTCAGCGCCGAGGAGCGCGCCTGGCTCAACGCCTATCACGCCCAGGTGCTGGCGATTCTCTCTCCCCAGATGGAGGCCGAGGACCTGGCCTGGCTCGAGGCCAAGTGCGCCGAAATCTAGTCGCGCGCCGGCGCCTCGCCTTCGGGCGGGGTGCCGGCCTCGGGCGAGTCGTCGATCGCGCGGACTTCGCGTGCCTGCACCTTGCGACGCCGCAGATTGGCGCGCAACGCCTCGGCCAGACGGGCCTGTTTTTCCGAATTGCTCATGCGGAAAGCGATAAACCGCGAAACATCTGGTTGACAATCGGGGGGTCCCCTGCACATAGGCCCCTCCCCGCAGGTTCCGACCCGCGAGTGCTGCCGTAGCTCAGTGGTAGAGCGCATCCTTGGTAAGGCTGAGGTCGTGAGTTCAATCCTCACCGGCAGCACCATTTCTTCAGACAGATCGACGAATTCGACCTCCCCCTTGGGGGACCGCGCTTCTGCGCGCCCCGGTTCGACACCCGTCTGGTGCCACCGAATCGGGTAGCCCTTTGCCGCCCCACCCTGTCGGCGAATGGCATTTGATCGGCCAATCACCTTGAACTTGCGTCAAAATCGCCGATAGGCATCCGGCAGTCGATCGTTTCAACCGGAGAACGCATGACCGCCGCATCCCGCGCGCCCAAGTCCAAGCTCGATCTGCGGGTGGGGATCGGCCTGTTCGTCGTCATCCTGTTCTTCCTGGGCAGTGGAACGCTCGCCTATCGCAACATCAGCATGCTCCGCGCGGACGCGGCGCGGATCCAGCACACGCACGAAGTGATCATCTCGCTCGAGCGACTGATGTCGACGATGCAGGATGCCGAGACCGGGCAGCGCGGGTTCCTGCTCACCGGTGACGACCGGTATCTGGCTCCCTATGAGGAAGCGGTCTCGTCGCTCGAGCCCAGGCTGGACGCGATCGCCGCCCTGACCCGCGACAATCCCGGCCAGATCGCACGACTGACGACGCTGCGTCGCCACGCCCAGGCCAAGCTGGCCGAACTGGCCGAGACGATCAATACGCGCCGCTCCGAGGGCGAGGCGGCGTCGCGGGCGATCGTCAACACCGATCGCGGTAAGGTCGAGATGGACGGCATCCGCGACCAGCTCAGCCAGATGCAGCAGGAAGAGACGCGGCTGCGCCAGGAGCGCATCGCGGAGATGGACGTCGCCTATGCCACGGCATGGGTGAGCAGCATCCTGACCGCATTGCTGGGCGTGCTGATCACGGTGATCGTCGGTCTGCTGGTGCGCCGCGCCGCGGCTGCGCGCAATCGCCAGCAATGGCTGCAGACCGGTCAGGCCGACCTGTCGGCGGCGATGCTGGGCGACCAGCAGAGCGGCGTGCTGGGCGAAAATGTCCTGTCGTTCCTGTCCCAGTTTCTGGGCGCACATGGCGGCGCGGTCTTCTCGCGCGACGGTGCCAGCTTCGAGCGGGTGGCGACGCTCGGCGTGCCGGCGGGCGCAACCATAGTCGACCGCTTCGCCGCCAATGACGGGCTGCTGGGTCGCGCGGTGGCGGACAAGCGCCAGAGCCTGATCGACGACGTGCCCGAGGGCTATCTGACGATCGGCTCGGGGCTCGGCCAGGGCCAGCCGCGTCACCTGACCATCTCGCCCGCGGTCGCCGATGGCGAGGTGCACGGCGTCATCGAGCTCGGCTTCCTCCAGCCGGTCAGCCCGCTGACGCTGCAGTTCCTTGAGGAAGCCTCGGCCGCGATCGGCGTCGCGCTGCGCTCGGCGCGCTTCCGCACCGAGTTGCAGAACCTGCTCGAGGAAACGCAGCGCCAGTCGGAGGAGCTGCAGGTCCAGAGCGAGGAGCTGCGCGTCTCGAACGAGGAACTGGAGGAGCAGAGCCGCGCGCTGAAGGAGTCGCAGGCGCGGCTGGAACAGCAGCAGGTCGAGCTGGAACAGACCAACGCCCAGCTGGAGGGACAGGCCCAGCTGCTCGAGGCGCAGCGCGACGATCTGGAACGCGCCAATGTCGAGGTCGAACGCAAGGCGCGCGAGGTCGAGCAGGCGAGCCGCTACAAGAGCGACTTCCTGGCCAATATGTCGCACGAGCTGCGCACGCCGCTCAATTCGCTGCTGATCCTGTCCAAGCTGCTGGGTGACAATCCCGCCGGCAACCTGAGCGACGAGCAGGTCAAATATGCCCGGACAATCCATTCGTCGGGCAACGACCTGCTGACGCTGATCAACGACATTCTCGACCTGTCGAAGATCGAGGCCGGCCATGTCCAGATCCAGCCCGAGACGGTGTCGCTCGACCGGGTGGTCGGCGACATGCGCCAGCTGTTCCAGCCGCTGGCGGGCGAGCGCGGGCTGGAATTCCAGATCGTACCGGATGCCGGCGTGCCCGACACGATCGACACCGATCGCCAGCGGCTCGACCAGATCCTCAAGAACCTGCTCTCCAACGCGTTCAAGTTCACCGAGCAAGGCAAGGTGTCGCTCGAAATCCGGCGCGACGGCCGCGACCATCTGGCCTTCACCGTCGCCGACACCGGCATCGGCATTTCCGAGGAACAGCAGCGCGGCATCTTCGAGGCGTTCCGCCAGGCCGACGGCACGATCAGCCGCAAATATGGCGGCACCGGCCTCGGCCTGTCGATCTCGCGAGAGCTTGCCCGGCTGCTGGGCGGCGTCATCTCGCTAGAAAGCACGCCCGGCAAGGGCAGCCGCTTCACCCTCACCATCCCGCTTGCGATCGACGCGGACGCCCTGCCCGAGGCGAAGCCGAGCGCCCCCGCATCGCATCTGCCCGCCCCGCCGCGCGAGGTTTCCACGCCGACGAAGCTGCAGCTGCGCCGCCGCGTCGATGACGACCGCGACGTGCTGGACAGCGCCGAGCGCGTGCTGCTGGTGGTCGAGGACGATGCCAGCTTCGCCAGCATCGTGCGCGACCTGGCGCACGAGATGGGGTTCAAATGCCTCGTCGCCGGCACCGCCGAGGAGGCGCTGTCGCTCGCCCGGCAGTATCAGCCGAGCGCGGTCGTGCTCGACGTCGGCCTGCCCGACCAGTCGGGGCTGGCGGTGCTCGACCGGCTGAAGACCGATGTCGCGACGCGGCACATCCCGGTTCATGTCGTCTCGGCCAGCGACCATGCCCAGACTGCGCTGTCACTCGGCGCGATCGGTTATCTGGTGAAGCCGGTGAAGCGCGAGGATCTGGCCGATGTGCTCGGTGCGCTGGCGGCGAAGATGGACCGCAAGGTGCGTCGCGTGCTGATCGTCGAGGATGACGAGGTTCAGCTCGACGCGGTGGCGCAACTGCTGGGATCGGCCGATGTCGAGACCGTCGGCGCGCGCACCGCGGCGGAGTGCATCGAAAAGCTCGAATCGGACGTGTTCGACTGCATGGTGCTCGACCTCAGCCTGCCCGACGCATCGGGTTTCTCGCTGCTCGAGCAGCTTCGCGAGGAGGGCGGCCACAGCTTTCCGCCCGTCATCGTCTATACCGGCCATGACCTGTCGCCTGACGACGAGCAGCGGCTGCGGCGTTATTCGGATTCGATCATCATCAAGGGCGCGCGGTCGCCCGAGCGATTGCTCGACGAGGTGTCGCTGTTCCTCCACCGCGTCGTGACCGAAATGCCGCCCGAGCAGCAGAAGATGATCCAGCAGGCGCGCAACCGCGACGCGATCCTGGAGGGGCGCCGGATCCTCATCGTCGAGGATGACGTCCGCAACATCTATTCGCTGACCAACATCCTCGAACCGCGCGGCGCGACGATCGAGATCGCCCGCAACGGGCGCGAGGCGATCGACGTGCTCGACCGCTCGGCGCAGGACGGTGGCGCGAAGATCGACCTGGTGCTGATGGACGTGATGATGCCGATCATGGATGGCCTGACCGCCACCCGCCACATCCGCGAGGACACCCGCTGGAAGAAGCTGCCGATCATCACCCTGACCGCCAAGGCGATGCCCGACGACCAGCAGCGCTGCATCGAGGCGGGAGCGAGCGATTACATGGCCAAGCCGATCGACGTCGACCGGCTGCTGTCGCTCGTCCGGGTCTGGATGCCGCGGTGAGTCAGGCATGAGCGACAGCATCGACGATATCGAGATCCGGTTGCTGCTGGAGGCGCTGTACCAGCGCTATCATTACGACTTTCGCAGCTATGCCCAGGCGTCGATCCGCCGCCGGCTACGCCAGGCGCGCCAGCAGCTCGGCTTCGCGACCTTTTCGGCGATGCAGGAACGGCTGCTCCATGACGAGAGCTTCCTGCAGACGATGCTGGGCTATCTCACCGTCCAGGTCAGCGAATTCTTCCGCGACCCGAGCTATTTCCGCGCGATCCGCGAGCAGGTGATTCCGCGGCTGCGCACCTATCCCTCGCTCAAGATCTGGATCGCCGGCTGCAGCACCGGCGAGGAACTCTATTCCTTCGTCATCCTGTTCCGCGAGGAAGGACTGGAGGATCGCACGATCTTCTACGCGACCGACATCAATCAGGATGCGCTCGATGCCGCCGGTCGCGGGATCTATGCGCTCGACCGGATCAAGGGGTTCACCGAGAATCACCGGCAATCGGGCGGCAAGTCGTCGCTCTCCGACTATTACACCACCGCCTATGGCGGCGCGGTGTTCGACAAGAGCCTGCGCGAGCGGGTCGTCTTCTCCGACCACAGCCTGGTGACCGATGCGGTGTTCGCCGAGATGCAGCTGATCTCGTGCCGCAACGTGATGATCTATTTCGACCGAGAGTTGCAGGACCGGGCGATCGGCCTGTTTCGCGATTCGCTGGCGCGCGGCGGGCTGCTCGGGCTGGGATCCAAGGAAAGCCTGCGCTTCTCGCGCCACTCGGCCGCTTTTGCCGATTTCGTGCGGACCGAGAAACTCTATCAGAAGGTCGACGCATGAGCGCCGTACGCGCCGTCGTCATCGGCGCCTCGGCCGGCGCGGTCCAGGCGCTGTCCGAGCTGCTGCCGGCGCTGCCCGCCGATTATCCGCTGCCGGTGCTGGTCGTGGTCCATGTGCCCGCGGACCGCAGCAATTTCCTGGCACCCTTGTTCCAGCATAAATGCCGGATCGCGGTGCGCGAGGCGGAGGACAAGGAACCGGTCGCCCCCGGCACCGTCTATTTCGCGCCGGCCGATTATCATCTGATGGTCGAGGATGACGGCACGCTGTCGCTGTCGAACGATCTGCCGGTGCATCATTCGCGGCCGTCGATCGACGTGCTGTTCGAAAGCGCCGCCGACGCCTATGGCCCGGAGGTGATCGGTATCATCCTGACCGGCGCCAATGCCGACGGCGCCGACGGCCTGAAGGCGATCGTCGACGCCGGCGGCGTCGCGATCGTCGAGGCGCCCGACAGCGCCTATGCCGACGCGATGCCGCGCGCCGCGATCAGATCCTGTCCATCCGCATCGGTCCTGACCCTGGAGGCGATCGCATCCCATCTCGTGAAAGCAGGCACGCCGTGAACCGAAAGCTGGGCCCCGTTCACTTCCTCCTGGTCGATGATCTGGAAGAGAATCTGCTCTCGCTGGAGGCGCTGCTCGCGCGCGAGGATATCGTGCTGCTGAAGGCGCGCTCGGGCGACGAGGCGCTGGAGCTGCTACTGAGCCACGACGTCGCGCTGGCCCTGCTCGATGTGCAGATGCCCGACATGAACGGCTTCGAGCTCGCCGAATTCATGCGCGGCAACGAGCGCACGCGTCATATCCCGATCATCTTCGTCACCGCCGGCACCGCCGACAGCCAGCGGCGCTTCCGCGGCTATGAGGCCGGCGCGGTCGACTTCATCCAGAAGCCGATCGAACCCGATGTCCTGCGCAGCAAGGCGGAGGTGTTCTTCGACCTGTATCGCCAGCGCCAGCTGCTGGCCGCGCATCGTGATGAACTGGAAGCGGCGACCCGGTCGCTGATGGAAGCCGATCGGCGCAAGGACGAGTTTCTTGCCGTGCTCGGCCATGAACTGCGCAATCCGGTCGCCGCGCTGCTCGCCGGCTTCCACCTGATGCGCAAGAAGCGCGACGACCCCGAGCGGACCGAGATCATCCACGAACAGATGGGGCGCCAGCTGACGCATCTGTCGCGGCTGATCGAGGATCTGCTCGACCTGTCCCGGATCAGCGAGGGCAAGATCTCGCTGCGCACCGAACGGATCGAACTGGACACGATCCTGCGTTCGGCGATCGAGGCAAGCCAGCCGAATCTCGACGCCGCCGGTCACGACTTTTCCACCCGTCTGCCCGACGAGCCGATCTGGCTGGAGGCCGATCACACCCGCATCGCGCAGGTGGTGTCGAACCTGCTCAACAATGCGGCGAAATATACCCCCTCGGGCGGGAAGGTCCGGCTCGCCGTCGTCCCGCGCGAGGGCCAGGTCGATATCGTCGTGGAAGACAATGGCGTCGGCATTCCGCCCGCGATGCAGTCGCGCATATTCCAGATCTTCACCCAGGTCGAAGGGCACCGCGACTTCGCGGCCGGCGGGATGGGCGTGGGACTGGCGCTGGTGAACCAGCTTGTCTCGTTGCATGGCGGTTCGATCGCAGTGGCAAGCGAGGGCGATGGCAAGGGGAGCGTCTTCACCGTAACGCTGCCGCTGGCGCTCAAGTCCCAGCCTGTAGAGGCGGAAACCGGGCAGGCTCTGAGCTGATCCCTAAGCTTCCCCATATCCCCGGAATGCAGGCATCGGTACGGCTGTGGAACAGATCGGCCGGTCGTGCATTTCAGGACCGGCGCGGAACTACTGGACGTATCGTTCGGTTATTGCGGATCCCGGGCCAACCGCCTGTGCTCCGTAGAATGATCTAACGTCGGAAGTCGCTCAGTCTTGGCTCATCCCTCCCCCCTCCAGGCCCCGGTGGTCCTCGTCGTAGAAGACGAGCCGCTGCAGCGCATGCTGGCGGTGGACCTGGTCGAGGATGCCGGATTCGTCGCGATCGAAGCGGAAAATGCCGATGTCGCGATGCTGACGCTCGATCATCGCTCGGACATCCAGGCGGTCTTCACCGATATCGACATGCCGGGCAGCATCGACGGGCTGAAGCTGGCCGCCTGCGTGCGCGATCGCTGGCCGCCGATCGAGATCATCGTGACCTCGGGCAAGGCCGCGCGCGCCCCGGCAGAGCTGCCCATGGGCAGCGTGTTCCTGCCCAAGCCCTATGATCCCGGCCGGCTGACCACGCTCCTGCGCGAGATGGTGACGCACAGGCGGGCAAAGGAAAAGGCGACCGGCTGACAGCGCTATCGCCGTCCCCTCTTGCCAATATGGGCTCGGGACGCGACGCTTGCCCTAACATCATCGCGCTGTCGGGGGACGCATCATGCACATTCGCGAGGACGATCTGTCGGATCCGCAGACCCAGGCGCTGCTGCATCTGCATCTGACCGGCATGGCCGAAACCTCGCCGCCGGGCCACAGCTTCGCGCTGGACCTGACCGGGCTGCGCGCACCCGGCGTGACCGTATGGAGCATATGGGACGGCGATGCGATCTGCGGGATCGGCGCGCTGAAACAGCATGATGCGGCGATGGGCGAGGTGAAATCGATGCGGACCCATCCCGATCATCTGCGTCGGGGCGTCGCCGCACTGCTGCTGGAGCATATCCTGTCGGTCGCGCACGAGCGCGGCGTGTCCCGGATCAGCCTGGAAACCGGAAGCGGTCCGGCATTCGAGCCCGCGCTGGCGCTGTATCGCCGCCGCGGCTTCGTCAGCGGCCCTGCCTTTGCCGACTATGTCGCCAGCCCGTTCAACCAGTTTCTCCACCTCGATCTGGAGTCCGCACCCGCGCGGTGAGGGCTCGGCCAGCGATGGTTTCGTCACGCAGCGGTTGCGCCTGCCGGACGCTTCGCCGATGAGACGGGCAACCAGAGCCTATCGGAGTGCCCATCATGAAGACCCGCGCCGCAGTCGCTTTCGAAGCGAAGAAGCCGCTCGAAATCGTCGAGCTCGACCTCGAAGGGCCCAAGGCGGGCGAGGTGCTGGTCGAGATCATGGCGACCGGCATCTGCCACACCGACGCCTATACGCTCGACGGGTTCGACAGCGAGGGGATCTTCCCCTCGGTCCTGGGACATGAAGGCGCGGGCATCGTCCGCGAGGTCGGCGCCGGCGTCACCAGCGTGGTGCCGGGCGACCATGTCATCCCGCTCTACACCCCCGAATGCCGCCAGTGTAAGTCGTGCCTCAGCGGCAAGACCAACCTGTGCACCGCGATCCGCGCGACCCAGGGCAAGGGGCTGATGCCCGACGGCACCACCCGCTTCAGCTACAAGGGTCAGCCGATCTTCCATTATATGGGCTGCTCGACCTTCTCCAACTTCACCGTGCTGCCCGAGATCGCGGTGGCGAAGATCCGCGAGGACGCGCCGTTCAAGACCAGCTGCTATATCGGCTGCGGCGTCACCACCGGGGTCGGCGCGGTGGTCAACACCGCCAAGGTCCAGGTCGGCGACAACATCGTCGTGTTCGGGCTGGGTGGGATCGGCCTTAACGTGCTGCAGGGCGCGAAGATGGCGGGCGCCAATCGCATCATCGGCGTCGACATCAACCCGGACCGCGAGGAATGGGGTCGCAAGTTCGGCATGACCGACTTCATCGACGGCCGCGGCAAGTCGCGCGAAACGGTGATCGCCGAGATCCTGGCGCTGACCGATGGCGGCGCCGACTATACCTTCGACTGCACCGGCAATACCGAGGTGATGCGCACCGCGCTGGAGGCATGCCATCGCGGCTGGGGCACCAGCATCATCATCGGCGTGGCCGAGGCGGGCAAGGAAATCTCGACCCGGCCGTTCCAGCTCGTCACCGGCCGCAACTGGCGCGGCACCGCGTTCGGCGGCGCCAAGGGCCGGACCGACGTGCCGAAGATCGTCGACTGGTACATGAACGGCAAGATCGAGATCGACCCGATGATCACCCATGTCCTCAGCCTGGACGAGATCAACAAGGGCTTCGACCTGATGCATGCCGGCGAGAGCATCCGCTCGGTCGTCGTCTACTGATCCGCGCTCGGGCCCGCCGGGTCGGCGGGCCTTACATCTTCGATCCGGCGTCAGCCTTGCCTTGCACGAGGTAAGGGTCGCTTGACTTATGTCGCGAATCGCTGTCTTATTGTCAGCGTCACCTGACATATGGTCAGTGGATGGCGACAAGCGCGGGGCAGATGGTGCGGAACCGATTGAAGGTCCTGAGAGCGGAACGCGACTGGAGCCAGGCGGAGCTTGGCGGCCGGCTCGGCGTGTCGCGCCAGGCGGTCAACGCGATCGAGACGGGGAAGTACGACCCCTCGCTGCCGCTCGCCTTCCGCATCGCCCGACTGTTCGACCTGGCGATCGAGGAGATTTTCGATGACTCGGAATGAGCGGGGCATGGCCGGCGCTCAGGGCGAAGGCGAGCGCGCCCTGCAGGCCCGCAAGCGCAAGGTGGCGGGCAGCGTGATCCTGCTCATGCTGGGCGGCGCCGTTGTCGGCTTCGCCGCGAGCGTGGGCAGCGGCGGCGCCTCGTTGTTGACTGCGCCCATGGCGCCATGGCTGGCGATTGCGGCGACGGTCGTGCTGATCGTCACGCTGAGCTGGGGAAGCTGGCGCTTCTTCCAGGTGGTCGACGAAGTCGAATTGCGCGACAATTACATCGCGAGCACCTTCGGTCTCTACGCCTATATCTCGGTCTATTTTTCCTGGTCGCTGCTCTGGCGCGGCCAGCTGCTGCCCGAACCGCAGCATTTCGCGCTGTTCTGCATCACCATGGTGTTCACGCTCCTTGCCTATCTGTGGATGAAATTCCGGCCGTGAGGCCGTTTGAGAAGGGGAAAATCAGGATGTTGAAGAAACTGCTCGTCTCTGGCGCGGCCCTTGCCTTCGCCTTTGCCGGTGCGCCCGCGGTCGCACAACAGGCTGCACCGGCGGCGCCGGCCGCGGCCACCCGCGACGCCGATCCCGCCCTGTGGGTCGTCAAGGACGACGACACCACCATCTATCTGTTCGGCACCATCCATGTGCTGAAGCCCGGCCTCAGCTGGTTCGACGAGGGCGTGAAGGCGGCGTTCGACAAGAGCGACACGCTGGTCCTCGAACTGATCCAGCCCGAGCCGGCAGTCGCCGCCGCCGCGGTCCAGAAGTTCGGGATGAACCCGACGGGTCCTGCGCTGACCGAACAGCTGCCGGCGGACAAGCGCGCAGCCTTTACCGCGGCGATGGCAGGCACCGGGATGCCCGCACAGGCGTATGACCGGTTCAATCCGTGGTTCGCATCGCTGATCCTCACGGTCAGCGCGCTGCCCAAATACGGCTTCGATCCCAATCAGGGTGCCGAGAAGGTCCTGACCGACGCAGCCACCTCCGCGGGAAAGAAGATCGAGGCGCTGGAGACGATGGAACAGCAGCTCGGCTTTTTCGGGAGCCTGTCGCAGCCTGTGCAGATCAACTATCTCGTCACCACGATCGACCAGCTGCCCCGCACGGGTGAAATGCTGAACATGATGGTCGAACGCTGGGCTGCGGGCGATCCCGACGGCCTTGCCACCATCATGAATCAGGGCATGACCGAGCTTCCCGAGGTGACCAAGGCCGTGCTGACCGACCGCAACGCCACCTGGGCGAACTGGGTCGAGAACCGATTGAAGACGCCGGGGACGGTCTTTGTCGCGGTCGGGGCCGGCCACCTCGCCGGCAAGGACAGCGTCCAGGACTTCCTGGCCAAGAAGAAGCTGAAGGCGACGCGCGTCGCCTATTGAGGCAACGGGAGGCGGGGCCGGTCCGTTAGGCGGGACCGGCTTCGCTCTTTCCTGCCTGGCTCCCGCCCTATTCCAGGTCGAGCTGCCACACCGGGTCATTGCCGCGGATCTGCCCACCGCCGCGGCGACGCTCATATTCGGTGCGCGCGGTGAAGCGGATGTCCTCGTCGCGGTCGGTCAGGAAGCCCTGCAGGCTCTCGTCCTCGATCGCGGTCCATTCCTTGCCGCGGTCGGGACCGTAGCGGACGCGCGGCAGCAGGCCCGGCAGCTTCGACCATTCGATCAGCTGTGCGACGCTCGCCTCGTTCAGCATGTCGCGCAAATGGTGCGCGGTGACATAGGCATCTGGGAAGGCGCGGTGCGCGGGCAGCCCGCGCTCATGGTCCAGCCCCTCGGGCTTGCGCCAATAGCGCAGCACCTGGTTCGAGAAGCTGGGACTGTCCTGCCACAGCCGCAGTGCGCATTTCCAGGTGCAGATCCAGTCGGCACCGCGGGTCAGCGCGGGCGTGCAGAACTGCTCCTCGAAGCTCGCCCGGTGCGCGGCCAGCGCGATGCGCCGCGGCCAGGGGTCGAGGATCGGGCGCGCGACGTCATGCCACCAGGGCGCGTCGGCGACATCCTCGTCGCGAATATGGTGGATCGCGGTGGTGATCGGCGACATCGGCCGGCCGGGATTGACCAGCTGGTTGCCGCCCTCGCCCATCAATTCCCAGCGGCCGTCCGCGCCTAGCGCGACATCCTGCCAGCCGATCTCGCACACGCCGTGTGCGGGCGGGGCGCTTCCGGTGGTTTCGAGGTCGATGACGCGGATGATCGAGGGCTGGCGCGAGGACATTAGCGCCGATGTGGGCGCTAATGCCGCGGAATGCCAGCCCCGATCAGCGGTTCTGGCTCAGTGCCCCGCCTGCGGGCCACGCTCCAGCCCGCTTGCCGCCAGCTGCGCATCGATCTGCGCCAGCAACCGGTCGAGCGCGTCCTGGCTCTTGGCCTCGGCGCGCGCCACCAGCACGTCCTGGGTGTTCGACGCGCGCAGCAGCCACCAGCCGTCGGGCGTGTTGACCCGCGCACCGTCGGTGCGATCGACATCGGCGCCCTCGGCCTCCAGCCGTGCCAGCACCTCGTCGATCACCGCGAACTTGCGGCTTTCGTCGACCTGGAAGCGCATCTCCGGCGTGTTGACCATCGCCGGCATCGCGTCCTTGATCTCGTTCATCGTCTTGCCGATGACATGGACCGCCTGGATCAGCCGGACCGCCGCATATTGCGCGTCGTCATAGCCATAATAATCCTGCGCGAAGAAGATGTGGCCGCTCATCTCGCCCGCCAGCGGCGCGCCGGTTTCCTTCATCTTGGTCTTGATCAGGCTGTGGCCCGTCTTCCACATCAGCGGCTGGCCGCCCAGCTCCGCTATACGATCGTACAATGCCTGGCTGGCCTTCACGTCCGCGATGATCGTGGCGCCCGGTTCCTGGCGCAGCACCGGTTCGGCAAGGATCGACAGCAGCTGGTCGCCCCAGATCACCCGGCCCTGGCCATCGATCGCGCCGATCCGGTCGCCATCGCCGTCGAAGGCGAGACCGAAGTCGAGATTTTTCTCCGCGACCAGCTTCTTGAGGTCGGCGAGGTTCTTTTCCTCGGTCGGATCGGGATGGTGATTGGGGAAATTACCGTCGACATCGGTGAACAGCGTGTGGTGCTCGCCCGGCAGCTGCGCCACCAGCTTCTCGATCACCGGGCCGGCCGCGCCGTTGCCCGCGTCCCAGCCGATGCGATAGGCGCCGCCGGCATAGCCTGCCAGCAGCCGCCCGACATAATTGTCGACGATGTCGAAATCGGTCACCTCGCCGCGCGTCTCGGCCTCTTCCCAGTCGCCGTCGGCGGCCATCCGACCCAGCTTCTGGATGTCCTCGCCGAAGAAGGGCAGGTGCTGGAACACCATCTTGAAGCCGTTGTAATTGCCCGGATTATGGCTACCGGTGATCTGGATGCCGCCGTCGACCTCCAGCGTCGCCTCGGCATAATAGAGCTGCGGGGTCGGGCCCATGCCGGTGCGCACCACGTCGCAGCCCGATGCGGTCAGACCGTCGATCAGCGCTTCCTCGAGCATCGGCGACGACAGGCGGCCGTCGCGGCCCACCGCAACCCGGGTGCCGCCGGCGCGCCGCAGCAGCGTCGCGAAGCCGCGGCCGATCGCCCGGGCATCTTCCACACCCAGCGTCTCGCCGACGATTCCACGGATGTCATACTCGCGCAAAGACGTCGGATCGAAATTGTGGGTCATAGAATCTCCTGGGGGAAGCTTGTCGGCCTAATCCGTGAACGCCCGTTTAGTTTCAATTGCGAGTGCGTAACAAGCTGTCGCGCGCCGCGTTGATGCGCCCGGTCAGTTCGGCCGATCCACCCTTGTCGGGATGCAGCGCGCTGATCAGGCGTCGATGCGCGGCGCGGATCGCATCGGCATCGGCATCGGGGCCGACGCCCAGGATCGCTCGCGCCTCCGCCTCGCGGACTGCAGCCTCAGACGGCTTGCGCCTGGCCGGCTTTTTGGCGGGCTTGCTGAAGAACAGATACCAGACCGCGCCGATGATCAGCGCCGCCAATATGGCCTTGCCCATGACCGGTCCCTCAGGCGGGCAGCGGCAGGGCGGGCTCGGGCAGCGCCAGCCCGGCCATCATCTCGCGCAGTTCCTGGCGCGCCGCGACATGGCTGAGCGCCATGCTGCCGAACTCCCCGGAGTCGAGCATGGTCAGCCCCTGCGGGAACATCTCGCGATACACCACGCGCTCGGACAGGCCCGAGATCACGCGAAAGCCAACCCGCTTCGACAGCTGGTCGATCGCCTCGGACACGCGCTTCATGTTGCGCGCTTCGATATGCTGGAGCCGGTTGCGCAGCACCACCCAGTCGATCGTCTCGCCGTCACTCTTGGCGCGGCGCTTGCGCGATTCCCAGATCAGCTCGGAATAGAAGCTGGGGCGCGAGACGCGGAACGTCTCGGGGTCGACCTGACCGATCAGGTCGAAGTCGACGAAACTGTCGTTCATCGGGGTGACCAGCGTATCGGCATTGGTCACCGCGATGCGCGCGAACTTGTCGTCGCGTCCCGGCGTATCGATCACCAGGAAATCGGCACCGTCGCCCAGCCGTTCCAGCGAGGTGGCGAAGGCCTCCATCGTCTCGCCGTCATGCGTTTCGTAGCGCGGCATCGGCAGGGTGCGGCCCGAGCGGCGGATCGTCTCGGCGCGGTTGTCGAGATAGCGGCCCATGGTGCGCTGGCGATGATCGAGATCGAAGCAGGACACACGGGCGCCCTTCGCCGCGAGCGCGATGGCAGTATGCACCGCCGTCGTCGACTTCCCCGTCCCGCCCTTTTCATTGGCGAAGACGATCACGTGCAATCGGTTCGATCCGTCGGCCAAGCCTGACATCCTTTGTTGATCGCGCTGCCCTCCCCCCATAGAAGGCCGCCCCTGTCTCATATCGAAAGAGCTAACGCGTGCAAACCGTCCGTCAGTTGGAAGCCCTCAGAGAAGCGGTCGCCGCGTTCCGCGCAGCGGGCGAGCGCGTCGCGCTGGTGCCGACGATGGGCGCGCTGCATGCCGGCCATATGGCGCTGGTCGAGGCGGCCCGCCGCCAGGCCGAGCGGGTCGTCGTGTCGATCTTCGTCAATCCCAAGCAGTTCAGCCCCAATGAGGATTTCGACCGCTATCCACGCAGGGAAGCGACGGATTCGGCGATGCTGAAGCAGGGCGGCGTCGACCTGTTGTGGCTGCCCCCGGTCGAGGCGATGTATCCGCAAGGCTTCGCGACCAACATCTCGGTCTCGGGCGTCAGCGAATTGCTGGACGGCGCAGCCCGCCCCGGCCATTTCGACGGCGTCGCGACAGTGGTCGCCAAGCTGTTCAACCAGGTCCGCCCCGATGTCGCGCTGTTCGGCGAGAAGGATTTCCAGCAGCTGGCGGTCGTCCGCCGCATGGCGCAGGATCTGGACTTGGGCGTCGAGGTCATCGGCGTGGTGACCCAGCGCGACGATGACGGGCTCGCTTTGTCCTCGCGCAACGCCTATCTGATGCCCGAGGATCGCGCCAAGGCGATCGCCCTGCCCCGCGCGCTGGGCGCGGCGGCGCGGACGATCGAGGAGGGCGGCGATGCCGTCGCGGCGCTGGCCCAGGCGCGCGACACGATGACCGCGGCCGGGTTCGAGGTCGACTATGTCGAACTGGTCGATGCCGACACGCTGGGCACGCCCGAGCGCGATCGGCCCGGCCGGCTGCTGGCCGCCGCACGGATCGGCACGACCCGGCTGATCGACAATATCCCGGTCAGTCTCGCGCGATTGGGCGATGCCGCCTGATCCTCAGCGCCGGAACATCCTGACCGCGACCAGTGCAGTCACCAGGCCGACCGCGGCGCCGATCGCCATCGCGTAGATCAGGAAGAACACGAAGGCGAAGATCACCATGCCCACCGTGCCGCCCGGCTCGGGCGGGGCCGGCAGCGACAGCGTATAGGCGGTGGCGACCACGAACAGGAGGATCGCCACGAGCGGTGCGCTCATCGTCGCCAGGACGACCTGCAAGCCGTAGGACATGGCCGGACGGCGCGCCGTGATCCATTTCGCGGCGATCAGCGTCACCACGACCGCCCCCGCGGCCATGCCCAGGATGCCCTCCATCGATCAGCCGCAGGGCTTGGCGGGCAGCACCTTGGCCGCGCCCGCCAGCGACTGGACGCTGGTCCGTCCGTCGGAATAGCGCAGCGTCACGATATCGTTGCTGCGCAGATTGGCCCACAGCCGGCGAAAGGCCGGGCTGGTGGCCTTGATCACCACCGCACCGCTCGAATTGGTCACGAGGCGCGATTCGCTCGATCCGGCGCGCGACGAGCTGACGAGCGTCAGCACCGATCCCGGCCGCGGCGCCTGGCCCTTGATCTGCGCCATGACCGCGACATCGCCGTCCTTTCGGCAGGACAGGCTCAACGCGCCGCCGGTCGGCGAGTCCCACTGGCCGGTCAGATACTGGCCGATCCCGTTCTGGAAATGATAGCTCCACAGTCCGTTACTGGTCTGCGCCGCAGCGGCGCCCGACACCAGGCCGATCAAACCAAGTCCAAGGGTAAAACGAATCATCGCGTCTCTCCTCGGGCGAGAAAAGCGCGCGACGATCGCTTCGGGTTCCAAGACCTGGGCGAGAGCGCGACGCGCCCTCGCCTGACGGGTCATTCGTCGGCAGCAGCCTTCTTCTTCGCAGGTGCCTTTTTTGCCGCCGCCTTCTTTGCCGGAGCCTTCTTGGCGGCCGCCTTTTTCGGTGCGGCCTTCTTCTTGCCCTTGGCCGGCGCCGCGGCTGCGCGGGCGTCGATCAGCTGGGCGGCTTCCTCCAGCGTCAGCGCGTCCTTCTCGATCGACTTGGGCAGCGTCGCGTTTGTCGTGCCGTCGGTGACATAGGGACCGTAGCGGCCCTCCATCAGCTTGATCTCGGCTTCGGTCCGCGGATGCTTGCCGAGCACCTTCAGCGGCTCGCGCGCAGCGCCGCGCTGCGGACGCCCGCCTCCCGCCGCCGCCTCGGCCAACTTGACCACGGCAGCGTTCATGCCCGTCTCGAAAACCTCCGCGGTCGATTGGAGCCGGGCATATTTGCCATCATGCGCGAGATAGGGGCCATAGCGACCGATCGACGCGGTGATCGGCTTGCCGCTCTCGGGATGGTCGCCGACGGTGCGCGGCAGCTTCAGCAGCTTCAGCGCCCAGTCGAGGTCCAGCTCGATATCCTTGGGGATAGACGCGCGCGCCGCCTCCTTGCCTTCGCCAAGCTGAATATAGGGCCCAAAGCGTCCCGACTTGCGCTCGACCGGCAGGCCGGACTCGGGATCGGTCCCCAGCACTTCGTTGCCGCCGCCGTCCCCCTCGGCCCCGCCCGGCTGGGCGAAGCGACGGGTATATTTGCAGTCGGGATAGTTGGAGCAGGCGACGAACGCGCCGAAGCGGCCGCCGCGCAGCGCCAGCCGGCCCTCGCCGCAATTGGGGCACAGGCGCGGGTCGCTGCCGTCCGCGGTCGGCGGAAACAGATAGGGTTCGAGAAACTGGTCGAGCGCCGCGGTGATGTCCGACGGCTTCTGCTCCATCACCTCGACGGTGCGCGGCTTGAAGTCGCGCCAGAACTGCTCGAGCACCTGCTGCCACGCGGCTCGGCCGCCCGACACGTCGTCCAGCTCTTCCTCCAGATCGGCGGTGAAGTCATAGGTGACGTATTTCTCGAAGAAGCGCTCAAGGAACGCGGTCAGCAACCGGCCGCTCTCCTCGGCGAAGAAGCGGTTCTTCTCGACGCGGACATAGCTGCGGTCCTTGAGCACCTGGATGATCGAGGCATAGGTCGACGGGCGGCCGATCCCCAGTTCCTCCAGACGCTTGACCAGCGACGCTTCGGAAAAGCGGGGCGGCGGCTGGGTGAAATGCTGCTCGGCATTCACTGCCTTCTTCGCCGGCGAATCGCCCTGGCTCAGCCGCGGCAGGCGGCGCGATTCCTCGTCGCCCTCGTCGTCGCGCCCTTCCTCGTACAGCGCGAGATAGCCGGGGAAGAGCACCACCTGGCCGGTGGCGCGCAGGCCGTGCTGGCCGGTCGCGTCCTCCAGGTCGATCGTCGTGCGCTCCATCCGCGCCGACGCCATCTGGCTGGCCAGCGCGCGCTTCCAGATCAGCTCGTACAGGCGCGCATGATCGCCGCCGCCGACACGGTCGCGGGAGAAGTCGGTCGGGCGGATCGCCTCGTGCGCTTCCTGCGCGTTCTTCGCCTTGGTCTGATACTGGCGCGGCTTGTCGGGGACGTAGCTGCCGTCATAGCGATCCGCGACCGCCTTGCGTGCCGCCTGGATGGCGGAGCCGTCCATCTGCACGCCGTCGGTCCGCATATAGGTGATCGCGCCATCCTCGTAGAGGCCCTGGGCGATGCGCATCGTGTGGCTGGCCGAGAAGCCGAGCTTGCGCGCCGCCTCCTGCTGCAGGGTCGAAGTGGTGAAGGGCGGCGGCGGGTTGCGCATCGTCGGCTTGGTCTCGACCGAGACGACGCTGAACCGCCCCTCCTCGACCGCCTTCTTCGCCGCATCGGCGGTCTTGCCGTCGCCGATCGACAGCCGGTCGAGCTTGTCGCCCTTCCACTTGACCAGGCGCGTGGTGAAGCCGGTGCCGTCCTGCTCCATGTCGGCGGTGACCGACCAATATTCCTGCGGGCGGAAGGATTCGATCTCGCGCTCGCGCTCGACGATCAGGCGCAGCGCGACCGACTGGACGCGGCCGGCCGACTTGGCGCCCGGCAGCTTGCGCCACAGCACCGGCGACAGGGTGAAGCCGACCAGATAGTCGAGCGCACGGCGGGCGCGGTAGGCGTCGATCAGGTCGGTATCCAGCTCGCGCGGTTGCTGCATCGCGTCGAGGATCGCCGGCTTGGTGATCGCGTTGAACGTGACGCGCTCGACCTCCTTGGGCAGCGCCTTCTTGTTCTTCAGCACTTCCTGGACGTGCCACGAAATCGCCTCGCCTTCGCGATCAGGGTCGGTCGCGAGGATCAGTCGGTCGGCCTTCTTCGCCTCGTCGGCGATCGCCTTCAGCTGCTTCGACTTGTCGGCATAGGTTTCCCACTCCATCGCGAAGTCGGCATCCGGATCGACCGAGCCGTCGCGGGCCGGCAGGTCGCGGACATGGCCGTAGCTGGCGAGGACGCGGTAATCCTTGCCCAGATATTTCTCGATGGTCTTCGCCTTGGCGGGCGATTCGACGATGACAAGCTGCATGATGGAAATCTGGTCTCTCGTGTGTACGCGTACGAGGGTGGTAAGCCCGCCCGCCGCTCGTCAAGCGCTTCGTTGGTGCAGATAGATGATGTCGCGCGCCGCCGCTGCAATGGCTGGCCCCGCAACCATCATGCCCCCATTACCGACACCCGCCCGCCGGCGTGCCGCTCCAGCCGCCCGCCCAGTTCCAGTTCGAGCAGCACGGTCTGGACCACCGGCGACGGCAGTCCGGCCTGGCGGATCAGCTCGTCGACCGCGACCGGGACCGGTCCCAGCAGTTGCTCGACCTGGCGCCGGTCGCCGTCGTCTGCGTCGATGGCGGGGCCACCTTCCCAGGCGACGACCGGCGATCGGACGGCGCGGGAGTCGATCGGGCGGACCGATTCGAGGATGTCCTCGACCGACTGGACCAGGGTCGCGCCCTCGCGGATCAGCAGATTGCACCCCTGCGCGCGCGGATCGAGCGGCGATCCCGGTACCGCCATCACCTCGCGGCCGGCCTCCACCGCCAGCCGCGCGGTGATCAGCGAGCCCGACCGCGGCGCGGCCTCGACCACCACCGTGCCCAGCGCCAGACCGGCGATGATCCGGTTGCGCGAGGGGAAGAAGCGCGCCAGCGGCTCGGTTCCCGGCGGCTGCTCCGCCACCAGCAGGCCCTCGCAGGCGACCCGTTCCTGAAGCTCGCGATTCTCGGGCGGGAAGGTCACATCGATGCCGCTGGCGATCACCCCGATCGTACCGCCCTCGATCGCCCCCTGATGCGCCGCCGTGTCGATGCCGCGCGCCAGCCCGGAGACCACGGCCACGCCAGATTCAGCCAGGCCATGCGCCAGCTGACGCGCGAAGCGGCAGGCCGCGGCGCTGGCATTGCGCGCGCCGACCATCGCCACCGGCGTCCGGCCGGCCAGCGCAAGGTCGCCGCGAAGGATCAGCGCGGGCGGCGCCGTCTCCATCTCGGCGAGCAGCGCGGGATAAGCCTCGTCGTCGAGGAACAGGTAGCGCGCGCCGAGCCGCTCGACCCGATCGATCTCGCGGCGGATCGCGCCCGGATCGGCGAGCTGCGGCGCCCGCCCGCCGCCGCGCGCGGCAAGCCCGGGCAGTGCCTCGATCGCCGCCTCGGCCGAGCCGAAGCGCTCGACCAGCCGGCGATAGGTGACGGGACCGATATTGGCCGACCGGATGAGCCTCAGCCGCGCCTCGCGCGGGTCAGCCATTCTTCTTCTTGCCGACCCGGGGCTCGGTACCGCTCAGCAGCCGGTCGATATTCTCGCGGTGCTTCCACACCACGATCAGCGCCAGCGCGAGGAACACCAGCACCAGCCCCACCTTGCCAAAGGCGGCGGCGCTCACCGGCGCGCTGATCGCCGCCATCATCCCCGCGACCGACGAGATGCGCAGCCCGGCAAGCAGGCCCAGCCAGACCGCGGCATAGACGAGGCCCGATGGCCAGTGCAGCGCGACGACCACGCCCATCATCGTCGCCACGCCCTTGCCGCCGCGGAAGCGCAGCCAGACCGGGTAGCAATGGCCGATGAACGCCGCGAGGCCGGCCAGCATCGCGGTGCCGGGAAACAGCCATTCGGAGAGCAGGACCGCCGCGACGCCCTTCAGCAGGTCGAGCAGCAACGTCGCCGCCGCCAGCCCCTTGCGCCCGGTGCGCAGCACGTTGGTCGCACCGATATTGCCCGATCCGATCTGCCGCAGGTCGCCGGCGCCGGCGAACCGCGTCAGCAAGACCCCGAACGGGATCGATCCCAGCAGATAGCCAAGCACCAGCGCACCGACGCTGCCCTGCCAGAGAATTTCGGTCTCCACGCGTTCCCCCGTTCTTGCGCACAGGCTAGGCGCTCCCGTAATCGCGCGCAAGAATCCGGATGAACCCAACCATGACCGAGCCCCGCCCGATCCTGTTTTTCGATTCCGGTATGGGCGGACTTTCGGTGATGGCGCCGACCGCGCGGCTGCTGCCCAATGCCCCCCTGGTCTATGTCGCCGATTCGGCGGGCTATCCCTATGGCACGCGCAGCGAGGCCGAGATTGCCGCGCGCGTGCCGGCGCTGCTCGGGCGGCTGGCCGAACGCTATCGGCCGCGGCTGATCGTAATCGCGTGCAACACCGCCTCGACCATCGCCCTGCCCCATGTCCGCGCCGCGCTCGACCTGCCGATCGTCGGCACCGTGCCGGCGATCAAGCCCGCGGCGGAACTCAGCAGGACGCGCGTCATCGGCGTGCTGGGCACGGAGGCGACGGTACGCCAGCCCTATGTCGACGATCTCGCCGCGCGCTTTGCCGGCGACTGCACCGTGCTGCGCCACGGATCGGCGGAACTGGTCGACCTGGCGGAGGCGGCGCTGGGCGGGGATGCGCCCGATCCGGCGCGGCTGCGCGCGGTGCTCGGCGGCCTGTTCGATCAGCCGGGCGGCGATCGGCTGGACGTCATCGTCAACGCCTGCACCCATTTTCCGCTGGTCGAGACGGAGCTGGCGTCGGCGGCGCCGCATCCGGTGCGCTTCGTCGATGGCGGGCCGGGGATCGCCCGCCGCGTAGCCTGGCTGACGCGCGACCAGCACTGGCCCGACCATGCCGGGCCCGGTCGAGCGGTGTTCACCGCCCGCTCTGCGCGGACCGACCGGCTCGTCCCGGCACTCGCAAGATTCGGCCTGACCGAAGTCGAGACGCTGTAGCCGAAGCCTAAATCAGGCCCGGGCGGCGGGCGGCACGGCGCCGAGCTTCGGGATCATCGCGCGGTAGCGATCGGCAAGCTCGATATGGATGCGGCGCGCACCGACATCATGGGTTCGCATCGCGCTCTCGCGCTCCTGATGCTCGCGCCGGCGATAATAATCTAGGTCCTGACGGTTCATGGGTCATGTCCTGTTCGACAAGCCGGCATCGTCGGTGGCGCCGGACCGGATGCCCAGCATGGACCGACTCGGGTGCCGGGTGGTCCTGATGGCTGAATACCACCTTGCCGCCCGGCCCAACTTGATTTGAATCACGTTAGCGCTCCCTTGCGCGGGCAAACTCGACTTCGCCGCGACGATGCGGCGGAATCTGACGCGTGGGCGCTCACCTATGCCTGCGCGCACCGGCTGGACGACGTGCGCAAGGCGCAGCCGTGGCGCAGGATCGCGGTCGAAGCGAAGTAACCATGGCCGCCCACGCAAATTTGCGCGCGATCAAAGCGACCGCTTTCATATCCGGGGAAATACCCGGTACCGCGCCGCTGGCAATCGCGGCGCTTTGGAGTTAGAGCACCCGGCATGAGCACCCAGGATACCGCGCCCGCGGGAGTGGACTACTCACGCGTCTTCACCAAGGCGATCGACCGGCTGCATGCCGAAGGTCGATACCGGGTGTTCATCGACATTCTGCGCAACAAGGGCATGTTTCCCAATGCGCGCTGCTTCGCCGGGCATAACGGACCGAAGCCGATCACCGTCTGGTGCTCGAACGACTATCTCGCCATGGGCCAGCACCCCAAGGTGATCGCGGCGATGGAAGAGGCGCTGCACGATGTCGGCGCCGGATCGGGCGGCACCCGCAATATCGGCGGCAACACCCATTATCATGTCGATCTCGAGTTCGAGCTTGCCGATCTGCACGGCAAGGAAGGCGCGCTGCTCTTCACCTCCGGCTATGTCTCGAACGAGGCGACGCTGTCGACGCTGGCCAAGGTACTGCCGGGCTGCATCATCTATTCGGACGAGCTGAACCACGCATCGATGATCGCCGGCATCCGCAATGCCGGCTGCGAGAAGCGGGTGTTCCGTCACAATGACCTGGAGCATCTCGAATCGCTGCTGGCGGCCGACGATCCCGCCGCACCCAAGGTCATCGCGTTCGAGAGCGTCTATTCGATGGACGGCGACATCGCGCCGATCCATGCGATCTGCGACCTGGCCGACAAGTATAATGCGCTGACCTATCTCGACGAAGTCCATGCGGTCGGCATGTACGGCGCGCGCGGCGGCGGCATTTCGGACCGCGATGCGGCCGCGTCGCGGCTGACGATCATCGAGGGGACGCTGGGCAAGGCATTCGGCGTGATGGGCGGCTATATCGCCGCCGACCGGATGATCATCGACGTCATCCGCAGCTATGCGCCCGGCTTCATCTTCACCACCTCGCTGTCGCCGGTGCTGGTTGCCGGTGCACTCGCCTCGGTCCGCCACCTGAAGGGATCGTCGGCCGAGCGCGACGGCCAGCAGGCTGCCGCCGCGACGCTGAAGGCGATGATGGCCGATGCCGGTCTGCCGGTGATGCCGTCGACGACGCATATCGTGCCGCTGATGGTCGGCGACCCGGTCAAGGCCAAGAAGATCAGCGACATCCTGCTCGCCGAATATGGCGTGTATGTTCAGCCGATCAATTATCCGACCGTGCCGCGCGGCACCGAGCGGCTGCGCTTCACCCCCGGCCCCGCGCATGACGAGGCGATGATGGCCGAACTGGTCGAGGCGCTGGTCGAGATCTGGGGCAGGCTGGAACTGCGGCGCGCCGCGTGACCGACCAGCCGCAGGAACCCTGGCTGTTCGCCACGGGATCGCGCGGCGGCGTCCCGATGCTGTGCCGGCTGCGCACCGAAGCACCGACCGATGCCGAGCGGGCGCAGTTCCCGCTGCTGGTCCTGATCCAGTGGGATTTCGAGCCCGATGACGACGCGATGCCCGACGAGGCGACGCTGGCGTCGATGGCGGCGTTCGAGGATGCGCTGGACACCGGCATGCGCGGCGGCGACTGGGGCCGGCTGGTCGCGGTCGTGACCAGCGGCGGCGAGCGCGAATGGCGCGTCTACACCGCCGATTTCGAGCGGTTCCAGGACGGGATCAACGACGCGCTGAACGGCCAGCCGCGCCTGCCGCTGGCGTTCGAGACGTTCGAGGATACCGAGTGGCAGGCCTATGCCGAGATCGCGACGGCGCTGGTGCCGCGGGGCCAGGCCTGAGCGCTCAGCGCGGCTTTGTCAGCGTCGCGCTCCACGCATAGCCGCGCAGCAACGGGGTGAAGGCCATCGCCAGCCCCTGCTCGCCCGCCACCCGCTCCATCACCCTGGGCAGGTCGCCGCGCGGTTCGACATGGAAGTCATTGAGCGACTTGAAGTGCAGCCGCTTCGCCAGCGCCGGCAGCCGCTCATATTGCCCGAAATCGACGATGTGCAGGCTGCCGCCCGGTGCCAGGCTGGCCGCGCCGAGCTCGATCGCGCGCTGCCAGGGCGGGATCATCGACAGCGTGTAGCTCATGAAGACGCGGTCGACCTGAGGAAGGCCTAACAGCGCGCCGGTGTCGAACGCGCCGGCATCGCCCTGCGCCAGTCGGATCCGCTCGCCCAGTCCCTGCCGCTCGACCGACTTGCGCGCGGTCTCCAGCATCGCCTCGCTGATGTCGAACCCCAGGAAGCGCGCCTGCGGCCAGCGCTTCGCGGCGACGATCAGGTTGCGCGCCGTGCCGCATCCGACCTCCAGCACCGTGCCGCCCGGCGGCGGCGCCAGCTCGCGGATCAGCCGGTCGCGGCCCAGCAGATAGAATTTGCGGGTGACGTCGTAGAAATGGCGATGCAACGCATAGGTCGCGTTCATCAACCGCCGCTGGTCACCCGCATCCGCGACCGCACTCATCCGTGCGGCTTCAGCGTGTAGAGATGGATCGCGCCATAGACCGAAGACCGGTCGCGGCGGTTCATGTCGTCCAGCCACGCCTGGTCCGCCCGCTGCCACTGGCTCATCAGCGCATCGGGGATATGGCCGGGAACGACATCGGGCGCGGCGGCGGTGCGGTAGAGCACGCGCGATCCCGGCTTCGCCGTCCGGGTGATCTCGCTCCACAAGCGGGTCAGCTGCTCGTCGGTCATCCAGTCCTGCGCATCGAGCAGGACATAACGGTCGAGCGACTGGGCCGGCATCGACTCCAGATAGTCGCACATATTGGCGTGGCGGACATCGACCCGGCCGGCGCGCTCGCGCACCGCCTCGTAATTGGCTGCTTGGAGGTAGGGCGGCAGCGGCGCATCGGCCTGCTTGCCATAGCCGCGGCCGAACGCCTGCCAGGCGTAGAAATTGTCCTTGATGTCGAAGTCGCAGGCAAGCTTCTCCAACCGGACCTTCAGCGCGCCGGTGATCCCGGCCCGATCGTCGACCTTCAGCAGGTCGTATTGCGCCGGCGGGATGCCGAAGCCGAACAGGGCGGCCGGCTGATCGACCAGCCAGCGCAGGAAGCGCTTGCGGAAGAACGGCGCCAGTTTCTCGTCGAAGATGCGGCGCTGTTCGGCGCGGTCGCGTGCCTGCAGGATCTCGCTCGGGTCGATCCGGTACAGCCTGGCCAGGAAATGGACGAAGCCTATCAGATGGCCGAGCAGCCCGCGCCGGTAGAAGCCGGTCGCGAAGCCCGAGATGCGGCGGCGGCCCGACAGGTCGCGTCCGTCCCAATAGGCACGCGTCGCGGCGTCGACATGGTCCTGCAGGTGCCGCTTGTACGCCTCGACATTGGCCGGGCTATCGGCATGGCCGAAGAAGCGGTGGAAGGCGGCATGATCGGGCAGGCGCAGCGCCGCCTGCTGTTTCAGCCGGTTCAGCGCGACATGAGCGGGGTTCAGATCGACCGCGGTGATCGCCCTCGGATTCGCGGTCAGATAGGAAAAGACGTTGCACCCGCCCGAGGCGATGGTGACGACATGGCTGTCCGGACCGATCTCCAGCGCCTCCATGTCGATGACGGGATCTTCCCAGATCTGGGCATAGACCAGTCCGCGAAAGGCGAAGGTGAAGGCGCGTTCGAGCAGGCCTTCGCTGCTCAGATGCTCGTGCCGATGAACCGCGCCGCGAACCGCATTGTTGCTGGGTGCCTTGGCAACCGAACCCATGTTCCTGTCCTCCGGCCGGGATGCCCCGAACGGCCTCCCGCGGCCGGGCGCTGCCTAGCGCGGGGATATGACAGATCGGAGGCATGGCAGGCCGGTCCGCGGCACGAAAAAGCCCCGCCGGGCGAGGGCCTGGCGGGACTTCGATGAAACGTGGCGGCCGCTGGCGGTCAGCGCGTCTCGTTCTCGATCGCGTCGCCGACGCGGTCCGCGCGATTGCCGATATCGTCGGTGATCCGGTCGATGCGATTTCCGGCCTTGTCGGTCGCCTCGTCGATCGTGCGGATCGCGTCATTCGCCGTGTTGCTGAGCGAATCGCCGGCGCTTTCGGCGGTATTGCCCAAGTCGTTGGCTGCCCTGTCCGCCTCGGAGCAGGCGGCCAGCATGCCCAGCGGCAACGCCATGGCGAGGATCATCTTGCGCATTCTTGGCTCTCCGAGCTTGTTGGTTCCGCTCCGAAACGATCCTGTCCGCAAGCCGTTCCCGCAAGGCGCCGTCCCGATCAGCTGCCGTCGGCGCGCAGCGTCAGCACCTCGACCCCGTCCGCGGTGACCGCCACGGTGTGCTCGAACTGCGCGGAAAGCTTGCGGTCCTTCGTCACCACGGTCCAGCCGTCATCCTCGGTCGAGACCCGCCGGCTGCCCTGATTCAGCATCGGTTCGATCGTGAAGACCATGCCTTCGCGCAACCGGACGCCCGATCCCGGCTTGCCGAAGCCCGGCACCTGCGGCTCCTCATGCATCTCGCGCCCGATACCGTGGCCGCAATAGTCGCGCACGATGCTGTAGCCATGCTTCTTCGCATGACGCTCGATTGCATGGCCGACATCGCCCAGCGTGGCTCCGGGCCGCACCTGGCGGATCCCCTGCCACATCGCTTCCTGCGCCACCCGCGCCAGCCGGCGCGCGGCAGGCGGCACATTGCCGACCAGATAGGTCTTGCTGGAGTCGGCGATATAGCCGTTCTTCTCCAGCGTGATGTCCAGGTTGATGATGTCGCCGTCGCGGATGATCTCGTTCGCATCGGGCACGCCGTGGCAAACGACATGGTTGATCGAGCTGTTCAGCACATATTTGAAGCCATATTGTCCTTTGCTCGCCGGGCGTGACGCAAGATCCTCGGTGATGAACCGCTCGACCAGATCGTTGACGTCCATGGTCGACATGCCGGCCAGGTCCAGACCGTCCAGCATCTCGAACACCGAGGCGAGCAGCTTGCCCGAGATCCGCATCAGCGCCAGCTCGTCGGGAGTCTTCACCATGTCAGGCCGCCATCGCCTGGACCGCGCGCAACTGCACCTCCGCAAACTGCGCCTTGACGATGTCGTTGAACGACAGGGTCGGATTGGCCTCGGCGATCATGCCGATCTTCATCCAGAATTCGGCCTGGGCGTTGATCGATCGGCACATGACCGTGCTGGCGCGCCGCGCTTCTTCATGCAGGTCGTCGTCGATCTTCACGATGCCCATCGTCACTGTCCGCAGTAGTTGAACTATGCGCGGTTCATATATGATCCGTATATGATCGGTCAATTCAACCGAATTGCAGCTTTCCGCTGCGGAAAGCAGCCCGCAGCCCCTAGGCAATTCCGCCTCGGCGGCGTAGAGGGCCCGCCATGTCGCGCCGCATCGCAATCGCATCCGACCATGCCGCCTATACAATGAAGGCGGAACTTGCAGACTGGCTTCGCGAGATGGGTCACGAAGTGATCGATCTGGGGACCAACGGGCCGGAGCGCGTCGACTATCCCGATTATGGCTATCGCCTGGGCCAGGCGGTCGCGACGCGCGAGGCCGAGTTCGGCGTCGCCATCTGCGGATCGGGCATCGGCATCTCCATCGCGGTCAACCGCGTGCCCCAGGCGCGCTGCGCGCTGGTGTCGGAGCCGCTGTCGGCCCGGCTGGCGCGCAACCATAACGACGCCAATGTCGTCGCGCTCGGTGCCCGCCTGATCGGGATCGAGATGGCCAAGGCCTGCGTGATGACCTTCCTCAACGCCGAATTCGACGGCGGACGCCATAGCGACCGCGTCGACAAACTCACCCACCCGGAAAGGACCCAGCCATGAGCACGAACCCGCAACAGGCAGGCATCCAGCCCGACGGTTTCTTCAGCAAGACGCTGGCGGAAGCCGATCCCGCCATCTTCGCCGGCGTCCGCCACGAGCTGGAGCGCGAACAGCATCAGATCGAGCTGATCGCGTCGGAGAATATCGTCTCCAAGGCAGTGCTCGAAGCACAGGGCAGCGTCTTCACCAACAAATATGCCGAGGGCTATCCCGGCAAGCGCTATTATCAGGGCTGCCACCCCTCGGACGAGGTCGAGCAGCTGGCGATCGACCGCGCCAAGCAGCTGTTCGGCTGCGAGTTCGCCAACGTCCAGCCGCATTCGGGCGCACAGGCGAACGGCGCGGTGATGCTGGCGCTGACCAAGCCCGGCGACACCATCCTGGGCCTCAGCCTCGATGCCGGCGGCCACCTGACGCACGGCGCGCGCGCGGCGATGTCGGGCAAGTGGTTCAACGCGATCCAGTACGGCGTGCGCGCCGACGATCACCTGATCGACTTCGATCAGGTCGAGGCGCTGGCCAAGGAGCATCGCCCGAAGCTGATCATCGCCGGCGGCTCGGCCTATCCGCGCCATATCGACTTTGCCCGCTTCCGCGCGATCGCCGATGAAGTCGGCGCGACCTTCATGGTCGACATGGCGCATTTCGCCGGCCTGGTCGCGGGCGGCGTCCATCCGACCCCGTTCGGCCATGCCCATGTCGTGACCACCACCACGCACAAGACGCTGCGCGGTCCGCGCGGCGGCGCGGTGTTCACCAATGACGAGGCGATCGCCAAGAAGATCAATTCGGCGGTGTTCCCCGGCCTTCAGGGCGGCCCGCTGATGCACGTCATCGCCGCCAAGGCGGTCGCGTTCGGCGAGGCGCTGCAGCCGAACTTCCGCAGCTATGCCGCCGCGGTGGTCGAGAATGCCAAGGTTCTGGCGGCGACGCTCAAGGAGCGCGGCGCGAACCTGGTCTCGGGCGGCACCGACACGCATCTGGCGCTGGTCGACCTGACTCCGCTGGGCGTCACCGGCCGCGATGCCGACGAGGCGCTGGAGCGTGCCGCGATCACCTGCAACAAGAACGGCATCCCCAACGATCCCCTGCCCCCAGTCAAGACCAGCGGCATCCGGGTCGGCTCGCCGGCCGGCACCACCCGCGGCTTCGGCCCGGCCGAATTCCGCGAGATCGGCAACATGGTCGCCGACGTGCTCGACGGCCTGCGCACCAAGGGCGAACAGGGCGATGCCCAGGTCGAGGCCGATGTCCGCACTCGCGTCCGCGCCTTGTGCGAGCGCTTCCCGATCTACCCGGGGGCCTGATGCGCTGTCCATTCTGCGGAAATGAGGACAGCCAGGTAAAGGACAGCCGCCCGACCGAGGACGGCGCCGCGATCCGTCGGCGCCGTCAGTGCGAGGCGTGCGCCGCGCGCTTCACCACGTTCGAGCGCATCCAGCTGCGCGACCTGACCGTGCTGAAGACCCAGGAGCGGCGCGAGCCGTTCGAGCGCGACAAGCTGGTCCGCTCGGTATCGACCGCGACGCGCAAGCGCCCGGTCACCTCGGTCCAGATCGAGAAGCTGGTGTCGGGCATCCAGCGCCAGCTCGAGACGATGGGCGACACCGAAATTCCGTCGGAGAAGATCGGCGAACTGGTGATGGAAGGGCTCAAGGGCCTGGATCCGGTCGCCTATATCCGCTTCGCCAGCGTCTATAAGGACTTTCGCGAGGCGAAGGATTTCGAGGATTTCGCCGGCAACGTGACCGAGGCGGGCAAGGAATGACCGCGCCCGCGCCCGTCATCATACTCGTCCGGCCGCAGCTGGGCGAGAATATCGGCAAGGCTGCGCGGGCGATGCTCAATTTCGGGCTGACCGAGATGCGGCTGGTCGCGCCGCGCGACGGCTGGCCCAATCCCAGCGCCGGCCCGGCGGCCAGCGGCGCGGACATCGTGCTGGAACAGGCCAAGGTCTATGACAGCGTGGCCGATGCCGTCGCCGATTGCACCGAAGTCTATGCGACCACGGTGCGCAAGCGCGGCGTCAGCAAGCCGGTGGTGACCCCCGACGCGGCGGCGCGCGAGATCCACGGCGCGCCGACCCGCGCCGCGATCCTGTTCGGCCCGGAACGCTCCGGACTGGAGACCGAGGATGTCGCCATCGCGCGCAAGATCCTGACGGTGCCGATCAATCCCGAATTCGGCTCGCTCAACCTGGCTCAGGCGGTGATCCTGGTCGCCTATGAATGGTCGAAGGGCGTGTCGCTGGCCCAGCCGACGCAGGAGGATCTCGATCCGCCCGCGCCGCAGGACGAGCTGGACGGCATGATCGGCCAGCTCGAGGACATGCTCCACCGCAACGGCTTCTTCTATCCCGAGGCGCGCATCCCGACGACCAAGCGCACCTTGCGCACGCTGCTGACCAAGCCGGGCTGGACCAGCCTGGAGTTGCGGACGCTGCGCGGCGTGCTGTCGGCGCTGGACGGCAAGAAAAAGGCCCGAATCGAATAGATCGGGTTGCGCGCCATCATCGGAACGCTAGCGTCCAGGAACGTTAAAGGAGTTCCTATCATGTCGTTTCTGCTCGGTCTGATCGCGATTGCCGGCGTCCAGGACGCTCCCGCAACCCAGGCTGCCCCCGCTCCCGCCGCCAAGGCCGAGAAGAAAATCTGTCGCTCGGCTGCGCCGACCGGCAGCCGCCTCAAGGGAAAGCCGACCTGCCGCACCGCGGCCGAGTGGCGCGAGATCGACGAGGCCAATGCAGCCAACGCGTCGGGCATGGGCCAGAACAACAGCCGCAGCAGCAATACGCCCTACTGAGCGGATCAGCCGCGCCGGTCGAACGCCTCGAGCTCATAGGCGATCGACGCTTCGACCAGCCGCTCCCAGATCTCGCCGATCGCCTCCTCCGGGATACCCGCATCCCGCGCATGCGCACAGGCATTGTCGATCACCTGAGCCTTGCGCGCCTCGTCGCGGACATGGCCGCGCTCGGGCTTGATGCGCGCGGCCGCGTCCATATAGCCGAACCGGCGGGTCAGCAGAGCGACCAGCTCGCGGTCGACCGCGTCGACGCCGGCGCGGACTTCGGTCATCGTCGTACAGGCTTGGGGATCGATCACTTGGGTCATGCCCGCGCCTTAGGGGACGCGGCGGGGCGCGGCAATTGCACCGGGCGCACCTGCAAACCTTGACTCGCCCGCCCCCTGCGGCTAGGCGCGCGCCTTCGCAATGGCCCCGCACCCCGGTGAAGCGGTAGCCCTGCCCCTCTTTGGAGACGGCGGAGCGAGTACCGGGACCAACGTTGTTCGTATTGCAAAGGATTGAATATGTCGAAGCGCTCTAGCGCCAAGCACAAGCTCGACCGCCGGATGGGCGAGAACATCTGGGGCCGTCCGAAGTCCCCGGTGAACAAGCGCGAGTACGGCCCCGGCCAGCACGGCCAGCGTCGCAAGGGCAAGATGTCGGACTTCGGTCTGCAGCTGCGCGCCAAGCAGAAGCTGAAGGGCTATTACGGCGACGTCACCGAGAAGCAGTTCAAGAAGGCCTATGAGGACGCGTCGCGCATGAAGGGCGACACCTCGCAGAACCTGATCGGCCTGCTCGAGATGCGCCTGGACATGATCGTCTATCGCGCCAAGTTCGCACCGACGATCTTCGCCGCCCGCCAGCTGGTCAACCACGGCCATGTCCGCGTCGATGGCGAGAAGTGCAACATCGGTTCGCGCCGCATCAAGCCGGGCCAGGAAATCTCGCTGAGCCAGAAGGCCCAGGAAATGGCGCTGGTCATGGAGGCGCAGAGCCTCGCCGAGCGTGACATCCCCGACTATGTCGCTCCGGACGGCGCATCGAAGATCACCTTCGTCCGCATCCCGACGCTCGACGAAGTCCCCTATCCGGTGAAGATGGAACCGAACCTGGTCGTCGAATTCTATTCGCGCTAAGTCCGGCTTCCTTCGGGAAACAGAAACGGGGCGGTCCTTCGAGGCCGCCCTTTTTCGTTGGAGGCGCCGAACGTCCAACGCCCTTGGCCGACAGGCCGCGCCCCCATGGACGGCGGCCCGTCGGGGACCAGGACATGCCGCTCAGTCGGCCTTGGCGGGCATGCCCATCGAGGCGCGCAGGAAGCCGTCGCTCTTGTCGAGCATCCCGGTTCGCGCCTCGGCATCGTCCAGATAATGGTCGAGATCGCGATACTCGACATAATCGACCTTCTTGCCGGCATCGCGCAGCCGCTTCGCCATGACGCGCGATTCACCGACGCCGACATTGCTGTCCCTGTCGCCGTGGAACAGCAGGACGGGAACCGCGATCCGATCGGCGTGGCGCGCGGGCGAACCCTCGGCGACATGCGGGCCGGTGCCGATGAAGCGATCGACCACCCAGCGACTGGTGTAGTTGGCCGATTCCTGCCGCAGCAGATCGAGATCGGTCACCGGCGCGATCGCCACCACCGCCTTGAACAGGCCCGGCTCGGTAACCGCCGACTGGAGCGCGGCATAGCCGCCATAGGACCAGCCGACGATCGCCAGCTTGTCCGGTGCGGCGATGCCCTGCTTCACCAGCCAGCGGCCACCGTCATTGACGTCGCCGATCGCGGTCTTCCACGACTTGAACCCGTTGTTGACGAACCAGGCATCACCATAGCCGGTCGAGCCGCGGAAATTGGGTTGCAGCACGGCATAGCCGCGCGCGGCATAGAATTGCGCCAGCCAGTCGAAGCCCCATTCGTCGCGCGCACCCGGTCCGCCATGCGGCATCACGATCGCGGGCAGCCCCTTGCCGTCGCTGCCGGGCGGCAGCGTCAGATAGCCCGGGATCTGCGTACCGTCGGATGCGGCGAAGGTGATCGGCTTGACCGGCGCCAGCGCGGTCTTTTCCAGCTGGGGACGGGCCAGCATCAGCTCCATGACCTTCCTGGCCTTGCGGTCGAACACGAAGTATCGGCCCGGATCGACATCGCTGCCCGCCCAGAACAGCAGGCGGTTCTCGTCATTGCTCGCGTCCATGAAGCGGATCAGCGGCAGGTTGGGGAGCGCACGCCCCAGCATCCCGGCCAGCTTCTTCAGCTCGGGATCGAAGAATTCGGCCTCGCGCTTTTCCGTCGCGTAGGTCACGCCCACCACACGCTGGCGTCGGCCGATCCGGATCAGCCCGTCGACATCGACGCCGTCATGCTTGAACACCAGTTCGCGCGCCATCGAACCGTCGAGCTTGATCCGGTAGAGCGCGGCACGACCGTCCAGACCATCGAACCCATAGGCAACGTTCAGGTCACGATCGACAGCATAGGGATCGAAGCCAGTCCCGGCCAGCGTGTCGAGCGTGCTGAGCTGATCCCAGCTTCGTCCATCAGGCTTGCGATAGGCATAGCGGATGCGGCCGGTCAGATACTGGTCGCCGTCCTTGACCGCGCTGCCCATGATCCGGACCGTGCCGAAGCCATCGGTGATATATTCGACCGCGTCCGCGCGCGGGGTCTCGACGACACGGCGCCCCAGGTCGGTGGTCCCGACCCGCTCGACGCCCAGCCCCTCGCGGGTCTGGGTAATGTTGGTGCCGGTCGACATTTCGGGAACGAACTGACGCGTCATCATCACGTCGCCGTCCGCATCGGGAAGCCAGTCGATGACCCCGCCGCCATTCTGCATCGGGCCCAGGGAGCGAAAGTTCGTGCGCGGCGACAACAGCTTCACATTGGTGCCGTCGGCGCCGATCGCCACCATCCGCGAATAGCCGAGAAGCCCGTCGGCCGTCAGCATCTCCGAACTGACCTGGCAGACGATGCGGATGTTCGATGCCCAGCGGCACCAGCGGATCGTTTCCGGCTTTCCGTCGGACGTGATGATCTGCTTGGTGGTGCCGGTCCCGTCGGTCTGGGCAACGAAAACCCCGGTCGACGTGCCGGCGAGCGGCGCCAGGAACACGACCTGGTTTCCGTCGGGCGACAGCCCGATATGCTCGACGCTCTCGCGCGCGCCGAAGGTCTTGGCATCTGCGCTCTGCGCCGACGCCGCCTGAACCCATGTCGACGCGACCAGCGCCGCAATCGCCGTCTGCCCGATGGTTCCGATACGCATTCTTCCCCCTGAAAACCTGTGCCCCGCCAGCATGCTAGGGCGCAAGCAGAGGTCCCCGCAGCCCGAATTCGCACCACTTGCGAGGCGATTTCCGGACTGCCACAGTCGCGGCACTTCGATCAGAGAGGATCCTTGATGCGTCTTGCCCCGATCGCCGCAATCGCGGCGCTGCTCGCCGCCGCTGGCGGCTGCACCCAATCGGCACCCCAGGCCGATCCCGGCATCTCGGTCGATACGCTCAAGACGATCACGCAGAAGCTGTCGTCCGACGAATTCGAGGGCCGCGCGCCCGCGACGCCGGGCGAGGACAAGACCGTCGCCTATCTGATCGAGCGGATGAAGGCGGCGGGGCTGCAGCCGGGCAACAAGGGCAGCTGGGTCCAGGATGTGCCGCTGGTCGAACTGACTGCGCAGAATGTCAGCCCGCTCAGCTTCACCGGGGGCACCGGCGCCCCGATCGATCTCGCCTATCGCACCGACATGGTCGTCGGCTCCTACCGCGTCACGCCCCAGACGCGGATCAAGGACAGTGACGTCGTCTTTGTCGGCTATGGCATCCACGCGCCCGAGCGCGGCTGGGACGATTATGCCGGGGTCGACGTAAAGGGGAAGACGGTCGTCATCCTGATCAACGATCCCGACTGGCAGACCAAGGAACTGACCGGCGACTTCGGCGGCCGGGCGATGACCTATTATGGCCGCTGGACCTACAAGTTCGAGGAAGCCGCGCGTCAGGGCGCCGCGGCGGCGATCATCGTCCATGACACCGAACCCGCCGCCTATGGCTGGAACGTCGTTCAGTCGAGTTGGACCGGGCCGCAGCTTGAGCAGGATTCGCCCGGCAACCATATGGACCAGTCGCAGGCGGTCGGCTGGATCCAGAATGCGGCGGCGCGCCGGCTCTTCGCCAAGGGCGGGCAGGATTACGACAAGCTCACCGCCGCGGCGAAGGTGAAGGGCTTCAAGCCGATCGCGCTCACCGGCGTGAAGGCCTCGATCTCGTTCGACAGCACGATCCGCCGCCAGGCATCGAAGAACGTCATCGGCATCCTGCCGGGCAGCGAGCGCGAGGACGAATATGTCCTCTATTCCGCGCACTGGGACCATCTCGGCCGCTGCGACGCGGTGAAGGGCGACGATATCTGCAACGGCGCGATCGACAACGCATCGGGCACCGCTGCGCTGATCGCGCTGGCCGAGGCGCAGGTGAAGAAGGGCCCGGCCAAGCGGACCATGGTGTTCCTGGCCGTGACCGCCGAGGAATCGGGGCTGCTCGGCTCGAAATATTATGCCGAGAACCCCGTCTTCCCGCTCTCGCAGACCGTCGGCGGGGTCAATATTGACGGCGTCAACATCAATGGCCCGACCAAGGACTTCGTCTTCATCGGCGTCGGCAAGTCGGAGCTGGAGGATCTGGTCAAGCCGCTGGTCGAGCGCGAAGGCCGCACCGTCGTTCCCGAACCGACGCCCGAAAAGGGCTTCTATTATCGCTCCGACCATTTCAGCTTCGCCCGGCTGGGCGTGCCGATGTTCTATGGCGAGAGCGGCGAGGACCTGGTGAAGGGCGGCAAGGACGCCGGCAAGAAGGCGGCCGAGGACTATACCGTCAACCGCTATCACCAGCCGTCGGACGAATATGATCCCAACTGGGACTGGAGCGGCGCGATCCAGGATCTGAACATCTTCTTCTGGCTGGGCCGCGAGCTGGCCGACGGTACGACCTGGCCCGCCTGGTACAAGGACGCCGAATTCCGCGAGATCCGCGAGAAGAGCCGCGCGGGGAAGTAGGGCGCCACGCCTCTCCCCTCCCGCTTGCGGGAGGGAGTTGCCGGGTCGGTCAAGCCCCCGGCTTGACCTGAACAGCCCGGGGGGCTGTTCACCCGTAACTGGGAGGGCGTGTCGCCGAGAGCGGACCTCAATTGGACAGGCCCTCCCCTAGCCCCTCCCGCAAGCGGGAGGGGAACATGAAGACTCCCCTACCCCTGTGCGCATCGCGCGGGTAAGGGGCCCGCATGACCCACATCACCTCCACCCAGGACACCCCCCCGCCCCCGCCCGCCGAATGGGCGCCGCATGATGCGGTGTGGATCGGCTTTCCCAGCCATGGCGAGCTGTGGGTCGAGGATCTGGAGCCGGCGCGCGAGGAAGTCGCTGCCTTCGCCCGCGCGGTGCATGCCGGCGGCCGCGGCGAGACGGTGATCCTGGTCGCAGCCGATGAGGCTTCGGCCGAGGCGGCACGCGCGCTGGTCGGCGACGCAGCGCAGGTGGTGGTCGAGCCGTTCGGCGACATCTGGCTGCGCGACACCGCGGCGATCGTCGGCGGCGACCGCATCGGCCATGACTTCCGCTTCAACGGCTGGGGCGGCAAGTACGACCTGCCCGGCGATGACGATGTCGGCCTCCGGCTGGCGCGGGGCCGCGGCCTGTCCGTGGACAGTCACGACTGGGTGCTCGAAGGCGGCGCGATCGATGGCGACGGCACCGGGCTGGTCGTCACGACCGAACAGTGCCTGCTGAACCCCAACCGCAATCCGGACCTGACCCGCGACCGGGTCGAAACGCTGCTGCGCGACAATCTTGGCTATACCCGGGTGCTGTGGCTGGGCGACGGGCTGCTCAACGACCATACCGACGGTCATGTCGACAATCTCGCGCGCTTCGTCGGCGAGAACCGCCTGCTCATCCCGCAGCCGACCGAGGGCGACCCCAATGCCGACATCTACCGCGATGCGGCCGAACGCGCGGAGCGTTTCGGAGTCGAGGTGGTGCGCATGCCCTCCCCCGGCGAGGTGCTGGACGAGGAAGGCGAGATCATCCCGGCCAGCTACATGAACTTCTATATCGGCAATGCCGCCGTGGTGGTCCCGCTCTATGGCCAGCCCAACGACGCGGCGGCGATCGAGACGCTGAAGGGCATCTTCCCCGGCCGCGAGATCACCGGGTTCCGCGCCGATCATATCCTGACCGGCGGCGGCAGCTTCCACTGCATCAGCCAGCAGATTCCGTCCTTCTGAGGCAAGCGCGGGGGTGCATGCGCCCCCAAAGCGCACTACATGGCGCGGCATGACCGAAATCACCGTCGCCGCGCTGCAGCTCGCCTTCTCCAACGATATCGACGCGAATATCGCCAACGTCTCCGAACTGGTTCGCGAGGCGGCGGCGAAGGGCGCACAGGTGGTGCTGCCGCCCGAATTGTTCGAGGGCGAATATTTCTGCCGCGTCGAGGACGAGGGCCTGTTCGCCAATGCCAAGCCCACTGCCGAGCACAAGGCGGTGCTGGCGATGCAGAAGCTCGCGCAGGAACTCGGCATCTATATCCCGACCAGCTTCTTCGAGGCGGACGGGCCGCATCATTACAACAGCCTGGCGATGATCGGCCCCGACGGGAAGGTCGCGGGCGTTTACCGCAAGAGCCACATTCCCGACGGCCCGGGCTATGAGGAGAAATTCTATTTCCGCCCCGGCAACACCGGTTTCAAGGTGTGGGACGGGCCGCAGACGACTCTGGGCGTCGGCATCTGCTGGGACCAATGGTATCCGGAAACCGCGCGCGCGATGATGCTGATGGGTGCGCAGATCCTGTTCTACCCCACCGCGATCGGCAGCGAGCCGCATGACGACAGCCTGGACACCGCACGCCTGTGGCGCCGGGCGATGGTCGGCCATGCCGTCTCCAACGTCGTGCCCGTCGTCGCCGCCAACCGCGTCGGCACCGAGCATGGCCAGACCTTTTACGGCACCAGCTTCATCACCGACGAGCGCGGCGACATCCTGGCCGAACTGGACCGCAAGGAAACCGGCGTGATCACCGCGACACTCGACCTCGACCGCGTGAAGCGCCACCGCGCCGCCTTCGGCTTTTTCCGCGACCGGCGGCCCGAACTCTACGGACGGCTGGTTCAGGACATCTGAGAGACTGTTTGAAAAATCGCGAAATAGCGATTTTTAGTTCCGCACCGGCCCGCTCCCCCACCCGACCACCCATAGAATACTGCCGTTGGATGGTCGGGCGGGGGAGCGGGCCGGTGCCGCAATGCGCCGAAAGGCGCATTCTCAAGCGGTCTCTGAGCCGGCGTCCGGCGGGCCGCCTCAGAACAGGCTGACCCGGCCGCCGCCTTCGACATAGCGCGTGAACAGGTCCAGCGTGTCCGGCGGCAGGATCGGGCGCGCCCTGGCGCCGTCATCGCCGATCTCCACGATCTGCCGGTCCGCCGAATAGCGCGGCCAGCGGGGCAGGCCCGGGCCGTTGGGATCGCCGCGCTTGACCCAGTTCACCCAATAATCGCCGAGCAGCGCCGCCAGTTTCCGATCGCTCGCGCCGAACGGCCGTTCGGGCGAGGCGCCCAGCGTGTCGAAGACATAGGGGATTTCGGACGAGTGGAACGCGCGGTAGCGCGCCGCGTCGGGCCCCGGTTCCCAATGCGTCCACAGATAGGCATAGATCGGGTTGCGGCTGCCGCGTTGCCGCTGCTGTGCCCACAACGCCATGGCGGCGAGGCCGCGGTCACGCGCCAGCGCGCTGACGGTTGCATTGGCCTCGGCATCGCTGCCTGCAGGATAGAGTTTCAGGAATTGCGGGGCGAGCGTGCCATAGCTGCTGGCGATCGAGGCCTGGACCTGGGCCGCGGTCGCCTTGCCGAAAGCCGGATTCAGCCCGGTCATCTCGTCCGCAGTCATGCCGGTCAGGATCGGCGTGTCGTTGGTGTTGGCGCCCACGGTGCCGACGTCGGGAAAGACCAGGCCATCGACGACCGGTGCAAAGGCCAGCCCGCCCGCCCCCGGCAGCGTCTTCGCCGCCGCCTCGATCTGTTCGGGCGTCAGCCGCCGCATGTCGTCGATCGAACCGGCCCCCGCCGCGGTCATCAGCGCCGTGCCGCGTGCTTCTCCCGCGGCGCGATCGGACACGTTCAGGCCCATGCCGGAACCGCTTTGGGCGATGGCGCGCACGAACAGGCCCTTGGCCAACGGTGTGGCGATCAGATGATGGACCGATGCGGCGCCTGCCGACTGGCCGGCGATCGTTACCTGATCGGGGTCGCCGCCGAATGCCGCGGCATTGGCCCTGATCCATTTCAGCGCGGCGACCTGGTCGAGCAGTCCGTAATTGCCCGAAGCCCCTGCCGGGCTCTCCGCGGTCAGGCCGGGATGCGCCATGAAGCCGTACACGCCCAGGCGATAGTTGATCGCGATGACGACGATCCCCTTCGCCGCCAATGCGCTGCCATCATAGATCGGCACCGAGGCCGAGCCGCTGGAAAAGGCCCCGCCATGAATCCACACCAGCACCGGCAGCTTCGCCGCGGCGGTCTTCGCCGGCGTCCAGACGTTGAGGTACAGACAATCCTCGCTCACCGCATTGGTGACGACATATTCATGCGTCCAGGGACCGATGCCGTTCGGCGTCACCTCCTGGCGGCAGCTGGACGGCAGCGTGTCGGCCCGGCGCACGCCCTGCCACGACGCGCCAGCGAGCGGCGGCTTCCAGCGATTCCCCGCGACCGGCGGCGCGGCAAAGGGGACACCCAGAAAGGCGGTCACCGCGCCGGCCGACTTGCCGGCAAGCTGACCCTCGGCCACTTTCGCCGTGCGGATCTGTGCCGCGGCAGGCAGCGCCTGAACCGCCAGGGCGGCGATCGCCAGGCCCATCCGCTTCCAAATGCCGGTGCGCATCGTCTCTCTCCTGTCGACACGGACCTGATCATGGCCGGTGCCCAGCGTCAACGCAGCGGTCCATCGAAAAACAGGATCGTGCGATCGACACCTGTGATGGGTAGGCCGCCCCTCGCCTTCTGTCCGGACGGCGCTATCATCCTGACAGACAGGGAGATCAGATGCGCTATCATCCACGCGCGGGCCGTGCCCGCCTCCTCGCGCTCGCCATGCTCGCCGCGGCGCTTGGCTCTCCCCTTGCCGCGCGCACCCTGGTCCCCGCCCCGCAATCGGCGCCTGCCCAGGACCTGACCGACCAGGTGCCGCCGGGCGCCGCGATCGGCGATTATGTCGGCGAGGACATGATGATCCCGATGCGCGACGGGGTGAAGCTGCATGTCCAGGTGTGGCGCCCGAAACAGGCGGCCGGTCCGCTGCCGATCCTGCTCAGCCGCTCGCCCTATGGCTTCGGCATGCCGCAGGTCACGCGGCTGTTCACCGCGTCCTACAAGGAGCTGGCGGATGACGGTTTCGTCTTCGTCCTGCAGGATATTCGCGGGCGGCTGGGCTCGCAGGGCGAGTTCGTCAACCTGCGGCCGCGCAAGGCGAGCGCCGGCGGGGTCGATGAATCGACCGACACCTATGACACGATCGACTGGCTGACGAAGAACCTGCCTGGCACCAATGGCAAGGCGGGGGTGCTCGGCGTGTCCTATGGCGGCTGGACCGCGGCGATGGCGACGATCGATCCGCACCCCGCGCTGAAGGCGGTGTCGTCGCAGGCATCGCCCAACGACATGTTCATCGGCGACGACTTTCTCCACAATGGCGCGTTCCGGCTGGACTATGCCTGGAGCTGGGTCAGCGCGCTGGAGACCGACGGGCGGACGATGAAGGCGTTCGACTTCGGCGGCGAGAAGGATGCCTATGCCTGGTATCTCAAGCAGACCGACCTGGCGACGCTCGACCGCCAGCATCTGGGCACCACCATGCCCAGCTGGCAGAATTTCGTGAACCACCCGAGCTATGACGGATACTGGCGGGCTCAGCGCACCACCAACAACATGCCGAAACGGGTGGCGACGCCGAACCTGATCGTGGCCGGCTGGTATGATCAGGAGGATTTCTACGGTCCGCTGTCCATCTACCGCGAGCAGGAAAAGGGCGACGATCGCGGATTGAACTATCTGGTCGTCGGCCCGTGGAACCATGGCGGCTGGCGCGGGCCGGGGTCCTCCTATGGCCCGTTCGACATGGGCGGGCCGACCGGCGACTGGTATCGCCGCGAGGTCGAGCTGCCCTGGTTCCGCTACTGGCTGAAGGGCGAGGGCACGCTCAACCAGTCCGAGGCTTTGGTCTTCCAGACCGGCAGCAATCGCTGGCAAAAGCTGGACAGCTGGCCGCTGAAACAGGGGACGCAGATGCGCAACCTTTACCTGCGCGCCGGCGGCAAATTGTCGTTCGACGCGCCGGTAGCCGACGAAGCAGCGGCGGACAGCTTCGTAGCCGATCCCGCCGATCCGGTCCCCTATCGCGAGCGATCGCGGATTGCGCCGTTCCTGTCCGAGGGATCGACCTGGGCGAACTGGATCGCCGACGACCAGGCGCCCTTTGCAAAGCGCAAGGACGTGCTGTTCTGGCAGAGCGAGCCGCTGGCGCAGGACGTGACGATCTCGGGCGACGTCGCCGCGAAGCTGTTCGCGAGCACGACCGGATCGGACGCCGACTGGGTGGTGAAGCTGGTCGACATCCATCCCGACGATGCCGGGACGCCCGCCGAACTGCGCGGGCGGCAGCGGATGATCGCCAACGACGTGTTCCGCGCGCGCTTCCGCGGCGGATACGACCGGCCGAAGGCGATCACCCCGGGCGCGGTGCTCGACTACCGCATCGACCTCCACTCTGCCTCGCACGTGTCCCGCAAGGGGCACCGGATCGGGGTGCAGGTGCAGAGCAGCTGGTTCCCGCTGATCGGCCGCAACCCGCAGACCTTCGTGCCGAACATCCTGCGCGCGAAGCCGACCGACTTCCGCGCGCAGACGCACCGCGTCTATCACGCGCCCGGCCGGGCGTCCGCGATCACGGTGTCGGTAGTGCAATAGGCCGGGCGCGCGCGGAGCTTATTCGAAGCCCCAGCTGTCGACCGTGACGCCCTGGCCCTTGGTCGCGACGCGCAGGACGATGTCCTCGCCCGCATGGCTGAAGGTCATCAGGCACAGGCCGTCGGAAGTGCAGCGGTCGAGCTCGGGAAGCTTCCTGCACGCCTCGGCGCTGACTGCCTCCGCGCAGTCCTCGGCGCCCTGCGCGGTCCAGCCGGCGGCGAGCACCTGGCTGCGGAAGGCGTCATAGGCCATGCCCTTGCGCGCCTTCGCCTCGAACGAGCGCAGCTGCGAGCCCTTGGGCGGCTCACGGTCCTGCGCCAGTGCCGCAACGGGCAGCGCAAGCGCGATCATGCCGGCCAGCGCCAGCGAACGGGACAGGATCATCGTAAATCTCCGCAGGAAACAGGGGCTCAGAGCGAGGTATCGGCGGTCGCGAACAATTCCCAGCATTTGCCGCGCGGGCGGAAGGAATAGCCGAGCTGATAGCCGGTGTCGGGCTTCTCCAGCTTGACGTGCACCGTGTTGGCGTTGGGACGGGTGATGCTGGCGCTCAGCCCGTCGCTGCGCTGCTGTGCGGTCGACATCATGATCGGGAAGCGCAGGCTGTTGCGCGGCTGGTTGCGGATCACCTCGCGCGGCTCGGGCTCGGCGGTCGCGTCGACCTCGGTCACCTTCACGGTTGCCGCGGTGAAATTGCGCTGGATCTCGGCCGAATCCGAGAATGCCTTCAGGAAGCCTTCGAAGCTGGTCGCCGGGCAGGGTGCGACCTGGGCATGCGCGGCACCGGCAGTGCCGAGCGACGCGGCGCACACCGCCATCAGGAAGCCGGACGAACGCAGGGAAAGGCTCAGCATCGACAAACGCTCCGAACAGGATTGGAAAGGAAGCGGAATCGCCCGGCCCGCACCGGTATGGCTCCGCGGCGGGACAGGCAATCGCATGAGCCGATAAAGCACCGAGCGTCAAAGTCGGTTCCGGATGCGAGACGAAATTCGCAGCGGTGCGGAACCCCGACCCGCCCATCGACTTGTCCGCCCACGTCCATAATGGCTGGGGGCCCAACCGCTTGATCTTCGATGACCTGCCGCACCTCGTCGCGGTGCTGAAGTCCCGCAACTATCGATTCGCCGCGCCGACGCCCGCAACGCATGAGCGCGTGCTGGCGCGCGAGCCGCGGCGGATGGCGCGGACGCTGACCGACATGCTGGGCTGGAGCCTGGCGTTCGAGCCGGGATCGATCGATGTGGAGGTCGAGGCGCTGCTGGACGCCGCTGGCGCGATCCAGCCGTGCGAGACCGGCGTGCGCAGCCGGCTGCGCGCCTCGACGCTGGACGAGGATTGCTATCTTCATTCGGCCTTCCCCACCGACGACCGCGACGCGGTGTTCTTCGGGCCCGACAGCTATCGCTTCGCCCGGCTGATCCACCAGGAGCTGGACCGGAACCCTGTGGGCACGGACGCGCGGATCGTCGATATCGGCACCGGCAGCGGCGTCGGCGGGATCGTCGCGGCGCGCCATGCTCCTACGTCATCACTGACGCTAACCGACGTGAATGCGCAGGCGCTGGACCTCGCGGCGATCAATGCCGCGGGTGCCGGGCTGTCGCCCGAATTGCGCGAGGGGTCGATCCTGGCCGGCTTCCCCGATCCGATCGACCTGGCCTTGGCCAACCCGCCCTATATTCTCGATCCTCAGCAACGCATCTATCGCGATGGCGGCGACCTGCACGGCGCGGCGCTGTCGATCGACATGGCGGCTGCGGTGCTGCCACAGCTGGCGGCGGGCGGGCGCTTCATCCTTTACACCGGCAGCGCGATCGTCGGCGGGACCGACCGGCTGGCGGAGCGGCTGCGCGCACTGGCGGAGCGGGAGCGCTGCGGCCTCGACTATGACGTGATCGACATCGACGTGTTCGGCGAGGAGCTGGCGCGTGACGCCTATCGCGACGTCGATCGCATCGCGGTCGTCTCCGCCGTCTTCACCCGGCCCGACTAGCCTTCGCGCGGGTCGGGGCCGTAGCCGTTCGGGCCGATATTGCCCTTGCCCGACAGATAATAGGCCAGCCAGGCCCAGCCCACATAGGGAATCAACCCGATCAGGAGTGCGGTCCATTCCAGGCTGCGATCGTGCAACCGCCGCACCAGCGTCATCACCGCGATGACGATGCAGGTCAGCGCGACGAGCGTGTTGATCGAGAAGAGGATCATCGCGACCGGGCTGTTGCCGAGCGTCATGATGTCGCGATCCACTTCGCCCAGCATCCGCCCCAGCTCGACCAGGGTCAGCGGCAGGGTGATGCACCACGCCAGGATCAGCGCCGTCCCGCGCCGGCTCTCCCGCCCGCGCGGATCGACCAGGCCGACGAACTCGCGAAAGAGGCGCCGCGCAGCGACAATCGCGCCATCCGAACGGCGCGGCGATGCGGCGGTCTCCCACCGACTCATCGCCGCAGCTCCAGCGCGCGAGCGAACACCGCCTCCAGCATCTCCGCCGTCAGCCGCCCGGTATTCTGATTGTAGCGCGAGCAATGATAGCTATCGATCACCATCCGCCCCGACGGCATGCGGTGCTCGGCCAGATGCGCGAAGCGGCATTTGGGCAGCTTGCCGCCCAGCGCCTTGACCGTCGACTGATGCGCCACCTGACCCAGCGCGACCCAGACCTGCGCATTCGCCAGCGCCTGTGCCTCCGCGGTCAGGAACGGCCGGCAGGTGCGGATTTCCTCCGGCGTCGGCTTGTTCTCGGGCGGCAGGCATTTGACCGCGTTGAGGATCACCGCGCCCTGCAATTCGCCCTCCTCGACCAGCCCGAACCTTGCCAAGGTCGCGAACAGCAGGTCGCCCGACGCGTCGCCGGCAAAGGCCAGCCCGGTGCGGTTCGCGCCCAGCCGGCCGGGCGCGAGCCCGACGATCGCCAGCCAGGCATCGCCCGCGCCACGCGGCTGCACCGGCGCGTTCCACCAGTCGGGATGTTCGGCACGCAGCGTCTGACGCAGCTCGACAAGACGCGGGCAGCGCGGGCAATCGCGCCCCGGTTCGGCATCGAGCAGCGTGGACGCGAGCATGTGTCCGCGATAGGCGCTGTCGGGTGGGGACGACAAGCTATGTCATCGCGCTGGGATCGAATCGCCGCGGCCGGCACGGCGCCCCGCGCGACGAACTCGCCGCGGCGCTGCGCGCGCTGGGGCCCGCGATCGTCTCGCCGATCCTGGTCACCCCGCCGCTCGGCCCGTCGAAGCGCCGCTTCGCCAACGCGGTCGCCCTCCTCGGCAGCGATCTCGATCCCCCCGCCTTCCTGCAGCGGCTGAAGGAAATCGAGCGCAGCCACGGGCGCCGCCGCGGCCGCCGCTGGGACGCGCGCGTGATCGACCTCGACATCATCCTGTGGTCGGGCGGCCCCTGGGCCATCAGGGGCCTGACGATCCCCCACCCCCTGTTCCGCGAGCGCGGCTTCGTCCTCGACCCGCTAGTCGCCATCGCCCCCGACTGGCGCGACCCGATTTCGGGCCGGACCATCCGCCAACTCCACGCCAGACTGCACCGCCCCCGTTGACCCGGCCGCGCCCCGCCCCTAGGTGGGCCGCCTTGGTGTGGGTCCGTAGCTCAGTCGGTAGAGCAAGCGACTTTTAATCGAGAGGTCCCGGGTTCGAGCCCCGGCGGACCCACCAACTTCCCGTTTCAGCGCATATCATCCCATCTCAGGGTCTTTGCGTTTCTCCACCATATCAGGCCCCTAGGCGTCTCATCGATGCTCACCCGCGCCTCGCCCAAGATGAGGCCCGCTGGGGGTGTCGCTGGGGTAGCCAGATTGAAATGGGGTATCTGTGCCGCTGACCGACACGCATGTAAGAAGGCCCTCCCGGGCGAGCGCGCTTACAAGCTCGCGGACGGAGGTGGGCTCTACCTGCTCGTCACGAGCACGGGCGGCAAATCCTGGCGCGGAAGTATCGTTTCGGTGGCTACGAGAACTGGTGACGTTCGGGCTTTACCCAGACGTGCCGCTGCGCGAGACGCGACCAGCGCAATCCGGAAAGCTGATGGCGTGCGCAATGCTGACCTTGGAAGCCTGTGTTGGCGGGCCGCATATCGTGGCGACCCCAAGTGCGTGCAGCACGCTGATCCCCGATAGCTGGCGCCAGCCGGTGCCGGGGCGTCCTACCGATCGAATGCTTTCGATTTTAGCGCTGTTCAACCGATCCTAGCCAGCATCCGCTCGACGGCCTCGGGCTCGGCGTCGATCAACGAAAGCAACACCCGCGCGGGCGCATCCGGCTGCCGGCGATTTTGCTCCCAGTCGCGGAGCGTGCCGATCGGCAGATGGAAGCTGGCTGCAAACGCGGCCTGGGACTTGTCAGTCTTTGAGCGAATCGCCTTCACGTCGAGCGGTGCCGCCACGCGGCCGCGCGAGGTGTCACCCTCGGCGTAAGCGATGGCGTCCTCGAGGCCGGCAGCGATCTTGTCAAATGCGGTGGTCATGTCTGTACGTTCCTGTCAGTCTGTGGCTTCGCCGGTCACCCGAGGGTATCGGCGAGCCGCTTGGTGAGCGCAGCGAGAGCGTTTCTCTCTCCCTTGCTCAGGTTCGCCTTCTCATTCTTGCCGAACACCGTCAGCAGGAACACCGGCACGTCAGACCCGGCGAAATAGGTGATGACGCGGTAGCCGCCCGACTTGCCTGAGCCGGGCTTTGCAACGCGCAGCTTCCGTGCGCCGCCGCAGCCCGGCATGATGTCGCCAGCTTCCGGATCGGCTGCAATCCTATCGACCACTGACGACATTTCCTCGACACTCATCCCGGCGTCCTTGGCGGCGGAGAGGTAAGCTGCGGTTTCGATCACGGTCTGCATGCGATTATGTACGGCAATGCCGTAGCCATAGCAAGGACTAAAATACGGCATTGCCGTATATTTTTGCGCGTGTGCTTACCGGCGAAGCCGCCTCACCAGCAGCAAGGCCGGAGCGCGCCACGCCCGCCGCCGCTCACACCGCATAATTCTCCAGATAGCCGCAGCGGTCGCAGCGATAGGTGGCGACGGCGAGCTGGTCCTGGCGGACCTGCTTGATGCCGTAGAGGAAGCTCTTGACCGGCGGGCCCTTCTGCCAGGTTGCCTGGCGTACCGCGCCATGGGCGAGATCGATGATGAACCCCTCGGTCATCGCGCCTTCGCATTTGGGGCATCGCGGGGAACGTCGCATCCATAGCTCCTTGTTTCCGGCGTCGGGTCCGGCAATCTCGCACGGTCCATATCGCCCGCAACCGTCCGCTGGCCAGAGCCCGGCCCGCTTCCTCCGGGACGGATGCGAAACCAATTTGCATTAAGGTTTCGCGGGCGGCATCCTCTATCGGTGTTCAGCGAAATCCGAACCCCACCCGGTCCGGCCGAAGCCATGGCCTGCGTCCGCTTCACCATGCCCGGCCGGATGGCCTGAGCGATGCTGTTCGACGGCAGGATCATCGCCGGCATTACCGTATTCGTGGCGGTCGCCAAGGCGGGCAGCTATGCCCGCGCCGCCGAGCGGGTCGGGCTGTCGCGATCGGGCGTGGGCAAGGCGGTCGCCCGGCTGGAGGAGCGGACCGGCATGCGGTTGTTCGACCGCAACAGCCGCGCGCTGAAGCTCACCGACGAGGGCCGCGCCTTTCTCGAGAATGTCACGCCCCTGCTCCAGCAGCTCGGCCGCATCGCCGCGCCCTCGCGCCCCGACGAAGTCCGCGGGCGGCTGCGCGTGTCGACCGACGGCGCGTTCGGCCCCTATCTGCTCGTCCCGGCGATCCCCGACTTCATCGCCGCCTATCCCCAGCTCAAGATCGACGTGCTGGTGCGCGACCGGATCGACAATCTGCTGGTCGAGGGCGTCGATGTCGCGCTGCGCTTCGGCGAGCCGGATTCGCGCGGTCTCGACAAAAGGCTGATCCTGCGCAGCCGGGTGCTGACGTGCGCCAGCCCCGCCTACCTCGCGCGGCACGGCACGCCGGCGGCGCCCGACGACATCCTGGACGGCCATGTCTGCGTCCGCCTGCTCGACGAGGCGACCGGGCGACCGCATGTCTGGAATTTCGAGACCGCGGACGGGCGACAGCGCCCGATCGCGCCGGATTGCGGGCTGACGGTCAACGACGCGCCGTCGCTGGTCGCGGCGGCGGTCGGCGATTACGGCATCGTCCGCCTGCTCGACATCGTCGCGGAGGAGCATCTCCGCTCGGGCCGGCTGGTCGAGATCCTGCCCGAATGGAACACGCTCTTGTGGCCGGCCTATCTCTACACCCCGCCCGACGCGCATGAATCGCTGGCGATCGCCGCCTTCACCCGCTTCATCTGCGCGCGCACCTTCGCACCCGCTGCCGAGAACGCAGCCGATCCGCAGGACCTCTGATCGGGCGACGCGACGATCGCTCGCGCCTGCGAAGACAAATTGGCGACGAACGCGCCATCGCTCCAGTGGTTATGATCGGGGGTGCAGGAACCGACATATTGCGGGAGTGAGCATGACTTCGAGAACCAGGGTCGCGATTGCGGCCGCGGCGGCGCTGATCGTCGCCTGGCCGCTGGCATCTGTCGCCCAGACAGCCGGATCGGCGACGCCGACGCCTGCAGAAAGCAACAAGCGGTTCATCCGCGACGCCTTCGATCGCTGGGCACAGGGCCGGGGCGATGTCTTCAGCCTGCTGGCCGATGACGTCACCTGGCACATCACCGGCTTCGATCCGGCGATCGCCACGACCTATACCAGCCGCGAGGCGCTGATGGCCGGCGCCGCCCGCCCGCTGGCCGCACGGGTGACGCAGCCGCTGAAGCCCGAAGTTCGCGGCATCTGGGCGGACGGCGACGATGTGATCGTCCATTGGGACGGCACCGCGCCGCTCCATGACGGTACGACCTATCGCAACACCTATCTGTGGATCATGACGGTCAGGGACCGCCGGATCGTCGCGGTGACCGCATTCCTCGACAATGCCGCGTTCAAGGCAGCGCTGGCCAAGCCGCCGCGCCCGAACTGATCCCCTCGCCCTCCGAACCCCGAGGATTTCCATGAGCTGGATAGAAGCCGACACGCTCGCCGAGCTGCGCCTGGTCGTGAACGGAACGCCGCACGCGCTAAAGATCGACCCTCGCGTCACTCTGCTCGACGCGCTGCGCGAGCATCTCCACCTGACCGGCACCCGCAAGGGGTGCGACCATGGCCAGTGCGGCGCCTGCACCGTGCTGGTCGACGGGCGGCGCATCAACAGTTGCCTGTCGCTCGCGCTGATGCACCGCGACCAGGACATCGTCACGATCGAGGGGGTCGGATCGCCCGATGCGCTCCATCCGCTCCAGGCCGCCTTTGCCGAGCAGGACGGGTTCCAGTGCGGCTATTGCACGTCGGGCCAGATCTGCTCGGCGCTCGGCATGATCGAGGAAGTGCGCGCCGGCTGGCCCAGCCATGTCAGCGAGGCGGTCGAGGACCGGCCGACGCTGAACGCGGACGAGATCCGCGAGCGGATGAGCGGCAATCTGTGCCGCTGCGCCGCCTATCCGCACATCGTCTCGGCGATCGCCGGCTATGCCGCGACCCAAGTGGACGAGCCCGCATGAACGCCTTCGACTATTGCCGCCCCGCCGATATTCCCGCGGCCCTCGCGGCCGGTGCCGAGCGGCCCGAGGCGCGCTACATTGCCGGCGGTACCAATCTGCTCGACCTGATGAAGGAAGCGATCGAGCGGCCGCGTCACCTGATCGACATCAACGGGCTCGACCTGCGCGCGATCGAGGAGACTCCGGAGGGCGGGCTGCGCATCGGTGCGCTCGTGCCCAATTCGGTGCTTGCCGCGCATCCGCTGGTCCGGTCGCGCTATCCCGTGCTGTCGCGCGCTCTGCTGGCCGGCGCCTCGGCGCAATTGCGCAACAAGGCGACGACCGGGGGCAATCTGCTCCAGCGCACCCGCTGCTATTATTTCTACGACCCCGCCTCGCCCTGCAACAAGCGCCAGCCGGGCAGCGGCTGCGCCGCGATCGGCGGGTTCAACCGGATCATGGCGATCCTCGGCACCTCCGACCAGTGCATCGCCTCGCACCCGTCCGACATGGCAGTGGCGATGCGCGCGCTGGATGCGCGGGTCGAGACGCTGACCCGATCGGGCGAAACGGCGTCGCGGGCACTGGAACAGCTCTACCGCCTGCCGGGGGAGACGCCGCATCTCGAGACCAGCCTCGAGCCGGGCGAGCTTATCACCGCGGTCGTGCTGCCGCCGCCGCCGCCCGGTCACCAGCGCTACCGCAAGGTACGCGACCGCGCTTCCTATGCCTTTGCGCTGGTCTCGGTCGCGGCGATCGTCGCGACCGAGGGCGGGCGCATCACCCATGCCGCGCTTGCCTATGGCGGGATCGGCACCATGCCGTGGCGCGATCGCGAGGCCGAGGCGCTGCTGATCGGCGAGGCGCCCAGCACGGCCGCGTTCGACCGCATGACCGACCGGCTGCTCGCCGACGCCAGCGGCAGCGGCGGCAACGACTTCAAGCTGCCATTGCTGCGCCGGACGATCGCGGCAGTGCTTTCGACCCTGACGGAGCAGCAGGCATGACCGAGGCGAAACTGACGATGGACGCGCCGTTCGAGCACAGCCTGCTCGACGATGCGCCGAAACCGCAGGTCGGAACCCCGCTCAGCCGGATCGAGGGGCCGCTCAAGGTCTCGGGCCGCGCCCATTATGCCGCCGAGCACGTCCTGCCCGACATGGCCTATGGCGTGCTGGTCCGCGCGCCCTTCGGGTCAGGCACTGTCACCCGGCTGGACGCCGAGGCGGCGCGCGCCATGCCCGGGGTGATCGCGGTGATCGACAGCGAGCTGCTGATCCGCAACGGCGGCGATTTCGGTGGATCCGCCGCGCCGCCCCAGGGCGTGCGCGACGTCGTCTATTTCGGCCAGCCGATTGCGCTGGCAGTCGCCGACACGTTCGAACGCGCCCGCGCCGCCGCACTCGCGGTGCGCGTCGAGTATGAAGCGCGCGACGGCATCTACGATCTCGAAGTCGCACTCAACCGCGCCGAGCCGCCGACCGACGATATCTTCGGGCTGTTCCTGATCCATACCGAGCAGGGCGATGTCGAGGCCGCGATCGGTCGGGCCGACACGGTGATCGACGCCGTCTGGACCACGCCCAGCCACAGCCATGCCGCGCTGGAACCGCATGCCGCGCTCGCCGAGTGGGACGGAGAGCGGCTGACGCTGCACGCTTCCTATCAGTCGCCGGTCGTCACCCGCGATCAGCTCGCGACCGCGCTCGGGCTCGACGCCAAGCAGGTCCGCATCCTGTCGCCCTATGTCGGCGGCGGATTCGGCGGCAAGCTGGGGCTGATGCCCGAGGCTGCGGCCGCCGCGATCGCCGCGCGCGAGCTCGGGCGACCGGTCAAGGTGGTGATGTCGCGCCAGACGGTGTTCGAGGCGACCGGGCGGCGACCGGCCACGCACCAGCGGCTGCGGCTAGCTGCGAACGCCGACGGCCGGCTGACGGGAATCGCGCACGAAATCGTCACCGACCAGCTCGAAGGCGAAGTCTTTTTCGAGCCCGCCGGCATCGCCACCCATGTCCTTTATGCCGCGCCGAACCGCGTCGTCGATCACAAGGTCGCGCGGGTGAACAAGCTGCTGGGCGTATCGATGCGCGCGCCGGGCGAGGCGGTCGGGCAATTGTCGCTCGAATGCGCGATGGACGAACTGGCCGAGCGGCTCGGGATCGATCCGGTCGAGCTGCGCCTGCGCAACGAGCCCGAGCGTCACCCCGAACTCGACATTCCCTTTTCCAGCCGGTCGCTCGCCCAATGCCTGCGCACCGGCGCCGAACGCTTCGGCTGGTCGGAGCGTAGCGCGGTGCCCGCGTCCCGGCGCGAGGGCGAATGGCTCATCGGCCACGGCATGGCGGCTGCGGTGCGCGGCAATCTGTTCGGGCCCAGCCGGGCGCGGGTGCGAATCGGCGGCGACGGCCGCGTCACGATCGAGACCGAGATGACCGATATCGGCACCGGCACCTATACGATCCTTGCCCAGATCGCGGCCGATCTGCTCGGCGTGGCGATCTGCGATGTCGATGTCCGGCTGGGCGATACCGATCTGCCGACCAGCGCCGGATCGGGCGGAAGCTGGGGCGCGACCACCGCCGGATCGGCGGTCTATGCCGCCTGCCAGGAACTGCGCGACCTGCTGGCCGACGCGGCGGGGGTGCCGGTGGCCGAGGCCCGCTTCGCCGACGGCATGCTGACCGCGCGTGGGCAGGCGCACAGGCTCGCCGACCTGGCGGGCGCCGGCATGACGGTCGACGGCTCGGTCGCGCCGGGCCAGAGCAACGGCGCGTTCAGCCAGGCATCCTATGGCGCGCATTTCTGTGAGGTTCGGGTGAACGCAACGACCGGCGAGACGCGCGTCTCGCGCTGGTCCAGCGTTTTCGCCGCGGGCCGGATCCTCAACACCAAGACTGCAACGTCACAGGCAATCGGCGGGATCGTGTTCGGCATCGGCGCCGCGCTGACCGAGGAGCAGGTCCATGACCCGCGCAGCGGCAAGGTGGTGAACCGCGACCTGGGCGAATATCACGTCCCCGTGCACGCCGACATTCCCGACATCGACGTGCTGTTCCTCGATGAGCGCGACCATGCGGCCAACCCGCTGCTGGCCAAGGGCGTCGGCGAACTGGGCGTATGCGGCGCCGGCGCGGCGGTCGCCAATGCGATCTACAATGCGACCGGGGTCCGCATCCGCGACTTTCCCTGCACGCTGGACAAGCTGCTCGACGGCCTGCCGCCCGTATGAATGGAGGGAGCGCGCAGGGCGCTCCCTCTCGCCGTCTCAGGTCGTCGCCCCGCCATCGACCGACAGGATCGCGCCGGTGATCTGGCGCGCCGCCGGGCTGGCGAGGAAGGCGACCGCCGCTGCCACATCGGCGGGCTCGCCATAGCGGCCGAGCGGCGTCAGGCTCCGCTGGAAGTCGGCAAATTCGCCCGATGCCGGGTTCATGTCGGTATCGGTCGACCCGGGCTGGACCAGATTGACGGTGATGTCGCGCGGCCCGAGTTCGCGCGCCAGCCCGCGATTGAGCGATTGCAGCGCCGACTTGGTCATCGAATAGACCGTGCTGCCCTCACCCACGATCCGGTCGGCGACGCCCGATCCGATCAGGATGATCCGTCCGCCCGCGCCCAGATGCGGGATCGCCGCCTGCGACGCCAGGATCGGCGAGCGGACGTTGACCGCAAGTTGCCGGTCGATGTCCTCGACGCTGACCTCGGCGACCGGCGCGTAGAGCGCGATGCCGGCATTGTTGACCAGGATGTCGAGCCCGCCCAGCGCGGCGACCGCTTCATCGACCGATCGCCGGACCGCGGCCGGATCGGCACCGTCCGCCTGGATCGCGACGCCGCGCCGGCCCAGTCCCTCGACGCGCGCGACCGTCTCCGCAGCGCGGTTTGCCGAGCGTTCATAGGTGATCGCGACATCCGCGCCCTTTTCCGCCAGCGCCACCGCGATCGCGGCGCCGATGCCGCGCGAACCACCCGTGACCAAAGCCCGTTTGCCTGCCAGTTCCGTCATGTCGAGACCTTTCTGTAGTGATTGACACAGAATATCTGGGTAACGCCGAGCGGTGCTTCAAGGGGTATTCTGTATCGAACGACACATAAATCTCGAACTTGTTCGAGGCGGGCCGGATTTTTATATAAAGATCGATGCAGAAATCGGATGACATCGCCGACCCTTCGACCGAAGCGCCGTGCCGCGCGCGCGGCCGGCCGCGCGCATTCGATCGGGACGTCGCGCTGGACGCCGCCACAAGGCTTTTCTGGCAGAAGGGCTATGAGGCGACCTCGATCTCCGACCTGACCCGCGCAATGGGGATCGGATCGCCCAGCCTGTATGCCGCATTCGGATCGAAGGAGGCGCTCTTCGTCGAGGCGCTCAACCACTATGCCGACCGGCACGGCCCGCTGGTGTGGGGCGGCTTCTTCGCGGCATCGACCGCGCGCGAGGCGGTCCGCGCGCTCCTGCTCGACTCGGCGATGTCGCTTGCCGGCGAGCGCGACATGCCGCTCGGTTGCATGGTCACCCTGTCCTCGGTCGGGAGCGAGGGCTGTTCGGGTCTTGGCGATCAGCTGCGTGCCGCGCGTGCGGTGACACTGGAACGGCTGCGCACCCGGCTGGACGCGGCGGTGGCCTCGGGCGAATTGGCAAAGTCGGTCGACGTCCACGCCCTCGCGCGTTTCGTGCAGACCGTTCAGAATGGCATGTCGATCCTGGCCCGCGACGGCGCAAGCAGCGAGGAATTGCGCGCGGTCGCCGACGTCGCGATGCTGAGCTGGGACGCCCAGACCCGGCGATAACCGACGGGGCCCTCAGGCCACGCGGCGATAGGCGATCCGCCACATGACCAGGCCGATCGCGGCCGCCACCAGCGCCACCAGTCCGCCGGTCGCAAGCGTACTCAGCCACACATAGCGTCGCGTGTCCGGGTCCAGCGCCGGCATGTCGAGCAGTCCGAAGCCCCAGCTCTGCGCACCCACCAGGATCGCCAGCGCGCTCGCCGCTCCGATCAGCGCCGCATGATGGCCACGCCTCAACCCCGCGACATGCATCACCAGCCAGAGCGGGCCGGCGACGGCGACGATCCCGATCGCGCAGAAGATCGTCCCCAGCAGCAGCGCGATGAGGATCTGCAGCGGTCCCGACTGCCCTCCGGCGACGACCAGCGCGAGCGTCAGGACGCCGCCGATCCCGGCCCCGGCGCCCAGCGCATGGCCCGCCCGGTCGAGCGTCGTCTCATAGATCCGCCGCGGGCGGCGTGCGCCTCGTGTCACTGTCACCCCTCCCGTCCCCGCCGCCGGAATAGCGGTGCGAAGGGCGGGCCTCAAGCGCGTGCCGGAGCGGACTTAACCGATTTGAAACACCGCTGGGCGACCCTCGCAGCCTTCGGAAACGGGGGACATCATGGCATTGCGGATCGGGGCGGCTGGGGTGGCAGCTGCATTGGCAACGGGCGGGTGCGGGCCGGCGGTGGACAATCCCGCAAATCCGCCGCGGCTGGGGCGATGGGAGCATCAGTCGCGCCTCGTCGCGCTGGTCGCCAATGATGTCTGGATCGACCGCAAGGATGCGCCGTTCACCCTCCCGCCCGATTCGAAATCGGTCGAGGCGTGCAGCGAGCCGACGCTCAAGACGCGCAGCGCGCTGAACCGCAGCCTGATGGCGAATACCGATTCGATGTGCAGCCTGGGCGCCCTCCAGCAGAAAGGCGGGCTGATCACCGCCAGCGGCACCTGCGGCCCGACCGACAAGGAGGGCGGGACGCTGACCGGCACGATCGAGTTTAACGGCCAGGAGCGCGAGACGCTGGCCGAGGCCAAGGTCAGCGTGGTGATCCTCTACAAGCTGCCCTCGGGCAGCACGGAACGCCTGCGCGCCGCCTATGAGAATGTCTGGCGGCGCGTCGGCGATTGCACCGGCTGACGCGCGTCAGCCTATCGCTCGACGATCGTGAATCCGGGAACGGGCCGCTTCTCCGGGCCGTCGTGATACATGTCCATATAGACACCGACCGCGGCCGTGCCCGGGCACGTCACCTGATATAAATCCATGATGAAGCCGAACGGGCCGATACCCGTGCTGCCGGCGCGAGCGAAGCGGGGCGCGACACCCGACTCGCAACGCAGCCGCCTCAGATAGGCCCGCTGACCGGCGGGCCCGTTCTCGCGAACCGGATTCTCCGCCGACCCTAGCGGATGCGCCTCCGCAGATTCGATTGCTTGCTTCAGCGCGTCGCCCTCGAGTCCGCCACCCAGCGCGAGCATCACCGCGCGGCTGTCGTTATCGCGCTGCTGCGCCTGGGCGGCGCCGGTGGTCACAAGCAAGGCGACCGCGATCGCGATCGCAGCCAGCTTCAATCCATGAGCCATCGCTCTCCCCCTCCCCCTGTTTCGCTCGAACGATAGCGCAGCACCGGATCAGCGCAACGCGGCAAACGCGCCGCGCCGTTCGCACCGCTCCAGCGCGACCAGGTCAGGCGATGGCGGCGCCGCACCCAGCGGTGCGATCTCGATCGATCCGCCCGGCTCGACCGAGCCGAAGCGCGCGGGGTCGCTGCGCGCACAGGCAAGCATCTGCGCCAGCATCCTGGGCGGGGTGTCGCGCGCCTCGCGGCTGAGGCGAAACGTGCCCCAGTGGATCGCCAGCGCCTGGGGCTGGCCGAGCCCGTCCCACACCTTCACCGCCCCCTGCGGGCCGATATGACTGCCGCTGCCCATCTGTCCTTCCTCGAACCGGAAGGCGCCGATCGGGATCGCAGCGAAGCGGATCGGCCCCAGCGCAGCCGCCTCGGCCGGCCATTTGCCGTCGCCAAGGCCGGTATCGCCCGCGAAGAAGACATTGCCGTGCGGCAGCTGCACGACGAAGCTCGACCACAGGGCCCGGTTGCGATCGGAAAACCAGCGGCTGCCCCAGTGATGATTGCGCGTCACCGACACGCGCGCGCCGGGCAGTTGCGGGATCGCCACCGACTGCGACCAGTCGAGCGCGGTCGCCTTGACCCCGGCATTGCCGATCACCGCATCATTGCCCAGGCTGGTGAGGATCAGCGGATGGTCGCGCTCGCTCAGCCGCTTGAGCGTGGCGAGATCGAGATGGTCGTAATGATTATGGCTGACCAGAACGAGGTCGATCTTCGGCAGATCGTCGAAGCGGATGCCGGGCGCGGTCACCCGCCTCGGGCCGAAGCCGAAGGGTCCGGCGCTCTCGCTCCACACCGGATCGGTCAGGATGTTCAGCCCGTCGGCCTGGATCAGCACGGTCGCATGCCCGACCCAGGTCACCACCATGCGCCCGCCCGTAACGCGCGGGGCGGGCTTTGCCGGCGTGACGGCGACATGCTCGGGCCAGACCGGCCGGGTGGCGTCGCCGAAAATCTGCCGCCACATGAAGCGGATCCGGCTGCTGCCCGACGTGGTGCTGATCCGGTCGTCATCGCCGTCAGGATTGAAGAAATGGCCGCCGTCGAAATGGCCAGAGACCGGTCCGCGATAATAGATGCGATCGAGGAAATGCGGGACGATCACCGCGAAGAGGCACACGGCCACCGTCGCCCAGAGCAGGATCGACCCCGCCCGGCGCAGGACAACGGGAATGCGAGTCATGCCGCCCTTGTCGCGATCATCGCCCGACGCTTCAAGGCGCTTGATCGTGCGGGCGTTGCGCGCCTAACCCTGCGCCATGACCGCGCCGCTGCCCGAGACGCCCGAAACCGCCGCCCTCGAACTCGAGCGGCTTGCCGCCGAGATCGCGCATCACAATCGCCTGTACCACGGCGACGACGCGCCCGAGATCAGCGACGCGGACTATGACGCGCTGATGCGGCGCAACGCGGCGATCGAGGCTGCCTGGCCCGACCTGGTCCGCCCCGACTCTCCGTCGCGCAGCGTCGGCGCCGCACCCGCCTCGCATCTGTCGAAGGTCGCACACGCCCGCGCGATGTTCAGCCTCGACAATGCCTTCAGTGCCGAGGATGTCGCCGACTTTATCGGCCGCGTCCGCCGCTTCCTGTCGCTGGCGGAGGATGCCGAGGTCGCGCTGACCGCCGAGCCCAAGATCGACGGCCTGTCCTGCTCGCTGCGCTACGAACGCGGGCGGCTGGTCCAGGCGCTGACCCGCGGCGACGGCCAGATCGGCGAGGACGTCACCGCCAATGTCCGTACCATCTCCGACATCCCCGCCGAGATTCCCGGCGCGCCCGACATCTTCGAGGTGCGCGGCGAGGTCTATATGGCCAAGGGCGACTTCGCGGCACTGAACGCGCGCCTGCTCGCCGAGGCGCCCGATCCCGACAAGGCGCGCCAGTTCGCCAATCCGCGCAACGCCGCCGCCGGGTCGCTGCGCCAGAAGGACGCGTCGGTCACCGCCTTGCGCCCGCTGCGCTTCCTCGCCTGGGGCTGGGGCGAGACCAGCGCCCTGCCCGGCACGACCCAGACCGAGGTGATCGGCGCGATCCGGACGATGGGCTTTCCCGTCTCCGACCTGTTCGTCGGACCGGTCGGCGAGGCGGCGGCACTCGACCAGTATCGCCGGATCGAGACCGAGCGCGCCGATTTGCCGTTCGATATCGACGGCGTCGTCTACAAGCTCGACCGGCTCGACTGGCAGACGCGGCTGGGCAGCGTCGGTCGCGCCCCGCGCTGGGCGATCGCGCACAAATTTCCGGCCGAGCGCGCGCAGACGACCTTGCGCGCGATCGACATCCAGGTCGGCCGCACCGGCAAGCTGACCCCGGTCGCGCGGCTCGAACCCGTCACCGTCGGCGGCGTGGTCGTGACCAACGCGACGCTGCACAATGCCGACGAGATCGAGCGCCTGGGCGTCCGCCCGGGCGACCGCGTCGTGCTCCAGCGCGCCGGCGACGTGATCCCGCAGATCGTCGAGAACCTGACCCGCGACGAGCCGCGCGAGCCCTGGACCTTCCCGACCCTGTGCCCCGAATGCCAGTCGGACGCGGTGCGCGAGGAGGACGAGGTCGATATCCGCTGCACCGGCGGGCTGATCTGCCCCGCGCAGCGCGTCGAGCGGCTGCGTCACTTCGTCAGCCGCGGCGCGCTCGACATCGAGGGGCTGGGCATGAAGCAGATCGAGGATTTCTTCCGCGACGATCTGGTCCACACCCCCGCCGACATCTTCCGCCTGACCGAGGCGCAGTTGCTGGCGCGCAAGAAGGACGGTCGCACCTGGACGGCGAACCTGCTCGCGGCGATCGAGGCAAAGCGTCAGCCCGATCCGGTCCGCTTCCTCTTCGGGCTCGGCATCCGCCATGTCGGCGCCAAGACCGCCAAGGACCTGCTCAAGGCATTCGGCACCGTCGAGCACATCGCCGATGTCGCGACTCGCGCGCATGACGATCCCGAGGCGCGGGCCGAGATCGAGTCGGTCGAGGGCGTCGGCCCGGTCGTCGCCGAGGCTTTGGTCGACTTCTTCCACGAGCCGCACAATCGCGAAGCCTGGGCCGACCTGCTCGGCGAGGTGCAGCCGGTGCCCTTCGTGCTCGAGGTCCGCGAGTCGCCGGTCACCGGCAAGACCGTCGTGTTCACCGGCAGTCTCGAAACGCTGAGCCGCGACGAGGCCAAGGCCCAGGCCGAGGCACTGGGTGCCAGGGTTTCCGGATCGGTGTCGGCAAAGACCGACCTGCTGGTCGCCGGTCCCGGCGCCGGATCGAAGCTCAAAAAGGCAGCGGAACTCAATATCGAAGTCATCGACGAGGCCGCCTGGGCGGCATTGGTGGCCGCCGCTACGTAACCCCCCGTAGTGATGCTTTTTTGCAACGCAGCATGACTGGAATCGCTGCGGAAACACGACTCGCGTTGACTGTCACGGAACTGCCATCAAGTGTCGCCACAGGGCGGCTCAGACGGTGGATATCACCGCACCGCGAGTTTCTTTTTAATTTTGGGCACCACCCACAAGGGGACAACCATGCGTATCAAGCTTTTCGCAGGCGTGGCCTTTGCCGCGCTCGTTCTTCCGTCTGCGGCATATGCTCAGTCGACCGGCTCGGTCGATTTCGAGGAAGATAACGAGATCGTCGTCACCGGTTCGAATGTCGACACCAGCGGCGTCGGCGGCATCGTGGCACCCGACACCTCGAAGGCGAAGGCGGTCCTGACACAGGACTTCATTTCCCGCGCCGCGCCGGGCCAGACGATCAACGACACGATCAACGTGATCCCGGGCGTCAGCTTCCAGAATAACGATCCCTATGGCTCGTCGGGCGGCACGCTCAACATCCGCGGCTTCGACTCGACCCGCATCAGCCAGACCTTCGATGGCGTTCCGCTGAACGACTCGGGTGGCTATGCGATCTATTCGAACCAGCAGCTCGATCCCGAACTGATCGATCAGGTCAATGTGAACCTGGGCACCACCGACGTTGACAGCCCGACCGCCTCGGCAACCGGGTCGACCGTCAATTATCGTACTCGCCTCCCGGGTCAGGACTTCGGCGTCAAGCTGGTCGGTTCGGTCGGCGACTTCAACATGATGCGCATCTTCGGCATGGTCGACACCGGCGAGTTCACCAGCTTCGGCACGCGCGCTTTCGTTTCGGCCAGCATGGCGCGCAACGATTCGCCGTTCAATCGTGCGGCAGTCGTCGACAAGCAGCAGTATAATGCGCGCATCTATCAGCCGCTCGGTTCGAACGGCGACTTCCTCTCGCTGGCGGGCCACTACAACGAGAACCGCAACAACTTCCAGGGTTCGGTGCCGCTGCGTACCGACATCGGTCGCGTCGTGGGTCCGAACAGCAGCAACCGATTCCCGATCACGAAGGACGAGCGCGAATACACGGTTGCGCCGTGCCTCACCACTCAGACAGCGCGTCCGGGAGTTGCGGACACCGCCAATACCTGCGGCTCGATCTTTGACGAGCGCTTCAATCCGTCCAACACCGGCAACATTCGCGGTGCGTCTCGCTTCACCCTGTCGGACGGCCTCGTCCTCACGGTCGACCCGAGCTACCAGTATGTGAAGGCCAATGGCGGCGGCACGGTCGTCGGCCAGGAAATCCGCCGCGACGTCAATCCGACGGGCGGCGCGGCAAACTGCCTGACCAACCCGACCGGCGCCGGCATCAGCTGCCAGACCGGCTATATCGGCGGCACGCCCTATTTCGGTCGCGACCTCAACGGCGACGGCGATCTGCTCGACACGATCCGTCTGGTCGCGCCGAGCCAGACCAATACCCACCGTATTACCGTGATCACGTCGCTGCGTTACGACCTGAACGCGAACAACACGGTTCGTCTGGCCTATACCTATGACCGTGCTCGCCACCGTCAGACCGGAGAAACCGGCTTCCTGGCGCCCAATGGCAAGCCGCTCGACGTGTTCCCGATCAACGATCCGGTCGTCGATGTGAACGGTCGCCCGCTCCAGAAGCGCGACCGTCTGTCCTATGCAATCCTGCATCAGATCTCGGGCGAATATCGTGGCGAGTTCGTCGAGGGCCGCCTGGTGGTCAACGCGGGCGTCCGCGCCCCGTTCTTCAAGCGCAACCTTAACAACTATTGCGCCACGTCGAGCGCCGCTGGCTTCGTTGAGTGCTTCGGGGACGACTCGACCGCGCTGAATGCCTATCTGACCAACGCGGCTCAGCAGAACGTTCCGGGTCTGCCCGCCTTCTCGATCCAGGGCCCGCAGCAGCGCGTGTTCAACTACAGCCGCGTCCTGCCCAACGTTGGCTTCACCTTCGAGATCGTTCCGTCGGTGTCGGTGTTCGCCAACTATTCGAAGGGTCTGCAGGTGCCGGGCACGGACAATCTGTACAACTCCTTCTACTTCCCGACGACTGCCGCTCAGGCACAGCCGGCTCCGGAAACCAGCGACAACTTTGATCTGGGCCTGCGCTATCGTTCGCGCTCGATCCAGGCGCAGCTTTCAGGCTGGTACACCGACTATCAGAACCGCCTGGCCTCGGCCTATGACGCGGAACTGGACCGGACATTGTACCGTAACCTCGGCGCCGTGAAGAAGTACGGGTTCGATGGCAGCATTGCCGTTCAGCCGATCCCGCAGCTCAGCCTCTACGCCTTCGGATCGTATCTGAAGTCGGAAATCCAGGAAGACGTGGCGATCTTCACCACGTCGGTCGCCGGCACCCTCGGCCCGGCCGGCACGGTGATTTACGCGCCGACGGCCGGGAAGCGTGAAGCCGGCGCGCCGGTATGGAACTTCGGCGGTGGCGCGAACGTGACGCTCGGTCCGGTCGAACTCGGCGTCCGCGCCAAGCGGACCGGTCCGCGCTACGTGTACGACACCAACGAGCCGGTTCGCGCGATCGTGACCACCCCGGCCAATGGTAACATTCCGGCCCGTACCGACGTCGTGCAGGTCTACGGCGCGAAGACCCCGGCCTATACGCTGGTCGACCTCGACGCCCGCATCGGTCTGGAATGGGCTGGCCTGAACAAGAACACCTATTTCCAGCTCAACGTGCTGAACGTGTTCGACGAGCTGTGGGTCGGCGGCTTCAGCGGCAACCTCAACCAGGGCCCGACGTACAGCCCGGCCGGTGCAGTGACCGCCTATGGCAATGCGCCGAACTCGCAGATCGGCTATCCGCGCACGTTCATGGGTTCGTTCATCATCGGCTTCTAAGCCGATCCGAACCCCTGAACCAACGAAGCCGCCGCCCTGGAAACGGGGCGGCGGTTTTCGTTTGCGCCGCCCGTCAGGCCCCCTCGGCCGCCTTCGCATAGAGGCTGTTCAGCGGCCGCGCGAACACCCGCCGGACCATCGGCTCGAAGAAGCCCAGCGGCTCGCTGTCATAATCGGGATCGAACGCCGCCTGGTCGTACTTGCCGCAGAACTCAGCACAGGCATCGAAATGCGGATGTCCGCGAAACGCCTCGCGCGCGTCGCGGTCCATCCCCAGATAGTGGAAGAAATAATAGCCCTGGAAGGCGCCGTGATGCTGCGCGATCCAGTTGATCTCGTCGCTGACGAACGGCTTCAGGATCGCCGCCGCAATCTCGGGGTGGTTATAGCTGCCCAAAGTGTCGCCGATATCGTGGAGCAGCGCCATCACCACATAGGGCTCGTCGCGCCCGTCGCGGTGGGCGCGCGTCGCGGTCTGCAGCGAGTGCTGCATCCGGTCGATCGGGAACCCGCCGAAATCCCCGTCCAGCAGCGTAAGATGCGCCAGCACCCGGTCCGCCAGCCCGGCGGCAAATCCGCGGAACTGGCCGCCGATGATCGCCCAGTCGGCCGCCGTCCCCTGTTCCATCGCGCGGAACGTCGCGCGCTCGCCGCCGTTGTCCATTGGAACCTCTCCCATGTTTCCGGCCAAGCTACCCCTCTTTGCCCCATCCTGTCAGCGGTGTTAGAGACGCGCCGTGCTCCAACCACTGGACTCCAAGCTTCGCCTGTCCGCCGCCCTCGCCCGGCCGGTGGTGTTCACGCGCCCGTTCTTCGAGGACAAGAGCCGCGCCTTCTGGATGCTCCAGGCGGTCGGCTGGGGCGGCTATCTCGTGCTGCGCACCGTCTCGTCGGTGTCGAACGCGCTGACGGTCGAGGGGGTGATCCAGCCGATCATCGAATCGATCGTCGGCTATTGCATCACCCTGCTGCTTTCGACGCTGTACGGCCTGTATCGCCGCTTCCCGCCGATCAGCGGGATCCTGCTGACGCTGGCGACCCTGCTGCTCGCCACCCTGCTCTATGCGGTGCTCAACGCGTTCAGTTTCAGTTTCATCCGCATGGCCGAACCGGGGATCAGCGTGGCGCTGGTCTTCGCCTCGATGTTCCTGAACTTCACCGTCCTTGCGGGCTGGTCGGCGCTCTATTTCGGGATCAACTTCTACCTGATCGTCGAACAGCAGGCGGACCAGATGCATGCGCTCGAGCATCAGGCCTCCTCGGCCCAACTCGCAATGCTGCGCTATCAGCTCAATCCCCATTTCCTGTTCAACACGCTCAACTCGATCTCGACTTTGGTCCTGCTCAAGCAGACCGAACGCGCCAACATCATGCTGTCGCGCCTCGCCTCGTTCCTGCGCTACACGCTGGCGAACGAGCCGACCGCGCATGTCACCCTGGCGCAGGAGGTCGAGACGCTGAAACTGTATCTCGAGATCGAGAAGATGCGCTTCGACGAGCGGCTGCGCACCCATTTCGAGATCGACCCGCGCGTCGCCAAGGCGCGGCTGCCGTCGCTGCTGCTCCAGCCATTGGTCGAAAACGCGATCAAATATGCGGTGACGCCGCAGGAGGAGGGCGCCGACATCACCCTCTCCGCTCGGCTCGCCGGAGAACGAGTGCAGATCAGCGTATCGGACACCGGCCCGGGATTGATCGAGAATAAGTCCAGGCCGACCCTTTCAACCGGCGTGGGGCTCGCCAATATCAAGGAGCGTCTGGCTCAGGCTTACGGGCCCGACCAGCGTTTCGAGGCGCGATCGAACCCGGGGCATGGGTTCAGCGTTGAGATCGAAATCCCGTTCCAGATCGAGGAACCGAACCGAGAGGCCGCATGACGATCCGTACCATTCTCGTCGACGACGAGTCCCTGGCCATCCAGGGTCTCGAGCTCCGACTCCAGGAGCACGAAGACGTCGAGATCATCGACAAATGTTCCAATGGCCGCGAGGCCATCCGTGCCATCAAGACCCACAAGCCCGACCTCGTCTTTCTCGACATCCAGATGCCCGGCTTCGACGGCTTCTCGGTGGTCCAGGGCCTGATGGAGGTCGAACCGCCCCTCTTCGTGTTCGTGACCGCCTATTCCGACCACGCCATCCGCGCGTTCGAGGCGCAGGCGATGGACTATCTGATGAAGCCGGTCGAACCCGCCCGGCTCGCCGACACGCTCGACCGCGTGCGCCAGCGCCTCAATGAAAAGCGCGGTGCGGAGGAAGTCGAGAAGCTCAAGGAAGTGCTCGCCGAAGTCGCCCCCGACGCGGTCGACGAAATGGCGTCGGACGGAGCCGACCAGCACGCCTCGAACCGCTTCGAGAAGCTCATCAACATCAAGGATCGCGGCCAGATCTTCCGCGTCGATGTCGACACGATCGAGCGGATCGACGCCGCCGGCGATTACATGTGCATCTATACCGGCGACAATACGCTGATCCTGCGCGAGACGATGAAGGACCTCGAAAAGCGCCTCGATCCGCGCCGCTTCCAGCGCGTCCATCGCTCGACCATCGTCAATCTCGACCTGGTCAAGCAGGTGAAGCCGCACACCAATGGCGAATGCTTTCTCGTGCTCGATTCGGGCGCGCAGGTGAAGGTCAGCCGTTCGTACCGCGACGTGGTGGCGCGCTTCGTCCACTGATCGGCGAGGGCGGGCGTGCCCCCGGGGCCGCCCGCTCCCTCCGCCCCTCGATTTCGACACCGCTTTGCAAGCAGTTACCCGCGCCGGCGCTTGCCGTTCCACGGACGTTCCGATACAGGAACATTGACGGAACAAAGGGGTGGGTCATGTCCAGCAAGTTCAGCCGTTTCGCCGCGCTTCACGTGCCGGGCGATCCGGTCATCCTGTTCAACGTCTGGGACGCAGGCACGGCTCGCATCGCCGCCCGTTCGGGCGCGAAGGCGATCGCGACGGGCAGCGCCTCGGTCGCCGCCGCGCATGGCTATGACGATGCGGAGGCCCTGCCGATCGCGCTTGCGCTGGCCAATGCCGAGCGGGTGGCGAAGGCGACCGACCTGCCTGTCTCGATCGATTTCGAGGGCGGCTATTCGCCCGATCCCGACCTCGCCGCCGCCCATGCCGGCCGTCTTGCGGCAACCGGCGCGATCGGCTGCAATTTCGAGGATCAGGTGATCGGCAGTGCCGCCCCCCGCCGGATGCATGCGGTCGACGACCAGGTCGCGCGCATCGCCGCGATCCGCTGGGAAGTCGGCCCCAATTTCTTCATCAATGCGCGCACCGACCATTTCCTGATCGCCCCGCGCGAGGCGCATGACCGCGCCCTTGCCGACGCCGCAATCGAACGCTGCCACGCCTATGCCGAGGCAGGCGCCAACGGCTTCTTCGTCCCCGGCCTGGCCGACCTGCACCTGCTCGAACGCATCTGCAAGGCAGCCCCGCTGCCGGTCAACTTCATGGCCTTTCCCGGCTGCCCCGACGCGAGGTCCGTCGCCAATACCGGCATCGCCCGCATCAGCCACGGCCCCTTCCCCCAGATGACCGCGATGAAGGCGTTCGAGGACGCGGCACGGGCGGTGCTTGCGGGGTGAGGCCTTAGTTAGGGTTGTGGGGAGTTGGGGTGCGTCGAAATCCGAGAGCAACCCACCCCCCAGCCCCTCCCTTCCAGGGAGGGGAGCTCGTTCGGCGTGCCTCCCTGTCTGTTCCCCTCCCTGGAAGGGAGGGGTTAGGGGTGGGTCGGGCCGAAGAACAGAGCAACGACTTGCCCATCACCACCCACTCGCTCCCTCAAGGCACCAAATCCGCCCGCATCACCGTGATCCGCGCAACCCCACCCCCGCCGATCCGATACTCGACATGCACCGCATAGCCGCCCCGCGCGAACCGGTCCCACGCACCGCTGCGGCCGAAAATCGGATTGTCGATCTCCTCGCCCCGCTTCGACGGCGCTCCGAACGCGGCCACCACCTCGCCACGATCCCATGACGCCGGCAGGTCGCCCAATCCCTGCGCAAACACATCCCCGGCACCGCACCCAATGAAGATCGTACCCACCCGATCCTCCGCATCCGCACTGACATCGACCCCCTGGGCCGCGCAGGCATAGTCGATCACCGCCTCATCCAGATCGTCGTCGACCGTCCGGACGAACGACCATCCATTGAACGGCGGATCGGCCAGCAGGGCGGCCGCCGGGCCGCCCAGATACCGGGCAAGCGTCTCGGTCGAGATCATCGGTACGCGCTCCTCATCAACCGGCCCTATGCCGACTGCTCGATCGTCCGGATCGCAGGCCCGTCCGCCTCGACGAACACATAGAGCTGCGCATCGTCATGCCGCAGATCGGCCAGGTCGATCTGTCCGACGAAGACCATCGGCTCGCCATTCTCGAACGGCCACACCGCATCCTGCAGCCATTTCGGCCGCTTCTTGAGGCAGCGAAAGTCCGCCGCGATCCGCTCCCGTGCCATCTTCAGCCGCTCGGCACGCGACGCGCCCGGCGCAAACGCCTTGATCAGCCGGTCGATATACTCGTCCGGCAGGACAACCCATGCCGGCGAAGCGTCCAGCACGATCCCGAAATTCTCGCCCGCGGCCGCGTCGATCCGGTGCTCGATGCCCAGTGTCGTCAGATATCCGGACATCGCATCGCGAATGTTCAGATCCGCCCCGGCCGATGCCGGATCCTGGTCCATCAGGTAGAGGAACAGATTGCCGGCGTCGCTATAAGGCGGGACCGACACCGCCTGCTCCAGATATTCCTGCAGCGCCAGGTCATGCAGGACATCGTCATGGAATCGCTGCAGCGGAATCTCTCCGCCGACATAGGCGATGATCTTCTCGACCGGCGTCATATCGCTCTCAGAGTTCGCCCAGCAGGAACCGGGTCGCCGCCGCGCCTGTCTCGGGATCGCGCCCCGCCAGCACGACCCGCCGCACCTCGTCGCGCGTCTCGTCCGCGATCTCGAAATTATCGTCGAACAGGTTGCCGTCCCGTTCGACGACGAAATATCTCAGCCACGCCGCCAGCATCGTCAGCAACTCCGGCAGGTCCGCGGCGATCCGGTGATGCGTCCAGTGCCCCTGCCCGTGCCGCGCATAATCGATGCCGCCATCGCGCGCGACACTGACTGGATTGCCCGCCGAGTCGCCGATCGCATGGCGGTCCTCGCCCCAATCGGGCGACGGCTCCCCGGTGACGGCGTCATGGCGATAGCCCGCCTGATGCCGCGCCAGCTCCGCCAGCGGGTAGAGATACAGATCCTCGACCGTCCAGGGCAGTTCCGCCCCGCCCGGATAACCGCTGGCCGCGATCGCCCCGGCCAGTTCATTGCCGAATACCGCCCGGAGCAACGCAAGGTCGATGTCCGCATTCTCAAGGTCAACGGGAACATCCGCCGCTGTCGAGGCGGCCATAAACGCATTCAGAGCAGCACGATAGGTCATGGCCTCTCCAACAGCAATTTCGCGCCGACGCTTCGAATCAACGATGCCCCACTGTCTCGGTTGCAACGGGCATTTCGCGCATCAGGCGTCGGGTGCGCCGTCGACCCCGTCATAGCGCGCGAGAAATGCCGCCGCGAGCTCGGGTGAATTGATCCGCACCGCAGATGCGTTCTCGATCTCGTCGGTGTCGTCGCTGTCGGTCACCGTGACGAAGGCGGTCACATCCGCGAGCCGCTCGCCGAACGTATCCTTCGCGTCGATCAGAGCCTGCGTCATCGCCTCGATCAGTCCGTTGAAATGGACCTCGAAGCCGCCCGGGGGATCGTCGAGCGCGTCCCACAAATCCTTCTCGATCTGATCGAAACATTCGGTATCGATCATCTCTTGGCGCCACTCGGCTGAATCCCAACGCAGATACGCATCGTAGCTGGCCGTCAGCTCACGCGCCGCCTCCGCCTCGGCCCGTTTTTCGAGATAGGCTTCCTCGGTATTGGCGCACAGGCCGATGCTCATCGCGCCATCGTCGGTCTGCAGACAGATCGCATACAGCCGCTCGCCATCCAGTGACGCCAGCAGTTGGTCTACCGCAAGCCGTGTCGCGGCACTGATCGCCTCAGGGTCAGAGTGACTCATAGTGATCGTCCCACTCGAAGCATCAGGGAACCACGTCTGGCCGCATCAATGTGACCCTGTCGATACCCCTTTCACCAACCTTGTACCTGATATGGATGACATAGCCGTCCTTGCTGAACCGATCCCACGGACCGCTGACGCCCAGAACCGGATGATCAAGTCCCTCCCCGCTTTTGGAAGGTTCACCGAATAGTTCCATGACCTGATCGCGGGTTAATCCGAACGGCAAGTCACTCAGTCCAGGGTCGAATGTTTTACTGGTCTCGTTGTAAACAAAAATCCTCGAGACGACGTCATCCTCATCGGCAGCGATATCTATTCCGCCATCATCAGACACGTAATCGATAATAATCTCAGGAAGATCCTCCTCAACGGATCTAATGAAGTCGAAGGTGCTGAACGGTGGATTGGACAGGATTTTGGATGCTGGGCCACCCAGGTACGCCGACAGATCTACGGTCGATATTATCATCGATTTAGAACGCCGCCGCCCCCGGCACTGGCGAACGGGCTGACGCCCATCTCGCCAGCATCCATCTTGAGACAGATCGCAGGCCGCTCGCCATCAGCGATGCCGGCAGGTCGTTCACCGCGAGCCCTGTGGCGAGCTCGTGCCATTCGGACTTCATTGCGCCACGCCCTCAACCATCGCCGGCTTTCACATTGCCTCGAACGTCACGGCACCATGTCTGGACGCATCAACGTCACCTTCGAGATCCCGCCCCCGCCGACCTTGTACTCGACGTGCAGGACGTAGTTGCCCTTATCGAAACGGTCCCAGGCACCAGACACGCCGAAAATCGGGTTGTCGATTTCCTTGCCGCTTTTAGACGGCTCGCCAAAAGCCCCGATAACATCGTCGCGATTCGATGCGAATGGCATATCGATTAAGCCTGGCGCGAACTTCTTATTGTCCTCGTTGAAGATGAATATTGTCGCCACGAGGTCGCGCCCGTCGGCGGCAACGTCGATACCGCCATCGTCGGACATGTAGTCGATCACGATTTCGGGGAGATCATCCTCCACCGATTTTTCGAATGCGAACTGATTGAAAGGGGGCTGGGACAGCATCTCCGATGCGGGTGCATCAAGATATTTCGACAGTTCGACGGTGGAGAGTGTCATCTGTTCTTCAAAGCCTCGTCAAATATTTGTTTATCGCGCGCTGCCGCGCCCTTCAGATCGGCCGCATCCTCGGCGATGCGCGTGGGGGTGTTTCGTCCACCATAGGTCGGACTCGTCTGCTGGTGAATCTTTCGAGGTGACGCCACCGCGGGCGTGTTGGCCTTCAGTGTCGCCCGTTCTGGGCCGGTCAGCTTTCTTCCGAGCTCGGCTTCGCGCGCAGCTACTTGGGCGGCAAAGGACGGCTGATGGTCCATATCCATCGGCTCGGTTTCACCGGCTGCCCGCTTCTGCGCCTTCAACTCCCCATAAGTGCCGCGTTGCCCCGGCTTGACGGGTTCCACCGTTCCGCAGGGAGCAAGACCGCTCGCGTCGATCCAACGCAACGGATCTTCGACATAGCCATGGGTTCTGAGCCCGCCGTCCAGTCCGATCGGGTCGGGCGACAGATACTGCCCCGTCTCGGGATCGTAGTAGCGGTTGAGATTGTAATGAAGCCCAGTTTCATCATCTTCCCATTGTCCGGGAAACCGCAGCGCACACCGATCCGCATCAACTTCGCCTCTCGCGTCCGATCCGCGCTCGCTCAGCAAGGCTCGAGCAGTCTTCGTACGGCCCCAAAGCTGCTGTTCTGCACGCCAGCGACAATCGCCCTCCGCACTGAACAATGCCTGAGGACTGCCGACCTGATCTGCCAGAATAGGCAGCAGGTCCGCCGCGGCAACGTCGGGTGCCCCGTCAGCGCCGACCGGAATCACCTCTTTGGCAAGCGGCCGGACGCCGTCCGCCTCATAGTGCCAGCGCTCGACCCGGCCGCGGACGACGGGCTCGGCGCCGGCACCGGCGCCACCATCCCCATCACGATGCCACGACTCGGCGAGGATACCCAATTGCCAGACATAATCGACGCGGCGCCCTGATCCGCCGTTGACCATCGCTTTCGCCACGCGCCGTCCGAAAGCATCATAGGTGTAGTGCCAATGCGCGCCATCGGGTGTCTCGACGTCCGCCAGTCGATCGAACCCGTTCCAGCGATAGCGCCATCTCCGCGGGCGGAAGCCATCCTGATTGAGAACCCGTTCGATCATGCGCCCGCGTGAATCGTAGCGGAAACGATTTGGCCCCGCCTCGACGACGCAGTCATTCCAATAACGATGGTCGCCCGCCAGCCCCTCGGCCAGGTTCATCAGGGCATCGTAACGATAGGTCTCGCGCGCACCGGGACGTTCGACGGACACCGCCTGATCGCGCTGGTCATACTGATACAGCGTTTCACCGCGGGTCCCGATGGCGCCGCCTTCGACCATTTTGCTCAGGCGCCCGACCTGATCCCAGTGATAATGTCGCGTCAGGGCGTCAGGCAGCGGCCGCTCTGCCGCGAACGCCTCGACTGCGCCGGCACGCTGCTCCGTGATCCGGCCGGCAGGATCATAGCTCTGCCGCAACTGGAAGGCAGTCGGCGTACCGATCGCGGCGAGCTCGCGCAGGGTCTCGAACCCGGCCGCATCATGCGTGAAACGCAAGCTATGTCCGTTGCTCTCGTACCGGGTCAGCAAGCCGGCCTCGTCGAAAGCCAGCGCAGTCTCTCCACTTGGGCTGGAGCGCCCGATGCAGCGGCCAGCCGCGTCATAGCGATAGGAAACCGCCATGCCATTCTGCGTTTCGCTGACGATGCGACCCTTGTCGTCATAGCTCAGCTCGACATCGGCGATCTGCGTCGGCACGCCTGCCGCCAATAGCCAGCTTGTCGCGCCAGTGAGCCGGTCTTGCTCGTCATAGCGATAGGTGATCGCATCATCACCGGCGATGACGCGAACGATACGATCGCGCGCATCCCATTCGAACCGCTGCTCAGCCCCGTCGGGCATGCGCTTGACCGCGACGCGACCCAAAACATCTCGGTCGTAGCGCGTCTCGCGTCCCGCCCAGTCCAGTTGCGCGAGCAGGCGACCGGCCGGATCGTGACGAAATGTCCATTGCTGACCGGCCGCGTTGGTCACCGTGTCGAGACGCCCCGCCAGATCGTAGCCGAACTGGGTGCTCGCTCCGAGCGGGTCGACTACCTGACGAAGCGTATCGAATGCACCGTGGAGGAAGCGGGTCGTCTGCCCATCGCCGCGAATCCGTTCGGTCAGCAAACCTTCACTGTCATAGGCGAAGCGAAGCTCGCCGAGCGGGGTACGCGAGTGGCTCAACGCACCCCGCGGGTTCGCCGCACCGCGCTCGTACGCCCAATCGCCCGACCGACCGACGGAATCCCTCAGAGACACGATCCGCCCCATCCGGTCCCACTGAAGCCAGGTGATCCGGCCGCGTGGTTCATGTTGCGTCACCGGTCGCCCAGCGAGGTCGACCTCCCAGCGCGTTTCGCCCCCGCCGACGATCGTCTCGCGGACCAGGGCGCCACGATCGTCATAATCTGCCGTGCCGGAATTGCCGCGCGACGAAGTCCAGGCGACGATGTTCCCACGATCGTCGCGGGTCCATGTTGCCGTCCCCTCCACCGCGCTGGACGCGACCAGCGCGCCCCAGCGATCATAGGACCAGCTCGCGCGCCGCCCGGCCCAGTCGATCTCGCCGATCAGCCGCCCATCGCCATCATAGGCATAGCGCGTCTCGCGCCCGGCCGGATCGATTCGGCGCTGTAGCCGCTCCAGGGAGTCCCATTCGCTGATCGTGACAGCGCCAAGCGGATCCACCTTCTCGGTGACCATCCCGTCCTGGTTGTAGGTGAAGCTATACACCGCACCGGTCGCGTCGATGTAGCGCGATCGCCGCTCCTCGGGATAATAGAGGAAACGGTCGTTGAACATCCCGTCGCCGGTTTCTGTCCCGACGACGCGGCCGGCTGGATCATAGGCAATCGAGACCTGCGTCAGCCCGCTGTCGCGCCAACCACTCAGCCAGCCCTCGCGCGTGTAGCGATAATGGAATTCGCCGGTGAACGCGCCGATCACGTCGATCAGGTGGCCGTTCGCGTCATAGGCGTAGCGCACGAGCGGTTCGGCCTCGCCGTCCATCCGCAACGTGGTCAACAGGCCCTGCGCGTTCGTCTCGACGCGGAAGACCGTTCCATCGGAGTGGCGGATAGCGATCAACCGGCCGCGGCCGTCGCGCTGGAACTCGATCCGGTTGCCGTTGCGGTCCTCATATCCCGCCATTTCCAGCCGGGTCGGCTCAGCGACGGGCGCGAACAGGACAAATTGCTGGGTCCGGCTGTCGAACAGGCGCATCCGGTCGCGCGTGCCGGTCAGGTGATAATAGGGCGCCTTGAGGTGTCGGGCATCGATCCGAGGCGCGTCCCCGATCGCAAACAGCAGCCGCTGGCCCTCGGCATCCTCAAGCAGGACGGTGCCTGCTTCCGCATCCAGAGTCAGCCGCTGCGACCAGCTGCAGATCCAGCGTGGTCCCAACAGCCCCTCGACCTGCATCTTTCCGGGATAGGCGCGCGCCAGCCGGAGCCGGATCAGGCCGGGATAGTCGAAATCGGTGCGGTAATCCGCAAAATCCCCGGTAACGATATCCACCGGTTCGCCGACCAGGTTGCGAAGCCGCCCCTCGACAACGCCGCCCTGACGGACGGCCGATCGCATGCCGATCACCTCTGCCGCAGACAGCAACAGCTGCTCGGCAACCGAGAATTCGGCATCCGGCGTGCCGTAAAGCCCCGTCGTCTCATCCCCCAGGACGGTCTCGCACCCTTCCTGGATGACCGCGTCGCAGGACAGCTTGTGCCCGATCCGCGCCATCGGCAGGCCGTTGATCAGGATGGTCTCGCTGCCCTCGATGATCTGCGAGGGCGGCGAGCCGGGATGCTTGGTGCAGGCGGCGGTATCGGTGACGCGCGCGGCCGGCTGTCCCTCGAACAGGACGTTGGGCGATCCGCTGCTGATCGGGCCCGACAGCGTCGCGGTCTTGGCACCAGCCCCAGCGATCGCGCTGGTGACGAAGCCGCCGACCGCACCCGCGCCGAACGCAACCGCCGCGCCGACCAGCGGGGCGGCCATGCCTGCGGTGCCGATGATCGCCGCCGCACTGACCGCGACGATCGCACCGACGACGATGCCCGCCACGATACCGGCAAGCAGCCCGGCAAACGCATTGCTGTGCGCGATCTGGTGCTTCAGCCGTGCGGCATTCTTGCCCGGCCCGGCCAGCCGCTTCGCCCCGAATTGCTGCGCGACCCAGAAGGCGCCTTCGTCGGCATGGACCTTCTCCGCCACCCAGGCGCCGGCCATCGCGCCTGCCAGCGGTGCCGCGATCCGGCCGGCAAAGCATTTGAGCGCGGTCAGTCCGCCGGTCGAGGCTGCGGTATAGGCACCCCCGGCGACGATGCCGGCCGACGCAACATGCCCGCCCGTCGCAATGGCGGACACGGTGCCCGCATTGCTGTTCGCCGCGGTCCGCTCTCGCAGATCGCGAAGCTTTTCCTCGGCGCTGGGCTCGGGCTGGGTCACTCGGCGAAGGTGAAGGACATGATCGCGGAGATCAGTGCCTTGCGGGTCTCTTCATCGGGGCCGCCGGGGATCGAGCCGGTGAAGGTCAGCACGCGGTTCTGCTCGTGCAGCACCATCGCCATGATCTGATGCACCGGCTTGCCGTCGGTGCGCCAGCTCATCTCCATCAGCTGCGCCTCGCGCCCGCCGATCGAACCGGCGGTGTCGGAGATCATCTCGAAATCGGCAAGCTGTGCGCCGAAATTCTGGCGCTGCTGGACGACATAGTCCTGAAAGGTCATGCCGAGCGGCAGGCGGTCGCGCGAAATGACCAGGTTCGATCCCTGGACCTGCGACTCCTGCGGTAGCAGCACGTTGATGCTCTGATCGTGCCAGGCCGAGTTCAACGAAAGCGTGCCTTCAGCGATTCGATACACGATCCTGCATCTCCACTGTTCCGACTGCCGCTTGATTACCGTTCAAGCCCGGTAATGCCCACCGGTTTCTGATGAAGTTCATCGTTCGCAACAGGCTGTCCGCCGCGAATGTCAACTTCATGACAGTGGGTTCTTGCGCATTACCTGCGCGTAACGCGCCGGCCCCCGGTGGCGATCCATGCCGGGCGGCCGGCGGCGCGGATTACTCCGCGTCGGGCTTTGCGGTGTCTTCGCTGCCCTCGGGGGCGGTGTCGGCTTCGTCTTCGCCGGCGTCGGCCGCGGGCGATTCGAACCAGGCCTCGACCGGGCCGTTCAGCGTGATGGTCAGCGGGTTGCCCTTGCGGTCCATCTTCTTGCCGACCTGAACCTTGATCCAGCCTTCGCTGATCGAATATTCCTCGACGTCGCGGCGCTGCACGCCCTTGAAGCGGATGCCGATGCCGCGCATCAGCGTCGGCTCGTCGAAATAGGGGCTCTTCGGGTTGACCGACAGGCGGTCGGGAGGGGTGTCGCTCATGCGCGTCCCTTTGCCGCAAAGCGGGTCAGGCGGGCAAGCCCTCCGCTTCGCGCTGGCGCATCTCCAGATAGCGGTGAATCGTCGACACGACGACCGACCCCTCGCCCACCCCCGACGCGACGCGCTTGATCGATCCCGACCGCACATCGCCGACCGCGAAGATGCCCGGCCGCGACGAGCAGAAGGGCGAGGCACCGTCGCCGGTGACGACGAATCCCTGCGCGTCGAGCTCGACGCATTCGCCCAGCCAGTCGGTATTGGGTTCGGCGCCGATCATCACGAACAGGCCGCCGACTGCCAGCTCGACCTCGCGCCCCGAGCGTTCGCGCCAGCGCAACCGCTCGAGATGCTTGCCGCCCGACACCTCGGTCACCTGGCAATAGGGATGGAGCGTGATCCGGTCCGACGCCTCGATCCGCTCGATCAGGTAGCGCGACATGGTCGCCGCCAGCCCCTCGCCGCGGACCAGGATATGGACGTGACGGACATGGCGCGACAGGAACATCGCCGCCTGTCCCGCCGAATTGCCGCCGCCGACCACGACGACGTCGGTCCCGGCGCACAGCCCTGCCTCCATCGCGGTTGCGGCATAATAGATTCCGTTGCCCTCCAGCCGGCAATAGTCGGGCAGGTCGAGCTTGCGATAGCGCGCGCCGGTCGCGACCACGACCGATCGGGCGCGGATCGAGCGGCCGTCGTCCAGCTGGACGCGGAAGGCGTCGGACTGGCAGTCGAGCGTCGCGGCGCCGCGCGACACCAGCAGCTGCGCGCCGAACTTCTGCGCCTGGACCTGCGCCCGGCCGGCCAGCGCCTGTCCCGAAATGCCGGTGGGGAAGCCGAGATAATTCTCGATCTTCGAGCTGGTCCCGGCCTGGCCGCCCGGCGCGATCGCCTCGACCACCACCGTGTCGAGGCCTTCGGAAGCGCCATAGACCGCGGCGGCCAGCCCCGCGGGGCCGGCGCCGACCACGATCAGGTCGTGCAGCTGCGCCTCGTCGATCGCGACGCTGAGGCCCAGTGCGTCGGCAAGCTCGGCGTTGCTCGGGTTGCGCAGCGGCTGGCCCTGCGCGACCACCACCGGCAGATCGGCCTCGGTCAGCTCGAAACAGTCGAGAAAGCCGCGCGCGTCGACATCGCTCTCGGTATCGATGCGGCGGTGGGGATAGCCGTTGCGGGTGAGGAAGGTCTCAATCCGCACGCTGTTCGCTGAATGGCCCGGTCCGACAAGGGTCACGCCGCCCTGGCCGTGGAGCATCAGCCCGACCCGCCGCAGGATGAAGGCGCGCATGATGATCTCGCCGATATCGGGCTCGGCGGCGATCATCCGGCGGAAATCCTCACGCCGGATCCGCGCGACGCGGCTGCCGGGCAGCGCGCGGCCGGTGACCAGGATCTTGCGGTCGTTGAACAGGTCGAGCTCGCCGGTGAACTGGCCGGGCTCATGGGTGTGGACGACATGCGCCTGGCCGCCATCATCCTCGTCGAGAATCTCGATGCCGCCGGCCAGGCAGAGGAAGAAATCGACGCTGCGCTGGCCGCGCTCGAACAGCATCGCGCCGTCGGGCAGCTCCTCCGCAGTGCCGAAGGCCGCGACGCGGGCCGACATTTCGTCGGAGAGCACCGGAAAGGTCTGGGCGACGCGCAGATAGGGGTCGGACGGGTCGAGGGCCGGCGCGGCTGCGGGGGAGCGGGTGTCGGTCATGCGCGCACCCTATCGGCGGCATGGGACGGGCGCGAGTCGTACCAAAGGATAAGGGGCCAAAGGATAAGGGCGCGAGACCCGAAGTCCCGCGCCCTCAGGCTCGACTCAGCAATAGCGGACCAGCACGTGGTGGCCGATATAGGGGTCCCATACGCGGCGGACCCGGCAGTCATAATAGCCGCGGTAGCGGGGATAATTGTCGCGGTACCAATAGCCGTTGCGCGGATAATAGCCGCGGTCGCGATAATAGCGGCGATCATAGTCGTACCGGCGGTCGTAATAATCGTACCGGTTGCGGTCGCTGGCGAGCGCCGCGCCGATCGCGATCCCGGCGATACCGGCGACCAGTGCTTCGCCGCCGCGGTCGCGGTCGCGGTAATAATAGCGGTAGCGCTGCGCATCCGCCGGGGCCGCCGCGGCGGTGAGCGCGGTGACGCCGAGGACGGCGGCGAGCGCTGCCCGGGTGCCAAGCTTCAACATGACAAACCTCCTCGAGTTCGACTGCCCCGCTCGTACATTCGGACAACGCCGCAGCGGGGCCAGGTTCACTCGGCCTAGGCGCACGCGGCTGAACCGGATCGGAATCGGGTGTTCATGCGCGGTTTAGGACGCTAACCGGGCGGGCATGCGATACTGGCTGCTGCGCTCCGAACCCGATGTCTATGGCTGGGACGACCTGATCCAGGAGGGGTCGACCGAGTGGAACGGGGTGCGCAACTATACCGCGCGCAACTTCCTCAAGGAAATGGCGCCGGGCGACCAGGCGATCTTCTACCATTCGAACATCGAGAAGGCGGCGGTCGGGATCATGGAGATCATCCGCGCCTGGCAGCCGGACGGCGAGGACGGCAAATGGGCCAGCGTCGCGGTGAAGCCGGTGCGCAAGCTGAACAGGCCGGTGCCGCTGGCCGACATCAAGGCAGAGCCGCGGCTGAAGGACCTGGAGATGGTCCGCCAGTCGCGCCTGTCAGTGACCCCGGTGCGCGACGAGGAGTGGAAAGTGCTGCTCGAAATGGGCGCATAATGCGACACGACATGGCGTTTCTGGATAAGGACGCCGAACGAAATCAACGACATAGCCGATCGCTGTAGGAAAATTGCCGCCAGATCGGAGCGATCCGGATCGCGGCGCGATCAGCCGGTCAGCACGGTGCCATGGTCGACGCGGTAGCGGGTCGCCGCGCCGGGGACGGTGTCGAACAGGGCTGCCTCGGTCCCGGTCATCCACACCTGCCCCTTGCCCGCGAGCCGGTCGAACAGCGCGGCGCGGCGGCCGGGGTCGAGATGCGCCGCAACCTCGTCGAGCAGCAGCACCGGCGCGCGACCGGTGCGATCGGCGACCAGATCGGCATGGGCGAGCACGAGACCGAGCAGCAGCGCCTTCTGCTCGCCGGTCGAGCAGAGATGCGCCGGCTGGCCCTTGGCAAGATGGGTGACGAGCAGGTCGGCGCGGTGCGGCCCGGCCAGCGTGCGGCCCGCGGCGGCATCGCGGCGGCGCCCCTCGGCCAGCGCGCGGGCGAGATCGGGTGCAGCGCCGCTCCAGCCGTCGAGCAGCAGCCCGGCGCGCGCGAACGCCCCCTCGGGCTGGCGCAGGATCGCGGCGGACAGCTGTTCGACGGTATCGCGCCGCGCGGCGTCGATCGCGGCGCCATGCTCGGCCATGCGTGCCTCGAGCGCTGCAAGCCAGGCGGGATCGGGTGCGCGATCCTCGGCCAGGATCCGGTTGCGCTGGCGCATCGCGGCGTCATAGCGGGTCGAATGGCCGGCATGGCCGGGGTGCAGCGCCAGCGTCAGCCGGTCGAGAAAGCGGCGGCGATCGCCCGGCGCCTCGACGAACAGCCGGTCCATCGCCGGGGTGAGCCACAGGATGGTGAGCCACTCGGCCAACGCGGTCGCGGCAGCCGCGGCGCCGTTGACGCGCACCAGCCGCCGCTCGGGCGCGCGCGGCTCGGTCCCCGTCCCGATCTCGCCCCCGCCCTGCCCCGCGTCGAGCCGCGCGGCGACCCCGAAGCCGCCCGACCCGCCCTGGCGCGCCATCTCCGACAGCGCGGCCCGGCGCAGCCCGCGGCCGGGCGCGAGCAGCGACACCGCCTCGAGAATGTTGGTCTTCCCCGCGCCATTCTCGCCGGCAAGCACGACGAAGCCGGGGCCGGGTTCGAGCACGGCATCCGCATGGTTGCGGAAATCGGTGAGGACGAGACGGGTCAGGGCCATGCGCGACCGTTCCTAGCCGGGCGGGGGGCGCAGGGCTACCGGGGGGAGTTGAGGGGTTTTCTCACACAAAGACACGAAGGCGCGAAGAAGAAGAAGAAGAAGAAGAAGAAGTGGGTTGTTCGCGCCGAGACGCAGAGGCGCGGAGGGGGTGCGTTCGGGTTTGAGGTTGGGGTGCGGGTTGAGTGAGATCGCCGTCTCCTCCCCAGGAGCCTGCGGCTCCGGGGGAGGGGGACCGCGATGCGTAGCATCGTGGTGGAGGGGGCTGCTGGGTTTGAGGGGTAGTAGTGGTAAGGCACGGCTGTTGTGGACCCCCTCCACCATTCGCTGCGCGATGAACAGGTGAGATTGCCCCCGGCAATCTCAACCCTGTGCGGGGCACAGGGCGACCTGTTCATCCCCCTGCCCCGGAGCCGCGGGCTCCTGGGGAGGAGAATGACGGTCAGATGCCTTTCAGCCCCGCGGCCTCAAGGCGTTGCTGGGCGATCCTGTATTTGGGCGCCGGTGCGATGTTCAGGCGCTTGCGGGCGGCGTCCAGCGGCTCGGCCATCAGCGTTTCGTAATCCTCGGCGTGGAGCCAGGCGGCGCGTTTGCCGTTGCGATAGCCTTCGATCACGGCCTTGAGGAACGCGGTCTCGCGGGTCACGCGGATGCTCTTCAGGGCGGCGCCCATCGCGATGAAGCCCCAGCCCAGGCCGCCGGTCTGGGCATATGAGAAGGCGACGAGGCAGGCTTCGCCAAGATGTTCGTCGGCCTTGTAGCCGGTCAGGATGTGCCACAGGTCGTGGATGTCGCGCTCGCGGCGGCCCATCCAGGCATAGGGGTGCTCGACATCGCCCTGGAACGCGCCCTCGGCCATGCTGATCTCGGCCAGGCCGTCGGCGGAATAGCCGGTGGCGTCGAGGAAGTTGCGATAGGCGGCGCCGACCGTGCCCGCGGCAAAGCCGTCGATCCAGGCACGGTCGCCCAGACGGCGGGCAAGCTCGACGCGGCGATAGGCGAGTTCGCCGCCGCCGGGGATCGTCAGCAGCTTGCGATAGGAACGCTGGGTCACGTCACCGTTCAGCGCGCGCATGATGCGGAAGACCTGCGCGGTATCGTCGCCATTGGCGAGCAGCTTGCCCAGCGCGTTGAGCGCAGTGCCCCATTCGCGCTTGAGCGGAATGCCGGGGTTGAGCACCTCGGCAGGCGGGGTCGCCGCCGGCGGGGCCGTCTTCGGGAGCTGGGTCGGGGCGAGTTGCGTGGCCATGGGATCACCGAATCACTACTGACAATGATGTAAGTATCATGGGTTGCGGGGTAAGGCAATCGGGGGCTTGTCCGGCGTTACGGCTGCAACGCTTTGGGGGCGTCGGACGGTTGCGACAGTCCCCCTCCTGCTTGCAGGAGGGAAGCAGAGTCGCTGCACGTGATTGTACCGCGCCCTCACCGGCGCGGACGTGAAGCGGAGGCGAGCCGCCCGAACGTCGTCATTTGTGGAAACCCCCTCTCCACCAGCCTGCGGCTGGTCCCCCTCTCCCTCCGGGAAGAGGATCTGATCGCGGCAAAGCTTCGCGTCGGTGCAGGGAACTCGCGGGGTGGGATGAGGGTATTGCAGGGTGCGGCACGCGATATCCGTGGTCGTCGCACCGATGGGGAGCCTTCATGACCAAATTCGCCTCGTTGCTGGCTGCGGCCGCGACCTTCTGCCTTGCGGCGCCGGTGATGGCGCAGGACGACACGATCGGCTTCCTGCTCGGCAAGACCGACGAGATCTTTGCCAGCAAGGACTTCAAGCCGACCGGGTGGACCGAGCGCGGATCGCTGGCCAAGGGCGGCACGAAGACGGCGAAGCTGACGCTGACCGGCAGCGGCCCCTTCGCAGTGGTCGGCATGTGCGACACCGATTGCGACAATGTCGACCTGGTGATCAGCGATTCCTCCGGCAAGACGATCGACAGCGACGTCGAGACCGACGACGCGCCGATCGTACTGCTGGAAAATCCCGGCACCTATATGGTCAGGATCGACATGAAGGCGTGCAAGACCGACAGCTGCGCCGTTGGCATGCGCGCCTATACGCAGTGACCGCGACGGCGCCGGCGACGGGTCCGCGCCGGTCATGACTGGCTTCGCCATCGGCACGCGAGCGGGCCGGGGCGAAGCGTCGTATCGTTGAAGGGGCGCCGCGGGATGCTATAGCAGTCCCGCGGTGACACAGGCGCGAGTTCCGCGCGAGCGCCGCGTGACGGGGGGGACCGAATGAACCGATATGCCTCGATGCTCGCTGCAGCCGCGACCTTGTGCCTGGCGACGCCGGTGATGGCGCAGGACGATATCATCCCGAAGCTGCTCGACAAGGCGACCGAAATCTTTGCCAGCAAGGGGTACAAGCCGACCGGATGGACCCAGCGCGGGACGCTGGCCAAGGGCGCATCGAAGACGATGAGCGTCCGGCTGACCGGCGAGGGCCCGTTCGCGATCATGGGAATCTGCGATGCCGATTGCGATAATGCGGACATGGTCGTCACCGACACCAGCGGTGCCGAGATCGCCAGCGACGTCGAGACCGACGATACGCCGATCGTGCAGCTGGAAGGCCCCGGCACCTATATGGTCCGGATCGAGATGAAGGCGTGCAAGACCAGCAGCTGCGACTACGGCATCCGCGCCTTCACCCAGTAACCGACCGACGGAGCGGGCGCGCCGCCGGTGGCGCGCGCCCTGCCCGCTCCGGCCTTCCCCGCCCCGCTCAGCGCAGCGCCTCGACCAGCGTCCAGATGCCGATCGCGACGAACAGCGCGGCGGCGATGCGGTGGACCAGGGTGAGGTCGATCTTCTTCAGCAGCCTGTCGCCCATCCACACCACGGGCCCATTGGCGAGCATCATGCCGAGCGTAGTGCCCATCGTCACCGCGACGACATTGTCGAACCGCGCGCCCAGCGCGACGGTGGCGATCTGGGTCTTGTCGCCCATTTCGACGAAGAAGAAGGCGATCAGCGTGGTGAGGAAGGCACCGTAGCGCGGCAGCTTCGCATCCTCGTCATCGAGTTTGTCGGGGATCAGCGTCCAGGCGCCCATGGCGATGAACGACAGGCCGATCGCGACCGCGAACCAGCGGCTTTCGAGGAAGCCCGACGCCAATGTGCCGACCAGGGCGGCGAGGAAGTGATTGGCCAGGGTCGCGGCGAAGATGCCGGCGATGATCGGCCAGGGGCGGCGGAACTTCACCGCGAGCAGGATGGCGAGCAGCTGAGTCTTGTCGCCGATCTCGGCAAGCGCGACGAGGCCAAGCGACGTGAAGAAGGCTTCCATGGGAACGTGTTCCGGGGGTCGGGCGGCGGACAGACGACAGCGACAACCCTCCCGCCCGACCATGAGCGGAAAGCCGTCGCCATCGGTCTCGCCTGGGACGCGGCGGGCCGTGCGGCCCTCCCCATCCCTGCTGCGCCATGGTGTCTCCACCAAGTATGTTGACGCAGGCAATCCGCCCGGTTGCGGGCGGCGGGCTACTCCCCGAATGACGCCGGCCGGATAGCGGCGGGGGCGGCGCGGGTCAATGCGATTGGAACACAAAAACTGATCTATCTTAGCTTTTGCCCAAGCCCGGCGTTCCGTCGCGAGACAGCAGCTGGGCGCCCTCGCCTTGAGCCGCGCTTAACCCTTTGCGCGCCACTGTGGGGGCGAGGGAGACCCGCCAAATGCTGTCCTGTATTCAATTCGAGAAAATCATTCGAAGGCTCGACTACACAAGCTTTGAAGGAAGCTACTGGCAGATGCTGAAGCATGCGGAAAAGCACGGCTTCGACATTGCCGAACTGAAGGAAGGCATACACGCCAGCCTCGACAATGACTTTCTCGGCGCCATGCGCGGCATGCCCAAACCGGCGAGCGATGAGGAGGAACGCGAACTCGTCCTCGCACTGCGCGACCGGATGCGGCTTGATATGCTGATGCCGCCGCTGACCGAGCGCGAGCGTGCAGAGTGGCGATGGGAGGCGACACCCTTGCGCCGCTATCGCTACACGGGCCCGAAACTATTGAACGACCAACCCAAGCTGACCAGGAAACAGGTTGAGGCGGCGGTGGACTATATCCGGTCAACCTATCCCGAAGTCCCGCGCTACCTGCGCCTGGTTCGTGAACATAACGACGCATTGGGCGACGTTCGCGGACCCTATGCGCGCTTTGGTGTGCAGAGGGCGTGGCAGGATTCTTTCGTCATGGATGCGGCGTGCGAAATCGTCGGCGAAGAAGGCGACATTCATATTGAGCCCTACCTCATCTGGTGGGCAGTTGACGGCACCGACTAAGCCAATGTTGACGGCGTCAACATAGCCCGATATTGACACCGTCAACATTGGAGTCGGTGCGATGGCCTATCATCATGGGGACGCGCGCGCGGTGCTGATCGCGGCGGCGGGGGAATGGCTGGAGGAGGTCGGCGCGGCGGGGCTGTCGCTGCGCGGGGTGGCGGAGCGGGCCGGGCTGTCACGGCAGGCGCCCTATAATCATTTCGCCGACAAGGAGGCGATGCTGGCGGTTCTGGCGGCGCAGGGGTTCGAGCGGCTGGCGGCTTCGGTGCGCGCGGCGGCCGGATGGCGCGCGGGCGTGGCGGCGCTGGCGGCGGCGGGCGAGGCCTATATCGCCTTCGCCCAGGCGCGCCCTGCCCTGTTCCGGTTGATGTTCGCGCGCGAGCTGGTCGATGTGACGCGGCATCCGGACGCCGCGGCGGCGGCCGAGGATGCGCTGGGCGCGCTGACGCAGGTGGTGGCCGGTATCTGCCCGGCGGCGCGGGTGGCGGACGTCAGCCTGGCGGCATGGTCGATCGTGCATGGCTATGCCACGCTGACCAACGAGGCGGGGATCGAGCCCGCCGAGCGGCGCGCGGCGCGGGCGCGGCAGTTCGCCGAGATCATCGCGGCATCGGCGGGACCGGCGCCGGATGCGGACGGGGTCGGGCGCGTGGACGGGAACGGGGACGGCATTCGGGCAGAGGAGCGCGGCGCATGAGCGGGCTGGCGGCAGTTGCGGGCGGCGTCGCCGCATTCGTGGGCACCCATTTCCTGTTGTCGCACCCGCTGCGCCGGCCGATCGCGAACGCGGTCGGGGAGAAGGCGTTTCTGGGCATCTATTCGCTGGTCGCGTTCGCGACCCTGGGCGCGACGGTGTGGGCCTATCGCGCGGCCGGGGTGACCGCGCCCTTATGGGCGGTGGGCGACGGGCTGTGGGCGGTGGCGACGGCGGTGATGCTGGTGGCGTCGATCCTGATGCTGGGGTCGCTGGTGCGCAATCCGGCGCTGCCCGGTGCCGAGGACCAGGCGGCGACCGCCGAGGCGAAGGGCGTCTATGCCGTCACCCGCCACCCGATGATGTGGGCGTTCGCGCTGTGGGGCGTGGCGCATATCCTGGTCTATCCGATCGCGAAGAACCTGATCCTGTCGGGCGGGATCATCGTGCTCGCGCTGGTCGGGGCGGCGTTGCAGGACCGCAAGAAGGCAGCGGCGGCGCCGCAGGCCTGGCCGGCCTGGGAAGCGCGGACCAGCTACCTCCCCTTCGCCGCGATCCTGGCCGGGCGGGCGCGGTTCGGCGGGTTCGGCATGCATGCGATCGGCGGCGGCGTGGTGCTATGGCTGGCGGCGACCTGGGCGCATATCCCGCTGGCCGGGTGGGCTGCGGGGGTTTGGCGGTGGGTGGGGTGAGACCGGGGAAGCGAGCGGTCTTGCGTCTCAACTCAGTCGCCGATCTTATCCCACACGCACCGCAGGCTGGGCCCAAATTCGGACCACGATCGGAAGACCGCTTGCTTTCGCGCCGATTACACTTGTTCAAGCGGGGACGTCAGCATTTCGCAACAACGAGAAGTTTGGGCAAATGTTGAAGACATCGGCTACACTCGGTGTCGGGACCTCGCCCGCAAATCGCTAGTGACGTGCGCCCCTGGAATGTGACCGATTTTGGGTAGAGTCCGCCTCGAAGGAGTCGGACGGAATGAAGCGCAGCAGGTTCAGCGAAGAGCAGATCATCGCGATTTTGAAGGAGCAGGAGGCTGGCATGGCGACGGCGGACGTGTGCCGGCGCCACGGGGTCAGCTCGGCGACGTTCTACAAGTGGAAAGCCAAGTACGGCGGTCTGGAAGTGTCCGAGGCTCGGCGGCTACGCGCGCTCGAGGAGGAGAACGCTCGGCTGAAGAAGCTGCTGGCCGAGGCGATGCTCGACAATGTCGTGTTGAAGGATCTGGCGTCAAAAAAATGGTGACGCCCGGCGCGAAGCGGGAAGCGGTCGCCCATGCTCGTGAACATCACGGCTTGAGCGAGCGTCGGGCGTGCAGTCTGGTCGGCGTGAGCCGGCGGGTGATCCGGTATCAGCCGACCCGGGGTGATGATGCGGCCTTGCGGGCGCGGTTGCGTGAGCTGGCGGCGGAACGCCGCCGGTTCGGCTATCGTCGCCTCGGCTATCTTCTGGCGCGTGAGGGCATGACGCCCAACCACAAGAAGCTGCGGCGCATCTACCGCGAGGAGAACTTGCGCGTGCGCCGTCGCGGCGGCCGCAAGCGGGCCTTGGGCACGCGGGCGCCGATGCTGTTGCCGGACGGGCCGAACCAGCGCTGGTCGCTGGACTTCGTCTCCGACACGCTGACGTGCAGTCGTCGCTTCCGCATCCTGTGCGTGGTCGACGATTACACGCGGGAATGCCTCGCGCTGGTGGCCGACACGTCGCTGTCGGGCATGCGGGTCGCGCGCGAGCTGACACGGCTGATCGGACTGCGCGGCAAGCCGCATACGGTGGTGAGCGACAACGGCACCGAGCTGACCTCGTCGGCCATCCTGCGCTGGTCGCAGGATCGGCGCGTCGAGTGGCACTACATCGCGCCGGGCAAGCCGATGCAGAACGGCTTCGTGGAGAGCTTCAACGGGCGCTTGCGGGACGAATGCCTCAACGAGACGCTGTTCACGTCGCTGGCGCACGCCCGCTTCGTGCTCGACGCCTGGCGCCATGACTACAACCACGTGCGGCCCCACTCGAAACTGGGCGGGAAGACCCCTGCCGAGATCGCCGGCGAACGTGTCCGGGGGCATGCCCCCGGACACGTTGCCATCCCCTCAAACAACCATCATGAAGGAGCCAGGCTCTACCTCTGAATGGTAACAATCAGGGGCGCACGTCACTAGATTTGCAACAAATCAAAGCCGGAAACGTGCCCTATCGTTACTCAGCGATGCAAGCCGGTTAGGCACTTTACAGGCGAGAGCGAAGGCAACAGCACGATCAGCATCTAAACAGGTGGCAAACTCATCGTATTAACTTGTTCATATTGCTGAAAGACGTTGGTCGCAAGGAAGTCGAGCAAATCGAGGTCATCATCGCTGAAATGGCGTATCTCGGCATGCCCAGGATTCCCTTCAACCGGATCATGCACCACCCGCACAGGATTATTGTAACTGGCGCCTGCAGCCCGGATATCCTCGATTTGCGCCCAAGCGAAAATTGCGCTTGCCTTCAGCTGTCGTGAGGGCAGGCTCGCCCGATAGGCCACCGCTGCAGCGACGCGAGACAGAGCCCCCATCTCACCAAAATGCTCGATCTCTGTGACGGACAGGCCACCCTGATCGTCGGGGCGCATCGCGAAAGCGCCAGGCGCCGGGCCCAAGCTCCGCCCTTCGTCGTCGATGAACTGCTTGGACTGAGGCACGTAACGCATAACGTGATGATCGTCAGGTAACGGCCGCCTAGCTACCATCGAACCACCGTCCTGCACCGTAGGGCTCAAGAACAGCGCGCAATCTTTCCAACGGAGCCGTACCGGTCGCGCGCTCTGGACCATCTGGAGAAGCGAACTGCACAAACCATCGCGCGCGATTTCCCGGCAGGAATTCAACGGTGAGTTTGTCGTCACCTTGCTGCCACAGGGCAAGGATATTGCCGCTCGGCATCAGTGACAGTGCCGGACGGCTGTTAATCTCGTGGTGGAGAATTCCGCGCACCAGCGATTGATACGACTGTAGCACGATTGGCTTACCAGAGTCTTCCCATTCATCGGCGTCGTGGAGAACGTCGAGTTGGCGAAATAATCGATCCCGAGTAAGTTTTGGTAAGTGCATCGCAACATGCGACGTCCATATTTTGGCTTCCGCCAAAGCTATAAATAGTTGCTCGGTTACGCCGTCGGCTGTAGCCGGTTGCACCACAGCCAACGGCGCGGTCGCAGTAAAAAACGCCTGCGATCTCGGCGCGGCGCAGACACCGGCATAGACACTGGTCTTTTCTATTTGGATTGGTCGCACCTTGTCAGCCCCTGACATTGCGCTACGAGCGAACCGTTGAACAGGCAGCATTTGCATTAGAGATATTTTTCTCTCGCGCGCTGAGTGATTCCCGCCTCGAATATAGCGTTCTTCAGCTCGCGCATAGTGATCAATTTGTGATGTATATCGTCGGGCACCTGAGGAACTTCAACATCTGCAAAAACATCTATGTCGAATATGAACGACGCAGCATCCACCAGCTCTGGCTCGACTACCGCAGACTGCACATTCGCTTTTAAGGCTCTGTCCGGAAAGTGCTTGACCACGACCCATTGAAAGCCGTTGGTCGGCTCGAGCAGATCGCCGTGTTCGATCTTAAAATTCAGAAATTCCTCATAATGAGCAATTCCATCGACCAACTTTACGTCGATGCGATTGATATAGCGCATTCCCAAACGGCTGATCGACATATTGCCAGCAGCCTTAAACACTGTGCGTATTTCAGATTCAAAGCGCCCGGCAAATTCGTCCCATCCTGTGTATGGTGCCAGGCGCGACCACTGGAGCGAAGACGACGACAAAACACAACGATCCGTCTCGTCTGCACTCGACAGAGTATGTCGCATTCCAACTTGCTCGAATGTGGCCGTTTGATTCTTGAAGTCGAGCTTACCCTCAAGCAACGGCTCCGAATTTAAATTCCGATATCTGTTACTGAGGAAGTCCCGCGCCTTCTGCAGGCGGGCGTCGTTTAGCGGTTTTGTAAGACGGACCTCGATCGCAGCCTCGACAATGGGCGGCGACTTATAGGGCTGCGCGCTCGGTTGATCCGCCATAAAACACTCCTACCTTGCGGTTCCGTCCGCTGCAATCGCCAAGGTTTCGAACGCGCGAGTTCGCGTGATAAGCTGCAAATGGATGCAATTCGTGAGAGTTGCCAGCGGATCTCTTTCTCGCGCACGGGCGGGCCGGGGTCGGTCTTTACGCCGACCGGCCTTTTCCGGCCGGGCGATGCGCCGGTCGATCCGGTGCGGCGGTACGAGGCGGGGGTAGGGCGAAGCTGGGGGATCGGTGGGCAACAGAGTAACTTTGCGCATGTTGCCCGCCAAGTTCGAGCACGCTATCTGACACCTACGCGGGACGTATCGATGCGCTTCCTTCTATCATTCGGAAATAGCTGTCGGATTTGTCCCGCGTACTCCTGAACCTCGCTCAGGACTTCAACAGGCGCTTCAGTCGCATCGTTCGGCTCCGCGCTGAACCGTCGCCCGGGGGATCGAGAAATGATTGAGGCAATCCGGCTCCTCTCGGCCGTTTCGTTCGAGCGTGGTCCGGCGGCCGTGCCCAGGGGCGTAGGCAAGGAAGCGCTGGAGCGCGAGATGCGCCGGTTGGGCTATGTCGCTGATGAAGCATTGTCGTCGGCCATCGACAGCCTGTCGCCACAGCGGCTTGAGGAAGTTTCGGCTGAATTACTCGGAGCGCTGCGAGAGGTTGCCGGGGCCGATGCGCCGGATACTCCGCTCTATGCGAATTTCCCGCATCGCGTGCCCGACGATATGACCCGGCTCGTCGCCCGATCGCGCAGCTTCATCCGGACGCTGTTCAATCCCACGGATGCGCACTCTGAAATGCTGCCCTGTGGCCATGTGGTTTCGCGCGACGAACTTGCGCTTGCCGGCATCCAAGGCTGCCCATTGTGCGGCACGCTGCATCCGGGGCTGGCGCTGGGACGCGAGTCTTCCTCGCCGGTAACAAAGGTCGCGCCGCTCAAGTCGCTCAGCTTTCTGGACGCCGCGGCATTGGCAGAGGTCGCCAACGGGTTGCTCGCCCGCCCCTCTTCGCTGTCGCTGGACGAGCGGCGCCTGATCCGCACGGTCGACCGGGATATGCTGCGCGCGCCCGAGGCACCGTTCCGCGAGACGATACCGCTAATCGTCGAACTGCTGCCCGCCGAGCAGGCGCTGCACCATGTCCGCACCGCAACGGACGTACTGCGCGTCGCAGCGGGGCTGTCGGCGCCGGACGCCGACCTCTCGCTCGCCACGCCGCCCCGCTTTCGGCTGAGCACGGGCACGCGCCGAATGCTGCTGCGGCTGCTCGACCGGGTCGACGCGCCGCTGGAGGACATGATGCGCCATCGCGAGCCGTGGTTACGGCTGGGCGAGCAGTTGCGCCCGAACCATCCGCGCAACCGGCGCGCAGCTCCGCGTGCAGCCGAGGCGCTTGAAACGCTGCGCAACGCACCAAAGTCGGTGCCGACCTTCAATCGATCTGTCGAAGCAGCGATCCGGGCGCGGCGGATCGACACTGGCACGGTCAGGATACTTGCCGCGCGTCCCGGCGAATTCCTGCGCCGCGTCGACCTGATGTTGCGCCTGGCCAATGATCGCGCGCCGATCCTGGAAGCGCTGCCGGAGATGCTGGCCCAGGCGACGACCAAGCTCCTGTTCGAGCTGGACGCCCATCTTCGATACCGCGACCGCGCCCAGTATCGCGTGTTTCGCCCGAAAGGGATGAGCAACAAGATACACTTCGTACCCAATCGGCTCGACCCGATCCATGCGGACGACCTTTCCGCCGCGCGCGCTGCCATCACCTCTGAAATCGACCGTCGCCTGCGCCGGTTGCCGCCGATCGGTCGGGTGCACCTGCTGCCGGAACTGGCGACGCTGCCCGCCCCCTATAACCGGCGCGGGGATTCGACGACCTCGACTTTCATGCCGAAGGGCGGGCGCACGCCCTTTTCCGGCGACGTAATTCGCTTGTTCGTCCACTGGACTGGCGAGATCGACGTCGATCTGTCGATCACCGTGTGGGACGACGCACTGGGCAGCCTGGGCCATGTCGCGTTCACCAATCTGGCCCATTATGGCTGCCTGCATTCGGGAGACGTCCAGTCAGCACCCCACGGCGCGTCCGAGTATATCGACTTCAAGGTGCCGATCCTGCGCACGCTTGGCGTCCGTTACGTCGCGGCGTCGGTCATCTCGTTCACGGCGCAGCCGTTCAGCGCCTTCCCCTGCTTTGCCGGCTTCATGGAGCGCGCGGACGTCGGCTCGGGCGAACTATACGAACCTTCCACCGTTCGGCACCGGTTCGACCTGGACCTGCCGGGCCGTTCGGCGGTGCCGCTGATCTTCGACCTGAAAACGCGCGAAGTGATCTTTGCTGATCTAGCCACCGGCGGTGGCGGCTTCCAGGCCGTGGCGGGTCAGATCGGCAAACAGCAGGTTCTGCTGCACGCTGCGCTGACTGCCGCGGAGCGGATGCCCACGCTGATGGACCTGGCCGCCGCTCATGTCGCGGCACGCGGCATCCGATCGGACAGGGACAGTGCCGATCTGGTGCTCGGGCGGGAGGATATGGACCGAATCCTGCGCGAGTTCGGCTATGAGGATTGAGCTGCTGAGCCGATTGCATCGCTGCGCCGATAACATCGTGCGCTGACATCCGGCCTTATGTGTCAGCCTGGCGGAGTTCGCACCATGATGGCCCTCACGCTTCTCGCCGCCGCCCTGTCCGCCCCCTCGGCGCGCTCGCACTCCCGCCCGCGGCCAGCATCGGACGCAGCGGCACTTACTGCCTCCAACGGCGCGTTTCGGACGAAGGCCCGGCCGTCACGCGGCGGATCGACGGGCTTCACCTGCTCCATCCGTTTTGCCGACAGCCGCCTCCTGCGCGGTCTGCTCCGGCAGGAGAGCGTCGCGCAGGCGCAATTCAAAGATAGGCCACGATCATGCTCCCGGCCCAGCGGCAGAGGAACACCGCCGTCGCGAACGCGGCGGCGAAGGAGAACAGCCATGACGTTTCCGCTTCGAGGAGCAGCGTCTCGCCCGGCCCGAGCAGGCCCGCATCGCGTCGCCGCATCTGGCGCCAGGTCAGGAGCATTGCCAGCATGACGAGCGCGACCATCGGCAGATAGCCGAACAGCAGCGCGCCGAGGCTCCCCGCGGAGGAGCGGCCGGCGCTGTGCGCGGTCACGAACCGCAGGATCGCCAGCTGATTCTCATAGGGCGCGAAGGCGTAGAGCAGGGTGAGGATACCGACGAGGTACAGAACCGCGTGACGGAGCCGCAGCGTCCAGGGCCAGTCGATGCGGGGCGGCGGGGCGACCGGCTCCGATCCGACGGCCGGGCCGGGATCACCCGGCGGCACCGTGCCGGCGGCGCGCCTGCGATCGGCCTGCAGGAACCGGCGATAGAGTCCGCGGTGCATTGCGATCAGGCCGATGGTGGCGATGAAGCAGGTCAGGACGAGGTTGAGCGCGACCGCGTCGGCATCCCGATCGGTCGAATTGCGCAGGAAGGCCACGCCGATCCATGCGGCGAACAGGATGATCCATGACGCCAGCCCGATCCCGCCAAGGACCAGCCATTGCCGCCAGTTGCGCGCGCGCCTGGACGGGACCGGGCGATCGGGGCGGCCGGCGGGACCGGATGGCGGGATGCGGCTGTTCATCGAGGGCCAGCATGGCGCAACGGATGCCCGTTCGCGAAGCGCTTTCGGTCCGGCCGCGGCAGAGGGTCCGCAGATGGCGCATCGGCGGGCCGCGACAGCCGGGTCGACACAGGGCGCGCGCGGTGCATGATGGCGTTCGACGGTTCTGTCCTGATTGCTGTCGGAGCCCGCACCATGATCGCACTCGCCCTTCTTGCGGCTGCCCTGCCCGCTCCCCTTGCGCCGCTCGCACCCTCGCCCGCGGGCGGCATCTGCTGGGTCCGCGATGTGGTTGCGATCGAGGGCGGGGTGCGGATCTATTTCTCGCGCAAGGGCGGGCCGGGGTTCGTCTCTACGCCGACCGGCTTGTTCCGGCCGGGCGATGCGCCGGTTGATCCAGCGCGGCCGGACGAGGCGGGGGTTGAGGCGAAGCTGGGGGATCGGTTGGCGCCGCAGAACTCGCCGGAGGACGGGTGTTCGCTGGAGGTGGTGACGCGCGACGGGAAGATCGGGGTCGAGGCGAAGGCCTATTTCCATCCGATCGGGTTGCCGTCGGAAACGCGGGTGGAGTTTATCGTGGCTCGGTGAGTGGGTTGGGGGTTTCGCGTGCGTTGAGGGTCGGGCTGGAGCCGCGGCCGACCCACCCCTGGCCCATCACCGGGGATGGGAATCGCATTTGGGGCAAACCAGCTCTGTGCTCCGGCGAAGGCCGGAGCCCAGCTACGGTGGATACGAGGCTTCGCGGAACTCAAGAGGCGTTCCAACTGGGTTCCGGCCTTCGCCGGAACACGGAGATTGCCGATAGACGCGCTCGCAAGATCCAGGTGCGATTGCCTGCTTTTTCAGGGAGGGGAATCCAGCGCGCGCGGTGGGCCGTCTCCCGGCGTTCGCCTGGGGATACCCCCTCTCCACCGCTTTGCGGTCCCCCTCTCCGTCCGGGAGAGGATTTTTGGGGTTGGTTGGGTGGTTGTTTCGTTGGGTTTGCTTTGGGGGACAGGCCCTCCCCTAGCCCCTCCCGCAAAGCGGGAGGGGGATTTGGTTGCGTTTGGGGGGGATGGCGCGTGCTGGCTTTTGGGCCTTTGCTTGGGGGGTACCCCCTCTCCACCGCTTTGCGGTCTCCCTCTCCCGCCGGGAGAGGATTTTTTTGGGTTGGTTGGGGTGGTTGTTTCGTTGGCTTTGCTTTGGGGGACAGGCCCTCCCCTGGCCCCTCCCGCGAGCGGGAGGGGGATTTGGTTTTGCGATCCTTAGGGGTTGGCCTCGGTCTCGGGCTGGCGGTTCTGGGGAACGGTCGGCGGGGACGGGGGTTGGCGCTGTTCACAGGGAGCGCGAATCGATGTTGAGCGATGGGACTGCCACGGTGCTGGCGCGGCTGGGCTTTGCGTGTCGCGGACTGGTCTATGTGCTGGTCGGGTGGCTGGCGGTGCAGACGGCGTTTTCGGGGGGCGATGCGGCGGACAATCAGGGGGCGCTGACGGTGCTGGGCGGCGGGCCGGCGGCGTCGGTGGTGCTGGGCGTCGTGGCGGCCGGGCTGATCGGATATGCGCTGTGGCGCGCGACCGAGGCGGTGGCGGGCGCGCGGGTCGGCATGGATGCGAAGGATGGTCTGAAGCGCGTGGGCCACGGGGTCAGCGCGGTGACGCATCTGTTGCTGGCGTCGAGCGCGGTCGGGCTGGCGCTGCATCCCGGGCGGTCGAACGGGACCTCGCCGGGGGATGAATCGGCGCGCGACTGGACCGCGTGGCTGCTGGAGCAGCCGTTCGGGCCGTGGCTGGTCGGTGCGGTGGCGGTGGCGTTGCTGGTCGGATCGGGGTTGCAGGCGAAGAAGGCGTGGACCGGCAGCTTTGCCGAGGACCTGCGCGGTGACGTGCCGGCGCCCGACTTTGCCCAGACGATCGGGCGGATCGGTTACGGTGCGCGGGCGATGGTGTTCGCGGTGATGAGCCTGTTCTTCTTCCTGGCGGCATGGCGCGCGCGGGCAGCGGAGGCGGGCGGCGTGTCCGACGCGCTGGGCGCGATGCGCGACCAGCCGGGCGGGGTCGCGATCCTGGTGGCGATCGGTATCGGGCTGGCGCTGTTCGGCGTGTTCGGCTTTGTCGAGGCGCGGTATCGGCGGATCCGGGTGAAGCTGCCGGTGTAAGCCCCTGCCCTGCCCCGGCGCTCGGCGCTAGCGCTTGCCGGAGGCGCGGCGCCAGGCGGCCTGGACGCGGTCGTTGAGGCCGGTCATCGCATTGCCGCCGATCAGGCGCAGGCGCGGTTCGGGCATGTCGCTGAGCTCCAACCCCTGGGCCTGGAGCAGCCAGAGGCGGCGGAACTCGCCATCCTCGCGCGCGAGCAGCGCCTGGGGCGCGCCATCCTCGACGATGCGGCCGCGTTCGACCACCAGGACGCGGTCGAACTCGGCGATGGTCGAGAGGCGGTGGGCGACCGCGAGCACGGTGCGACCGACCATCAGCCGTTCGAGCCCCGCCTGGACCGCGAGTTCGGATTCGGTGTCGAGCGCCGAGGTCGCCTCGTCGAGCAGGACGATGCGGGCATCCTTGAGGAAGGCGCGGGCGATGCCGATGCGCTGGCGCTGGCCGCCCGACAGCGAGGTGCCGCGTTCGCCGACGATGCTGTCATAGCCCTCGGGAAGATCGGCGATGAAGTCGGCACAGCCCGCCGCCTCGGCCGCGCGGCGGACCTCTTCGTCGCTGGCATCGGGGCGGGCGAAGCGGATATTGTCCATGACGCTGCGGTGGAACAGCAACACCTCCTGCGGCACCATCGCGATCGCCTGTTTCAGGCTTTCCTGGGTGACGGCGTCGGTCGGCTGGCCGTCGATGAGGATGCGGCCCGAATCGGGGTCGTAGAAGCGCTGGACCAGCTGGAGGATCGACGACTTGCCCGCGCCCGAGGGGCCGACGATGCCGACCTTCTGGCCCGCCGGCACCTCGAAGCTGAGGTCGTGGAGGATCGGGCGGGCCGGGTCGTAGCCGAAGGCGACCGCGTCGAAGCGGACGGTGCCGGGGCCGGGGACGAAGGCGGGGGCGCCCGGCGCATCGGTCAGCGTGTGGGGGACGCCGACGATCTCGAGCGTCTCCTCGAGATAGCTGAACTGCTGGCTGGTATCGATCAGCGCCATGGCGAGGTCGCGCGCGCCGTGGAGCATGCGGAAGGTGAGCGTGACGATGATGACGACGTCGCCGGTGGTGACCGCATGCGCCGACCAGCGGCCGATCGCCCAGACGAGCGTGCCGGCGACCATCACCGCCATGGCGATGTCGTAGAGGCCGCGGACGCGCTCGACGAAGAACCAGCCCTTGCGCTGGGCGACCGCCTCGTCCTTCAGGATGCCGCGCAGCCGGTCGAGCTCGCGCTGGCGGCCGGCAAAGGCCTTGAGCACCCAGATGTTGCCGATCAGGTCGACCAGTTCGCCGCCGACCACGCCCGCCTTTTGCGCAAAGGCGCGGTGGTGGACATGGCCGCGCAGCCCGTGGCGCGCAAGGATCGCGGTGACGATGACGAAGATCGCGGCGAGGATTCCCGCCATGCGCTGATCGATGGCGATGAAGATGACGAGCGCGCCGACAAAGGTGACGAGCGGCGGGGTGACCTCCATGAGCAGCCGGTGGACCAGCGCGCCGAAATTGCCGGCGAGCGAGCCGATGCGGTGGCCAAGCGAGCCGGCGCGCTGCTGCTGGAAGAAGGGCATCTGGTGGCCGGTCAGATAGTCGAACATGTCGAGCCGGATCTGGATGCCCGAGACGACGGTCATGTGGCCGAGAAGGAAGGCGCCGCCGCGCTGCAACAGGCTTTCGGCGACGACCAGGGAGATGAACAGGCCGAGCGCGACATAGACGGCGTGGACCGGACCGCCGGCGAGCGTCATCGCGTCGACCAGCAGCTTCATCGCATACTGGACGCCGATCGCGCTGGCACTGGCGGCGATGACGATGACGCCGAGCAGCAGGAAGCCCAGCGGCCGCGCGGCGACATAATGGATCAGAAACCGGACCGGGCTTTCGAGAAAACGCACTCTACCTGCTCCCAACACCGAACGGGTCATGCTGCGATGCAGCAGATGCGAACCGATGAAAGTGCAAATGGATGCATCGTTTCGCAGGCGGGTTGAAATGAGCGGGATTTGGCCCGCTGTACCTGCGCGATCGGGGGCGCGACGAAAATAATCTGCGCGCCGTGTCCGGTCCCGGCGCGAGCCCCCGTCTCCAGATCGACAACGGGGATGGCGGCCAAAAGGGGTCAGCATTCATCATCGGGCGGGGCCGCGTCGCGTAACCCGCAAGCCGACCAGTTCCCGAACCGTCGACGTGAAAATCGAACCAGAGGAGAACTCGTCATGTCCGTCACTCGTACCACCCGCGCCGCGCTGCGCGGCTTCGCAACCGTATCGCTGGGCACGCTGGCGCTGATGCTCGCCACCGGCCAGGCACAGGCGCAGAACGCCCAGTGCACCGATGCCGCCAACAATCCCGTCGGCACGCTCGCCCCCGGATCGGACGACAATGCCGTGTGCGGCGATGCGAGCGTGAACGGCGATTCGAACGTCGCGATCGGCGAGGCGGCGACCGTCGTCGGATCGGGCAACACCGCGGTCTTCGGGTCGGTCGCGATCGGATATTCGGCGGATGCGACCGCAAGCACCTCGGTCGCGATCGGCGCGGTGACCGAGGCGACCGGCGCAAGCTCGACCGCGATCGGCTTCGGCGCGCGCGCGGTCGGTGTCGAAAGCCTGTCGCTCGGCCTGGTGTCGCAGGCCTTTGGCGACCAGTCGATCGCGATCGGACAGACCAGCGTCGCCTCCGGCGATTCGTCGATCGCGATGGGCCGCGCGGCGAGTGCGCAGGGCAATTTCTCGATGGTGTTCGGCGACGGCGCCAGCTCGCTGTCGGGCGACAGCATCGTCTTTGGCCGCGACGCCTCCGGCCTGGACTATGGCTCGATCGCGATGGGCTATCTCGCCACCGCAGGCAGCCAGTCGATCGCGCTGGGCTTCGGCGCCGACGCGACCGGGGTCAACGGCACCGCGCTCGGCCTACTGGCGGCGGCGACGGGCGACTATACGACGGCGGCGGGATCGAGCGCGCGGGCGGTCGGCAACGGCTCGACCGCGCTGGGCTATGGCACGAGCAGCACCGGCGACGGCGCGGTGGCGCTGGGCGGCGAGATGAACGGCGTCGCGACGCTGACCACCGCAAGCGGGCAGAACAGCGTGGCGGTGGGATCGGCCAGCGTCTCGGCCGGCACCGGATCGATCGCGGTAGGCGCCAACGCCAGCACCGCCGACCTCGACTCGGTTGCGATCGGCTATAACGCAGCGGCGACCGCCTTCAACGCGACGTCGATCGGATCGGGATCGCGCGCCAGCCAGGCGGCGACCGCGATCGGCCAGAATGCGATCGCCAATGCCTTCGGCAGCGTCTCGCTGGGCGTCGCCGCGACCAGCGCCAATCAATATGACGTGTCGCTGGGCTTCCTGGCGTCCGCGTCGGGCGGGCGCGCGATCGCGCTGGGCAACAACTCGGTCGCCAGCGGCGTCCAGTCGGTTGCGATCGGCGGACAGGGCGCGGGCAGCGCAACCGTCGCATCGGGCGCGCGCGCCTTTGCCGGCGGGTCGGGCGCGGCGGCGCAGGCCGATGACAGCGTCGCGCTGGGCGGCAATGCCCAGGTCGGCGCGGCGGCAACCAATGCGGTCGCGCTGGGCGCCAATTCGGTGGCGGACCGCGCGAACAGCGTGTCGGTCGGCGCGGCAGGTGCCGAGCGGCAGGTGACCAATGTCGCGGCGGGGACGCAGGCGACCGACGCGGTCAACGTCGCCCAGCTGAACGCGGTGGCAGCGACCGCCAACACCGCGCTCGCCAATGCAGCGACGGCGCAGACCACCGCCGACAACGCTCTGGCGGCGGCGACCGCGGGCGGCGCGACCGCCAACCAGGCGCTGGTCGCGGCCAATGCGGCGCAAGGCACGGCGAACACCGCACTCGCCAATGCGGCGACCGCGCAGACCGCCGCCAATGCCGCACAGGGCACCGCCAACACCGCGCTGGCCAACGCAGCCACCGCCCAGACGACTGCCGACGCCGCCCAGGCGACCGCGGATGCCGCCGCGGCCAATGGCGCCTATTTCCGCAGCAACATGACCGGTCCGGGGCCGCAGGCGACGGGTGCGAACTCGATCGCGGTGGGCAGCAATTCGGTGGCCGGCGGCGAATCCTCGGTCGCGATCGGCAACGGCGCGCGCGCGGTGAGCGGCCAGGCAGTCTCGATCGGCGCGGGCAACGTCGCCACCGGCAATGGCGCAGTGGCGATCGGCGATCCCAATGTCGCGACCGGCGCCGGCGCGGTGGCGATGGGCCGCAACAACAGCGCGGTCGGACAGGGCGCGGTGGCGCTGGGCAACCAGAGCACCGCAAACGGCGCTTCGGCAGTGGCGCTTGGCGACGGCGCCAATGCCGGCGCGGCGGGCAGCGTTGCGATCGGCCAGGGCGCGGTGGCGACGCGCGCCAACCAGGTCGCGCTGGGGTCGGGCGCGTCGACCTATACCATGGCGGGGATCAACTCGTCGGCAAGCCGGGCGGCGCAGCAGGGTGCGCTGAGCCTGGTGACCAGCGACGCCGCGGGCAACCTCGCCACCGCGACGATCGACGTGACCGAGCTGGCGACCCTGGGCTCGCGCATGACCGCGGCGGAATCGCGGATCGACCTGGGCGCACGCCGCGCCAATGGCGGCATCGCCGCGGCGATGGCGCTGGGCGGCACCACCATCCCCGGTGACATGAACGTCGCGATCTCGTTCAACCTGGCGACCTATCGCGGCGAGCAGGGCTTTTCGGGCGCGGCCGTCGCCCGGGTGAGCGAGCATGTCTGGGTCAGCGGCGGCTTTGCCGGATCGACCGTCAAGGGATCGACCGGCGGGCGTGTCGGCATGACCTTCGGCTGGTAACGCCCCCTCCCCCGGCCGCGCGCGGACTCACTGCGCGCGGCCGGGGATTTTCGACGGATCGGCGGGCGGAAGCGGCGCAAGCGTGAAGCTGTCGATATCGAGCCGGCCGCCCTCAGCGCCGGGATTGTAGCAGGACAGGGCAAGCTGGACGCCCTGGAAGGTGCCGGTGCGCCAGTCGAACATCAGCGGGAAGTCCCCGCCGACTTCGGTCCAGCGCGTGCCGTCGAGGCTGTAGGCGACGCGGCCGAGGCTGGTGGTGAAGTCGGTGTCGGTGCGCAGCCACAGGCGGGTGCCGCGGATCGGGAGCGCAGCCTCGCGCACGGTGACCTTCGGACCCTCGGTGGTCGAGTCGGTCACGCGCATCGTCAGCGCACGGCCACCGCCGGGCTGGCCCAGGACCGAGAGCTGGGCGCTGATCTTGCCGAAGGTGCCGAAGCCGCAGACGTCGCCGGGGCGGATGCCCGCCAGGTCGAGCCGGACGACTGCGCGCGAGGCGGGCCCCTGAGCCTTTTGCGTCAGCGTGTTGCGGGCGAGCCAGATGTTGTCGGCGCGGGTGGCGCGGAGGCGCAGCCAGCCGGGACGCGCCTTCAGCGACCAGCGCGCATCGTCGGGATTGTGGTTCCAGCGCCATTGCAGGCCGAGCGTGGCCGATGAGAAATCGTCCGAGCTGGCGGGTTCGGCGAAGGCGTGGCCGGGGATCGGCTTGGCCGCGCGATCGGGCACGCGGCCGGGGGCGTCGGGGGTGCCCCAGATCGGCCAGTCATCGACCCAGTAGACCGGGCTGATATTGGTCATCCGTCCGATCGCGCCGGCATCGACCATGACGAAGCCGAACCAGCTGCCGTCGGCGAGATCGACCAGCGCACCCTGATGCCCGCCGGTGCGGTCGCGGGTGCTGATCGAGGGGCGCGTCTCCCACGGGCCGGTCAGGCTGCGCGCGCGCGAGATCGTCATCGACAGGCGGCGGGGCACCGCGTTGAACAGATAATAATAGCCGCCGCGCCTCAGCAGGTGCGACCCCTCGGCTCCCTCGACATAATATATGGTGCGGGCGGACTTCACTGCGGTGTAGTCGTCGGTCAGCGTCAGCAGCGTGATCGTGCCGTTCGACCCCTCCGCAGTGGCGATATAGCCGGTGCCATCATCGTCGAAGAACAGGCCGGGATCGAACGCCTCGCGGTCGAGCACGCTATAGGTCCAGGGGCCGGTGATTGCGGGGGCGCGGTAGAGCCGGGTCTTCTGCCCCACCGGCGTGATCGCCAGGAAGAACTGGCCGCGATGGTGGCGCAGGCTGGCGGCGTAGAAGCCGTGGCGATACTCGCCGCCATCCTTCAGGTCGTAGCGCGGATCGCCGTCGAGGTGCGGTTGGACGTTGGTGAGCAGCCGCCAGTTCACCAGGTCGCGCGAATGGAGGATGGCGATTCCCGGCGCGTTCACGAAGGTGGTCGAGACGAAGTAGAAATCCTCGCCGACGCGGATGATGTCGGGATCGGGATAGTCGGCGAACAGCACCGGGTTGCGATAGGTGCCATCGCCCTGGTCCGAGCGCCAGACCTGTGCCGCAGCGGGCGCCGCGAGGGTTGCGGCGAGCGCGAGCGCCCCGATCCTGCACGCGAATCCCGCCCTGCCCTGCCCCATGACATCACTCCCCCGGCCTTTACGTTAGCGCTATCAAAGCAGGTCCGGACGCATTGCGCCAGCGGGTCCAGCAGCGGCGATCAGCGTGGGTTCATCCGCCGATTCCTACGTGATCCACACAGGTTGCGAACTTCGGATCACCGCAAGTTCCGCTCGTATCGTAGGCGGAATCACCCCTTTCGGGGCGATCGTTCATGTGCGCGAAAGCTTGGGCTGAACACCCAAGGCACTCCTTTTGGTGAGGCGCAGCGACGGTTGGACATCCTGGTGATGATGGAGGGGCTTCTCGCCGGCCGGATACGGCGGCTCCGCGACGTCGACCGGACGGCTTGCTGCGATCCCATGAGGACTGGTGTTTATGCGTAAGGAGCAACGCAATGCGTTTCAAATCCAATAGTCCGAAGACCCTGTTGATGCTTGCCATGATGACCGCCCCGGTGGCGGCGATGGCGCAGGCGCAGGAGATGCCGCAGGACCAGGCGGCCCCCGCCGCGGCCGAGGCCGATCCCTCGATCATCGTCAACGGCACGCCGCCGGCCGACCTGACCGGCATGCCCTCCGGCCCCGAGGTGGAAGGCATGATCTCCGCGCGCAAGGACGGCAAGATTCAGGTGACGACCGCCGACGGCACCCGCACCGCGGTGTTCCTGAGCGAGGCGACCCGGATCAAGTCGAAGGGCGGCTTTCTGGGTCTGAGCAGCAACAAGCTGGCGTCGAACCAGCTGCTCAACGGCCTGCCGGTCAGCATCAAGACGGTGCAATGGGCCGACGGGCTGGTGGCCAGCCAGATCGAGCTGAAGAACAAGGACCTGCGCACCGCGTCGATGATCCGCACCGGCACCGAGCAGGGCTTCTCCGAACAGACCGCGGCGACCGAGGCGCTGCGCGGACGCGTGGCGAATATCGACCAGTATAACGTCAAGGGCACGACCAATGTGAACTTCGACGTGGGCAAGGCCACGCTGTCCGAACAGGCCAAGGCCGACCTGTGCACCGCCGCGCACCAGGCCGAGGGCATCGACAACGCGCTGCTGCTGGTCGTCGGCTATACCGACTCCACCGGCGGCGAGGACCTGAACCAGGCGCTGAGCGAGAAGCGCGCGGCGAAGGTGGTCAACTATATCCAGCAGCAGTGCGGGTGGAAGCCGTACCGCATGCTGACCCCGACCGGCATGGCCGAAGCCGACCCGGCCGCGGACAACAGCACCCCCGAGGGCAAGGCCCAGAACCGCCGCGTCGCGGTGAACATCATGGTCAGCAAGGCCGTGGACGGGATGTAAGAGACGCCGGGGGGCGGGTATGTGCCCGCCCCCTGGTTTTTTGCGGTTGAGTTTGGAGCGGGATCCTCCTGCTGGCAAATAGCCAGTTGTCCCGCTACTTACCGCCCAAGTTTTGGTCATTCGGAACCGCTTCGGCGAGCCATAAAGCCTGATGTTCACTCGTGCCGCATTTAAAACTATGACGGGTGGGAAGGGGCCCGACCTCTGACGAGCACGCGGAGTGCTCCCATCCGGGCCACGCCGCGATCCAACGCTTAGAGAAGCCGGCGCTTTTGGCCCTGCTCCCTTTAAGCACGAATGCGGGCCCTACTGGATGCAGCCGAGTCCGATCATCGCGCGCGAGAGTTCTTCTTCGAATTGCCGAAAGGATGCGGACGCTCTTAACCTGTCCAGCCTTTGCCGCTGAGCGATGGCGGGAATTATTTGATGCACGTTTGGCGGCGACCTCCTCCCCCGCACCTCACTAATGGCCCGGTTGAGGGTAGCTTTCGGATCAACAAGTCGCTCAGCCTCGCGCGCATCTGCAGGCAGACCCAGCGCGCCCAAGTCACCGTGGTATCCCAATGCCCCGCCGACTGCTTCCCGGTCAGCAAGCATCCATGCCTCCGTCTCATGACGCGGAGCGATGATCACGCAACGCTCAAGAGGAAACCCGCACAACTCAAAAGCTGCCTGCCGGTACGCTTCAGATCGATGTCCCATATTGGCTTCCAGAGCCCGGCCGCCGGTATCAGCGTGTATGAAGGCGATGTGGAACGCGTCTCGCTCCCGGCACAGTTCCTCCGCGACGTCAGCCACCGCTCTACCGGACTTTCCAAGATCAATCGCTGAAGCGAGAGGTACGGTGACATTGCGAACCCCCCTGGAGCGTACAAGGTCTTCCATCAGAAGGGGAATGACGATGTCAAAGTAAGCTTGATCAGTTGGCCCCTCGTGCATGGCCGCCCAGCTGAGGTAAGTCATGCTGCATCGACAGAGCGTTGCAGGAGCGTTTCAATCTCCGCGCGCACCAAATGACGCTCGGGATCGTAAAGATCTGCCAGCGGTTGAACGCCTGTCCGCATCCGCGTTCGAACAGTTCGCTTCTTTGTTTTAGGCCCGACGATCGAAACAACGTCAGCCGCGACGATTTCATGATCCTTCAGGCAGGCCATGACCTTGGGTGAATGGGTAGCTATCAATACTTGAAAAGATGGAATTTCAGGGTCATCTGAAACAACCGCAGATTGACGCAAAAACTGGACAAGCGCCGGTATACGCCCCTCGTGGACGCCATTTTCTGGCTCTTCGAAGCAAAGAGTCCCTTGCCGATCGGGATCATTGAGAAGGGTTAGCAACGCCAGCAAGCGAAGCGTCCCATCGGAGATAACGCGAGAACTGAACGACAAATCGTCAGTGAAGCAGATGTTATATGCATACTGACGCTGCGCGACATCGCTGAGGCTTTCCAGTCGCGACACTGAGGGGATCAGCGATGCCAAATCAGCTGCAATGTCCGCCAATGCGCCATCGGGCCGGTTTTTACTACCTGTTTCCTCTTTCAGGCGTGCGAGAACTGCCGCCAAGTTTGAAGCGTCTGGCTTGAGGCGAGGCTCCTCAAATCTGTCGTTATCCAACCTCGCAGCTTGCGGATTAATTTCCAGGAAGCTGATATTGGAGAGTGCTTCACGCACCGCATAAAGGTGCGGAAACTCAGCCGTAGTGATCGTCGAAAGAGCGGTGCGGGAAGCCTCTTTCAATGATAGCGTGACAGGCCGACCGTGCTTCTGCCGCCCGTCCTGCCTGACCTCGATTGCATCCTTTTCCTGATTCATTCTTATGAAAGGGGAAACTCGAGTGTAGTTGATCTTGATTGACTTCAGAAAGGCCCGAGCTTTGTCCTCGCTCTTCGGTATCGGCCTACATAACTCTCGAACCACCTGGACCCGCCTAGGCATTCCGTCGCGGCCCATGAGGATGCCTAGTTCAAGCTCGTAACGCAGTCTTTGGGCGGGAACGTCGTACTCGGTGCCGAACGCATCTGACCCCCTCCGGGGAACGAGCACCTCCACGGCGAAGATCATTCTATCTGCCGCACCTTCAGGCGTTCGCCGAAACAATTCCTCCGGCTCACCCCTTAGACCCTGCATTGCATGTCGGATGTCGTACTTTGCCAACAGGGACACAAAGCGCAACGCGTCAAACAGATTGGATTTTCCGCTCGCATTCGGTCCCACGAGCGCGGCGAAAGGTTGAAGATCAACTTCGAAATCTTCAAAGGTCTTGAAGCCGCTTATTTCCAGCCTTGTGATCATTCGACAGTGGTACGATTGAGGCTCTTACAACGCAATGCGGGAGCTCTTCCACCGCAATCACCGCAGGCATACAAACCCGCGCCCCAATTCGAAAAAATCCGCCGTATGTCATTGGTATAAAAAGGTTTTCTTTTGACGGCCTGAACCGGGGGTACAAGCCTGCGATGAGGATTACTAAAAAATCTTTTGGAACACACTCAGGCTGCCGCAGAAGTCAGGAAAATCGGATCTTGGCGGCTCCCCGGATAATTTGAGTGAGCGGCCGCTCGGAACGGTACACCATCCAATAAGTATCAGTCTGCTTACGACAAAGAAGCTGCCTATCGCCACAGTCTGGACCCCTCGGATAAAGGGCACCCGGGGCGAACCCGCTTAACGGGGCATGAAGCCGGTAGGTTGGCCGGCACCGGCCTTCGAAGCCGTGACGAGAAGCGTTCCGGATCAGCTTCTCCCGACCCGACTCGCGCGCCACCACTTGCATTGACAGGATCACCGCGCCTCAACTACAGGCGCGACCGCTCGCACGTCGCGGGCAAGAAGAGGTTGAGACATGACGGACGATAGCCAGCACCGGGAGTGCCGCTGACGTTGCCGTAGAGGCGCGTGGGCGCGCCTCCCTCTTGAACATCCGGCACCAGAGTGCCGGATTTCTGACATCATGAGCCCGTGAAAGCGGCGCGAGGTCTTTGATGGCCCTGCGTTCGGCTGCCCATCTCTCGCATTCGACTGTCGAATGCGGGGCGATGCCGCGCGTCCGTTTCACCTGCTCATGGTCACGCCCATCTTATCTGCGAGAAAGACCATGACCCTTACCCTGCGCAACATCGGCATCATGGCGCATGTCGATGCCGGCAAGACCACGCTGACCGAACGGATGCTGCTGAACACCGGCCGCATCCGCAAGGCTGGCGACGTCCATAGCGGGACCGCCACCACCGACAGCCATGCGCTGGAGAAGCTGCACGGGATCACCATCTCGGCCGCGGCGACATCCTGCACGTGGCGCGATACCCAGCAAGGTCTTCCACAATCCGCCGTTCGTTCGATGACGGCCGATCGTTTCGTGACCGACGCGCGTAACTGCGCTTGTCGAACGAAAAAGGGCAGCGGGTGGGCTGCCCTTAGTCGTTTGCGCTGTCCGATGGATCAGAACTTGAAGTTCGCGCCCGCGCGGAAGGTCCGGCCGATCAGGCCCGGCAGGTGCCACGAGGCCAGATAGTTCGGCTGCGTCGTGTAGAGCGTGTTCGCGTAGAGCGGGGCTCGCGAGTTGGTGACGTTGCCGACGAACATGAAGAAGCTGAACTGGTCGTTGACATCGAACGTCACGTTCAGGTCGGTGTAGACGAACCGGTTGATCTTGCAGAACGAGTTGCCGCCGGCGGCGTCCTTGTAGATCGTCGCGGCGCACGAGGTGTCCAAGTTGCCCTGGTCGGTCGCGACGCCCTTCATGCTTCCCACATAATAGGTCGTCGCGGTCAGCGACGCCGGTCCGATAATCAGCGTGTTCTGCCAGTTGCCGCGCCATTTCGGCGTGCCGCCGCCCGACGAGAGATCCGCCGGTCCGACCGTGCCGGTGAAGCGCTGCACCTTGCCGTCATCGAGGTAGCGGTTAAACTTCAGTGTCGCCTGCAGGTCGAGACGGGTCTCGAACCGCACATTTTCGCTGATGTTGAAGCGCCCGTTGGCCCCGAATTGCAGGCCCGTCGTCACGTCGTAATTCGCGTTGACGTAAGGCGCGTTGACCACGAGCAGACGCGGCAGCGCGTTCAGTGCGAACGGGTCGGCACCGTCGACGACGTTGCACGAATAGCCCTGGATCGCCGCCACCTGCGCACAACCGGCCGCGGCTGCCGCCGATGCCGAGGAGAAGGTCTGGCCCGCCACCGAATAATAGGCGCGGATCGCTTCGCCGGTCTGCGGTCCGGTGACAATCAGGTCGGTCTTCTTGACGTCAAAATAATCGACGGTGAAGCTGACGTTGCGGCTTGGCTCGAAGACCGCACCCACCGTGAAGCTGCGCGACTTCTCCGGCTTGATGTCGGGATTGCCGACATAGCCACGACCAAGCGAGTAGTTGGCGGTGTAGGCCGCATTGGCAGCATGCGCCTGCCGGAATGCGACGGCATCGGGCGACGTGCTCGGGTTGAAACCGACAAAGCCGGAGTAGGAACTGAGCGGGTTGCTCTCCGCAAATGTCGGGGCGCGGAAGCCCTTCGAGAAGGTGCCACGCAGCGAGAGTTGCTCGATCGGCGAGAATTTCGCACCGATCTTCGGCGAGAAACGGCCGAAGCCTTCGGAATAGTCGTCGTAGCGGCCCGAGGCGTTGACCTCGAGCGTGTCGAGGATCGGCGCGCTGATCTCGAAATAACCGGCCCAGACATCACGATTGCCATAGGCCTGCGCGGTCGAAAGTCCCGGGACGTCGAGATTCGGATTGGCGCTGCGGTTGGTCAGCTTTTCCTTACGGTACTGGGCGCCGACTGCGACCTGCATTTCGCCACCCGGCAGCATGAACAGGCCCCGGCTGAGCGACGCGTCGACCGTGGTCTCCTGCGAGTTGGAGAAGGACGTGATCGGCGGCAGCACGGAATCGCGAACGGCCTGCGAATTCTGGCTGGGGTCGACGAAATTGTACGAGCCGGTGTTGATCGCCCGCACCAGGCCGTTCAGGTTGGCGAAGCCGGTCTGGATCAGTTCCAGATCGTCGCGCGAATAGCCGGCCTCGATATTCCACCGCCAGCTATCGCCAATCGTGCCGCGCAGGCCGCCCGTGACGCGATACAGCTCGTTGGTGCGTTCGGATCCCGCCTTCACGTCGCCAAAAGAATAGTAGAGACGCGCCGCACCCGCTGCCGGGTTGTTGGCGAAGGCCGCTGCATAGGGATTGTTCGGGTTCAGCGTGCGACCCGGGGTCGCCGGATTTGCGCAGTTCACGCCCGACGGGCAGATCCACACGGGCAGGACGATGCCGGGGTTCGTCGTCGACGTGGCGGGCGAGCCGCCGAAGGCCTGGTTCTGCCGGACGGCGCGCGGCAGCAGGGTGATGTCGACCTTGTTGTTCGAATAGCTCCCCGCAATATAGCCTTCGACCGCGTCGCTGACGCGGAAGCTGAGGCGAGCGACGGCGGCATAGCGTTCCTGCTTCGGCAGGATCTGCACATATTCGCGGGTCAGATCGTGCGCGCAGGCGGTGCCGACACGAGAAGATGTATTCTCGGAATAGGTCCCGAACCGGCAGTTTGCGAGCGGCGTCAGCGAGTTGAAGATCGCCGGCGTCGTAGCGTTCGCCACGCTGCCCGCCAGAGGATTGTTGAGGTCGGTCTGGGTCACGCGCGTGACGACCGCATCGGGCGTCGCGGTGCCCAGCGTATCATCTGCACGGTTGCTGTCGACACCGCCGATCGCGCGCAGATCCAGCGTGTTGAACGGGAAGCCACGCGAATCCGCCGTGACCCGGCCGCCCTGTTCATATTCGCCGCCGACATAGATGTTCCAGCCGCGGCTGTCATAGTCGCCAAAGCCGGCAAGCAGGCGCGCACGATATTTCTGCCCGTCGCCCTTTTCCGAAACGCCGGCCTCGACCCCGCCTTCGATGCCGACGAACTGCCTGCGCGTGATGATGTTGACCACACCGCCGATCGCATCGGCGCCATAAAGCGATGACGCGCCATCCTTGAGGACCTCGACTCGCTCGACATTAACCTGCGGGATGCTGGCAAGATCGACATAGGAGTTGTGGCCATCGTCGCTGAGCGGGAAGTTCGCCGAGCGCAGCCCATCAACCAGCACGAGAGTCGAGGAAACGCCAAGATTGCGCAGCGATACCGCCGAGCCACCCGCCGAGAACCCGCTGGTGAAGCCGATGCCAATCGATCCCGCGCCATCGGCCGACGCCTGGCGGACGGCATCGGCCATGTTCGTGACGCCGGCGCGATCGAGCGTTTCGGAACTGATGACAGTGACCGGCGATGGGGTGGACGTGTCGGCCCGGCTCAAAAGTGACCCGGTGACCACGATTTCGGTGCCATCATCGGCAACCGGCTGCTCTTCCGACGGCGCCTGCTGCGCGGTCTGAGCCATGGCGGGCGTGGCCCATAGCGCGATACCGCCCAATACGAGCGCGGACGTTGCTGCAGTGCTACGCAGCATTGCGGCCAGTGAACCTGTTTTCATGATAAGCACCCCTGATTGCGGGGCGCCGATCATGTTCGACCTGCACCGCCCCATCTCGAACTGCAACGGCGATGCAATCGGGCGCGGTGACTGTAAAGCCGCCGTGTAACAATATGTTGCTGGACTCTATCGAATTGTTGCGACGTGCCGCATATATGCAACACAGTTCGGGTCAGCGGGTTCGATCGCGCTGCGGCGCTGAGGGACGATGTATGAGCAATGGTGTAGGCGTTAGCCACGCTTCAGCGAGGAAAGCTCGCGGTGGACGGCTGTCGATGATTGCGTCCGCGAAGCGGACTGACCGCTAGCGGCCTTAACCACCAGATCCGGGACCCGGCTGATCCCTAACCGTCCAGCCAACCCGCCGTCATCTCCCCCCGGTGCCCCTCAGGCGCCAGCGCGGCGCGCAGTGCTTCCAGCAAGGGCGGCAGCGACTGGGTGAAGGCGTAGGGCGGGTTGACGATGAACAGGCCCGCGCCGTTATAGATGCCGGGCTGGTCGGCGTCGTACAGCCAATGCTCCACCGACAGGAATTTCGGAATGCCGAGCTGACGCAACTGGCCCTTCCACCGCTCGTGCGTCGCGCGGTCCTTCAGCGGATACCAGATCACGGTCACGCCGTGCGCCCATTTGCGGTGCGCCGCGGCGAGGGTGGCGGTGATGCGGGCGCGCTCGTCGGTCTGTTCGTAGGGCGGGTCGACCACCACCACCCCGCGTGGCGTGCGGGTCGGGAGCAGCGCCAGCCAGAGCTCGTACGCATCGCGCTCATGCACGGCAGCGGGCGTGCCGCGCATCGCGCGGCGCAGGGCATGGGCGTCCTCGGGGTGTTTTTCGTTGAGGATCAGCAGGTCCTGCGGGCGCAGGAGCTGGGCCAAAACCTGGGGCGAGCCGGGATAGAGATGCGGCTCCGCGCCGGCATTCACCGCGCGGACGGCGGCGCGATACGCGTCCAGCAGGGGGTTCGCGTCGGCAAAGGCGCGCAGCACGCCCTGTTCGGCTTCGCCGGTACGCTGCGCCTGATCGCCGCCAAGGTCGTAGAGCCCGCAGCCGGCATGGGTGTCGATCAGAGTCAGCGCGCCCTCCTTCTGCTGCAAGGCGCGGACAAGGGCGATCAGCAGGCTGTGCTTCACGACATCGGCGCTGTTGCCGGCATGGAAGGAATGGCGATAGTTCATCGGGATCCAGAAACGGGCGGAAGGGGTCGAGGCCGCTGTGAGCGATGCCTCAAATCAGCTTTCGCGCCGGGCTGCAACCGGCAGCAGCTGCGGCCTGTTCGCTAATCCCGCCAGACTGGCTAGACCGAGTGAGCGCGCTGCTCGAACTGGCCCGGCGCGATTCCCGCGACGGACCAGTCGCCGATCGACCAGCGGACCAGCCTGAGCGTCGGCAAGCCGACCGCCGCGGTCATCCGGCGCACCTGCCGGTTGCGCCCTTCGCGGATGGTGAGTTTCAGCCAGGCGTCAGGAATGAGCTTGCGCTGGCGGATCGGCGGATCGCGCGGCCACAGGTCGGGCGCGTCGATCCGCTCGACCTCGGCCGGGAGCGTCATGCCGTCGTTGAGCCGGACGCCCTGGCGCAGGCGCTCCAGTTCGGGCGCCTGCGGATCGCCTTCGACCTGGACGAGATAGGTCTTGGGCAGTTTGAAGCGCGGATCGGCAATGCGCGCCTGGAGCCGCCCGTCGTCGCACAGCAGCAGCAGCCCCTCGCTGTCGCGATCGAGCCGGCCGGCGGGATACACGCCCTTCACCGCGATGAAATCCGAAAGGGTCGCGCGGGTCGTCGGCGATCCGCGGTCGGTGAATTGCGACAGGACGCCGAAGGGTTTGTTGAATAGGAGCAGCCGGGCCATGCCGGGCTCATATCGTTCGGCGAGTCAGAGAGCCAGATCGCCGCGGTCGCAGCCGACACGCCGCGCGCGATATTGCCTCGACGGCTTGCGCGGCGTAAGGCGCCGGCATTCGCAAGGACCCGGTGAAATTCCGGGTGGCTATTCCGGCCGCCGATCCGCCGGACAACAACACGCACCGATCCTCCTGCGCCCCCGCGGCGCCCGTGCCCTGTTGTGGATTTTCAATGACCCCAGATCGTTCAACCTATCGCCGTCAGTGGTTCACTGACGCTGCCGCCGCCCGCCGTGACGTTCTTGCCGGCATCGTCGTCGCGCTCGCGCTGATCCCGGAGGCGATCGGTTTCTCCATCATCGCCGGGGTCGATCCGCGCGTCGGCCTCTACGCCTCGGTTGCGATCGCGATCACGATCGCGCTGATCGGGGGGCGGCCCGGCATGATTTCCGCCGCCACCGCCGCGGTCGCGGTGCTGGTGGGGCCGCTGGTGCGCGATCACGGCGTCGAATATCTGTTCGCGGCGACGGTCCTGATGGGCCTGATCCAGATGCTCGCTGGGCTGGCGCGGCTCGATCTGGTGATGCAGTTCGTTTCCCGGTCGGTGATCACCGGCTTCGTCAACGCGCTGGCGATCCTCATCTTCATGGCGCAGCTGCCGCAGCTGATCGATCAGGGGTGGGAAACCTATGCGATGGTCGCCGGCGGGCTTGCGATCATCTATGGCTTTCCGCGGCTGACGCGTGCCGTCCCCTCCCCGCTTGTCGCGATCCTGACCCTCAGCGCGATCAGCATTGCACTGGGGCTGTCGGTGACGACGGTGGGCGACATGGGCAAGCTGCCCCAGGGCCTGCCGAGCGTGGCGCTGCCGCAGGTGCCGCTGACGCTGGAGACGCTGCGGATCATCCTGCCCTATTCGCTGACCATGGCGGCGGTCGGGCTGCTGGAATCGCTGCTGACCGCGCAGATCGTCGATGACATGACCGACAGCGACAGCGACAAGCGGCGCGAATGCGCGGGCCAGGGCGGCGCGAACATCGTCGCGGCGCTGTTCGGCGGCATGGGCGGGTGCGCGATGATCGGCCAGTCGGTGATCAACGTGACCTCGGGCGGGCGCGGGCGGCTGTCGACCTTCGTCGCGGGCGCATTCCTGCTGTTCCTGCTGGCGGTGCTGGGCCCGTGGGTCGGACGTGTGCCGATGCCGGCGCTGGTCGCGGTGATGATCATGGTGTCGATCGGCACGTTCAGCTGGAACTCGGTCGCCAATCTGCGCCGCCATCCGCCGACATCGTCGGTGGTGATGGTCACGACGGTGGTGGTCGTGGTGGCGACGCGTGACCTGTCGCTTGGCGTGCTGGCCGGCGTGCTGCTGTCGGGTATCTTCTTTGCCGGCAAGGTGCAGCGGATGTTCGCGGTCGAGCGCGAGACGTCGGAGGATGGCGCGAGCGCGACCTACCGGGTGACGGGCGAGATCTTCTTCGCCTCGGTCGACCGGTTCACCCGCGCCTTTCAGAGCGAGGATCGCGCGCGCCAGGTGCGCATCGACGTGAGCGGCGCGCATTTCTGGGACATTTCGGGCGTCGGTGCGCTCGACAAGATCGTCGCCCGGCTGCGCCGCGACGGGCGCATGGTCGAGGTCGTCGGATATAACCGCGCCAGCGCCGACATCGTCGATCGCTTTGCGCTGCACGACAAGACCGGCGTGGAGCTGGGCGTGGTGCCGCACTGAGGCGCGGCGGCGCCTATTTCCCGCGCGCCACGCACTTGCCGCCGTCGGGGCCGACTGCGCCGGTGCAGAAGCGTTCGGCGATCTTCGGCTCGGCAATTTCCTTCAGCCGGTTGTTGCCGTCGGCGCCGCGCTGGAGGTCGAAGCCGTCATAGAGCTTGCCCGAGGCGGTGAAGGTGCGGAAGCGCAGGCTGGCGCCGTCGACATCGACGACCTGGTAGAGCTCGGTCGCCTCGGCGGTGCGATCCGGCTGGGTGCGGGCGCGGTCGTTGAGGCCGTACATCTTCGATCCGGTGACCGAGACGAGATAGACCGGACCCTGGACGGCGCCGTCGGCGCGCGCCTTCGCGCTGACCGCGCGGCCGCCTTCCGAGGTCAGGCGGCTGTAGCAATGGTCGTGGCCCTGGAGCACCAGGTCGACCTTGCGCGCGTCGAAGATCGGCTTCCACGCCGACTTGATCTCGGCGGTGTCGCGGGGGCGGGCGCAGGTGAAGACGGGCTGGTGGAACAGGACGATGTTCCATTTCGCGGTGCTGGAGGCGAGCGTCGCGTCGAGCCACCTGGTCTGGGCGTCCATCGCGCCGAGATCGATCGCGGCGGTGCCGTCGAGCACGATGAAGCGCACGCCCTGATAATCGACGAAATAGGTCGTCGCCTTGACCGGATCGGTGCCGCTGGCGGGCAGTGCGAACTGGAGCGGCCAATAGGGGCCGAGCTTGCGGCTTTCCGCGCCGTTCGGCAGCGTCACATCGACATATTCATGGTTGCCGGTCGCCGGCACCTGGGGAACGATCGACCAGTTATAGCCGCCCGCCTGGTTCCATTCGCCCCATTCGTCGTCATGATCGAGATCGTCGCGCTGGGCCGCGAGGTCGCCGGCGTGGAGCACCAGCTCGATATTGCCGTTGGCGTGGAAGGCCTGGCGGATCACGCGGCTGGCATAGGTCAGGATGCCGTTCTGGATGTCGCCAAGATAGAGAAAGCGGAACGGGCGCGCCTCGGCCGCGGCGGTGCGGAACTGGAGCCATTCGGTCCAGCCTGCGCTGCCCTTCAGCCGGTAGGTATAGACGGTGTCGGGGGTCAGGCCGGTGAAGCGGACCTGGTGGTAGCGGGCGGCGCCGTTGGCGCTGTCGATCGTGCGGCTGGAGCCGGTGCGACCCTCGGCCTTCTCCTCGAGCGTCGGGCCGTCGACGGCGACGGCGATCTGCGCCTCGCTGGCCGCCTGCGCCATGTCGGTACGATAGGCCACGGCCATCTCGCGGCTGGGGTCCGCACCTGGGGTCAGGACGATGCGGTCGGGCAGGTTGCGCGGCGCATAGGGCTGACCCGCCGAGCGCGGGATCGGACCCGCCGCTTCCTGGGCGCCGGCCGGCAGCACGCCCAATGGGGCGGCTACGGCCAGGGCCAGAGCGAGCGAGAGGCGGCGGGTCCGGTTCTTCATCGACATGCTTTCAGGTGAGGCAGGATCAGAAGCTGGCGCTGACGCCGAACTTCGCGGTCCAGCTGTACTTTTCATACTGGAGCACGCGCTTGCGACCCTCGAAGTTCTGATAGGCGAAATAGGGCGCGTCGGTCACGTTCACCCAATCGGCGAACAGGCGGACGCCCTTCGCCACCCGGTACTTGGCCGACAGGTCGAGCTGGAAATGCTGGTCGACATAGCGGTCCTGGTCGGCCGAGCCGCCCAGCTCGTCGAGATATTTGTCGCGGTAGGTGCCGGCGGCGCGGACCGAGACGCGGCCCTTTTCATAGCCAAGCACGACGTTGAACGTGTTGCGCGACGTCGCGGGCAGCGAGATGCGGCGCGGATCGGTCAGGTCGTCGCCCGCGAACACCGTGCCGGTGGCATCGGTGAGCGTGTAGTTGGCGCTGAGCAGCAGGCCGTCCAGCGGCGCCGGCAGGAAGGTGAAGCGCTGGGCATAGGACAGTTCGAGGCCCTTGACCTTCGCGGTCTCGCCGTTGCGGAAGGTGGTCGCCTGGATATAGTCGATGCCGAGGATCTCGCCCGCGCCGGTCTCGGTCACGTTGACGATGAAGCCGTCGATCGACTTCCAGAACAGGCCGGCGGTCAGCGCCGAGCCATTGGCGAAATACCATTCGGCCGAGGCGTCCGCATTCCATGCGCGATAGGGCCGCAGGTTCGGGTTGCCGAATTCGGCCTCCGCATCCTCGTTGACCAGCACGCGCGGCGCCAGGTTCGACAGCTTGGGACGGACGAGATTCTTGTAGCCCGCCAGGCGCAGCACGACGTTGCGCACCGGTTCGTAGCGGAAGGTCAGGCTGGGCAGCCAGTCGGTGTAGCTGCGGGTCGCACGGTTCGGGATGACGTCCAGCGTGTCCTCGTTCACCGAGGAAGCGCGGATGTCGTTATAGGTCCGCTCCATGCGCACGCCGCCAACGATGCGCAGCGTGTCGGTATCGTAGCGGCCGAGGAGATAGCCGGCCAGAACGTCCTCGGTGATCGCATAGTCGGACGAGGCCGAGTTGATCGTGGTGTCATCCTCGTTGAGGGTGAAGCCGCTCTTGTTGCTGTTGTAGAAGTCGGTGGGCGCCGTGTGGCTGGGCACCGGGCCGAGGTCCGCGATGCGATAGGTCGGCGTGCCGAGCACATTGGCGAGGGTATAGCCGCCAGTGCCGGTATAGCCGTCATAGACCAGCGCATCGAGGTTGTAGGACTTGTCGCGCCAGCGCGACTTGATGCCGCCCTGGACGGTGAAGGTGCCGTTGGCGAGCGCGAATTCGCGGGCGAGATCGGCGCGGACCGCCCATTCCTCGTCCTGCGAATCCGACAGATCGGTATATTCGAGCTCGTTGAAAGCGTAGCTGGCCGCGTTGTTGACCAGCGCGGTGTTACCGGTGAGGCTGAAGAGCGGGCGGCGGATGTCCGAATAGTCGAAGTTCACGCCGACCTGGTTCGCGCCCGAGCCGTTGAAGCGCGCCTGGAAGCGCGTCGGATCGACCGAGCCATCCTCCTTCTCGCTCGCGCGCGAATAAGAGGCCGAATAGGTGAGCTTCCACGGGCCGGTCTCGGTCTCGCCGCCGACGACGAGCGAGCCGATGCGCTGACGCTCGAACCGGTCCTTCATGCGACGGCGGATCTCGATCCGCGCGCCATCGGTGCCGGCGGGCGGGTTGAGGCCGCGATTGTTGCTGAGGAAATTGGCCGAGGTCGCGGTGCCCGAGACCGGGTTGATCCGCGATTCGTTCATCACGAAGGTGAGGTCGGCGCGATATTCCTGGTCGGAGAAGATGCTGTACAGGCCGCGCGCATAGAGCTTGGTCGTGTCGCTGGGGCGCCAGTCGAGGTTCAGCGACGCGCCGATCCGCTCGCGCTCGACATCATAGTCGCGATACTGAAGCTGGCGGGCGAAGACGATGTCGCCGGCCTTGTCCCAGTCGCTGGCCTCGATATTGTCGGTCTCGAACTTGCGCTTGTAATAGCTGATGCCGCCGGCGATGCCGAAATTGTCGCTGAGCTTGGTCGAGAAATCGAACGACGCCTTGGGCGTCAGCGCGTCGGCATAGTCGTTATAGCTGCCCTCGAGCTTGACCGAGAACAGATCCTTCTTGCGATCGAACGCGCTGACCGTGTTGATCTCGATCGAAGCGCCGAGCGTGTCGCCGTCCATGTCCGGGGTCAGCGACTTCTTGACCTCGATCGATTCGATCAGTTCGGCGGGGATTACGTCGAGCGCGACCGAGCGGACATCGCTTTCCGGCGCCGGCAGGCGCGCGCCGTTGATCGAGGCCGAGTTGAGCTCGGGATCGAGACCGCGGACCGAGACGAAGCGACCCTCCCCCTGATCGTTGAGGATGTTCACGCCGGGCAGGCGGCGCATCGATTCGGCGACATTCTGGTCGGGGAACTGGCCGATAGAGTCGCGCGTCAGGACGCTCTCGACGCCGTCAGCGGCGCGCTGGCGCGACAGGCTGCTCGACAGGGTCGCGGCCTGGCCGACGACGATGATCTGGTCATCGCCGCCCAGCACCAGATCGATGCGGACATTGCCGCTCTCGGGAACGGTGACCGTGCTGGTGCTCGGCTCGGTGCCGACATAGCGCGCGACGACCGTATAGATGCCCGCGGGGACATCGCCGAAGCGGAACCCGCCGTCGCGCTCGGCCTCGACCACGCGGCCCAGTTCGACGATGCGGACCTCGGCGCCCTGAAGCGTGCGGGTGCCCGTGCCGTCGGTCACGGTGCCGACGACGTCGCTGGCAAAGGCCATTGCGGGCGTGAACAGCAGGGCGGCACCGGCGAGCAGTCCGGCCTGGATCCGACGAGAGTTCGACATGGAGAGTTCCCTTTTCGTCAATCTGGTGCGCGAGCCGGATGGCCGCGCTCTGGCAGGGATCTCTTCGGACAGCCGCCATCACCCGCGAGTTGCGGCTGAACGGCGTGCTGTCGATGTCCCCTTCCAGGCGACACAGATGATGTGCCGCCTCGCTGGCCGGCCGGTTGGCGGCATCGCGTGACGTCCGTGTTACGATCGCGCGTCTAAGCCATGAAAGTAGGACGGTGGTTTTCTGACACCGTCCCAAGTGATTGATACGGCGCCGATAATTTCGACGCGCCGCGCGAGAAAATTGTTACTCCGGCAGCAGGGACGCCTCAGAACAGGATCGCGCCGCCCAGTGCGATGCGAATATCGGGAGTCGTTCGATTGAGGCCGGCCGCGGCGAGCAGGTCGAGCTGGGTGCGCTTGGTCGGTTGCCAGGCGATCGATTGTGCGGCGAGGATATGGGTCTCGCCGCCAGCGGGATCGTCGTCGCGCTCGAGCGAGAGTTCGCTGACCCATGTGACCTGGTCCGACAGCTTGTAACCCAGGCCGACGATGCCACTATAGTTCAGGTGGCGGCCGCGGCCGTCCTCGTCGGCGAGCGCGGCGACCTGGCCGGTCAGGGCGAGGTTGACCGACTTGGACAGATCATAGGTGACCGGGATCACCGCCCCCATTTCCCAGTCGCCATCGCCGATCGGCTGGGGGCCGAGGGGCAGGATGACGAAGGGCTCGATCCCGAAGGACAGGCCGTCGCCGCCCGGGTTGCGCAGATTCTGGCGCACGGCCAGCCGGACATCGCCGACGCCGTTGACCCGGCTGATGCCGCCCGCCCCCTTGCGCCGGTCGCGATCGGTGCCGAAGGCGGTCCAGCCAATCTGGAACTCGGTCTGCGGACCGATGCCGACCCGGGCGAGCAGGTCGCCGACCAAGATCTGGTCGTCGCGATCGGTGCGATTGTCGTCGCGCTGCCAGTCGAACGCCGACACCTCGACCTGCACATGACCCGGTTCGGTGGTGCAGGCCGAGGAGCCTAGGCTGGGCCGGTTGGGGCAGAAGCGCGGATCGTCACTGTCCTGGGCGAGCGCCGGGGAAGCCGCCGCGAAAAGGCCGGCCGCCAGGGCCAGGCCGGTCAGAACTGCGCGTGTCGTCATGTCCCCTGTCCCTGTTCCTGTTCCCTGTCCGCCGGCCCGAATGCCCCGTGCCGCCGCCGCATCCTGACACAGGTTCGCGCCGGACCGGTGGTCGTTTCTCATGTCCGCGGCGCCGGAGGCATGCCGAGCTAGAAGCGGGAGGCCAGGCCGAGCGTGAGCGAGTCGCCGCGCTCCACCGACAGCCGGCGGCCATAGACCAGTTCCAGATCGACATGCCCGTGCAGCACCATGGGCCGAATGCCGAACTGAACAGCGGGGCCGCCGGTTCCCGTGTCGAACAGTTCGGCATGCGCGGTCAGCCGGTCGCGCAGGACCGTCGCCTCGGCACGGACGCCCCACAAGGCCGCAGCCGGCTCCGCCGCGCTGCGCTCATGCCCGACCCCGGCGTTGCAATGAACGAGCAGCCAATCGGCGACCGGCAGGGTCAGCGCGCCATAAACCGCCCCGCCCGCCACCTGACCCGATCGCGCATCGACCGCCGCGGTTGCGGCAAGCGCGAAGCCGGGCTGACGGGCATCGCCCGAGCGCAACTGGAGCTTGGCCTGGGCCGCGAGCCGGTCGTCGCCGACGCCGCGCCCGCGCACCCCGGCCCAGCCGAGCGACCATTCGACATCGGGTAGCCCGGACAGGGTGACTGCCGGAATGACGGTGGCAAGCGTCGTGCCGCGGCTGAACGTCGTCCACGCCTCGACCTGCGCATGGCCCGCCGGGGTGATTCCGGCATCGTCTACGGCATAGGGTCCGCTGGCATGAGCGACCGGAATCGGCAGCAGTGCGGCGGCCGCGGCGAGCATCGCCCGCCCGACCCGGCAGATCACAGCAGCGTTCCCGACAGGATGACCAGCGCGATCGAGAAATAGATCACCAGCCCCGTCACATCGACCAGGGTCGCGACGAACGGTGCCGACGCGCTTGCGGGATCGAAGCCCAGCCGCTGAAGCGCGAAGGGGAGCATCGATCCGGCCAGCGAGCCGAAGGTGACGATGCCGACCAGCCCGACCGCGACGGTCGCCGCGACCAGCTGCCAATGGACGCCGTAATCATAGAAGCCGGCGACCTGCCACAGGGCGATGCGCCCTGCCCCGACCAGGCCGAGGATCGCGCCGAGCGTCAGCCCGGTCGGCAGTTCGCGCAGCGCGACGCGCCACCAGTCGCGCAGCTTGAGCTGGCCCATGGCGAGCGCGCGGATGATCAGCGAGGTTGCCTGGCTGCCGCTGTTGCCGCCCGAGCTCATGATGAGCGGGATGAACAGCGTCAGCACGACCGCGCGCTCCAGCTCGCTCTCGAAATGCTGCATCGCGCTGGCAGTCAGCATTTCGGACAGGAACAGCGCGCTCAGCCAGCCGGCGCGCTTGCGGATCATCGCGAGGAAGCCGGTGTCGAGATAGGGGCGATCGAGCGCCTCGACCCCGCCGAACTTCTGCGCATCCTCGGTATGCGCGGCGACCAGCGCGTCGAGCACATCGTCCACGGTGACGATGCCCAGCGGATGGCCGCCGGAATCGACGACAGGGAGCGCCAGCAGGTCGTGACGGCGGATCAGCTCGGCCACCGCCTCCCGGTCGGTCTCGGGCGCGACGGTCACCGGGGGATGTTCGGCGACCGCGTCGATCGCCGCGGCATCGGGCTCGGCGGCGATCAGGCGGCGCAGCGACACGGTCGCGACCAGGCAGCCGGCACGGTCGAGCAGCAGCACCGAATAGACCGTCTCGCGCGTGCGCTCGACCTGACGGATATGGTCGATCACGGCGCCAACGCGCATGTCGGCGGGCACCGCGACATATTCGGTGGCCATCATGCCGCCGGCGCTGTCGGCCGGCCAGGCCAGCAGCGCCTCGATCGCGGCGCGCGTGACCGGGTCGAGCGCGTGCAACAGCGCGGCACCGTCCGGCATCGCGGCGATGACGTCGGCGGCGCGATCGGCGGCCATCGCCGTGACCAGCTGCGCCGCGCGGTCGAGCGGCAGGCAGGCCAGGACCTCGTCGGCATGGGAGAATTCGGGCCGGTCGAGCAGGGCAGCGGCCTGCTCGACGGGCAAGCGGGCAATGCGGTGCGCCGCATCGAGCGGCGCGAGCGCGCGCAGCACCTCGACCGTATCGGCCACGGGGAGGCCGCGGCGTGCACGGAAACCGGCGACAACGCCGGCAAACAGATCGTTCATCTTGATACCTCTCGCCCGCACGACCGGCGGCGAGAGGCCAGGCGCGAGCCTTAGCCTTCGACCCCCGGACGTGCGGTCCTACTGGAACTGTCGCTGGACATGTCCTCGCTTCCTGAACAACGACTCTGCGCACCCCCGCAGAGTCGGGCGCGCCAATGCGCCTGCGCCAGGTGGCTGTCAATCGGGTCCGAAAGGCCGTGCGACGGGCCGATTTGCGATGCGATCAGCCGATTCATCGGGGGCCTCATCGGGCGGCACGAAACGGGTGCAACAGCTCGGGAAAGCCGATCCGGTCGAGGAATTGCTCGCGTACCCGGTCCATCACCGCGAAGGTGACCGCCGAGCCGTCGCTGGCGGGATCGATCATCGTGCGCAGCGGGCGGCTGCCCTTGGGCCGGGCGACGATGTCGACCACCGCACGGCCGACCGCTTCCGGATCGGCATCCTCCGGCACCGTCCCGGCCAGCTTCTCGCGGATCCGGTCGAAGAAGCCGTCGGGATAGCCGGCGACATAGGCGTCGGCCACTGGCCGATCGGCAGGCGCGCCGGCGTGCTGGAAATGGTTGGTACCCCTGGTGAAGGCGCCGGGAACGACGATCGCGGTCTCGATCCCGAAGGGTGCCAGTTCCTTGGCATAGCTGACGGCCAGCGCGTCCATCCCGGCCTTGGCCGCGAAATAGGGACCGAGCAGCGGCGGGACGCCGCCCGCGGCGCTGCTGCTCGACACCCAGACGAGCAGGCCGTCGCGTGCGCGGCGCATGTGCGGCAGCACCGCGCGATTGACCCGCTGGGTCCCCAGCACGTTCACGTCATATTGCTGGGCAAGCTGGTCGACCGAAAAGGCCTCGGCAGGGCCATAGACCATATGGCCGGCATTATGGACGAGCACGTCGATGCGGCCATGTTCGGCGATGATCGCATCGACCGCGGCGGCGATCGATCCCTCGTCCTGCACATCTAGTTCGATCGTGCGCAGGTCGATGCCGTCTTTCCCGGCCTGTTCGGCGATGTCGGTGACGGTGCCGGCATTCTTGCCCCGGGTCTCGCGCATCGAGGCATAGGCCGTATGGCCCGCGCGGGCGAGGTCGGTTGCGATCATGCGGCCGAAGCCGCTGGATGCGCCGGTCACGAGGATGATCTGTCCCATGAATCGCTCCTGTCGATTTGTGGCCGGACCAATGGCACGCAGGCGCGCGTCATCGACCCGCCGAATGGCAGCTGCGGATGTGTCTGATGGGTGGCCGGGCGAGCGCCGCCCGGCCGGTGCCTAGCCCTTGTTGAGTGTGGCGAAGGTCTCGTCGAACCGGCCCTCGCGCTCGGCATTGCGCAGGAAGCCGACGCGCTCGACCAGGATCTCCGGCGGGGTGGGAACGGTAGAGAACAGGCTCATCACCTCGTCGATGAAGGGTTCGAGCGGGAGATAGCCTTCGCGCGTTTCCTGGCCCGGGGTCAGCCCGGTCTGGACCGCGGGCGGCACCAGTTCGATGACCTCGACCTTGCCCTTCAGCGCATGGCGCAGCGACACGGTATAGGAGTGGATCGCCGCCTTGGTCGCGTCATAGGTCGGCGTGCCGACCAGCGGCACGAAGGCCAGGCCCGAGCTGACATTGACGATCGCGGCATCGCTTTGCGCGGCAAGATGCTCGACCAGCGCGTCGATCAGCCGGATCGGGCCGAGCAGATTGGTGGCGATCGTCGCCTCTGCATCGCTCAGGTCGCGCTTCCGGTCGACCGTCTCGTACCGCATGATCCCGGCATTGTTGACCAGCACATTGACGTCCGGATGCGCCTCGACCAGCCGCTTCGCGAAGTCCGCGATGCCGTCGGCGCTGGTCACGTCGAGTTCGATCGCGTGCATGTTGTCGTGCCCCTCGATCGTGCCCTGCAGCGCGTCGAGCCGGCGGCCGGCGACGATGACGGTGTTGCCGGCATCGTGGAACCGATGGGCCAGCGCCTCTCCGATCCCCGAACCGCCGCCGGTGATCAGCATCGTATTGCCGCTCGTCTTCATCTCATCTCCTTCGGATCATGGTCGGGGTCGGCCCGATCGAACGGCAGCAGAATCGCATAGGCCGCCCGCCCGTTCCGCGACCTTTTGTCGCGTCAGCATGGACAGGAGGGCGCCGGACCGCGGCGCATCGGTCCTTGCTCACCCGCAGCGCCGATGCCCAGGGATATTTGCCTCGCACGGCGGGCGGGCTTAGAATGTCATGATGCCAAGTTGGCCGGTCCTGTTTTACATCGCGATCGCCGCTTTTTGCACCGCCCTGCCCGCGGTCGCGCAGGAGCGTGACCCGGAAGCGTTTCGCGCGACGCTGGCGCGGCTTGAAACGTTCCGGAAGGCCGAGTTCGTCAAGGCGGGCGCTCTCTCGATCGACACGATCGCCGCGAGCGGACGAACTGTACGCCGGGTGATGATCCGCGGGTTTCTGCCGGTGCGCGCGCCCGTGATGGAACTGGAGCGGACGGCATCGGGCGAGGTGTTTCTTTCGCTAATTGGCGACACCGGTCCTGTGCAGCGCACGGCAGTCGATCGATCGATATGGGCCGAACTGGTCGCGCAGGAAAATGCGGTGTTTGCCGAGCCCCGCCCTTCTCCACCCGCGCCTGGGCCGGCGCCAACCACCGCCTGCCACGGTGACTCAGTCTATTTCGAGGCAACGGACGAAGGGGCAGTGCGAACGGCCGGCGGGGTTGACTGCCCTCGCGCCTTCACCCGACTTACCCCGGCGCAGCGCGCTGCGGCGAACCTGTTCATCGGAGTGACGCTGAAGACGCTGAGATGTCCGCCGGCCACCGGCAACGCGGCAATGGCGCTGAGTGGCTGTGTGGGCAAAGCCGAAGGGAAGGCGGAACGCCGCCCTTCGACGGGCTCCGAACGAATTGAAAACTAGGCGCGTCGAAGGACGCTGCGCGCCTCAGCGTTGCTTCTTCGTGATCGTCGCGGTGAAGTCCGGGTCCTTCTTGGCGACCCAGTCGACGAACTTGCGGACATTGGGATTGGCCAGCAGCATGTCGACGTCCATGCCGTAGCGCTGAAGTTCGGAGTTGGTGAAGTTGGCGGTCAGCGTCTGCTGGCAAATGCCGTGCATCGGCACGACGTCGCGCCCGCCGCGGCTCTTGGGCACCGGGTGGTGCCAGACGATCGTCGTGCCGGTCGGTCGGCCGCACAGCCAGCAGTTGGGGGGCGGGGGCGCAGCCTCGTCCTCGTCGCGGGTCAGGCCGGCATAGGGGTCGTGATTTCTGCGGGGCATGGCTGGATCCAGGAAGTGCGCCGAAAGACGGCCGGTCAGGCCGGCGGCGCGAAGGACAGGGAGGAGAGGCTGACGGCGAGTTCGCCGCTGCGGAACGGCTTGGTCAGGCGGGGCAGGTCGGGGTCGATGCCCTCTTCCTCGGCATAGCCCGAGACGATCAGCACGGGCAGCGCGGGGCGCGACGTCCTGAGCTGACGGGCCAGCTGGGCGCCGGTCATGCCGGGCATCAGATGGTCGGTGACGACCAGATCGGGCGCCAGCCCGTTCTGGATGAGGTGAAGCCCCTCCTCCGCCGAGGCGGCCTCGACCACGTCATAGCCGAGGTCGATCAGCATGTGCGCGGTGCTCATGCGCACCAGCTCCTCATCCTCGAGCAGCAGGGCGGTGCCCATGCGCCTGCGGTCCGGAACGACGATGGCAGGCGCGCGATCCTCCTCGACCGCGGCATCGCTTATCGGGAGCCACAGGGTGACGGTGGTGCCGAGCGCGGGTGCGCTGTCGATCGTGAGCTGGCCGCCCAGCTGAGCCGCGAGGCCATGGACCATAGACAGGCCCAGCCCGGTGCCCTTGCCGACGCCCTTGGTCGAAAAGAAAGGTTCGGCAGCGCGCTTGAGCGTGTCGGCGTCCATGCCGATGCCGTTGTCGCCGACGCCAAGACGGATATAATGGCCGGCCGGCAGCCCGCTGTCATGCCCGGGTTCGACCCGCTCGCGCCCGGCCGCAAGGGTCAGCGCGCCGCCGTCTGGCATCGCGTCGCGCGCGTTCACCGCCAGGTTGAGCAGCGCCATTTCGAGCTGATTCATGTCGGCCTTGGCCGGGGGCAGGTCGCGGTCGAGTTCGACCCGCAGTTCGATCGCCGGACCGAGCGTGGAGTCGAGCAGGCCGGTCAGGCTGTCGACCAGCTGGCCGATATCGACCGCCGTCGCCTGAAGCGGCTGGCGCCGGGCGAAGGCGAGAAGGCGCTGGACCAACGTCTTGGCGCGCTCTGCGGATTGCAGCGCGCCCTCGATCAGGCGGCGCTCGCGGTCGGTCCCGAGCCCCTTTCGCACGAGCAGGTCGAGCGAGCCGATGATCGGCGTCAGGAGATTGTTGAAATCGTGCGCGACGCCGCCGGTCAGGCTGCCCATCGCCTCCATCTTCTGGCTCTGGCGCAGCGCGTCCTGCGCCAGACGCAATTCGGCCTCGCGCGTCTTGGCGTCGCTCAGGTCGCGGCCGACGGCGACGAAGTTGATCCCATCGGGTTCGGGCGCGACGGTCCATTCGATATGCTTCCAGCCGCCCTCGCGCGTGGCGATGCGGTTCTCGAACCGGGTCGGACGGCGGGTTTCCGCCATGCGCGCGATCGCCTCGAGCGTCGGCGGCATGTCCTCCGGATGCATGAAGGTCGCATAGCCCCGGGTCAGGAGTTCGGTTTCGCTCCACCCCAGGATGCTGGTCCAAGCGGGGCTGACCGCGGACATCATGCCGCTGAAATCGGCGCGGGCCAGCATGTCCTGCGACAGGGTCCAGAGTCGGTCGCGCTCGGCGCGGGCGCGCTCGACGGCGACCTTCACCCGCTCGCCGACTTCCTGGACCAGGCTCTGCTCGTCCTCGCTCCAGTTGCGCGGCGTCGCGCTCTGTACCGCGAGCAGGCCGACCCAGCGCTCTTCCTCGAAAAGCACCACGTCGACAAAGGCGCCGACCCGGCGCGATGCGAGGCCCGCGCGGGCGACATCGCCCAGCCGGGGGTCGGTCGTGACGTCGCTGGCGACCACGGGCATGCCGATACGGTAGGCGCCGAGCAGGTCCGGGCCGAAACCGTCGAGGACATGTTCGCCGACGATCGAGGTGACGCCGTGCGAAAAGTCGCGCTCGACGGTCATCCGGCCCTCGGCGATCGCGGCATAGAAGACGCGATTGGCACCCAGATAGGCGCCGAGCCGGTCCGCGGCGAGGTTGGTGATTTCGGCCGGTGTGCCGAGCGGCCGGAGCGCGTCGGACAGCTCCAGCAGGAAGGCCGAGCGGCGTTCGGCAGCGACGCGCTGGGTCGTCTCGAGCAGGATGCAGATGACACCGGCGGGCTCGCCGGTCTCATCCAGCACCGGCGAATAGTCGAGGTTCATCCAGACCTGTTCCGGCCCGCCATGGCGGAACAAGGTCAGTTCCTGATCGCGATAGTTGAGCGTGCCGCCGGCCAGCCCGACCTTCATGACATGATCGTTGAACTCGGCGACCTCAGGCCAGCCCTCGCGCACGTTCGAGCCGAGCAGTTCGGGATGGCGACCGCCGGCAAAGCCCGAATAGGCGTCATTGTAGAGCATCACGCCCGCTTCGCCCCACAGCATCACGATGGGCACGGGCGAGCGCAGCAGGATCGCGGTCGCGGTCTTGAGCGCCTCGCTCCACCCCTCGATCGGGCCGAGCGGGGTGGCGGACCAGTCCCTTGCCGCGATCAGATCGGCACAGGCGCCGCCCCCGGTGAGAAAGGCCGGCCCCGCAATTCCGGATCGAAGCGGGGCGGAAAGCTGGGACATCAAATCGGGGAAACCTGTGAACGATGCGGGCGGGGACGTCCGCAGTACGGCGGGAGAACAGTGGTTTAGCCGAGAGTGAGGCGAGTGAACATCGGGATTTTCGCGGGTCCCGGCCAGCGTTGCACAGCCCCGGCGAATGCCGCGCAGTCGATCAGACCCGTAGCAGGTATCGCGCCGCCAAGGAGGATGCGAACATTATCCGGTCAAGATCCTCGGGCGGAGCGCTTTGCCTCTGGAACGGTCACTTCCGCGCCGCATGCGGATTTGCCGACCCTGCCGGCATGAATGGCGTTGAGATTGGTCAGGCTGGTTCGGCAGACCAGCACGCCACCTCCGCCCGACGTCCCGGTCAGCGGATCGGTCAGGCGCCAGCTGACAACGGCGCCGCCAGTGATGCCGACCGCCGGGGCGCCAAGCGTCGTGAACAGGTTGGAGCGTTTGAGCAACGTGCCGCCCGCCTTGTCGAGCTTCACCCGCAGGACCCGAAACCCGGGATGAGCGGCTTCGATCGTGTCGCCCAGCATGGCGACCTCCAGATCGCTAGGCTTGTTCTGGTTCCGGGTCGCGATTGCGGTAAGATAGGTGTCGATCCGCGCAACGACCGCGTCGAGGGTCGCGATCGCGTCAGCGGCGCGCTTCTTGTCGTCGGCCGAGCGCGCGGCCGAAAAGATCGATGCCCGGCAGGCCGGGACGGCGCTGCGCGCTTCGAGTAATGCGGTAAGCTTGTCGGCGGTCGATCCGGTCGACCGGGACCTGGCGATATCCGAGGGGATCACGTATCGGCCTGGCGTCGTCCCGGCGATCGCGTTCAGCAACGCACCTTCCGCTCCTTCAACCGCCATGCCGCTGATCTCGGTATCGGTGCGCAGGAGCGAAAGTACCGCCCCCACCGCCGCCAGAGGCGGAACTGCTGCGGGTGCGAGCGGAGGGCCCGCACAGGATGAGGCAGACGCGTAAGCGGCGAGCAGGGCATCGATCTCGCGCTGGAGAACCGGCCCCTTGTTCAGATCGAGCAATTCGTCACCGCCGAGCAGCACGATCGGTCCGGCGTGTCGCGAGCCGGCAATCCGATCGATCTCCATCGCAGCTGCGGTGAGAGTACCACTGGCCAGCATCCAGCTTTCAATCCGGCCGGCGTCCGAGCCAAGCGTCGTCGTCCCTTCGGCGGCGGGCAGTCCAAGCGACTCGATCTGCGCCTTGAAACGTGCGTTCTGAAGTTCGAGCAGCTTGTTTTGCGCGTCGAGAAGTGCCGCCAGATCATTGATCCGCTGCGCCTCGGTCTGCTGTGCAGAAGGTGCTGGCGCAGGAACTTCCTGCGCCCGCGCCGCGGGGGCGGCGACCCAGCACGTCAGCGTCGCGGCACCGAGCAGGGCGGCAATGGAGTCCGATGAGTGACGCATTTCGAAATCCCTATCCTGAAGTCATCCCCGTTGTTTGCAATTCGCGCGCTCGCATTCCGTGATCACCGCGTCCATTTCGCGTGAAATCGCGTGCTCAGACCGATGGGGACGGGTGCGGGTGCACCGGGCGCCCGCCCGTTTCCGTAGCGGAACAATGTTGCTTGGTTCGCCGTTTCGCCGCGAAAGATCATCGATCGAAAGGGGTCATGCCGTGCTGAAGTCCAAACCGGTCATCATCGTGCTCGCGATCGTCTCCGCGATCGTCGGTGCCTATGTCGGGCTGAACATCATGAATTCCGGGTTGGCCCAGATCGTCGCGATCGCGCTGTTCGCGCTGATCGGCTACCTGATCTACAACGGGCTGCGGCGCAATCGCAGCGTCGCGAAGCTGAGCGATGCGGAGCGCGCGCGGATGCTGGGCGATGCCGATGCGAATGGGGCGCGGGTATTGGTGTATCGCGAGGGGTTCGTCGCCAAACTGTCGGGCATCGATATCGAGATCGACGGCACGCCCCATGCCCAATTGAAGAGCCCGCAGTCGGTGATGGTACCGGTGGTGCCGGGCGAACATCAGCTGGTGGCGAAGGTCGCCGGCAAGGCGCAGCCGCCCTTCGCCTTCACCGTCGCCAATGGCGAGACGGCGGTGGTGCGGATCGGCATGGGCATCGCCGGATGCGAGATTTCGCGCGAGGAGTTCGTACGGGTGCGATCGAAGCTGGCGACGGTGCCGATGGTGCGCGCGGACTCGGCTGCAGCGGCGCCGATCGGTGCCGGGGCGATGGCCTGATCGAGCGCGGGCGCGGGTCGATCAGTCGAACGCGCCCATGCCCTTGAGCGGGCTGCCCGGTCGAAGGTGAAAGCTGAGCAGCATCGGCAGGCTGCCGTCCGGGCCGCGCGGTGAGTCCCAGTGGCGGTCCGAGACCTCGAGGAAATCGGCGCGCGTCACTGACCTGGGCAGCGTCCAAGAGTTATCCGGCATCGCGAGCCCGTCGACATGTCGGGTCAGCCGACCGCCAAAGGCGATGTTGCCCCGCAACGTGCCGAGCGCGATCGGCGATCCGTCGGGCGCAATGCCGAGCATGTCGTAATCGGCGCCGTTGAAGAAGGCGGTATTGTTCAGGAACAGCAACGCGAGCGGATGATGGTTGGCGTAAAAGCCCGCCGCCTTGTTGTCGAACGCGACCGAACGGCGGATCACGTGGCGCACGCCATTGGCGACATAGCGCCCGCCATAGCCGCCCGCCTTGATGCCGTTGCCATTGCCAGCCGCCAGCGGGATGCGCGTTCCGGGCAGGTAACCCTGACCCCAGGCCCAGGAGTCTTCGATCGTCACCGGCGAAAAGGCGTTGATCAGGTCGAAACCGTCGTCCGAATTGTTCCAGGCGCGGCAGCCGCGAAAGACGTTGCCGGGATGCCCGGCCTTGATGTGGGCGCCGAAGCCATCGGCACTCTGTCCTGCACCGTTCGACGTATAGGGATCGTAATTATCGTGGGAATCGCTGTTCAGCACGAGATTGTCGCCGCCATTGGCGATGAACAGGCCCGGCCCCATATTATGGTGCAGGTCTAGCCGTTCGAAGACATTGTGGCTGCCACTGTTCCACACGCCCCAGCTCTCGTGATTGAGGTGGTTGTACGGTTGCTGCGGCACGCCGGTCACCTCGATCCCCTCGAGACGCAGCCAATCGCCGGTAACGTCGATGCCCTTGACCCGGCAATCATCCTTCATGGCGGAGAAATCGAGCACCGGCTGTTCACCGGGGAATGCGCGATAGCGGATCGGGTTACCCGGCAGGCCACTGCTGTCGAGGACGATGGCGTTTACCGTGTCGGTGCGGCTGGCGCAGCGATTGACGCCGGCCAGGATGCGGTAGCGACCGTCGCGCAGATAGACGGTGTCGCCGGGCTGCACCGCCTGTTCGGCGCGCACCAGGCTTTGCCAGGGCGCCTCGCGCGTGCCGGCGGCACGATCGTCGCCATCGGGTGAAATATAGAAGCTGGTGGCATGGGCGCTGGAGGGGAGGATGGGGTAGGCACCGACAAGCCCGGTACACAGCGCGAGCAGTGCGAGAAAGCGAGCCCGTAGCAAAACGGACATGGTTCGACCTTTCCGACCGCACGCAGCCGGACAGCCCGGCCGGGCGACGCGCTGGTGCTGCGCCTTGCCGCCTTTCGGAGTGCTGAACCGGTGCGGCCGATGTGATGCCAGTCGACTGGCTCCCCCTGCCCTAGCGCATCTAACGGGTCCGGACAGAAGAAGTGGATTGACCGGCCCGGCGCTGCGTTGCAGCAAATGCGTCCATGGCAAGTCAGCGACCCGCGAACAATCCCGATATCCGCTTCCTCGGACGCCTGCTGGGCGACGTCATCCGCGCCTATGGCGGGGACGAGCTGTTCCGGCGGATCGAATATATTCGCGCGGCATCGGTCGACCGGCATCGCGGCGTGGTCGGTGCCGACGGGGTCGATCCCGGACTCGACCGGCTGACGCTGGACGAGACGCTGGATTTCACGCGCGGCTTCATGCTGTTCTCGCTGCTCGCGAACCTGGCCGAGGACCGGCAGGGCGTGGAGAGCGAGAAGGGTGCCGACCTGGCCAGCGCATTGGCTCGGCTGAAGAGCGACGGGATCGCGCGCAAGACGGTCATCGACCTGCTCGACCATGCGCTGATCGTGCCGGTGCTGACTGCCCACCCGACCGAGGTGCGGCGCAAGTCGATGATCGACCACAAGAACCGCATCGCCGAGCTGATGGCGCTACGCGACACGGGCCAGCAGGAGACCGCCGATGGCGACCGGATCGAGGATGCGATCCTGCGCCAGATCGCCCTGTTGTGGCAGACGCGCGTGCTGCGCCGCGAGAAACTGGGCGTGGCGGACGAGGTCGAGACGGCCCTGTCCTATCTGCGCGACGTGTTCCTGCCGGTGCTTCCCGCCCTCTACGCGCGCTGGGACCGGGCGCTGGGCGAGCGCGCGCCGAGCTTCCTGAAGGCGGGCAGCTGGATCGGCGGAGACCGCGACGGCAACCCGTTCGTCACCGCAGAGTCGATGCAACTGGCGCTGTCGCGCGCCGCCGAGACCGTGCTGGCGCATTATCTCGAGCAGGTTCACGCGCTGGGCGCCGAGCTGTCGATCTCGACCGAACATGCCAGGGTCGGGGACGAGGTGCTGGCGCTGGCCGAGGCGAGCCACGACACCGCCGCGAGCCGCTCGGACGAGCCCTATCGCCGGGCGCTCTCGGGCATCTATGCACGACTGTCCGCGACGCACGTCAAGCTGACCGGCAAGCAGCCGCCGCGGCCGGCGCCGATCGCAGCGGAGCCCTATGCCAATCCCGCGGAGTTTCGCGTGGAGCTGGCGGCGGTGGCGCATGGCCTCGCCAATGGCGGCAGCGGGCCGCTGGCGAGCGGCGGCGCACTGGGGCGGCTGATCCGCGCGGTAGAGACGTTCGGCTTCCACCTGGCGACGCTGGACATGCGCCAGAACAGCGCGGTGCACGAGCGCGTCATCGCCGAACTGCTGAAGGCGGCGGGCGTGTGCGACGACTATGCCTCGCTGGATGAGGACGCGCGTGTCGAGCTGCTGCGCGGCGAACTGGCCGGTCCGCGACTGCTGACCAGCCCCTATGCCGATTATTCGGAAGAGACCGCGTCGGAACTGGCGATCGTGCGCGCCGCCGCGGATGCGCATGCCAAATACGGCAAGGGGTGCATCACCCATTATATCGTGTCGATGGCGCAGTCGGTGTCGGACCTGCTGGAAGTCCATGTCCTGCTCAAGGAAGCGGGGCTGTACGTGCCGGGCGAGCCGCCGCGCGCCGAGATCATGGCGATCCCGCTGTTCGAGACGATCGGCGATCTGGAGAGCGCGCCGGGGATCATGGAGGCGTGGCTGGCGTTGCCCGAGGTTGCGGCGATCGCCGGCAAGCGCGGCCATCAGGAAGTGATGATCGGCTATTCCGACAGCAACAAGGACGGCGGCTATCTGACCTCCACCTGGCAGCTGAGCCGCGGTTCGACCGCACTTGCGCCAGTGTTCGAGAAGGCGGGCGTGGCAATGCAGCTGTTCCACGGCCGCGGCGGATCGGTCGGGCGCGGTGGCGGATCGTCGTTCGCGGCGATCCTGGCGCAGCCCAAGGGCACGGTGCAGGGCCGCATCCGCATCACCGAACAGGGCGAGGTGATCGCAGCGAAATATGGCACGCGCGCGGGCGCGATGACGAACCTGGAGGCAGTGACCTCCGCCACCTTGCTCGCCAGCCTCGAGCCGGAAAAGCTGGCGCCGACAGATGCCGCGCGGTTCGCCGCGGCAATGGACAGCCTGTCGGACACGGCGTTCAAGGCCTATCGCGGGCTGGTCTATGAGACCGAAGGATTCCGCCAGTTCTTCCGCCAGATGACCCCGATTGCCGAGATCAGCGGGCTGAAGATCGGGTCGCGCCCGGCCAGCCGCAAGAAATCGGACGCGATCGAGGATCTGCGCGCCATCCCCTGGGTGTTCAGCTGGGCACAGGCGCGGGTGATGCTGCCGGGCTGGTACGGCGTTGGCGCCGCGCTGAAGGGGTTCGAGGACAAGGGCCTGCTGCGCGAAATGGCCGAGGGCTGGCCGTTCTTCGCATCGATGCTGGCCAATATGGAGATGGTGCTGGCCAAGTCCGACATGGCGGTTGCGGCGAAATATGCCGCGCTGGTCGAGGACGCAGGCCTGCGCGACACTGTGTTCGAACGGATCCGCGACGGATGGCAGGCGACGCATGACGGGCTGTTGCAGGTCACGCGCCAGACGCGGCTGCTGGAGAAGAACCCCGCGCTGGAATCGTCGATCCTGCTGCGCCTGCCCTATATCGAGCCGCTCAACCTGCTGCAGATCGAGTTGCTGAAGCGGCACCGCGCGGGCGAGGAGGATGCGCGGATCGGCGAAGGCATATTGTTGTCGATCAACGCCATCGCGACGGCGCTGCGCAACAGCGGCTGAGGCCGCTGGCGCTGCGCATTCAGCGTTCGACGAAGATTTCCGCCAGATCGGCCGGCACACGCATCAGCCGGCCGCTGGCGCGGTCGATCACCGCCCAGGTCGAGCGCGCCTCGACCTTCACCTTGCCGTCGGCGCCGGTGAAGCGCACGCGGCGATCGAAGCGGGCACCGCGCGGCGGATCGGGCACCCAGGTCTCGCCGGTCACGGTCTCGCCCTCGACGACGTTGCCGCGATAGTCGATCTCGTGCCGGGTCACGACCCAGACGGTCGCCTCGCGATACTGCTCGGGCGCCAGCGAGTCCCAATGGGCGACGGCGATGTCCTGGATCCACTTCACCCAGACGGCATTGTTGACGTGACCGAGGATGTCGATGTCGTCGGCGACGGCGGTGATCTGGCGCGAGAAGCGGGTCATGCAGACGCTTGTGGCCGATCAGCGGATCGCCTTGCAAGCCAGCGGCGGCAGGTTCGGCTGGGTCCAGGTGAAGGCGTCGCCGCGACCGCGCCAGTCATAGCCGTTCCCGGCATAGCGGATGCCCGACTGACCCGGCTGGAAGGCGAGCGTCGCGATACGCTTACCCGCGCTGCTGACTGTGGCGCGACGATTGTCGGGATCATAGGCGACGACCAGCCGCGATCCGTCCATGCAGCGATAGCGCGCGGTGCCGCGATTATCCTCGACCGCGCGGGTCGGACTGGGTGACGGCTGCGGCGTGGGCTGCGCGTCGGGACGCGGCTGGACGTCGCTCGCGCGGATCCGCCAGCGGCGCTGCGCGTCGGACGCGCCATCGGCGACGGTTCGATGAAGCACGACGCTGCCCTGCATCCGGAACGGGCGATTGTCGCGTAGTCGGCCGTAGACCTCGACCGGGACGGTGACCGAGCGTTGGCCCGCGCCAGCATCGATCCGGCCGGGCGTGCCCACCCTGGCGCGATAGTCGAGAAACTTGCGGAAGCTCTGCTCGAACGCGCCGATCGACATATCGGGATTTTCCCACATCGCCCAGGCGCGCTCGTAATTGCCGGCGCCCAGCAACGCATAATAGGTCTGCACGACCTTCGCCGCCCCCTCGGCGCTCTCGTCGATACCGGGCGGATCGGACGAGGGCGCATCGGTCGGGGCGGGCGGCGTCCCGGGAACCGCGCCCGGCGCGGGTTCGTCGATATCGTCGGTGGGGCGCGGGGCCGGACGGTCATTGGCGTCGTCGATCGCATCGACATTCACGCCGGTCGCCTCGTCATCGGAGCGGACGTCGTTGCCGCCAGGCGAACAGGCGGCCAGCGCGCAAGGAAACAGAAACAGGGAAATACGCATCCGAAACCTCGCACATCGAGCCAAGGCTCGAACGCAGGGATCGGATGCGTCGTTCCGCGGATGCCTCAGTTCGCGAGCGGCTGATTGCCGACAAAGCCGAGCCGGGTGACGCCGCCGCGCTTCACCAGCGCAAGCACCTGGTCGAACCGCTCGTAGCGGGTTTCGGGATCGGTCTGGAAATGCAGCACCGCGATCTCGCTCTTCGCCATCGGCGCCAGCAGCGCGGGGAGTTCAGAATCGCGCACCGCACGCCCGTCCCAATGAACCGTGCCGGCAGCGTCGAGCATCAGCTTGTGCGGCGTCTCGTCGCGCTGCACCGGCGGACTGCCATTGGGGAGATCGACCGACACCTTGTGCGTGGCGATCGGGATGGTGAGGATCAGCATCACCAGCAGGACAAGCAGCACATCGATGAACGGCGTTACGTTCATCTCGCTCATCGGCTCGGAATGCGGGGAACGGACGGCACGGGACATGGCACCTCTCCTCACTGTTGATGATGTAACGTAACATCGACCAGCGACGGAGGGAAGCGGGTTTCGACGCGCTTTGCGATCGTCGATCAGCGCGTCTCGAACTTCCAGTTGCGCCGCTTGCCCTCGCGCAGCCAGGAAATGGCGTCGCCGACACGCCGGGCGCGGGTCTCGGCCCGCTTGGCCTCGTCGATCCACTCGCAATAGTCGCGGCGAGCGCTGGGTGGAAAGGCGGCGAAGGTCGCTGCCGCGGCCGGATCCCCGGCGAGCGCGGTCGTCAGTTCGGCCGGGACTTCCGCTTCGGGCCGTTGCGCGCGATCGCCGCGCGTCGGCGCCTGTCCCGCCTCGCGCAGCGCGGCCGCGGCGGCGATGCGCGCCTCCATTTCCGCCGGGTCAGGCAGGTCGTCGAGCGTCGAGATCCGTCGCTCGTCCGGGGCTGTCTCGCCCTCGCCCCCGGCCGCCCGATCCCAGAAGCCGAAGCTGACATGGGCGGTGAACGCGGCCATGTTGGCGAAGGGTCGGCCGCCGAGCGTGAAGAAGGGGCGCGACCATTTGATCGTCTCCTCCACCTGCGGGCAGGCGGCGTGGATCCGGTCGCGAAGCCAGGCGAGGATCGGCTGCGCGAACGCCGCCCGGCTTTCAATATAGGCGTCGACGCGCGGATCGCGGGTCATGACAGTCCTCCCGAAAGACAGGGCCGTCATGCTCGGACCGGATCAGGCGCGGGTCAAGGCTCGAGCGCGTCCTCGTCGGCGTCGTCGAGATCCTCGTCATCGTCGAGATTTTCCTCGTCGAAATCCTCCTGGACCTCGTCTTCGGAATTATCCTCGGCGGTGACGTCGGCGTCATCGTCTTCCTCGCCGAGATCGTCGTCGACCATCTTCAGATCGTCTTCCGAATCCTCGTCGTCGCCGAGATCGGGCGTGAGGTCGGTCAGGATCGTTCCGTCGGTCGGGCCGTCGCGCGTCGCCTCGAGAATCTCGGCGCGCTGGCTCTCGTCATAGCCGTCCTCGTCATACCCATCATCGCCGGTGCCGCCGCCGGGGACCTGATAACCGCCCATCGCTTCGCTCCATTCATGCAGGTTGTTCTGCGCGAACGGCGTCGGGGCGGACTCGTTCCGCTCCCTTGCGACGAATCCTTCGGCGCGTCAGGTCGCGCGGAAAATCCGGCCGCGCTCGGCCCAGAAGATCGCGGCAAAGGCGAGTACGCCGCCGATGAGGAAACCCGCATAGAGCGGCACGGTGGTCCCATTGAACGCCTGGCCGATCACCGCGCCGCCGAGCGCGCCTCCAAGCGTCGTGACGAAGCCCTGGAGGCTAGACGCGGTGCCGGCGATCTCGCCCATCCGCTCCATCGCCATTGCGGAGAAATTGGCGTTGGACAGCGCGATGAACAGCATCAGCAGTCCCTGGAGGATGCCGAAGGTCCACAGCGATTCCATCTCGTTCCACGCCACGACGAGGTGCACCGCGGCGATCAGGATCACCCCGGCCAATGCGGTGTGCGAAATGCGCCGCATCCCCAGCTTCATGACGAGGCGCGAGTTGAGGAAGGCACCCACCGCCATCATGCCCGCCACGGCCGCGAACATGATCGTCAGCAGCTTGGGGCGATGGAAGACATCGGCCATGACCTGCTGGATCGACCCGATGAAGCCGAACATGCCGGCCGACAACAAGGTGATGGCCAGCGTATAGCCGACCGCGGCGCGATCCCGCACCACCAGCCCATAGTCGCGCAGGATCCGCCCGGCACGCAGCGGCTGGCGCGCGGCGGGGTCCATCGTCTCGGGCATGCGCAGATAGAACCAGACCAGCACCGCACCGGCGCACAGCCCGACACCCCAGAAGATCCAGCGCCACGAGGCGATCATCAGGATCAGCTCGCCGAAATTGGGAGCGATGATCGGCGCGGCCATGAAGACGATGAAGGCCAGGCTCATGACCCGCGCCATCGCCCGGCCGGAATAGCAGTCGCGCACCAGCGCAACGGTGACGACGCGCGCACCGGCGGCCGCGGTCCCCATCGCCGCGCGCGAGATCAGCAGCAGCTCGAAACTGCCCGACACCGCCGCGACCGCCGAGGTGATCACATAGGCGCCGAGCGCCACCAGCAGCACCGGCCGCCGCCCGAAGCGATCGGACAGCGGGCCGTAGACGAGTTGCGCGAAGGCAAAGCCCAGCAGGAACGAAGTGATGACATATTGGCGATGATTGGGCTCGAGCACGTCGAGGCTGTCGCCGATCGCGGGCAGCGCCGGCAGCATCGAATCGATACCCAGCGCCGTCAGCGCCATCATGCCCGCCACCAGCGACACGAATTCGGCAAAGCCGAGCGGTGCCCGGTTCTCGCGATCCGTGGAGAGAGTCGTCTGCTGGTCCATGGCGAGGCCAATGGCGGATCGGGACGCCTGCGTCACCCCTTGATCGGTGAGATCGGGCATGTCCGATGCTTGGCCGCTTGCGGTGGCCGCCCGTCGGGGCATGCACGCCGCCGCGCTTGTCGCCGCGGGTCATACGGCGCTATCTGCGGTGGCATAGCGACTCCCCGGAGATAGATGTTGTCCGATACCATTCTCGCCGAAGTTCCGCTGGTCTCGATGAAGGACCAGGATGCGGACCCCGACGGCTTTGCCCAGGCGTTCGGCGCCTCGTTCCAGCGCTTCGGCTTCGCGATGGTCAGCGATCACGGCGTTCCGCAGGACCTGATCGACCGCGCCTGGAAGGTTACCGCGGAGTTCTTCGCGCTGCCGGAGGCGGAGAAGCGTCGCTATCATATCGAGGGTGGCGGCGGCGCGCGCGGCTATACGCCGTACAAGACCGAGATCGCCAAGGGTGCCGAGCACGTCGACCTGAAGGAGTTCTGGCATATCGGCCGGCCGCTGCCGGAGGGCCATCGCTTCTCGGACCTGATGGCGGCCAATATCTGGCCCGACCGGCCCGCCGGGTTCCGCGATACCTTCATCGAGCTGTTCGCGGCGTTCGACCGGGCGGGCGACCGGCTGCTGTCGGCGATTGCCCGCTATCTGGAGCTGGCGCCCGACTGGTTCGATCCGGCAGTGAAGGACGGCAATTCGGTGCTGCGCCTGCTCCACTATCCGCCGGTGCCCGCGGACGCGCCCGAAGTGCGCGCCGGCGCGCATGAGGACATCAACCTGATCACGCTGTTGCTGGGTGCCGAGGAATCGGGCCTGCAGCTGCTCGACCGCAGCGGCGAGTGGCTTCCGGTCAAGCCGCCAGAGGGGGCGATGGTGGTCAATGTCGGCGACATGCTGCAGCGGCTGACGAACAACGTCCTGCCCTCGACCACGCACCGCGTCGTCAATCCGCCGGTCGAGCGCCGCGGCGTGCCGCGCTATTCGATGCCCTTCTTCCTGCATCCGGCGCCCGATTTCCTGATCGAGACGCTGCCCGGCTGCATGGGCGAGGACCGGCCGAACCTGTATCCCCAGCCGATCAGCGCGCACGACTATCTGCACGAGCGGCTGGTCGAGATCGGGCTGGTGAAGAAGTAAAGCTATCTTCCGTTCGCGCGTGCGGACGCTAGAGACTCCGGCGGCGGGACGGGCATCGGGCCCGGCACCGCCGCTTTTCACGACAGGATTGGGAACGACATGACCGAACCGCTTCGCGTTGCATTGGCTGGCCTTGGGACCGTGGGCGCGGGTGTCATCCGCCTCATCGACACCAATGGCGAGTTGATTGCGCGGCGTGCCGGTCGGCCGATCGAGGTCATCGCCGTGTCGGCGCGCGACCGCAGCAAGGATCGCGGCATCGACATGGGCCGCTTCGCCTGGGTCGACGATCCGACCGAGCTGGCGCGTCAGGCGGGTGCCGATGTCGTCGTCGAACTGATCGGCGGGTCGGACGGCCCTGCCCTGGCGCTGGCGCGCGCGACGTTCAATGCGGGCAAGAGCTTCGTCACCGCGAACAAGGCGATGATCGCCCATCACGGGCTGGAGCTGGCGCAGGCGGCGGAGCGCGCGAACCTGGCGCTGAAGTTCGAGGCGGCGGTGGCGGGCGGCGTGCCGGTGATCAAGGGGCTGCGCGAGGGGGCTGCCGCCAACGAGATCGGCCGCGTCTATGGCATCCTGAACGGCACGTGCAATTTCATCCTGTCGAAGATGGAGGCCGAAGGCCGCGACTTTGCCGACATATTGAGCGAGGCACAGCGGCTGGGCTTTGCCGAGGCCGATCCCAGCTTCGACATCGACGGCGTCGATGCCGCGCACAAGCTGTCCATCCTCGCCAGCCTGGCGTTCGGCACGCGACCGGCATTCGACGACGTGACGATCACCGGCATCCGCCATGTCGTCGCCGCCGACATCGCCGAGGCGGCGTCACTAGGCTATCGCGTCCGGCTGCTGGGCATCGCCGATGCCGGACCCGGCGGGCTGTTCCAGCGCGTCCATCCGCACCTGGTGCCCGAAAGCCATCCGCTGGCGCATGTCACCGGATCGACCAATGCCGTGGTCGCGGAAGGCAATTTCGTCGGCCGCCTGCTATTCCAGGGCGCGGGCGCTGGTGACGGCCCGACCGCCAGCGCGGTGGTCGCCGACCTGATCGACATCGCGCGCGGCGAATTCGGCCCGCCCTATGCCATGCCCGCCGACGCGCTAGCGGCGCAGCCCGCGTCGGACAGCGGCGAGCGCCGCGGTCGTGCCTATGTCCGCTTCACCGTCGCCGACCGGGTCGGCGTGCTGGCGGAGATCGCCGCGGCGATGCGCGACGCCGGGGTGTCGATCGAAAGCCTGATGCAGCGCGGCGCCAATCCGGACGGCAGCGTGCTGGTGGCGATCGTCACCCATGAAGGCCCCGAGCGCGCCGTCGCCCATGCGCTGGACAAGCTGCGCGGATCGTCGAGCCTGACCGGCGAGCCGATGTGGATGCATATTCTGGGTTGAGCCCCGGACGCGCGGCGCGAGAGCCAGAGCCTCGCGCCGTCCTGACTCACATAGGGCTCAAGGCGCCAGTTCGCGCTGGACCATCTTGATGCTTCGGCCGTCGGTGCTGACGGATACGCCGACCATGCTGCCGCACTGGGCGGTGAAGGCACTCTGGCCGCACGGGATGCGGCCATAATCCTTGGTCAGCTCCGCAGTCCGCAGCGGCACCGAATTTTCCGGGCGGGCGGAGAGGACCAAAGGCACGCGGTAGCGATCCGCCTCTCGCCGGGCGCAAACCACGATCTCGCCATCGTCACGCGTGGAGCGGCACGGAGGATCGACCGCGATCACCGCGCGCGACCGCGCCACGCCGGCGGCAAGATCGACCGGTGGGGCGGGCGGACCCGCATCCTGCATCGCCAACAGAAGAACCATCGTCCACATCATGGCACGCCCTCCTTCCGTCACCGGAACGGCTCAGGCGTGCCACCCCGATGTGGCGGAAATGCGGTTGGCGCTGCCCGATCAGTCGACGCTGCTGCGGAGCAGCGGAACGCCGTTGCTGGGACAGACCGGCGCGCCGGTGGTGCCGCAGGCCATTTTCTGGCTGCTCTCGACCACGCGCTGCTTGAAGTCGGGCCGCGCGGGATCGTCATCCTGAATCCGGTAGCGCGAATTGGGATCGCTCGAGGCGCAGGTCAGGCCGACGCCGCAGGTTGCGGTGACGCGCAGCATCGGCGCGGGGCGGGCCTGCGCCTTGCGGGCGCGGACGCGCGGACGGGCCGAGCGGCGGGTGTTGATGGTGACGGGTCGAACACGCGGCGCGTCCTGGACGATGGCAACCGGGGAAACGACGCTCAGGGCAAGGCTGAACAGGAACATGATCGTGTCTCTTTCTCTCACCCCCCACTTTTGCCATTCCAACGCCGATTGACGGCGATGGTTGCCGACCGCCCTCACCTCCCCTATCGCCGCGAACAAACAGAGCTGAGGGGTGTCCGATTCCATGACCGGTGACAGCAAGAATCTCGATCGCGTCCTCGTCCTTGAAATGGTCCGCGTGACCGAAGCCGCGGCGATCGCGGCATCGACCCTGATCGGGCGTGGCGATGAGAAAGCGGCCGATGCCGCCGCGGTCGAGGCGATGCGCGACGCGCTGAACAAGCTCTATCTCGACGGCACGGTGGTGATCGGCGAAGGCGAGCGCGACGAGGCGCCGATGCTGTTCATCGGCGAAAAGGTCGGCGCCGCGCAGGACGGGGGACCCAAGATCGACATCGCGCTGGATCCGCTGGAAGGCACGACGATCACCGCCAAGGCGGGCCCCAACGCGCTGGCGGTGCTGGCCGTCGCCGAAGAGGGCGGCCTGCTGAACGCGCCCGACGTCTATATGGAAAAGCTGGCGGTCGGCCCGGGCTATCCCGAGGGCGTGATCGACCTCAACAAGACCCCGACCGAGAATATCCATGCGATCGCCAAGGCGAAGGGCGTTCAGCCGCACGAGATCATCGCCTGCGTGCTGGATCGTCCGCGTCACGAGAAGCTGATCGCCGAGCTGCGCCAGGTCGGCTGCGGCATCATGCTGATCCCCGATGGCGACGTGGCGGGCGTGATTGCGACCACCGATCCCGACACGACGATCGATGTCTATATGGGATCGGGCGGCGCGCCCGAGGGCGTGCTTGCCTGCGCGGCGCTGCGCTGCGTCGGCGGCCAGTTCAAGGGCCGGCTGGTCTTCCGCAACGACGACGAGCGCGCCCGCGCGCGCAAATGGGGAATCGAGGATCTTGACAAGGTCTATGACCTGACCGATCTGGCGCGGGGCGACTGCATCTTCGCCGCAACCGGCGTGACCGACGGGTCGCTGCTGGAAGGCGTGAAGCGCCGCCCAGGCAAGATGACCACCGAGAGCGTCGTGATGCGCGCCAGCTCGGGCACGGTGCGCTGGGTCAAGGGCGAGCACCGGCTGTAACGGTCAGTGCATGGCAAGGCTCGAAAAGGCCGCTGCCCCTGGGGGCGGCCTTTTTCCTTGCGCGCGTTCCAGATGCCGCACTCGCTGTGCTTGCCCGCGGGATCGAGCGCTCCTAACCCTGTGCATCATCGATGCGGAGGATCGGATGCGTCACCTGTTGCTGGCCGGAGCTGCACTGTTCGCCAGTCCGATATCGCCGGTCGCCCCGCCCGCCAGCGCGCAGGAGGCGCAGTCCCCTTTCATCGCCGAAGAGGTGATGATCCCGATGCGCGACGGGGTGAAGCTGCGCACGATCATCCTGCGCCCGCGCGACGCGATGGGACCCTTGCCGATCCTGCTGAGCCGGACCCCCTATGGCGCCTCCGCCGACCCGCAGGGCGATTGGGCCGCCCTGGCGAAGGACGGCTATATCTTCGTCGACCAGGACATGCGCGGACGCTTCGGGTCGGAGGGTGATGGGTTCAGCCTGTCCACCGAGATCAAGTCGGGCAAGCAGGCGGTCGATGAATCGACCGACGCCTGGGACACGATCGACTGGCTGGTGAAGAATGTGAAGCCGAACAACGGCAAGGTGGGGATGTGGGGCGTATCCTATCCCGGCCTGACCGCGGCGATCGCGCTTGCCCGGCCGCATCCGGCGCTGAAGGCGGCCAGCCCGCAAGCGGCGTGGACCGATTACTGGATGAACGACGACCTGCACCGCTATGGCGCGATGCGGCTGACCTATGCGATCGACTGGCTGACGATCCTGCAATGGGACAAGACCGACAATGCCGGCTTCCCCGGCTATGCCGGTGCGATCGACACCTATAGCTGGTTCCTGAAGGCGGGATCGCCCGACGAGATCGAGAAACGCTATTTCCAGGGCCGCGTCCCCCGGCTGCGCGAGATGATCGAGCATCCCGACTATGACGATTTCTGGAAGAAGCAGCGCTGGGCCGAGACGCTGAAGCGCACCACCGTGCCGACGCTGAACGTCGCCGGCAGCTATGACCAGGAGGATCCCTGGGGCAGCTGGCAGATCTATTATCGCCAGCAGAAGGACGATCCCGACAATATGGCGCAGATGGTGCTGGGGCCGTGGAACCATGGCGGCTGGCGCGGGCCGATCAACCGGCTGGGCCGCATCCCCTATCCCGGCGACAGCGGCACGTCGTTCATGACCGAGATCGAGGCACCGTTCTTCGCCTATTGGCTGCACGGCAAGGGCACGAAGCCCGATTACGAGGTGAAGAGCTTCCAGAGCGGTAGCTGGCAGTGGCGGACCTATCCCGGCTGGCCGCTGGCGCAGGCGCAGGCGTCGCAGCTCTATCTGCATGCCGATGGCAGCGCATCGTTCACCGCCCCCGCGCAGGGCGAGGCGTGTCGCGACTATGTCTCGGATCCCGCCAATCCGGTGCCCAACCGGGCGCGACCGATCTCGGTCACCTATCCGCGGCCCGAATGGCAATGGTGGGAATCGGAGGACCAGCGCTTCGTCGACGGACGGCCCGACGTGCTGAGCTGGACCACCGAGCCACTGGACGCGGACATGACGGTCACCGGCGCGATCGCCGCCAAGCTGATGGCCTCGACCAGTGGCACCGACAGCGACTTCATCGTCAAGCTGATCGACGTGTTCCCCGACAACTATACGACCAGCGTGCCCCCGGACTTGGGCGGCTATACGCGGCAGCTGAACGGCTATCAGCTGCCGATCGCGATGGAGGTCCGCCGCGGCCGCTATCTCAAGAGCTTCGAGACGCCGCAGCCGCTGGTGCCGGACCAGGTCGTCGCCTGGGACGTGCCGCTGCGCGACCATGACCATGTGTTCCGCAAGGGGCACCGGATCATGGTGCAGGTCCAGTCGAGTTGGTTCCCGGTGATCGACCGCAATCCGCAGCGCTTCGTGCCGAACATCTACAAGGCGCAGCCCGCCGACTATGTTAAGGCGACGCAGCGCGTGTGCCCGGGCAGCGCGGTCACGCTGCCCGTGGTGCGGTGAAGATCGCCCTCAGTTCTTCAGGCGGTAGCCGGTGCGGAAGATGACGGCGATCACCGCGGCGCACAGGATCAGGAAGGCAGCGGTGAAGCCCAGACTCAGCGCCGGACTGACATCGCCCACGCCAAAGAAGCTCCAGCGGAACCCGCTGACCAGATAGACGACCGGGTTGAACAGGCTGACCGTGTGCCAGGGCTCGGGCAGCATCTCGATCGAGTAAAAGGCGCCGCCCAGGAAGGTGAGCGGCGTGATCAGCAGCGCGGGCACGAAGTTGAGCTGTTCGAAGCCCTTGGCCCAGACGCCGATGATGAAGCCGAGCATCGAGAAGGTGATCGAGGTCAGCAGCAGGAAGGCGACCATCGCCAACGGATGATCGATGCGGAGATCGACGAAATAGGTCGAGGTGAGCAGGATGATGATGCCGATCACCACCGATTTGGTCGCCGCCGCGCCGACATAGCCGATGACGAGTTCGAACGCCGAGATCGGCGCCGACAGCAGCTCGAACACCGTACCGGTGAATTTCGGGAAGTAGATGCCGATCGACGCGTTCGAGATGCTCTGCGTCAGCAGCGTCAGCATGATCAGGCCCGGCACCAGAAAGGCGCCATAATCGACCCCGCCGACATCCTGGATCCGGCTGCCGATCGCGCCGCCGAAGACGATGAAATAGAGCGAGGTAGTGATGACCGGGGTCGCGACGCTCTGCCACAGGGTGCGTAGGGTGCGGGCCATCTCGAAGCGATAGATCGCCCAGATCCCGCGCAGATTGATGCCGTTCATGCTGCGGCTCCTTCCTCGCGGTGGGCGACGATGTCGACGAAGATATCTTCCAGGCTCGACTTGGACGTGTCGAGATCCTTGAAGGCGATGTCGAGTTCGGCAAGCTTGCGCAGCAGCGACGGGATGCCCGTCCGCTCGGCCTGCGCATCGAAGGTGTAGCGCAGCCGGTGCCCCTCATCCTCGAGCGAGAGGTGCCATTCGGCAAGTTCGGGCGGAATCGCGCTCAGCGGCTCGACCAGCGAGAGATCGAGCTCGCGCTTGCCGAGCTTCTTCATCAGCTCGGCCTTTTCCTCGACCAGCAACAGCTTGCCGCGGTTGATGACCCCCACCCGGTCGGCCATCTCCTCGGCCTCCTCGATATAATGGGTCGTCAGGATGATCGTGGTGCCGCGGTCGCGCAGGCCCAGCACCAGCTTCCACATGTCACGGCGCAGCGACACGTCGACACCCGCGGTGGGCTCGTCGAGGAACAGGATGTCGGGTTCGTGGCTGAGCGCCTTGGCGATCAGCACGCGTCGCTTCATGCCGCCCGACAGCTCCATGATCTTGGCATCGCGCTTGTCCCATAGCGACAGGTCCTTGAGGACCTGGTCGGTATAGGCGCGGTCCGGCGCCTTGCCGAACAGGCCGCGGCTGAAGCGCGTCGTCGCGTTCACCGTCTCGAACATGTCGACCGACAATTCCTGGGGGACCAGGCCGATCTTGGTCCTCGCCTGGCGCGGTTCGCGGATGGCGTCATGACCATCGACCAGGATCGTGCCGGTGCTGGGCCGCACGATCCCGCAGATGATGTTGATCAGCGTCGTCTTGCCCGCACCGTTGGGACCCAGCAGCGCGAAGATCTCGCCCCGCCCGATATCGAGATCGACATGGTCGAGCGCCTTGTGGCCCGACGCATAGGTCTTGGACACCTGACGGAGGGAAAGAATGGAATCCATGAAAGCACCCGGAAGGAGAGGCGCCTTAACTAGGGAGCAGATGCGTAACGAACAAGCAGTGAGTTAGGAAAGCTAACTCGTTTTTTTCGCGGCTTCCGGTCGGGTTATGCCTTTTTCTCGCGCGCCTTCTTCACCGCGTCGGCCAGCACCGAATATTCGACATAGCCGGGGATGACCTTGTCGCCGATCACCCAGACCGGCGTGCCGCGCCCGCCGATGCTCGCGGCCAGCTTGTGATTGTTCGAAATTTCGCCGTCGATGGCAGGCGTCGCCATCACCCGCGCCGCGCGCGCCTTGTCGAGGCCGACGCCGGTGGCGGCGGAGGCGATCGATGCCTCGTCGAGTTGGCCATTGGCGTAGAGCGCCTCGTGAAAGGCGCGGAACTTGCCCTGTTCGGCGGCCGCCAGCGCCCAGCGCGCCGCGGACACGCTGGCGTCGCCCAGCACCGGATATTCGCGGTAGACGATCCGCACATTGGGATCATTGGCGACCAGCTTCGCCAGCGACGGCAGGCTGGCGCGGCAATAGCCGCAGGCATAGTCGAGGAAGGCGACGACGGTCACGTCCCCCTTGGGATTGCCCCATTCGGCGCCGGCGAAGGGCGTCTCGAACGCCTTGCGGTTCGGCGCGATCGCCTTGGCATATTCGCGCTCCTGAAGCTTCTCCATCGCCTCGGGGAGCACCTCGGGATGTTCGAGCAGATAGGCGCGGATCGCTTCGCCGCCATCGGCGCGTTCGCCACCGGCCAGATGCTGCGCGCCATAGGACACCAGCCCGCCGACAACGGCGGCAAGAAAGAAACTCCCAGACAGGAGCCAGGGGTTACGCAGGATCGGATTGGTCATTGGGGCGAGGCACTCATGGTCAGGCGGCGTTTGCCGTTCTTCGCTTCTTCCAGCGCGGTCTGGGACACCATCATGATGTCCTGGGCGCGCACCCAGTCGGGCGATCCGGTCGGCAGCCCGCCCATCGCGCGGCGGGCGCTCATGAAGGCGACGCCGGGGTCGCCGGTCAGGCTGGCGCGCTCGGCGGTGGCGAGCGCGACGCGCGGCTCGTCGCCCTTGCGCTCGAACACCATGCCCAGCTGGAACCAGGCATAGGGATTCTCCCGGTCGCGGGCGAGCGCCTGGCGCAGCACCCGCTCGGCCTCGGCGAGGTTGGCAGCATCGTCGGTCGCGACCAGCGCATGACCGAAGGTCGAGGCGATCAGCGGCTGGAATCCGGTCTTCTCGGTCGCCTTGCGCAGCGGCACCAGCGCGCCGGTCGGATCGCCCGATTCGAGCAGGATCTGCCCTTCCAGCTCGAGGAAGAACGGATCCTCGGGCTGCGCCTTGACCAGCGCCATCGTCTCGGCCCGGGCCTGATCGGGATAGCCCGAGCGATGATAGGCATAGGCGCGGGCATAATGCGCGTAGATCGAGGTGTCGGTCGTCGGATAGCGCTGCAGCGTCGCCTTCGGCTCGTTGACATAGCCGCGCAGCTTGGCCTGGACGCGTTTGAACCGGATGTCGAGCTGCGGATCGGTCGGCTTGTTCCACGACGGCGACTTCTGGAGATCGTCGGTCAGCGTGCGCAACCGCTCGCCCGACATCGGGTGGCTGCGCGCGAACGGGTCGACCTCCGGGTTCTTGCTGTAATAGCCGTAGCTGAACTCCATGTTCTGGAGCTTCTTGAAGAACTCCAGCATCCCCTTGCCGCTGATGCCGGCGGTCGTGAGGAAGCGGGCGCCAGCCGCGTCGGCCGAGCTTTCCTGGCTGCGCGAGAAGGCAAGATAGCGGCCGATCGCCGCGCGCTGGCCGGCCATCAGGATGCCCATTCCGGCATCGGGAGCGCCGGCGGCAACCGCCGCGAGTCCCAGCGCAAGGCTGAGCAGCGACACCGTGCCATAGCCGCCATCGCGCTGAAGCACCGCATGGCCGCCGACGACATGGCCCAGTTCGTGGGCGATGACGCCCAGGACTTCGTTGATGTTGTCCGCCTTGTCGAGCAGGCCGGTGTGAATATAGACCGCCTGGCCGCCCGCGACGAAGGCGTTGATCGAATTGTCCTGGATCAGGACGAACCGGACATCGCTGGGCCTCAGCCCCGCCGCCTTGACGATCGGGGCGGCGGCCTCGTTCAGCATCATTTCCGTCTCGGCGTCGCGCAACATGATCTGCGCTGCGGCCGGACGGATCGACATGCCGAACAGGCAGAGCGCGGCGAACGCCACGGCCACGGCATGGAGAAGGTTACGGTTCATGCGGGGCATCATCGTCCCAATTTCCCTGGCCCGCAACGGGTGCGCGTCAGGCGCGCTGTGCGGCGGGGCGAATGAACCATGGGTGACTGGCCCCGCCCGGACGAGCTCTCGCCGGGCGGGGCCGATCATCGGTCAGGCGCCGAAAGTGCGCTGCCACCAGCCGCGGCGCGGCGCGGCCTCCTCGCCCTCGGGAGCGGCATCGCCGTCGCCCGAGGCCGGCTCGGCGGCGGGTGCTTCAGCTTCTGCCTCGGTTGCCGCAGGGGCCTCCTCTGCAGCCGCCTCGGCTGCCGGCGCCTTCTTGCGGGTCCGCGGCTTCTTCGCCTTCACCGGCGCGTCTTCCGCAGCGGGTGCGGCCTCCACGGCTGGCGTCTCGACTGCGGCGGCCTCGGCTGCCGGAGCGTCCGCGGCGACTGCCTTCTTGCGGCTGCGGGTCCGCTTCGGCTTCTCCTCGGCGACCGGCTCGGGCGCAGGGGCCTCGACGGCCTCGGCGGCGGGCGCATCCTCGGCAACCGGCTCGGCCTTCTTGCGGCTGCGTGTCCGCTTCGGCTTGGGAGCCTCGGCTTCGGGCGCTGGCGCTTCCTCGACGACCTCGGCCACCGGCTCGGCTTCCACCGGAGCTGCCTCGGCCGAAGCTTCGGCTTCCGCCTCGGCCTGGTCTTCACCCTCGGTCACCGCATCGGCCCCATTGCGACGGCCACCGCGGCGGCCGCGGCGGCGGCGCTTGCGGCCAGTCTCGCCCTCGCCTTCGTCGCCAGCCGGCTGCGCCTCGACCTCGGCCTCGACCACTTCGACGGTCTCGGTTTCAGCATCCGCGTCGCCTTCACCGGCATCTGCATCGCCAGCCTCTTCGCCCTCGGCGACGTCCTGGCCGTCTTCGTCACGGCCCCGGCCGCGACGACCGCGACGGCGGCGGCGGCGCTTGCGACCGGCCTCATCACCCTCGCCACGCTCCGGGCGATCGCGCTGCTCACGGCGCGGACGCTCCTCGGCTTCGGCTTCGACCTCTTCCTCTTCCTCGATTTCCTCTTCCTCGACCTCGTCGAGATAGTCGTCCTCGGGTTCCTCGATCAGGACGACCGGTCGCGGCGCGCGGATCGGCGGCGGGCCCGATGCCTCGACGATCATGCGCGCGCCCTCAAGCTCGCCGTCCGGGGCGACCTCGACGGTAACGCCGTAGCGCTCCTCGATCTCCGCCAGTTCGGCGCGCTTGCGGTTCAGCACATAGAAGGCGGCTTCCTGGCTGGCGCGCAGCAGCAGCTGCGAGCCGCGGCCGCGGGCAGCCTCATCCTCGATCATGCGCAGCGCCGACAGGCCCGCCGACGATGCGGTGCGGACCAGGCCGGTGCCCTCGCAATGCGGGCACTGGCGGGTCGATGCCTCGAGCACGCCGGTGCGCAGGCGCTGGCGGCTCATCTCCATCAGCCCGAAGGCGCTGATCCGGCCGACCTGGATGCGGGCGCGGTCGTTCTTCAGCGCCTCCTTCATCGCCTTTTCGACCTTACGGACATTGGACCCGTGATCCATGTCGATGAAGTCGATGACGACGAGGCCGGCCATGTCGCGCAGGCGCAGCTGGCGGGCAATCTCGTGCGCCGCTTCGAGGTTGGTCGCGGTCGCGGTCTGCTCGATCGAATGCTCGCGCGTCGACCGGCCCGAGTTGATGTCGATCGACACCAGGGCCTCGGTCGGGTTGATCACGAGATAGCCGCCCGACTTGAGCTGGACGACCGGATTGTACATCGCGGCGAGCTGGTCCTCGACGCCGGCGCGCTGGAACAGCGGCACGGTGTCGGCATAATGCTTCACCCGGCGGGCGTGGCTGGGCATCAGCAGCCGCATGAAGTCCTTGGCCTGGCGATAGCCCTCCTCGCCCTCGACGATGACCTCGTCGATGTCCTTGTTGTAGATGTCGCGGATCGCCCGCTTCATCAGGTCGCTGTCGCCATAGACAAGCGCCGGGGCAGACGACTGCAGCGTCTTCTCGCGAATCTCGTCCCACAGGCGGGCGAGATAGTCGAAGTCGCGCTTGATCTCGGTCTTGGTGCGCTGAAGCCCGGCCGTCCGCACGATGCAGCCCATCGACGGCGGCAGCTTGAGGTCGGCCATGATCGACTTCAGGCGCTTGCGGTCGGCGGACGAGCTGATCTTGCGGCTGATCCCGCCGCCATGGGCGGTATTGGGCATCAGCACGCAGTAGCGACCGGCGAGCGACAGATAGGTCGTCAGCGCAGCGCCCTTGTTGCCGCGCTCTTCCTTGACGACCTGGACCAGCAGGACTTGGCGACGACGAATGACGTCCTGGATCTTGTAGCGGCGGCGCAGCGCCATGCGGCGCGCGCGCATCGCGTCGGCCGGGCTCTCGCCGCGATCGCCCTTGCGTCCGCGGCGACGGCCACGGCCGCGACCGTTGTCCGAACCCTCGCCACCGGTCTCGCCCTCATCGGATGCGTCGGCATCGGCCTCGGCGTCGCCTTCGTCGCCATCCTCATGATCATGATCATGATCGTGATCATGATCGTCGTCGTCGATCGGACGCTCCAGCACCTCGACGGCACCGTCCTCGTCATGATCGTCATCTTCCTCGGCGCGGAGCGCGGCTTCCTCGGCGGCGTGCTCGGCTTCCTCGCGCAGCAGGGCTTCGCGATCTTCCTTGGGAATCTGGTAATAGTCGGGATGGATTTCGCTGAAGGCAAGGAAGCCGTGGCGGTTGCCACCATAATCGACGAACGCCGCCTGGAGCGACGGTTCGACGCGGGTCACCTTGGCCAGATAGATATTGCCCTTGAGCTGCTTGCGCTCGGCGGACTCGAAATCAAACTCCTCGATTCGGTTCCCTTTGACGACGGCCACGCGGGTTTCCTCCCGGTGGCGCGCGTCGATCAGCATACGCATTGTCATTGAATAGTCTCCGGGCGCGCCAGGCCTCGGCTCCTCGAAGACGGAGAGCGGGCGCGCGACATGCAGAACGGACGCATCCGGCAGAACGGCCGGGACGCGTCACGCGGTTTTCGAAAATTGCCTCTGCTGCAGTGGCACGTCCGGTCTCACGGGCCGGAAACTCCGCCGCCGTCGCGCTGCCGAGGGCAAAGCCCTGGCGAAGCGAACGGTGTGGAAAGTGCCTCATTTGCAGCGTCAACCTGAATTGCACGACCATGTGGTCGTGGACATAGGCCGGAACAAGCCCGGCGTAGCAGCGGACTAGCAGCCCTTGTCAGATGCGGCAACCGAAACACCTGCGTCACGACAATTTGTTACGCGCGCGCCAGAGGCTTGACCGTTAAAGCTGCGGTACGGCGCCGCAACTTCGCGCCCGACCGTTTGGATTTGCAGACTGGCGACGCCGCCAGCGGCGCGCATTTGCGCTGGACCCTTCCCCTGCCTGCGCGGCATATCGCCGGGGTGCTCGCGTTTCTCGCCCTTCTCATCGGCTGGCTGACCGGCGCGCCGAGCTGGTCGAGCGCGGTGGAGGGCGTGAGGATCCAGGACGATCACCTCGTCGTCCGCTTCAGCGAACCCGCCCGCCAGGCCGGCGCCCTGATACCGACATCCACCGATCGACTCACCGACGAGAGAGTTGATTCGACCGACAGCAGCACCGCACGCATCATTCTCGACCTGGCGCGCCCGGCCTTATTGGCCGAAGGCAGTTTCGGTCGAAAGAGCGGGACCCTGTCCGTGACACTGCGCACCATCGACCAGGGCGGCGCGGCACATGCCGCGGCGGAGGGCGGGATGCGGTCACTGCCCCCCTTCAGCTATTTCCTTCCCGCGCCAAGGCCGGACGCTGGCCATAGCGTCACGGTGGCCGCGCCGCCCCGGCGCGTAGCGCTGAATTTGCCGCGCATCGAAGGCGCCGACCGCAGTCGCCCGCTGGTCGTGATCGACGCGGGCCATGGCGGGCACGATCCCGGCGCGATCTCGCCCGACGGGACGCTGCTCGAGAAGGACCTCACACTCAAGATCGCGCTGGCGATCCGCGACGCATTGCTCGCCTCGGGCAGGTTCCGCGTGGCGCTGACCCGCAGCGATGACCGGTATTTGATCCATCAAGAGCGGTTCGGCGTGGCCCGGGGTCTGGGCGCAGACCTGTTCATCTCGGTTCATTGCGACAGTGCCAGCGATCCGCAGGCATCGGGTGCGACGGTCTATACCTTGTCGGAAACTGCCTCGGACAAGGAAGCAGCGCGATTGGCCGCGCGCGAGAACAGGTCCGACATCCTGGCCGGGGTGGACTTGGGCAACACCAATTCCGAGATTTCATCGATCCTGATCGACCTTACCCAGCGCGAGACGATGAACGCCTCGGCCGGCTTCGCGAGGCTGCTGGGGCGCGAGGCGGGCCCGCTGATCCCGGTGCGCGACACTTATCATCGCTTTGCGTCGTTGCTGGTGCTGAAGGCGCCGGACCTGCCCTCGGTCCTGTTCGAAACCGGCTATATATCGAACGAGGCCGATGCCCGCTTCCTCGCCTCGCCCGAGGGCCAGAGGAAGGTGGCGCAAGCAGTCAGCCGCGCGCTGACCGTCCACTTCGCCACGCGCAATACCGCGCGGATCGCGACGCGCTGACGGGGGCCTCCGACGACTTCCGCCGCAACGCGGCTGGAAACATGCGCGAATCCTGCTAGACCCCGCATCCCATGGCTGACGCGGACCGCACCAAAGTCAATTTCCGTATCAAGCGCGAGATCGGCGGGATCAAGGGCTGGTACCTGAGCGTGCACAATCGCTGGTGGTTTCGCACCATCGCGATCCTGGCGCTGCTTGCCGGCATCTTCTGGTTCCTGGTCTGGCTGCTGATCGCGCGGCACCTGCCCTCGGTCGAGACACTGAAAAACTACGAGCCGCCGCTGCCGACCTATGTCCGGTCGGTCGAGGGTACGCCGATCCACAGCTATGCGCGCGAACGCCGCGTCCAGCTGAGCTATGCCGAATATCCCAAGCCGCTGGTGAACGCGTTCCTGGCGGCCGAGGACCGGACCTTCTTCCAGCACCACGGCGTCGACTATCCGGGCATCGCGTCCGCGATCTTCCGCAACCTGACCAGCAGCGGCCGCCAGGTCGGCGCATCGACCATCACACAGCAGGTGGCGAAGAACCTGCTGGTCGGCAACGAGGTGAGCTACGCCCGCAAGGTGCGCGAGGCGATCCTGGCGTGGCGGATCGAGGATACGCTGAGCAAGGAACAGATCCTCGAGCTCTATCTCAATTCGATCGAGCTGGGTCGCAACGCCGGCGGCGTCGACGCGGCCAGCCATGCCTATTTCGGCAAGGAACTCAAGCAGCTGAGCCTGGCGCAGATGGCCTATCTGGCGATCCTGCCCAAGGGGCCGGCCAATTATGATCCGGACCGCTACACCCAGCGGGCGCTGGACCGGCGCAACTGGGTGCTGGGCGGGATGCTGCGCAACGGTTTCATCACCCAGGCCCAGCATGACGAGGCGGTCCGCGAACCGCTCGGGACCATCCCGCGCCAGACGCCCAAATTCGAGCGCGTCGGCGGCTATTTCGTCGAGGAAGTGCGCCGCCAGCTGATCGACAAGTTCGGCGAGACGGCCGAGAATGGTCCGAACAGCGTCTATGCGGGCGGGCTCTGGGTCCGAACCTCGCTGGACCCGAGGCTTCAGGAATATGCGCAAAAGGCGCTGCGCGACGGACTGTTGAAATATGACCGCGGACGCGGCTGGTCGGGCCCGCTCGGCAAGGGGCAGATCCGCGGCGACAATTGGCGCCAGGCGCTGCTCAACACCAATATCGGCGTCGATTACGAGGACTGGCGCGCCGCGATCGCGATCGCCCGGTCGGGCGACGGCTGGCAGATCGGGTTCGACGACGGCAGCACCGGCACGATGCCGCGCAGCCAGGCGAGCATGCCGGTGCGCGGCAAGGGTGGCGAAGCCTATAATGCGATCGAGCCCGGCGACATCATTGCGGTCGCGCCGCAGGGCGGAAGCTTCGCACTGCGCAGCGTGCCCAAGGTATCGGGCGGCATGGTCGTCGAGGATCCGCGCACCGGTCGCGTGCTGGCGATGCAGGGCGGGTTCGATTCGCGAATCCAGTCGTTCAATCGCGCCACCCAGGCGCAGCGCCAGCCCGGATCGACGATCAAGCCGCTGGTCTATGCCGCCGCGCTGGAACAGGGAATGACGCCTGCGTCGATCGTGGTCGATGGGCCCTTCTGCGTCTGGCAGAGCGCTGCGCTGGGCAATAAATGCTTCCGCAATTTCGGTGGCTCGGCTGGCGCTGGACCCAAGACGATGCGCTGGGGCCTGGAACAGTCGCGCAACCTGATGACCGTGCAGATCGCGAACCAGGTCGGCATGGACCATGTCGTCGACCTGATCCACCGCATCGGCGTCAGCAAGCAGAAGACCGCACCCTATCTGAGCTATGCGCTGGGCGCGGGCGAGACGACCGTGCTGCGCATGGTCAACGCCTATTCGATCCTGGTGAACAATGGTCGGGCGCTGAACCCGTCGCTGATCGACTTCGTCCAGAACCGCCGCGGCCAGGTGGTCTGGCCCGATAACTGGCGCCCCTGCGACGGCTGCAACATGCCCGACTGGAACGGCAAGCCGATGCCGCGCCCGGTCAGCCGCGCCCGCCAGGTGGTCGATCCGATCAGTGCCTATCAGATGGTCCATATCGCCGAGGGCGTGATCCAGCGCGGCACCGCGACCGTGCTGCGCGACCTCAACCGTCCGCTGATGGGCAAGACCGGCACGACGTCGGGCCCGACCGATGTGTGGTTCGTCGGCGGATCGCCGCAGATGATCGCCGGCCTGTATCTCGGCTATGACACGCCGACCAATCTGGGCGGCTATGCCCAGGGCGGATCGATCGCCGCGCCGATCTACAAGCAGTTCGCAATCCCCGCCTTCGAGGGCGTCGAGCCCCTGCCCTTCATCGCGCCCAAGGGCGTGCGGATGGTGCGGATCGATCGCGCGAGCGGAAAGCGCGTCTATGCCGGCTGGCCGACCAGCGATCCCAAGGCGAGCATCATCTGGGAAGCGTTCAAGCCGCAGAATGACGACGAGTTGCGCCGCAACCGGCGTGAGGAAAGCGAAACGGACGCGCCCAAGACGGTCAAGAAGACCGAGAAGCGCGAACGGCGTCAGGACGACAGCGACTTCTTGCAACGCCAGGGCGGAATCTATTAGCCGCGCGCCTTCGTCCCTATATCTATCCCTTGCGGAGCCGCCGAACCCGAGTGCGGCCCCGGACAAGTTTCTGGAGTGAATTGAATGCGTGCCGAAGCGCAGGCAAATGTCGACAAGATCAACGCCGCGCTCGCCCTGCTGCGCCGCTTCCTGGACTGGGACCGCGCGCTGCGCCGCCTCGACGAGCTGAACGCGCGCGTCGAGGACCCGACGCTGTGGAACGATGCCAAGGCGGCGCAGGACGTGATGCGCGAGCGTCGCCGGCTGGACGAGGCGATCACCGCGACGCGGGCGATCGAGAGCGAGCTGAACGACACGGTCGAGCTGATCGAGCTCGCCGAAGCCGAGGGCGACGAGGCGCTGGCAATCGAGGGCACCACGGCGCTGGTCGAACTGGCCGAGCGTGCCGAGGGCGACAAGGTCAAGGCGCTGCTGTCGGGCGAGGCCGATGCCAACGACACCTATATCGAGATCAACTCGGGCGCCGGCGGGACCGAGAGCCAGGATTGGGCCGAGATGCTCCAGCGCATGTATTCGCGCTGGGCGGAGCGTCACGGCTACAAGGTCGAGCTGGTCGATTATCACGCCGGCGAGCAGGCCGGGATCAAGTCGGCGACGTTGCTGGTCAAGGGCGAGAACGCCTATGGCTATGCCAAGACCGAGAGCGGCGTGCACCGCCTGGTCCGCATCAGTCCCTATGACAGCTCGGCGCGGCGCCACACCAGCTTCTCGTCGGTGTGGGTCTATCCGGTGATCGACGACAATATCGACATCGAGATCAACGAGAGCGATCTGCGCATCGACACCTATCGCGCCTCGGGCGCGGGCGGACAGCATATCAACACGACAGACTCGGCCGTGCGCATCACCCACCTGCCGACCGGCATCGTCGTGCAGTGCCAGAACCAGCGATCGCAGCACAAGAACCGAGCCGAGGCGTTCAACCAGCTGCGCGCGCGCCTGTACGAGCGCGAACTGGCCGAGCGCGAGGCGATCGCCAATGCGCAGAACGCGACCAAGACCGATATCGGCTGGGGTCACCAGATCCGGTCCTATGTGCTCCAGCCCTATCAGCTGGTGAAGGACCTGCGCACCGGGGTGACCTCCACCGCGCCCTCCGACGTGCTGGACGGCGCGGTCGATCCGTTCATGGCGGCGGCGCTGTCGCAGCGGGTGACCGGCGAGAAGGTCGATGTGGAGGACGTCGATTGATCGTCCGCGGGCTCGTCCTATCGCTGGCGCTGCTCGCGCTGGCCGGCTGTGACGGCCGGTCGCGGGCGCCCCAGAAAGCCGACGAGCCCAAATATGGCTTTCCTGCCGCCGATCGCCCGGTCGCGTCGATCATCTCGTCGCGCTGGTCGACTGAAGAGGCGCGCGACCGGCTGAAAGAGGCCGATACGGTGATGGACCGTGCCGGCATCAAGAAGGGCATGACCGTCGCCGATATCGGCGCGGGCGAAGGCTATTACACCGTGCGCCTGGCCAGTCGCGTCGGCGACGAAGGCCGGGTTCTGGCCGAGGATATCGTGCCCGAGGTACGCGACGCGCTGGCGACCCGCGTTGCGCGCGAACGGCTGGACAATGTCAGCGTCCGGCTGGGCCTGCCCGCCGATCCACGACTGCCCGAGGCGAGTTTCGACCGCGTGTTCATGGTGCATATGTATCACGAGATCGCCTCCCCCTATGAATTCCTCTGGCGGATGCGTCCGTCGCTGCGCCCGGGCGGACAGGTGATCGTGGTCGATGGCGATCGGCCCACCCAGGATCACGGCACCCCGACCGAGTTGCTGAAATGCGAGTTCGCCGCGGTCGGCTATGTCCAGGTGTCGCTCCAGCGCATGCCGTCGGCCGGCGGCTATCTCGCCATTTTCGAGGCGCAGGGCGAGCGGCCCGAGCCGCAGACGATCAAGGCCTGCCGCAATCCGGCGACCCCGGCGCCCAAGAGCTGATCCCCGAGTCGTCCACAATCATGTCGGCCGATGCGCTTGGCGCTGCTGCCGCCCGCGGCTAGGCTGACGCCATGCGCCAATATCTCGACCTGATGGCCCGCGCCCTGAATGACGGCACCGAGCAGATGGACCGCACCGGCACCGGCACCCGATCGGTGTTCGGGCACCAGATGCGTTTCGACCTGCGCGAGGGCTTCCCGCTCGTCACGACCAAGAAGCTGCACCTGCGCTCGATCATCGTCGAGCTGCTTTGGTTCCTGCGCGGCGACACCAACGTCCAGTGGCTGCGCGATCGCAAATGCTCGATCTGGGACGAATGGGCGGACGAGAATGGCGATCTCGGCCCGGTCTATGGCAAGCAGTGGCGCGACTGGGAGACGGCGGACGGCCGCCATATCGACCAGATCGCCGAGCTGATCGAGACGATTCGCACCAATCCAGGGTCGCGCCGGATGATCGTGTCCGCCTGGAACCCGGGCGACCTGCACGCGATGGCGCTGGCGCCGTGCCACTGCCTGTTCCAGACCCATGTCGCCAATGGCCGGCTGAGCCTGCAGCTGTACCAGCGGTCGGCCGACATCTTCCTGGGGGTCCCGTTCAACATCGCCAGCTATGCGCTGCTCACCCATTTGCTGGCGCAGCAGACCGGGCTGGAGGTCGGCGAGTTCATCTGGACCGGCGGCGACTGCCACCTCTATTCCAACCATCTCGACCAGGCGCGCGAGCAATTGTCGCGCGAGCCAGGTGCGCTGCCGCGGCTGGAAATCCTGCGCAAGCCGGCGTCGATCGATGCCTATGACTATGAGGATTTCGCGATCCACGATTATGTCGCGCAGCCGCACATCAAGGCGCCGGTGGCGGTTTAGACTGACGGATTCCCCTCCTTCCAGGGACGGGAGCAAGTTGCGGATCTGAGGCGGAGACTAAATTGACCATCACCTTCCACCTCGCCCGCGCGACCAATGGGGTGATCGGCCGCGACGGCCAGCTGCCCTGGCGGCTGCCGGCCGATCTCAAGCGCTTCAAGACGCAGACCATGGGCAAGCCGATGCTGATGGGGCGCAAGACGTTCGAGAGCTTTCCCAGCCCCCTGCCCGGCCGTCGCCACATCGTGCTGACGCGCGACGCCGACTGGTCGGCGGAAGGGGCGGAGGCCGCGCATGACGTCGACGGCGCGCTCGCGCTTGCCGGGCCGGGCGAGGTGGCGGTCATCGGCGGGGCGGAAATTTTCGACCTGTTCCTGTCGCGCGCCGATGCAGTCGAGCTGACCGAGGTCCATCTCGATGCCGAAGGCGACGCGAGCGTCGCTGCATTCGATACGCTTGATTGGCGCGAGGTCTCGCGCGAGGATCACCCCGGCGAAGGCGGGCGTCCAGCCTATAGCTTCGTGAGGCTGGAACGCCGGAGGGGGTAGAGATGCGCAAATGGCCGTGGATCGCGGGCGGCGTGCTCGCGCTGGGGGCGGCCGCGTTCTTCGGCGTCGTGCCCGCCTATGTCGAATCGACGATGAACGTCGTGACCCCGGCTCCGTTGCCGGCGATCAGCGACGCGACGCGCACGCTGCACGCCAGTCTCCAGATCGCCGACATGCATGCCGACACGCTGATGTGGCGGCGCGACCTGCTGTCGCGCGCCAGCCGAGGCCAGGTTGACCTGCCGCGGCTGATCGAGGGCAATGTCGCGCTCCAGATTTTCTCGTCGGTGACCAAGACGCCCAAGGGCCAGAATTACGACGCAAACAATGGTGACACCGACAACATCACCCTGCTGACCGTTGCCCAGCTTCAGCCGGTGCGGACCTGGGGGTCGTTGCTCGAACGATCGCTGTGGCATGCGCAGAAGCTCGACAGCGCCGCCGCGCGATCAAATGGGCAGTTGCGGGTAATCCGGACCCCGGCGGATCTCGACCATCTGCTTACGGCGCGGGCAAGCGGGACCAAGGTCGTCGGCGGGATGCTGTCGATCGAGGGGCTCCAGGACCTGGAGGGGCGGATCGACAATCTCGATCGGCTCCATGCCGCGGGATTCCGCATGGCGGGACTGGCCCATTTCTTCGACAATGACGTCGCGGGATCGATGCACGGCGTCGAGAAGGGCGGCCTGACTCCGCTGGGATTCCGGGTCATAGCGCGGATGGAGCGGATCGGGATGATCGTCGATGTCGCCCATTCCAGCCACGCCGCACTGGCCGACATGCTGCGCGTCGCGAAACGCCCGCTGGTGTCGAGCCATGGCGGCGTCCAGGCGACCTGCCGGGTCAATCGCAACCTGACCGACGACGAGATTCGCGGCATCGCCCGCACCGGCGGCGTGATCGGCATCGGCTATTGGGACGCCGCAGTGTGCGGCACTCGGCCGGAGGATGTGGTGCGCGCGATCCTCCATGTCCGCACGCTGGTGGGGGTCGACCATGTCGGGCTGGGGTCGGATTTCGACGGTGCGGTGACCACTGGCTGGGACAGCGCGCAGCTGATCGCCATTACCCAGGGGCTGGTGAATGCCGGCCTGTCGTCGGACGAGATCCGCAAGGTGATGGGCGGCAATGTGCTGCGGGTGATCCGCGCGGGAATTGCGCCTGCCGCCTGAGCACGGCCGGGGATTTGATTGCGCGGGACGCGGCGGCTATGGCGCGCGCATGGAGCGGCTGGACGGCGGCTCGGCGGTTCCGGCGCATCTGCGCGGCGGTGTCGTCGCGCTCGGCAATTTCGATGGATTTCACCTGGGACACCAGGCGGTGGTGGCGCGGGCGGTGTCGCGCGCGCGCGAGCGCGGCGTGCCCGCGATCGTCGCGACCTTCGATCCGCATCCGCGCCGCTATTTCCAGCCGGATACGCCGCCCTTCCGCCTGACCACGCTCGACCAGCGCCAGCGGCTGTTCGCGGCAGCAGGCGCGCAGGCGATGCTGGTCTTCGCTTTCGATTCGGCGCTGGCAAGCCTGACGGCCGAAGCATTCGCGCGCGAGCGGCTGGTCGAGCTCGCCGGCGCCAGCGGGGTCGTGACCGGCGAGGACTTCACCTTCGGCAAGGGCCGCGGCGGCAACCCCGCGGTGCTTGCGGCGCTCGGCGCACAGCTTGGCTTTACCGCCGAGACGGTGCCGGCGGTCGGCGCCGGGGGCCACGCCTTTTCGTCGAGTCGGATCCGCGACTATCTGCGCGAGGGGCGCCCGCGCGACGCGGCCTATCTGCTCACCCGCCCCTTCTCGATCGAGGGCGAGGTCGTCCATGGCGCGAAGCTGGGACGCGAGCTCGGCTATCCGACCGCCAACATGGTGCTCGGCACCTATCTGCGTCCGGCCTATGGCATCTATGCCGTCCATGGCCGCCTGCCCGACGGGCGCGTGCTGAACGGCGTCGCCAATCTGGGCATCCGGCCGAGCATCGACCCGCCCGAGGAACTGCTGGAGAGCTTTTTCTTCGACTTTGCCGGAGACCTGTACGGCCAGGTGATTGAGGTTCAGCTGATCGAGTTCCTGCGACCCGAGGCGCGGTTCGACAGCCTGGATGCGCTGAAGGTCCAGATGGACGCCGATGCCGCCCGCGCCCGCGCCCTGCTCGACTGATCAGGCGAGATAATAGACGCAGGCGACATAGCTGCCCCAGACCGCCAGGGGCACCAATGCCCAGGCGGCAGCACTGGAGCAGCGGCCGAGCGTCAGCATCACCGCCAGCGTCGCGACGAGCGTAGCCAGCGTCCCGATCGCGCCCGCCGCCGGGCTGTCGAGCCCGCCGGTATAGACGGGAAACGCCAGGCAGATCGCCGCCAGCACGACCGGCAGCCAGGCGCGCCAGCCATGGTCATTCGTATCGCGCAGCCAGAACCAGCGCGCGGCGCCCATCAGCGCGAACTGCACGACCCAGATCGCACCGACCAGCGGCCCCGGCGGCACCCATCGCGCCTGTACGGGCGGAAGCGATCCGCCATCGGCGCCGAGTCCGAAGATCAGGGCATTGCCGACCAGCACGAGCGCGACGAGCGCGGCGATGTTGAGCCACAGCCCCTTGCTGTCGGTACGATTCAGGCTGGCGGCGGTCATTGCGGGCTCCCGATAGTGTCGATGCTGCGCAAAAACGCACGAAAGCATGAAGGTTGCCGAGAACAAGCGCTTTGAACTTGACCGCGCACCCGCTAATCCGCGCGCACCCATGACTGACGCAACAGATTTCCGCGACACCGTCTTCCTGCCGAAGACCGAGTTCCCGATGAAGGCCGGCCTTGCTGCCAAGGAACCGGCCATCCTCGAGCGCTGGGCACGAATTCGCCTGTATCAGCAGCTGCGCGAGGCACGTGCCGGGCGCGAGCGCTTCATCCTTCACGACGGCCCGCCCTATGCGAATGGCAACATTCACATGGGCCATGCGATGAACAAGATCCTGAAGGACATCGTCGTCCGGTCGCAGAGCCTGCTGGGCAAGGACGCGCCCTATGTCCCCGGCTGGGACTGTCACGGCCTGCCGATCGAATGGCAGATCGAGAAACAATATAAGGAAAAGAAGCGCAGCAAGGACGAGGTGCCCGCCGCCGAGTTCCGCGCCGAATGCCGCGCCTATGCCGCCAAATGGGTGGGCATCCAGCGCGAGCAGTTCGAGCGGCTGGGCGTGATGGGCGACTGGGACGATCCCTATCTGACGATGAACTTCGACAGCGAGGCGATCATCGCCGGCGAGCTGCTCAAGTTCGCCGAGAGCGGCCAGCTGTATCGCGGCGCGAAGCCGGTGATGTGGTCGCCGGTCGAGAAGACCGCGCTCGCCGATGCCGAGGTCGAGTATGAGGACATCGTCTCGACCCAGGTCGACATCGCGTTCGAGATCGTCGAGGCGCCGGGCGCACCCGAACTGGTCGGCGCGTCTGCGGTGATCTGGACGACCACGCCGTGGACGATCCCGGTGAACCAGGCGCTCGCCTATGGCCCGGGGGTCGAATATGAGCTGGTCGAGTGGAATGGCCGCCGCTTCCTGCTGGCTGCCGATCTGAAAGCGGCCGTGCTGAAGCGCTGGGGCGTCGATGCCGATAGCGGCGATGTGCGCTCGCTCGGCACCTTCGCCGGAACCCGCCTCGATGGCGCGGTCGCACGGCACCCGATGCACGCGCGCGGCGCGTTCTTCGCCAGGCCGCGCCCGCTGCTGGCGGGCGATTTCGTCACCACCGACGCCGGTACCGGCCTGGTGCACATGGCGCCCGATCACGGCGAGGACGACTTCCTGCTGTGCAAGGCCAACGGGATCGATCCGGTCTTCGCGGTGCAGGACGATGGCCGCTACCGCGACGACTGGGCGTGGATGGGCGGCAATGAATTGTCGGTCATCAACAAGAAGCTGAACGCGGCCGAAGGCCCGATCTGTTCGGACCTGCGCGAGGCGGGCGCCTTGCTCGCTGCGTCGGACGATTTCTCGCACAGCTATCCGCACAGCTGGCGGTCCAAGGCCAAGATCATCTTCCGCTGCACGCCACAATGGTTCATCCCGATGGACCGGGCGATCAACGCCGCGATCGCAACCGACTCGCCCGCGACAGGCGAAGCCGGAAATAAGGCCACGCTGCGCGAGCTGGCGCTCGACGCGATCGAGCGGACGCGGTGGGTGCCCGAAAAGGGCCGCAACCGGATCAGCGCGATGGTCGAGGGGCGCCCCGACTGGGTGATCAGCCGCCAGCGCGCCTGGGGCGTGCCGATCGCGCTCTATGTCCATCGCCAGAGCGGCGAGTATCTGCGCGATCCCGCGGTCAACGCCCGCATCCTCGACGCCTTCCGCGCCGGCGGTGCCGATGCCTGGTTCACGGCGGATCACCAGCAGCTGCTGGGCGCCGATTACGACCTGGCCGATTATGAAGTCGTCACCGACATCCTCGATGTCTGGTTCGACTCGGGCTCGACCCACAGCTTCGTGGTCGAGAAGCGCTATGGCGAGGGCGTCCGTGCCGACCTGTATCTCGAAGGGTCGGACCAGCATCGCGGCTGGTTCCAGTCGTCGCTGCTCGAGAGCTGCGGCACGCGCGGCCATGCGCCGTACGGCACCGTGCTGACGCACGGCTTCGCGCTGGACGGCAAGGGTCTGAAGATGTCCAAGTCGATCGGCAACATCGTCGATCCGCTCAAGGTCATCGGCGAGAGCGGCGCGGACATCCTGCGCCTTTGGGTCGCGCAGACCGATTATTTCGAGGATGTCCGCATCGGCAAGGAGGTACTGGCGGGCACGGGCGATGCCTATCGCAAGCTGCGCAACACCTTCCGCTATCTGCTGGGCGCGCTCGACGGATTCGGCGATGCCGAGAAGCTGCCGGTGGCCGAGATGCCCGAGCTCGAGCGTTACATCGTTCACAAGCTCGTCGCGCTCGATGCCGAGCTGAAGGATGCGGTCGGTGCCTATGAGTTCAACCGCTATGCCCGCGCGCTGACCGACTTCGCCAACGAGGATCTGTCGGCCTTCTTCTTCGATATCCGCAAGGATTCGCTCTATTGCGACGCGCCGGGCGATCCGAAGCGGCGCGCCTATCGTACCGTGCTCGACCTGCTGTTCCACGCACTGGTCCGCTACGCCGCGCCGATCCTCAGCTTCACCGCCGAGGAAGTGTGGCAGGCCCGCTATCCCAGCGAAGACGGGTCGGTGCATCTGCTCGAATGGCCGGAAATGCCGCAGGTCACCAGTGACCTCAGCGCCGACTGGAGTGCGGTGCGGGCGCTGCGCGAGAAGGTGACCGAGGCGATCGAGCCCTATCGCCGCGAGAAGACGATCCGATCGAGTCTCGAGGCCGAGGTGACCGTGCCCACACTGCCGCTGGGCGAGGACTTGCTCGCCGAGCTGTTCATCGTCTCGCGCGTCGCGGGCGGCGGCGACACGGTCACGGTCGTGCCCACGCAGCGCCTTAAATGCGGCCGATGCTGGCGGCATCTTCCCGAAGTTGCGAACGACGGCGCGCTGTGCGACCGCTGTTCCGAGGTGGTGGGCGCATGACCAAGACGCGTGGAATCGGACTGCTGGTTGCGCTGCTGGTGTTCCTGGTCGATCAGGGCACCAAATATTTCGTCACCCAGACCCTCGGCATCTCCTATGACGGCGCGTCGATGGAGATCTTCAGCTTCTTCGATCTGCGCTATGTCGAGAATATCGGCGTGTCGCTCGGCCTGTTCCGTGCGAGCAGCGAGTTCTGGCGCTGGGCGCTGGTGGCGCTGACCAGCCTGATCGCGGTCGGCGTGGTCGTGTGGATGCTGCGCGAGCGCAAGCTGGGCGACGTGGCCGCGCTTGGCCTCGTCCTGGGCGGCGCGCTGGGCAATATTCTGGATCGCAGCCGGCTTGGCTTCGTGGTCGACTTTGCGGACCTTCACTTCGGCACCTGGCGGCCGTTTTTGGTCTTCAATGTCGCCGATGCTGCGATTACCATCGGCGTGCTGATCCTGCTGGTTCGCGCGCTCTTCGTGCGTGACAAGCCTCGGGCCACGCAGCGGGATTCTGTGGAGACTATCAATGCGTAAGACTGTCCTGATCGCCGGCGCGCTCGCGCTGGTCGCTTCGCTGTCGGCCTGCGGGCGCAGCGGCTATGACCGTGCCCGTCCCGACGAGTTCGCGGTTGCGCGTGCGGCACCGCTGGTGATCCCACCCGATTTCGCGCTGGTCCCGCCGCGTCCGGGTGCCCCGCGCGCGCAGGATTCGCAGCCGCAGAACCAGGCGCTCGACGCACTGTTCGGTGGTTCGGCCGTGCGCAGCGGCAGCGAGAATGCGACGCTGGACGCCGCCGGGCGCACCGGCGCCGACCAGGGCGCGCGCAGCACCGTCGGCGACCCCAACACGACCGTGGTCGACAAGGGCAGCACGACCCGCGACATCATCGCCGCGCCCGAGGGCACCGGCCGCGACGCATCGGCCGCGACACCGCAATAATCGTCCCCGGACGATCGAACAGGGCCGCTCCTCGACCGAGGCGCGGCCCTTTTTCGTGCGCCGGACAGCAAAAGGGGCCGCGGAACAGGTCCGCGGCCCCCTTGGCACCGGTTGTAACGAGGATCAGAAGCTGACGCTGACCGATCCGACGACGCCCGCCTTGCTGGCATTCTTGCCGCTGGGGGTGATGTAAGCACCATCGGTGTCGACATAGGAAACGCCGAAGGTCAGCGACTTCCACGTCGCGGAGGCGCCCAGGCTCCAGTCGGTATATTCGTTGCCAATGCCCAGCCAGCTGGGACCCCAGGTGTGACCGAGATGGGCGGACAGCGAGATCGGGGTGTTCGGGATCGACGTCGACAGGTCGCCCGCCAGATAGGCGTTGTCCTGCTTCGGCCCGCCGAGCTGGCCCTGGTCCAGCGCAAGCGAGGTCTGCTTCGGCGCATAGGCGAAGCTCGCCTTCGCCGTCACTGGGCCGATTCCGTAGGAGACCGCAGCATAGGGTTCGAAGATGCTCGACTTGCTGACGTCGCCGGGGAAGCCAGGCTTTGTGCCCGGATAGAGGTAATAGACCGCGCCGATGTCGAAGGTGACACCGCCGGACGTGGTCTTGAACCCGGCGATCAGGTCGATCTCCTGATTGGCCGAGCCATGGACAGTGACATAGTCGTCGACTGACGATCCCCAGACCGAGGCGTAGAAGCCGGACGCGTGGCTGACGGTGATGCCCGCCTGGACGGCGAAATTGCCGTCGGTCTGCGAAATGCCGCGAAAGCGGTAATCGCTGACCACGGCAGCACTGCCGCTGATGGTGATTTCGGGAGCCGGCTCGGTCTCTTCCTGAGCGAAGGCCGGGGTCGCACCGGCGAGTGCGCACACGCCGAGCATGATTTTCGAGAAACGCATCTTCATCCCTTTCGGTTAGATTCGATGGTTCCCGCCTGCTGTCGGCGGTGCGAGCTGTCTGAGGCCCGAAAGACCCGCGCCGCTATCGCCGACGATGTAACAATGCAGAAACACGCTGCACCGCACAACAAAATAAGCCTGCAAGGCGACGTAACCTTGCAGGTGTTGCGACATCGCAACAGAAATGAAGGGTCGGTGGGTCCGCTCCGCCGATTGAATCAGGCGTCGCGGAGCGCCACGATTGCGTCGATTTCGACCACCGCGCCCAGCGGCAGGACGGCGACGCCGACGGCGCTACGCGCATGCTTGCCCGAGTCGCCGAACACCGCCGCCATCAGTTCCGACGCGCCATTGGCGACTTTGGCCTGATCGGTGAAATCTACAGCCGAATTGACGAAAACGCCGAGCTTCACGATTCGCTCGACCCGGTGAAAATCGCCGCCGAGCGCCTTGCGGATCTGTGCCAGCAGCATGACAGCGCAACGCTGCGCCGCTTCTGCAGCGTAATCGAGGTCGCGATCCTCTCCGGCCCGACCGGTCATCAACTGTCCGTCCTTGAACGGAAGCTGCCCCGAGATGTGAAGCAGTCCGCCGATCTCCACCGCGGGAAGATAGGCAGCGACGGGTGCCGCTGCTTCGGGGAGGGTCAGGCCGAACTCGGCCAGCTTCGCTTCGATCTGCGTGGTCATGCCATGGTCTCAACCATTGGCGGCAACCGCGGTCAAGCCTTGCGCGAAGCGCTCTGCGATCCAGGCTTCGGCCTCCTGCCAGTCGTCGATTCGCGCATGGGCGTGGGGCGCGGGCGGAATATGCGGGGCAAGCGTCGGCTCGGACACCATGTGGAGGCGGAAGACGTCGGGCGCATGGGTCGCCACCGATTCGTGATGTACGGCCAGGTCGTCGATGAACACCGTCACGCTGGGTGCGAACTCCTCGACCAGCCGGGCGACCGGCTCGCCCTTGCCGCCCTGGTTGCACTCGACCCGGTGGTGGATGCCGTGCGCCGCCAGCTGTTCGATGCGCGGCTCGCGACACTGGTCGCGCAAATTGGTCAGCACGACGATATCGGCGCGCTCCGACAGCGTCGCCAGCGCCTCGCGCGCATGGGGCACCAGCGTCTGCCGCCCCATCTCGGCCGGAAAGAAGCTGTTGAGCAGCGCCCACATTTCTTCGCGCGCGACCCGGCCACCGTCGGAACGCCGGGTCAGCGCCTCGTCGAAATGCCCGCGCGACAGGTCGAAATCGATCTCGTGAGCTTCGTCCAGCCAGGTGCCGAAATGCCTTACCATGTGGAGCAGCACTTCGTCGCAGTCGGTGATCAGCAGCGGTTTCATCAGTTCTCCAGCGCGAGTCGCGCAGCGACAAGATTCGAGGGTGCGACGCCGAGCGATTCGGCACAGGCGATCAGATCGGGTTCATGCGCCTCGAGAAAGCCCAGGGTCGCGGCAAGCGTTGCCGGCTCCCCCGCCAGATCGCGCAATTCGGATGGGTCCAGACCGGTCAGGTCGAGCAGCCGCCGAGCGCGCGCAGAATCCTCCAGCGTCCAAATGAGCGCGGATAGCGCAAGCGAGAACGCACCGGATTCGAACGCAGATCGGGTACCGTCCGGCGAGTCGGCGTTTGTCTCGGGCGCAGCCATGGCCTAGAGCTTGTCCTTAGATAATAAGGGTCTGCGCGTGGCAAAACGGGTGCTCGTTGTCGAGGACAACGAACTCAATCTAAAACTTTTCTGCGACTTGTTGCGGGCACACGATCTGGAGGTGGAGCCGGTTCGGGACGGACGCGAGGCCGTGGCGACGGCCCGCGACTTTCAGCCGGATCTGGTCGTGATGGACATTCAGATGCCCCATGTCACCGGCCTGGAGCTGATCCAGCAGATGAAGTTCGACCCCAGCCTCCGCGCCATCCCGATCATGGCGGTGACGGCCTATTCCGGCCGCGAGGACGAGGAGCGAATCCGCACCGCCGGCGCGAACGCCTATGTGTCGAAGCCGATCTCGCTGGTCCGGTTCATGGATGAGGTTCGGGCGCTGCTACCCGCCTAGATCGGTCGACGAACGGCGAACACAGCGAAAAGCCCCCTTCCTGGCGGAAGAGGGCGTCGCCTGGCGTGGGACCATTGTCCGCGCCGGATCGCGTAAACCGCGGCGCCGGCAGGGCTTACTTGATCTTCGCTTCCTTGAACTCGACATGCTTGCGCACGACCGGGTCGTACTTGCGGAAGGTCAGCTTCTCGGTCTGGTTGCGCGGATTCTTCTTGGTGACGTAGAAGAAGCCCGTATCCGCCGAGCTGACGAGCTTGATCTTGACAGTGGTCGGCTTGGCCATGGCCCGAAAACCCTTAGATTCTGCGAAAAGGAAAAAGCGGCACGCGCTAGCGCACCGCCATCAGGGGCGGCAGTTGCTCTACTCCGCGACAAAAGTCAAGGCGTCGCTGACGAGGTGCCGGACCAAAGGCTCCCGGAACATCACGCAGCCTTGCGGCTCGCAATTGGCCGGCATGCACGCCAGCCCCGTCATCGACCGCCTACCCTCTCACGATCGGTCGATTCGATCGCTGTCATCGGGATTTCGCCTAGGCGAACCGGGACCCGAACGCCTATCTCGACGTTATCGTTACGAACCCGAATCGCCGGAGGATATGATGGCTGACACAAAGGCGCTGCAGACGCCCACCGACCTCAATCGCAACGAGACCAAGAGCGTGGCCGACGCGCTGAACAGCGCGCTGGCGGACAGCTACGCGCTGTACTTCAAGACGAAGAATTTCCACTGGCACGTGTCGGGCCCGCACTTCCGTGACTATCACCTGCTGCTCGACGATCAGGCCGCGCAGATCCTGGGGATCACCGACGCGATCGCGGAGCGGGTGCGCAAGACCGGCAACATGACGCTGCGCTCGATCGGCGACATCGCACGGCGCCAGACGCTGAGCGACAATGATGCCGATTTCGTCACCCCCGGCGATATGCTGTCCGAACTGCGCGACGACAATCTGAAGCTGGTCGAGAGTTTCCGCGCGGTGAAGGAAGCGGCCGAGAATGCGAACGACAATGCCACCTCGGGTATCGTCGACGAGTGGACCGACCAGGCCGAGGAGCGCGCCTGGTTCCTGTTCGAGGCATCGCGCAAGGGCTGATCGCCTGCACGAGCAACAAGAAAGGGCCGGGAGCGATCCCGGCCCTTTCCTTTTCCCCCGTCGATTACTTGATCGCGGCGAGTTCCTTTTCGATCTTGGTCAGCGTCTCTTCGGTGATCGCGCCGCCCGACATGGGCTGGACCTGGCGCAGGCTCATCGTCTTGAACATCTCGTAATGCTCGTGCTTCGAGACGTCGCCGCCGAGATTGGCGGTCAGGACCGCATTGGCCTTCGCGTCGGCGACCAGCGTCTCGATCGGGGTGTCGAGGTTGAACTTGGCGGCAGCCGGGGCGCTCTGCGCTGCCGGTCCGGTCTGCGCCGAAGCGGCGGCGGGAATCAGAAAGGCTGCGGCGGCCGCAGCGGCGATCACGAACTTCATGGGCAGTGCTCTCCATCGAATGTGGAGCCCCGCTCCACAACCACATGGCTAATCGCGATTCGTGGCTTTGGCGAGGCCGTCAGTCCGCGTTCGCAGGACCGAGCGTGATCAGCCACCAGTCGGGCGGCGCACCGAAGCGAAATGGCAGCAGGCTGGTGCCCAGGCCGCCGGTGACCACGATCGCCCGGCCATGTTCGCGGATCACCCCGCACAGATAGCGGTCGCCATAGCGGGAGGCCGTTTCGATCGCGCCGTAGATCGGCAACACGACCTGACCGCAATGCGTATGCCCCGCCAGGACGATCGGGAACTTCCGCCCCAGCTTCGGTACGATGTCAGGGCTGTGGGTGAAGGCGAGGGTCGGCCCGGGCAGCGCGTCAGCGGCGCGAATCGAGGCCGGAATATTCGCATGGCGCGTCACGAGATCGTCGATACCGACGAGCGTGAGTGGCCCCACACGCCGCGCCGTGTTCGACAGGACCGTAATGCCGGCATCCTCCAGCGCCTTGCGCATCGCAGGACCGCCATGGCCGTGATCGTGATTCCCCAGCACCGCAAAAACGCCGAGCGAGGCTCTCAGCTTCGAGAGCGGCGCAGCGATTTCGGCTTGGGAGTAATAGCGGCTTGCGACCGGGCGATCGCCGATGAAATCGCCGGCGAGAAGGACGACATCCGGTTTCCGCGCGTTCACGCCCTCGACGATGCGCGCGACGCGCTCGGGCGGCATATCGGGACCTTGGACATGGATGTCGCTGATCAGCGCGACACGGACCGGCGCTGCGTCCTTCGGCCAGTCGGTCATGCCGATACGGACGCCGCGGACCGTCGGATCGACGAGGATATTGGCGTAGCTCCAGCCGATCAGAGCGAGGATGACGAGGAGGATCAAGCCGAGCAAACGGAACATCCGCCCGCCCCTAGCGTAATCCCGGAATGACGGCCATCTCCTGCTGATGCGCGCCTTTGCCGACCTTCTCGACGGGTTGATCTACACGCGTTCGCGCAACGCGAAGCTGCGGCGCATCGGCGATTACCTGAAGGCGACGCCCGATCCCGATCGCGGCTGGGCGATGGCAGCACTCACTGGCGGGCTCGACCTGCCGGCGGTAAAACCCGCACTGATCCGCGCGATGGTCGAGGAACGGGTCGATCCCGTTCTTTACGCTATGAGCCGAGATTTCGTCGGCGATTCGGCCGAGACGATCGCCTTGCTCTGGCCCGAGCCGATGACCGCCCCTGAGGGAAGCGGGCCGTTACGCCTGTCCGAGGTGGTCGACCGGCTGGCCACGCTCTCCCGATCGGACGCGCCCGGCGTACTCGCCTCGATGCTTGATCGGCTCGACGCCGACGAACGGTTCGCGTTGTTGAAGCTGGCCATGGGCGCGCTTCGCGTCGGCGTATCCGCCCGGCTGGCCAAGACTGCGCTTGCCCAGGCGTTCGGCCTCGATGTCGAGGCGGTCGAGGAAGTGTGGCACGGGCTGCAGCCGCCCTATTCGGAGCTGTTCGACTGGGCCGAGGGCCGTGGCGTCCAGCCAAGCGCACAGAACGTCCCCGTGTTTCGCCCCTTCATGCTCGCGCACCCGCTGGAGGAGACGCGGGTGGATCTCGCCGACTATGCCGCGGAATGGAAATGGGACGGGATCCGGGTGCAGCTGGTGCATGTTGCCGGCCAGACGCGCCTCTACAGCCGGGCCGGCGACGACATCACCCATAGTTTTCCCGAGATCGCCGAAGCATTTGCGGAGGCGGGCGCGCTCGACGGCGAATTGCTGGTGAAGGGCGAGGCGCAGGGCGGCGCGATTGGTGAAGGCGGCGGCGCGGGCAGCTTCAACGCGCTACAGCAGCGACTGGGACGCAAGCAGGTCAGCGCAAAAACGCTTGCCGACTACCCGGCCTTTGTCCGGCTCTACGACATCCTGTTCGACGGCCCGGAGGATCTGCGCGAATTGCCATGGCACGAGCGGCGCCGGCGGCTCGAGGCGTTCGCAGTCCGGCTCGATCCCGAGCGGTTCGATGTCTCCGCTTTGATCGAGGCGAGCGATTTCGAGGCCCTGGAGGAAATCCGCGCCGGCGCCCGCGACGCCGCGATCGAGGGCGTCATGCTCAAGCGGCGCGAGTCCCCCTATGTCACCGGCCGCCGGGTCGGCCTATGGTACAAGTGGAAGCGCGATCCGCTGACCGCCGACTGCGTGCTGATGTACGCCCAGCGCGGCAGCGGCAAGCGCAGTTCCTTCTATTCCGATTTCACCTTCGGAGCGTGGACGGAGGACGGCGAACTGCTTCCGGTCGGCAAGGCCTATTTCGGCTTCACCGACGAGGAGCTGAAATGGCTCGATCGGTTCGTCCGGACGAACACGCTCAACCGCTTCGGGCCGGTGCGCGAGGTCGAGAAGACGCTCGTGCTGGAGGTCGCGTTCGATTCGATCCACGAATCGAAACGGCACAAGTCGGGCCTGGCGATGCGCTTTCCCCGGATCGCCCGCATCCGCAACGACAAGCCCGCGGCGGAAGCAGACCGGATCGAGACGCTACGGCGCATGGCGACCTGAACGCTCAATCTCTTTCCTTGGCACAGACCTCGGGATAGCAAGCGGTCGAAGGGGACCGGGGCTTGGCGGACAATGAAGGGCGATGGCAGCAACATCAGATTGCGATCGGCGCCGCCTTGGTTAGCCCCACGCCGCACCTCGCATGCCGGATCGCGAGGTCGTGATTCCAGAGATGCTCGCTCCTGCGATGATGATCGCTTCCGGATCGATCCATGCGGTAGTCAATGCGATCTTGAAGAGCGGCAGGGACAAGATGACCGCGCGCAGCGTCATCGACGGGTCGAGCGCGGTGCTGCTGTTGCCCGCCCTGTTCTTCGTCCCGCTACCGCACGGCGCCTGGCACTGGCTGGGCGCCAGCGCGCTGGTTCACTGCGTCTATCTTTATGCATTGGTACGCGCGTTCGAGGCGAGCGACATGTCGGCCGCCTATCCGATCCTGCGCGGTACCGCTCCGTTGCTGACTGCGGCGGTTACAGTCGGGCTGCTGGGCGAGGAAGCGAGCCTTGGCGACCTGTTGGGCACGGCACTGATCGGCATCGCGGTGCTGATGATGGTGGCGGGCAAGCATATCCATGCCGCCGGACTCCGCTGGTCGCTGACGACCGGGGCGATGATTGCCGCCTATACGGTCATCGACGCCGCCGGAGTGCGCGCAGCGCCGACAGCGGTCAGTTATATCGTCTGGCTGTTCGTCATCGGGGGCATCGCGATCGTCAGCCTCTTCGCGCTTGTCTCGAAGGGGGCAGTTCTGGTGGCCGCGCGGAGCCAGTGGCGTGCGGGCGTCGTCGCTGGTGCGCTGTCGATCGTCACCTACGGCCTTGCGCTCCAGGCCTATGCGCTGGGCCCCACTGCGCCGTTGGCGGCCCTGCGCGAGACCGGGATGATCACCGCACTCCTGATCTCGCTGATCGTGTTGAAGGAGCAGGTCACGTGGTTGCGCGCTGCCAGCGTGATTGGCGTGATGGCCGGAGCCGCGCTGATCCTAACGCGCTGACAGCAAGCTGAAACGAAAAGGGCCGGACGTTTGCGCCCGGCCCCTTCGTCTGTCTGGCGTGAGCCTTGGCTCAGCTGCCCGGCGTCAGGTTCACCGCGGCATATTTGCCACGACGGTCCACCTCGAGCTCGAACTCGAGACGGTCGCCTTCGTTGAGCGTCGGCATGCCGGCACGCTCGACGGCGGAGATGTGAACGAACGCATCGGGCTGGCCATCGTCGCGCTGAATGAAGCCGAAGCCCTTCATCGCGTTGAAGAACTTGACCGTGCCGGTCGCCTTCTCGCCGGTCAGCTGACGCTGCGGGCCACCACGGCCGCCGGGGCCGGCATCGCGGTCACGCGGCGGACCGCGGTCCTCGACCGGCATCGGCTCGCCATCGATCTTCAGCTCGGTGGCCGAGATGCGGCCACCGCGATCGACGAGAGTGAAGCCAAGCGGCTGACCCTCGGCCAGGCCGGTCAGGCCTGCCTGCTCGACTGCCGAGATGTGCACGAACACGTCTTCGCCGCCATCGTCACGAACGACAAAACCGAAACCCTTCTGCGCGTTGAAGAACTTCACGACGCCGGTGCCTTCGCCGATCACCTGCGGGGGCATGCCGCCACCGCCGCCACCGCGGAAACCACCACCGCCGCCGCCACCGCGGAAACCACCGCCGCCGCCGCCGCCGAAGCCGCCACCACCGCCGCCGCCGCCGAAGCGATCACCGCCGCCGGAGAAACCGCCGCCGAAGCCGCCGCCACGGCCGCGATCCTCGAAACCGCCGCCGTAGAAATTGTCGTCGCCGCCGAAACCGTCGCGCTTGTCCCTGCCGCGCCCGCCGCGATCCCCACGGCGCCCTCTATCGAAACTCATGCCCTGTTCGTCTTCCCGGTTCGCCCGAAATCACCATCGAAACCCAAGCGCCGGACGAGCGCGCAAGTCTTCGGACACCCGAAACGGGGTGCCTCTAGAATCAGTCATAGCCCAAAAGCACCTTGGGAGCGAACGAAATTCGACCCAGGTCAGGGTGAATTTCATCCCGCTTCTTGCCCATATCGCCGCTGCAGGGCAGATCGGGGCATGGACTCGATCATGGACCTCCTCGCCAGCCCGGCCGCCTGGGCAGCCCTTGTCACGCTGATCGTGATGGAGGTGGTGCTCGGAATCGACAACCTGATCTTCATTTCGATCCTGTCGAACAAGCTGCCGCCCGAGCAGCGCCAGAAGGCGCGCCGGATCGGCATCAGCCTGGCGCTGGTCATGCGCCTTGCCCTGCTGACCATGATCGCCTGGATCGTCGGCCTGACACAGCCGGTCCTCGATCTCGGCATTACCGGCCCGCTCGACTCGCACGGCGTGCCCGCGTTCGAAACGGCCTTTTCGTGGCGCGACCTGATCCTGATCGCCGGCGGCCTGTTCCTGGTGTGGAAGGCGACCAAGGAAATCCACCATTCGGTCGACACGCATGACAGCGACGACCTGCTCGACAAGGACAAGACGTCGCAGGCGGGGATCAACTTCACCTCGGCGATCGTTCAGATCCTGTTGCTCGACATCGTCTTCTCGGTCGATTCGATCCTGACCGCGGTGGGCATGACCGAGCATGTCGAGGTGATGTATGTCGCCGTGATCGTCGCGGTGATCGTCATGCTGGTCGCCGCAGACCCGCTGGCCAATTTCATCAACGGCAACCCGACGGTGGTGATGCTCGCGCTCGGCTTCCTGCTGATGATCGGTACGGTGCTGATCGCCGAAGGCTTTGGCGCACACATCCCCAAGGGCTATATCTATACGGCCATGGCATTCTCGGCCGGGGTCGAGATGCTCAACATCTGGTCGCGCCGCTCCCGCGAGAAGCGCCTGGCGGCAAAGGGCGATACGATTCAATGAGGCCAGCCGCCGGTCCGCCCATTGAACCGGGACCGGCCGCACCCCATTGAGCCTTGCGACGAAGGGGTCTAGGCGGCGGCGATGACTGTTCATTTCTACGAAGAAGACATTCCCGAAGGGCTGTTCGCGCCCGGCGCATCGATCGCGGTCGATACCGAAACCATGGGCCTCGTCACGCTGCGCGACCGGCTGTGCGTGGTACAGCTGTCGGACGGGTCGGGCGACGAGCATCTCGTCCGGTTCGGCCCGCGCTCGACCTATGATGCGCCCAATCTTCGCGCGGTGCTGGCCGATCCCGAGCGGCTGAAGCTCTATCACTTCGCGCGCTTCGATCTTGCGGCGATCCGCTTCTATCTCGGCGTGATGCCTGCCCCCTGCTATTGCACCAAGATCGCCTCGCGGCTGGTGCGCACCTATACCGATCGCCACGGCCTGAAGGACCTGGTGCGCGACCTGCTGGGTCAGGAAATCTCGAAGCAGCAGCAATCCTCCGACTGGGGCGGCCCGGACCTGTCCGATGCGCAGCGCGACTATGCAGCGTCGGACGTGCGTCATCTCCATGCGATGAAGGCCGAGCTCGACCGCCGGCTCGAACGTGAAGGCCGCATGGAACTTGCACAGGCCTGTTTCGATTTTCTCCCTGCCCGCGCGGAACTGGATCTCGCGGGATGGCCGGAAGTGGACATCTTCGCGCATGCATGAAGGCTCGCGCCTTTCCTGTGAGACAGTGAATGTCTGAAGTCGCCGCCCGACTTCAGAACCAGCGTCGTGCCTGGGCCCATCCGGGGTCCAGCCATGACAGGCTGGTGCGCCTGCTGCTGATCGTTCTGCCGATCGCGATCGCGGTGCTGGCCGTCGGGCTGGTCGTGTCGCCGCTGATGACGACCGCCGAAGTCAGCTTCGTGCTCGACAAGAACAAGGTCGATGTCGCGTCCGAACGGCTGCGCGTCCAGAGCGCCGAATATCGCGGCGAAGATGCCAAGGGCCAGGCATTCAAGCTCAACGCCGGCAGCGCCGTGCAGAAGAGCTCGACGGATGCCGAGGTGCAGCTGAACGACCTGAACGCGCAGCTCGGCCTGCCCGAGGGTCCGGCGACCGTGCGCGCCGACAAGGGCCGCTACAATCTGCAGAATGATCAGGTGGCGATCGACGGTCCGATCGCGTTCCGCACCGCCGACGGCTACACGCTGGACACGCATGACGCGACGCTCGACCTGAAGACCCGCCAGCTCACCAGTGGCGGTGCAGTTACGGGCCGTACGCCGACCGGTACCTTTTCCGGCAACAAGCTGACCGCCGATCTCGAACAACGAACCGTCCGCGTCGATGGGAATGCGCGCTTGCGCATCTATCCCAAGCGCGCAAATAGGCAGTAATGATGCGCGCACTCGCCCTGCTTCCGCTCGGCCTTTTCATGGCGCTGGGTGCTTCCGCCCCGGCAACGGCGCAGACGCGCCACAATACCAACGCCCCGATCGACTTCGCCTCGGATCATTTCGAGATCCAGGACAAGGCGAACCGCGTCATCCTGACCGGCAATGTCCGGATCACCCAGGCGGAAATGACGATGACGGCGGCGCGCACCACGCTGAGCTATACCGGCCAGATCACCGACGGGTCGCCGCAGGTTTCGCGCCTCGACGCATCGGGCGGGGTGACCGTCACCCGCCCCGACCAGAGCGCGCGCGGCCAATATGCCGTCTATGACATCAACCGCCGCGTCATCACCATGGTCGGCGGCGTGACGCTGCGCCAGGGTCCCAATGTGATCAACGGCGGACGGCTGGCGATCAATCTCGACACCGGCCGCGCGACGATCGACGGATCGGGCGTCAGCGGCAGCACGACGCCGGGCGGCGTGCAGAGCCAGGGCGGCCGCGTCACCGGCCGCTTCTCGGTGCCGAAGCGTGACGAGGCACCGGCTTCCACGCCGTCGCCCTGACCGATCGCACCGATTCAACGCCCGACCGCTTGAACCCTTTGCTCGTCCATGCTTCTCATGCACGAATCCTGCCAATAAGCGTAGCCTGACGGCGCGGGGGCGCGAGCGAACCCATCGAGGGCCAAGATGACCGACACTGCCGAACTCGAGACACCGATCGCCGACGTCGTGCCGCCGCCCGAAAAGGGACTGGCGGTGGTCTCGATCGCGAAGGCCTATGACAAGCGGGTCGTGCTGACCGACGTGTCGATGTCGGTCGCGCGCGGCGAGGTGATCGGCCTGCTTGGTCCCAACGGCGCGGGCAAGACCACCAGCTTCTATTCGGTGATGGGCCTGGTGAAGCCCGATTCGGGCCGCATCATGCTGGACGGCGAGGACATCACCGCGTTGCCCATGTATCGCCGCTCGATCCTGGGCCTGGGCTATCTGCCGCAGGAAACGTCGATCTTCCGCGGCCTGTCGGTCGAGAAGAATATCCTGGCCGTGCTGGAACTGTCGGAACCCGACAAGGACGCGCGCCGTCACCGGCTGGACCAACTGCTCGACGAATTCGGTCTGACCCGTTTGCGCGACGCGCCGTCGATGGCGCTGTCGGGCGGCGAGCGGCGCCGCGCCGAGATCGCGCGCGCGCTGGCGGCAGACCCGACGATCATGCTGCTCGACGAACCCTTTGCCGGCATCGATCCCCTGTCGATCAGCGACATTCGCGACCTGATCCGCCAGCTCAAGACGCGCGGCATCGGCGTGCTGATCACCGACCATAATGTTCGCGAGACGCTCGACATCGTCGACCGCGGCTACATCATCTATGACGGCCGGGTGCTGTTCGCCGGATCGCCCGACGACCTGGTGCGCGACGAGAATGTCCGCCGCCTCTATCTTGGCGAGAGTTTCGAACTCTAAGCATCGATGAGCCTGGCGCCACGCCTCGACCTGCGGCAGTCGCAATCGCTGGTGATGACGCCGCAGCTGCAGCAGGCGATCAAGCTGCTGGCGCTTTCGAATCTCGAGATCGAAGCGTTCATCGCCGAGGAGATCGAGAAGAACCCGCTGCTCGAATCGCAGGAGCGCGACGATGAGTCGCCGCGCGATCGCGATGCGGACAGTATGGGCGATTCCGGCCCGGCTGGCGCCCCCGACCTGCCCGATGGCGAATTCTCCGCCGGCGACGCGATGCCCGATGCCAGCCAGCTGTTGTCCGGCGGCGGCGAGGCGCATGGCGAGGCCGCGCTCGATGTCGATTTCTCGGCCGAGACCTTCCACCATGACAGCGCGATCGATTCGCCCGGCGGCATGGACGGCAGCCTGGGCATGGCCGGAACCGGCGGCGGCGGGTCGGAAGACGGACCCGACTTCGACAATTTCAGCGACACCAGCCTGTCGCTGGCCGATCATCTGCTGACCCAGGCGGGACAGGTGATTTCGGGCGGGGACCAGTTCATCGCTGCCCATCTGATCGATCAGATCGACGAGACCGGCTACCTGACCGTCCCGCTGCTCGATATCGCCGAGCGGCTGGGCGTGCCGCTGGCGCGGGTCGAGGCGGTGCTGGCGACCATCCAGACCTTCGACCCCACCGGCGTCGGTGCGCGCAACCTGGCCGAATGCCTCGCGATGCAGGCGAAGGAGGCTGATCGCTACGATCCGTGCATGGCGCGGCTGATCGACAATCTCGACCTGGTCGCGCGCGGCGACATCGCGCGGCTCAAGCGCATCTGCAATGTCGATGACGAGGACATGGCGGACATGATCCGCGAGCTGCGCGACTATGATCCCAAACCCGGCCTTCGCTATGGCGGCGAGCCGACGCTGGCGGTTACGCCCGACATCTTCGTCGCGCGGCGCGGCGCCGGCTGGGCGGTCGAGATCAACGCCGCCACCCTGCCCCGCGTGCTGGTCAACCGCGCCTATTATGCCGAGGTCTCGACCGGCCCTCAGGACAAGTCGAGCAAGGCCTGGCTATCGGACATGCTCGCCAGCGCCAACTGGCTGGTCAAGGCGCTCGACCAGCGGCAGCGCACGATCATCAAGGTCGCCAGCGAGATCGTGAAGCAGCAGGAAGCCTTTTTCCTGCACGGCGTCGCGCATCTGAAGCCGATGACGCTGCGCCAGGTCGCCGACGTGATCGAGATGCACGAATCGACCGTCAGCCGCGTGACCAGCAACAAATATCTCAGCTGCGCGCGCGGGCTATTCGAGCTCAAATATTTCTTCACCAGCGCGATCCAGTCGGCCGATGGCGGAGATGCGGTGTCGGCCGAGGCGGTGAGGAGCGCGATCCGCGGGCTGATCCAGGCCGAGGATCCCAAGAAGATCCTGTCCGACGACACGCTGGTCGAGCTGCTGAACGCCAAGGGGTTCGACATCGCGCGGCGCACGGTCGCCAAATATCGCGAGGCGATGGGCATCGGCAGCTCGGTCCAGCGCCGCCGGCAAAAGGCGCTCGCCGGGGCGGGCTGACGCCGCCCCTGCCCCTCAGTCGTCCTCGTCCTCATAGCCCGACAGGTCGAGCGCACGCGCCTTGATCTGGCGCAGTCGGCACCAATGGACCAGCGCATCCTCGCGCCCATGCGTCACCCACACCTCGCGCGGCGCGACGTCGCGGATCGTGTCGGTCAGCTCGTCCCAGTCGGCATGGTCGGACAGGATCAGCGGCAGCTCGACATTGCGCTGCCGCGCGCGCTGGCGGACGCGCATCCAGCCGGACGCCATCGCCGTGATCGGATCGGGCAGCCGCCGCGACCAGCGATCGTTGAGCGCGCCGGGCGGGCACAGGATGATCCGCCCCTGAAGCTCGGCCTTCGCCACCCCGGTCGCCGGACGCAGTTCGCCCAGGTCGACGCCATGCTCGACATAGAGGTCGCACAGGCGCTGGAGCGCGCCGTGGATGTAGATCGGATCGTCGAACCCCATCACGCGCAATTCGCGGATCACCCGCTGCGCCTTGCCCAGCGCATAGGCGCCGACCAGCACGCAGCGATCGGGATTGGCCCGCAGCGCCGCCAGCAGCTTGTCGAGCTCGTCATGGGTCGAGGGATGGCGGAACACCGGCAGGCCGAACGTCGCCTCGGTGATGAACACGTCGCACGGTGTGACCTTGAACGGCGCGCAGGTCGGATCCTCGCGGCGCTTGTAATCGCCCGAGACGATCACCCGCTCACCGCGATGGTCCAGGACGATCTGTGCGGATCCCAGGACATGTCCGGCGGGCACGAAGTGAAAATCGATCCCGCCCAGCGACAATGCCTCGCCATAGGCCACCGGCCGGGCATTTTGCGCGCCATAGCGCACATCCATGATCGCCAGCGTCTCGGGTGTCGCCCAGACCTCGCCATGCCCGCCGCGCGCATGGTCGGCATGGCCGTGCGTCACCAGCGCCCGCGCGACCGGCTGCGAGGGGTCGACCCAGGCATCGGCGGCGGGAAGGTAGATTCCCGAAGGTTGTGGATCGATCCAGTCGCCGAGCTTCGTCATCATGCCTATATGGTTGCGATGCCAACAGGTTCCCAGCTTCCGCAGCCGCTGACCGACTGGTTTGCCGCGCGTGGCTGGACCCCGCGGCGGCATCAGCTCGACATGCTGGCCGCCGGCCGCGCCGGACAGCATGCGCTGCTGGTCGCGCCGACCGGGGCGGGCAAGACGCTGGCCGGATTCCTGCCGACGCTTGCGGACCTGATCGAGGCGCCGGTCGACGGGCTGCACACGCTCTACATCTCGCCGCTCAAGGCGCTGGCGGTCGACGTTCAGCGCAACCTGCTGACGCCGATCGAGGAGATGGACGTGCCGATCCGGGTGGAGACCCGCACCGGTGACACCCCCAGCGACCGCAAGGCCCGCCAGCGTGCGCGGCCGCCGCAGATCCTGATGACGACGCCGGAGAGCCTCAGCCTCCTCCTGTCCTATCCCGACAGCCTGACGATGTTCGACACGCTGAAGACGGTCGTCATCGACGAGGTCCACGCCTTTGCCTCCGGCAAGCGCGGCGACCTGTTGTCGCTGTGCCTCGCCCGGCTCCACGCGCTGGTGCCCGGCTTTCGCCGCGTCGCCCTCTCCGCCACGGTCGCCGACCCCGATGCCTATCGCGCCTGGCTGGCGCCCTATGGCGATATCGACACGGTCACCCTGGTGCAGGGCGAGAAGGGCGCCGATCCCGACATCGCCATCCTGCTGCCCGAGGATCGCGTGCCCTGGTCGGGCCATTCGGGCATCTACGCCATCGAACAGGTGATGGCGGAGATCGAGACGCACCGTACCACGATCGTCTTCTGCAACACCCGCGGGCTGGCCGAGCTGGTGTTCCAGCAATTGTGGAAGGCGAACCGGCTCAGCCTGCCGATCGGGGTCCATCATGGCAGCCTGAGCCTCGAGGCACGGCAACGCGCCGAAGGGGCGATGGCGGAAGGCAGGCTGCGCGCGCTCGTCGCCACCGCCAGTCTCGACCTCGGCGTCGACTGGGGCGATGTCGATTGCGTGATCCAGATGGGTGCGCCCAAGGGATCGTCGCGCCTGCTGCAGAGAATCGGACGCGCCAATCATCGGCTCGACGAGCCCAGCGAGGCGGTGCTCGTGCCGGGCAATCGCATGGAGTATCTCGAGGCGCGCGCCGCACTGGACGCTGTCGAGGCGGGCGAGCTGGACGAGGATGTGTTCCGCGCCGGCACGCTCGACGTGCTCGCCCAGCATGTCATGGCCTGCGCCTGCGCCGCTCCCTTCAGCGAAGAGCAAATGCTGCACGAAGTGCGTGCAGCATTGCCCTATTCGGCGCTCGATCAGGAAGTGTTCAACCGCGTCCTCAACTTCATCGCCGACGGCGGATACAGCCTGCGCGCCTATGACCGGTTCAAGCGGCTGACGCTGGGCAAGGACGGGCTGTGGCGGATCAGTCATCCGAGCTTTGTTGCGCAGCATAGGTTGAACGCCGGCATCATCGTCGAGGCCCCGATGCTGGAGGTGCGCTTCAAGAATGGACGCAGGCTGGGCAAGGTCGAGGAAGGGTTTGGCTCGACGCTGGCGCCCGGCGACACCTTCTTCTTCGCCGGCATGGCGCTGGAGGTCGAGAAGGTCGAGCTGACCGACCTGATCGTCCGCGCCACCGCGAAGCAGGCGCGCATCCCCAGCTATATGGGCGCGCGGCTCGCCATCACCTCCAACCTGGCGCACCGCGTCCGGCAATATCTCCACGATCGCAGCCAGTGGCCGCGCTTCCCGGATGATGTGCGCGAGTGGCTGGAAACCCAGGCGCGACGTTCGGCGATGCCGACGCCCGAGCAGCTGCTGGTCGAAACCTTCCCCCATGAGGGGCGCCACCACATGATCTGCTACAGCTTCGAAGGCTGGAACGCGCACCAGTCGCTGGGCATGCTGATCACCCGACGGATGGAGGCCATGGGCCTCAAGCCGGTCGGGTTCGTCGCCAACGACTATGCGCTGGCGGTGTACGGCCTGGAGAAGATCGAGGATCCGCGCGCGCTGTTCTCGCCCGACATTCTCGAGCACGAGTTCGTAGAATGGGTCCAGCAATCGGCATTGCTGAAGCGCGCCTTCCGCGAAGTCGCGATCATCGGCGGCCTCGTCGAGCGCCAGCATCCGGGCAAGCGCAAGAGCGGCCGGCAGGTCACCTTCTCGACCGACCTGATCTACGATGTGCTGCGCAAATACGAACCCGACCATCTGCTGCTGCGCGCCGCCTGGGCCGATGCGCGGGCGCGCATGACCGATGTCGGGCGGCTGGCGCACTTGCTCGACACGGCGGGCGAGCGGATGCTGCACGTCGATCTCGATCGCGTCACGCCGCTGGCGGTGCCGGTGCTGATCATGATCGGCCGCGAGACGGTGGCGCAGGGCGTGACCGAGGACGAGCTGCTGATCGAGGCGGAAGCGATCGCGACCGAGGCGATGCGGCTCGACTGAATTAGGGCATTCAACTTCGCGATTGCTGCGCAGCATTGCGAGGTATATCTTCAAGGCCATGAATGGTCTGAGCGTCCTGGCCTTGCTCGCACTGCCGATCGGAGCGATCGCGAGCGCGTCTTCCCAGGATCCGGCAACGATCGAGCAGGCGGCAGCGGAAACGGTGCTGGTCCAGCTCGGGCAGCTCGACCGGAGATTGTCGGTGCCGGTGGGGATCGGCAATTCCAAACCCTATAATTTCGTGATCGATACCGGCGCCGAGCGCACGGTCGTCTCGCGCCAGCTCGCCAGCGTCCTGGGCCTCGCGCCGTCCGGGCGCATCCAGGTCACCTCGATGACCGAGCGCAGCCTGGTGGACACGGTGATCGTCCCCGAACTCTTCATCCGGTCGATCGGCCAGCGCCACACGATCCGCGCCCCGGCGCTGGAGGCGAGCAATATCGGCGCCCCCGGCCTGCTGGGGATCGATACGTTGCAGAAACACCGGGTGGTGATCGATTTCGAGCGCAACGAGATGGCGGTGATGCCGTCCCAGCCGCGGCGCCGAGCGACGCCCACCGACCCGGACGAGATCGTCGTCGTCGCGCGCAGCAAGTTCGGCCAGTTGATCGTGACCGACGCATATTATGGCAACATGCCAATCAAGGTCGTGCTCGACACCGGCAGCCAGGTCAGCGTGGGCAATTCGGCGCTGCGCAAGCGGGTTCGCGCACGCAAGGGTCAGGTCCAGATTACCGAGATCACCAGCGTGACCGGCGGCAAGGCCAATGTCGATTACATGATGGTGCCCGACATCAAGCTGGGCAATATCCGCTTCGGAGCAATGCCGGTCGCCTTCACCGACGCGGCGCCCTTCACCTATTTCGGCCTGGCCGACAAACCGGCGATGCTGCTCGGCATGGACTCGCTGCGGGAATTCCGCCGCGTGGAGATCGACTTTCCCAATCGTCAGGTCCGCTTCCTGCTGCCCAAGGGGGCCGAGCGGCGCGCACGCGACAGTTTCGGATCGATGGCAGCCCTTAGTCCGCATAGCCGCCGGACTTGACTCGGGACCCCGCGCCCTGCTGTGCGCAGGGTGATGACACCGCTCTCCCCCGCTTCGCTCGCCTCGTTGCCCGCCGCGGTCCGCCGCCCCGGGCACGACATCGCCTCGGTCACCACCGGCATCGTCCATTTCGGTCCCGGCGCCTTCCATCGCGCGCATCAGGCGGCCTATGTCGACGCGCTGCTGGACAGCGATCCAAGCTGGGGCATCGCCGCGGTTTCGCTGCGCACGCCGGGGACGGTCGATGCGCTGAAGGCGCAGGGCGGGCTCTACACGCTGGCGGTGCTCGACCGCGAACCGGAGAACCGGATCATCGCCGCGCACAGCGATGCGATTGGCCCCGGCGAGGGCGCCCGACTGAGGACGCTGCTGGCCGACCCGCGCATCCGCATCGCGTCGAGCACCGTGACCGAGAAGGGCTATTGCCTGGGCGGCGACGGGACGCTGGACCTGAATCATCCCGACATCGTCCACGACCTGGCCCGTCCGGCCGAGCCGCGCAGCGTGATCGGCTGGATCGTCGCGGGCCTCGGCGATCGCCGCGCGGCCGGCACTCCACCCTTCGCGATGCTGTGCTGCGACAACATGACCGGCAACGGCGGGAAGCTGCGTGCCGCGTGCGCTGCTCTGGCGCGTCACTATGATCCCGGCCTGGCCGACTGGATCGAGGGTGAAGTCGCCTTTCCCGATTCGATGGTCGATTCGATCACGCCGGCCAGCGATGAGGCCTTTCTGGCCAAGGTCACCTCGGATCTCGGCGTCGACGATCGCGCCGCGGTCCAGCGCGAGCGCTTCACCCAATGGGTACTTCAGCCCTTCCCCGGCGCGCCGGACCTGGCATCGGTCGGCGTGACGCTGGCCAGCGACGTCCGCGGCTATGAGCGCGCCAAGCTGCGCGTGCTGAACGGCACCCACAGTTCGCTTGCCTATATCGGGCTGGCGCTAGGCCATGAGACAGTGTTCGAAGGGATGTCCGACCCCGCGCTTGCCGGGTTCATCATCCGACTGGCGCATGACGACATCCTGCCCTCGCTTCCCGCCATCCAGGGCTTCGATGCGCCCGGCTATGCCGATGCGGTGCTCAACCGTTACCGCAACCCCGCGATCCGCCATTTGCTGTCGCAGATCGCCTGGGACGGGTCGCAGAAGCTACCCTATCGCCTGCTCGACACGATCGCCGAGGCGCTCGACGCCGGCCGGCCGGTCGATCGACTGGCCGCGCCGATCGCCGCCTGGATCGCGTTCCTGCGCCGCAAGACTGCAGCGGGCGAGACGATCACCGATCCGCTCGCGGACACGCTGTCGGCGGCGAGTGCCGACCTCGACGCGATGCTTGCGATTCGCCAGGTCTTCCCCGCCCGCGTGGCCGAGGAACCGCGTTTTCGCAACGCGCTGGGCCGCGCGCTGGCGGCATTCGAGTCGGGCGACCTACAAGCCGTGCTGGCGATCTGAACAGGATGCGCCGGTGCGGGACCTCCGCCCGGCGCCGGTCTCACACGGGCTGCGGACCCGCGCTGCCCAGGATATGGCTGCACAATTGCGCCTGGGGCGTATCATTCTCCTCCAGCGCGGCGACGGTGACCCAACCCTCGCGCCGAAGCTCGGCGCCGCGCGCGGGGTCGGTGCCAAACGGCAGGAACAGCCGGCGCCGGTCGCCTGCGCCGATACCGGCGTCGAGGATCGGATCGGCGTAGAGCGAGAAGCCGACCGCCGGCTCCTCCCGGCCATCCTCATGGACGATCACATAGGTGCCGCCGCGACCGATCTCCTCGCGCACGCCGCGCGCGAAGATCGAGAAGCCCAGCCAGCTCTGATATTCGAACCCATGCCGCTCGGTCGGATCGAGCGTCAGCGCAACCCCATCGGGCAGGCTTGCCGCCACCTGTGCCAGCCCGTCGAGCCGCGACTGCAGCGCCTCGATTCCGCGCAGCTTGGCCATTGCCGCATCGAACGGGCCCGCTGCCTCGATCAGCGGCAGATAGTCGGGCGCGATCGCCGCGACACCCCCGGCATCCTTGCCGTCCAGCCGCTCGCGCAGCTCGGCCAGCTTTGCCGGCGGCAGCGTCTCGCCGGCCAGCGTGTCGACCAGATCGGGAAGGGTGAAGTCGATCGCGACCCCTTCGACCCCGGCCTGCCCGAGCGCCTCGACCGCAACGCGGACGATCTCGCTGGCAGCGGCAACCGAATCGAGACCGATCAGCTCGCATCCGATCTGGCGCAGGGCGCGCTCGGGCCGCAGCTGCGATGCGCGCAGCTTGAGCACCGGCCCGGCGTAGCTGAGGCGGACAGGACGGGGGTGATGCGCCATGCGGGTCGCCGCGATCCGGCCGACCTGAGCGGTGATGTCGGGCCGGATCGCCAGCGTCTGCTGCGATGCCGGATCGACGAACCGAACAGCGTCGCGCATCCCGCCGGCCTTCAGTCGCGACGCGAGCGCATCGGCGAACTCGGCAAGCGGCGGATCGACCTGCTCATAGCCATAGCCATGCGCCACCCCGAGCACCCGCGCCTCGACCCGCGCCGCCGCATCTGCGGCGGGCGGCAGTCGATCGTGGAATCCCTCGGGAAGCAATCCGGTCATCAAATGGTCCTTTCGCCCCGCCCCTTATCCGTTCCGGCACGGGCTGTCGAAGCCCGGTTGCCAGAGCGCGAGGCGGGGCGAAAGGGGCAGGTCAGAAGCGAAGCGCCATGGCGGTCTTCACACCCGGAAGCGCGCGCACGGTGGCGATCAGTTCGGGCGTCACGGCCTCGTCCACCGAGAGCAGCAGCACTGCCTCGCCACCGGCATCGCGCCGGCCGAGATGGAAGGTGCCGATGTTGACGCCCGCCTCGCCCAGCGTGGTGCCGAGGCGACCGATGAAGCCCGGCGCATCCTCGTTCACGACATAGAGCATGTGGCCGACCAGATCGGCCTCGACCTTGATGCCGAACAGTTCGACCAGGCGCGGCGCCTTGTTGCCGAACAGCGTGCCCGCCACCGAACGCTCACCCGCATCGGTCTTCACCGAGACGCGGACCAGCGTGTGGTAATCGCCTTCCTTCTCGGTACGGACCTCGCGAACCTCGATCCCGCGCTCCTTGGCGAGGAACGGCGCGTTGACCATGTTCACCGTGTCCGAATGGACGCGCAGGAAGCCCGAAAGCACCGCACTGACGATCGGCTTCTGGTTGAGCTCGGCGGCCGCGCCCTCGCTGTGGATCGAGACGCGCGGGATGGTGCCATGCTGCAGCTGGCCGACCAGGCTGCCCAGCTTCTCGGCCAGTTCCATGTACGGCTTCACCCGCGGCGCTTCCTCGGCCGACAGGCTCGGCATGTTCAGCGCGTTGGTGACGCCGCCCGACACGAGGAAATCGGCCATCTGCTCGGCGACCTGGATCGCGACATTGACCTGCGCCTCGCTGGTCGACGCGCCCAGATGCGGGGTGGCGACGAAGTTTGGCGTGCCGAACAGCGGATGTTCCTTGGCCGGCTCGGTCACGAACACGTCGAGTGCGGCACCGGCGACATGGCCCGAATCGAGCAGTTCCTTCAGCGCGGCCTCGTCGATCAGGCCGCCGCGCGCGCAGTTGATGATGCGGACGCCCTTCTTGGTCTTGAGCAGATTGTCGCGGCTCAGGATGTTGCGGGTCTGGTCGGTCAGCGGCGTGTGCAGCGTAATGAAGTCGGCGCGTGCCAGCAGCTGCTCGATCTCGACCTTCTCGACGCCCATCTCGACCGCGCGCTCGGGGCTCAGGAAGGGATCGAATGCGACGACCTTCATCCGCAGGCCCTGCGCGCGGTCGGCGACGATCGATCCGATATTGCCGGCACCGATCAGGCCCAGCGTCTTGCCGGTCAGCTCGACGCCCATGAAGCGGTTCTTCTCCCACTTGCCCGCCTGGGTCGAGGCGTCGGCCTCGGGCAGCTGGCGGGCCAGCGCGAACATCAGCGCGACGGCGTGTTCGGCGGTGGTGATCGAATTGCCGAACGGCGTGTTCATCACCACCACGCCCTTGGACGAGGCGGCGGGGATGTCGACATTGTCGACGCCGATGCCGGCGCGGCCGACGACCTTCAGGTTCGTCGCGGCGTCGAGGATCGCCTTGGTCACCTTGGTCGAGCTGCGGATCGCCAGCCCGTCATAATTGCCGATGATCGCAGCCAGCTCCTCGGGAGTCTTGCCGGTGATCTCGTCCACCTCGACCCCGCGCTCGCGGAAGATCTCGGCTGCCTTGGGATCCATCTTGTCGCTGATCAGTACCTTGGCCATGGTCATATCCTGTCGATAGGCGCGCCGCTCCCGCGGCTGCGCATGAAGTCGTGTCGGGAAACGGGGCCCGCGCACCGCACGGGCCCGGATGCGGGATCAGCCCGCCTTGACGGTCGCGTAGGCCCAGTCGAGCCAGGGGCCGAGCGCCTCGATATCGGCGGTATCGACCGTGGCACCGCACCAGATGCGCAGGCCCGCGGGCGCGTCGCGATATCCGGCGACATCGAAAGCGGCGCCTTCGGCCTCGAGCAGCGCGGCGAACTTCTTGATGAAGGCCTCATCCGCACCCTCGACCGTCAGGCAGACGCTGGTCTTCGACCGCGATGCCTCGTCGGCGGCGAGATGGCCGAGCCAGTCGCGCTCGGCGACGATCCGGTCGAGCGCCGCGGCATTCGCGTCCGAACGTGCGATAAGGCCCTCGGCGCCGCCCAGGCCCTTGGCCCATTCCAGCGCGAAGATCGCATCCTCGACCGCCAGCATCGACGGGGTGTTGATCGTCTCGCCCTTGAACACGCCCTCGGCGAGCGCACCCTTGGACACGAGGCGGAACACCTTGGGCAGCGGCCAGGTCGGGGTATAGCTGGTCAGCCGCTCGACCGCGCGCGGGCCGAGGATCAGGACGCCGTGGCCGCCCTCGCCGCCCAGCACCTTCTGCCACGAGAAGGTCGCGACATCGATCTTGTCCCACGGCAGGTCATAGGCGAACACCGCGCTGGTGGCGTCGGCGAAGGACAGACCCTCGCGGTCATCCGGAATCCAGTCGCCGTTCGGCACCCGCACGCCGGAGGTGGTGCCGTTCCAGGTGAACAGCACATCGGTCGACCAGTCGATCGCGTTCAGATCGGGCAGCTGGCCATAGTCAGCGCGCACCACGGTCGGATCGAGCTTCAGCTGCTTGACCGCATCGGTGACCCAGCCTTCACCGAAGCTTTCCCAGGCGAGCGTCGTCACGCCGCGCGCGCCGAGCATCGTCCACATCGCCATTTCGAAGGCGCCGGTGTCGGAGCCCGGGACGATGCCGATGCGGTGCGTGTCCGGCAGCTTCAGCATCTCGCGCATCAGGTCGATGCAATAGGCGAGACGCGACTTGCCAAGCTTGGAGCGGTGCGAGCGGCCGAGAACCTCGGTGGCGAGCTTCTCGGGCGACCAGCCGGGCGGCTTGGCACAGGGACCGGAGGAAAAATGGGGGCGAGCCGGCCGGGTGGCGGGCTTGGCGGACGCACGAGGGGCGTCGGTAACGATCGTATCAGTCATGTAATCTCTCCTTACAGAGAGCTGCGCGGCGTTGGGACCGCGTGGCCCGCCGACGGCCCTAAAGCCGCGCCAAGGAAAGTCAATTGCGTGGTGCACGCGGCCGACGCAATTTTGATGCGATTGGTCTGCCGACAGTCCGCAAGGGGATGAGATCGCGCGGCAGATGTGTATTCTGGGCCGCATGCATGTGCGTTGGTTCTGCGTCCCCCTGATGCCGCTCGCCTTGTCCGCCTGCTTCTTCGGCGGTGGCGGCGACCGCGACACCCGCCCGGCACCGCGCCCCTCGCCGACGATTCGCGAGCGCGGCTCGGGCCCGATCACGCTGAACCTGCCGACGTCGCGCGAGACGCAGCAATGCTTCACCGATCTGTCGCGCGCCGATGTGCGCTACAGCTCGCTGCCGGACCGCGACTATGGCGGCGGCTGCATCGTCACCGGCGCAGTCCAGCTGCTCGACATCGGCGTGCCGGTCACCAATCTGAAGGCGATCACCTGCCCGGCGGCCCGTGCGCTGACCGGCTGGGTCCGCCACGCGGTTGCCCCGGCTGCGGCGCAGATCCTCAAGAGCGAGCTGGTCAAGGTCGAGACCTATGGCACCTATTCATGCCGCGGCATCGTCGGCCGCGGCGCGGCGGGAGCGGCCAAGCTGTCCGAGCATGCTCATGCAAACGCAGTCGACATTTCGGGCTTCGTCCTGCGCGACGGGCGGCGCATCACCATCGAGCGCGACTGGAAATCGTCCGACCCGGACACGCAGCGATTCCTGGAGGCGGTTCACAAATCCGCCTGCCGCCGGTTCAAGACCGTGCTGAGCCCCGAGTACAACGCCGCCCACTACAACCACCTGCACTTCGACATGGGCAAGGGGCCTTTCTGCCGCTGAGGCTTTGCGCTAAGCGGATATAAATGACCGATACCAAAGTACCGTCGCGGGTATTCCGTCCCGCGAAGCAGGAAGCCGAGACCGCCAAGGACCACGGCACCACCCCGCAGACCGAACATCCCGCCTATCGACTCGCTTTCCAGGATCTGGATTTCCTGCTGCGCGACGACCTGCGACCGGTTCGCTTCCAGCTAGAGCTGCTGAAGCCGCAACTGCTGCTCGACGAGGCGAACATCGCATCGACCTTCGTCGTCTATGGCTCGGCGCGGATTCCCGAGCCGTCCAAGGCGACCGCACTGCTCGACCTGGCGACCACGGCCGAGGGCCGCAAGATCGCCGAGAGGCTGGTCGAGAAATCGAAATATTACGACGTGGCCCGCGAACTGGCGCGCCTCGCCAGCAACTTCCCGCGCGACGAAGCCGGCAAGCAGCATTTCGTCGTCACCTCGGGCGGTGGCCCGTCGATCATGGAAGCGGCCAATCGCGGGGCGCGCGATGTCGGCGCCGATACGGTCGGCCTGAACATCGTCCTGCCCCATGAACAGGCGCCCAACCCCTATGTCACCCCGGGGCTGAGCATGCAGTTCCACTATTTCGCGCTCCGCAAGATGCACTTCCTGCTGCATGCGCGCGCGGTGGCAGTGTTCCCCGGCGGCTTCGGGACCTTCGACGAATCGTTCGAGCTGCTGACGCTGATCCAGACCGGCAAGATCGCGCCGATTCCGGTGATCTTCTACGGCAAGGAATTCTGGAACCGCGTCGTGAATTTCGACGCGCTGTGCGAGGAGGGCGTGATCTCGCGCCGCGACCTCGACCTGTTCCATTTCTGCGAGACCGCCGAGGAAGGCTGGCAGATCGTCCAGGACTTCTGGCGCGACAAGGATCACACCCGCATCGAGCGTCCGCGCGCCCGAATCAACGGGCACGAATAACCGGCGCGCCCCGCGCTCCGGCCCGGCCCAAAGAAAAAGCGCCGCGGAAGCAATCTTCCGCGGCGCTTTTTATAACCGTTATCGTGTCGCGAGCCCTAGTCGTTCTTCTTCTCGAACTCGGTCTGCGCCGCCTTGTCGACCGAGGGCGCGCCCGACGCGGGAGTCGCCTCGTTCGACAGGTTGCCGCCCGGTGCGGCATCGGTCTCGTTGCCGGCAGCCGCCGGCTCCTCGGTCGCTGCGGGTGCCGCCGGGAGCGGCAGGTTCGAACCCTGCTGGTTCATGTAGACGATCAGGTTCGCGCGATCCTGCTGGTTGGGCAGGCCGGCAAAGGTCATCTTCGTGCCGGGGGCGAACTTGCGCGGGTTCTTCAACCACGCATCCATCTTGTCGAAGTCCCAGTTGCCGCCGACGGCCTTGAGCGCGTCGGAGAAGGCGAACCCGCCCTTGCCCTGGCCGATCGCCTCACCCATGGTTCCCCACAGGTTCGGGCCGATCCCGTTCGCGCCGCCCTGGTTGATCGTGTGGCAGGCCGCGCACTTCTTGAAGACGTCCGCGCCCTTGGTCGCATCGGCAGTGCCGAGCAGCGCCGCAATCGGCTTGTCGGCCTCGGCGCCGCCGGCTGCCTCGACCTCGCCTTCGATCGCATAGCCGGCCTTGGCGGGTTCATGTGCCTTGAACACCATGCCGCTGACGATCGACAGGCCAAGCGCGGCAATACCGCCGGCCAGAGCCCACCCCATAAACGTATTCGCGCGATCGTCCATCGTGTCGCCCCTGAGATTTCGAGCTTTCCTCTAGAGTGCAGATTCCCGCATCGCAAGCCAACCCTTTCACCGCACTGCGCAATGGGACCGCTTCACCGGGCTTGTCGCCCGCGCGCAGGCCCGCTAGCGCGCGCGGCCTATGGACAATTTCGCCGCCCCCGCCCGTCCGATCGTCGCGCGCATGATCGAAGCCGTCGCAGCCGAGCCCGGACGCGCGGTCGCGTTCCAGGGCGCCCCGGGTGCGAACTCGCACATCGCGGCGATGCAGGCCTTTCCCCAGGGCGCGCCGCTGCCCTGCTTCAGCTTCGAGGATGCGATCGATGCGGTGCGCGAGGGGCGCGCCGACCGCGCGATCATCCCGATCGAGAATTCGCTGCACGGCCGCGTCGCCGACATCCATTTCCTGCTGCCCGAATCGGGGCTGGCGATCACCGGCGAGCATTTCCTGCCGATCCGCTACGACCTGGTCGCGACTGGCGAGATCGGCCAGGTGCGCGAGGCGATGAGCCATCCCCAGGCGCTGGGCCAGTGCCGCTTCTGGCTGAAGCAACAGGGGATCACGCCCGTGGCCTATCCCGACACGGCGGGTGCCGGCGCAGTCGTCGCCGAGCTGGCCGACCCGGCGATCGCCGCGCTGGTGCCGCCGGGGGCGGGCGAATTGTACGGCCTCAACATCCTCGCGCAGAATCTGGCCGACGCCGACCACAACATGACCCGCTTCGTCATCCTGGCGCGCGAGGCGCAGGAGCCTGCCGGCGCCGGCCCGTGGATGACGACCTTCATCTTCGAGGTGAAGAATATCCCCGCCGCGCTCTACAAGGCGCTGGGCGGCTTTGCGACCAACGGGGTCAACATGACCAAGCTGGAAAGCTATCAGCGCGGCGGCAGCTTCGCCGCGACCGAATTCTACGCCGACGTCACCGGCCGGCCCGGCGAGCCGCCGCTCGACCGCGCGCTGGAAGAGCTGAAGTTCCACACCAAGTCGATGCGGGTGCTCGGCACCTATGCCCAGGCTCGCGAGCGCGGCTGACCCCGTCCGGCGGCGTCAGTCGCCCTCGACCCAGGCGGTCAGCAATGTGTGGGCGATCGCATAGGTCGGCGGCGCAACGAACCGCGCATCGGGATCCCCCGCCAGCGCGGCGCGAACCTCGTCGCGTGTGAACCACAGAGCGTCCTCCAGCTCGTTGCGGTCGAGGACGATCTCGTCATTCTCGGCCCGGGCGACGCAGGCGATCATCAGCGACGAGGGGAAGGGCCAGGGCTGGCTGGCGATGTAGCGGATATCGCGCACACGGATGCCGGTTTCCTCCAGCGTCTCGCGCGCAACCGCTTCCTCGATCGATTCGCCGGGCTCGAGGAACCCCGCCAGCGCCGAATAGCGTCCGCGCGGCCAGGGCGGCTGGCGCCCGAGCAGCGCGCGGCCGTCATGCTCGGCGATCATGATCACGACCGGGTCGGTCCGCGGAAAATGCTCCGCGTGACAGACCGGGCATTTGCGCCCCCATCCGGCTCGAAAGACCTGCGTGCCGGTCCCGCAGACCGAACAGAAGCGGTGGCGCAGATGCCAGTCGACCACGCTGCGTGCCGCGGCATAATTGGCGGCCTCGTCGGCCGGCAGGATCTCCAGCGCACGGAATACCGCCGGCGACCGGCCATAGACCGGGGTCGCCTTCGGATCGATCGCCGCGAAATGCGGCACACCCTCGATGAAGCCGAGAAAGACGAGATCGTCCTCGTCCCCCGCCTCCACCACCGAGCCCCAGGCCAGCCGCCCCTCGGGCGTGAGTTCGGGGTCCAGCGCGTTCAGGCGCAACAGCCGCGCCCGAGGATCGGCGACCGCTGCCGCCAGCCGCTGCGCGTCGCTGCGCAGCGGATCGGCGCGGTCGAACGTGCCGCCGGTAAAGCCGGTTGGTCGTGTCACCGCCGGAAGTCGGTCGCGATCGCCTGATTGATGTCGGCGCGCAGCGGCCATTTTTCGCCCGGCATGTAATTGACCATCACCACGCCGCGAATGCCCCGACCCCGATCGACCCAGGCGAGCGTGCCCGCGGCGCCGGCCCAGCCATAGGTGCCCTTGCCCGCACTGCCCGGCACGTCCTGGAGATAGACCGAACCGCCCGCGCCGAACCCCAGCTTGCCCGCCAGCCCGCTGATCGCGCCCAGCGCGCTGGTGTCGGTGCCCGCCGGCAGCAGGTTCGACATCGCCAATTCGGCCGTCTCCGGCTTCAGGATCCGCACCCCGTCCAGCGTGCCGCCATTTTGCAGCATGTGGAGGAACCGGTCATAATCGCGCGCCGAAGATACCAGCCCCGCCCCGCCATAGGGAAAGCTGGGCGGCTTCAGCCAGATCGAGGTCGGCCCGCCATCGACCGGCATGCGGTTCTCGCCCATGTAGAAATAGTTGGTCGCCAGCCGCGACGCATTGGCCGGCGCGACCATGAAGCCGGTCGAGTTCATCTTGAGCGGATCGAAGATGCGCGCCTTCAGGAAATCGTCGAACTTCTGGCCCGATGCGACCTCGATCACGCGGCCGAGCAGGTCGAGGCTGATCGAATAGCTCCACTTGGTGCCCGGCTCGGCGATCAGCGGCGCCTGAGCGACCCGGTTGGCGAACTCCTCCAGCGTCGGCGCGCGCGCCGCGCGCATCTGCGGCTCCATCGCCGGTCCCACCGCGGCGGGGTTCAGGCCCAGCCGGTTATATTCGTCTAGCAGCGGCCCCTTGGTGATGATCGTGTAGCCGAGTCCAGCGGTGTGAGTCAGCAGGTGGCGAACGGTGATCTGGGTCTTGGCTGGATGGCTGGCCAGCGTGGTGCCGTTGGGGTCGTCGAGCACCTTCATGTTGCGAAATGCCGGAATGAAATCCGAGATCGGCTGGTCGAGCTTGAGCTTGCCTTCCTCGACCAGGATCATCGCGGCGATGCCGGTCACCGGCTTGGTCATCGAATAGATGCGCCACAGACTGTCCGGGCCCGCCGCGGCCGCCTGCGGCTCGTCGGCAATGCGGCCGGCGGAGACGAAGTCGGTCGGCCGGTCGCCGTGGCCGACGCCGACGACGATTCCCGGTACCTTCCGCTCGGCAACATAGCGATCGGCAAGCGCATGGACCGCCGGCAGTGCCTCTGCCGCGCGGGCCGGCGCCGGTGCCGCCTGCTGCGCCGAGGTCGCCTGCACCGCGACCATCGCGACCAGCGCCCCGCCCAATGCCAGCTTCAGGAACCGTGCCTTCATATCGCTCTCCGTATCGCCTCTGCCGCCTTGGCGAAGACGGTCGGCAGTCCCGCCGACTCGATTTCCGCCACCGGCCACCACTGGCCGTCGACGGCTTCCTGCGCCCCGATTGTGGCAACCGCAAGCGCACAGTCGAGCCGGAAATGGGTGAAGACATGGCTCACGCTGCGATCGAGAATTCGCCAGTCCGCCGCGACCGGCGCGCCCTCGGTCCCCGGCGGTGCATCGGCCCATGGCCCGGTCGGCAGCGCACGCATTCCGCCGAGCAGCCCCTTGTCGGGCCGCTGCACCAGCAGCACCTGCCCCTCGCGCTCGACCCAGAAGATCGTGCCATGGCGCTGCGGCTTGGCCGGCTTCTTCGCCTTCACCGGAAACGCCTCGGGCGCCCCGGTCGCAAACCCCGCGCACGACTCGCGCAGCGGGCACAACAGGCAGCGCGGCGACCGCGCGGTGCAGATCGTCGCACCCAGGTCCATCATCGCCTGTGCGAAATCGCCGGCGCGCGCATCGGGCGTGATCGTGTCGGTCAGCACCCGAATCCGCGGCTTTGCGCCCGGCAGGGGATCGGCCAGCGCGAACAGCCGGGTCACGACTCGCTCGACATTGCCGTCGACCACCACCGCGCGCCGCCCGAAGGCGATCGCCGCGATCGCCGCCGCGGTATAGCCCCCCACGCCCGGCAGCCCCAGCAGCTCGGCCTCGCTTTCCGGCATCGCCCCGCGCCGCGCGACTTCGCGGGCGCAGGCGAGCATGTTGCGCGCCCGGGCATAATAGCCGAGCCCTGCCCAGGCGCTCATCACCTCGGCATCCTCTTCGGCGGCCAGCGCCGCGAAATCGGGCCAGCGCGCGGTGAATTTCTCGAAATAGGGGATCACCGTCGCGACCTGGGTCTGCTGGAGCATCACTTCGCTCAGCCACACGCGATAGGGTTCGGTCGCATTCGCGCCGGGCCGCGCCCGCCAGGGCAGGTCGCGGGCGTTCAGGTCATACCAGCGGAGCAGAGTCGCAGCGATGTTGTCGGGCACGCCCCGCCTATGGCATGGGTGATCGCGAATGACGAAGCCCCCGCGTACCACGAGCCGCCAGCCCAGGCCCGAGCCCAAGCGCAGCAACCGCGCCCGCCCGGTCAGCGAGCTGCTGCCCGATGTCGGTCGCGCCGCCTTCCGCAAGTTCGGCTTCGTCCAGCATGCGGTGGTCAGCCGCTGGGCGGAGATCGTCGGCGACCGCTATGCCCGCGTCTCCTCGCCCGAATCGATTCGCTTTCCGAAGGGGGAGCGGAGCGAGGGCGTGCTCCATCTCGTCGTTACCGGAGCCTATGCACCGATGATGCAGCATATCGCGCCCGAGATCGTCGACCGGGTGAACCGATTCTTCGGCTACACCGCCGTCGGCAAGCTCCAGATCCGCCATGGCGAAGTCCGCCGCCGCGCGGTCACCCAGCCGCTGCCCGAGCTCAAGCCGGTTCCCGAGGAGCTGGGCGAGAGCCTGCGCGGCATCGCCGACCCCGAACTCAAGGCGGTTCTCGAGGCGCTTGCCTCGGGAGTCGCGTCCGGCATCCCCAAACTCGGCAGAATCGACTGATGCGTTTCCTTGCTCTCGCCTTCCTGGCGCTGTTCGTCGTCACACCCCCGGCCCTCGCCCAGGCGAAGAAGGGCCGGCCCGCCGCCGCGAAGAAGGCGGCAGCGCGACCGAGCTGGACGACCACCATCGTCAAGACGCCCGAGGGCGGCTTCCGCATCGGCAATCCGAATGCCTCGCTCAAGCTGGTCGAATATGGCTCGCGTAGCTGCCCGACCTGCGCGCGCTTTGCCGCAGAGTCGAAGCCGCTGTTCAGCAACTATGTGGCCAGCGGCAAGGTGAGCTACGAATTCCGCGACTATCTGATCCACCCGCAGGACATCGCCATCTCGCTGCTCGGCCGCTGCGTGCCGACTGCCCGCTACTTCTCGACGCTCGACGCGATGTTTGCTGGCCTGCCGGGCTTCAACGCCCGCGGACAGGCACTGACCGATGCCGATTTCAAGGCGCTCGAGGCGATGGACGTTGTGCCTCAGGCGCGCGCGCTGTCGGACAAGCTGGGCTATACCGCGTTCTTCAAGCAGCGCGGAATGACAGAAGCGCGAGTCACCCAGTGCCTGTCAGACCGGCCGGCACTGATCGAGCTGGGCAAGATCACCGGCGATGCACAGAAGCTTGGGGTGAACAGCACCCCGACATTCTTCCTGAACGGCCGCAAGCTCGACAATGTCCACATCTGGGCTCAGCTCGAGCCCCTACTCAAGTGATTTCCGCCGATCGGCGCCTGTGACTTACCAACGGAGACCTGAAATGCGTGTTGCCCTTGCCCTGATCGCGTCGCTTGCCCTGGCCGGCTGCGGCGGCGGTTCGACCGACGGAAACGTCGCCACCGCCCAGGGCCCTGCCGCGCCCAAGGTCGCCGCACCCGCCGGCAAGAAATGGGTCGATATCGTCGAAAAGACGCCCGAGGGCGGCATGCGCCAGGGCAATCCCAACGCCCCGATCAAGCTGGTCGAATTCGGTTCGCGCAGTTGCCCCGGATGCGCCTATTTCGCGACCACCGCGGTCGAGCCGCTGCGTGAGAAATATGTCTCGACCGGCCAGGTCAGCTATGAATTCCGCGACTTTCCGCTTCATCCGCAGGACCTCGGCCTGATCCTGATCGGCCACTGCGTCCCGACCGAGAGCTTCTTCCCGATCCTCGACGGCATGTATGCCGAGCAGAAGAGCTTCAACGACCGGGCGATGCAGATCCCCGAGGCGACCTTCCGCCAGATGCAGTCGATGGCCCCTGGCGACCAGGCGAAGCAGTTCGTCAACCTGCTCGGCTATGCCGATTTCATGAAGCAGCGTGGCGTGTCGCAGGGACAGCTCGACAAGTGCCTCAGCGACCAGAGCGCGATCGACACGGTGGCCAAGAACGCGCAGGCCGGCGTCGAGAAGGGCGTCAGCGGCACGCCCAGCTTCTTCATCAATGACGTCAAGTTCGAAGGTGGATGGGAGCAGATGGAGGCAGCCCTGCGCGCCGCCGGCGCGCGCTGACCTCCGGCAGGGGGCGGGACGATGCAGATCAAGCGGCTCCGGCTTTCGGGGTTCAAGAGCTTCGTCGATCCCGCCGACCTGCGCATCGAGCCCGGGCTGACCGGCATCGTCGGCCCCAATGGCTGCGGCAAGTCGAACCTGCTCGAGGCGCTGCGCTGGGCCATGGGCGAGAACAGCCCGAAATCGATGCGCGGCGCCGGCATGGAAGACGTGATCTTCGCCGGCACCGCCACCCGCCCCCAGCGCGATTTCGCCGAAGTCTCGATCCTGACCGACGAGATGGGTGACGAGGGCGAAGTCGAAATCGTCCGCCGGATCGAGCGCGGTGCCGGTTCCGCCTATCGCATCAACGGCCGTGACGTCCGCGCCAAGGACGTGTCGCTCGCCTTTGCCGACGCCGCGACCGGCGCGCACAGCCCGGCGCTGGTCAGCCAGGGCCGGATCGGCGCGATCATCTCGGCCAAGCCCGCCGAGCGTCGCGCAATGCTGGAGGAGGCGGCCGGCATCGCCGGACTCCATGTCCGTCGCAAGGATGCCGAACAGAAACTGCGCGCGACCGAGACCAATCTCGCGCGACTCGACGAAGTCATCACCGACCAGGAAACGCGCGCCCAGGCGCTGCGCCGCCAGGCGCGCCAGGCCGAACGCTATCGCGAATTGTCCGACCGCATCCGCGTTGCCGAGGCGCGGCTGATCTTCGCCCGCTGGCGCGAGGCGGCGACCGCCGCCGATATCGCCAAGAAGGAAGCGCAGACCGCCGATGCGCTGGTGACCGAGCGTGGCGCGGCGCATGACCAGGCCGTCGCTGCCCAGCAGGAAGCGGCAACCAGGCTCGCGACGCTGCGCGCCGATGCGCTGATGGTGCGCGACCGCGCCAGCGAGGCGATGCACGCGCTCGCGACGCTGCGCAGCGAACGCCACGCGGTCGAGCGCCGCATCGCCGAGCTGAAGGATGCCGAACGCCGGCTGGCGGACGATCGCAGCCGCGAGGGCGCGCTCGCCCGCGACGCGGCGGAGGCATTGGCCCGGCTGGCCGAGGAGGTGAAATCGCTCGACCAGCGCATCGCCGGCGCGGCCGAGCGGCTGCCGACGCTCGACACCGCGCTGGCCGATGCCGAGCGCGCCGCGCGCGACGCCGAGGTGGCACTGGCGCAGGCGCTTGCGGCGCAGGCAACCGAGGCGGCGGAGGCGCGCGTTGCCGAAGCAGCGCTGGCCGCCGCCCGCGCCCGTGTCGAACGCAGCCAGCGCGACCTGGCCCGGATCGAGTCGGAGCGCCGCGCGCTGCCCGATGCCGAGCCGCTCAAGGCCGAGAAGCTGCGCGCCGCCGACGCGCGCGCGCTGGCGCTGCGCCAGGCCGAGACCGCGCGCACCGGACTGACCCGCGCCGATGCGACCGAGCGCGGCGCGATCGACAGCCGCGATCGCGCCCAGTCGGCCCGTTCCGCCGCCCATGCCGAACTGGCACAGCTCGACAGCGAGGCGCAGGCGTTGGCCAAGTCGACCCGCCCCTCGGACAAGGACCGCGTGCTCGACAAGCTGCGCGTCGACGCCGGCTATGAACGTGCGCTCGCCGCGGCGCTGGGCGACGATCTCGAAGCCGGGCTCGACCCCAGATCGGAACGCTACTGGTCGGGCGCGGACGCCCTGCCCGCCGACCCCGCCGAGGCGCCGGGCACCTCGCGGCTGTCCGCCCATGTCCAGCCACCGCCGCAACTTGCCCGCCGCTTGGCGCAGACGCTGGTCGCCGATGCCGATACCGGCCAGACGCTCGCGGTCGGCCAGCGGCTGGTCACGCTGGCAGGAACGCTGCGCCGCTGGGACGGCTATGTCGCCCGTTCGGGGGGCGCGGCCGCTGCCGAGCGGCTGGTGCGGATCAACCGGCTCTCGGCGATCGAAAAGGCCCGCCCGGCCGCGGTCCGTGCCGTCGAATCGGCCGATGCCGAGCTGGCGCGGATCGACGAGGCGATTGCCGAGGCACGCCGCAATGCCAGCGACTGTCGCCGGCTGCTCGACGCCTCGGAGACTGCGGGACGCGACGCCGCGCGCGCCGAGGATCGCGCGACGGGCCAGCTCGAACGGCTGGAATCGCAGCGCGCCGACCTCGAATCGCGCCGGGCCCGCGTCGTTGCGGAACAGGACGAGGCGGCCGCCGAGCTGGCCCGTGCCGAAGCGGCAAAGACCGCACTCCCGGACGGCAGCGCCACTCGCGAAAAGGTCGCGCGCCTCTCGTCGGAAGCCGAAACCCGCCGCGCTGCCGCTGCAGCCGCCCGCACCGAACGCAGCACGCTGGAACGCGAGATCGCCCAGGCACGCGAGCGCCGCGCCGCAGCCGCTGCCGAGGCAAAAGGCTGGAACACCCGTGCCGGCGAGGCGGCGCGGCGATCGGCCGAGATGGACAAGCGCGCCATCGAACTGGCCGAGGAAAGCGAGACTCTGGTCGATCGCCCCGCGCAACTCGATGCGCAGGTTGCCGAAGCCGAAGCCGCGGGCGAGGCGGCGCGCGCCGCGAGCGCTGCCGCCCAAGCGGCCGAGCGCGAGGCGGAGGCGGCCGTGCGCGCCACCGAAGGCCAGGTCCGCGGCGCGAACGAAGCGCTGGCCCAGGCGCGCGAGGCTCGGGCAGGCGCGACCGCACGCGCCGAGAATCAGGAGATGCGCCGGATCGAGATGGGCCGGCTGTCGGGCGAACGCTTCGAATGCCCGCCCCCGCTGCTGCCGCAACGCGCCGGCTTCGACGAGGCCAATGTCCGCGAGCCGCAGGAGGAATCGACCGGACACGACCGGCTGGTCGCCGAGCGCGAGCGGATCGGTCCGGTCAACCTGGTTGCCGAGAGCGAGCTGGCCGAACTGACCGCCTCGGCCGAGAGCAGCGCGAAGGAGCGTGACGAACTCAGCCAGGCGGTCCACCGCCTGCGCGGCTCGATCGGCACGCTCAACCGCGAAGGGCGCCAGCGGCTGCTGGCGGCATTCGAGGCGGTCGACCAGCATTTCCGCCGCCTGTTCACCGCCTTGTTCAATGGCGGCCAGGCGCATCTCGAACTGGTCGATTCGGACGATCCGCTGGAGGCGGGGCTCGAGATCATGGCCCAGCCTCCAGGCAAGCGCCTCCAGTCGCTGACGCTCTTGTCGGGCGGCGAACAGGCGCTGACCGCGGTGGCGCTCATCTTCGCGCTGTTCCTCACCAACCCCGCGCCGATCTGCGTTCTGGACGAGGTCGACGCCCCGCTCGACGACGCCAATGTCGAGCGTTTCTGCGACTTGCTCGACAAGATGACCCAGGAAACCCGGACCCGCTATCTGATCGTCACCCACAATGCCGCGACGATGAGCCGCATGCACCGCCTGTTCGGCGTGACGATGGTCGAGCGCGGCGTCAGCCGGCTGGTGTCGGTCGACCTTGGCGGCGCCGAGAGCCTGCTTGCCGCGGAATAGCGCTCAGCACTCGGGAACGCGGCTCTTTCCATCCAGCACGAAGCGGCCATCGCGCCAGACATAGCGCTCGTCGAAGGCCATGGAGCCGGTGTAGCGGACGGTGAAGCCCTTGTTCCGCTCGATATCGACGATCTTGCCCTCGGCCGAAGTCACAGCACCTTCGACTGCACCGCCATTGTCATAGCCCGAATGGATCGACGCCACTTCGACGGGTCCGCCCGGGCGCAGCTCGGCAAGCGCGGTCATGCTGCAGCTATAGCCCTGCCAGGTGCCGCCGCCTTCCGCGACGATGACGGGAAGGCTGGTGAAGCGATCGGACACCGACCAGTCGCTCAGATCGCCCATGCTGCCCAGTTCGAGGACCTTGGGAAAACTGCGCGCCACTGCGAAGCGGCCATCGCGTTCGGTCAGGTAATCGACCCGGATCGTGCCGGCGTCCGAGTGTCCCGCATCCTCGATATGGCCATGGCTGATCAGCACCGGGCCGAACGGCGCATCGATCAGCCGATGATCGTCGAACTCCAGCGCGTTATAGTCCCGGGGGAACCGGGTGCCCGAGGGAAAGGCGGCAGCGACCGCGCGGGCCAGGCGCGTTTTCGCGTCGGGGGAAGGCGAGGCGGCCGGAGAAGGCAGTGCCATCGGACTGGCGCTCGGGGTCGGACTGGGTGCCGGGCCAGGCTCGGGCGACCGCGTCGCGAACCACAGGGTCGCCCCGGCAACCAGCGCGACGCCCGCCAGCGCCGCGGCGATGCCCCTTCTCATCGGCGCAGCCTCACTTGGCCTGGGCCTGCTCGTGGTGGCGAATCACCTCGTCGATGATGAAGCGCAGGAATTTCTCGGAAAATTCGGGATCGAGATCGGCATCCTTGGCCAGCCCGCGGAGCCGCGCGATCTGGCGCTCCTCGCGGCCCGGATCGGCTGCGGGCAGCTGGTGCTTCGCCTTGTAGGCCCCCACCGCCTGGGTGATCTTGAAGCGCTCGGCAAGCATATGCACCAGCGCAGCATCGATATTGTCGATGCTCTGGCGATACCGACTCAGCATTTCGTCGCTCATGCGGGTCCTCCCAGGCGCCCTTTTGCGCGCGGGGGCGCCTCACGCAAGCCCGCGCCCTTGCGTTTGTCGCACGCAAAGGCCAGAGCGCCCCGATGAGCGCAACCATCCACCGCCTCACCTCCCGCGAGCCCTCGCTGGAGCCCATGATTTCCCTGGTCGCCCCGGGGATGAACGCGGTGAATGCGGTGATCCTCGATCGCATGCAGTCGGACATTCCGCTGATCCCCGAACTTGCCGGGCATCTGATCGCGGGCGGCGGCAAGCGGATGCGGCCGATGCTGACGCTCGCCAGTGCCGAGCTGCTCGCCTATTCGGGCAATCGCCATCACCGGCTGGCCGCCGCGGTCGAGTTCATCCACACCGCAACGCTGCTCCACGACGACGTCGTCGATTCGTCCGACCTGCGCCGCGGCCGCCGCACCGCCAACATCATCTGGGGCAACCCGGCCAGCGTTCTGGTCGGCGACTTCCTGTTCAGCCGCTCGTTCGAGCTGATGGTCGAGGACGGCAGCCTGAAGGTGCTCAAGATCCTCTCCAGCGCCAGCGCGATCATCGCCGAGGGCGAGGTGAACCAGCTGACTGCGGTACGCCGGCTGGACCTTAGCGAGGAACGCTATCTCGACATCATCGGCGCGAAGACCGCGGCCTTGTTCGCCGCCGCCTGCCGCATCGCCGCCGTCGTCGCCGAGCGCGGCGAGGCGGAGGAAGCGGCGCTCGACGCCTATGGCCGCAACCTCGGCATCGCCTTCCAGCTGGTCGATGACGCGATCGACTATATCTCGGACGCAGGCACGATGGGCAAGGATGCCGGCGACGACTTCCGCGAGGGCAAGATGACCCTCCCCGTGATCCTCGCCTATGCGCGCGGCAACGAAGAGGAGCGCGCCTTCTGGAAGGCGGCGGTCACCGGCCATCGTAATTCGGACGAGGATTTCGCCGAGGCGATCCGGCTCGTCCGCGCCAGCCATTCGGTCGACGACACGCTGGCCCGCGCCCGCCATTACGGCCAGCGCGCGATCGACGCGATCGGCGCCTTCCCCGCCAGCAAGGCGAAGGATGCGATGATCGAGGCGGTCGAGTTCGCGGTCGCCCGCGCATTCTGATCTCAAGTTCCGGATAAAAGACGGCCGCCGCGCCGGGCGCATCCGGCGCAGCGGCCAGGGGGGAGCTATTGCCCCGCCGCGCGGGTCGCCTGATCCATCAGCGCGCGTGCCGTGCGGATCGCGTCGGCTTCCCGCGTCTTTCCGGCCTGCAGCTCGTCGGCAATCTCCAGCAGCCGGCTGGCGATTACCGTTCCGGCCTCGGCCGCCTCGGTGATGCGGATGCCGTTCTTGGTCTCCGCGATGCGGGCCCATTCGGCGCGGATCGCCGCCCAATAGCCCTTGGTCGCCGTCCAGTAAGCGTCCGCCGCCTTGGACGGATAGCCCTCGAAACGTGTGTAGCTGTTGAGGACATATTCCTGGACGACGGGCTTCAGCGCGCCGTCGAACTGGCCCATCTTGATATTGTCCTGCCAGTGGATCCAGCCGGCGGGCGCGATCTGGTGGCGGTTGATGCCGTAATAGCGGTCATAGACGGGGCCGCGCACTGCATCGCGTCTCGCCAGCGGTCGCCAGGTGCCGTCCGATTCCCATCGCCGCACCCCGCCTACCGTCGTCCAGGCGCCGACACCGCCATAGCGCGGGCTGTCGTCGACCTGCCACACGGTCTGCGACCATTTGCCCTTGCGTTCGGCATCGCTCAGCGTGCGCCAGGTCCAGCTGTCCGGGCCGGAATAGACCAGCACTCGCGCCGGCTCATAGTCCCAGTCCTGTCGCCAATGCTTGATGACATGAGTCTTGCCCTCATGCTCGATCACCAGCAGGTGCTGAAGCGAGATGCGGCGGCCGCTGTCCTCGATCACGCGGATGCTTTCGTGCCCGCCCGAGACCTTGGCCTCGATCGGCGTGTAATCGGCCCGCCATGCAGTGGATTCCTGCATGTCGAAGCGGACCTTGTAATTGCCCGCCATCGCCAGGATGTCGGCCCGATCCGCCTCGTAGGAAGCGACGGGTGCGACTGCAGTCGTCTGGGCCAGGACAGGCGTGCCGGCCAGCGGAATGGCAAGCCACGCAAGCGCCGCGGCGCGGAAATAATGATGCTTCATCGTCCCCCTCCTCTTCAGAACCGGAAGCTCAGCGACGCGCTCGCATTGCGGCCGGGCTGGGTATAGGCGTCCTTGATCGTCGAACTGTCGGCGAGGCCGCGAACGTCATTCCACATCGCGTATTTGCGGTCGAAGATGTTGAACACGCCCGCGCGCAGCGTGATGTCCCGAGTCACCCGGAAGAAGGCAGTCGCGTCCAGGATCGTGAACGCCCCGGGCCGATAGCAGGCGGTCGCGCAGACCCCGCGCGTCTGCCCCTGTTCCTTCTGCGCAGCATGGGTCGCGATCAGCTGCCCACCGAAGCGACCCGCCGGATCGCGATAGCCGAGGCCGGCGACGATCTTCAGCGGATCGACCGTGGACAGCGAACTGCGCGTTCCGTCGGGATCGATCACCTCGCCCTTCGCCCAGGAGATTGAGAGGTTGGCATTCAGCCCCCAGCTCGCATTGGCGCGAATGCGCGCTTCGGCGCCGCTGACCTGTGCCCGGTCGAGATTGACGAACTGGTAGATCGCCGGATCGGCCGGGGTGAAACCGCCGCCGACCACTTCCTGGGAGATGAAGTCGTCGAAATCGGCGTGGAAGGCGGTGAGATCGACATTGAGCCAGTCGAAGGCGAAGCGCACGCCGCCCTCGACGCTCTTGCTCGTCTCGGGCCCCAGATTCGGGTTGGGCCGCGAAGTATAGCCAAAGGCGATATTCTCGAAGAACTGGTTTACCTGCCCCGGCTCGGGCGCCTTGAAGCCATGGGCATAGGTGCCGAACAGGCGAACATGATCGCCCAGCTTCAGCACCGCGCCCAGCTTGGGCGAGACGCGCTGGCCGTCCTGCTGCGCGCCGGTGAAGGCGGGGAGCAGCGGGTCCTTTTCAGGCTTCAGGTCATAGGCGTCGAAGCGCAGCGCCGGATACAGCGTCAGCGGCCCGACCTCGACCTCGCCCGCCGCGAACAAGCCGGCAAGCATATAGTCGGTCTCGGGAAAGGCACGGGTCGGGAAGACCTCGCCGGCTGGCGGGACCACGCCGTCGCGCAGGCCCTTCTGATCGGTGAAGCTGATGTCGCCGCCGAACAGCAGCCGGACCCCACCACGAGGCGTCAACCGGATCTCGCCCGAGGCACCGTAGACGCGATTCTCGAACGTGTTGAGCCGCTCCCGATCTGCCGCCGGGGTGCGATCCTCGTCAGTGAACTGGACATCCTCGGCATCCTGCCAGAAGGCGGCGAGCCGGGCATATTCGACCAGGCCCGCACCCTGCCAGCTCCAGTCGGCGGTGACCCGCGTCCGCTTGCCGGTGTCGCGCGCCTGGAGCAGATCGACCGTGCTGCTCAGACCGGTCTGGACATCGGTATCCAGGCGGGTGTCGAGATACTCGCCGGTCACGCGCAGCTTGTGGCCATTGCCCGGCTCCCACACGATCCGGCCGAGCGCGGCGTTCGACCGGCCCTCCTGCGGATTGGCAACGGTCCGCGCCGCGCCGCGCCCGCCGACCGTTCCCTGGTTCTCCAGCTCGTTATAGTCGCGCCGCGTATAGGCGGCCATGATCGACCAGTCGCCCGAGCGGCCCGCCAGGATCGCGGTTTCGGCGAACTCATTGTCGGCCGAGCTGTACGCCGCACGCACCAGCCCGCCGACGCCGTTGCCGTCGCGCAGGAAGTCTGCCGGATCGCTGGTGATGAAGCTGACCGCACCCGATAGCCCGTCGCTGCCATAGAGCGCCGAGGTCGGCCCGCGCAGGATCTCGACCGACTTGATCAGACCCAGGTCGACATAGTCGCCGCGCCCTGCCGCCTGGGCGCCGAAGGTAAAGCCGTCGGGGACGCGGACGCCGTCGACCTGGATCAGCACGCGGTTGCCGCCGATGCCGCGGATGATGAAGCCTTCATTGCCCGCCCGGCCGGTGACGCCGAGTGCCGCGCCGAAGCGGGTCGGTGCCCGAGTGACGCTCACGCCGGGTTCGAACCGGACCAGGTCCTTGATGTCGGTGGCCAGCTCGTCCGCAATCTGGCGCTCGTCGATCACACTCACCGTGGCCGGCGCGTCCTGCGTCGCGACCGGGATCCGCGTGGCCGTCACCGTAATCTGTCCCGGCTCGACGCTCGCCACATCCTGCGCCTGCGACGCGCCTGGCAGCGCTGCCGACAGCGCAAGGATGCCGGCGCCGGCCAGCAGCTTCACTCGTTCCCCGATGTTCATTTCCGCCCTTCTCGATAATGCGACTGATTCGCATTATCTGCCGGTTAGGCTTTCCGGATGGATGTCGTCAAGGCGCAAGGCGCGAACGCCACTCCGTCCGATGTGCTGCAATACGCCGGCTTGTGCCCGAAGAGCGAAGCGCTAGGCTGCTATCCATCGACAATCGAAAGGCTTTTGCGTGGACCGCCGCTTCTTCCTGCACAGCACCAGCGCGGTTGCCGCGCTCGGCCTGTTTCCATATGCGGCGCGTGCCGCAGCGAGCGCGAACGACGCCGCGCTGAACGCCGCCTTCGATGCCGCCTTTCGCGGGTCGCTGCTGCTCTCGCCGGAAAGCGCGACCGGCCTTGGCCTCGACAAGGGTGCCGATGCCGGGCTGAAGTCCAGGCTCAGCCCGCGCACGCCCGAGGCGCGCAAGGCCAGCCTCGACCAGCTGCGCAAGAGCATTGCCGCGATCGAGGCGATCGGCCCCGACGGCCTGTCGGACCAGGCGAAACTCGATCGGGAGGTGGTGCTGTATTCGCTGAAAGGCCGCACCGTCGCGCCCGAGAAATTCGGCCTCGACTCCGCGGTGCGCCCCTTCACCATTTTCCAGCAGGGCGGCGCCTATTTCTCGATGCCGGACTTCCTGAACTCGTCGCACACCGTCACCAATTCCGCCGATGCCGAGGCTTATCTCAGCCGGCTCGATGCGCTCGCGACCGTGCTCGACCAGGAAACGCAGCAGCAACAGGCCGAGGCGGCGCGCGGCGTGGTCGCGCCCGATTTCGCGCTGGAGCTGACGATCGGCCAGATGGAGGCGCTGCGCCGGCCCGCCGCCGCACAGAGCGGCCTGACCCAGTCGCTGGTCCGCCGTACCAAGGATATCCCGGGCGACTGGGGCACCCGCGCGACGAAGATCGTCGAGGGCAAGGTCTATCCCGCGCTCGACCGCCAGCTTGCGCTGATCCGCACGCTGCGCGCCAAGGCGCGAACCAGCGCAGGCATCTGGGACATTCCGCAGGGCGACGCGATCTACGCCGCCGCGCTGGAAAGCTCGACGACCACCAAATTCACCGCCGACGAGGTCCACCGCATGGGCCTGGAGCAGGTGGCGCAGATCACTGCCGAGCTCGACACGATCCTCAAGTCGCAGGGCTTCACCCAGGGTTCGGTTGCCGAGCGGCTGACCGCACTCAATGTGCGTCCCGAACAGCTCTATCCCGATACCGAAGAGGGCCGCGCCGAGCTGCTCAAGGGCCTCAATGACGGGCTGGCACACGTCACCGCCTTGCTGCCCAAGGCATTCCTAAACGTGACCAAGGCGCCGCTCGAAATCCGCGCGGTTCCGGTCGAGATCCAGGACGGCGCCTCGAACGGCTATTATCGCCGCGCCGCGCTCGATGGCTCGCGCCCTGCCATCTACTTCATCAACCTCAAGAGCGTCGGCGACTGGCCGAAATACACCCTGCCGTCGCTGACCTATCATGAGGGCCATCCGGGCCATCACCTGCAGATCTCGACCTCGCAGGAGGCCGAGGGGCCGCTGATCCGCAAGACCAGCTTCTTCGGCGCGTATAGCGAAGGCTGGGCGCTCTATGCCGAACAGGTTGCCGACGAACTCGGCGCCTATGCCAGCCCGCTGGAGCGCGCCGGCTATCTCCAGTCCTTCCTGTTCCGCGCCGCGCGGCTGGTGATCGACACCGGCATCCATACCAAGCGCTGGAGCCGCGAGCAGGCGACCGGCTATATGGTCAGGACGGTCGGCTTCGCCCAGCCGCGCTCGCAGCGCGAGGTCGAGCGCTATTGCACCCAGCCGGGCCAGGCCTGCAGCTACAAGATCGGCCATATCAGCTGGGTCCGCGCGCGCGAGAAGGCAAAGGCGATCGCCGGTGACCGGTTCGACCTCAAGCAGTTCCACGAAGTGATCCGATCGGGCGCCGTCCCGCTGACGATCCTCGAGCGGCTTGTCGAGGAACGCGCGAAGTCGCTCGCATGACGCTGCAATAATCGCTAGGAGCGCGGCCCATGAAACGGCCCAAGCTTTCCGTCGTCATCCCCTGCTACAATGAAGAGGCCTGCCTCGAGATGCTGCATTCGCGCGTCTCGGCGGCGGCGCGCGCTGCGGTGGGTGAGGATTTCGAGATCGTCCTGATCAACGACGGCTCGCGCGACGGCAGCTGGTCGGTGATGCAGCGCCTGTCCGAAGGCGACCCGCACCTCGTCGCGATCAACCTGTCGCGCAATCACGGGCACCAGCTCGCGTTGACCGCCGGGCTCGACCTGTGCTCGGGCGAGGAGATCCTGATCATCGACGCCGATCTTCAGGATCCACCCGAACTGCTGGCCGACATGCGCGCGACGATGACCGCCGAGGGGGCCGATGTCGTCTATGCCGTGCGGCGCAAGCGCGATGGCGAGAGCTTCTTCAAGCTGGCCACCGCCGCCGCCTTCTACCGCGTGCTCGATCGGGTCACCGACACGCCGATCCCGCTCGACACCGGCGACTTCCGCCTGATGACGCGCCGCGCGCTGGACGCCTTCCTGTCGCTGCCCGAACAGGCGCGCTTCATCCGCGGGATGGTCGCCTGGGTCGGCTTCCGCCAGGTGCCGTTCCTCTATGACCGGCAAGAACGCCATGCCGGCGAGAGCAAATATCCGCTCAGCAAGATGATCCGCTTCGCGCTCGACGCGGTCACTGGCTTCTCCACCGCGCCGCTGCGCTTCGCCAGCCATGTCGGCCTGGCGCTGACCGCCGCGTCGGTGCTGCTGATCCTCTACATCGCCATCGCCTGGCTGACCGGCAGCGTGATCCAGGGCTGGACCTCGACGATGCTGGTCGTCGTCATCCTCGGTGCGGTGCAGATGTTCGTGCTCGGCATGATCGGCGAATATCTCGGCCGGCTCTATGTCGAATCGAAGCGTCGCCCGCTCTATCTGGTCGCCGACGTCGCCGGCCCGGTAAAAGGCCAGGCCCGGCTCGGCTACCGGTTCGAGGACAGCGACGAAGCGCAGCATTTCGACCCCAGCCCGGCCCCGTCGGACCCCTCTGCCGGCTCGACCATCCCGCCGCTTCCCAACCCGCGCCGCCGCACCCCGCGCTGATTTCGGCGCGGGCCTCAGCCCTTGGGCGAGGCCAGCACGATGATCGACAGGCCCGGCGTCATCGGCACGCGGCCGAGCAGGTGTCGCTCGATGCGGAAGATCGTCTCGAACGCGGTGTTCAGCGCCTTGGGCGGCGGCGAATCGTCGCTATCGTCCTTGCCGGTCAGCTTGCCCGCAATCCGCGTCGCAACCGCGGCCGGGAACAGCAGCGAGTTGAACCAGCGCAGCTTCTGCCACCCCAGCCCCGCCTTGCTCAGCGCCGCGGTCAGCGTAGCCTTGGAATAGCGGCGCTTGTGGTGGTTCACCACGTCGTGCGCGCTCCACATCCATTGATGCGCCGGCACGGTGATCAGGATCTTGCCACCGGGCTTCAGCAGCTTGGCCATTGCCGCAAGCGCCGCGACATCGTCCTCGACATGCTCGACCACGTCGAGCACCGCGACCAGATCATAGCTTCCCGGCTGGACCCCCGTCAGCTCGGGCAGCGGCGAACTGCCGACCGGCTTGCCCAGCCGCTCGCTGGCAAAGGCGCGCGCGGTGTCGTCGATCTCGATCGCGTCGATCTCGCCGAACTGCGCCAGCATCGGCAGATTGTGCCCCGTGCCGCACCCGATCTCGAGCACCTTGGCGTCGGCGGGCAGCTGGCCATAGCGCTTCAGATAGTCGGCCAGGATGTCGCGGCGGGCGCGATACCACCAATGGGTGGAATCATGCGCGGCCATGCGGTCGTAAACGATGCGGTCCATGTTACTTGAATACCAGATATCGGTTGAGCGCGAAGGTGATCAGCGGGGTGATGAAGATCACCGGAAGCAGGGGCACCCAGGTCGGCTGGTGGAGCGGGCCGGTGAACACCCAGGTGAAGCCTGCATTCATCGCCATGCCGGCCGACTGGACCAGGAAGAATTTGGACTGGGTGCCGACGCCGCCATCGGCCTCGTGCCCCTTGAAGCTCCACCGGCTGTGAAAGACCCAGCCGAATATCACCGCGACCAGGAAACCGGCAACCGACGCAAGCACCGGCGGGATCACATAGGTCGCCAGCGGCCAGTAGACCACGGCATAGACCACCGTCGACAGCCCGCCAACGATCGCAAAGCGGATCAGCTGGCCCAGAACGCCGCTGTCGCGCAGCGTTTCGACCCGTCGAATGAGTGCAGTCACTGTTTGCCTTTGCCTCTTGGCGCGAGCGCGCGGTAAAGCGTCGGCCGGTTTAAGGGAAGCAGTTTTGAAGCTCGGCACATCCGGCGGATTCCGCCTCGATCAGGAACTCGATCGCAACTGGCTGACATGGGGGCTGCTCTGCTGGGTGGCCGTGGTCCTGTGGTTCCTGTGGGACCGCCAGGGGAATATCTACTGGCTCGCGCTGGGCGATACCGACGACAATATGCGGTTGATGCAGGTCCGCGCCTGGCTGGGGGGCCAGGGCTGGTACGATCTGACCAACTATCGACTCGATCCGGCGCTGGGCGGGTTCAACATCCACTGGTCGCGGATCGTTGACCTGCCGATCGCCGGGCTGATCCTGCTGCTCCAGCCGTTCATCGGCACCGCCGCGGCGGAGAAATGGGCGTGCGGCATCGCCCCGCTCCTGCCGTTGTCGATCGCGATGCTCGGCGTCGGGCTGACCGTGCGCCGCCTCGTCGCCCCCACCAGCTGGCCGATCGCCTTCATCGTCCTGATGGGCTGCACCTCGACGCTGATGATGTTCGCGCCGATGCGCATCGACCATCATGGCTGGCAGCTTGCCTGCCTGGCGATGACCGTCGCCGGGCTGGCCGACCCGGCGCGCGGACGCGGCGGCGCGACGGTCGGCCTGTCGAGCGCGGTGTCGCTGAATATCGGACTGGAGATGCTGCCCTATTGCCTGATGGCCGGGGCGATCATCGCGCTGCGCTGGATCTGGGACCGCGATGACGTCCGCCGGATGCAGGTCTATGGCCTGACCTTAGCGGCAGGCTGTTCGGGCGGGTTCGCCGCCTTCGCCTCCTATGCCAACATGGCGATGCGCTGCGACGCGCTTACCCCGGTCTGGTTGACGGTGATGTTGGCGGCGGGCGGATCGCTGTTCGCGCTGGCGTGGATCAACCCCGCCAATCGCTGGGTCCGGCTGGGCCTGGCCGCGCTGGTCGGCGCGGCCATCGCCGCCGGATTCGCCGCCCTGTTCCCGCAATGCCTCGGCCGGCCCGAAGGTGTGTCGCCCGAACTTCAGCGCATCTGGCTCGACAATGTGCGCGAGGCGCGGCCGATCTATCGCCAGTCGCTCGACGCCGTCTTCCCGATCGCGGCGCTGGCGGTGATCGGCGTGATCGGCGGCGCGGTCGCCACCTGGCGCTGGCGGCGCAGCGACGCAGTGGTCGGCTGGGCCGCGATCACCCTGTTCACCGCCTTTGCCGGCCTGATGCTGCTGTGGCAGATTCGCGCAGGACCCGCCGCGCAGCTGCTGGCCGTACCCGGCGCGACCGCGCTGGTGTGGATCATCGTTCCCTGGTGCCTGAATCAGCGCTGGATGGCGGTGCGGGTCGTCGGTTCGGTGCTAGCATTCCTGCTGGTCTCCGGCCTGTTCGCGGGCTTTGCGCTCAAATATCTGCCGCGCGAGGCTGCCAAGCCGGCCAGCAAGGCGGGCATCAATCGCGCCAACCAGGCAAGCGCCGCCTGCGCACGGGCGACCTCGATGAACATGCTGCGCGCGATCCCGCCCTCGGTGCTGTTCACCCATGTCGATCTCGGGCCACGGCTGATCACCATGACCGCGCATAGCGGCATTGCCGGCCCCTATCATCGCAACGGCCGCGCGATCCTCGACGTGCATCACGCCTTTGGCGGCACCGCCGCCGGTTTCCGCCCGATCGCCCGTGTCCACGGCGCGCAATATCTGCTGATCTGCCCCAACCTGGCGGAAACGACCGTGTACCGCGCGCGCGCGCCCCAAGGCTTCTATGCCCAGCTCAGCCGCGGCTATGTGCCCGCCTGGCTGATCCCGGTGAAGCTCCCCAAGGGCGCGCCGTATCGCCTGTGGCGGATCGACTACGCGATGCCGGACGGGCCGGAGCCAAACATGGGACCGAAACCAAAGCCGAAGCCCGCTAAGCCATGAGCGATCAAACCGCTTGCCGATAAGCGCTCAACAAGATGTTGCCGGAGCAATCTGAGCAAAACAGCGGTTCACCGCTTCACGCCTTCAGTGCAGCCCCGCCGCGCGCCCCGCGACCAGGCTCGCCCGGATCCCGTCGATGACGAACTGAACCGCCAGCGCACCCAGCAGCACGCCCAGCAGGCGGGAGATCACTGCCTCGATCTTCGCACCCACGATCCGCATCAGCGCGGTCGAGGCAAGCAGCGCGGCCAGCGTCAGCGCCAGGATCACGACCAGCGCCGCAAGCACGACGACGCTGCGGCCGGTGCCGCTGTTCTGCGACATCAGCAGCATGATCGACGCGATCGATCCCGGGCCGGCGATCATCGGCATCGCCATCGGGAAGATCGAGACGTCGGTCACTTCCTCCGCCTTGATCTTCTCCGCCCTGTCCTCACGACGTTCGGTGCGCTTTTCGAACACCATTTCCAGCGCGATCAGGAACAGCATGATGCCGCCGGCGATCTTGAAGCTTTCCAGGCTGATGCCCAGCGCGCGCAGCAGCGCCTCGCCGAACAGCGCAAAGACCAGCAGGATCGCCGCCGCAACCAGCACCGCGCGCACCGCCATTGCCCGGCGATGGGCGTCGGTCGCGCCCTGGGTCAGCCCGGCGAAGATCGGCGCACATCCCGGCGGGTCGATGACGACGAACAGGGTGATGAAGGTCGAGACGAAGAGTTCGATCATTTCGGTGCCCCCACCCGGTCCTGGATGACGGGTTCGAAATCCTGCCCGTTCCACAGATAGACGTCGAGCGAGCGGCTGCCGTCCGCCGCGACCTGCCAGGTCCAGGCAAGCGTGCCGTCGGTCGATTCGCCGCCGTCGCCGACGACCGGGGGATCGACGGGGTCCTGCGCGCGCGAGATTGGCGTATCGGCGCATGTCGCGACCCGCACCTTGGGCTCGGCAGGCCGCACGCGCGGCGTCGCCAGCGCATCGCCACCGTCATAGACCCATTTGTGATGCCCGTCGGCCTGACGGACCCAGATGGTCGTGAAAAACCCCTGGCTCTGCGGCAGCTTCCACGGCCCGGTATTCACCGCCGCACTGCCGTCGCACGCGACATAGCTTTCCGCGGGCCACCATTCGATCGCGGTCGGCGGATCCGTCTTCGGCAACGCCTCGTGCGCCTTTTTCGGCTGCGGCGTGAAGATCACCGCATCGGGCGTCGAATATCGGCGGAAGGCGGTCCACTGGCCATCGGTCTGCGCCGCCTGCGCAAAGGCGCGCTCCGCCTCGACCGCCGTCTCCGGATCGGCCGCGAGCATCAGCAGCGCCAGCGCGATCATCTCAGATCGCGCCTTCGTCGAGCGCGATACCCTCGCGCCGATGCGCCGCGACCAAGGTATTGCGCAGCAGGCAGGCGATCGTCATCGGCCCGACGCCGCCCGGAACCGGCGTGATCGCGCCTGCGACCGACGCGGCGCCCGCGAAATCGACATCGCCGCGCAGCGCACCATCGACCCGGTTGATGCCCACATCGATCACCGTCGCGCCCGGCTTCAACCATTTGCCCTTCACGAAGTCGGCGCGGCCGACCGCGGCGACGACGATATCCGCATGCGCCAGATAATGCGGCAGGTTGCGCGTGCGCGAATGGGTCAGCGTCACCGTGCAGCTCTTCGCGGTCAGCAGCGCCGCCATCGGCTTGCCGACGATGTTCGACCGGCCGATCACCACCGCATCGAGCCCGGTCAGGTCGCCCAGCCTATCCTCGAGCAGCATCAGGCAGCCCAGCGGCGTGCACGGCACGAACCCCGGCAGCCCGGTGGCCAGCCGTCCGGCATTGACCGGGTGGAATCCGTCGACATCCTTGTCCGGGTGGATCCGCAGCAGCACCGCTTCGCTGTCCAGATGGCTGGGCAGCGGCAGCTGCACCAGGATGCCGTCCACTGCGGGATCGGCATTGAGCCGATCGACCAGCGCGACCAGCGCCTCCTGGCTCGTCTCTGCCGGCAGGCGATGCTCGAAACTTTCCATCCCCGCCTCGCGGGTCATCTTGCCCTTGGACCGGACATAAACGGCCGAGGCCGGATCCTCGCCAACCAGCACCACCGCCAGGCCCGGGGCACGGCCAGTGGCTGCGACAAAGGCGGGGACCTGCTGTGCGACACGCGCCCGCAGGCCCGCCGCAAAGGCTTTTCCGTCGATCAGTTCTGCGCTCATGGCGCAGTCCCATAGAAGCTTGCGGCGCGCGCCGCCAGCGTCTCGGGGTCACCGACGATGCGCAATCGCTTCACCCGCGCCGTCTCGCCCGCGATCAGGATCACGTCACGCTTGGGCAACCCGAACGCCTTGGCAACCAGCGGCACCAGCGCGGCATTCGCTGCGCCCTCGACCGGCGCAGCGGCCAGCCGGACCGCGAAATGCTCGTCGGTCCCGGCGGCAAAGGCGTTGCGCCCGCCCCGCGGGGTCACCCGGACATGGATCTCGATCCCGTCCGCAACCGCCCGCCAAGGGGCACGGCCGCTCATCGCGCGATCAGACGAGCGCGCGGGCGATCGCCGGGATGATTGCGTTCTGGAGAATCAGGATGATGACCAGCACCGCCATCGGGGCGAAGTCCAGCGGTCGCGTATCGGGCAGGATGCGCCGCAGCGGCCGGTAGAGCGGGTCCGTGAGCTTCTCCAGCCCGATATAGAGCGAGCGGACGAAGTCGTTGTGCATGTTCACGACGTTGAAGGAGATCAGGATCGACAGGATGACCTGAACGAAGATGATCCACCAAAGGACGTTCAGCAGAATCTGAAGGATTTGGATGAGGACGATCAAATCGGGTCTCCAGTGACATCCCTGTCCGGCAAGCCTAGCGGAAAGCGGCCGGCACCGACAAGGTGCATTACTTGGCTATAACACATGGGCGCAGCACGCCCGGAATCAAGCGTGGACGAGCGTACCAGCACCGTGGCGGGTGAAGATTTCCAGCAGCATGCCATGCGGGATGCGGCCGTCGAGGATGACTGCCGCGTCGACGCCCGACTTCACCGCGTTCACGCAGGTCTCGACCTTCGGGATCATTCCGCCTGAAATCGTACCGTCCGACTTCAGCGCCTCGATCCCCGCCGGATCCAGGTCGGTCATCAGCTCGCCCGACTTGTTCAGCACACCCGCGACATCGGTCAGCAGGAAGAAGCGCGACGCGCGGCACGCGGCGGCGATCGCACCCGCCATCGTGTCGGCGTTGATGTTGTAGGTATGGCCGTCCGCACCCAACGCGATCGGCGCCACGACGGGAATGAACCCCTGTCCAGCCAGCGTCGTCAGGATCAGCGGGTCGACGGCGACCGGTTCGCCGACGAACCCGAGATCTACATGGCGCTCGATCCCCTGCAGCGTATCCGCCTCGGTCCGCTGGACCTTTTCCGCGGTCACCAGATTGGCGTCCTTGCCCGAAATGCCGACCGCGCGCCCGCCGGCCTCACCGATCCAGCCGACGATTTCCTTGTTGATCGATCCGGCCAAGACCATCTCGGCGATGCGCGCGGTCTCCGCATCGGTGACGCGCAGCCCGCCGACGAACTGCGATTCGACGCCCAGTCGCTTCAGCATCGCGCCAATCTGCGGTCCGCCACCATGAACCACGATCGGATTGATCCCGACCGCCTTCAACAGCACCACATCCTCGGCGAAGTCGCGCGCCAGCTCGGGATCGCCCATGGCATGGCCGCCATATTTCACGACGAAAGTCGCGCCCTTGTACCGGTGCAGATAGGGCAGCGCTTCGATAAGCGTCTCGGCCTTGGCAAGCAGCGCCGGATCGGGTGCGTGGTTCGTCATGCGCGGCCTATTAGGGCCGCACGCCAGTGACAGCAACGGTTACGGCAACGCGACAGATACGCCCAATCCCCTTCCGTCACCCCGGCCGAAGTGCCGGGGTCCACCCCGCCTCCATCCCGGACGCGAAGATTCGCGTTGCAATCGCCTCAAAAAGACGTCCCGCACACCTTCAGTTCCGGGATTTGCCACCCAGTGGATCTCGGCACTTCGGCCGGGATGACGGGGTGATAGTGGGCGTGTTGCGGACCAAGGCAGCAAGCGCCGATCAGGACGGCCGCGTGCCCAGCGCCCGACCGATGCCGACGAACAGATAGATCAGCGCCGGGATCAGCACGATCGACAGCACGACCTTGGCCACCATCTGGCCGACCAGCAATTCGCCGACCGGGAACACGCCGTAAAAGGCGACAGTGACGAAGATCAGCGTATCGACGATCTGGCTGAGCACGCCCGCGACCGCCGATCGCAGCCAGAGCAGCTTGCCCCGGCCGCTCTTGAGCGCGCTGAAGATCGTGACGTTCAGCAGCTGCGAAATGCCATAGGCGACGATCCCGCCGGCCCAGATGCGCGGCGTCCCGCCCATCATCATCTCGAACGCACCCAGCCGCGCCGGGTCCATATGCGACGAGGCCGGCAGCGCCAGCACCAGGAGCGAGAGCAGAATCGAGAAGATCAGCGGGATGAAGCCGAAGATGACGAGCCGGTTGGCGGTACGGCGACCATGCAGCTCCGCGACCGCGCTCGAAACCGCGACCAGCAGCAGGAAGGCGAAGATCCCCGCCTCGACCGCCAGCGGCCCGACCCCGACCCAGGTCCCGATCTGCGACACCGGGCCCAGCGACACCTGTTTGTTGCCCAACACCCCGGCGATGCAGACCATGCCGCCATAGAAGATCGAAAGCACGAAGAGCGAACGCGGGACCGCGGGCGATTGGGTATCCATCGCCGGACGCTAGCGAGATTGCTCGCGCGGTAAAACCCCCGGGACATCACTACGTGCTTCAACGACTTGCCAATGCCGCGCCCCGCGGCCAAGCTGTCCGGCCTGTTCAGGGGATTCCATTACATGCGCTTCAATCGGTTCGGCTTCGGAGACACGCGCGCGTGAACGGCTTCCCGATCGGTATCCTGGGGATCGTCGCGATCCTCGCAATCGCGTTCCTCCTGTCCAGCAACAAGCGCGCGATCAACCTGCGCGTCGTCGCCGCCGCCTTCGCGCTGCAGGCAGGCATCGCGGTCCTGGTCCTCTATGTTCCGCTTGGTCGTTGGCTGATCGAGGGCATGGCAAATGGCGTTACCGCCCTTCTCAAATATTCCGAGGAGGGTACCCGCTTCATCTTCGGCCCGCTCGCCCGGCCGGAAAGCGGCGGCACCAGTTTCGCGATCGCAGCGCTGCCGGTGATCATCTTCTTCGCCAGCCTCGTCTCGATCCTCTATCATCTGGGTGTGATGCAGTTCGTCATCCGCTGGGTGGGTGGCGCGATCGAGTTCTTGACCGGCGTGACCAAGGTCGAATCGCTGTGTGCCGCGGCCAACATCTTCGTCGGCCAGAGCGAATCCCCGCTCGTCATCCGCCCCTATCTCTCGCGCCTGACCCCGTCGCAGCTCTTCGCTGTGATGACCGTCGGCATGGCCGGCGTGGCGGGAACGATCCTGGCGCTATACGCTAGCATTCTTTCGCGTGAAGCGCTCCCCTATCTGCTTGCCGCATCGTTCATGGCAGCGCCGGGTGGACTGCTGATGGCGAAGATCATGATGCCCGATGTCCCGACCGACAAGCCGGGAGAACTACCGCTTGATGATCGTCCGGAAGAGGAACAGGTCATCAAGGCGGTCGAGCACGACATCGAGGAGGAGCGTGCGGCAAACATCATCATGGCCGCCGCCGCCGGGGCCTCGACGGGTGTCAAGATCGCGGTTGCCGTGGGCGCGATGGTGCTGGCTTTCGTTGCGCTCGTCGCGATGGCAAACGGCATTCTCGGCGGAATCGGTGGTCTGTTCGGCTATCCTGACCTCAGCTTCCAGTTGATCCTTGGCTGGGTCTTCCGGCCGCTGATGTTCCTGGTTGGTGTCCCCTGGAACGAGGCTGGCGCGGCTGGCGGCCTTTTCGGTACCAAGATGGTAGTGAACGAAGTCCTCGGGTTCGCCGAACTCAAGCAGATGACCGACCTGTCTCAGCGTACCGTGACGATCGTCACCTTCGCACTGTGCGGCTTCGCCAATTTCTCGTCGATCGCGATCCAGATGGCCGCCACCGGCAGCCTGGCCCCGAACCAGCGTCCGGTCATCGCGAAACTCGGCATCCGCGCGCTGGTCGCCGGCAGCCTCGCCAATCTGATGAGTGCTGCGCTGGCCGGACTGTTGCTGTCCTGACGCCGGTTTGAGGTCGCCTCCCCCAGGCCATGCCGGGGGAGGCGGGAACCTCAGCGGGTAGGCACCGGCTCGGCACCCGAATAGTCATAGAAGCCGCGTCCGGTCTTGCGGCCGAACCAGCCCGCCTCGACATATTTGATCAGCAGCGGCGCCGGGCGGAACTTGGGATCGCCCGTTCCCTCGAACAGCACGCGGCAGATGTCGAGGCAGGTGTCGAGGCCGATAAAGTCGGCCAGCGTCAGCGGGCCCATCGGATGGTTCAGTCCCAGCTGGATCGCGGCATCGATATCGGGGATCGTCGCCACGCCCTCGCCCAGCGCGAAGCAGGCCTCGTTCAGCATTGGCAGCAGCACGCGATTGACGATGAAGCCCGGCGCGTCATTGGCATGGACGATGCGCTTGCCCAAAGTCTGGCCATAGGCCTCGACCGCAGCGACCGTCGCATCCGACGTCGCCAGCCCGCGGATCAGCTCGATCAGACCCATGACCGGCACGGGATTGAAGAAATGCACGCCCATGAAGCGGGCCGGGTCCGGCGACGCCTGGGCCAGCCGCGTGATCGGGATCGATGAGGTATTGCTTGCCAGGATCGCATCGTCGCGCAGCACCTTGCCTACCGTCTCGAATATCGTTCGCTTGATCGCCTCGCGCTCGGTCGCCGCCTCGATCACGAGGTCGCACGGCGCGAAGGCCGAGACGTCGTTGACCGGTTCGATATTGGCCAGCGCCGCATCGCGGTCGCCCGCGCTGATCTTTTCCTTGTCGACCGCGCGGTTCAGCTGCCTGGCGATGCCCGCCTTGCCCGCCTCGGCGCGCGCCAGATCGACATCGCTCAGGAGCACGCGATAGCCCGCCTGGGCCGAAACCTGGGCGATGCCCGCACCCATCTGTCCTGCACCGATCACGCCAATTGTCTTCATCGCTTGCTCTCCAAAGGGTTTTGCGGCCTCTAACCGCTGCAACCCGGTTTCGCTAGGAGCAGCCCCGTGCCGATCTTGCCGCTATTGCTCGTTCTCGCCTCTGCACCCGCCGCGTCGGCGCCTGACCAGGGGGTGAAGATCTTCGGCGACTGGGCGGTCGGCTGCGACAATGGCGCCAGTTGCGAGATGACCTCGCTTCTCCCCCAGGGCGAGGAAGGGAACGAGGCCTATCAGGATATCTTCGTCTTGGTCGGCCGCACGCCGGGCGCGGGCGGTGCGTTGACCGTGCTGCTCGAACTGCCCGGCCATAACGGCCGAACCCTGACTTTGAAGATCGACGGGGCCCAGCTCGCCTCGCAGGCACCGCGCGACGACAATATCAAGATCGAGGGCGAGGCGGCGCAGCGAATCGCGCGGGCGATGGTTGCCGGCAAGACAATCGAGGTGGCGGACGCATCGGGCAGCACGGTCGGCATCGTATCGCTGACGGGGGCCTCTGCGGCGTTCCGCTTCATCGATGCGGCGCAGGGCCGCGCGGGGACCGTGACGGCGATCGTCGCGAGAGGCGGCAAGCCGGCAAACTCCGTGCCTGCCGCGCCGACAGTCCCAACGATCCGCGCAGTCCGCCCCTCGGGAACTCCGGAGACGGTGAACGCGGCGCTGCGCAAGCGGCTCGACACCCAAAGCGGATGCGACGCCGAATATGACGGTGCCGCCGGCGACCTGCCCGGCGTCGGCACCTTCGCGCTGGGGGGCGGCAAGACGCTGGCGCTGCTGCCGTGCGGCCAGGGCGCCTATAATCTGCCCAGCGTTCCCTACATCCTGTCGGGCGGCAAGGTGGAGGTCGCCGGGTTCGATTCCGCGCCAGACGATACCGGCGCGCAGGGCGACGCGCCCGCGCTGATCAATCCCTGGTTCGATCCGAAGACCGGCATCTTGAGCAGCCGGACCAAGGGCCGCGGCATCGGCGATTGCGGCAGTTCCGCCAGCTATGTCTGGGACGGCAGCCTCTTTCGCCTGATCGAACAGCGCGAGATGCCCGACTGCCGCGGCTCCGCGAACTGGCTACGCACCTGGCGGGCGGATACCGCGCCGAAATAAAGGCCTCGCGCGAGACGGTCAGGGCGCGCGACGGATCGGCTGGGCCTCGCACAGGATCAGCGCAAACCAGTCGTTCGGATCGGTCCATTCGCGCACCGGCGTCCAGCCGCCGGCGCGCAGCAGCATACGGCCGCCATTGGGCCCATATTTATGGCTGTTCTCGGTGTGGATGGTCTCGCCCGATGCCATGTCGAACGGACGTCCGTCCACGGTGAACGCCACGTCGCGCTGCGCCTCCAGATGCATCTCGATCCGCGCCGCATCCGCGTTCCAGATCGCGCGGTGGCGGAAGGCATCGACCGGGATCGACCCGCCCAGCTCGCGATTGATCCGATGAAGCAGGTTGAGGTTGAACGCCGCGGTGACGCCCTGCGCATCGTCATAGGCCGGCACCAGCACATCGGGCGACTTGACCCGGTCCATCCCGATCAGCAGTTGCGCGCCCTCGCCCAGCCATTCGCGCATCGCCCTCAGCAGGTCGACCGCATGCCAGGCATTCATGTTGCCGATCGTCGAGCCGGGAAAGAAGCCGAGCTTGGGCAGGTCCGCCACCTGCCGCGGCAACGGCACCGGACGCAGGAAATCCGCCTCCACCGGATGGACCGGCAGGCCGGGAAAGGCCTGGCCCAGCTCGCGCGCGGACTGGCGCAGGAAATCGCCGGAGATGTCGATCGGCACATAGGCGGCGGGTTCGATCGCGCCGAGCAGGATCGGCGTCTTGGCCGACGAGCCGGACCCGAATTCGACCACCGCCGCGCCCGGGGCGATGCCGAGCTGCGGACAGACCTCGCGCAGCAGCGCAGTTTCGGTTCGGGTGGGGTAATATTCGGGAAGCTGGGTGATCTCCTCGAACAGTTCCGATCCGCGCCGGTCGTAGAACCAGCGCGCCGGGATCGCACGCGGCCGCGCCGACAGGCCGGTCAGCACATCGGCACGGAAATTGGGATCGACCAGGCTGGCCTGGCCGTCCTCGGCTTCCTGTTTCAGCATTCAGAGATCCTTGGCGAGGCGCAGGCCGGTGAACTGCCAGCGCTGATGCGGGTAGAAGAAATTGCGATAGCTGGCTCGGGCATGGCCGCGCGGCGTGGCGCAGCTGCCGCCGCGCAGCACGAACTGGCCGCTCATGAACTTGCCATTATATTCGCCGACCGCCCCCTCGGCGGTGCGGAAGCCGGGATAGGGGCGATAGCTGCTGCCGGTCCATTCCCAGACATCGCCGAAGAAAGCCGGGCCGCCGGTCGAGGGCCGCGGCTCGACCGCGCCGGCGCGGTCGAGCTGATTGCCGCCCGCGGAGTCATGATCCGCCGCAGCCGCTTCCCATTCGAACTCGGTCGGCAGCCGCGCGCCTGCCCAGCTGGCATAGGCGTCGGCCTCGAAGAAGCTGATATGCGTCACCGGCGCGGCAGGATCGATCGGCCGGCGGCCGTCGAGACCGAAGCGGGTCCAGACCTCTCCGTCACGCTGCCAGTAGAGCGGCGCCTCGATGCCATGCGCCTGGACCCAGGACCAACCGTCGGACAGCCAATGCGCGGGGGTTTGATAGCCGCCATCGGCGATGAAAGCGGCCCATTCACCATTGGTTACCGTGCGGTCGGCAAGCGCGTGCGGATGCAGTAAAGTCTGGTGCCGCGGCCCTTCGCAATCATAGGAAAAATCATTCGAGTTCTGCACCGTCGAGATACCGACCGCGACCAGTCCGGTTCGCCCCTCGATCCAGCCGATCGGGCCGGGCATCGCCACCGGCACCTTGGGGTCGCCCGGCCACACCGCGGGCTGAAGTGGATTGACCGAGAAATGATGGAGGATGTCGGTCAGCAGCAATTCCTGATGCTGCTCCTCATGGTGGCAGCCGAGCTGGACCAGCGCCTGTGCTTCCTCGGAAAGCCCGGGCAGCGCAGCCAGCAGCGCGGCATCGATCGCGCGGCGGTAGGCGAGCACCTCGTCCAGGTTGGGACGCGAGAGCATGCCGCGACTGGGGCGAGCATGGCGCGCGCCTTCCGCCTCGTAATAGCTGTTGAACAGGAACGGCCAGCGATCGTCATGCAGCCGGTAGCCCGGCACATGGTCGCGCAGCACGAATGTCTCGAAGAACCAGGTGACATGCGCCAGATGCCATTTGGCGGGCGACGCGTCGTCCATCGACTGGATCGTGGCATCGGCATCGGAAAGCGTCGCGACCAGATCGACGCTGAGCGCGCGAACCCGGCGGAACCGGTCCGGGAGCGCCGTGTCGGCCGAAGCGGGGTTCGTTCGCATTTCGTTCTCCTTTTCCGGACCACGCCCGGCAAAGTCAATCCGACATCGCAACGGATCCGGAGTGAAACTAGGAGATCAGCCTGCCCGCGATGCCCCTGGCACCCATAGAACGTCCCCGGCCCCCTTTTGGTTCACCGCGCGGGCGGCGACGAACAGGAAATCCGACAATCGGTTCAAATAGATCAGTGCCTCGGCCCGCAACTCGGCATGCGCGCTGGCGCCAACCGCCGAACGCTCAGCACGGCGCGCGATGGCCCGCGCCAGATGCAGCGCTGCCGCGGCCGGCTCGCCTGCAGGCAGCACGAAACTGCGCAGCGGTTCGAGATCGGCGTTCAGCCGGTCGATCGCGGCTTCGAGCCATTCGCTCTGTGCCGGCGTGACGCGCAGCGCATAGCTCTGGTCGCCCTCAAGCGGCGTGGCGATATCGGCGCCGAGGTCGAACAGGTCGTTCTGGATCCGCGCCAGCATCGCATCGAGCGCGCCATCGGCGGTCAGATGCGCCCGCGCCACGCCGATCGCCGAGTTGGTCTCGTCGACATCGCCGATCGCCGCCATGCGCGGATCCGACTTGGCGATGCGCGAGCCATCGACCAGCCCGGTGGTGCCGTCGTCCCCAGTGCGCGTGTAGATCTTGTTGAGCTTTACCACGAAGGCGTGCGGATCACTTGCCCGCCTGGGCGATCAGCAGCAGCAGTGCGAGCAAGAGGATCGCCGCCGCCTGCAGGATGATGCGCTGCTGCATCAGCTTGTTCGATCGCTTGGCCCGCTCGCTCGGCCCCTGGTCGTCCCCCTCCAGTTCGGTGGTGGTCGTGCCGGCCATGTTCACCAGGCCGCGGATTAGGACGAAGCCCGTTGCGAGCATCGCGGCGAGCGCCAGCAGGGAGAGGAAAAGTGCCATGCCCCTATCTATGCCTTCGCCGGTGCGATTCCAACCGGAAGCTGACCCCGGCGCAAGCTTTCGGCAAGCGCCCGCCCGTCCTGCCCGGCCAGCCGCAACGCCTCCAGCGTCGGCGCGCCGTGGCGCTTGGCCAGACGGATGCCGTCGGGTCCGGTCAGCAGCTCGTGATGGCGATAGTCGGGGAGCGGCAGGTCGAGCAGCGCCTGGAGCAGCCGGTGGACATGGGTGGCGGTGAACAGGTCGCGCCCCCGCACGACATGGCTGATCCCCTGCGCCGCATCGTCGATCGTCACCGCCAGATGATAGGAGGCCGGCGCATCCTTTCGCGCCAGCACGACATCGCCGTGCGACAGCGGATCGGCAGTCACCCAGCCGGCGAAGTCGTCATGCCAGCGCAGATCTGCCGCGGCATCGTCCAGGCTGGCCAGCGCCGCTGCGGTATCGAGCCGCCAGCAATGCGGCTCGCGCGCCAGCCGGTCGGGATCGGCCGTCAGCGCGCGGCAGGTGCCGGGATAGAGCGCACCTTCGGGGCCATGCGGCGCGGTCAGGCTGGCGGCGATGTCGGCGCGGGTGCAGAAACAGGGATAGAGCAGCCCGGCGTCGCGCAGCCGGTCGAGCGCCGCCTCGTACAGCGCCAGCCGCTGCGACTGGAAGACCACCTCCCCGTCCCAGCCAAGGCCCAGCCAGTCGAGATCGGCGAGGATGGCCGCGACATGCTCCGGCCGGCTGCGGGTGCCGTCGATATCCTCGATCCGCAGCGTGAAGCGGCCGCCGCGTTCGCGGGCAAAGTCATGAGCCAGGATCGCCGACCAGGCATGGCCCATATGGAGCCGTCCCGTCGGGCTTGGCGCGAATCGGGTGTGGATAACCATCAAACCGGCCCTTGACCGCGAGTCGCGCCATATGCTGTCATGAGGGTGTCACGCTGCCGGGCGACTGGAGCGGGCGCAAACGAAGGGGACATGGCACTGACATGTATCATCCCGATCTGATCCGCCATCCGGACAGTTGTCCCGCGCTCGTGCTCAACGCCGATTATACGCCGTTGAGCTATTATCCGCTGAGCGTGTGGCCCTGGCAGACGGCGATAAAGGCGGTGTTCCTCGAACGAGTGGACATCGTCTCGCATTATGAACGCGAGATCCGAAGTCCCAGCGCGAGGCTGAAGCTGCCTTCGGTCATCGCGCTCAAACAATATGTCAAACCGTCCCAATTTCCTGCCTTCACCCGGTTCAACCTGTTCCTTCGCGACAAGTTCGCCTGCCAATATTGCGGCTCGCCGAAGGACCTGACCTTCGATCATGTCATCCCCCGCGCACAGGGTGGCCGCACCACCTGGGAAAATGTCGCGACGGCCTGCGCCCCCTGCAACCTCAAAAAGGGCGGCCGCACCCCGAAACAGGCGGCGATGCCGCTGATGATCCCGCCGATCCGACCGACCAACTGGCACCTCCAGGAACATGGCCGGCGCTTCCCGCCGCACCATCTGCACGAGACGTGGCACGACTGGTTGTATTGGGACGTGGAGCTGGAGGCTTAGGGACGGCCCCTGCCCTTCTTCCATGACTACCGAGTTATCGTTTCCTCCCCCGGATGCTGCGCATCCGGGGGAGGGGGACCATTCGCACAGCGAATGGTGGAGGGGGTCCACCACATCTGTTGCAGCCCCCTCCACCACGACGCTGCGCGTCGCGGTCCCCCTCCCCCGGAGCCGCAGGCTCCTGGGGAGGAGAGGGTTGGGCGTCTGCCTCCAACCCCGCTGGCACCGCATCGCAGGTCCGGCTAAGCATCCGCCATTGCGGCGGGAGTGATCATGAGCGGGTTTCAGGTGAATCGCAGGCAGGCGCTGGCCCTGTCGCTGGGGAGTGCGGCGGCGCTGGCGGTTCCGGGCTGGGCCTGGGCAGCGGCGGCGGAACTGGACGAGGCGGGCGTGGATGCGCTGGTGCGGCCGTTCATGGCTGCGTTCGAGACGCCCGGGATCGGCGTCGCGATCGTACGGCCGAACCTGCCGCCCTTTCTGAAGGGCTATGGCGTTCGCACGCTGGGCAAGGCCGGCGCGGTCGATACGCATACCCGGTTCGGCATCGCGTCCAATTCGAAGAGCTTCACCGCCGCGGCGCTGGCGATGCTGGTCGAGGAGAAGAAGATCGGCTGGGACGACCCGGTGGTGAAGCACCTTTCCGAGTTCCGCATGTACGATCCGGCGGTCACCCAGATGATGACCGTGCGCGACCTGCTGGTCCATCGCAGCGGCCTGCCGCTGGGCGCGGGCGACCTGCTCTATTTCCCGACATCGACGCACGTCCCGGCCGATGCGCTGAAGGCGCTGCCCTATCTGAAGCCCGCGCGCGGCTTTCGCGCCGGCTATGATTACGACAATATCCTCTACATCGTCGCCGGCGTCCTGATCGAGCGCGTATCGGGGATGTCCTGGCAGCAGTTTATCGCCACCCGGCTGCTGGCGCCGCTGGGAATGACCGATGCGGTGCCGACGCGCGCGCAGCTGAGCGGCGACAATGTCGCGGGCCGACACGCCCGGCTGGGTCCGCCGATCCGCGGCATGGGGGCGATGAAGGTCATCCAGCCCGACGAGGGACCGATGTTCGATGCCGCGGCCGGCATCAACGCCAGCGTGACCGACATCGCAAAATGGCTGCAGGTGCAGATGGCCGGCGGCCGCCTGCCCGAGGGCAAGGCGCTATGGAGCCCGGACCAGGCGCAGGAGATGTGGAAGCCGGAGACGATCGTCGCGTCGAGCGACGGGCCGACCGCGGAAAATCCCGCCCGTCCCGTCACCTCCACCTATGCGCTCGGCTGGTTCGTCCAGGATTATCGCGGCGTCCGGATGGTCTCGCATAGCGGCGGCCTGTCGGGCCAGGTGACGCAGACCGCGATGATCCCGTCGCGCGGGATCGGCGTGGCGGTGTTCAGCAACACCGAGGACGGCGTGTCGGGCGGCATCCGCAACGCCTTGCTCGACGCGCTGACCGGCGCGCCTGCCTTCGACTGGGTCGCAAGCTCGGTCAGCCGCACGAGGAAGGCGCAGGAATCGGCGCTGGCCGAAGTCTCGGGCGGGGTCGACACCGCGCCGCCGGGCGCGCCGTCCCTGCCGCTCAAGGCCTATGCCGGACGCTACAGCGATCCCTGGTATGGCGACGTCGTCATCACCGAAACCCGCGGCAAGCTGGCGATCCAGTTCGTGCCGACCGCGGTGTTCAAGAGCGCGCTGGAACCCTGGGGCGCCGACGCCTTCCGCACCCGCTTCCCGGCCGGCGCGGGCGAGGATGCGGTGCTGACCTTCGAGGTGAAGGACGGTGCGGTCACGCGGCTGACGATGAAGGCACTCTCGCCGCTGGCCGACTTCAGCTATGATTTCCACCATCTCGACTTCACGCCGGTGCGGTGAGCGGGATACGCCCTATCCCTAATGGTGCACGGGGCGGGATCGACTAGGAATTGCACCCAGCCGAGCAGCGTATTATATCGGCAACACAGTTATTCGAGCATCGATGCCCAACAACGACGATCATGACCGGCGATTTCCCCTGCGGCGCCCCGCACCGCCGATGGAGTCGCCGCGCGCTCGTCCCGCACCGACGCCCGCCCCGCCGCGCGACCTGTGGCAGCCGGCCGGCGGCGTGCCGAATGCGATGCCGGAACCTGCGCCGGCGCTCGGGCGCGGCCTGTCGATGCTGCAGGGCTGGCTGGGATCGCGACGCACTGCCCCGGCAGGCGGCGGCGGCGTCCCACCCGTCGATCCGCCAGGGCCGCCTCCGGTCTCGCCCCCGCCCCTTCCCGACGACGAGGCGGGCGACGCACCGTCGCCGCGCCGCCGGATCAACTGGTGGCGCTGGACGATGCGCGGGCTGGCCGCGTTCATCATCCTGTTCATCCTGACGGTCGCCTGGCTTGCCTTCACCGCGCCGCTGTCCAAGTCGCTCGAACCGCCGGCGCCGCCCTCGATCACGCTACTCGCCGCCGACGGCACGCCGATCGCGCGGCGCGGGGCGATCATCGGCGATCCGGTGGATGCGACCAAGCTGCCGGCGCATGTCGCCGACGCCTTCATCGCGATCGAGGATCGCCGCTTCGCCAGCCATTGGGGGATCGATCCGCGCGGCATCCTGCGCGCGCTGGTGCACAATATCAGCAGCGACGGCGGATCGCAGGGCGGCAGCACGATCACCCAGCAGCTCGCCAAGAACGCCTTCCTGACGTCGAAGCGGACCGCGGGGCGCAAGTTCCAGGAAGTGCTGATCGCCTTCTGGCTGGAGGCCTGGCTGAGCAAGGAGGAGATCCTCTCGCGCTATCTCAGCTATGTCTATTTCGGCGACAATGTGTACGGGCTGCGCGCCGCCGCGCGTCATTATTTCAGCTGCGATCCCGAGGAGCTGACCGTCAGCCAGGCGTCGATGCTGGCCGGTCTGGTCCAGGCGCCGTCGCGGCTTGCCCCCACCGGCAACCTGGCCGGCGCGCGCGCCCGGCAGAAGCTGGTCGTCGGCGCGATGGTCGATGCCGGCATGCTGACCAAGACCGAGGCCAGCCGGGTGCGTCCGGCGGTGCTCAAACCGTACAAGGTCAAGCAGCTGCCCAATGGCGGCTATTTCGCCGACTGGGTCCTGCCCCAGGCGCGTGACCGCGCCGGCGAGATCGCCACGCAGCAGACCGTCCGCACCACGCTGGAGACCAAGGCGCAGCGTGCCGCCGAGCGCGCGGTGAAGGCGGCGGGACTGAAGAAAACGCAGATCGCCCTGGTCGCGATGCGCCCCGACGGGCGGGTCGTCGCGATGGTCGGCGGTAACAGCTATTCGGGCAGCGCGTTCAACCGCGCGACCCAGGCGCGCCGCCAGCCGGGATCGACCTTCAAGCTGTTCGTCTATCTCGCCGCGCTTCGCGCCGGCATGACCCCGGACACGATGGTCGAGGATACGCCGCTGAAGATCGGCGACTGGTCCCCGGCGAACAGCGGCGGACGCTATTCGGGGACGATCACGCTGCAACAGGCCTTTGCCAAGTCGAGCAATGTCGCCGCGGTGCGCATCGCGCAGCGCGTGGGTATCCCCAATGTGATCAAGGCCGCGCGCGACCTGGGCATCTCGACCCCGATCGCCGACGAGGCATCGATCGCGCTGGGCACCTCGACCGTCTCGCTGCTCGAACTGACCTCCGCCTATGCCTCGGTCGCCGAGGGCAGCTATCCGGTGCGGCCGCGCGGCCTGGCCGCCGAGGACGAGGACCAGGACTGGCTGGGACGCACGCTGAGCGGGCCGCGCGACTATCCCGACCGGATGCTGGGCGACATGCGCCAGCTGCTGTCGTCGGTGGTGACGTCGGGCACGGGCCGCGGCGCCGCGCTGTCGATCCCGGCGTTCGGCAAGTCGGGCACGTCGCAGGATGGCCGCGACGCGCTGTTTATCGGCTATTCGGGCGGGCTGGTCGTCGGCGTGTGGATCGGCAATGACGACAATTCGCCGATCCCCGGCCTGTCGGGCGGCGGCACTCCGGCGCGCGTGTGGCGCGACTTCATGACCCGCACGCTCGACATCCCCGCCGCGGCTGCGCCCGAGCCGGTGGTCGAGGAAGAGGCAACCGACAACGGCACGATCCTGGACGATATTCTCGACGCGATCGACCGCGGCGAGATCGAGACCCAGGTCGCCCCCGACGGCCGCGACGTGCCGCCGCCGCTGCCGCCCGAGGACCGCCGCCGCGAGGATGCGATGCCGACCCCGCGGGGCAGCTTCGACGACCGCGGTCCGCGACGCTCGCAAGGCGACGACATGCGGCCCGACGACCGCTTCTGAACAGGCCACGCGACGCGCGGTTGACCTGGGACGGCGGCGGCAGCAAGGGCGCGTCATGCGCTTCTTCTCCGACAATGCCGCCCCCGTCTCCGCCCAGGTGCTCGAAGCGCTGACGCGGGTGAACCTGCTCGACACCGCCTATGACGGGGACCGGTGGAGCAAGGAGCTGGACGGGCGATTTTCCGACCTGTTCGGAACGCAGGTACGCGCCTTGTGGGTGCCGACCGGGACCGCAGCAAACAGCCTGGCGCTGGCGGCGCTCTGCCCTTCCTATGGCGGCATCGTCTGCCACCGCGACGCGCATATCCAGGTCGACGAGGCAGGCTCGCCGGTCTTCTACACCAATGGCGCGACGCTGCTTCTCGGCGAGGGCGACGGGGCGAAGCTGACCCCCGATGCGATCCGCACGGTGATCGATCCGATCCGCCCCGACGTGCACCAGATCCAGCCGCATGCGATCTCGATCACCAACGCGACCGAATATGGCCTGGCCTATACGCCGGACGAGGTCGCTGCGATCGGTGCGCTGGCGAAGGACCGCAAGCTCGGCTTCCACATGGACGGCGCGCGCTTTGCCAATGCCGTGGCCCATCTCGGCTGCGATCCGGCCGACGTTACGTGGCGCGCGGGCGTCGATGCGCTGAGCTTCGGCTTCGTCAAGAATGGCGGGATGAGCGCCGAAGCGCTGATCTTCTTCAAGCCCGAGCTGGCCGATGCGACCTTGGTGCGCCGCAAGCGCGCCGGGCTGCTGTTCTCCAAGGGCCGCTATCTCGCGGCGCAATTGCTGGCGATGCTCGACGACGACCTGTGGCTGGCCAATGCCCGCGCCGCCAATGACGGCGCGCAGCTGCTGGCGCAGGCGGCGGGCAATCGTCTGGTCCATCCGGTCGAGGCGAACGAAGTGTTCCTGAAGGTGTCGGCCGGGGAAGCCGCCAGCCTGCGTGCGCTTGGCTTCGACTTTTACGACTGGGGCGTGGGCGAAGCACGGCTGGTGATCTCGTGGAACCAGCGCGCCGAGGATATTCGGCCGCTGGCGGATGCGATCGCGGCCTTGCCATGACCGAAGCCCCGCCCCGCTCGTCGCGCCTGTCGGTGCTGATCCCCTTCGCGATCGTCACGCTGATCTGGGGAACGACGTGGATCGTGATCCGCGACCAGCTGGCGCATGTGCCGCCCAGCTGGTCGGTCAGCTATCGCTTTGCGCTGGCGGGCATCGTGATGCTCGGCTGGGCGAAGCTGCGCGGCGAGAGCGTCCTTCTCGGCGCGCGCGGCATGGCCTTTGCGCTGGCGCTGGGCGCGATGCAATTCGTGTTCAATTTCAACTTCGTCTACCGCGCGGAGCAGCACATCACCTCGGGCGTGGTGGCGATCGTGTTCGCGCTGCTGCTGGTACCCAATGCGATCCTGTCGCGCATCTTCCTGGGCCAGCGGATGGGCCGCCAGCTGCTGATCGGATCGGCGATCGCGATCGCCGGCGTGGCGCTACTGTTCCTGCGCGAGGCGCGGCTAAGCCCGGTCGGGCCGGCCGAGGCGCTCACCGGTATCGCGCTGGCGCTGGCGGGCGTGATGTCCGCCTCGACCGCCAATGTCATGCAGGCGAGCGAGACCGCCAAACGCTATCCGATGGCGGCGATGATCGGCTGGGCGATGCTGCTGGGGGCGGTGGTCGATGCAGGCTTCGCGCTGATCACCTCGGGCCCGCCGGTGTTCGACTGGCGGCCGAGCTATCTTGCCGGGCTGCTCTATCTGGCGGTGCTGGGGTCGGCGCTGAGCTTCAGCCTCTATTTCCGGCTGATCCGCGAGATCGGCCCGGCCAAGGCGGCCTATACCAGCGTGGTGATCCCGGTGGTCGCGATGTTCTTCTCGACGATCTTCGAGAATTATCGCTGGTCGCTGCTCGCGGTGGCCGGGGCGCTGCTGGTGCTGGTCGGGCTGGTTGTGGCGCTGAGGGCGCGCAGGCCCAACCGATAGTCGGGATAGCGCGGCCGCCAGTCGAGCACCCGCTTCGCCTTGCCGTTCGAGACGCGGCGGTTCTCGCGCCAGAAGCCCTGCGCCGCCGGGCTGAGCTCGGCCTGCTCGATCGGGACGAGCGGCGGCAACGGACGGCCGAGCAGCGCGCAGGCATAGCCGATCACCTCATGCTGCGGCGCGGGCAGGTCGTCGGCGAGGTTATAGGCACCGGCCGGCGCATCGAGCGCGGCGATGACGCCCGAGACGATGTCGTCGACATGGACGCGGCTGAACTTCTGTCCAGGCTTCACCACTCGCTGCGCCGGGATGCGGTCGAGCGGCGAGCGGCCGGGGCCGTAGATGCCGGGCAGGCGAAACACCCGCGCGCCGAGTGCCAGCCATTCCGCATCGGCGGCAGCGCGCGCGGTGCGCCGGCCGGTTCCGGTCGGCGCACTCTCGTCGACCCAGGCGCCCTGGACATCGCCATAGACGCCGGTCGAGGAGAGATAGCCAAGCCAGGCGCGGCTGGCGGCCAGCGTGTCGCGATAGGCGTCGAGGACGGGATCGGTCCCGCCCGGCGGGACGGAGGACAGGATATGGGTCGCGGCGGCAAGATCCGCCTCGCGCCCGGCGAAGCTGTCGCGGGTGGTGCCGGTGACGCGCCACCCATCAGAGCGCAGCGCGTCGGCGAGGCGGGTGACGGTGTAGCCGGTCAGGCCGAAGAGGAAGAAGGTGCCGGGCATGGTTGGGCTTCAACTCCGGGCGCTGATTACCAAACTTCTCCTCCCCAGGAGCCCGCGGCTCCGGGGGAGGGGGACCGCGATGCGTAGCATCGTGGTGGAGGGGGCTGCCACATCTGTTGCGGACCCCCTCCACCATGCTTCGCATGGTCCCCCTCCCCCGGATGCGCAGCATCCGGGGGAGGAAACGGCCTTGCCACCGTACGGCGTTCAATCACGCACCCCTTCTCCCCTCCCTGGAAGGGCCGGGGGTGGGTTGCTCTCGGCCGGGTGGAAGCTGGGGAAGGGACGCACCGTCGCGTTCCTGCCTTGGCCTACCCACCCCTGCCCCCTCCCTTCCAGGGAGGGGAACCGGTTGCGCCCCGCCCCTACTTCGCGCCGTAGCCGTCGAACAGGGTTCCGAAAAAGTCGCCCTTGTTCCAGCTCGGGCGCTTGTCGTCGTCCGCCAGCGCACGGGCGACGGCGTAGTTGATGCGCACGAAGCGGGCGGCCGAGGGCCAGTGGAACGGCAGGTCGATCTGGTCCGACGGCTTGTGATAATTTTCGTCGAGGAACTTCTTCTGCGCGACTGCGCCGTCGCCGCCGGGGCCGGTGTCGACCGACACCGCGGGGATGCCCGCCTTGACGAAGCTGTAATGGTCCGATCGGACGAAGAACATTTCCTCGGGCGTGGGATCGGGAACGACCGCGAGCCCTTCGGCTGCAGCCGCCTTGGCGACTGCCGGGCCGATGCTCGAGCGTTCGCCGCCCTGCACCACCAGGTCCTTCACGTCATAGGTCATGATCGGCATATCGAGGTTGATGTCGGCGACCAGGCTGTCCTTGGGCACGGTCGGATAATGGACGAAATAGTCCGACCCGATCAGCCCCTTTTCCTCGGCGGTCAGGGCGATGAACAACAGGCTGCGACGCGGCGCCTTGCCCGATGCCTGGAAGCTGCGCGCGACCTGGAGGATCGAGGCGATGCCCAGCGCATTGTCCATCGCGCCGTTATAGATGCGGTCGCCATTGACCGCCTCGCCCACGCCGACATGGTCGAGATGGGCCGACAGCACGACATATTGCGACTTGAGCGTCGGATCCGACCCTTCGAGCACGCCGATCACGTTGCGGCTGGCCACGGTCCGGACATTGGTCTTGGTCACCACCGCGGCGGTTCCGATCAGATTGCCGGTCGGCATCCGCCCGCCCGTGGTCTCGGCGGCGAGCACCTCGGCGAACTTGATCTTCGATCCGGCGAACAGCTTCTCGGCGCCCGCCTGGCTGACATAGGCGGCAACCGGCGCGCCGGGAGCGGTGTCGTGCGCCTTGCCGTCGGGGCCGGCCCAGGTCGTGCGCTGATATTCCCAATAGGGAACGATCGCCTCGAACGGGAAATTCTTCCGGTTCTCGCCGGATTCCAGGATCAGCACGGCGCGAGCGCCGCGTGCCTGGGCGATGCGCGCCTTCTGATCGTCGTCGCTGAGATGCGCGGTGACTTCGGTGGGCAGCCCCTTGGGCACGCCCGGCATCATCACGACGATCTTTCCCTTCACGTCGAGCCCGCGATAATCGTCGCGCTTGCCCTCCGGATAGACGATGCCCCAGCCGACAAAGACCATGTCGCCGGTCACGCTGAATTCGGGCGAGCTGGGCACTGGCGAGGGCAGATAATCCTTGCCGTGCACCAGCGGCTCGACTGCGGCGCCGCGGGTCAGGGTGAAGCTGCCCTTGCCGGTCGGATTGAACGAGGCGAGGCTGACCGGCTGGAACCAGCTGCCATTCGCACCACCCGGCTTCAGGCCAGCGGCCAGCATCTGTGCTGCGGCATATTCCGCCGCCACGTCGAAGTCGCGGGTTCCCGCCTCGCGCCCGCGCATCGCATCCGATGCCAGGAACTGGACATGCGCCTTGATCGCCGCCTGATCGGGCGGAAGCGTCTGTGCCGCCGCGATCGGCGCGACGAGCAGCAGCGGCAGGGCAATCAGGGTACGCAGCATCGGGCGCCTTTCGCGACACACGGACGGCGGTGAAAAGCCGCCGCCCGCGCTGGGTTTCAAGCTCGTGGGAAACGAGGCGCGATCACTTCGCGCCGGGACCCCCGAAAAGCGTACCGAAGAAGTCGCCCTTGTTCCAGACCGGCCGCTGATCGGCATCGGCGATCTCGCGCGCGATCGCATAGTTCACGTCGATGAAGCGCACGCCCGATTCCCAATCGATCGCCGGATCCTGGACGATCTCGTCCGAGGGCTGGTGATAGTTGGTCGCCAGGAACTTCTCGACGGCTTCCTTGCCCGGGCCCGCCGTGCCCGGCCACAGGAAGACCGAGGGAATGCCCTGCTGGACGAAGCGATAATGGTCGGAGCGGACGAACAGCCCCTCGTCCGGCATCGGATCGGGCGAGATGGTGACGTTGATCCCCTTTGCCGCGCGATCGACGATCGGGCCGAGGGTCGAGCGCGGCGCGCCGAACACGATCACGTCGCTGAACTTGTAGGTGATGATCGGCATGTCGAGATTGACGTTGGCGACCAGCCGGTCCTTCGGGACGGTCGGGTTCTGGGCGAAATAGTCCGAACCGACCAGGCCCTTTTCCTCGGCGGTGACCGCCAGGAACATGACCGTGCGGCGCGGCGCCTTGCCCGACGCCTTGAAGCGCTTGGCATCCTCGATCAGCGAGGCGATGCCGACGGCATTGTCCATTGCGCCATTATAGATCGTGTCGCCCTTCGCATTCGGACGGCCGACGCCGACATGGTCGAGATGCGCGGTCAGCACGACGACTTCGCTGCCGATTGTCGGATCGCTGCCCGGGATGATGCCGGCGACATTGTAGCTGACCACCGGCTTGGTCTCGGTCTTCAGCGTGACGCTGAGCGTGCCGGGCAGCAGCTCCGCCTTGTACTTGGGGTTCTCGCCCTCGGCGAGCTTCGCCACCTTTGCCCAGGGGGTGCGGGCGCCGGCAAATAGCTTCTCGGCGGCGGCCATGCTGATGCTGCCGAGCTGCGGCGTGCCGGGCGCGGCGAAGAAGCCGGTGCCGTCGGGGCGCTGCCACGTCATGCGGACGCGGTCATAGCCGGCGGCGCCGGCGGAGAAGGGCCGCGCCTTCGCGGCGGCAGGCGATTCGATGGTGATGAAGCCGATCGCGCCGTGCTGCTTCGCGATCACCGCCTTGGTCGAGGCGCTGCCCAGATGCGCACGTTCTTCCCCCGGAAGGTTCGACGGCGCACCGCCAAAGAAGGCGACGATCTTGCCCTTCACGTTGACGCCGCGATAATCGTCGCGTCCCAGCGCCGGCGCGGTGATGCCATAGCCGACGAACACCACCTGCCCGCTCACCTGCGTTTCAGCCTGGGTCGGATCCGCGGTCGGCAGATAGTCCTTGCCGAACTCCAGCGCGGTCGGCGCGGCGCCCTTGCCCTTCGGGGTCAGGGTGAAGCTGCCCTTGTCGGCCGGCTTGAACGCGATCAGCGGCACGCGCTGAAGATAGCTGCCCTCGTCGCCGGCCGGGCGCAGGCCGGCGGCATAGAATTGCGATGCGACATATTGCGCGGCGATGTCATATTCGGGGCTGCCGGCGTCGCGCCCGCGCAACTGATCCGAGGCGAGGAACATGACATGCGCCTTCATCGCCGCCTGATCGGCGGGAAGCTCTGCGTTGATATAGCTGTTCTTCTCGGCTGCGGTCGGCGCGGGCGCCGCGGCGGCGGACTGGGGCGCGACCTGCTGCGCCGATGCGGGAAGAGCGAGCGCGACGAGCGTCAGCGGGGCGGCAAAGCGAAGGATCATCGAATTCCTCGAAAGACTTAAGCGTGGCGCAGCGGTAGCACGCGTCCCGGCACGCGCAAGCACGGGGTCGCGAAAGCTGCGCGCGCGGGAGCAGGATTGGGCTAGCGGCGTTATGCGCCCGCCCTATATGCAAGGACATCATGGCAGACATTCACAGTGCAGCCGAGGCGCCCCGGATCACGCGGCGCGAGGATTATCGCGAGCCCGACTGGCGCATTCCGGAGATCGAGCTGGACTTCCAGCTCGATCCCGCGGCGACGCGGGTAAAGGCGAAGCTGTGGGTGCAGCGGAACGGCACGCATGAGCGGCCGCTGGTGCTCGACGGCGACGGCCTGGCCGCGCTGAGCGTGCGCGTCGACGGTGCCGCGGTGCCGATCGAGATGGACGGGGCGAACCTGGTCGTGGCGCTGTCCGGCAGCGTACATCTGGTCGAGACCGAGGTCGAGATCGCGCCCGAGCGCAACACGCAGCTCCAGGGGCTCTATGCCTCGAACGGCATGCTGTGCACCCAATGCGAGGCCGAGGGTTTCCGGCGGATCACCTTCTTCCCCGACCGACCCGACGTGCTGAGCCGGTACAAGGTCCGGATGACCGCGGACAAGGCGCGCTTCCCGGTGCTGCTGTCGAACGGCGATCCGGTCGGCTCGGGCGAACTGGACGACGGACGCCACTGGGCCGAGTGGCACGACCCCTTCCCCAAGCCGAGCTATCTGTTCGCGCTCGTCGCGGGCGACCTAGTCGCCAACCGCTCGACCTTCACGACGACGAACGGGCGCGAGGTCCAGCTGGGCATCTGGGTCCGCGCGGGCGACCTGGAGCGGACGCACCATGCGCTGCGCGCGCTCGAAACGTCGATGCGCTGGGATGAGCAGGTCTATGGCCGCGAATACGACCTGGACGTGTTCAACATCGTCGCAGTCGACGACTTCAATTTCGGGGCGATGGAGAACAAGGGGCTGAACGTCTTCAACAGCCGCTACATCCTCGCCGACCCCGACATCGCCACCGATTATGATTACGACGCGATCGCCGCGGTGGTGGCGCATGAATATTTCCACAACTGGTCGGGCAACCGGATCACCTGCCGCGACTGGTTCCAGCTGAGCCTGAAAGAAGGCTTCACGGTCTTTCGCGACCAGGAATTCTCGGCCGACCAGGGATCGCGTGCGGTCAAGCGGATCGAGGATGTACGCGGCCTGCGCGCCAGCCAGTTCCCCGAGGATGCCGGGCCGCTGGCGCACCCGGTACGCCCCGACAGCTATATCGAGATCTCGAACTTCTACACCGCCACCATCTACAACAAGGGCGCCGAGGTCATCCGGATGATGGCCACGATCCTAGGCCCGGAGAAATTCCGCGCCGCGACCGACCTGTATTTCGAGCGGTTCGACGGCACCGCCGCGACGTGCGAGGATTTCGTGCGCTGCATGGAGGAAGCCGGCGGGACCGACCTGACGCAGTTCCGCCGCTGGTACAGCCAGGCGGGCACGCCACGCGTCACCGCCAGCCTGAAGCAGGAGGGCGGCCGCGCCCGGCTGACGCTCAGCCAGACGGTGCCGCCGACGCCGGGCCAGCCCGACAAGCAGCCGATGGTGCTGCCGCTGAAGCTGCGGCTGTTCGGATCGGTAACCGGCCGGCCGCTGTGCGACGAACAGCTGATCCAGCTGCGCGACCCGACCGCGGAGATCGTGTTTGAATCGATCCCCGAGCCGCCGGTGCTCTCGATCAACCGGGGCTTCTCCGCCCCGGTAATCGTCGACACCAACCGTAGCGCGCGCGATCTGGCGTTCCTGTCGGCGCATGACGACGATCCCTTTGCCCGGTACGAGGCGATGCAGCAGCTCATGCTCGACACGCTGGTCGCGTCGGTCACCAGCGGGCGGCCCGATCACAGCGCGGTGATCGATGCGGTGCGCAACACGCTGACTGACCCGGCGCTCGACCCGGCCTTCGTCGCCGAAGCCGTGCTGCTGCCTTCAGACAGCTTTATCGGCGACCAGATGCCGGTGGTCGATCCCGACGCGATCTTCGCCGCACGCGAGGCGCTGCGCCGCGATCTCGGTCGCGAGCATGAGGCGCTGTGGCGCTCGGCCCATGAGGCGGTGCGCAGCAATCGGTTCGAATATTCACCCGCGGGCAAGGGCGCGCGGCGGATCAAGAACGTGTCGCTCGGCTATATCGCCGCCAGCGGCGCGAGCGATGCCGCCGACCTTGCGCTGGCGCAGTTCGAGGCGTCGGACAACATGACCGACCGACAGGGCGCGCTGGGCGTACTGGTCAGCTCGACCGCGGCGGAGCAGCGCGCAACCGCGATCGACGCATTCTACAGCCGCTATGCCGACAATGCGCTGGTGCTGGACAAATGGTTCCAGACCCAGGCGCTGTCGAGCCGCGACGATACCGCGCAGGCGGTCGAGGCGCTGGCGGCGCATCCCGCATTCACGCTGGCCAATCCGAACCGCGCCCGGTCGCTGATCGGTGCGTTCGGGGTGAACCAGCGCGCATTCCACGACGTGTCGGGCCGCGGCTATCGCTTCCTGGCCGACCAGCTGCTGGCGCTCGACAAGCTCAACCCGCAGACCGCGGCGAAGCTGCTGCCGCCGCTCGGCCGGTGGAAGCGGTTCGATGCCGGCCGCGCCGCGAAGATGCGTGCCGAGCTGGAACGGATCGTCGCCACGCCCGGCTTGTCGAAGGACATGTTCGAACAGGCGTCGAAGAGCCTCGACTAAGCTGTCGACAGTGCGGGGCGGAGCCAAGCGCGCCGCCCCGCGTTTCTCCGCCGTGACCCTGCGACGGATTCCCGCATGATCAAGCTGCTGGCGGCGACGACGCGCGATCGCGCGCGGCTGAGCGAAATCCTGGGCGTGGCGACGCGCTTCGGTCTAGGCTGGCTGCTCGGCCGGATCGGGATCGGATCGGCGAGCGATGTCGATCAGGATGCCGCAACCCTGCCCCGCCGGACGCGCGAGGCGCTGGAGGCGCTGGGCCCGACCTTCGTGAAGATGGGCCAGATCCTGGCGACGCGCGGCGACCTGATCGGTCCCGAATGGACCAGCGAGCTCGACCAGCTGCACAGCGATGCGCCCCGCCTGCCGTTCGAGGCGATCCGCGAGGCGGTCGAGACGGCGCTCGGCGAACCGCCCGAAACTGCGTTTGCGAGCTTCGACCCTGAACCGCTGGCCGCCGCATCGATGGCGCAGGTCCACCGCGCGACGCTGCGCGACGGACGCGAGGTGGTGCTCAAGATCCGCCGCCCCGGCATCCGGCCGCAGATGGAGGCGGACCTGCGACTGCTGGCCGGGCTGGCAGAGGCGATCGAGGCCTCGAATGCTGAGGCTCGGCGGTTCCAGCCGCTGGCGATGGCGCGCCAGCTTGCCCGAGCGCTGCTCGAGGAACTCGACTTCACCCATGAGGGGCGCAACGCCGATCGCCTGCGCGAGGATCTGGCGCGCAATCCCGATGTCGTCGTTCCGGTGATCCACTGGCAATGGTCGTCCGAGACATTGCTGGTGATGGACCATGTCGCCGGGGTGAAGCCCGATTCGACCGAGCGGCTGGTCGAGGCGGGCATCGATCCGCAGGCGATCGCCGATCTGGGCGCCGACCTGGTGCTGGAAATGGTGATGATCAACGGGCGCTTCCACGGCGATCCGCATCCCGGCAATCTGCTCTGCCTGCCGGGCAACCGGCTGGCATTGCTCGATCTCGGCTCGGTCGGCCAGGTCAGCGCACGGCGGCGCGACGAGTTCGTCGGATTTCTCCAGTCGCTCCAGTCGGGCGATCCGGGCGCGCTGGCCGACACGCTGGCGGTGTGGTCGGCGGATGCAGATGTCCCGCGCAGCCGGATCGAGCGCGCGGCGGGCGAGGTCGTCGCGCGGCACGGACAGGGACCGCTGGTACTGTCGAAGCTGGTGCCGGATTTCCTGCGGCTGATGCGCGAGGATGGGCTGGTGATGCCGCCCGACCTGCTGCTGATGTTCAAGGCGTTGATGACGATGGACGGCGTGCTGACGCGGATCGCACCGGGTTTCGACCTGTCGGCGGCGATGCGCCGCGCCCAGGGGCGGATCCTCGCCGACCGGCTGTCGCCCGAACGCTGGGCGGCCACCGCCCAGGCGCTGGTGTGGGAACTGAGCCGGATCGGCAACGGCGCGCCGCGGCTGATCCAGGCGGCGGTCCGCCGGCTGGAGGCCGAGCCGGTGGCCCAGGCGAGCAGCGGCGCGGCGATCCTGACCGCCGGCCGCTGGATCGCCTGGTCGATCCTTGGCGGCGGCGGCCTGATCGCCGCCGCACTGATCATCAGCTAGGCGTCACGCGCTCATCAGGTTGCGGCCGCGCATCACCGTCGCGCGGTGGCCGATCGTCGCCTTGAGCGAACGCTGGGTGATGGTGTCGACGAATACCCAGTCATTGGTCACCCGGTCGGGCGTCAACGTCGTCGCCATATAGCCGCGCCGGCTGGTATCGCACCATTTGAGCTCGGGATTGTGCCGCACCATCGCCGCGGCGACGGTCTTCGGATCGGTGCCGATGCCGCTTTCATAGCCGGGCGAGGTGACCGCATGGCCGGCAAACTCGACCCCCGTCGCCTTGCCGTCCTGCGCGAGGTCATAGGCCCAGGCATTATGGCTGTCGCCCGAGATCACGATCAGGTTGGCGTTGGCCGCCTGTGCCGATTTCAGGAACCGCTCGCGCGCCGCGGGGAAGCCACCCCAATTGTCCATGTCGCTGGGCAGGCCCGCCTTGCCCGCGGTCACACCGGCCATGACATAGGCGCGGGTGCGCGCATCCGAATCGGGTTTCAGCCAGTCCAGCGCCTCAGCCGGCGCGAGCGTGTTGCCCATGATCGTGCCGAACCCGGCCATCTGCCAGCGCTGGCCGCGGCGAACGGAGTCCGCGAGCGCATGGCCGAGCCACGCCTCCTGCTCGCTGCCCAGCATCGAGACGCTGGGATCGCGATAGGCACCGTCGCGAAATGCGGCGAGCGCCTTCGCCGGATCGGGGTCCCTCAGGAACTTGCCCAGCGAGCGTTCGGGCGTGCGACCGAGCAACCGGCTCTCGGTCCGGAACAAAGTGAGGAGCGTGCCGATATCATAGGTGCCGAACGGCCGGTCGGAGACGGGCATCCACTCGCGCCAGGCCTGGAGCGCGGCGCCGCGACGAACCGACCAGTCGCCCTCATTGGGCTGGTGGTTCTGGGCGCCGCCCTCCCAGCTGTTATTGGCCGATTCGTGATCGTCCATCTGCGCCAGCATCGGCTTGGCGGCGTGAAGGGCCTGCAGATCGGGATCGGCGCGGTAGCTGGCATAACGCAGGCGATAATCGGCCAGCGTCAGCGTCTCGTTGTCCGGCTGGGGATAGCGACCATCGACCGGGCCGCCGGCCGGGGCGTAGCCGGTCCTGGAGTATTCGTAGAAATAGTCGCCCAGATGGATGGCCAGATCGATGTCGTCGCGCGCGGCGGCATGACCATAGGCGTTGAAATAGCCGAAGGGCAGGTTCGAGCAGGAGAAGATCGCGATGCCGAAGCGCCGCACATTCCCTTCGGGCAGCGTCCTGGTCTGGCCGACCGGCGACCGCGTCCCGTCGGGTGCGATGAAGCGATAATAATAGCGCGTGCCGGGCTTCAGCCCCTGCACGACCGGCTTGACCGTCCAGTCACGCCACGGCCCGGTCTCCACTTCCGCGCCCGCGACGATCCGCGCGAAATCGGCCTTTTCGGAAATCTCGGCGCGGATGCGGACCAGGTCGCTGCCCGTCGCGACATAGCGGGTCCAGAGCAGCATCATATCGGTGCCGGGCTCGCCGCTGGCGACATTATGCGTGAAGCCCGTCAGGTCGGCGACGGTGCCGGCGCGGGCAAGTCCGGGAATGGACAGGGCGCCCAGGCCCAGGCTGCCGGTAAGGACGAAGGAACGGCGATCGATCGAGACGGTCATGAGCTGAGGTGCTCCCTTTCATCGACCGCTGTGCGCCCGTCCCGTGTCGAGTTCGTGACAGCGGCGCCCAGTCAGGCTAAGGGCCCTGATGGGGGCTCGGATTCAAACGAGCTAGAGGGAATATCGAATGATCGCAGCGTCGCCGACCATCGTGTCGCGCGCCTATGGCGCAGTGCCGCGTTGGGCCACGCTCCTCTTCGTCGCGGTGCTCGCGCGGATGGTGACGTTCGGCAATCCGATCGTCCATGTCGACGAGGATTTCTATTTCACGACGGCGACTCGCTGGCTCGAAGGGGCGCTGCCCTATGTCGATGTCTGGGACCGCAAGCCCGTCGGCCTGTTCCTGATCTACCTGCCCGCCGCCGCGCTTGGGGTGCCTCTGGGCATCTATGCCTATCAGTTGATGGCGCTGGCCAGCGTCGTGATGACCGCACTGCTGATCGCGCGGATCGCCGACCGCGCCGGCTGGCAGGCGGGGGCGACCACCGGCGCCGCGCTCTACATCCTGTTCCTGAACTTCGCCGACGGCCAGGGTGGCCAGTCGCCGATCTTCTACAATCTGCTGGTCATCGCCGCATTCGCGCTGGTGCTGCCACGAGTCGAGGACCGGCTCGACGATCCGCGCCGCCTGGCGCGCGCCGCCGGCGCGATGCTGCTGTTCGGCCTGGCGATGCAGGTCAAATATTCGGCCGTGTTCGAGGGCGCGTTCCTCGGCCTCTGGCTATTGTGGCGCGAGCATCGGCTGGGTGCATCGCCGGCGCGGATCGCCCGGACCGCGTGTCCGTTGGTCCTGATCGCGAGCGTGCCGACCTTTGTCGCATGGGCAAGCTTCGCGGCGATCGGCCATGGTGACGACTTCATCTACGCCAATTTTGGCTCGATCCTCGATCGTCGCAGCGACCTCTGGTACCTGCTGCTGCTCAATTTCCTGAAATGCGCGCTGATCCTCGCGCCGCTGCTGTGGCTGGCGAGCCGGACGTGGAAGATTCCAGTCGGTCCGGCGCCCGCCGGGGCGATCCGCGACCTCGCCTTTGGCTGGCTTGCCGCCTCGCTGTTCGGCTTTCTCGTCTTCGGGTCCTGGTTCAACCACTATACCCTGCCGGTCATGGTGCCGGCGGCGATCTGCGCCAGCGGCTTCATCGGCAGCGACGGGCTCGGGCGGCGCCTGGCATTGCCGCTGCTGATCGGATCGCTGGCGGTGGGCCAGATCCTCATCATCAGCTCGATCCTGATCCGCGGCACCGATCGCCAGATCGAGGCATTTGCGCAGGCAATCGGCCATGGACCCGGCTGCCTCTACCTCTATTCGGGCAATTCCGCGCTCTACACTTATACCGAGCGCTGTGCGGTCACGCGCTGGACCTTCCCGAGCCATCTGACCCGCAATCGCGAGGAGGGCGCTGTCGGTGTCGACCAGGCGCAGGAGATCGATCGGATTTTCACGAAGCGGCCCGAGTTCGTGGTGATGCGGCCGCCCTACCCCGGCGAACGTCCCGAAATCCGCGCGCGCGCCCTCGCCCATCTGAAGCAGGATTATCGCCGGCGGGGCGAATGGCCGGTCGGCAACCTGATGGTCGACCTCTACGAGGCGAAGGAAACCGCGGCGCGCTGATCGCCGCCGGCGCGGCGCGCGTCGAGCAGGGTCTGGTAATAGTCCATCAGCGCGATCGCATGGTCGCGGTCGGTGCGCACCTGCCCGGCGGCATGGACGCTCGCCGCGCGCAGGATCGCGGGTTCGCGGCGGAACAGTCGGTGGATCGCCTCCGCCGCCGATCGTGCATCGCGCGCACGATAGGTTTCGGCGAATTCGGGCTCGGCGATCTCGGCGCACCCGCCCTCGTCGGGGACGATCAGCGGCAGGCCCGACGCGACCGCTTCCGACGCGACCAGCCCGAACGGCTCGGCATCGGAGCCATGGATCAGCGCATCGCAGCTCGCCATGATCCGCGCCAGCCGTTCGCGGTCATAGACCGGCCGGAACATGCGGATATGCGGACTGCCCGCGACCCGTGCCTCGAGCCGGCCGCGATCCATGCCGTCGCCCAGCATGATCAGCCCCACCGGCATGTCGGCGCCCGCCGCCTCGACCGCGTCGATCACCAGCGACCAGCGCTTTTCCCGGTGGTGGCGCCCCATGCCGAGCAGCAGATGCCCCTCGGGCGGCAGACCGATCTGGGCGAGAATCGAGGCGCGCAGCTTCTCGTCGCGAAGATGGGGCGAGAAATAGCCGCGCTCGATCCCCAGCGGCATCGAGGCATGCACCGTCAGGCCGCGCCGGGCATAGCGCTTGGCGAGCGCCGGCCCGTTGGTGACGAACACGTCGTACAGCTTCAGGAAGCGCGCCATGTAGCGCGTATACCAGCCAAAGGCGCGCTCGACCTGTTCGGTAGTGGCAACGCCGTCCAGCCAGCGCTGCGGATAGGCGCCGATATTGTCGTTATGCGCGAAGCAGACCTTCAGCGCGTCGCCCTGCCACTTGCCGACGGTCCAAGCCGGCCGGCTGGGCGCAGCATTCTCGACCACATCCGGTTTCAGCTCGTCGAGCAGTCGCCAGATCGGCTCATCATGGACGAAGATCGAGTAATTGCGATCGACGATCAGCGGCGGCGACTTCACCCAGTAGATGCGGCCGCCGCCCGGTCGTTCCTCGACCCAGTCCCTCGGCCCCGGCGCGATGACGATCAGCTCATGACCCAGATCGGCCATGATTCCCATCTTGCGGTCGAGATAGGTGCGCACGCCTCCGCCGGTCGGGGAATAATATTCGTTGACGTCGACCACCCGCATGACGGGTACCTTACTTCACCGGAGAGAAGCCTGCGAGTCCGCTGACATATTGTGCGCGAATCGTGATCGAGGTGCCGGTGGCCGGCACGTTTACGATCGCCTGACCGACCTTGGGACGGCTGCGTCCGATCCGCTGGCTGCTAACGACGCCGACGCCGTCTTTCCAGATGTTGAACTTGTTCTTGCCGTCGCGGTCATGCGTGAACAGGATCGCGAACCGACCCGCCCGCGGCGCGCGAATGCACAGGTTGACCGCACCGCTCTGCGGCGTCTGCGACCAGACGCGGGCAAAGTCCTTATGCTCCTTGATCAGGTCGCGGTCGTCCTTCAGGAAATCCGCTTCGGTCGCGGGATACAGCTCCAGCTTGAGCCGGCCGGCGCGGTCCTGAAGGCCGACGACCGAAACCCGGATCGCCGGTCCGCCCTGCGCCGAGCAGGAGGCCGTAGCGGGTTGAGGAGCCTGGGCCGCGGCCGGAACCGCGGCGAAAACCGAAGCAACAACAAATGCTTGGGACAATTTAATCATCATAACCAGCCTAAGCGTTTCGCGGCTGACTGTACGCTGAACACGCCGATCAGGGCGATGTGCGCCAACAGGCTGAGCGCGGCGACGAACGCCATCAATTCGCTCAGCGAATCGCCCGAGCCGATCAGCCAGATCGTCGCGGTGGCGAAGATCGCTTCCTTGTTCGGCAGCAGCGGCACGCGCGAGGCGAGCATGCGCACCGCCGCCAGGAACAGCCAGGTGCCGACCGCCACGTCCGGCATGGCAAAATGCCAGGCGAAGGCGAGCGACATGGTGCCGACACCCAGCCGAAGCATATGAATCGTGAAGATCCAGATCAGCCTGCCGCGCGGCAGCGAGAAGACGCGCTTGGAAAACAGGACGAAGGGCAGACACATCGCGACAATGACCGCAGCCGAGATCGCCACCGTCTTCGGATTGACGATGTCGCGCGGCAGCATGTCCATGAACGGGATCAGCAGCAGGATCAGCAGAAGCGTGAAGACGTTGCCGGCGATCGCCGACTGGATCGTCACGTCCTTCACCGCGCCGAACGGGGCCGCGACCATCTGGGTGCGCTGTCGCGCCCAGGCGTAGAAATAGGCCTCGCCCGAATAGCCCACCACCGCCTCGTTCGCGATCCGCTTCTTGTGGAGCGCGGCCATGCCGCTGAGCGGGATGCCCCAGAGGCGACGATAGATGATATAGTCGAAGGTCGGCGGCCCGAGATAGAAGATCGCGATCGCCAGATAGAAGAGCGGGTTGGTCGGGATCGTCTGCTGAAGGCCGGCAAGCCCCGATCCGAACAGTTCGCGCCCCAGGGCGGCGATCATCAATGCCGTCAGCACGCCGGCCACCACCAGCGGCCAGCGTCGCTTGATCTTCTCGATCGGCTCCAACCCCGCGAGATCGGGCGTGTTCTGCAGCGCTGCGTCGACCGGATTGGTCAACGAAGCGTCGGTTCCAGGGCTAGTCACCAAGCCAAAAATTCCGCTTCGAGATGAAACATTCGCGACACGATCGGCATCAACTGCGTATAGTCCATTGGGGTCCGCGACCTCCCACTGGAAACAGATTGCGGTTTCCTTGGGGGTGGATTTGGGCGTTAGAAAGGCGTCTCGCAAGGCCATGCTGCAGCGCACACAAGGCGAAGCACAACATATCCTGTCGTTTGCGCAACGATTACAAGGCGGTGGCGTCGAGCGCGCCTTGATGCGCCTGTCCGCAGGCTGGCAGCGCGCCGGGCGTCGGGTGACGCTGATCATTGGCGATGACGAGGGTCCGCTGGCGCGCGAGATTCCCGACGGCGTCACGGTCCATCGCCTGAACGATGGCACCTATTTGGCGCTGGCGCGCGCCGCCGCCCGGATCACCCGCTTAGAGCAGCCCGACATCCTGTTCTGCCCGGGCAATCACTATTCCGCGGTCGCCGGCTATGTCCGGCTGGCGCTGGGTCGGCGGACTCCGCCGATCGTCGCTAAGGTGTCCAACGCGCTGGTGCGGCCCGACATGAGAGGCCTGGCCGCCTGGAACTATCGCCGCTGGCTGCGCCTGCATCGCGCCTTCCTCGACCATGTCGTCGCGATGACCGCGGCGACCGCGGAGGAAGCGCGGCGCGAGATGCGCCTTTCCCCGGACCGGGTCAGCGTCATTCCGAATCCGCCCGCAGTCGCGATTCCCGACGCCCCCACCCTCGCCCTGCCCGACCGCCCCTTCCTGCTGGGAGTCGGCCGGCTCGAGCCGCAGAAACGGTGGGACCGGCTGATCGATGCGCTCCCGCTGCTCGACCGCGACGACGTACGGTTGCTGATCCTTGGCGAGGGCAGCCTCCGGAGCACCTTGGAGGCGCAGGTGACCGACCTGGGGCTGGAGGCCCGCGTGTCTTTCCCCGGCCATGTCGCCGACCCGCTGCCCGCCCTGCGCGATGCCGCGGTGCTGGCGCTCACCTCCGATTATGAAGGGGTGCCGGGGGTGATCCGCGAGGCGCTGGCATTGGGCACGCCGGTTGTGGCGACCGACTCCAGCGTCGCGGTGCGCGAGCTCATCGCCACGCCGGAACTGGGCGATGTGGTGGCACGCGACGATCGGCAGTCGCTGGTCGCGGCGCTGAACCGCTGGCTTCGCCCCGATGCCGTCCGTCCCGACCCGGTCGTCCTCGATGGCGGCGACCCGGTCACGGCCTATCTCGCCCTTTTCGACCGGATCGTTCAGCGCTTGCCGGCGTAGCTCAGCCCGATCCACAGCGTCCGCGGGCTCGCCCGCTCGACCAGGCCGGGACCGCTGATCCCCGCCTCGACCCGCGCATCGAACAGATTTTCGCCGCGAAGCTGAACCGCGAACCCGCCGGCCACCGGCACGCGCACGGATCCGTCGAGGGTGAAGACGCCGCGAAGCTGGCGCTGGTTCTGATCGTCCTCGAACTGCGGCCCGACATAACGCGCGGTCAGCGACGCGCCGGCACCGCCGCGCATCCACCCCAGGGTCGCCGATCCCTGATGCATTGCGGTCTGCGCCGGCCGCAGTCCATCGAGCGGCGCGGACAGCCCGGCACCGCGCACCCACGCATCGGTGAACGCATAGGACGCCCCCAGGCTGAACGAACCGAGCTGCCAGCGAAGGTCGCTTTCGATCCCGTGCGCCTCGACCGCGTCGAGATTGTCGCGCCGGCGATAGACGCCTGCAGCCGACACGAATCCGACGCCCGGGAAAGTGCCGGGCCCGTTGGCGATCGTGACATTGGCGATCGCCCCGTCGATCCGGCTCCAATAGCCGGTGGTGCGCAGCGTGACATCGGGCAGCGGGGTCAGGTCGATCCCAAGTTCCGCCCCGGTCAGCCGCTCGGGATCGAGCGCGGCATTGGCCGCAGTCGCGTCGGCCCCGACGCGGAACGGCCGATAGAGCTCGTTCAGCGTCGGCAGCCGCCAGCCGCGATAGCCCGCCGCCCGCAGCATCACCACATCGCCCACGCGGAAGGCTGCGCCCAGCCGTCCGGTCGCCTCTACCCCGCTGCGGTCGGCAAAGGTGAGGTCGGTCAGCGGCGCGCCACCCGCCAGGGCATCCTCGCGCAGTCGGCCGCCAGCAATGGTCCAGCCGTCCAGCCGCCCGCCGGCGTTGAGCGTCAGCGCGCCCGCCTCGTAGCTCAGGTCAGCAAAGCCACCATAGGTCGCGCTGCGCCCGCCCGCCTCTCGCCGCCGCGTCGGCGCGCCCGCGACATAGGTGTAGAGTTCCTGCGTCCGGCCCTCGGTCGCGCGCACGTCGAGCCCGACGCGCAGCGTCGCGCCGCCCCCAAGAGGCGGAGCGATCTCGATCCGCCCTCCGATACCCGTCGCCGGCACGCTATACTGGTCGAGCGTCGGAGTCGCGACGGTCCGACCCTCGTTGACGCTGGCAAAGCCGCTGGCGAACTGGCGCGCCTGGACATAGGCAAGCGCCGACCAGGCCCAGTCGCCGCGCCCGACGATGCGCAGGCTGGCATCGACGCCGTCGCTGGCCACCGGGGTGAAGTCGACCCCGCGGTCGCGCCGGTCGCGAAAGCCCGCCATATTGGCCTGAAGTTCCGCCCCGCCCAGGTCGATCACCCCGCGCAGGGCAAGGCTGGCCTGTTCATAGGGGGCCGCCCGGTCAGCGGGTCCGCGATCCTCCTCGACGATGGGGATGAAGCCGTCGCCCCGCGCATATTGGGCGGCGACCATCGCGAAACCGCGGTCGTTGCCGGCCGAGGCGACCAGGCTGGCATCGACGCTGTCGCGGCTGCCATAGGCAAGCTGTGCCGCCAGCGGCGGTCGCGTCGCGCTGATCAGCTCGATCGTCCCGGCCAGCGCGCCCGGCCCGGCATAACCGCTGCCCCCGCCGCGCGTGATCCGGACCGAGGCGAGCCGCGAGGGCAGATAGGCCGGAAACGCGACCCAGCCGCCGAACGGATCGGCCTGGGGCACGCCGTCGAGCAGCAGCAGCGCGCGACTGGAGGCGTTGCCGCCCAGGCCGCGCAAGGTGATCCCCTGAGCGGTCGGATGCGACGAGCGCGAATCCGATCGGCGGAACTGGGCAAGCCCCGCAGCATCACGCAGCGCATCGTCGAGGCGATTGCTCGCGGTACCGGTCAGCCGCTCGGCATCGATCGTGGTGACGGCATAGGCCGCCTCGCCCGGCGGCGCGTCGAGCCCGCGGCCGGTGACGACGATCTCGGTCACCGGCTCGCCTTCGCTCTGCTGCGCCTGGGCTGCGACAGGCATGACGAGGCCGGCGGCGACCAGCCCTGCGATCCGCCTCACGTCGCGGTGCGATCGGGATGCGCGGCGGCGAATGCGGGCAAGGCCTGTGCCGCGGCATCGATCGCGACGAGTCTGGGAAAGGCGTCGAGCGGGACGTCGAACCGGCGGGCATTGTACATCTGCGGCACCAGGAAGATGTCGGCGATCCCCGGCGCGTCCCCGCCGAGATACGCGCCGTCACCCGCCATCGCCTCCAGCGCCTCGAATCCCTCGGCGATCCAGTGGCGCGTCCAGGCGTTACGCTGCGCCTCGTCGGCGCCCAGCTCGCGACCGAGATAGCGCATCACCCGCAGATTGTTCAGCGGATGCACGTCGCAGCCGACGACCAGCGCCTGCGCGATGGCCGCGGCGCGAAGCCCCGGATCGGACGGGATCAGCCGCGGCTCCGGAAGGGTCGAGTCCAGCCAGTCGATGATCGCCAGGCTCTGCGTCAGCACCAGTCCGTCCACCTCCAGCGCGGGGACGAATCCCTGCGGATTCAGCCGGAGATGCTCGGGGCTGCGCTGCTGATTCTCGAGCAGCCTGACGTCGCGCCGCTCATAGGCCAGCCCCTTGAGGTTCAGCGCGATGCGCACGCGGTAGGCGGCGGAGGAGCGAAAATAATCGTGCAGCAGCATGGCCTTGGCCTTAGCCGCCCGATCCCCGCTCCGCCACCGCTTCCTCGTTGGCGTCGCGGCGCCAGCGAAAACGCCGCTCGCGGGCGATGCCCGCCTTGGCCGCGCGTTCGGATTCGCGCTCCAGCGCGACCTTGATCATCGCCACCATCGGATCGGCGAGCGCGAGCCCCATCAGCCCGAACAAGGTGCTCGCCAGGATCTGCGCCGACAGCGTCAGCGCGGGCGGCAGGTCGACGGTTCGCTTCGCGACCAGCGGGATCAGGACATAGCCGTCGAAGGTCTGGACCCCGAAATAGATGCCGATCGCCCACAGCCCCTGCTCATAGCCGGCGCTGAACCCGACCGAGACCATCAGCACGCCCGACACGAAGGCGCCGATATTGGGCACGAAGGCGAGGATGCCGGTGATGATGCCGAGCAGCAGCGCCATCGGCACCCCCGCATACCAGAGCAGCAGCCAGGTCAGCGTCCCTTCGAACAACATGCCGAGCAGCCGCCCGGCAAGCAGCACGCGCAGCGTGCGTGCCATGCGCGCCAGGGTGACGGCGAACTCGTCGCGCGCATCGATCGGCACCAGCCACTGCAGCCCTCGCTCGTACAGCCGCGGCTCGATCGCGATGAACAGCCCGATGGTGACGATCATCAGGAAACTGCCCGCGACGCCCAGCACGGTGCCGACCGCCGAGGTCAGCTTGCCGATCGATCCGAGCGCCTGCTGGGCGATACCGGTCAGGTCCGATCGCCCCGGCATCAGCCCGGTCTGCGAGATCCAGCCCGTCACCCGCTGCGCCTGGACATCGAGCGTCGAGCGCAACTGCTCGACCTGCTGCGCGATCTCCACCCCGGTCAGGTAGAAGGTCCCGATCACGAAGGTCGCCACCAGCAGCACGACGATCAGCAGCCGCAACCCGCGCGGCAGCGGCGCGACCTTGCCGAGCAGGCGGACGCCGCCGTCGAGCATCGACGCAAAGACCAGCGCGCCGAAGATGATCAGCAACGGCTGGATCAGCAACACGATCAGCGCGATGCCGATCGCCAGGCCGAACCAGACCGAGGCGCGGCGCAGTTCGGCACGCACGACCGGGTCGCGCAGCTCGTTCGGCCCGGGCTCGTGGACGATGTCGACCGATTCGATCTCCGCGGTCCGGGCCGAGTCGTCGCTCATGGCGCGGCCGGCGCGTCGGTCGGTGCGGCGCTGGGGTGGAGCGACTGGCCGATCCGACCCGGCCGGATCGACCCGAACCAGGTCAGCGGATTCCAGCTGGCACTGCCGTCGAGCGAGAAGGTGATGAACTCGGCCCGCCCGCCGATATTCTCCCACGGCACCGGCCCGCCCAGCCCCTTGAGCTCGAGCGGATAGCGGCTGTCGGCGCTGCGATCGCGATTGTCGCCCATCAGGAAGACATGATCCTTGGGAATGGTCCGCTCGGCATAGGTGTCGTTCGGCATCACGCCCAGATCGATCGTGTCATAGGACACCCCGTTGGGCAGCGTCTCGCGATAGATGGGCAGGCTGCAATAGGGCTTGCCGTCGGCGCCCTCGACCCGCCGGCCGGGATATTCGAGCGGGTCACATCGCGTATTGCCGTCGATCGGGATCAGCCGGTCGCCCATATAGCGGCGCGGCACCGGCTTGCCGTTGAGGAACAGGATGCCTCCCTGCACCGCCAGCCGGTCGCCCGGCAGGCCGACCACGCGCTTGATATAATCGGTGTCCGATCCCGGCGGGGTGACGATCACCACGTCCCCGCGTTCGGGCATATGGCCGAACAACCTGCCCTTGATGAAGGGCAGCAGGTGGAAGGTCGGGGTGACGAACGAATAGCCATAGGGATATTTGGTCACCACCAGCCGGTCGCCGACCAGCATGCCGGGCAGCATCGATTCGGAAGGGATGTAGAAGGGCTTGGCGATCAGGCTGTGAAAGCCCAGCACCGCGATCACCAGCCAGAAGACGCCGCGCACCTCCGCCCACCAGTCGGTCCGGCGATGGGCATTCTTTTTCTTCGGAGCGATGGTCGGTTCGATCAACTCGGGGCTTTCGACGATCACGCGGTCGGGATCGCTTCGATCACGACAAAGGCCTGGGCCCAGGGGTCGTCGTCGGTCAGGGTCAGGTGCACGCGCGCCTCATGGCCTTCGGGGATCAACCGGTCGAGCGCCGCCTGTGCCCCACCCGCCAGCGCCAGCGTCGGAGCACCCGACGGCGCGTTGACCACGCCGATATCCTTCATGAACACGCCGCGGCGAAACCCCGTTCCGACCGCCTTGGAAAAAGCTTCCTTGGCGGCGAAGCGCTTGGCCAGCGTGGCGGCGCGGGTGTGCGGGCGACGGCGGGCCTTCCCCAGCTCGACCTCGGTAAACACGCGATTCTCGAACCGCTCGCCGAAGCGCTCGAGCGAATTGCGGATCCGCTCGATATTGCACAGGTCCGATCCCAGCCCGACGATCATGACCGTTCTCCGCCGGCAATCAGTTCATCCCGAACCTGGGTCAGGATCTCGCCGAGCCAATTGGTGCCGCGCCAGCGGCTGCGGTCCAGCGCCGCGGGGTCCTCCGCCGCCAGGCCGATGCCCCAGATCCGGTCGAACGGGCTGGCCTCGACCATCGTCGTGCCCGCGGTTTCGAGGAGCAGTGCCTTCAACTCCGGATTGGCACGGTATTTAGCGCGATTGCCCCGCAGCACGATGTCGCGCGCGACGGCGTTCCAACGCTCGGCGTCGAAATTGGCAACGCGGCGCCCCAATGCCTTTTGCTCGCGCGGGCTGTCGGTGGCCATGATCTCGGCGAGCGTGGACTGATCCTCGAACAGCCGGGCCTTCTCCGCCATCATATACTGCTCGGCAGTGACGTAGCGCACCCCATCGATCTCGAACGGGCTGGGATGCCATTGCGAGAAAGGATCGTTCCAGAAGAAGGTGAACCGTTCCTCGCTCACCGCGCTTCGTCCATCAGCGCCCGCATGCGCATCACGACGGGCGCGAGGCCGTCGAAAATCGCCTCGCCGATCAGGAAATGGCCGATATTCAGCTCGGCGAGCTTCGGGATCGCGGCGATCGGCACGACATTGTCGAAGGTCAGGCCGTGGCCGGCATGCGGCTCCATCCCGTTCTTCGCAGCGAGTGCGGCGGCATCGGCGATGCGGCGCAGTTCCTCGGCCTTGGCCGGTCCTTCCAGCTCGGCATAACGACCGGTATGGAGCTCGACCACCGGCGCGCGCAGGCGCAGCGCGGCGTCGATCTGGCGCGCGTCGGGCTCGATGAACAGGCTGACGCGGCATCCGGCATCGTTGAGCTGGGCGATCATCGGCGCCAGGTGATTATGCTGGCCGGCGGCGTCCAGCCCGCCCTCGGTCGTCCGCTCCTCGCGCTTTTCGGGAACGATGCACACCGCATGCGGGCGGTGGCGCAGCGCGATCGCCAGCATCTCCTCGGTCGCCGCCATCTCCAGGTTCAGCGGCACGCTGAGCCCCGTCGACAGGCGGGCGATGTCATCGTCGGTGATGTGGCGGCGATCCTCGCGCAGATGCGCGGTGATGCCGTCGGCACCGGCCTCCGCCGCGATCAGCGCGGCGCGGACCGGATCGGGATAGCCACTGCCGCGCGCATTCCGCACGGTGGCGACATGGTCGATATTGACCCCCAGGCGCAGCCGGCCGGTCACGCCGTCACGCGGCTCCCCGGCTTGATCGCCGGGATCGCCGCCAGTTCGGGCGGCAGCTGGTCGGCGGGATAGGCCGGGACGTCCATCTTCATCAGCGACACCAGCGGCACGCCGACATCGGCGGTCCCGTTCGACCGGTCGACGATGCAGGCGGCGCCAAGCAGCGTGCCGGGGAATGTGCGAATCGCGGCAATGCATTCGCGCGACGACAGGCCGGTGGTGACGATATCCTCGACCATCACGATCCGCGCGCCTTCGGGAATCTCGAAGCCGCGGCGCAGCTGGAACTCACCCTCCTCGCGCTCGACGAACACCGCCTTGCAGCCGAGCGCGCGGGCAGTTTCATAGCCGGGGATGATCCCGCCGATCGCGGGCGAGACGACCAGGTCGACCTCGCCAAAGCTGTCGCGGATCAGCGCGCCAAGCCGCGAACACACGCGCTCGGTCCGCGCCGGATCCTCGAAGATCCGCATCTTTTGCAGGAAGACCGGCGAACGAAGGCCGGACGACAGGATGAAATGTCCCTCCAGCAACGCACCGGCGTCACGGAATTCGGCAAGAATCGGGTCTTCGGTCACGCGCGCTCCCAGGGCGAACAGGGTTCGCGCGTACTTAGGACTCGTGTGCCGACGCCGCAACGGCAATGCAAAAAGCTGTTGAGCAGACCCCCTGCCAGCGTATAGGCCGCACGATAAGGCAAGTTTTCCGCTCGCTTCGGCGCTTCTGAACAGGGTGAATATCGACGATGCGCATGCTTGGGTTGACCACGATTGTCCTGGCGGCGGGCCTCGCGCTCGCAGGCCCGGCAACCGCCCAGAACACCGCGGCCCCGGCCGCCGCCAACGCGCCGACCGAGGCTTCGGCCGGTGGCGCAGAGGCCAACAGCTCGACTCCGGCTACCGTCGACGCGCCCGCACCGGCCGTCGCCGACCCGCTGCTGAATGCCGACGGTACGCCGAAGACGGCACCGCAGGCGGGCATCGGCATGCCCGTCGACGGACACATCACGCTCCAGCAGCAGGTGACTCCGAACGGCCGCGAGGCACATTGGTTTCACGATGCGATCCTGCTGCCGCTGGTCGTCGCGATCTCGATCTTCGTCCTGATCCTGCTGATGTGGGTGATCTTCCGCTATCGCCGCGCAGCCAACCCGACCCCATCCAAGACCGCGCACAATACCGCGATCGAGGTGGTCTGGACGCTGCTGCCGGTGCTGATCCTGGTGGTCGTCGCGGTCCCGTCGATCCGGCTGCTGGCCAACCAGTTCAAGCCGGCGCCCGACAATGCGGTGACGCTGAAGGCGATCGGCAACCAGTGGTTCTGGAGCTATGAATATCCCGACCATGGCGGGATCCAGCTGACCGCGAACATGCTGAAGGAAAAGGGCGAGGTTCCGGCCGGCACCCGCTTCCGCACCGATGCCGACGGTCCGCGCCTGCTGGCGACCGACACTCGCGTGGTCCTGCCCGCCGGCGTGCCGATCCGCCTGCTCGCCACCGCGAACGACGTGATCCATTCCTGGGCGATCCCCGCTTTCTGGATCAAGCTCGACGCCGTCCCCGGCCGCATCAACGAGACCTCGTTCACGATCGAGAAGCCGGGCATCTATTACGGCCAGTGCTCGGAACTGTGCGGCGCACGCCACGCCTATATGCCGATCGTTGTCGAAGCCGTGCCGCCGGCGCAGTTCGAGGCATGGGTCCGCGCCAAGGGCGGCACGATGCCGGCCGTCGGCAAGCCCAGCGCAGCCGCCCCGGCCCAGCCGGGCAGCGACGCGACCGACGACACCACCACCCCCGCCAACGGCACCGGCCCGGTCGTGAACGCGATCGACGTGCCCGCGACCACCAACCAGGCCGCCACGGCGAACCCCGCCGGCGCAGGGAACTGAGACCATGAGCACAACGACTTTCGACGCGCACGGTCACGACCACGCGCACGACCATCATGAGGATCACCTGCCGGGCTTCTTCGCCCGCTGGTTCATGTCGACGAACCACAAGGACATCGGCACCCTCTACCTGATCTTCGCGATCGTCGCGGGCATCATCGGCGGCGGCATTTCAGGCCTGATGCGGCTCGAGCTGGCCGAGCCGGGCATCCAGTGGCTGCCCTGGCTTTCGGGCCATGCCGGCGACGCGTCGCTGCACTTCTGGAACGTGCTGATCACCGCGCACGGCCTGATCATGGTGTTCTTCATGGTCATGCCGGCGATGATCGGCGGCTTCGGCAACTGGTTCGTCCCGATCATGATCGGCGCGCCCGACATGGCGTTCCCGCGGATGAACAACATCTCGTTCTGGCTGCTGATCCCCGCCTTTGCGCTGCTGCTCGGCTCCGCATTTGTCGGCCAGGGCGCGGGCACCGGCTGGACGGTCTATGCACCGCTGTCGACCTATGGCGAACCGGGACCCTCGGTCGACATGGCGATCCTGTCGCTGCACATCGCCGGCGCCAGCTCGATCCTGGGCGCGATCAACTTCATCACCACCATCTTCAACATGCGCGCGCCGGGCATGACCCTGCACAAGATGCCGCTGTTCGTGTGGTCGGTGCTGGTCACCGCCTTCCTGCTGCTGCTGGCGCTGCCGGTGCTCGCCGCGGCGATCACCATGCTGCTGACCGACCGCAACTTCGGCACTGCCTTCTATGATCCGCAGGGCGGCGGCAACCCGATCCTGTACCAGCACCTGTTCTGGTTCTTCGGCCACCCCGAAGTGTACATCATGATCCTGCCGGGCTTCGGCATCGTCAGCCAGATCGTCGCGACCTTCAGCCGCAAGCCGGTGTTCGGCTATCTCGGCATGGCCTATGCCATGGTCGCGATCGGCGTCGTCGGCTTCGTCGTGTGGGCGCACCACATGTTCACCACCGGCCTCAGCGTGAACGTGAAGATGTACTTCACCGCAGCGACGATGGTCATCGCGGTGCCGACCGGCGTGAAGATCTTCTCGTGGATCGCCACCATGTGGGGCGGTTCGATCAGCTTCCGCACCCCGATGGTGTGGGCGATCGGTTTCATCTTCATGTTCACCGTCGGCGGCGTGACCGGCGTCATCCTCGCCAATGGCGGTGTCGACGACTATATGCACGACACCTATTACGTCGTGGCGCACTTCCACTATGTGCTCTCGCTGGGCGCCGTGTTCGGCCTGTTCGCCGGCTTCTACTACTGGTTCCCGAAGATGTTTGGGAAGATGTACAGCGAGTTCCTCGGCCAGCTGCACTTCTGGGTGTTCTTCATCGGTGTGAACGTCATGTTCTTCCCGATGCACTTCCTGGGCCTGCAGGGTATGCCACGTCGCTATCCGGACTATCCGGACGCCTATGCCTATTGGAACCACATCGCCAGCCTGGGCTATCTGATCATGGCGCTCGGCATCCTGATCTTCTTCGTCAACATCATCTACTCGCTGATCGCGGGGAAGCAGGCCCCGGACAATCCGTGGGGCGAAGGTGCGACGACGCTGGAATGGACCCTGTCCAGCCCGCCGCCGTTCCACCAGTTCGAGACGCTGCCGATCATCGAGGACGACAAGCACCACTAAGCTTCGGATCCTGATCGAAACCGAAAACGCCCCGGAGGAAACTCCGGGGCGTTTTTCGTCCTACGTGAGGGAAATGCCGTCCGGGCGCTCTCAGCCTTCGGCGAGTGCCTCGGCCAGCCAGCCTGGAACGAGCGCGTCACCAAGCGCCTCGGCGCGGCGAAGCTCGATCATCAGGCCCAACTCGGGATAGGTCGTCCGCGTGCGATCGCCCGGCTCGCCCAGCGGCGCGACCACCAGCCGGCGATTGACCTTCGCGCGATAATGCATCCGCGCGGTATTCTCCTGCCCGACATAGCAGCCCTTGGTGAAGCTGACGCCGTTCAGCTCCTGGGCGTTGCATTCCAGCCAGAGCGTCTTGTCCTGACCCAATTCGGCAGCGCCCTCGGTCACGCCGAGCGACAGGCGATGCGCGCGCCAGTCGATGGCCACCTCCCCCGTCGCCTCGCCGATCCAGCGCCAGCCCAGTGCCGCGAGGCGGGGATCCGGCACGCCCCGTCCCGGCTGGATGGACCAGTGGATGCCGCCATCGATCGGTTCAATCATGATCGCGCGGCGCAGGCGATAGAGGGTAAGGCGCCTCGCCAGCGCATCGCGCTCGTCTGCCTCGCAATCGACCAGGATCGATCCGTCGCCGCCATCCCACAACAGGAAGTCGAACAGCGCCTTGCCCTGCGCGGTCAGCAATGCGGCCCATTTCGGCGCATCCGGGACGACGGTCGCCATGTCCTGCGTGACCAGCCCCTGCAGGAATCCCCGGGCATCCTCGCCCGAGATCCGAATGAGAGCGCGGTTCGGCAGCAGGGTAGCGTGGTTCATGGCGAAGAGGTAGGAGGCCGCACACTCCAGTGAAAGAGGCGATCATGGCCACTGTCGATCTGAAGCTTGTTGGCGGCCGCGTGCACCTGCCAGGCGGTCCCGTCGAAGTGACGGTTGGCGTCACCGCCGGCAAGATAGTCGCGATCGGATCGGTCGGCGACGCGGGCGAGACGATCGATTGCACCGGCCTCGATATCCTGCCCGGCGTGATCGACAGCCAGGTCCATTTCCGCGAGCCCGGGCTCGAGGCGAAGGAAGATCTGGAGAGTGGCGCGCGTGCCGCGGTGCTGGGGGGCGTGACCGCGGTGTTCGAGATGCCGAACACCAAGCCCAACACCGATTCGGCCGATGCGATCAACGACAAGCTGGCCCGCGCCAAGGACCGGATGTGGTGCGACCACGCCTTCTATGTCGGGGCGACCGCAGCCAATGCGCCGGAGCTCGCCGAGCTGGAGCGGCTGCCGGGCACGGCAGGGGTCAAGATCTTCATGGGCGCCTCGACCGGCGACCTGCTCGTTGCCGAGGATGACCAGCTTGCCCGGGTCCTCGCCTCGGGCCATCGCCGGGTGGCGATCCATGCCGAGGACGAGGCGCGGATGAACGCGCGCGCCGACGAACGAATCGCCGGCGATCCCGCCTCGCACCCGGTGTGGCGCGACGACGAGAGCGCGATGCTGGCGACGCAGCGCATCCTGCGCCTGGCGCGCGAGGCGCGCCGCCGGATCCACATCCTGCACGTGACCACGCCGGCCGAGCTCGAGCTGATCGGCAAGCACAAGGACATCGCGACCTGCGAGGTGACGCCGCAGCATCTGACGCTGGCGGGCGAGGACGCCTATCCGCGCCTCGGCACCTTTGCCCAGATGAATCCGCCGATCCGTTCGGGCGCGCACCGCGACGGGCTGTGGAACTGGCTGGTGCAGGGCGTGCCCGACGTGATCGGATCGGATCACGCGCCGCACACGCGCGAGGAAAAGGCGAAGGAATATCCCGCCTCGCCCAGCGGCATGCCCGGCGTGCAGACATTGCTCCCACTGATGCTCAACCATGTCGCCGAAGGACGGCTGACGCTGCAGCGGCTGATCGACATGACCAGCGCCGGACCGCAGCGGGTGTTCGGCATCGCCGGCAAGGGGCGGATCGCGGTCGGCTATGACGCCGACTTTACCGTCGTCGACCTCAAGGCGCGCTGGACGATCGAGGAAAGCTGGCTGGCGTCGCGCTGCGGCTGGTCGCCCTTCACCGGCATGGCGCTGACCGGAAAGCCGATCGGCACGATCATCCGCGGCAACCGGGTGATGTGGGATGCTCAGCTGGCCAGCCAGGCGATCGGCGAGCCGGTGCGGTTCGAATCGGTCGAGTTCGGCTGAGCGGCCGGGCGCTGCCCTATAGCAGGGACGCGAGTATCAGCGCGGCCTGCGCCAGCGCGATCAGGATGAGCCAGGTCGAGAAGGGCTGCTTGCGCGTCTTGTGGCGCAGCATCGCGCGCGCCGCGAAGGCCGCAGGGGTTCCGCCGATCAATGCCAGCCCGAGCAGGTGCCGTTCGGGGATGCGGCGGCCGCCCGCGACCGCACGCCGCTTGTCGTGCCGAAAGCTCAGATAGGTCAGCAGGTTGACCGCAACCGCGGCCCCTGCCGCCGCCGTCAGAAGGGGAGCCAGCGCTTCTTCTCGGTGAACTTCATATAGCCGGCATTGACGCCCAGCCGCCAGCCGACGCCCAGCCGGACCGGGATCAGCACGACGTCGCCGCGGCGCATATAGGTGGCGGAGAATCCGCCGACCACGAACACGCGGCCCTCCCCGCCGGGGAATCGCTTGTAGAGTTCCTGGCTGTCGTGGAGGTTATAGACCAGCACGAAGACGTTGCTGGCATCACCGCCGACGTCGAAGCCGATCGATGGCCCCGTCCAATAGACTTTGCGCTGGCCCTCGATCTTGTGGAACAGCGTGCCTGATCCATAGCGGACACCCACCGCGATCGCGCCGCCGGCCTCGCGACCGGCGATATAGGCGTTCGGCTCGCCCTGCTCCTTCAGGATATTCTCGATCAGGCCCGCCAGCCCGGCCGCACCCTTGCCGAACACGCCCTCCGCTGCGCCGATCAGATCGTCCTGCTGGAAGGTATCGGTCGCCTGCGCGCGTGCCCCCGCCTGCTGCGCATTCTGTGGCATCTCGTACCCGCCGGAACGCGTCCCGGCCGATGGTGCAGTCTGCCCCTGGGTCGGCGCCTGCTGCTGCGCGGGCTGGGGCTGATAGGGTTCGGGATAGGGGTCGCGCGCCGGGTCCTGCGACGGATCCTCATAGCGCGGCGGCGAGGGATCGGCGCCGCGATACGGGTCGGCCGGCTGTTGCTGCGTCGGGGGCGGATTATCGAGGTCCGAATCGATCTGTGAATTGGGATCGATTCGCGTCACCTGCGCCGAGGCCGGAGCCGAGCCCAGGGCGAGCAGCGTCGCCGCCGCCATCGCCGCTAGCGCACCAAATCGCTTCATTCCCCGTCCCCAAACATGACACTACGGCCATCCCGCTAGCCCGCCACGGCTGACCCCGCAATGAACGGGCGGCGATTCGAGTCGAAAATGCGCCAATCGGGGCGTTGATCCGAACAAAGACCGTCGCTATAGGCCGCCCTTCGGTCCTGTCCGGAGACGTGGGTGAGTGGCTGAAACCAACGCTTTGCTAAAGCGTCGTACGGGAAACCGTACCGAGGGTTCGAATCCCTCCGTCTCCGCCACCGCCCTGCCGAATGTCCGCCCAGGAGCCGGTGTGATCCAGCCAATCGCCAGACCGATCAAACGCAAGCCCAAAGCCAAGTCGCTCCGTCTTCACGGCACGGTTGCGCGCGACCTGGGCATTCGCATCGTCACCGGCGTGCTCCAGCCCGGCGAGCTGCTGGATGGCGAAATCCAGGCAAGCGAGCAGTTCAAGGTCAGCCGCACCGCCTATCGCGAGGCGATTCGCATCCTGTCGGCCAAGGGCCTGGTCCATTCGCGACCCAAGATCGGGACGCAGGTCAGCCCGCGGACCGGCTGGCACCTGCTCGACCCCGATGTGCTCAGCTGGATGTTCGCGACCGACGTTCCCGATCAGGCGCTCATCGAAAGCCTGTTCGAGCTCCGCCGGATCGTCGAGCCCGATGCCGCCCGGCTGGCCGCGATGCGGCGCACCCCCGAACAGCTGGCGCGGATGCGTGCCGGCCTGGACGGCGTCAGCCGCCACAGTTTCGCGACCGAGGAAGGCCGCGCCTGCGACCATGAATTTCACTCGGCGTTGCTCGAGGCGAGCCATAACGACTTCGTCATCTCGCTGGCGCACGGCGTGGCGACCGCGATCGCGCTGACCACCGCGTTCAAGCAGGACAAGCTTCCGGCGCCGCGCGACGCGCTTCCCGGACATTTGCGCGTGCTCGAGGCGATCGAGGCGGGCGATGCCGAGCGCGCGCATGATTCGATGGCGGCACTTGTCGCGGATGGCCTGAACGACGCGATGGAAGCGCGCGGCTGCTGCTGATCCGGCAGGGCCAAGTCCGCTTTTGCATGACCTGAAGGTTGAACCTGGACGCCCCAGGGCCTAAATCCGGTCCGATCATGTTACCGCTAACTTTCGACGCGGAACCAACAGGAGGGATCCAGCCATGGCGCTTACCGGGGAATTGTTCATTGCTTCCGAGCGCGTGAAGCGCGACGGCGAAGGCTTCCGTGCGGTATCGCCCGCGACCGGCGCCGAGATCGAGCCCAGCTTCACCGTCGCGACGACCGAGGATGTCGAGACCGCGGCCGCCGCTGCCGAAGCCGCCTTCCCCATATATGCCGCCCTGCCCCGCGAGAAGCGCGCCGAATTCCTCGAGGCTGCCGCCGACGAGATCGACGCGCTGGGCGAGACGCTGACCGAGCGCGCCATGGCCGAGACCGGCCTGCCGCACGCGCGCCTGACCGGCGAGCGCGGCCGCACCGTCGGCCAGCTGCGCATGTTCGCCCGCGAGCTTCGCCTCGGCGACTATCTGCGCGCGCGCATCGACCACGCCCTGCCCGAGCGCACTCCGCCGCGCGCCGATCTGCGCCTGCGCATGGTCCCGCTGGGCCCGGTGACCGTGTTCGGCGCCAGCAACTTCCCGCTCGCCTTCTCGACCGCCGGCGGCGACACCGCCTCGGCGCTGGCCGCCGGATGCCCGGTGATCGTGAAGGGTCATTCGGCGCATCCCGGGACGGCTGAATTGGTTGCAGGTGCGATCAATCGCGCCGCCGAAAAGACCGGCATGCCCAAGGGCGTGTTCAGCCTGATCAACGGTCCGGGCAATTCGGTCGGCGCGGCGCTGGTCACCGACCCGCGGATCAAGGCAGTCGGCTTCACCGGCTCGTTCGGCGGCGGCACCCAGCTGATGAAGCTGGCCGCGAGCCGTCCGGTGCCGATCCCGGTCTATGCCGAGATGAGCAGCATCAACCCGGTCATCCTGCTGCCCGCCGCGCTCGAAGCGCGTGCCGAGACGATCGCGCAGGGCTTCGTCGCGTCGCTGACGATGGGCGCCGGCCAGTTCTGCACCAATCCCGGTCTGGTGCTGGCGATCGAGGGCCCTGCGCTCGACCGCTTCCTGACCGCCGCCGCCGACCTGGTCGGCGTGGCGCCGGCAGCGACGATGCTGACCCCCGGCATCCACCGCGCCTATGAAAGCGGCGTGGCGCGGATGGCGTCTGCCTCGGCCTTCACCCAGCTTGCCCAGGGCGCCGAGCCCGGCGGTCCGCATTGCGGCCGCGCGGCGCTGTTCAGCATCTCGGCGAAGGACTTCATCGCCGATCCCGAACATGCGGAGGAAGTCTTCGGCGCGACCAGCATGGTCGTGCGCTGCGCCGATATCGACGAGCTGAACACCGTGCTCGCCTCGATTGAGGGTCAGTTGACCGCAACGCTGCAGGTCGATGACGGCGATACCGAACTGGCCCGCCAGCTGCTGCCGGTTCTGGAGCGCAAGGTCGGCCGCATCCTGGCCAATGGCTGGCCGACTGGTGTCGAGGTGACCGACGCGATCGTCCATGGCGGGCCCTTCCCGTCGACTTCGGACGGCCGCAGCACCTCGGTCGGCACGCTGGCAATCGATCGCTTCCTGCGCCCGGTTTCATACCAGGACCTGCCGGAAGCGCTGCTGCCGGAGGAACTGCGCGAAGGCTATACCGGCATCCCGCGCCGCGTGGATGGCAAGCCGACGCTGTAAGATTCGTCGGACGGACGGTTAAGGAAGGGGCTCGCCGAAAGGCGGGCCCCTTTTCCTATGGGCTGAAGGCCTGCGCGTCGTCGTCGGCGGTGCGGAAGCGGAAGGCGATGCGATGCTCGTAGCGCTCGCCGGGATCGAGCTGCGCCGAGGGGAAGTCCGGCCGGTTCGGGCTGTCGGGAAACAGCTGCGGCTCAAGGCACAGCCCGTCGCGCGCGGCATAAGGCCGCCCCGAAGTTCCGGGCGGTCCGTCGCCGAGATAATTGCCCGAATAGAATTGCAGCCCCGGCCGATCCGATTCGAGGTCGAGCACCCGACCCGAGGCAGGATCATAGAGCGTCGCGACCACGCCGGGCCGGTCGACCACCCAATTATGGTCGTAGCCCTTGCCAAGCACGAGCTGCGCGTCGTCGGCATCGATGTCGCGACCGACCCGCTTGGGCTCGCGGAAATCGAACACACCCCGCGCAACCTCGGCGAGCTCGCCGGTCGGGATCAGCGTGGCATCGACCGGCGTCATCCGGCGGGCCGGGATTCGCAGCCGATGGTCGAGGATCGAGGCGCCGCTCGCCTCCCCCGCCAGGTTGAAATAGGCGTGATGCGTCAGGTTGAGGATCGTTGCCGCATCGGTGGTTGCGCTCAAGATCACTTCCAGCCCGTCGGCGAGCATCTCGTACCGCGCCTCGACCCGCACCGTTCCGGGAAAGCCATGCTCGCCGTCGGGGCTGGTCAGCGCGAACGCCGCGCTGGTGGCGTCGTGTGACACCAGCTCCCACTCACGCTGGTCGAACCCCGGCACGCCGCCATGCAGGGTGTTTGGCCCGTCATTGACTGGCAGGGCATATTCGCGGCCGTCGAGCACGAAGCGGCCGCCCGCGATGCGATTGGCATAGCGACCGACGACCGACCCGAGATAGCGCGGCGCCCCGCAATAATCGTCCAGATCGGCCAGGCCGAGCACGATGTTCGCGCTGCGGCCCGTCCGGTCGGGCACATCGAGCCGCCGGAGCGTCGCGCCGAGCGTCAGCAGCTCGGCGCGAAACGCCCCATTGGCGATCTCGAGGCGCGTCACGCGATCCTCACTTGGCCGGGCAGACCGAGCTGTTGGGATCGGACACGACGCGAATATCGGCGATCGTCACCGCGAACGGCCCATTCGCCTGCAGCACGAAGGGTGCGGTCACGCGGGCCAGGTCAACACCGTTCGACTGATAGCATTTCAGGAACACCTTGCTCGTCTGCCACGTCCCGGCCTTGGCGAACAGGCTGGTCGCGTCGATCCCGCCGCCCTTGGTCTCGCCGTCCATCGACAGCATGACCGGCCCGGTCGGCGCGGTCTCGACGCGGTAGGTGATCTGCAGCGACAGATCGGCATTGGCATCGCGCGAGAAGTCGATCGGTGCCGCGCCGCCGATGCGGAAGGTCGCCGCGCGATTCGGCCAGGCCAGGCGGACTGCGCCTTCCTGCTGCGCCTGGGCTTCGGCCACGGTGCGGGTGATGCCGCTGTCGGTCGCGATCGAGAAGGGCGCCGGGGTCTGGCCGCGGGCGAAGAAGATGCTGGTGTTCAGCGCCGACGCGTCAATGCCCGACACCTCGCCCAGCTTCCCGACCTTGCCGGGCTTGGCATAGCTCAGGCCGTAACCGAACGGGAACAGCGGGTCATAGCCCTTCATCCCCTGGTTCAGCACGAACTGGCCGGCGGTCTTGGGCCAGCTGTACGACAGCTTGCCGTGGAAGTCGGTGCGCGGCTTGCCCGTCTTGTCGCCGATGATGACGTCGGCAATGCCGCCGCCCTCGGTGCCCGGCAGCCAGGCGGCGACGAAGGCGTTCGACTGGTTGATCTCGGGGTTCACCCACAAGGGCCGGCCGGACAGGAAGACCGACACGGTCGGGATTCCCTGGCTGCGCAGCTTGCGCAGCGTCGCCAGCGCCTGCTTGTCACCCGGCTGGAATTCCAGCGTGCGGATGTCGCCGCGCATCTCGGCATAGGGCTTTTCGCCGAACACGACGATCGCGACGTCGGGCTTCTTGGTGAAGCTGCCATCGACCGACAGGGTCGCGGTGCCGCCGCCAGCCTTCGCCGCCTGGGCGATGCCCGCGAAGATCGTCTCGCCATTGGGGAACAGTGCGTTGGGATTCTCCTCGCCCTGCCAGGTGAGCGTCCAGCCGCCGGTCTGCATCTCGAACGAATCGGCGCTGGGCCCGGCGACCAGGATGTTGGCGCTCGACTTGATCGGCAGCACGCCCTCGTTCTTCAGCAGGACGAGCGACTTCACCACCGCCTCGCGCGCGACCGCGCGGTGCTCGGGGGTGCCGAGCGCGTCGGTACCCTCGACCGGGCGCGCCTCGTCGAACAGGCCCAGCGCGAACTTCACCCGCAGGATACGGCGGACGGCGTCATCGATCCGCGCCATCGGGATGCGCCCCTCGCGGACATGCTTGATCGTGGAGTCGAACATGCCCTTCCAGCTGTCCGGCGCCATCGCCATGTCCAGCCCAGCGAGGAACGTCTGGGGGCAGTCATCCTTGGTGCAGCCCGGGATCTGGCCGTGGCCGTTCCAGTCGCCGACGACGAAGCCCTGAAAGCCCATCCGCCCCTTCAGCACATCGGTCAGCAGCGGCTTGTTGCCGTGCATCTTGCCGCCGTTCCAGCTGGAATAGGATGCCATGATGGTCATCGTCCCGGCGTTGATCGCATTGGGATAGCCGGCATTGTGGATGCGGATCAGCGTGTCCTCATCGACCTCGGTATTGCCCTGGTCGATGCCGTCGGTGGTGCCGCCATCGCCGAGGAAATGCTTGGCCGAGGCTGCGACATGCCCCTTCTGGATACGGCTCTCGCCCGGCTTGCCCTGAAGCCCCTCGATCATCGCGCCGGCATAGCTGGCGACGACCGACGGATCCTCCGAATAGCCTTCATAGGTGCGGCCCCAGCGATCATTCTGCGGCACTGCCAGCGTCGGGCCGAATGCCCAGTCGGGGCCGGCGGCCGCGGTCTCGATCGCGGTGACCTGACCGATGCGGCGGATCACGTCCGGATCGCGCATCGCGCCCAGGCCGATATTGTGCGGGAAGATCACCGCACCGATCACGTTGTTGTTACCGTGCACCGCGTCGACGCCGAAGATCAGCGGGATGCGCAAATTGCCCGCGCGCTGCTCCATCGCTACGGCGCGGAAGGCGCGCGCGGTCGCGACCCAGTCCTTCTGATACGAGCGGTCGTCGGGCGCGCCGAGCGGCGGCGAGTTGCCGCCCGCCAGGATCGAGCCGAGCGGATAGCGCCGCAGATCCTCGGGCTTCACCGTCGAGATGTCGCCCTGGATCATCTGGCCGACCTTCTGCTCCAGCGTCATCTTGGCGATCAGGTCGTCGATGCGCTTTTCGGTCGCCGGATCGACCAGCCCCTGACTGGCGGCGGCGGGCCATTTCTCGGGATTGGCGACGGTCGTCGCCGACACCGTTGTCGGATCCTGCTGCGCAAATGCCGGCGCTGCGCAAAAGATCGTCGTTGCCAGAAGCAGCTTCCGCATCAGGTCTCTCCTAAAAGATGATATCGCTACCAGAATAGCCGTACCGCGGGAAAAATCTACCGCTTGAGATGATTGGCAAGCCAGTCGGCTGCGGCGGCGGGACCTTCCTTGTTCGCGTCGCGGTCGACGCGATAATTTGCCTCGCGCATCGCCTCGACCGGAATCGCGCCGATCAAGGAGCGCAGCGCCGCCTGAAACCGTGCGTCATCGGCCCGTTTCGGGGCCAGCAACAGGATCGCATCATAGCCGGGGATGGCCCCCTTGGGATCGGTCAGCACGGTCAGCCGGTCGGCGGCGATCCGCCCGTCCGACGAGAAAGCGGGAATCACGTCCGCCTCTCCCCCCGCCAGCGCCTTGTACATGAAGGTCGGCTGATAGGGATGAGCCGAACGGAAACGCAGGCCATAGGCATCGCGAACCGCGCGCCATTCGGGTCGCTCCAGAAACTCGATATCGGTGGCGAGGCGCAACGTCGGCGCCTGGCCCGCCAGATCGGCGATGCTGCTTATGCCGCGCCGCCGCGCGTCATCGGCGCGCATCGCGAACACATAGGCGTTCTCGAAACCGAGCGACCCCATCGACAGGACGCCATGCCGCTCGCGCGCCCAGCGATCGACCCCGTCGACAATCGCCTCGCGCGGCGGCACGTCGGTCCGCTGCATCTGATTGGTCCAGATCGTGCCCGAATAATCGACATAGACGTCGATATCCCCCGCCGCGAGCGCGCTGAACGCCACCGCCGAGCCCAGCCCCTCGCGATAGTCGACACGGTAGCCGGCCTGCTCCAGCCGGTGGCCGATCAGCCGCGCGAGGATGAACTGCTCCGAAAAGCCCTTCGCCCCGACCACCACCGTCCCCTTGCCCGACGGCAGCGCCGGCGCGAGCGCGATGACGACGGCGATCAGCAGTGCGGTGAGGCTTCCCCAGGCAAGGCCGCGGCGGCGACGGGCGATGCCATATTCGGCGAGGCCGAGCAGCGCATCGACCGCGAGCGCCAGCCCCGCCGCGGCGATGCATCCGGCCAGCACCAGCGCCCAGTTCTGCGTCTGAAGCCCGGCGAAGATCAGGTCGCCCAGGCTGGGCTGACCGACCGTGGTCGACAATGTCGCCGCACCGATCGTCCACACGGCGGCCGTGCGGATGCCGGCCATCAGCATCGGCAGCACCAACGGCGCCTCGACCAGCCGCAATTTCTGCCATCGGGTCATCCCCATCCCGTCCGCCGCCTCGATGACCGCCGGGTCGAGCGTGGCCAGGCCGGTCACGGCGTTGCGGAGGATCGGCAGCAGCGCATAGAGCATCAGCGCCAGCAACGACGGCAGGAAGCCGAGCGCGGGAATCCCGCCGCCGACCAGCGCCGACAGCGACAACAGGATCGGATAGAATAGCGCCAGCAGCGCGAGGCTGGGGATCGTCTGGACCAGGCTGGCAAAACCGAGCGCGACCCGCCCCACCGTCCGGTTGCGCGCCGAGAGAATCGCCAGCGGCAGGCTGATGACGATGCCGAGCAGCAGCGCGGCGAAGGCGAGCAGCAGGTGCTGGGCGAGGAGGTCGGGGACCCGGGCAAACGCTGCGGTCATCGGGGGGCTGCCCGACAAAAGCGTGTGCGGCCCTCGCGCAACGCCTCTCCCCTTCCTGGGAGGGGGATTGTCAGCGCATTGTCTGCCGCCGCCATCATGCGCCCATCGCCGCCAGCCGGGCGGCCTGCTCGCGCGGGACCGCGACCAGCGCCTGCGCCACCGCGCCGCCCTCGCCTGCGATCAACTGCGCCGGCGTCATGTCCGCAACAACCCGGCCGGCGTCCATCACCAGTACGCGGTCGGCCAGCAGCAGCGCCTCGGCCATGTCGTGGGTGACCATGATGGTCGTGAGGCCGATCCGGTCGTGCAGCGCGCGGATCGCCTTGCCCAGCGCATCACGGGTGACGGGGTCGAGCGCACCGAACGGCTCGTCCATCAGCATCAGCCCCGGCCCCGTCGCCAGCGCGCGGGCGACGCCGACCCGCTGGCGCTGACCGCCCGACAGGGCATCGGGCATTCGCACCGCCAGGTCGGGCGCCAGTTCGACGAGCTCGAGCAGTTCGGCGACCCGCGCAGCGCTATCCCGCACTCCCGCCAGCCTGAGGCCGATGGCGACATTCTCCCCGACTGTCATGTGCGGGAACAGCCCGACATTCTGGAAGACATAGCCGATCTGCCGCCGAAGCTCGTGGACCGGGCGGGCGGAGACCGGCGCATCATCGACCTCGACCTCGCCCGTGCTGGGCTCGATCAGGCGGTTGACCATCTTGAGCAGGGTGGACTTGCCCGATCCCGAGGCGCCGACCAGCGCCACGAAGCTGCCGCCCTCGATCGCCAGCGATACGTCATCGACCGCGACCGCGCTGGCGTATCGCTTGCTGACATTTTTGAAGGTAACGCTGCGCGATCGCTCTGGCATCGCTCGCGATTGTGCGGGATGGTGCGGCAACAGTCAAAAAGACGTGCGAGAGGAGCGAGGGATGGCAAAGGCGATCTTCATCACGGGGGGCGCGTCGGGGATCGGCCAGGCGGTCGCGCAGTTCTTCGCCGCGCGCGGCTGGTTCGTCGGCCTCGCCGATGTCAACGCCGCCGGCCTTGCCGCGACCCAGGCGATGCTGCCCGACGGCATGGCGACCACCCATGTCATGGACGTGCGTGACCGCGACCAATGGGCGACCGCGCTCGCAGAATTCACCGCCGCCAGCGGCGGACGGCTTGACGTGCTGTTCAACAATGCCGGAATCGCGGTGGGCGGGCCGCTGGCCAATGCCACCGGGGAGGAGATCGACCGGATCGTCGGGATCAACCTGACCGGCGTGATCAACGGCGCGCGCGCCGCCTATCCGCACCTGAAGGCAACGCCCGGATCGGCACTGGTCAACACCGCCAGCGCGGCGGCCATCTATGGCTCGGGCGGCCTCGCTCTGTATGCCGCGGTCAAGTTCGGCGTGCGCGGCCTGTCCGAAGCGCTCGACGGCGAATGGGCGGCAGACGACATCAAGGTCCGGGTCGTCATGCCCAGCTTCATCGACACGCCGCTGCTCGACTCGAACGTGTCGGGAACCAACTACACCGCGCGCGACGCGGTGCGCGCGGCCAAGCTGGAATTCACCCCGCTGGACGAGGTCGCGCAGCAGATCTGGGACGGGATCGAGCGCGACAAGGTGCATGTCATCATCGGCAAGACCGCGCGCCGCCTGGCCTTTGCCGCGCGCTGGATGCCGGGCGGGCTGCGCAAGCAGATGCGCCGTGGCCGCGGGCTCGGCTGAACCCGCGCGCAGCGGTCAGCCGACCAGCGCGTCGATCGCCTGAGCCATCTGGATATCGCGGATCGACAGGCCGCCGGCGTCATGGGTGGTCAGCAGGATGTCGACCTTGTTCCAGACATTCGACCATTCGGGATGGTGATCGGCCTTCTCCGCCAGCAGCGCGACACGCGTCATGAAGCCGAACGCCTCGACAAAGTCCCTGAAGGCGAAGCTGCGCACGATCGCGTCGCGCGCCGGCTCGTGCCGCCACTCAGGCAGGCTGGCCAGCGATTCGTCGCGCAGTCCGTCGGTCAGTCGCGTCACCATCATCGCCTCCTTGCCCTTGGCCGAGCCCAACGCCTATTCCCGGCAGCATGACCGGACAAGCCCCTGACGCAGCGCTGATCGAGCGCCTCGCCCGCGCGGCGCTGGCGCGCATCCCCGAACCCTTCGCCACCCATCTCGCCGATGTCGTGCTGGTGGTGCAGGAATTTGCCGATGACGAGACGCTCGCCGCGATGGGGATCGAGGACCCGTTCGAACTGACCGGCCTGTATCGCGGCCGGCCGCTCGGCGAGAAATCCTCGTTCGACGTGATCCGCTTTCCCGACGAAATCCACCTCTATCGCCGCCCGATCCTGGAGGAGTGGTGCGAGACCGGCGTCGAGTTCGAGGCGCTGATCAACAATGTCGTGGTGCATGAGGTCGGGCATCATTTCGGCCTGTCCGACGACGATATCCATGCGCTGGAGGACTCCGCCGAGTGAGCCTGCTCGTCTTCCGCGACGTGACCTGCGCGCGCGGGGGACGAATCTTGTTCGAGGGGCTGAGCTTCGCGGTCGAACCCGGCGGCGGCTGCCTGGTGACCGGCGCCAACGGCGCGGGCAAGTCGAGCCTGGTGCGGCTTGCGGCGGGGCTGCTCGATCCCGCGGCCGGGTCGGTCGAGTGCGGCCCGCGCGCGCTGCTGGGCGAACCAAGTGCGCTCGATCCGGAACTGTCGCTGGTGCGGGCGCTGGGGTTCTGGGCGGGGATCGACGGGCAATCCGGGGCGGCGGTCGAGACCGCCTTGATCGCACTCGACCTGGCGCATCTGGCGGAGGTGCCGGTACGGCTGCTGTCGACCGGCCAGCGCCGGCGCGCGGGGCTGGCACGGGTCGCGGCATCGGGCGCGCCGCTGTGGCTGCTCGACGAGCCGGCCAATGGGCTGGACCTGCGGTCGATCGGATTGCTGGAGGCGTTGATCGCGGCGCATCGCGCGAAGGGCGGCGCGGTCGTGGTCGCGACGCACCTGCCGGTGGCGATGCCTGGCGCGAGCGAGGTGGCGCTGTGAGGCGCAGCGGGCTTCGACAAGCTCAGCCCGAACGTGGGTTGGGAATGCACACCCCACCTCCGTTCGCCCTGAGCTTGTCGAAGGGCGCTGCCTGTGCCGCAACCGCTGGTGGCGCTGTGACGCGGCCGGCTTCGACAAGCTCAGCCCGAACGGGGTCTGGGTATGTCCACGAAACTTTCGTTCGCCCTGAGCCTGTCGAAGGGCGCTGCGCCCCGGAATCCGCATCATGAGCGCCGTCGCCGCCATCATCCTGCGCGAATTGCGCCGCAGCTGGACCAGCGGCGGGCTGGTCCTGCCGATCGCCTTCTTCCTGCTGACGGCGATCCTGTTTCCCTTTGCCGTGGGCCCCGATGGCGAGTTGCTCGCGCGGATTGGCGGGGGCGTGATCTGGGCGGCGGCGCTGCTCGCGGCGCTGCTGCCGGTCGAGCGGCTGATCGGGCCCGATGTCGAGAGCGGGATGATCGATCAGTTCATCGCTCGCGGCCTTTCCGATGCGACGGTGGCCGCCGCCAAGATGGCCGGTCACTGGCTGGGGTTCGCGCCCAGCCTGCTGGCCGCGACAGTCATCGCCTCGGCGCTGCTGCGGCTGCCGGGCGAGGCGTTGCTGCGGATCGAGATCGCGCTGGCGATCGGCACCCCCGGCCTCGCGGCGCTGGGGATTGCGACTGCCGCGCTCACCTCGGGTCTGCGCGGTGCAGGCGCACTGGCCGGGCTGGTGATGCTGCCCTTCGCCATCCCCCTGCTGATCTTCGGCGCCGGCGCGGTCGATGGCGAGGTCGGGGCGATCAAGCTGCTGGGCGCGGTCAGCCTGTTGCTGGTCGCAGGATGCCCGTTCGTCGCCGGAGCGGCGATGAAGATGGGGCGCGGCTGAGCGTCAGTCGCGGCGCCACCGCGCAAAGATCGCCGTGGGCAGCTGCAGCCCGCGCGCTTCCTCACGCACGGCGAGTTCGCCCGCCTCGACCACCCCGCCCAGATCGGCAAAATGCTGGCGCACCAGCTCGCCGATCGCCAGCGCCGACATGCGCACGGCATAGACGGTGAGGAACAGGAAGCGCGATTTCTCGTCCAGCAGCTTGCGGCAATCGGCGACGAGCGCGGGCAGTCCCTCCTCGAGCTTCCACACCTCGCCATTCGGACCGCGGCCCCATTTCGGCGGATCGAGGATGATGCCGTCATAGCGGCGTTCGCGGCGCACCTCACGAGCGACGAATTTGGCGGCGTCGTCGATCATCCAGCGGACCGGGCGGTCGGTCATGCCGGACAGCACCGCATTCTCCTTCGCCTCGGCAACCGATTTCTTCGACGCATCGACATGCGTCATGCGCGCGCCTTTGGCCGAAAGCGCCAGCGTGCCGACGCCGGTATAGCCGAACAGGTTCATGCATTCGGCCTCGTCGACCCCGTCGATCTGCCCGCGCATCCAGTCCCATACCGGCGCCATGTCGGGAAAGAATCCCAGGTGGCGGAACGGCGTGTTCTGCGCGGTGAAGCGAACCTCGCGCCAGCTCAGCGGCCAGCCCTCGCGCGGGACCGGCTGGTTGAACACCCAGCGCCCGCCGCCTTCCTCGTCCGATCCCGGCAGGAATTCGCCATGCGCGTCCCAGCGGTCGCTGGCCGGCGCCCACATCGCCTGGGGTTCGGGGCGGATGAAGCGGAAACGACCATAGCGTTCGAGCTTGCGGCCGTGACCGCTGTCGATCAGGCCATAGTCCGCCCAGGGTTCGCCGGTGAGAGTGATCAGGTCCATCACCGCCCCTTAGCGAGGTTGGGCGCGCTCCGCGATATAGGCCGTGATCGCATCGAATTCGGCAGGAAGCGCGTCATAACGCTCCTCACGCTCGAACAGGTCGCCGACCCGCGCCGGCAGGCCGGGTCGGATCCCGGTCGAGCGTTCGACCGCATCGGGGAATTTCGCGGGATGCGCGGTGGCGAGCGTCACGACCGGCGCAGCGCCGGTCTCTGCGCGGCGGGCTGCAGCAAGGCCGATTGCGGTGTGCGGATCCACGACCTGGCCCGATTCGGCGGCCCAGCGCATCGTCTGAGCCATCTCGCCAGCATCGACGCGGTCGCTGACCAGCCAGCGGGCCGCCGCGGTCTGCTGCGCATTGGTCAGCCGCATCGCCCGGGTCGATTCGAACCCGCGCATCTGATCGGCCAGCGCGGCGCCGTCGCGTCCGCCGGCGTCGAACAACAGTCGCTCGAAGTTTGAGCTGACCTGGATGTCCATGCTCGGCGCGGCGGTGGGCGTCACCGTCCCCGCCGAATAGTCGCCGCTGGACAGTGCACGGTGGAGGATGTCGTTGACGTTGGTGGCGACGACCAGCCGCTCGATCGGCAGGCCCATGCGCGCCGCGGCATAGCCGGCGAACACATCGCCGAAATTGCCGGTCGGCACCGCGAAGGCGACCTTGCGATCGGGCGCGCCCAGCCGGACCGCGGCGTAGAAATAATAGACGATCTGGGCCATCAGCCGCGCCCAGTTGATCGAGTTCACCGCCGACAGCGCGAAGCGTCCCGAAAAGGCGGGATCGTTGAACATCGCCTTCACCAGCGCCTGGGCGTCGTCGAAGCTGCCGTCGATCGCGATGTTGTGGACATTGGGTGCCAGGACGGTGGTCATCTGGCGGCGCTGCACGTCGGAGACACGGCCCTGCGGGTGGAGCATGAAGATGTCGACGCCGTGCCGCCCGGCAACCGCGTCGATCGCCGCCGACCCGGTATCGCCCGAGGTGGCGCCGACGATCGTCAGATGCGTGCTGCTGCCCGTCAGGAACTTCTCGAACAACAGGCCGAGCAGCTGGAGCGCGACGTCCTTGAACGCGAGCGTCGGCCCGTGAAACAGTTCGAGCAGCCAGTGGCGCTGATCGAGCTGGACGAGCGGGGTGACCGCGGCATGCGCGAACCGGCCATAGGCCTGGGTGCACAGCGCGCGCAGTTCGTCCTCGCTCAGATCGTCGCCGACGAAGGGCAGCATCACCCGCACCGCGGTCTCGGCATAGGACAGGCCCGCCATCGCCGCGATCTCGTCAGCGCCGAATTGCGGCCAGGCCTCGGGAATATAGAGGCCGCCATCGCTGGCGAGACCGGCAAGGGTCACATCACGAAAGCCGAGCGTCGGTGCGGTGCCGCGGGTGCTGATATAGCGCATGGTGCGCGGACTAGCTGCGCCGCTCGCCAGGGGCAAGAACAGCGCTTCTTTAGGTGCGGTCGTTTCCGGCTTGGCCGTCGCCCTCGTCCTTCTTCTGCTGCCAGCGCAGCGCGAGGACATAGATGACCGCGGCGATCAGCGCGAAGAGGAACCACTGAACCGCATAGGCCAGATGATTGTTCGGCACGCTCGACAGGTCGGGACGCGCGGTGACCGACAGGCCGGGCGCGGCGAGATCGGCGATCAGCATCAGCGAGCGCGGGCGCCGGTCGAACCACTGGCCGATCAGCGACCGGGAATCGGGCGCATGGGTGATGGTGCCGGTAATCGGCCCGCCGCCCCATTGCAGCTTCACCTTCGGATCGGTCGAGATGCCGACATCGACGAGCAGCAACGCGCCCTCGGCACCGGTGCGGCACTGGGCGATCTGGCGCCAGCCGCTCTCGCCCTTGCTGCTGCGGCCGCCCTGGCTCTGCCAGCCGACCACTTCGAGGCACATCGCGCTGGCGTGGCGGAACAGATATTCGTCACCGACGGGTACGCGCGGGAAGGCGATGGTCGGCTTTTCGAAATTCTGGGCATAGACCGCGATCGCGCGCTCCTTTTCGGCGCGGCGATCGAGCTGCCACACGCCGAGCGCGATCATCGCCGCAATGGCGATGGCGACGACGATGGTTGGGATCAGGGGGAAGCGCGGCATCAGCGTTCAACGCGTCCTTCGCGCGCATCGTTGCGATATTCGAGCGCGAGCAGCAGCCCCTTTGCGAAGCGCAGCGCGAACAGGACCATCACCGCAGTCAGCGGGCCCCAGAGCAGGACATGGATCAGGACGCCGGGCTCGAAGGCCAGCTCGACCGTCACCGCCAGGATGGTGATGATCGTGCCGATGCCCAGCGTCAGGAAGACGACGGGGCCGTCACCCACATTGAAGCGGGTGAAATCGAACCCGCATTTACCGCAGGTGTCGGCAAAGCGGATCCAGCCGGAGAACATCCGGCCCTCGCCGCAGCGAGGGCAGACGCCTTTCAGCGCAGCTTCGGCGGGCGCCGGCTCGGTCACCGTGCCCGCCGACACGATCAGTGGACCGGAGCGCCCCAGCCGCCCCAGACATAGATCGAGGCGAACAGGAACAGCCACACGACGTCGACGAAGTGCCAGTACCAGGCTGCCGCTTCGAAGCCGAAATGCTGCTTCGGGGTGAAGTCGCCCTTGTACACGCGGATCAGGTTCACGATCAGGAAGATCGTGCCGACCAGCACGTGGAAGCCGTGGAAGCCGGTCGCCATGAAGAACACGCCGCCATAGGCGCTGCCGCCCTCGCTCGCCGCCTTGAACGGGAACGGTGCGTGCATGTATTCATAGGCCTGGATCATCGAGAAGACGACGCCAAGGATGATCGTCAGCCACAGGCCGGTCTTCACATCGTCGCGGCGATCATGGAGCATCGCATGGTGCGCCCAGGTGATCGTGGTGCCCGAGCAGAGCAGCAGCAGCGTATTGAGCAGCGGCAGCGACCAGGCGTCGATGACGTGCATGCCCTTGGGCGGCCACTGACCGCCGACGGACTCGACCATCGAGGGGAACAGCGAGAAATCGAACCACGCCCAGAACCAGCCGACGAAGAACATCACTTCCGAGGCGATGAACAGGATCATGCCGTAGCGCAGGTGAAGCTGCACGATCGGCGTGTGATCGCCGGCATGCGCTTCCTGGATCACCTTCGACCACCAGCCGAAGAAGGTCAGCGCCAGCAGCGCGACGCCCAAGAAGAACACCAGAGCGGGAACGCTGTTCGTCGCGTCGGCCGGCTGGTGCATCCACATGATGCCGCCGACGGCGAGGACGAAGGCGGACAGCGAGCCGACCAGAGGCCAGATGCTGGGCGGCAGGATGTGATATTGGTGGTTCTTGGCTCCGGCCATGATCGGTCCCTGTTACATGGTGTGGGGCGTGCTTAACCCGGTGTCTTCGCGGAATCCACCGGGTAAAATGTGTAGGAAAGCGTGATCTTCTCGACGTCGCGCGCATCCGGATCGTTCAGGATCGCGGGATCGACATAATAGATCACCGGCATCCGCACCTCTTCGCCGGGCGCCAGCGTCTGTTCGGTGAAGCAGAAACACTGGATCTTGGTGAAATACTTGCCCGCCTGCCCCGGCGACACGTTGAACGTCGCGGTGCCGGTAACCGGCTTGTCGCTGTCGTTGCGGGCGGTGAAGAAGGCCATGTCGCGCGCGCCGACATTGACCCGCTCGGACGCGACCTCGGGCTTGAACTTCCAGGGCAGCTTGGGACTGGTATTGGCGTCGAACGCGACGGTGACCATCTGCCCGGTCGCGCCGGGCGCCTCGGTGCCGCGCTGAGTCGTGCCGTCGAAGCCGGTCACTTCGCAGAACATCCGGTAGAGCGGCACGCTGGCAAAGCCGAGGCCGCCCATGCAGCACACGAAGGTCCCGCCCAGCAGGGCGGTGCGAAGCTTGTGGCTCAGCGTCACTCGATTCCGCCCTGGATACGGACGAAGGCGATGGCGAAGACGAGCAGGACGAACGCGACCAGCAGCCAGGCCATGACCTTGGCGCGCGCCTGCTGACGCGCGCGGATCTGTTCGACCGACATCGGCGCGGGATCGCGATCCTGCGGCGCGCTCATGCCATCCACCGATCGGCGATCACGGCGCCGAACATGAGGAAGAGGTAGAGGATCGAGAATTTGAACAGCCGCTTTTCGGGCTGCATCGTATCGCCTGGCTGCGACTGGCGCAGGCTGACCTGAAGCGCGAGCGCGGCGAAGACCAGGTTCAGCGCGATCGCGGTCCAGCCATACACGTTGCCCACCAGCCCCATCGCCCAGGGCGCAACCGCCGCGGCGATCATCGGCACGGTGTAGATGCCGATCTGGACGCGGGTGACGCGCTCGCCGGCGACGACCGGCAGCATCGGCACGCCGGCATTGGCGTAATCGGTCTTCACGAACAGCGCGAGCGCCCAGAAATGCGGCGGCGTCCACAGGAAGATCAGCGCGAACAGCAGCACCGGGAGCATCGCGACATTGCCGGTCGCCGCGGCCCAGCCGATAAGCGGCGGAAACGCGCCCGCGGCACCGCCGATGACGATGTTCTGCGCAGTGCGGCGCTTCAGCCAGATGGTGTAGATGAACACGTAGAACAGGATCGACACGGTCAGGATGGCCGCCGCCGCCAGGTTCAGCGCGAAGAACATCAGGATGACCGAGAAGGCGGCGAGGCCGACGCCGAAGTGGAGCGCCGACTGGCGGTCCATCCGCCCGGCGGGCAGCGGCCGTCCCTGGGTGCGTTTCATCTTGGCGTCGAGATCGGCCTCATACCACTGGTTCAGCGCACCGGCGGCGCCCGCCCCCAGCGCGATGCACAGGATGGCGGTGAAGCCCAGCACGGGGTGGATCGACCCAGGCGCGGCGATCATGCCGGCCAGCCCGGTGAAGACGACCAGCGTCATCACCCGGGGCTTGGTCAGCGCCAGGAAATCGCGCCAGTCGGCCGGCAGCGGTGTTGCAGTTGCATTCATGGTGGCTGCGGAAGTCATGATGACCGCAGGCTATAGGCCGCCATGTCCGCGCGGGAAAGCATTGATATCGGGACGTGCAGGCACCGGACCGGCTGTCGACACGACCCCGCAAGGCAGCGCGTGCACCCTACAGAAAAAGGGAGGCCGGTTTCCCGACCTCCCCTATTCTTGTCAGTCCCTGTCGGAACCGGTTGGGCTTAGTTGCCCGAACCCGGACCGTAGGTGACTTCCACGCGGCGGTTCTGCAGTTCGCGGACACCGTCGGCGGTGGCAACGCGCGGCTGGCTTTCACCAAACGCTTCGGTGCCGATGACGCCGTTGGGGATGCCACGCGACGACAGGTATGCCTTGACCGAGTCAGCGCGACGCTGGGACAGGCCAACGTTGTAGCTGGCTGCACCCGAACGGTCGGCGTGACCGGCGAGCATGACCGAGGCGTTGCCGCAGCTCTGGTAGTTGCTGATGGCGTTGTCGAGAATGCCAGCGGCTTCCGGCGTGATGTCCGACTTATCCCAGTCGAAGAACACGATGTACGGTCCCGGGGTGCAGACCACGGTCGGGGTCGGCTCGGGGGTCGGCTCCGGCGGAGGCGTCCAAGCCGGCGTCGGGGTCGGCTCGGGCGTCGGCGGCGGCGGCGGGGTCGGGCCACCGAAGTTGAAGGTCAGACCACCCATGATCGAGTGCGTGCGGAGACGACCCTCATAGTTGCGGCCGGTGACGTCCACCAGGTTGAAGTTGTCCGCGTTGAAGAAGCGATACTTCAGCGAGATGTCCACCGAGTCGCTCAGCGGAGCGCGAACGCCGGCAATTGCCTGCCATGCGAACACGGTGTCCGAGTCGTCGAGGAAGTCGCCGCGGGTGTTCAGGCCGAGGTTGCTGCTGACGCGAGCAACGCCCGCACCACCACCAACGAAGCCCTGGATGCCATCGTCTTCACCGAAGTCGAGCATCGCGTTGACCATGAACGACAGGGCCGAGGTCTTGCCGCCGGCATAGTCGTAGTTACCCGCAGGTGCGTTCTGGATGGCGTTGTTGCTGTTGATGAACGGAGTCGTCACGGTCGAACGATATCCGGTCACGAAAGCCTGGCGATAGCCAACCTCGGCTTCGAGGCGGAAGCCACCGAAGTCGTAACCAATGGTGCCACCAACGTCCCAACCGGCGCGATGGTCGACAGTTCCTGCGTCCTGCGCCGAGCCGATGTCGAACGAAATGTCTTCGACCAGCATCGCGCCGCCTTCAACACCCACATACCACGAGTCGTCGCGGGCGAGAGCAGGCGTGCTTAGCGCGGTCGTGGCCAGTGCCAATGTGACGGCAAGCTTCCGCATCATAATCCCCTTTCTGAGTTGTCACTACGGACAGCGCAAACTCACTACCGAAACGAAAGTTTCCACGCAAGCGCACAAATAGGTGTGGTGTTGCGGGAACGACACAGTTTTTCCGCATTTCCAGCCGCTTGTTGGACATCCGTAACGGTTTCTAGGTCCCGCCAAGCGGTTTCGGACTGCACGGGTTTGCGCCTGTTTGCCGCACAGTCTGAAACCTAATTTTTACGCATAACCACGTAACCCGATGAAATCACTAACTTACTTCGTATATTCACGTATCTGAACCGAAATGATCAAGCCGAGATGTGCGGTGAATGGCAGGTCCCCGCCGGTGAAGCGTTTTAGGCTCAAAATGGAATCGATCCCGAGCCCTTGATCGCGATCGCCGAACCCGGGTTCGGGGTGGGGCCTAGTCGACAATTTCGGGATGCGAACTGAAGCAGCCATGCCACAGCTGCGTTTCCGCACTGCAACATGGCAATCCCTCACCAATCGGCAGCGCCCATAGTGCCGCTTTGAAGGTCTGCGAGTCTGCGGCGCGTAGCCGGCGACGTGTCGTCAGGCAGGTTGTCGAGCGGGAACCAGGCGGCCTCGGCGATCTCCAGCGCGTCCGCGCCGCGCATCGAGCGATCTGCCCCCTCCGGCACATGGACGACATAGACGACGACGTGATCGTCCTTATGCTCGCCGCGGGCATGGTAGACGCCGAGCACGCGATCGATCCCGAAATCGGTGATCGCGACTTCTTCGGCCAGTTCCCGTCGCACCGCCGCGACGGCACTCTCGCCCTTCTTCACGCCGCCGCCGGGCAGATACCAGCCGTGCAGATAGGTGTGACGCACCAGCACCACCCGCCCCGCGGCGTCGAGCACAATCGCGCGCACGCCGAAGGTCCGCGGCCGGGTGACGAACCAGAACAGGCGGGCTGCCTTACCCGCGAGGCGATGAGGCCAGGCCATGCGATGTGATAGTCTGCCGCCTTGCGCGATGCCAGCGCATCGCTGGGCAACGGCCTGTCCAGCGACTAGGATCGGACCGTGACCCCATCCCGCCCCTGCGCCCGCGCCGAGCTCCCCACCCCGGCCCTGCTGGTCGATGTTGCGGCGCTGGAGCGCAACATCGCCGCCATGGCCCGCTTCGCCGCCGACCGCGGCCTCGCGCTGCGCCCGCATGCGAAGACCCACAAGTCCGCCGACATCGCCCGCCGCCAGATCGCTGCCGGAGCGCTCGGCATCTGCTGCGCCAAGTTGGCCGAGGCCGAGGCGCTGGCGGCAGAAGGAATCGACGACATTCATCTGACCTCGCCGATCGTGCGACCCGATGCGATCCGCCGATTTTGCTTGTTGAACGATCGTATAACAGTCTCGGCGGTGGTCGATCACCCGGCGGTGGTCGAGGCACTCGCACAGGCGGCCGGCGACGGCGGCAAGGCAATGACGCTGTTCATCGATGTCGACCCAGGCACCCATCGCACCGGTGTCGCCTCCGCCGAAGCAGCGGTGTGGCTGGCCCGCGCCATCGCGGCGGCGCCGGCGCTGCGGCTGGGTGGCGCGCAATTCTATTGCGGGTCGCAGCAGCATATCCCTGGCCATGCCGAGCGTCGCGAGGCGATTGCGCAGCTGACCGCGATGCTCTCCGCCACGCTCGATGCATTGCGCGCCGACGGCCACGCCATCCCCGTCGTGACCGGCGGCGGCACCGGCAGCTTCGCGATCGATGCCGAGCTCGGCGTGCTCACCGAGCTGCAATGCGGGTCCTATATCTTCCTCGACCGCGAATATGAGGATTGCGAGCTGACCGGCGGCGGCGCGCCCGCGTTCGAGCGGGCGCTGTTCGTCGATTCCACCGTGATCAGCGCCAACCATGCCGGCATGGTCACGCTCGACGCGGGGCTGAAGGCGATGGCGACCGACGCCGGGGTGCCGCGACCGCTATGGCCGGATGCCCGCTATCGCTTCATGGGCGACGAGCATGGCGCGCTACTGTCCGACGGCCCGCTCCCCGCACTGGGCGAGCGCGTCGTGCTGCAGCCGCCGCACTGTGATCCGACGGTCAATCTCTACGACCAGTTCCACCTGCTGGAGGGCGACCGCATCGTCGGGCAGTGGACCGTCACCGCGCGCGGACGGAACAGCTAGACAGCGCAACCGCCGCCGCTAGGCTCCCCCACGACAAGCTTTGGGGGAGAGCAGGATGACGTCGCGCCGCGCAGCATTGGGCCTGGCCATGATCGGCCTGGCCGCTCCCTTCCCCGCCGCCGCCCAGCGGCTCGACGCGACGGTTACCCGGACCACGCAGGGCGTCGCGCACATCGTCGCGAAGGACATGGCCGGCCTAGGCTATGGGTCGGGCTATGCCGCTGCGCAGGACAATGGCTGCGTCATCGCCGACATGTTGCTGACCGTCCGCGGCGAGCGGGCGAAGTTCCTCGGCGACGGCAAGGTATCGGTCGGGTTTCGCGACATTTCCAATATCGACAGCGATTTCTACCACCGGGCGATCGCCGACCTGCCCGCGCTTCGCGCGGCGCAGGCGGGCACCAGCGCCGACAATCGCGCGATCACCAATGGCTTCCGGGCCGGCTATAACCGCTATCTTCGCGATCACCGCCAGGCGCTGGCCGAAAGCTGCCGGTCGGCCGACTGGGTGCGCCCGATGAGTGCGGACGATTCGCTGCTGCTGATCAACGCCGCAATGACGCTGATCAGCTCGGCACCGCTGGCCCAGCAGATTGCGGGAGCGGCAGCACCGTCATCCAAGGCGGCGGCGCTCGACGCCGGCTTTCCGGTGCTGGCCGACCGGATCAGCCTGGGCAGCAATGGCTGGGCGTTCGGCGGCGACGTCACCAGCGACGGTCGCGGCCTGCTGATCGGCAATCCGCATTTCCCCTGGTACGGCCCCAACCGCTTCCGCCGGCTGCACCTGACGATCCCCGGCAAGTTCGACGTGATGGGCGGCGGGCTGGTCTTCATGCCGACGGTCGGGATCGGCTTCAACCGGTCGATCGCCTGGACGCATACGGTCACGACCGCCAGCCATTTCACGCTGCACGAGCTGAAGCTCGACCCCGCCGATGCCACCGCCTATCTCGTCGATGGCAAGCCCGAGAAGATGACTCGGCGCGACGTCAGGGTCGAGGTGAAGGGCGCCGCACCCGTCACCCGCACTTTGTGGTCGAGCCGCTATGGCCCGATCGCCGCGATGCCGAGCGTCGGCTTCGGCTGGACCGCGACCACCGCCTATGCGCTGCGCGATGCGAACCAGGCGAATTTTCGGTCTGGCGACGCCTGGCTCGGCATCGCCCGGGCGCGCAACGTCGGCGAGATCCGCGCCGCGGTCGGCCACACGCTGGGCATCCCCTGGGTCAACACCATCGCCGCCGATGCCGATGGCAATGCGCTCTATGCCGATGTGACCGCCGTACCGAACGTGTCGGCGGAGCAGATCACGACCTGCGCCGCACCGTCGGGCAAGTCGCCGCTGGCGCGCGGCGCAGGCATCATCCTGCTCGATGGCGCACGATCGGCCTGCAACTGGGCGGTCGACGCATCGACGCCGGCGCCCGGCCTGATGCCGATGGCGAAGATGGCGGTCGTCGAGCGTCGCGATGCGGTCCAGAATTCGAATGACAGCTACTGGCTGTCGAGTCCGCGGGCGCCGCATCGCGAATTGTCGCCGGTGCTGGGCCCTTGGGGGACACCGCAGAACCTGCGGACCCGCGCCGCGATCGCCGAGATCGAGCGCGCAATTGCGGCGGGCAAGGTCGATCCGGACATCGTCTCGGCAATGGCCTTTTCCAACCGAGTCCCGGCTGCCGACGCGCTGCTCCCCGGGCTGCAGCGGATCTGCCCCACCCGCCCGGCGCTGGCACGCGCCTGCGCCGTGCTCGCGGCATGGGACGGCAGGGTCGATACCGACAGCCGCGGCGCGGCGCTGTTCCTCGCCTTCTGGCAATCCGCCCGCAGCATCCCGAAGCTATGGGCGACGCCGTTCGATCGCGCCAGGCCGGCGACCACCCCGGCCGACCTCGATCTCGACGCGGCCGGGCCTGCACTGCTCGACGCGCTGGAGGCGGGGGAAAAGTCGCTCGAGGGTCTGAACATCGCGATCGACGCGCCGTGGAGCGCCGTCCAATATGTCGAGCGGGGCGGCCAGCGGATCGCGATCCATGGCGGCCCGGGCTGGGCGGGCGTCCTCAACGCGATGGACTCGTCGGTCGCGGACGGACATCTCTCGCCCGCGCACGGCACCAGCTATGTCCAGCTGGTCACCTTCGGCAAGGATGGCCCCGTCGCGCGATCGATGCTGAGCTATTCGCAGTCGAGCGATCCCGCCTCGCCCTATTCGGCGGACGGCACCCGCGCCTATTCGGCGAAGCAATGGCTGACGCTGCCCTTCACCGCGCGCGAAATCGCGGCGGAGCGGATCGGCGCGCCGGTCAGGATTCGCGAATAGGCTGATCCTGCTGCATCAGACGCGCGACGCGGCGCATCAGCTCGTCAATGGCGAAGGGCTTGGTCAGCACCTCCATGCCCGGCTCGATATGGCCGTGGTTCAGCACGGCATTCTCGGCATAGCCGGTGACGAACAGGATGCGCAGCCCCGGCCGCAGCGCGCGCGCGGCATCGGCAACCTGGCGACCGTTCAGCCCGCCAGGCAGGCCGACATCGGTGATGAGCAGATCGATCCGCGCGCCCGACTGGAGCAGCTTCAGCCCCGCCGGCCCGTCCTGCGCCTCGAGACAGGCATAGCCACGATCCGCCAGCGCGTCGGCGACCAGCATCCGCACCGAGGGTTCGTCGTCGATGACCAACACCGTCTCGCCGGCCTCGACCTGCACCGATTCCAGCGCGATGACCGGCGCATCGGCTTCTTCCTCGCCATGGTAGCGGGGCAGATAGATGCAGACCATCGTTCCCTGGCCGACCTCGGAATAGATGCGGACATGGCCATGGCTCTGCCGCGCAAAGCCATAGACCATCGACAGGCCAAGCCCGGTACCCTGCCCCATCGGCTTGGTCGTGAAGAAGGGGTCGAAGACGCGCTCCAGATCCTCCTTGGGAATGCCGATACCGGTGTCGCTGACGCACACCGTTACATATTGGCCGGGATCGAGTCCGAGCGCGTCTGCGGTGGCATGGTCGAGCCAGCGATTGCCGGTCTCGATCGTGATCCGGCCGCCATCGGGCATCGCGTCGCGCGCATTGATGCACAGATTGAGCAGCGCATTTTCGAGCTGATTGTCGTCGACCAGCGCGGGCCAGAGCGCGCTGGCGGCGACCGTCTCGACCATGATGCCGGGACCCGCCGTGCGCTGGAACAGCTCGGTGATGTCACCGAGCAGCCGGTTGATGACGATCGGCCGGGGGGTAAGCGTCTGGCGCCGCGAAAAGGCCAGCAGCCGGTGCGTCAGCGCCGCCGCGCGCCGCGCGGCGCCCTGACCGGCAGCCAGATAGCGTTCGACATCGGCGGTTCGCCCCTGGGCGATGCGCGTGCCGATCATCTCGAACGCGCCGCTGATCCCGGCCAGGATATTGTTGAAGTCGTGCGCCAGGCCGCCGGTCAGCTGGCCGACCGCCTCCATCTTCTGCGCCTGGCGAAGCGCCGATTCGACCTTCTCGCGCTCCGCCAGCGCCTCGGCGATCCGCGCTTCCAGCGTCTCGTTCAGCGTCCGCATCGCCGCCTCGGCGCGCATCCGCTCGGTCACGTCCTTGAACAGCACCGCCACCAGCCGCTCCGACGGGTCGCCGACGCGGAAGGACGAGACTTCCAGATAGCGCCCGGTCGCGACGAGCTCCCGCTGGAAGCGGATCGGCGCGCCGGTGCGCAGCACGCCGCCATAGAGCTCGACCCAGCCATCGGCCTCGTCGGGCACCATCTCGCGCACCTTCTGCCCGACGACATTGGGAATGCCAGCATGCCGCTCATAGGCCGCGTTCGCCTCGACATGAATATAGTCGGACAGGGGACCGTGCGGCCCATCGAGGAACTCGATGATGCAGAACCCCTCGTCCATCGATTCGAACAGCGCCCGATAGCGGCCGTGGCCGGGCTCTGAATCGACTGTCGGGGCAGGACCTTCCGGTGGCGAAACGGCGCTCATCGTTGGGGCAAACTCGAAAGACGGAATGGGGAATTCGCGCCCATAACACCGGAACGGTCCGATTATATCCCGCGCGTCCGCGGGTTATTTCGCCTCCGTATCCAAATCGGACCCAAAATGGGACATCAGGACCGGGACGAGCAGCAAGGTCAGCAGCGTTGCCGACACCAGCCCGCCGATCACCACCGTCGCCAGCGGTTTCTGGACCTCGGCACCGGCGCCGTGCCCCAGCGCCATCGGCAGGAAGCCGAGCGACGCGACCAGCGCGGTCATGACCACCGGGCGCAAGCGCTGAAGCGCCCCTTCGCGTGCCGCTTCGATCCGGCTCCTGCCCTCGGCGCGCAGCCGCTGGATCGCAGTCACCATTACCAGCCCGTTCAGCACCGCCACGCCCGATAGCGCGATGAACCCGGCGGCGGCCGAGATCGAGAAAGGCATGCCGCGCAGCCACAGTGCCACCACCCCGCCGACCAGCGCGAGCGGAACGCCCGTGAAGACGATCGCCGCCTCGCGCACGCTGCCCAGTGCGCCGAAGAGCAGCAGCAGGATGATCGCCAAACAGGCGGGCACCACCAGCATCAGCCGTTCGCGCGCGGAGGCGAGGTTCTCGAACTGCCCGCCCCATTGCAGATGGACGCCGGTCGGTAGCCGCACCTCACGGGCAATGCGTGCCTCGGCATCCGCGACCAGGCCGGCAATGTCGCGGCCGCGGACATTGGCCTGCACCACCAGCCGGCGCTGGCCATTCTCGCGGCTGATCTGGTTCGGCCCTTCGGTCACCGCGATCGCCGCAACGGTTGAGAGCGGCACGAAGCTGCCCGAAGGTGTCGGCACCGGCACCTGGGCCAGCGCATCGGGATCGGCGCGCGAAGCCTCGTCGAGCCGGATCGTCACCGAGAAGCGCCGGTCGCCCTCGAAGATCAGCCCGGCGTCGCGGCCGCCCACCGCGGCGGCGACCGTGTCCTGCACGGTGCGCGCGGCGATGCCCAGCCGCGCCATCGCGTCGCGGTCCGGCCGAATATCGAGCATCGGCAGGCCCGATGCCTGCTCGACCCGCACGTCCGCCGCACCGGGCGTGTCGCGCAGGATCGCGGCGATCCTGCCCGCAGTGCCCGTCATCGCCGCGGGATCGTCGCCGAAGACCTTCACCGCGATATCGCCGCGCACCCCGGCGATCAGCTCGTTGAAGCGCATCTGGATCGGCTGGCTGATCTCGAACGCCTGGCCGGGCAGCCCGGTGAGTGCGCGCTCGACACGCTCGACCAGCTTGGCCTTGGCCAGACCGGGGTCGGGCCACTCCGCCCGCGGCTTCATCACCACGAACGTGTCGGAGATGTTGGGCGGCATCGGGTCGGACGCCAGTTCGGCGGTGCCGGTCTTGGAAAAGACGAACCGCACCTCGGGCAAGGCCGAGAGCCTGCGCTCGACCTGCGCCTGCATCTTCTGGCTCTGTTCGATCGAAGTGCCGGGAACCCGCAGCAACTGGACGGTCAGATCGCCCTCGTCGAGTTGCGGCAGGAACTCCTGACCGAGCGTCGTGAATAGCAAGGCCGCCGCAGCCATGCCCGCCACGCCGCCGCCGATCGCCAGGCGCGGACGTTCCAGTGCGCGGTCCAGCCCGGGCGCATAGCCGCGCTTGAGCCAGCGGACGATGCGCCCTTCCTTCTCCTCGACCGGTCCCGTCAGCCAGGCAGCGATCGCCGCCGGCACGAAGCTGATCGACAGCAGGAATGCGGCGGCGAGCGCGAGGATCACCGTCAGCGCCATCGGCGCGAAAGTCTTGCCCTCGACCCCGCCCAGCAGCAGCAGCGGGACATAGACGAGGATGATGATCGCCTGGCCATAGACCGACGGGCGAACCATCTCGCGCGCGGCGGCGGCGATCGTATCCAGCCGCTCCTCTCGCGTCAGCGGCGCGCCGCTTTCATGCTGACGCTCGCCGATGCGTCGCAGCGCATTCTCGACGATGATCACCGCCCCATCGACGATCAGGCCGAAGTCCAGCGCGCCCAGACTCATCAGATTGGCCGATACGCCCGCCTGCAACATGCCGAAACCGGCCAGCATCATCGTGATCGGGATGACCAGCGCAGCGATCACCGCGGCGCGGAAGTTGCCGAGCAGCGCGAACAGCACGACGATCACCAGCAGCGCGCCTTCGCTCAGGTTACGCGTGACGGTAGCGATCGTCGCATTGACCAGCGCGGTACGGTCCAGCACCGGCTCGACAATGATGTCGGGAGGCAGCGAGGCATTGATCTCGTCGAGCCGCCGCGCAACGCCCGAGGCGACTTCGCGGCTATTCTCGCCGATGCGCATGATCGCGGTGCCGACCACGACCTCGGTTCCGTTCTCCGACGCGGAGCCGGTGCGCAAGGCCTGGCCCAGCCGCACCTGCGCGACCGTCTCCAGCAGGATCGGCACCCCGTCGCGCGTCGCGATCGGGGTCCTGGCCAGATCGGCGATCCCCGTCAGCCGCGCGTCGGACCGCACCTCCAGCCCCTCGCCATTGCGGTTGACCGTTCCGGCACCGATCGCGCCGTTGCCCGCCTCGATCGCACGGGCGAGATCGTCGAGCCCGATGCGCAGGGCCGCAAGCCGCTGGACATCGGGAACGACCAGATACTGCTTCTCATAGCCGCCGATCGAATCCACCCCGGCGAGACCGTCGACGTTGCGCAGCAGCGGTGCGACGATCCAGTCCTGCGCGGTGCGCAGATAGGTCGCGCGGTCGGCCTCGGTCTGGAGATGGTCGCCATCGGGGGTGACATAGCTGCCGTCGGGCTGCAGCCCTGGCTCGCCCGGGGCATGCCGGTCGCCCGGGCGGTGCGCCATGCGCACGGTCCACATGAAGACCTCGCCAAGCCCGGTCGCGATCGGACCCAGTTCGGGCTCGGTCCCTTCCGGAAGCGCCTGTTCGACCGCGCGCAGCCTCTCCAGCACCTGGGCACGCGCGAAATAGATGTCGGTCGAATCGTCGAAGACCGCGGTGACCTGGGCGAAGCCGTTTCGGCTGAGCGACCGGGTGTGATCCAGCCCGGGCGTGCCGGCCAGCGCGGTCTCGATCGGATAGGCGACCTGTTTCTCGACCAGTTCGGGTGACAGGCCGGTGGCCCGCACATTCACCTGGACCTGGTTGTTGGTGATGTCGGGAACCGCATCGATCGGCAGCCGCAGCAGCGCGGCGGCGCCGATCGCAGCGGCGATCAGGGTCAGCAGCAGCACCAGCCAGCGCCGCTCGACCGACAGGGTGACGATCCGTCCGATCATGGCTCAATGATCCCCATGATCGGCGTCGCCCTTGCCGAGTTCGGCCTTGAGGGTGAAGCTGTTGGTTGCCGCGACCTGATCGCTGCCGGTCAGGCCGGAGAGGATGGTGATGCGGGGACCATCGCGCCTGCCCAGCGTGACGGGGACGCCCCGGAACCCGGTCGACGTGCGGACGAACAGCATCGGCCGGTTGCCGATCGTCTGGACCGCCTCCGCCGGGACGGAGAGCGCATCGCCCGGCGCGCCTGTGGCTTCCGCGCGAATTTCCGCCTGCACCGGTTCGCCGACGCGCCAGCGCCCGTCGCGATTGTCGAGATCGGCGATCACCCGCACCAGCCGGGTCTCGGGATCGAGAACCGGCGAGACGAACCGGATCCGCGCCTGCCCCTCCCGCCCCGCAGCGCGAACCGCCAGCGTCATGCCCGGGCGGACCCGGCCGGCATCGGCGGGTGGCAGCGACAGGGTGACGCTGATCCGGGCGAGATTGGCGACGCGAAACAGTTCGGCATCGGCGGCGACGGTATCGCCCAGAATCGCGCTCCGGCCGATCACCTGACCGCCGATCGGCGCCGCGATCACGATGCGGTTGAGCCCGCCGCGACGCAGACCCGATGCCGCCACCTGCTGGCGCGCCATGTTCAGGCTCACCTCGGCCTCGCGTGCTGCCGCGCGGGAGGTCTGGACCTCGCGCTCGGGCCGGTGGCCCTTGGCGAACAGCGCTTCGTCGCGGTTGAGATTGGCGCGGGCGAGTTCGGCGCGGGCTGCCGCGCGTTCGACCTCGGCGTTGAGCGCGGCGGCCTCGCGGCTCTCGATCACTGCCAAGGTCTCGCCGCGGCGGACGGGGTCGCCCAAATTGCGGGTCAGCGACACGACCCGTCCGCCGATCGCCGCCGAGACGATCTGGGTCGCCTGCGGATCGCCCTCGAGGATTGCCGGTGCGGCGATGGTGCCCCCGCCCGATCCGCGCTCGGGCCGGACGAGCGTGATTCCGGCGGCGGCGATCTGATCGGCGCTCAGCGCGATCTCGCCTTCTTCCGCATGCGGTTCGGCTTCGGTCTTGTTCTGGTTGGCGGGCGCAGCGCCCTTACCGCAGCCGCCAAGCGGCAGCAGCAGAAGCGCGGGCGCAAGCCAACGCGGCCAGGCGGCGCAACGCGCCGCGATAGTGACGGTCATTTGAAATGCTCCTGATGATGATCATCGGCGCCGCGCGAGGGCGGCGGCGGACATCGTCAGGCGATCGGGGGCCTCAGCATCCGGGCGGCAAGCTGCTGGTCGAGCAGGCGAACCGGGGCCATGCCGGGGGCGGCGGGCAGCGGACTCAAGCCGGACTGGCGGGCAAAGGCGAACTGCGCGCCCAGATCATGGCCATGACAGCCATGCCCACCATGCGGCACGCCGTGATCGACTCCGGTCTGAGGCTCGCCGGGCGCGGGTCGTTCGACATCGGCATCGGCCGGCGCCGAATGGTCATGCTCGTCATCGGCATGAAGCCAGTTGCGCGCGACGCCGTGCCCCGAAGTCTCGGCGGCGTGGATCACCGACCCGTTCACGAGACCCGCGAGCAGGAAGAGCGATGCAAACAGGGCGAACAGCCGGCGCACCCGGCCCCCTTAGCCGATCGGGCGCCCGTGAAAAAGGGCCGCCCGAGCGGAGCGGCCCTTCCTCGCGTGGTCCGTCCCGAGACGGCGCGTGTTGTCACGGCGCAAGTCCGGGACCCTGGCGCAACGTCCTTCCTGCGATCGGGGTCCCGAGCCTGTGAAGAATCTCGCGGCGCTTGGATCAGGCCAGCGCTGAAACCGCCTTTGCCCATGCTTCCGCCTCACCCGCGCGATCGATCCGCGCCTCCACCGGTGCGGCAATGCCGTCGGCAATCTCGACCTGCGCGTCGTAGAGGAAGGTGGCATTGCCCTCGATCGTGACGATCCCTTCCGCGCTTGCCGTCCCGCGGACCAGTCCGCCCTTGTTGAAGACCGTCGTGGTCGATCCGAACGGCACCCGGTCGGTCAGACCGGCGGCATAGACCGACGAGGCCATCGCACTGCCGCAGCTGTTGGTCAGGCCGACGCCGCGTTCGAAGGTTCGGACGTAGAGATCCGCCCCGCGCTGCTCGACGAACGACACGTTCGCCCTACCCGGGATCAGCGGCGGCGCGGCTTCGCACCATTCGCCGAGCGCAACCAGTTCGTCTTCGTCTACCCGATCGACAAAGGTCACGAGGTGAGGGTTCGGCATCGCGACCGCCACGAAACTGCGCGCGCTGGGCAGGCCGGACAGCGGCCCGGTAAGGCCGACATCGGCAAGATCGGTCGAGGCGGGGCCGACGCGGGTGCGGATCGTCGCGACACCCGGCGAAAGATCGGCAACGCGGGTCACATCGGCGCTGCTGGTCTTCAGCCGGACGCGCGCGGTGTCGAGCCCCAGTGCCTCGAACCCGGCCCGGGCGACGCAGCGCAGGCCGTTGAGGCAGGTCTCCGCCTCCGAGCCGTCCGAATTGAACATGCGCATGCCAAAGTCATGCTCGCCATCGCCCGCGGTCAGCAGCAGGAGGCCGTCACCGCCGACCGTGCTGGCACGATCGGCCAGCGCGCGCGCGACGACCGCCCAGTCCGCATCGCTAAGCGACAGGGCGCGGGCGTCGATCAGGGGAAAGTCGTTCCCCGATCCGTGGCATTTGACAAAGGCGAAGCGCATGGCCGCCCCTTAGGACCGCCATGCGTCATCGGCAATCCGCTCAGGCGGCGGCGCTGTCCATGACCGGTCCGCCCATCGCGGCGACCGCTGCCTTGTCCTTGGCGATGATCGCGGCGAAGCTGGGCCGGGCATGGATCGCCTCGACCCAGGCCGCGGTCTTCGGCCAGCGTGCAGGATCGACCCGGCAGTCGACACAGCCAAGCGTGGCGAACGGGCTGGCGACGGCGATATCGGCAAGCGTCAGCCGGTCCTCGACGAGGAAGCCGCTCTGGGGGATTACGCCTTCCAGATAGTCGAGGATCGGCGGAAGGACCGCGGTTTCGGCGTTGTTGGCGGCGGCGTGGTCGGGCTGGCCCTTCATGACACGCGGGATCACGAACCGGTTGCCGAAGATCGCGCTGCCCGCCGCCATCACGATCGTATCGGCCAGCTCGTCATACCAGATGGTGCGCGCCCGCGCCTCGGGGGCGTCGGGGATCAGATGGGGATCCGGATATTTCGCATCGAGATAGGTGACGATCGCGCTGGAATCGGAAATCGCGAAGTCGCCGTCGACAAAGCCCGGCATCTTGCCGAACGGACTGGCCGCAGCGAATTCCGGCCCGCCCCGGCCCATGCCGGCCATTCTGAGCTCCATATCGAGCCCCTTTTCCGCGCCGACCACCATCACCTTGCGCACATAGGGCGACAGGGTGGAACCGAAGACGATCATGGCCAAAGTCCTCTCCAACAGATCCGATGCGGCATCGTAACAGATAGGTTGCATCGGACAACTGGATAAAAGGCGACAAGCGTCGCCCGGCATGCCAGACCCCGGGATGTGCCATCCCTCCTGCTCCTCGCCCTGGTTGCGCTCGCCGCCTTTGCCTATGTTCAGCATCGCCGCCTGAGTGCGCTGAGGGACGAGGTCGATGATCAGGCCCACCGCCTGGCAGCGATAGAGCGCCGATCGGCCGAACCTGCCCGCCCCGCCGTAGAGGCACTGGCCCCTGCTCCCGTCGCCCGGCAATCCGGGAGCGAGCCCCGCCCCCGAGTGGCCGCAGCCGTGGTGCAGCCGCCACGTCCGCGAATCGAGCAGCCGGTGACGCCGGCCCCTCAGCCTGCATCCATCGCGGATGCGGGCCCTGGGCTGAGTTTCGAATCGCTGATCGGCGGGCGCCTGCCGATCTGGATCGGCGGCGTCGCGCTGGTCCTCGCCGGTTTCTTCCTGGTTCGCTATTCGATCGAGGCCGGCCTGCTCGGCCCGACCACGCGTACGGTGCTTGCCGCCCTCTTCGCCTGCGCGCTGATCGCGGGCAGCGAGGTCACGCGGCGGATCGCCGCCACCCGCGACGATCCGCGCGTCGCGCAGGCACTGGCAGGCGCCGGCGTCGCGAGCTTCTATGCGACGCTCTACATGGCGGCGGCGATCTATCATCTGGTCGGGCCCGTCACCGGCTTCGGGCTGATGCTGGCGATCACCGCGCTGGCGCTGGCACTATCGCTGCGCCACGGGCCGCCGACCGCGATCATGGCGCTGGGCGGCGGGTTCATCGCGCCGCTGGTGGCGGGATGGAACGCGGCGGGCATCGGTCCGCTGCTCGTCTATCTCGGCCTGTTCACCGCCGCGATTTTCGGGCTGGCGGTCAATCGGCGCTGGGGCTGGCTGGCACTGGCGGCAACCGGGGCGGGCTTTGCCTGGGTCAACTTCCTGCTGGCGATGCTGGGCGGCGGCGACCTGGCGATGGTCGGCGGGTTCGTCGTGATCCTGGCGGCGGGGGCAAGCGCCGCGCTTCCGGCGACCGGGATCCGCACGCCCTGGCTGAGGCTGGCGCCGCTGGTGGCGGGACTGATCCAGCTGATCGCGATCGCGCCAGCGCTGCAGTTCGATGCGCTTGCCTGGAGCTTCTACCTCGTGCTGGCGGCGGCGGCGCTGTTCCTCGCCTGGCGCGACAGCGTGTTCCTGCCGGGTGCGCTCGCCGCGGTCGGGCTGCTTCTGCTGCTCGAGGCGCTGGCGCTGGTTCAGCCCGAACGCAGCGTCACTCCGGTCGCGGCCGTCATCGCAACGCTGATCTTCGCGGGCGCCGGACATGCGTTCGCGCGGCGCCATGCCGGCTGGGCGGCGATCGCACTTGCCGGTACGGCCGGGCCGGTGCTGATCGCGCATGGCTGTGCCGCGAATCTGCTGGCCTCGATCGGCTGGAGCGGGCTCGAACTGATCGCCGCCGCCGCCGCGGCCAGCCTCGCCTGGCGCTATCGCGACGAGCGACCCGCGCGCATCATGATCGCAGCGACCTTGGTGACAGGGCTGCTCGCCGCGATCGGGCTGGGCGTGCTGGTGCCGAGCGTCTGGCTTGCGGTCCCGCTGACCGCAGTTCTGGTCGCGCTGGCGCTATGGGCCCGCAAGGTGGGCGCGCCGGCGCTGTTCGAGCTGCCGACACTGCCGCTTGCTGCCGCGCTGATCGCTGCCACTCCGGTGCTGATCGCCCTCGCCACCGCAATCAGCGCGTCCCTGGTCGGCTCGGCGCAAGGCTTCACCCTGCTGCCGGGACCAATCGAGACGCTGCGTGCGCTCGCGCTTCCGCTGACTGCCGCAGCCGTCCTGCTGCTCACCGATCCACGCCAGTTCGGCAAGGCCCGGCCGGGGGTGGCGGGCGTGACCGTCGTGCTGGCGATCCTGGTCGCCTGGGTGATGGCGAAGCAGATCCTCCATCTCGACACGCCGCAGGCGCTGACGATGCGCGGCTTTGTCGAGCGGACGATCTTCACCCAGCTCTGCTTTGCCGCGGGCTGGGCATTGCTGACCCGCACCCGCCATGCTGCGCTCGGCTGGACCTTCATCGGGCTCGCACTCCTGCGCACGATCTGGTTTGACCTGCTGGCGCTGAACCCGGCCCTGGTCGGCCAGTGGAGCGGGCCGATCGTGCCGCTCCATCTCGCGGCGGCCGGCTTCTGGCTGCGGACCCTGCCGGGTGCGCGCCAGCGTCGCCTCGATTTGGTCGGTCTCGGCTTCATCCTCCTGGCGGTCGCGGCCGCGGTGCGCTGGCTGACGCATGGCTGGTTCCTCACCGGTCCTGTCTCGACGCTGGAGAATGGCGCCTATTCGGCCGCGCTGCTGGTGGTCGCCCTCCTGTGGCTGTGGCGCGGCATCGCGGGTGAGGCGAAGCCGCTGCGCATCGCCGGGCTCGCGCTGCTGACGCTCGTCACGCTCAAGGTGTTCCTGATCGACGCGGCCGCGCTCGACGGCATCCTGCGCATCCTGTCCTTCCTCGGCCTGGGCCTCGCGCTGATCGTGATCGGCTGGGCCTATGGCCGGTTCGTCGGCAAGGGCGCTGCACCCGCCACGGCAAATGCCGGCTTGCCGGATCGGGAAAACTGAGAAAGACTCCGCAACCTGATGGGTTAAGGGGAAGCCGCGATGATCACCGCCATCCGCGAGGTGCGCCGGGCCAAGGGGCTGACGCTCGACGACGTCGCACGAAGGTGCGAGCCCCCGACGACGGCGCAGACCATCGGCCGGCTCGAGACCGGCACGCGGACCGTCTCGGTCGGCTGGCTGAACCGTATCGCCCGCGCGCTGGGCGTCGAGGCGGCCGACCTGGTGCGGGTGACGGACCAGCCTGACCTGCCGGTCGCGGCCGTGCTCGATGCCGGCGGCGCACAGGCACCGCGCCGTGATGCCATGCTGACCCCGATCCGGGCCGAGCCCGGCACCGTTGCGGTCAGCGTGGCCGGCGGGATCGGCGAGTATCGCACGGGCGACGAAATCTGGTGCCGGCGACTCGATCCCGAGGATTTCGCCGTCGCGATGAACCGCGACGTGCTGGTGCCGCGGCCCGGCGGGCGCTTCGTGTTCGGGCGGCTGATCGGGCGCGAGGCACCGGCACGAACGGCGGACGGAACCGGCAGGCTGCACCTGCTCCCGCTGGGCGCCGGGGCCCGGCAACAGGTCGTCGCCGACCCCGCCTGGATCGGGTGCGCGATCCGGCTCGTCCGCCCGCTCTGAGCCCGTCCTGACCCCTTGCCGAACGCGCGAAAGAGGCGCATTCGAAAAGCATCAGGAGGGGTATCTGATGGCTTACAAATTCGCTGCTTTCGCCGCTGCCGCACTGCTTGTGGCCGCACCCGCTTTTGCCGAGGACTGGGACTTCGTCCTGACCAACAGCACCGGCAAGGGCATCAAGACGTTCGAGATCTCGCCGGCCGGCGCCAACAAGTGGCAGGCGAACAAGGTCGATCCCGAAATGAAGCGCGAGCCCGAGGTCAAGGATGGCGGCCGCACCACCATCCATTTCGACAAGGAAGGGTCGCAGTGCAAATATGACCTGAAGGCGACCTTCGGGGATGGCAGCAGCGCGACCTGGTCCGGCATCAACATCTGCGACGCCGCCTATGTCACGATCAAATACGCCAACGGCACGGCGACCTTCACCACCGGCTGAGTCGCATCACGCGTCGCGGCGACCGGCAGGTTCCGGCGCCGCGGCGGCGGGACATCGTCGATGCGGGATCCTGGTGGGCGCTGACGGGCTCGAACCGCCGACCCTCTCGGTGTAAACGAGATGCTCTACCAACTGAGCTAAGCGCCCGTGTCTCGGGAAGCCGCGCTTTAGGCGTTTTTCGCCGCGCGTCAAAGCCTATGCGAGACGATCTCGCGCTTTCGGCGCGTTCAGATGATCGGTAGCCCCTGGCGTCGCAACGCCGCCACATAGCCACGCATTCCGGCCAGACCCTTCTGACTGAGGGCGATATAGGCGCGGCGCCGGTCGCTGGGATCGGCGTGCCGCTCGAAAAGCCCGGCCTCGTTCAGCGTGCTTATCCAGCGCAGGGCCGTGGTCGGCGGGACCGCGGCGGCGATGCACAGGCTCGACACCGAGACCTGACGCCGCTCCAGCGCCGAGGCGTAGAGGTCGAGCAGCATGTCCCAGGCGGGATCCGCGAACAGCTCCGCCTCGAAATATTGGGCGCGCAGCCGACGCGCACGGATCGCGGTGCGGATCTCGCGCGGGCTGGCGTCTTCCGAGTCGTCCGGGCCCTCGCCGCGATAACCGCGACCGGGGTCGCGGACGCCGGATCCCGGATGCTCGCCGCGGCTCATCCGGGTGAGCGTCTCGGCAATGCGCGCGACCTCGTCCTCCCAGCGCGGCTGATCCGCCGCTGGCAGACCGCGCCCCGCCTCCACCGCGGCGACGCCGAATCGCGCCGCGGCGATCGCCGCGACGCGTTCGGCCAGCGACGGCGCGCTCAGCACCTTCGCACTGCCGCTCATCAGGAGCGAGGTGGCGAGATCGATCTGCGATTCGTTCACCGTCGCAACGATCGGGAGGCGATGCTCCAACGCGACCCGATTGGCCTGCGCCAGCACCGGCTCGACCAGCGCATCGGGGGCACCGGCCGCCTCAATCACGATCATCCGGCCATGGGGCCCGGACAGGGCGGCCACGGCGGTGTCGAACCCGATCCGCTCGTCCATCCGGACTTCGGCCAGGGCGAGCGCTTCCGCTGCCATCCGCCCCCCTTCCGCATCGCCCGCGATGACAAGCGCCTGGGAGAAATCCCGCTCAAACTCCAGCGCAACCGGCACCGGCCGATACTCATCCGTCATGATTATCTCGAATCGACATCGACTTGGGGATGCCGCAGCGTGCGGGGCGGCGAGAGTCCGACTCTCTCCATTTCGGAGCATTCAGGACGCTCGTACGCCCGGCACGCGGGGAGAAGGTACCGCGGCTTATTCGAAGATTTCCGCGGTGCGATAGGCATCGGCCTCGGGAACGTCGCCCTTTTCCTCGAGCAGTTCGCGGGCGGCACTGCCGACCACGCCATAGCCGAGCACGAAGGAAACCAGCGACACGACGACCAGGCCGACCATGGCGAACAACATGGTGGCGATCGACCCGCCCGACATGGCGCCGGCCTGTTCGATCGCGGCCGGGTCACCCGTGCGCATGGCCGAGGCCATCGCCAGGAAGGTCGAGCTGAAGAATACCAGCGCCAGCAGGATCACGATCAGCCACACGACCAGATAGGAGCCGAACAGCGTCCAGAAGCGCCCCTTGCCCAAGGCCCAACCCTCATCGATCGCGATGCGGCGACGGTAGAAGGTCATCGGGAAGATCAGCGAGAGCCGCACCATCACCCAGAGCAGCGCGGCGACGAAGCCCAGCATCAGCAGGATGCCGAACAGGCCGGCGAACGCGCTGTTGTTCCCCACGATCGCGCCGCCGATAAAGCCGAGGACCACCATCACCAGCATCATCAGCAGGTAGAAGATGATCAGGCCGACGACGAAGATGATCGCCAGCCCGACCATCCGGAATTCGTCGCTGCCGAGCCGAAGGAAGGCGAAGCTGCTCTCGCTCGGGCGCAACAGCGCTCGGTAGACGGCGTTGATCAGAACGATCGAAAGCAGAAACTGCATGAGATAGAGCAAGAATATGCCGAGGAAGAAGCCCCCGCCCGGCGCCATCATGGTCGTCGGATCCACGGGCTGCCCCGGCATCATCAAGCCGGCGCCCATGATCAGCCCGGCAAAGGCGTAGATCACCAGCATTCCGACGATATAGACGACGCCCCAGACCGCTACGGCCCCCGGCCGCTCGCGGATCAGGCCAAATGCGCCCCCGATGATCGAACCGACCGTTGCCATTCCATCCCCCTCACGATGTTACTGCGGGAAGGATCGTGGCCCGAACGACGGCGTTAGTCCAGAGACTTAACGATCTCCTCTACCATCTTCTTGGCGTCGGCGAGGAGCATCATCGTATTGTCCATGTAGAACACGTCGTTATCGACACCGGCATAGCCGACCCCGCCCATGCTGCGCTTCACGAACAACACGGTCTTGGCCTTCTCCACGTCCAGGATCGGCATGCCATAGATGGGCGAGCTCTTGTCGGTCTTCGCCGCCGGGTTGGTGACGTCGTTGGCGCCGATGACGAAGGCGACGTCGGTCTGCGAGAATTCGGAGTTGATGTCCTCCAGCTCGAACACCTCGTCATAGGGCACGTTCGCCTCGGCAAGCAGCACGTTCATATGCCCCGGCATGCGTCCCGCCACCGGGTGGATCGCATATTTCACGCGGACGCCATGTTCCTTCAGCTTGTCGGCCATCTCGCGCAGCACGTGCTGCGCCTGCGCCACCGCCATGCCGTAACCGGGGACGATGATGACCTGCTCCGCCTGGCTCATCAGGAAGGCAGCATCCTCTGCCGAGCCACGCTTCCACGGCCGGTCGGTCGCCGCGGCCGAACCGCCACCGCCGGCATCGCCACCGAAGCCGCCGGCGATGACGCTGATGAAGCTGCGGTTCATCGCGCGGCACATGATGTAGCTGAGGATCGCACCCGAACTGCCGACCAGCGCGCCGGTGACGATCATCGCGGTATTGTGCAGCGTGAAGCCCATCGCCGCCGCTGCCCAGCCCGAATAGCTGTTCAGCATCGACACCACGACGGGCATGTCCGCGCCGCCGATAGGAATGATCAGCAGGAAGCCGATGACGAAGCTGAGCGCGGTCACCGTCCAGAACACCCAGGGGCTCTGGTCGGTCAGGAAATAGCCGATCAGGCCGAGGATCGCCGCGAGCGTTCCCAGGTTGATGACGTGCCGGCCGGGCAGCATGATCGGCTTGCCCGACATGTTGCCGTTGAGCTTCAGGAAGGCGATCACCGACCCGGAGAAAGTGATGGCGCCGATCGCGATGCCCAGCCCCATCTCGATCCGGCTGACCTGATGGATCACGCCATTCTCGGCGATGCCGAAGGCCTCGGGGTTCAGGAAGGCGGCTGCCGCGACGAGCACCGCGGCCAGGCCGACCAGCGAGTGGAAGGCGGCGACCAGCTGCGGCATGTCGGTCATCGCGATCTTGCGGGCGATGACGAAGCCGATCACGCCGCCGATCGCGATCGCGCCGAGTATCTCGGGCAGCGCGGCGATCTCGTGCGTGACCAAGGTGGTGACGACGGCCAGCAGCATGCCGGCCATGCCGAACCGGTTGCCGCGCCGGCTCGATGCCGGGCTCGACAGTCCGCGCAGCGCCAGGATGAAGCAGACGCCCGACACCAGATAGGCGAGCGCGACCCAGGGATTCACCTCATGCATCGGCTCAGCCCTTCTTCTTGTACATGGCGAGCATGCGCTCGGTCACGGCGAATCCGCCGAAGATATTGATGCTGGCGAAGACGACCGCGACGAGGCCGAGCCATTTCGCGCTCGCACTGCCGCCTGCCGCCGCCGCGATCAGCGCGCCGACGATGATCACCGACGAGATCGCATTTGTCACCGCCATCAGCGGGGTGTGCAGCGCCGGCGTGACCGACCAGACGACATAATAGCCGACGAAACAGGCCAGCACGAAGATCGAGAGGATCGAGATAAAGTCCATGATTTACTCCTGATCCTCCCCGGCACGGGGAGGGGGACCAGCCGCAGGCTGGTGGAGGGGGCGCGAGGCAAGCGACAGGATTGAAGCAGTAACGTCAGCATTGAATCCGGCGTCGTGCGGGACGTGCGAACGATGTCCGCCCCTCCCCGTGCCGGGGAGGATCATCCGAGGAGCCTCTGATTCACTACCTTGCCGCCCTGGGTCAGGCGGATCGCGTCGCCGATTTCCTCGTCGAGCACCGGCTTGCCGGCATCCTTGTCCCAGAACGCCGAGAGGAAATTGTAGAGGTTGCGAGAGAACAGCGCGGACGTATCGGCGGCCAGCCGCGACGGCACGTTGCGGTGGCCGACGATCCGGACGCCGTGGCGCTCGACGATCTCTCCGGCGACCGCGCCCTCGACATTGCCGCCCTGTTCGACCGCCAGGTCGATGATGACGCTGCCGGGCTTCATCGTCGCGATCTGCGCATCGCTGATCAGCCTCGGCGCGGCGCGGCCGGGGATCAGCGCGGTCGTGATGACGATGTCCTGCTTGGCGATGTGCGACGACACCAGCTCGGCCTGCGCCTTCTGATACTCCTCGCTCATCTCGGTCGCGTAGCCGCCCGATCCCTCGCCCTCGATGCCAGCGACATTCTCGACGAAGATCGGCTTGGCGCCGAGCGACTGGATCTGCTCCCGGGTCGCCGCGCGCACATCGGTCGCGGACACCTGAGCACCCAGGCGCCGCGCGGTCGCGATCGCCTGGAGCCCGGCGACGCCCACGCCCATCACGAAGACCTTGGCGGCGGAAACCGTGCCGGCCGCGGTCATCATCATCGGAAAGGCGCGACCATATTCGGCAGCCGCGTCGAGCACTGCCTTGTATCCCGACAGGTTCGACTGCGATGACAGGATATCCATCGACTGCGCACGGGTGATGCGCGGCATGAATTCCATCGCCAGCGCCTCCAGCCCGGCGGCGGCATAGGCATCGACCCGCGCCCGATCACCGAACGGATTCAGCCCCGCGACGATCCAGGCGCCCGGCGCCACGCCGGCCAGCGTTGCGGGATCGGGGCCCTGAACGCCCAGCACGATGTCGGCTCCGGCCAGAACCGCCGCCCGGTCGCCCAGCGTAGCACCGGCAGCGGCATAGCCCGCATCATCGAATGATGCGCTCACGCCGGCACCGGCCTCGACCGCCACCTCGGCGCCAAGTGCGATGAATTTCTTGACCGTTTCGGGCGTAGCCGCGACGCGCCGCTCGCCTGCGGCGGCCTCCTTGACGACGGCGATCTTCACCTTAGCTGGCGATCAGCGCGACGACCCCCAGGGCGACGATCACGCTGATCGCCGTGCCCCAGGTCATCATCGTGACGAATCCGCTCCAAGTCTGGGTGTGCTGCTTGATCTCATGCGTCGCGTTCGGTTCGTCGGCCATGTGATCTCCCCTGATGTCCGTTGCGGGACTTCCTAACCTCGCTCAGGCTTAGCCTCAAGGGCCGCACCCTAAATCGCGCGCAAGCTGAACTTTACGTCCGCTCAGCGACCAACCAGCGCCTGATCGCGCAGTCCGCGCCACACGCGCAGCGCCTGGGCCGTCTCGTACACGTCATGGACGCGGATCAGCTGGCACCCCAGATCGGCACCTTTCAGCGCAAGCGCGATCGAACCGCCAAGCCGCGCCTCGGCCGGCGCCTCGTTCGACAGCGCGCCGATCATCCGCTTGCGGCTTGCCCCCAGCAGGACCGGGCACCCCAGGCCGTGGAACAGCGCCAGCCCGTTCAGGAGCGCCAGATTCTCGGCCAGCGACTTGCCGAAACCGATGCCGGGATCGATCAGGATCCTGGACCGGTCGACGCCGGCCGCTGCGACCGCCTCCACCCGTGCCTCCAGCCAGTCATAGGTCTCGATCAGCACATCGTCATAGCGGCCACCCATCACCCCGCCATGCGGCCCCTTTGCCGGATCGGGCGAGTGCATCAGTACGACGGGGCAGTTCGAGGCCACGACCACGTCGAGCGCCCGATCGTCCCACAGCAGCGCGGCCACATCGTTCACCACCTGCGCACCGGCGGCCAGCGCGGCCTGCATTACCCCGGCCTTGCGGGTGTCGATCGACACGGCCGCACCGCTGCGTGCCAGCCGTTCGATCACCGGGACGACGCGACGGATCTCCTCGCCTTCCCACACCGTCTCCGCGCCCGGGCGCGTCGATTCCCCGCCGACATCGACGATTGCCGCACCGGCGATGGTCATATCCACCCCCGCTCGTGCTGCCGCCTCGGGATCCTCGAGATGCGCGCCACCGTCCGAGAAGCTGTCGGGCGTCAGATTCAGGATGCCCATGACCAGCGGCTGATCGAGCCGAAGCGTCCGCTCGCCGAGTACCAGCGGCGCACGCGGCGCGGTTATCCGGGCGGCGATCGCATCGAGCACGGGGTCGGCCAGCGCGGCCAGGTCGCCGACCGGAAGTGTCGCGCGCTCCACGCGCTTGCCGGCCTCGACCGTGATGAGATCATAGGTGGCGAACCAGATCAGACCGCCCGCCAGCCGCGCCACCTGACCATCGCGTCCGATCGGCGAGTCAACGAACTGACTGGGCAGAAGGTAGCGTCGGGGGGCGGTGCGGTCGGTCATGACGCTCCCTTAACCCGGAGCTTCCGCATTGGCGACGACCACATGCGCGTCGCCGACTGGCCGACGATACCCCTGGCGGCGGCGATCAGCCCTCGCGTCCGACCGGGCTGACCAGCAGCTTGTCGATCTTGCGTTCGTCCATGTCGACGATCTCGAACCGCCAACCCTGCGTCACGAACACCTCACCTTCCTGCGGAAGATGCTTGAGCACCGACAGCGCCAGGCCGGCCACGGTCGCATAGTCGCGGTCCTCGTCCAGATCGAGGCCAAGCCGCTCGGCCAGCGAATCCGCCGGTGTCTGTCCTGCGACCAGCAAGGTGCCATCCTCGCGCACGACGATGTTCGGGTTTTCGCCAGGCGTCGCATCCGACGACAATTCGCCCGCGATCGCCGCGAGCAGGTTCGCCGGAGTCACGATTCCTTCGAAATGGCCATATTCGTCATGGACGAAACCCATCGGCACCTCGGCCCGGCGCAGCGCCCCCAGCGCGTCCATCGCATCGACCTGATCGGGAAGCACCGGCGCCGTGCGCATCAGCGCGCGCAGGTCGAGCGCATCGCCGCGGATCATCGCAGCGACGATATCGCGCGACTGGACCACGCCGACCACCGCATCAATCGACCCGTCGCCCACCGGCAGGCGGGTATGCGGCGTTTCGACCAGCGCCGCGCGGATGGCGTCATTGTCGAGATTGAGGTCGAGCCAGTCGACCTCGGTACGCGGCGTCATCACCTCGCGAACCGGCCGGTCGGCCAGGCGAACGACGCTGGAGATGATCGATCGCTCATGCTCCTCGATCACGCCTGACCGCGTTGCCTCCGCCACCAGCAGGTGCAGTTCCTCGGCAGTCACACGATTTTCCGACTCCCGGCTGAGCCCGACCAGACGGAAGACCAACGCGCTGCTCTTGTCGAGCACCCAGACGACCGGAGCGGTCGCCTTGCTGAGCCACAGCATTGGTACCGCGACCAGCACCGCGATCGGCTCGGGCGAGCGCAGCGCGAACTGCTTGGGCACCAGTTCGCCGATGATCAGCGAGGCGTAGGTGGTCAGCGCGATGACTATGGCGAAGCCGATCGTCTCGGCAGTCTGCGCCTCAACGCCCAGCAAATGGATTCGCTGCGCGGTCGGATGGCCTAGGCTGGCGCCCGAGTAGGCACCGGCAATGATGCCGATCAGGGTGATGCCGATCTGCACAGTGGACAGGAAGCGGCCGGGATCCGCCGCCAGCACCATCGCGGTGCGCGCACTGCGCTTGCCCGACCGGGCCATCGCCTCGATCCGCGCGGGACGCGCGGACACGATCGCGAGCTCCGACATGGCGAAGACGCCGTTGAGCGCGATCAGCGCGAAGATGATCGCGACATCGATCCAGGGAAAGGGTTGAAGCGGGCCCATCGATTCGCCCCTGCCATAGCGGCAAGAAGATGCCTTTCACAACCGCGCATCGCGCAAGCGCCCCGGGGCTTTCGATGCGGAGGTGGAACAAGACTCGCGGGGAGCGGGTTGCACCGGGATGACAATAATCAGGGGAGACTTCCGATGCGCACTCGTTTTCTGATCGCAACCGTGCTGAGCGCGGCGCTGCTGACCGGCGGCTGCATGATCGATCCGGTAACCGGCGAGCGGCGCGTGTCGAACACCGCGATCGGCGGCATCACCGGCGCACTGGGCGGCTATCTGCTGGGCGACATCGTGGGCGGCCGCAACGACCGTACCGAGAAGCTGGTCGGTGCCGGGCTCGGTGGTCTCGCCGGCGTGGCGATCGGGTCGTACATGGACCGGCAGGAGCGCGACCTGCGCGCCCGCACCGCGGGCAGCGACGTCCAGGTCATCCGCAACGGCGACGATCTGATCCTGCGCATGCCGTCGGGGATCACCTTCGCCACCGACAGCGCGACGATCGATCCGCAGTTCCGCCCCACGCTCGACCGCGTAGGCGAAGTGCTGGGCCAGTATGACCAGACCTATGTCGATATCTATGGTCACACCGATTCGACCGGGACGGACGCCTATAATCAGACGCTGTCGGAGCGCCGCGCCCGTTCGGTCGCCGATTATCTTTCGACCCAGGGCGTGCGCAGCGTGCGGATCGCGACGCGCGGTTTCGGCAAGACCCAGCCGATCGCGAGCAACGACACCGAGGAAGGCCGCGCCGCCAACCGCCGTGTCGAGATCAAGCTGGTCCCGATCGAGCGCGGCAGCTGATCAGGCCGTCACCCGCGGCGCTGTTTGAAGAAGTCGCGAAGCAGCCCGGCCGCCTCGCCTTCGCCGATGCCCGAATAGACATCGGGCCGGTGATGGCAGGTCGGCTGGGCGAAGACGTGCGCGCCATGTTCGACCGCGCCGCCCTTGGGATCGGCGGAGCCATAATAGAGCCGGGCGATTCGGGCATGGGCAATGGCGCCAGCGCACATGGCACAGGGCTCCAGCGTCACCCACAGGTCGCAATCCTCGAGCCGCTCGCGGCCAAGCAGCCGCGCCGCCTCGCGGATCGCCAGCATCTCGGCATGCGCGGTCGGGTCGCTCAGCCGGCGCGGCGCATTCGCCGCAACCGCCAATATCTGTCCGTCATGGACGACTGCCGCGCCGACGGGCACCTCCCCCGCCTCGGCGGCCGCGCGAGCGGCATCCAGGGCAGCGCGCATCGGATCGGGAAGCCGGAACATCGCACTGCACTAGACCAGGCGGTCGCCCGCGTCATCCGTCAGGCTGGCGCAGGTGCTTCACGCCGCGACATCAGCAACCAGAGCGCATGCGCCATGCCGGGCACGAACCCCAGCACCGTCAGCCCGATCGTGATCCAGAAATCGCGCGAGCCCCCGCGCCCGAGATAGGTCGCCAGGGGCGGCGCGAACACCGCCGCGGCGATCCGCCCCGGGCCAGCCGAGCTCACTTGTCGTCGACCGGCGTACCGTCGGCCTTCTTCACCTCGACCTTCGGCACCTCGATCGTCTTGTTCTCGGTGGTGAGGTCGATCGACCCGGTCTCCGCCTTCACCTTGGGCAACTGGCCGCCCTCGACCTTGATCTTCGGCATTTCGCCGGGCGCGGTCTGGACGTTGAGCAATCCGCTGTACATCAATACCACCGCGATCAGGGCAAGCAGGCCAACAAGGATCAGAATTCCGCGCATCGCAATCGTTCCCCATCGAATCGTTTGCGTAATAACGCCCGATTGATCATGAGGGTTGCGCGTCGGCAGTCAGATTCCTGGTCGAATCGGTTGACGCATTGTCCCAACCGGGGTATCGGCGCGGCCTTTCCGGCCCGGGTCTGCCCAGGTCAAAACCAGGATTTACAGCAATGTCGCGCATTTGCGAGCTGACCGGCAAGGGCCGGCAGGTGGGTAACAACGTTTCCCACGCCAACAACAAGACCAAGCGGACCTTCCTGCCCAACCTGCAGAATGTCACGCTCATATCGGATTCGCTGGGCCGCAGCGTGCGCCTGCGCGTGTCGACCCACGGCCTGCGTTCGGTCGAGCATGTCGGCGGACTGGACAACTGGCTGCTGAAGACCCGCGACGACGACCTGTCGCTGCGCTGCCGTCGCCTTAAGCGGGAAGTCCGCAAGGCGTCGACCGCCGATCAGGCTGCCGCCTAACCCATTCCGCTTGATGCGGATTGCGAGCCCGTTCTCCCTGCGGAGAGCGGGTCTTTCGCATGTCCGGGTCAGGGAAGATCCAGCCTGAACTTGAGCAGCAGCGAGTCTTCGAACCACATCTGGTTGTCGTCCGATGCGACCCAGAGGATCGTGTCCTCGCCCTCCCTCGTCACCGCCAGCGCCTCGAAATTGTCGTGCTGCACCGGAGCGGCGAAGGTCGCGATCTCGCCCCCGCGCACGACCGCATCCTTTCGGACGGCGCGTCCATCGACGATCACCAGCTTGGCGGTGAACAGGTCGCGCAGATTGAACTTGCGGTTGAGCACCAGCAGCCGCCCATCGGGAAGCTCGGCGATGTCGGTCGGGTCATAGCCCTCGGGCGGGACATAGGCCCATCGCTCGAACGGCGTACCGGGCTCGGTCGGATCGCCCAGGAAGCGTAGCGCCAGCCGCGCATCGCGCCGCTCGCGTGGCCGCGACATCTCGCTGATCACCAGAAAGACGCCACTGCGCAGGCGGACCATCGATTCGGGACCGCCATTGGGTGCCCAATGGGCCATCGCCGCGGGTTCTGCATGCGCTTCGAACCGGCCGTCCGCGGCGAACCGCCAGATCGCATTATATTGTTCGAAGCCGACCCAATATTGCCCGGTCGCCGGGTTCCAGGTCAGCGATTCGCTGTCGCGTTCGATCTTGAGCCAGCCTGTGCCCGGTCCACCCCTCAGTTCGCCGAACGAGACGTCCCGCGGAATCCAGTCGGCACCCATGCGGAACTTGAGCGTGTTGCCTGCGTCGCTGACGAGCATGAATCGCTCGCCGTCGACCTTCATCGCCGAAAAGCCGCCAAAAGACCGCTGGGTACCGCGCAGGCGGATGCCGCCCAGATAGGTCAGCGCGCCAAGCCGGGTGCGCGCAGGATCGGTCGGATCGAGCGCAACGCGGTCGACCATCAGAATCTCGCCCGGCTTGAACCGCTGGAGCGGCTCGGGCCCCGAGGTCGGGAAGTTCAGCCAGAGGAGAAAGAGGAGCAGCAGCCAGACACGCATCTGGGCCGTCATAGCGCCGATGCCCGTCCGCGACAGGGCAGAAAGCTGAACCTCAGATAACAAGCCCGTTCAGTTTCGAATCACGGGAACCGGATTAGAAACGAAACGTTGTTGGCGTACGAGTTCCCCTCGCGTGGTGTATCGAGGGTAGAGGGCCGGTCCGAAGGGACCGGCCCTCTTCGTTTGTGCGGCAAAGGTCGTGCGGCCGTTGGGCCGCACGCCGATCAGTACATGTGCTGGCCGCCGTTGATGCTCAATGTCGATCCGGTGACGAAGCCGCCTTCTTCCGAGCAGAGAAAGGTGACGCCGCGCGCGATCTCGGTCGCCTGGCCGAGGCGTCCAACGGGGATCTTCGCCACGATCTTTTCCAGAACCTCGGCGGGCACCGCCGCGACCATGTCGGTGTCGATATAGCCCGGCGCGATCGCGTTGACCGTCACCCCGGCACGCGCGCCTTCCTGCGCCAGCGCCTTGGTGAAGCCGTGAATGCCCGACTTGGCCGCCGCATAATTGACCTGACCATATTGGCCGGCCTGGCCGTTGATCGACCCGATATTGACGATCCGGCCCCATTTGCGGCTGCGCATCCCTGGGAAGGTCGCATGCGCCATGTTGAAGCAGCCGCCCAGGTTGATGCGGATCACATCCTCCCACATCTCGCGGCTCATCTTCAGGATCGTGCCGTCGCGGGTGATGCCCGCATTGTTGACCACGATGTCGACCGGCCCCAGCGCCGCCTCGACCTCGGCCACGCCCGCCGCGCAGGCGTCGAAATCGCCCACGTCCCATTTGAACGCCTTGATCCCGGTACGCTCGGTGAACTCGCGCGCCTTCGCGTCATTGCCGCCGTAATTGGCCGCAACCGTCACACCCTTTTCCTGAAGCGCAAGGCTGATCGCTTCACCAATTCCCCGTGTTCCGCCCGTTACGATCGCCACGCGTGCCATTCAGCTTCCTCTCTAAGGTAAGTAGATTTACGCAAAGGCTAGGCGGGCTCGATCCAGCCTGCAAGTTCCCGCCGCACCAGATTCGACACCATTTCCATGCCCGTTTCGCTGTCGTTGAGGCAGGGAAGATAGGCGAAGCGTTCCCCACCCGCGGTCAGGAAGCTTTCCCGGCCGCGAATCGACAGTTCCTCCAGCGTCTCGAGACAGTCGGCGGAGAAGCCGGGCGCCAGGATCGCGACCCGCTTCTTGCCCTCGCTCGCCAGCCGGACCAAGGTCGTGTCGGTCGCCGGCTCCAGCCATTTGGCCCGGCCGAAGCGCGACTGGAACGCCACCACCAGTTCGCGGCCCATCGCCTCGGACAACAGCCGCGCCGTCTTGCGGCAATGGCAATGATAGGGATCGCCCAGTTCCAGCGTTCGCTGGGGCATGCCATGAAAACTGGCAACGATCGCATCGGCCTCGAAATCAAGCGCGGCCAGCGACGCCTCGACCGAGGTCTTCAGCGCGGCGATATAGCCCGAATCGTCGAAATAGGGCGGCAGCGTGCGCAGCGCCGGTTGCCAGCGCATGCCTGCCAGCGCGGCGAACACCATGTCGTTGGCCGTCGCCGTCGTCGCGCCGCAATATTGCGGATAGAGCGGCGCGACCAGGATCCGCTCGCAGCCTTGCGCCTTCAGCGCGGCCAGCCGGTCTGCGATCGCCGGGCGGCCATAGCGCATCGCATGATCGACGATCGCGGCGTCGCCCAGCGCCGCCTGTAGCGCGCGTGCCTGCGCCGCCGTGATCGCGGCCAGCGGCGACCCGTCCTCGCGCCACACCTGCTGATAGGCATGCGCCGATTTTTTCGGCCGGGTGTTGAGGATGATGCCGCGCAGGATCGGCTGCCACAGCAGCGGCGGTATCTCCACCACGCGCCGGTCGGACAGGAACTCGGCGAGGTAGCGCCGCACTGCCGCCGCTGTCGGCGCGTCGGGGGTGCCGAGATTGATCAGCAGCACGCCGATCTTGTCGGTGGCGACGGGCGGATGGTCGGGAGGAAGGGTCATTCGATGTCCGACAAGAGGGGGAGCGAGCGGAGGCGGACGCCGCTTGCCGCCTGGATCGCGTTGGCGATGGCGGGCGCGACCACGGGTACGGCGAGTTCGCCCACCCCGCCCGGATCGGCATCGCTGCGCACGATCTCGATAGTGATATCGGGCGCATCGGCCAGTCGCGGCAGCGACAGGTCGGCAAGGTCGACCGCCGAGGCGAGATTGTCGGTGAAGCCGGTCGAGGCGCCAAGGGTGGCCGCCAGGCCGAAGATCAGCCCGCCCTCGATCTGCTGCTGGATCAGGTCGGGATTGATGATCCGCCCGACATCGACCACCGCCACCAGCCGGTCGACCTTGATCGTCCGCCCGGTCATCTGCGCCTCGGCCAGCAGCGCGACATGCGATCCGCGGAAACTGTGACAGGCGATCCCCTGGCCGGTGCCCGACCCGCCGCCCTGCCAGTTGCCGAGCTGCGCCGCGAGCTGGAGGCAGCGGGCGAGCCGGGCATTGCCGCCCAGCATCGACATGCGGAACACCAGCGCATCAACTTCGGCGACGTGCGCCAGCTCGTCGATGAAGCTTTCGGTGAAGAAGGCGGTGTAACTGTGCGAATCGGAACGCCAATGGCCGGTCGGCACGCCGATATCGGCGGGATGGTGATCGATCGCATAATTGGCGATCGCATAGGGTGGCACCGCACCGGACACCGCGGACGGGTCGATCGCGCCGGGAATTGCCAGCGACGTCGCGACCACCGGATCGCCGCCGAGCAACCGTTCGGCCAGCTGGCGCCCGGTCGCGGGCGCAGCGACCTTGGCGAGCCAGCCCGATACCGTCTTGGCGCCGACGACCTTGCCGGTCATCCGCGCCGCAGCGGCGGGACGGAAGCGATCATGGCGCAGATCCTCGACCCGCGACCAGGTCAGCTGGACCGGCCGATCGACCTTGGTCGCGATCACCGCGGCCTGCGCCGCGACCTGATGCTCCAGCTTGGCGCCGAACGATCCGCCCGCCATCACCGGATAGATCACGACATCGCCCTCGCTCAGCCCGACCGCGCGCGCCGCGGCCGCGCGGGCAAGCGCCGGGGCCTGGGTCGGGAGCCACAGCGATAGCCGCCCCTGGCTGTACGAGGCGGTGCAGGTCATCGGCTCGATCGCGGCATGGACTGCCAGGTTCACCCGATATTCGGACGAGACAACCCGCGCGCCGCGGAACTCGCTGGCGAGATCGCCTGCTTCCGCGATCCGCACCCCCTCGGCATCGAGCGCACCGATCAGTGCCTCGGCGATCGAATCGTCGTTGACCACCGTCTCCGGCACCTGGAAGCGCGGACGCATCGCCTCCAGCGCACGGTCGGCCGCCCACCAGGTATCGGCGACCGCCGCCACCCAGTCATTGGTCCGCACCACCGATCGCATGCCGGGGATCTTTCCTGCCGCGCCCTCGTCGACCCGGGCGAGCCCCGCCGATCCGACGGGTCCTTGCCGGATCGAGGCGTACACCATGTTCGGCAACCGGATATCCCCGGCGAAGTTGGCGCTGCCATCGACCTTGGACGGCACGTCGAGCCGCGGGACGGTCTGTCCCTGGAGCCGGTTGGCGTCGCCACTGCGCAGCGGCACCGGCTCGGCCACGTTCTGCCCCGCCGCATCTGCGGCAATCGCGCCGAAGCCGATCTTCTGGTCGCCATGGATCACCTGCCCTTCGGCGGTACCGCAGGCCTGCCAGTCGACGCCCCAGCGCGCCGCCGCCGCCTTGCACAGCGCGACGCGCGCTGCAGCGGCCGCCCGGCGGAGCATGTCCTCGAAATTGCGGATCGAACTCGACCCGCCGGTCAGCACCAGCGAGGCGCGCGCCGCATAGGTCCGCCGAAGCGAGTCCGACAGTCCGCCCAGCGCCGTCTCGAACAGCGTCGCAGCGCCCAGCGCGTTGGCGTAAAGCGGGTTGAGCGGCGCCGGCTCGACCCCGACCTGCGACCAGGACGCGCCCAGCTCGTCGGCGATGATCTGGGGAAAGGCGGTGAAGACGCCCTGCCCCATTTCCAGCTGCGGCACCGCGACGGTGATGTGACCGTCGGTGCCGATCTTGATCCACGCGCCAAACAATGTCTCGTTGGCGTCGGCGGTCAGGTTCGGCAGATAGGTGCGCGGCCAGACCGCCCAGGCCACCAGCAGGCCCACGCCCGCACCGCCCCCGATCAGCAGGCTTCTCCTGTTCAGCTTGAGCTTTCCGGAGCCCGTCTGCTCTCGCCTGTCCGCCATGCCGGCTGCTCTATCGTGCGGTCGCGCGACGCGCCAGTGACCGAAATGGTGTGTCATTTATTCAATACACTTGGGTTTGCCCGCGCCCGGGTCTAAGGACGACCCACATACCGACCCCGGGGGACCGACCACCGTGCTGCTTTCCGTGCTTTCCGCCGCTGCCTCCGACCACCTGACCTATACGGGCCTTGGCCTGGATCCGGTGGCGCTGAAGATCGGGAGCTTCGCGATCAAATGGTATTCGCTCGCCTATATCGCCGGCATCCTGATCGGCTGGTGGTATCTGCTGCGCCTGCTGGCCCAGCCCGGCGCACCGATGTCGCGCCGCCATGCCGACGACCTGGTCTTCTATGCGACGCTCGGCATCATCATCGGTGGCCGCCTGGGCTATGCGATCTTCTACGATCCCGCGCTGCTGGTGAACCCGCTCCAGTTCCTGAAGCTTTGGGAAGGCGGCATGTCGCTGCACGGCGGCGTCATTGGCACCACCGTCGCGATCCTGTGGCTGTCAAAGCGCAACGGCCTCAACTGGCTGCGCGTCCACGACTATGTGGCCTGCTGCGCGCCCTTCGGCCTGTTCTTCGGTCGCCTGGCGAACTTTGTGAACGGCGAATTGTGGGGCAAGCCAACCGAAATGGCCTGGGGCATCGTCTTCAACAATACCGTGGACGCAGGCCTTGTCGAACCGGCCCGCCACCCCAGCCAGCTGTACGAAGCCGGCCTCGAAGGGGTCGTGCTCTTCGCGATCCTCGCCTGGATGTTCTGGCGGACCAAGGCGCGCTACGAACCCGGCAAGCTCGTTGGCGTCTTCCTGCTCGGCTATGGCGCATTCCGCTTCTTCGTCGAATTCTTCCGCGAACCCGACAGCCAGTTCAAAAACACCTTCTTCGCGACGACGATTCACATGGGCCAGCTGCTGTGCCTGCCGATGATCGCCGGCGGCATCTACCTGATCCTGACCGCGAAGAAGCGGCGCCAGCGGGTCGAGCCGATCGCGGGCAGCGAGAGCGTCGCCTGACGCACATCCGCGGGGCCTCCCCAACGAGGCGCCGAGGCGATAGGGGGATCCGGTGACCGACACCGAACCCCTTCTTGCCGAACGCCTTGCCCGTGCGATCACCCTCGCCGGGCCGATCCCGCTCTCGCAATATATGGGCGCGGCAAACGCCCATTATTATGCGACCCGCGACCCGCTGGGGGCGCGCGGCGACTTCACCACCGCCCCCGAGATCAGCCAGATGTTCGGCGAGCTGGTCGGCCTGTGCCTTGCCGATCTGTGGGATCGCGCCGGCCGGCCCGAGGCGCGCTATGTCGAGCTTGGCCCCGGCCGCGGGACGCTGGCCTCCGACGCGCTGCGCGCCATGGCGCGCGCCGGGCTGAACCCGCCGGTCCATTTCGTCGAGAACAGCCCGACGCTGCGCGAGGCACAGAAGGAACGCGTGCCGGCGGCCGAGTGGAGCCTCGACCTGCTCGGCATCGCCGAGGACCGCCCGCTGCTCGTCGTCGCCAATGAATTTTTCGACGCGCTCCCCATCCGCCAGCTGATGAAGACGGGCGAGGGCTGGGTCGAGCGGCTGGTGGCCTGCCAGGACACGCTGTTCCTGCCGATCGCCGGCACCCGGTCGTTCGACCAGGTCATCCCGCCCGCGCTGCGCGATGCACCGCCCGGTTCGATCATCGAGACCTCACCGGCTTCGGTGGCGATCCTGCGGTCGCTCGCCGCGCGGCTGATGGCACAGGGCGGCGCGACGATCCTCATCGACTATGGCTATTCCGGCCCGGCGATCGGCGACACGCTCCAGGCGGTGCGCGGCCATGACTATGCCAACCCGTTCGAGATGCCGGGCGAGGCCGACCTGACCGCCCATGTCGATTTCGGCACGCTCGCCGAGGCGGCCCGTGCCGAAGGCCTGACCGTCCATGGTCCGGTCACGCAGGGCGCGTTCCTGAAGGCGCTCGGCATCGACGCGCGCGCTCAGTCGCTTGCCCACGCCCAGCCCGATCGTGCCGCCGACATCGCGACCGACCGCGACCGGCTGGTCGAGGACGAGCAGATGGGCGAGCTGTTCAAGGTGATTGCACTGACCGCGCCCGGCTGGCCCGTACCCGAGGGATTCCAATGATCGACTATCGTCCTGCCGCCCCGGCCGACGGCCCCGCCCTGTCCGCCGTGGCCAGCGAGAGCTTCACCGAAACCTTCGGCCATCTCTATCGGCCCGAGGATCTGGCCCAGTTTCTCGACCAGACCTTCGGCCCCTCGGGCCTGCCCAGCCAGATCGGCCACCCCGATTTCACCATCCAGGTGGCAACCGACACCGACCGCGTCGTCGGCTTCGCCAAGATCGGACCCGTCGCCTTTCCCGGCGACTGGTCGGACAGCGATATCGAGCTGTACCAGATCTATGTCCTGTCGGGCTGGTTCGGCAGCGGCATCGGCGCGGCGCTGATGGACTGGGCGATCGAAACGGCACGAGCACGCGGGTTCAGGCGACTGGTGCTCAGCGTGTTCATCGACAATCACCGCGCGCGTCGCTTCTATGCGCGATACGGCATGCGGGAGGTCGGACGCTACGAGTTCAAGGTCGGAAACCATGTCGACGAGGATGTGCTGATGGTGCTCGACCTGTGAGCGACGCGGTCGACGTCATCCGCGCCCGCGCGCTCGGCGGAGTCGCGCACGGCTTTCTCGGCCGGCGCGGCGGCGTGTCCACCGGCATCCTGTCGGGACTGAATGTCGGCACCGGATCGAGCGACGATCCCGCCGCGATCGCCGAGAATCGCCGACGGGCGACCGAGGCAGTCGTGCCGGGCGGCCAGTTGGCCACCGTGTTCCAGATCCATTCGGCCGAGGCGGTTGTCGCGACCGAGGCCTGGCCGATCGACGCCCGGCCGCATGCCGATGCGCTGGTCACCGACCGGCCCGGCCTGGCGCTCGGCATCCTAACCGCCGACTGCGCACCGGTGCTGTTCGCCGACCGCGACGCGGGCGTCGTCGCGGCGGCGCATGCCGGGTGGAAGGGCGCGATCGGCGGGGTGACCGATTCGACGATCGCCCGGATGGAGCGGCTCGGCGCGCACCGCGACCGTATCGCGGCAGCGGTCGGCCCCTGCATCGCCCGCGCCAGCTATGAGGTTGACGAGGGCTTTCTCCGCCGCTTCCTCGACGCCGATCCGGAGAATGAGCGTTTCTTCGCCGCCGGCCGCCCCGAGCATCACCAGTTCGATCTCGAGGCCTATGTCGCCCACCGCCTTGCCGCGGCGGGGATCCGCCGGATCGAGACGCTGGGCGAGGACACCTATTCCCAGCCCGATCGTTTCTTCAGCTATCGCCGGTCCACCCACCGGTCGGAGCCCGATTACGGACGGCAGATTTCGGTGATTGGTATCATTTGAGACGTTTCTTGAGCGTCTCGCATGCGTTAGAGCCGGGACCCAAGGAGACTTTGAATGACCGACGAGACCGAGGCCGAACTGACCGGCACAACCCCGCGCGTCCGCCCCAAGCCGCCGATCGACGAGGTCGGCGGTCGCAAGCTGAAGCCGTCGACGCTGATGATGGGCCATGGCTATGACCCGGTCCTGTCCGAAGGCTCGCTGAAGCCGCCGGTGTTCCTCACCTCGACCTTCGTCTTTCCCAACGCCGCCGCCGGCAAGCGCCATTTCGAAGGCGTGACCGGCAAGCGTCCGGGCGGTGCCGAAGGCCTGGTCTATTCGCGCTTCAACGGCCCGAACCAGGAGATCCTCGAGGACCGGCTGGCCGTTTGGGAAGAGGCCGAGGACGCGCTCGCCTTCTCATCGGGCATGTCGGCGATCGCCACCCTGTTCCTGTCGATGGTGAAGCCGGGCGACACGATCGTCCACTCGGGCCCGCTCTATGCCGCGACCGAGACGCTGATCGCGCGCATCCTGGGCCGCTTCGGCATCCACTGGCTCGACTTCCCGGCAGGCGCGACGCGTGAGGAGATCGATGCGGTCCTGTCCAAGGCGGCGACCGGCAATGTCGCGCTGATCTATCTCGAATCGCCGGCCAACCCGACCAACGCGCTGGTCGATGTCGAGGCGGTGGCGGCCAGCCGCGACGCGATCTTCACCGGGGCGAGCAAGCCGCCGATCGCGATCGACAACACCTTCCTCGGGCCGCTCTGGGCACAGCCGCTCAAGCAGGGCGCGGACATCGTCGTCTATTCGCTGACCAAATATGCCGGCGGCCATTCTGACCTGGTGGCGGGCGGCGTGCTCGGCACCAAGGAGCACATCAACACCATCCGTTCGATGCGCAACACGATCGGCACCATCTGCGACCCCAACACCGCCTGGATGCTGCTGCGCAGCCTCGAGACGCTGGAATTGCGGATGAGCCGCGCGGGCGAGAATGCGGTCAAGGTCTGCGCCTTCCTGCGCGATCACCCCAAGGTCGAGCGCGTCGGCTATCTTGGCTTCCTCGAAGAGGGCAGCCGCCAGGCCGACATCTACAACCGGCATTGCACCGGCGCCGGCTCGACCTTCTCGCTCTATCTCAAGGGCGGCGAGAAGGAGGCATTCGCCTTTCTCGATGCGCTGAAGATCGCCAAGCTGGCGGTCAGCCTGGGCGGCACCGAGACGCTGGCCAGCCATCCCGCGGGCATGACCCATTTGTCGGTGCCCGAGGCGCGCAAGCAGGCGCTGGGCATCACCGACAATCTGGTGCGCATCTCGATCGGTGTCGAGGATGCAGACGATCTGGTCGCCGACTTCGAGGAAGCACTGAAGGCGGTTTGAGGAAACGGGCTCCGGCGAAAGCCGGGGCCCGCACCCGTCAGGCCTTGCGCGCTTCCGACTCGTCGATCAGCGTCAGCACGTCGCCGATCAGGTCGCGCATCGCGATGCGGGCCCCATCCGGATCGCCCGCCCGGATCGCGTCGCGCACCGCCGCGTGGTCGGAGACGCTGGCGCTGCGGCCCTTGATCCGGTTGGTGAAGCGGATCGAGGTGCGCAGCGCAGTCGTCACCACATCGCGAAACTGGATGTAGAACGGGTTGCGCGAGGCGCGGAGGATCGCGACGTGAAAGGCGATATCCGCCTCCAGCGTGTCGTCCATGCCGTTCTCGGCCGCTTCCATCCGCGCCAGCCCCTCGCTGATCCGGTCCAGTTCCTCGCTGCTCGCGAAGCGCGCGGCCAGCGCCGCCGCCTCGGGCTCGATCGCGACGCGCAGCTGGTTGAAATGCTTCAGCAGCTCGACCGAGAATTGCCGCTCCAGCAGCCAGCGCAGCACATCGGTGTCGAACAGGTTCCACGACGCGGTCGGCTGGATGACCGTGCCCTGACGCGGCCGCGCGCTCAGCAGCCCCTTGGCGGTCAGCATCTTCACCGCCTCGCGGGTCACCGACCGGCTGACGCCGTGCTGCTTGGCAAGCTCCGCTTCGGTCGGGAACGCCTTGCCGTCGAAATGACCGGTGACGATGGCGCGGCCGAGGCTGTCCAACATGCCATAGGTGAGGTTGCGCCCGAGCTGGGGACGGGCGTCCTCCAGAGCGAGCCTAGACATGTCGGCCAAACGCCACTCCCCTTCGTTTCTTGTCTGCCAACGTTTACCGGATGGGGGGACGAAGCGCTAGACAAGACCAATTAATAAGATAAATGAACCATGACGCCGCCGGTTTCGCCGAAGCGGTCCGGGGAGGGTAAACCGTGACGAGTCTCTCGCAAATCGATATCATCGTGGTGGTCGCCTATGCGATCGGCATTTTCGGGCTCGCCCAGTGGGTCAGCCGGGAAAAGGCGGGCCACGCCAAGGACACGTCCGACTATTTCCTCGCCTCGCAATCGCTTCCCTGGTGGGCGATCGGCGCATCGCTGATCGCGGCGAACATCTCGGCCGAACAGATCGTCGGCATGTCCGGCTCCGGCTACGCGATCGGCCTGGCGATCGCCTCCTATGAATGGATGGCGGCGCTGACGCTGCTGATCGTCGGCAAGTTCTTCCTGCCGATCTTCCTGAAGAACCAGATCTACACCATGCCGCAGTTCCTGGAACAGCGGTACGGCAAGACGCTGCCGATCATCATGGCGGTGTTCTGGCTGGCGCTCTACATCTTCGTGAACCTGACCTCGATCATCTGGCTCGGCTCGATCGCGGTGAACAAGGTCGCGGGGATCGACCAGAATGCGGCGCTGATCGCACTCGGGCTCTTCGCCTTGCTCTATCAGCTCTATGGCGGGCTGAAGGCGGTGGCGCTGACCGACATCGTACAGGTCACCTTGCTGGTGCTGGGCGGTCTGGTCGTATCCTATCTGACGCTGAACCAGATCGGCGGCGGCCAGGGCGTGCTCGCCGGCTTCGACGTGCTGACCAGCCGCGTGCCCGAGAAGTTCGACATGATCCTCGAACCCGACAATCCCTTCTACAAGGACCTGCCCGGCATCGCCGTTCTGGTCGGCGGCATGTGGATCGCGAACCTCAGCTATTGGGGCTTCAACCAGTATATCATCCAGCGTGCGCTCGCCGCGAAGAACCTGGGCGAGGCGCAGAAGGGCGTCGTGTTCGCCGCCTATCTCAAGCTGCTGATGCCGGTGATCATCGTCCTGCCGGGCATCGCCGCGGTGGTGCTGGCGCCCGACCTGGCCAAGCCCGACGAAGCCTATCCGACGATGATGCGGCTGCTGCCGCCGGGCCTGCTCGGGCTGGTGTTCGCCGCGCTGATCGCCGCGATCATCGCCTCGACCGCCAGCAAGATCAATTCGATCGCCACCATCTTCACCCTCGATCTCTACGCCAAGGCGCGCGGCATCCAGACCCGCGGCGAGGACGGCGCACCCGCGGCAACCGGGCAGGAGAAGCACCTCGTGCTGATCGGCCGCATCACCGCGGCCGTGGCCATCGTGATCGCGCTGTTCTCCGCCCGCTGGCTGCTGGGCAATTCCGATCAGGCGTTCCAGTTCATCCAGGAATTCTCGGGGTTCTTCACCCCGGGCATCACGGTGATCTTCCTGCTGGGCCTGTTCTGGAAGCGCGCGACCGAAGCCGGCGCGATCGTCGCGGCAATCACCTCGGTGGTGCTCTCGGCGGTATTCTGGCTGCCCGCCAAATGGCACGGCAGCGAGACGCTGAACGCGGTGCCGTTCATGAACCGCATGTCGATCGTTTTCGCCGTCTCGCTCGTCCTCGCCATCGTGGTCAGCCTGATCCGCCCGGCACGGACCGAGAGCAATCGCGTGACGATGGACGGGGTCACCTTCTCGACACCGCTGCTGTTCAACATCGCCAGCATCGTCGTGATCCTGATCCTCGTCGTCCTGTACGCGACCTGGTGGTGAACGTCGCCGACGCCTTCCTCGCGGTCGATTGGGGGACGACCAACCGCCGCATGTTCGTGATCGAGGGCGGACGGGTGGTCCGCACCGAGCGCGACGGACGCGGCGTCACCGCCGTGTCGGACTTCGCCGCCGAGGCGGCGGACATCCGGGCGCGATTCGGCGACCTGCCGATGCTGATGGCGGGGATGGTCGGATCGAATATCGGCTGGCAGGCGGCACCCTATGTTCCCGCCCCGGCCGGAATAGACGCGCTCGCAGCAAAGCTGCTGCGGATCGACGAGCGGACCGCGATCGTCCCCGGCGTCTGCGCCCAGGATCCGGCCGACGTGATGCGCGGCGAGGAAGTCCAGCTGCTCGGCGCGGTCGCAGCCGGGCTCGTGCCGGGCGACGCGCTGCTGGTCCAGCCCGGCACCCATTGCAAATGGGTCGATATGCGCGGCGGCGCCATTGCCGGATTTCGTACCGCCATGACCGGCGAGCTCTTCGCGCTGCTGCGCAGCCACGGCCTGCTCGCCACACAATTGGGCAGCGAGGTCACCTCCGGCCCCGCCTTTCAGGCAGGGGTTGAAGAGGGCCGGAAGCGCGACCTGGCCGCATCGCTGTTCGGCATTCGCGCCGCGCGACTGCTCGGCCAGCGCGACGATGCCGATGCGGCAAGCTATGCCAGCGGCCTGCTGATCGGCAGCGATGTTGCCGCCCGGCTGGTAGGACGCGGTGGCGAGACTGCCTATATCCTCGCTGACGCCGGCCTGGGCGACCTGTACCGCGCGGCGATCGAGGCCAATGGCTGCACCGCGCAATTGGTCGACAGCCATGACGCCTTCGTGGCCGGCATTATCGAGGTAGCGAGACGATGAGCTTTACCAACACATTCGACGCCGCCTTCGCGCGGCTCCCGCTGGTCGCGATCCTGCGCGGGGTGAAGCCCGACGAGGTCGAGGCGATCGGCGACGCGCTGGTCGATGCCGGCTTCGAACTGATCGAGGTGCCGATGAACTCGCCCGATCCGCTCGATAGCGTGGCGCGGCTGGCAAAGCGCTTCGCCGGACGCGCGGTCGTCGGCGCAGGCACCGTGCTGCGGGTCGATCAGGTCGAGGCGGTGCGCGAGGCAGGCGGCACGATGATCATCTCGCCCAACGCCAATGTCGAGGTGATCCGCGCGAGCGCGGCGGCGGGCCTCGCCTCCCTGCCCGGCATCGCCACCCCCAGCGAGGCATTCGCCGCGCTCGATGCCGGCGCGACCGCGCTCAAGCTGTTCCCCGCCGAGGCGGCAAGCCCCGCCGTGCTGAAGGCGATGGGCGCGGTGTTGTCCAAAGGCACGCGCATGCTGCCCGTCGGCGGGATCTCGCCCGATACCATGGCCCCCTGGCTCGCGGCGGGCGCGGCCGGCTTCGGACTGGGCTCCGCGCTCTACAAGCCCGGCCTGTCAGCCGCCGAGGTCGGTGCCAACGCCCGCGCATTCGTGACCGCGCTGCGCGGCTGAGGCTGCGCCGGGACCCGTTCTGCACTCTCCCCCGGATCGGTTCCGATTAACCGAGATCACTGGTTGCCCCGACGCCCGGCTTGGACTTACACTCGTGTAAACAAGCGGGAGAGGGTGGATGCAGGATCCGGAAATCGAGCTGCTGGCCGACAGCGCGGCGCGGTTCTTCGAACGGGAGGCGACGCCCGAGCGCATCGCGAAATGGCGCGAGGAGGGTCGCGTCGAGCGCGCCTTCTGGCGCCAGGCGGGTGAGGCCGGACTGCTCGGCGCGTCGATCCCGGCGGAATATGGCGGTGGCGGCGGCGATTTCCGGCACGATGTCGCGCTGGTCGAGGAAGTGGCGAAGCACGGGGTCGAGGGGTTCGCCCTGTCGCTCCACAATGTCATCATCCTGCCCTATGTCCTCGCGCACGGCACCGAGGAGCAAAAGCGTCGCTGGCTGCCGAGACTCTGTTCGGGCGAAAGCGTCGCGGCGATCGCGATGAGCGAGCCCGGCGCCGGATCCGACCTTCAGGCGATCCGCACCACGGCGCTCAAGGACGGCAACGGCTATCGCGTCAACGGTGCCAAGACCTTCATCTCGAACGGCCAGATCGCCGACTTCGTCATCGTCGTCGCCAAGACCGACCCGAGCAAGGGCGGCAAGGGCGTGTCGCTGCTGGTGGTCGAGACCGACCAGGCCGAGGGGTTTCGTCGCGGCCAGGCGCTCGACAAGATCGGGCTGGATGCGCAGGACACGTCGGAACTGTTTTTCGACGATGTCTGGGTGCCGGCCGACAATCTGCTCGGCACCGAGGAGGGTCAGGGGTTTCGCCAGCTGATGGCCGAGCTGCCGCGCGAACGGCTCGTGATTGCGGTCGGATCGGTCCAGACCATGGCCAAGGCGATCCAGGTCACCAGCGACTATGTCAAGGAACGCCAAGCCTTCGGCCAGCGCATCTTCGATTTCCAGAACACCCAGTTCAAGCTGGCCGAGTGCAAGGCAAAGGCCGAGGTCGCGCGGGTCTATGTCGAGGACTGCGTCCGGCGCTACATGGACGGGACGCTCGACCTGACCACCGCCGCGATCGCGAAACTGTGGGTGACCGAGACCGAATGGGAGGTGGTCGATGCCTGCCTTCAGCTTCACGGCGGCTATGGCTATGTGAACGACTATCCCATCGCGCGGATGTGGCGGAACGCCCGGGTCCAGCGAATCTATGGCGGATCCAGCGAAATCATGAAGTTACTGATCGCACGCTCGCTCTAGCGTCCGGGATCGCCTTTTCCGGCGTTTTCCGCTACGGAAGTGCAGGTGAACCTGCAGCGCTCCTGGTGGTCGGCGTTCGCGAGCTTCAGCATCGCGGTCGCGCTGTTCGTGTCGCTGCTGCCACAGGCCGTGGCGGTGGCCGCATATGAGCGCGCCGCGTTCAGCGAGCATGGCGCCCGGATCCAGCTGCTCGTTCCCGATCGCTATATCGACGGGCGGCGGCTGACCAAGAACTGGCGGCCCGAAAGCAACCGCAGCGATCTCGACAATGGCGCGCTCGTGCCGATCGATCCAGCGGCGCTGGCGGGGGTCCAACCGGTTACCGGCGTCGTGGTCGCGGTGGCCGCCTATCCCGTCGAGGTCCAGCGCTGGCGTCCCCCGGCGCAGCCCCGCGCACCACCCCTCGCCTGACCTTGTCCTGATCGAGGCCGGAACCGTCCGGCGAACCATCATATTCGGCGTGCCCCGTTCATGAGGCGCGGACGTACGCCAGCAAGGCACTGAAGATGATTATCGAACATGAAGCCACCTCGCGCGCGCTTGATCGCCGCAGCGGGGCCGACGTCACGACCGACGCGATCGAGGATATCCTGCGTCGTTACCCCAATGTGTTCCAGGTCGAGATCGACCGGGCCGTGATGTTCCTGTCGAGCGCCCCCATGCTCCAGCGCGCCGCGCTCGTGGCACGGCCGGGAATGCAGGCGAAGATCGACCGGCTGCGCGGCGATCACTCCAAGGCGTTCCGCGACGGATCGACCAGCTATGTCCTTGTCGGGCTGCTCAGCGCGACGGCAATCCTGTTGGGGTATCTGGTCTCCGGATTGAGCTGACCGGACGGGCAGCGAAAGGCGGATGCGTTCGGCGCATCCGTCCTTCGCGGGCCTGGCCCAAGGGTTGAAGGCGCCGGGTGCGAGGCGTACCTCACGCCCATGAAGAATTCCGACTCCGCTGCGCTCGACCATATCGAGACGCATCTCGACGACGCGATCGAACGGCTTTTCTCGCTGATGCGCGTCCAGTCCGTATCCACCGACCCCGCTTATGCCGAGCAGTGCCAGCGTGCCGCCGCACTGCTGGCCGACGAACTGGCCGATATCGGCTTCGACGCGCGGGTCGCGCCGACGCCGGGCCATCCGATGGTCGTCGCCCATTATGACGGGCCGGGGCCGCATATCCTGTTCTATGGCCATTACGACGTGCAGCCGATCGACCCGATCGAGCTGTGGACGCGCGATCCGTTCGATCCCGCGCTCGAGGCCCGAGACGATGGCAGCCGCATCATCACCGGTCGCGGCGCCAGCGACGACAAGGGCCAGTTGCGCACCTTCGTCGAGGCGTGCCGCGCGTGGAAGGAAACCACGGGCTCGCTGCCGTGCAAGGTGACCATATTGTTCGAGGGCGAGGAAGAGTCGGGCTCGCAGAGCCTCGACCCGTTCCTGCGCGAGCATGCCGACGAGCTGAAGGCCGATTTCGCGCTGATCTGCGATACACTGATGTGGGACCGCGAGACCCCGGGCCTGACGATCGGCCTGCGCGGCATGGCCGCCGGCGAAGTGACGGTGCGCGGGCCCTCGCGCGATCTCCATTCGGGCCTGTATGGCGGCCCGGCGCGCAACCCGATCCAGCTGCTCGCCACGATCCTTGGCGAGATGAAGGACAAGGACGGCCGCGTCACATTGGCCGGCTTCTATGACGGCGTGCATCCCGTCAGCGATGCGCTGCGGGCCGACTGGGACCGGCTGGGCTTCGACGGTGAAGAATATCTGGGCGAGGTCGGCCTGAGCCAGCCCGCGGGCGAGGCGGGGCACGATGTGCTCGAACAGGCCTGGGCCCGGCCGACCGCCGAGGTGAACGGCATCTGGGGCGGCTATACCGGCGAGGGGTTCAAGACGGTCATTCCGGCCGAGGCGAATGCCAAGATCAGCTTCCGGCTGGTCGGCGACCAGGATCCCGACAAGGTCTGGGCAGCGCTCGAGGCGCATGTCCGCGATCGGCTGCCTGCCGACTGCACTGCCGAGTTCAGCCTGCGCGGCCCCGGCAGCCGCGCGATTACCGTTCCCAGCGACAGCAGCGCGCTGCTCGCCACGCGCGAGGCGCTCGATGCCGAATGGGGCAAGTCGGCGCTGCTCGGCTGCGGCGGCTCGATCCCGGTGGTCAATTCGATCCGCTCGATCCTCGACATGGACACGGTGCTGGTCGGTTTCGCCCTGCCCGACGACAATATCCATTCGCCGAACGAGAAGTACGAGCTGAAGAGTTTCCACAAGGGCATGCGCAGCTGGGTGCGGATCCTGGGCAAGCTGGGCGAGATGGCGGATGCACGCGACGCGGCCGTCGCGGCCTGATCCAGCATCCCGCCGGACCGGGCGGAACGGTTGACGTGGCCGCGCGGGCGAACGATAGCGGGACCATGGTTCCCCTTTCGTTCGCTGGCCACGAGTTCATGGCGCTGCCCGAAGGCGCGCTCTACTGGCCCGCGCGGCGCGCGCTGCTGGTCGCCGACCTGCATTTCGAGAAGGCCAGCTGGTTCGCGGCGCGCGGCCAGATGCTGCCGCCCTATGATTCGATCGCAACGCTGACTGAGCTGGAGGCTTTGGTCCTGCGCACCGACGCGCGCGAGCTCTGGTGCCTGGGCGACAGTTTCCACGATTCACGCGGCTGCGAGCGCCTGCCCGATCGCGCGCGCGCGCTGCTGACCGACCTGACCGCCCGGCTCGACTGGCGCTGGATCACCGGCAACCATGACTCGAAATTCGTCGATCATTGCGGCGGCACGATCCTGGAGGAAGCCGAGGTCGACGGCCTGTTGCTGCGTCACGAGGCCGATCCCCGCGAGCTGCGGCCCGAATTGTCGGGTCATTTCCACCCCAAGCTGCGCGTGTCGGTCCGCGGGCGGCACGTGTCGCGCCGATGCTTCGTCGCGACCGGTGCCAAGCTGATCCTGCCGGCTTTCGGCGCGCTGACCGGCGGCCTCGACGCGCATCACCCGGAGATCGTCCGCGCCGTCGGCCGCCGCGCCGAGGCGCTGGTCGCGCTCAACGGGAAGCTGTTGCGCTTTCCGATCGCCGCCTGAGCTGCACGCTCAGAGCTTCCCGAACACGCCCTCAAACCCGGCCAGGTCGTCCCTGGCCAGATAGCGCGCCTGCTCGATCCAGCGGTCGCGTGCCATGCGGCCCTGGAAGTCGCCCAGCTGCGCGTCGAGCGCAGCCGCCTCGTCCGGCGTCAGCGACGCGATCTGCTCGAACCGGGTCACGCCCAGGCCGTTCAGCCGCTGCGCGAGCTTCGGCCCGACGCCCTTCATCCGCGTGAGATCGTCCGCGGCGGGTTCGGCCGGTCCCGGCTCGGCCAGATCGGCTGCGAGCGCAGCGGGTCCCGCATCGAGCGGCGCGGCTGCGGCGATCGGCTCGTCGGCCAGCGGTGCCGGAGCGGGCGTTTCCTCGACGACTGGTTCGCTGGGCGGGGGCACCGGCGCGGGTTCGGGGGCTGGCGTCGGCGCGACCGGCGGCAGCGGGCGAGCGGCAGGTTGCTCGACAAGGGGCGACGCTGCCTCGGTCGGTTGCTGGTGGATCTCGTTCTGCGCTTCCAGCTCGCGGCGCGTGTTCGCCGCGCGGCGTGCGCACACCGCCCCCCACCACAGGATGGCGACGCCGATGATCACGCCGATGCCGATGATGACGAACGGCAGCGTCAGCCATTCGGGGCCGCCGGGCAGCAGCGGAGCGGTCGATTGAAGCGTTTCCATCGCGGGCGCCTTCCTGCTTTCTGTCGTTATCCGATCAAGGGTTTAGCGCCGGATCGTGCCGCGTCCAGCGCGCACGGTCGGTAGCGCTCATCCCTCTTCGCGCTCGACCTCGCGCCAACCGATGTCGCGGCGGCAGAAGCCGGTCGGGAAATCGATCGCATCCACCGCCTGGTAGGCAGCCGCCTGCGCGTCGCGCACGCTTGCGCCGCGCGCGGTGATGGTCAGCACCCGGCCGCCGCTGGCCACCAGCCTGCCGTCCGCCATCTTCGTGCCCGCGTGAAACACCTTTGCGCCCGTCGCCTCGGCCGCCTCGATGCCGTCGATCATGCCGCCCGCCTCGGGCGTGCCGGGATAGCCATTGGCCGCCATCACGACGGTCAGCGCCGGATCGTCGGAGAAGCGTGGCGGCGCGCGGCCGGCGAGTTCTCCCTTGTCGACCGCGACCATCCAGTCGAGCAGATCGTCCTCCAGCCGGGTCATCAGCACCTGGCATTCGGGATCGCCGAAGCGCGCATTATATTCGATCAGCTTCGGGCCGTCGGCGGTCAGCATCAGCCCGGCATAGAGCACGCCCGAATAGGGATTGCCCTGCCGCGCCAGCGCCTCCACCGTCGGGCGGACGATCTCGTCGATCGCGCGCGCCTCCAGCTCGGGCGTGAGCACTCGCGCCGGGCTGTACGCGCCCATGCCGCCGGTGTTCGGGCCGGTATCGCCCTCGCCCACCCGCTTGTGGTCCTGCGCCGACCCGAACGGGACATAGGCGGTGCCGTCGGTCAGCACGAACAGGCTGGCTTCCTCGCCCTCCAGGAATTCCTCGATCACCACACTGCCGCCCTGGCCCGAGAAGATGTCGGCGATCGCCGCCTCGGCATCCTCGCGGCTCATGGCCACGGTCACGCCCTTGCCGGCCGCCAGTCCGTCGGCCTTCACCACCACCGGGACGCCGAAATCCTCGAGCGCGGCCAGCGCGCCGTCCTTGGTCTCTGCACGGGCATAGCCGGCGGTCGGGATATTTTCCCGCGCGCACAGGTCCTTGGTGAAGCCCTTCGACCCCTCCAGCTGCGCCGGAAAGCGGTTTGGCCCGAACACGCCGATCCCCATGGTGCGCAGATTGTCGCCCAGCCCCTCGACCAGCGGCGCCTCGGGCCCGACCACGACGAACTGGATCGAATGGCGGATGCAGAAATCGATCAGCGCGCGGTGATCGCCCGCGGGAATATCGGCGATCTGCGCGTGCTGGGCGATGCCGGGGTTGCCCGGCGCCGCATAAAGCGTATCCAGCAGCGGCGATTGCGCGAGCTTCCAGGCAAGCGCATGTTCGCGTCCCCCAGACCCCACCAGCAGGACGTTCATGCCCGATCCCCTTTATGACGCTCCATCGGGGCGGCTGGTAGCCGAGCCGACGCCCGGCGACAACGCCGTGCCGCTCAGCATCGGCGAATTGTCCGCGAAGCTGAAACGGATGGTCGAGGGCGAGTTCGGCCATGTCCGGCTGCGCGGCGAGATTTCGGGATGGAAGCGCGCCGCATCGGGTCATGCCTATCTGGCGCTGAAGGATGCCGATGCGGTGATCGACGGCGTCATCTGGCGCGGCGCCGCCAGCGCGCTCCCCTTTCAGCCGCAGGATGGGCTTGAGGTCATCGCCACCGGCAAGCTCACCATCTATCCCGGCCGATCCAAATATCAGATCGTGATCGAGCGGATGGAGCTGGCCGGCGAAGGCCAGCTGATGGCGCTGCTCGAAAAGCTGAAGGCGAAGCTGGCGGCGGAGGGGCTGTTCGACCGCGAGCGCAAGAAGCCGCTGCCCTATCTGCCCAGGGTGATCGGCGTGGTCACCTCGCCAACCGGCGCGGTGATCCGAGACATCCTCCACCGGCTCGAGGACCGCTGCCCGACGCATGTCGTCGTCTGGCCGGTCAAGGTCCAGGGCGACGGGTCGGCCTCCGAGATCGCCGCGGCGATCCGCGGCTTCGACAGTCTCGCGACCGGCGGCCGGGTCGAGCGGCCCGACCTGCTGATCGTCGCCCGCGGCGGCGGCTCGATCGAGGATCTCTGGTCGTTCAACGACGAGCAGGTGGTTCGCGCGATTGCCGACTGCTCGATCCCGGTGATCTCGGCGGTCGGGCACGAGACCGATACCAGCCTGTCCGATTATGCCGCCGACCTGCGCGCGCCGACCCCGACCGCGGCGGCCGAAATGGCGGTTCCGGTGCTGGCCGAGCTGCGCCACGGCATCGCCAGCCTGGCGCTGCGCACCCAGCGCTGCGCCAAGCGCTATCACGAGCGCGCCTGCGAACATCTCGCGGCCTTGGTCCGCGTGCTGCCACGACGCGACGCGCTGCTCGGGCCGCAGCGGCAGAAGACCGACGATCTGGCCGCCCGGCTCGACCGCGGTCTCGAGCGCAAGGTCCAGCGATCGCGCGGCGAGCTCGATCGCGCTACCGGTGCGCTGCGCCCCTCGACGCTGGACCAGCGGCTGGAAACCGCGCGCCACCGGCTGGAGGGCGCCTCGCGCCTGCTGGACTCGGTCAATCCCGACAATCTGCTGCAGCGCGGCTATGTTCGCGTCGGCGCGCGCACCTCGGGCAAGGTGATCACCACCGCCGAGGAAGCCCGCGCGGCGGGGGCCATTACGCTCCAGTTCAGGGACGGGCCGATAGATGCCCGGGTTGAGCGTGCGGGCGGCAAATCCTATGAAGGATCCAGGCCCGAACAGCCGAGCCTGTTGTGATCAAAGCCGTTTTCGGATCGAGCCTGTCATGTTGATGTCGAACAACTCCCGCGCCGCCAAGCTCCATTATATGGCCAACAGCTTCCGCATGCTGTCGCCCGGCGACCATGTCGTATGCGCCGCCTCGGGCGAGCGCGTGCCGCTGGAGGTGCTGCGCTACTGGAGCGTGGCGCGCCAGCAACCCTATGCCAGCGCCGAACTCGCGACCCGGACGCTTCTCGCCTGATGCGATTGTCGCGCGGCGTCGCCCAGGCGGGTCTCGTCCTGTTGCTGCTCGGCGGAGGTCTTCCGGCCGGCATCTTCGCCGCCTCGGCTCAGCCCGCGCCGATGGCATCCGCGCCAGACAGAACTGACCCTTTCCGCCTCCGCGGAGAACTGACCCAGGGCGGCTGGGCGATCGGCACCCTGCCCGCCGGGACCTCCGGTCTCAGCTTCGATGGCGGCTCGATCCCGATCGACCGCGACGGCACCTTCCTGATCGCGTTCGATCGCGATGCTGCGCCCCAGGCGCAGCTGGTCGCGACGCGCCCTGATGGCAGCCAGGTGACCAGGACGCTGACCATCTCGCCGCGCAGCTGGCAGATTTCGCGCCTCAACAAACTGCCCCGCTTCCCCGTGCCGCAGCCCGAGTTCATTCGCCTGCGCCAGCCCGAGCTCGAGCAGATCGCCGCCGCCCGCGCCCGGCCGACCGACGCCGAAGGCTGGCGTCAGCGCTTCATCTGGCCGGTGACCGGCCGGATCTCGACCCGATTCGGATCGCAGCGAATCTATGCCGGCGAACCCGGTGCCTATCATTCGGGCCTCGACATTGCCCGGCCGACCGGAACGCCGATCGTCGCCCCGGCCGACGGCGTGGTGATCCTGGCGGCCCCGACCCCCTTCACGCTGGAGGGGCGGCTGCTGATGATCGACCATGGCGCCAGCCTCAACAGTGCCTTTCTCCACCTGTCACGCATCGATGTCCGCGTCGGAGACCGCGTTCGCCAGGGCCAGACGATCGGCGCGGTCGGCGCCACCGGCCGCGCGCAGGGCGCACATCTGCACTGGGGCATGAAATGGCGCGACGCACGGATCGACCCGCTGCTGTTCGCCGGGCCGATGCCGGCGGGGGCACGATAGCTGGGACAGCCCGAGGTCGCCGCGCTTCCCACTGGGCGCGGCAGCAGCTTCGCGCTCAAATAACTTCCATATTTTTGTGGGCGTTGGACGTATTTGCGAAACGCCCCAGAAACTTGAATTGCGTGCCGATGTGATGATTTTGTCACATCGTTGCCCAAAAGGCGCCAAGACCTGAATAGGCATTGCCGCAGTGCGGCATGCGTTTGTACACATGTGCCATACTGGCATCTTTGCCGGTTATTTCGTGCGGCTGAACAGGCAGGCCGCTGAATAGGGGACACATTAGATGAAGACAGCATTCCGTTCGCGTCTGCTCGCATCGACGCTGCTGGTCGGCGCGACCATGGTCGCAGCGCCAGCATTTGCTCAGGATGAGACTGCCGAAGAGGGCACGATCGTCGTCACCGGCTCGCGCATCGCGCGCCCCAACCTCGAACAGAACAGCCCGGTCGCTGTTGTCACCGGCGAAGAAACCGTCGCCAATGCCGACATCACGCTCGAAACCTTCTTGAACACGCTGCCGCAGGTCAATCCGGCCGGCACGACGACTTCGAACAACCCGGGTAACAACGGTCAGTCGAATATCGACCTTCGCGGCCTGGGCTCCAACCGTAATCTCGTCCTGATCAATGGCCGTCGCCCGATGGTGTCGGCATCGAATCAGACGGTCGACCTCAATACCATCCCGCAGGGTCTGATCGACCGTATCGATGTCGTGACCGGGGGCGCCGGCGCGGCCTATGGTGCCGACGCAATCGCGGGCGTAGTCAACATCATCCTGAAGGACGACTTTCAGGGCGTCGATCTGCGTGCGAACTATTCGAACTCGATCCGCGAGACGGACGCGCGCGAATTCCAGGTTGCCGGTACGATCGGTGGCAATTTCGCCGACGGCCGTGGTAACATGGCGCTGTCGGTAGAGTATTCGGAGCGCCAGAGCCTAATCAAGGCACAGCGCGCCTTCGCATCGCAGGCAACCTCGACCACTAGCTCGTTCCCAACCGGCTCGTTGACCAACAGCTCGCTCAATCCGATCAGTCAGGCCGCGGTCGACTCGCTGTTCGCAGGCTATGGCGTGACTGCGGCGCAAACGCCGCGCATCAACCAGCTCGCGTTCAACTCGGACGGCTCGCTGTTCGGCGTAGGCACGTTCAACAGCCCGGTCGATGTTTCGAACTTCCGCTATTCGCTTTCGTCTGCGGCGAACCCGAACCTGAACTTCTTTCCCGATTTCTACTCGTACAACTTCGACATCGTGAACATCCTCGTCCTGCCGCTGGAGCGCTATTCAGCCTTCCTGCGCGGCAATTACGAGATCAGCCCGTCGTTCGAATTCTTCGTCCAGGGCGGTTACACGAACTACAAGTCGTCGAGCGCGCTGGCGCCGACGCCGGTCAGCACGGGTATCGTCAACACCAACAGCACCGCTTCGGCCCTCAACGCCCGCTCGCCGCTGGTGAACCTGGTTCAGGACGGAGGCCCTAATGCTGGCCAGCCCGGGCGCATCACCGGCTTCGTGGTCCCGACCACCAACCCGTTTGTCTCAAACGATCTGCGTGCACTGCTGAACTCACGAACCGGCAACGACCCCAACCTCACCGGAACCGGTGCGGCCGAAGGTATCCGTATCGGCTATCGCTTCCTCGGCACCGGCCTGCGCGAGCAGTCGTTCGAGAATGAAGTGATCCAGGGTCTCGCCGGTCTGCGCGGCGAGATCGCGCCCGGCTGGCGCTACGAGGCCTATTACTCTTGGGGCAAGACGGTCATTGACCAGCAGGCCAAGGGCAACGTCAACGTCCAGAAGGTTCAGCAGCTGCTCGAGGCTGCGGACGGCGGGGCCAGCCTGTGCGATGGTGGCTTCAACCCGTTCGGTATTCAGCCCTTCTCGGCGGACTGCGTTGCGTTCGTGGCCGAAACCGGCGTGACCAAGACGACCTTCACCCAGAAGGTTGCCCAGGCCTATGTCTCGGGTGAACTGGCCGACCTGCCTGCTGGCCCGCTCTCGATCGTGGCGGGTGTCGAAAAGCGCGACTTCCGCTATGAATTCGATCCCGGCGCGCTGTTCGGTCCGATCGCTGGCTTCAACACCAGTACGCCCGACCTCGGCACCAACAGCTTCCTCGACTTCTTCGGCGAAGTCCTGGTACCGATCGCAAAGAACCAGTCCTGGGCCGATACACTGGAACTGTCGCTGACCGCTCGTTACTCGAAGAGCGACTTCAACGATATCCAGAACGGCATCGACGGCACACCGTCCAAGGATTGGGCCTATGGCGGCACCGTCACCTGGGCGCCGATCCCGGAAGTCCGCTTCCGCGGCAGCTACCAGCATTCGGTGCGCGCGCCGAATTTCGGCGAACTGTTCTCGGGCGGCGGAAGCTTCCCGCAGATCTTCGATCCGTGCTCGCAGAACACCAACTTCCGCAAGACCGGTGGCGCCCAAGCAGCCGCACTGTGTGAAGCAACTGGTGTCGGCGCTTCCACGCTGAGCTCGTTCGTCGCCACCCCAGGTGCGCAGGCGTTCATCACGGTGACCGGCAATCCGAACCTCAAGCCGGAAAAGTCGGACACCTTCACCTTCGGTACGGTGTTCCGTGCGATGGGCTTCACGGGGTCGATCGATTATTACAACATCCGGATCAACGACACGATCTTCAATCCGGACGTGAACGAGATCATCGCGTCATGCTATGGCTATAACGACATCAATTCCGGTCTTAGCACGTCGAACCCGTTCTGCAGCGCAATCGGTCGCTCGAACAACAACATCTCCGGCATCTACCTGCCGGCGAGCCTGGGCGGCGACGCCAGCGGCTACTTCCAGGCCGTAAACCAGGGCCGCGTGAAGACCTCGGGCATCGACTTCCAACTGGGTTACCGCTTGCCGACCACGTTCATCGGCGAAGATGCCGGCCTGAACTTCAACCTGCTGGTCAACTATCTGATCGACTTCAAGGTCGGCGGCCTTGGTGGTCTGACCACCGACTATGCCGACACCGTGTCGTATTTCGGCGCCGGTCTCGGCACGAGCTTCCCCGAGTGGAAGGGTACGATGAATGTCGGTTGGGACTTCGACAAGCACTTGTCGCTCCAGTCACGCATCCGGTACATCGATGCGATGGAAAACCGCGCTTCGCGGCAGTTCATCGGCGAGACCTTCACCGGTGTGCCGAGCGTCTGGTATTTCGACTTCGCGGTTCAGGCGACGGTCGAGAACATGACGCTGCGTCTCGGCGTCAACAACGCCTTTGATCGCCAGCCGCCGACTTATGCGCCGAACGTTCAGTCAGGCACCGATCCGTCGACCTACGACGTGATCGGACGGCGCGCCTACGTCTCGGCTCGCCTGAAGTTCTGATACTTCACCTATCGAGACAGGAGAGGGCGGGACTGGTGTCCCGCCCTCTCTTTTTTTAGGCTGTCGACATGACGAGCATTACCGATCAGATGAACGCGGCGGTCGCCGCCTTTACCCGCGGCGACTATGGTCGCGCCCGCGCGCTGGCGGAGGGCGTGTCGCGGCAGCAGCCGCGCAATGCGGCGATCCTCCAGTTTCTGGGTGTCGTGTCTTGCCAGGCCGGAGACGCAAAGACCGGCAGTGAGTATTTCCGTCGCGCCATCGCTGCAGGGGCAGACACCGTCGACAATCGCCTCAACCTCGCCAAGGCGTTGATCTCCTTGGAAGCTTATGACGAAGCGGAGAAGCTTTGTGAGGGCGCGATGGCCGCCGACTCGCCGGACCTTCAGCGCATGCACGCGGAGATCCTCAAGGCCCGCGGTCGCGCGGACGACGCTTTATGGGCCTATGAAGCTCTGACAGCGCAACGGCCTGACCAGTTCGAAAACTGGAATAATCTTGGCACGGCGCGCCTTGACCGCGGCGACGTCGAAGGCGCGTTGACTGCCCTCCAAAAAGCCCGTGAACTCGCACCGAAGTCACCCGTCGTGCATGTCAATCTTTCACGGACGCTCGCGGCGATGGATCGTCATGAGGAGGCCTGCCTGATGATGGAGCAGGCCGCGCTGCTCGATCCGAAGGACCCGAAGCCGCTGGCCGAATTGGGACGCATGCTGACCGCGATCGATCATCCCGCAGACGCCCTGCGCGCGCTCGGCGCGGCCGCGAAACTTGATTCCTCCGACCCGCGTATCTTCTCCGCGATTGGACAGGCCTTCACCGATCTTTCCGAACTGGCCAAAGCCGAACAGGCATTTCGCTTCGCTCTGAACATCGACCCCTCCTCGGGCTACAATTTTGTCGACCTCGGCATCCTGCTCGAAAAAGCGAACCGCCTCGACGAACTGGAAGCGCTGCTCGGCCACGTTCGTCGCGCCGGCGCCGCCGGTCCCGAGATCGACTATCTGGAAGCGTTGCTTCTCAATCGGAAGGGCAATACCGCCGAAGCGCTGGAGCGGGTGCGGACGATTGAATCCCGTGCGATTCATCCTGCCACGGTCGCGCAGATGACCGGCCAGTTCGAAGACCGGCTCGGCAATGTAGACGCGGCCTATCGCGCCTTCGAGGACATGAACCGCCTGATGGCCGAGACTCCGTTGGGCATCGGCATGGACCGGACCGCCTATCGCCGCGGGATGGATCGCCTCGCCGCTCAGACGACGGCGGAATGGTTTGCGACATGGCCCCAGGTTCCGCCCACCGCTAAACTCAGCCCGGCCTTCCTAGTCGGCTTTCCAAGATCGGGCACAACCCTGCTCGACACCATGTTGATGGGGCACAGCGCTACCAAAGTGATGGAAGAGCTTCCGATCATCGAAAAGATCGCTGGCGACATTGGCGATGTAAGCCAGATCTCGGCGCTGACCGCGTCTGACGTTGCCGCACTGCGCGAGCGTTATTTTGCCGAGGCGGAGAAAGCAGTCGGAAGCGCAACCGGTCACCTCATCATCGACAAGAATCCGTTGTCGATGATCCGCCTGCCGCTCATCCATCGACTGTTTCCCGAGGCCCGTATCATTCTCGCGATGCGTCACCCCTGTGATGTCGTGCTGAGTTGCTTCATGCAGAATTTCAAGCCGACCGAGGCTATGTCCAGCTTCCTCGATTTCGACAACGCCAGCCGCACTTACGACCGGATCTTTGCCTATTGGGAACAGTGTCGCGGGATTTTCCCGTCTGATATCCACATGTTGCGCTATGAGGACATGATTGCAGAACCTGAAGCCGAACTGAGGCCGGTGCTGGCGTTTCTTGGGCTCGACTGGGAAGGCGGCGTCCTCAACCATCAGGACACGGCGGCAGCCCGCGGACATATCCGAACGCCCAGTTACGCGCAGGTGACCGAACGCATCTATGATCGCGCGCGCGGGCGATGGGAGCGATATCGCGGATATATGGATCATATCCTGCCGGTCCTGGCGCCCTGGGCGGAACGCTATGGTTATGGCGATATTTTGAAACGGGATCAGGTAACCGGCAGCGATTGAACTTGCCTGTCAAAACGCTAGCATTCGCATCACATTGAACGAGGTGCGCCATGGTGCTCGAAGCGATTGCATTTTTTCTGGCTGCCGGATCGCCGGTGATCACGCAGAAGGATCCGCCGCGCCGCGAGGACGAGGTGGTTTGCAAGCAACGCGCCGCCACCGGCACACGCTTTGCCAAGAAAACCTGCAAGACGCGGGCAGAATGGGAAGCGGCCAGCGAAGCGGCTCGCCGCGATGCGGCTGATACGATCAATCGACCGGCGATCAACCAGGGGCGCGACTGACACTCGACTTCAGGCTGATGTGATCCAGTCCGGTTCCGGCTGATCGCAGTCGTAATATTCGAAGATCAGGTGTATTCGGTCGCAGTCGCCATCATTGACGACCGAATGCACGCCCATATTGTTGACTTCGGTCGCCTCTCCCTCGGGCAGGTGATAGGCGATACCCTCGATTGAAAAGATGACCCGTTCGCTGGTCTGGATCGGCACATGAATCTTGTGCGGCCATTTTGCCGCGGGATTGGCATCGCGGTGCGGCTGGATCACGCCACCCGGGCGCATGCGAGCCAGCATGACTCGGGGAAATGCGCCCCGAGCGTAGCTATAATCGGCGGTCGCCTGGGTCATGACCGGTTCAAGCAACGCGCGCCACTCCGCCCATAACGGCCGGTCGTAGGAGCGGCGCCAGTCGTTAAACCCTTGGACGAACCGGAACACGATATGGCGGGTAACGTCGAGCGCCTCGAACCGGTTGGGCTTGTCCGCATTCTCTGCATCCCAGACCGCCTCGGGCAGCGACGCTACGGCATCGCGCAGCGCCGTGATATCGACCGGGCCGAGACTGCGAATTGAACTTGTCTTACGCGGATTGGCGTACATCTTCGCACCGATCCCTAAAAGTTGTAGCCGAACAATTCGATGTCCCGGGCGTAAAGCCTCGCCACCCCGTCGATCAGTTGCTGATCGTAATAATCGCGGTAAGCGCCATGCTTCGAACTGTTTTCGCGCCCCAGATGAGTGGAAGGAATGCCGATCCGTGCAGCGATCGCGTCATAGGACGACTGCATATCTTCCACACGCCCCAGCATGTCACTTAACAACTCGCCATCCGGCCCGGTGACGAAGCTGTGCTGGGGGCGGAACACCATGTGATGGTGCGGCGGGGCCGCAAACAGGAAGTGGCGCATCACACCCTGTGGATCGCGCTGGAAACTGCCCTGCTGGCTGGTCGCGAAGGCGCAATAGGATACGAAGCGATCCCACGGGTTACGAACGAATGCGAATTTCAGATAGCTTGAAAATGCTTCTTCGCCGACGACCGGTCGCAACTCTGCGAGGCTGATATGGCCATGACCGAGTTTCGCAAGCTCGGGCCAAGGCAGTTGCTTGACCACGAACAGCCGCGCCTGCTCGTGATCGTCCGGCCCCATATGCTCTCGCAAAGCGTGACGGATCGAATGCGTCCCGGTTTTCGGAATCGCAGTGAAGATGAAGCCGTGGCTATTGGAAATGATCATCTTCAGGCCATTCAGGATGCAAGCCGGGTGAGCGACGGAGCGTTCGCCGGCAGCGCGACCTGAAGGATCAACTCGTTCAGGGCCCGCAGCAAGGGGATCTGGTTCGTCAGCAGGAGGTTAGCAGCACCGCTGGCAATCAGATCCCGTTGGAAAAGCGCGATCAACTGGCGATAGGTAGCCAAGCCTTCGACCGAGTCGCCATGTTGGGACCAGGCTGAACTCCAACCCCAGACAAACCGATCGAGCCTGGCGATGGCCGCTTCCACTCTCGGATCGGGCGCAACGTGCCCGGCAATATAGTCGACGTGGCAGCGCACTTCCCAAGGCGACATGATCTTCTGGAGCTCGACATTTTCGAACCGCAGTCCAGGCTCGGCAGTGACTCGGCTTCCCGGAATTCGCGGGTTGCCGTCACCCTGCGCGGCATCGATCAGGTCCCACATCTCCTCACCGCCGACGGTATCCAGCACAAGGTGAACGCGCTTGTCACTGCCGCCATTGTGGACATGGTGCATCCGGAAACTGTCGAATACCCAGCAGTCGCCTGGCGCCATGTGCACGCTCTGCTCGCCACAGGTGAACCGCACGGCCGGATTGGTGATCACGGGAATATGGATCCGCATATGGGTGCGCCAGTGATAGTTGGCGTCGACATGTGCGGGAACTACGGCACCGGCACCAAGCCCCATGAGCCTGCTGCGCCCCCAGACGGCGCCGATCTCTTCCATGACTTCAATGATATAGGGGCAGGCGCGCAGGTGCTGGGTCGGGGCCATCCTGCCCAGGAACCCGTTGGTCATCTGCCCCTCGGGCGTGACCAGCAATACCGCATCGTTGCCCGGATAATTGCCAGGGTGCGGTATCCAGGCCGATGCCGGCAGTGCGAGCACTTCTGTCGCCAGCCGGTCGGCATCGAAACTCTTTCCCAGCTTTAGCAGCGGTGTCGTCAGATGCATGACATGGTCCGTAATGGCGGGCAGCCCCGCCCGGAAACAGCGTGATGCTTCCCCCAATCGTGGCGCGGAATCAAGGCTGACCGCGGGTCCTGAGCCAGCCGGTGACCGACAATCTGCGCTCCGGCGCGTAGGACACCACCTGACTAACACTATGCTGTGCCGGGACCCGAAACAATCGCAGGGTATTGAAGGCCGGGACGAAGCCGTGATCGACGGTGGCACCTTCGCCGTGAAAGAGCAGCAGGCCACCCCATTCGATCCGCCACCGCGGCGTCAGCCCAAACACGTAGGCGGCGCTACGGTTCTTGCCCGCGACATTGTCGTCATGTCCCGTCAGGAAATGGCCCGGGCGATATCCGGTCGCCTGCACGTCCGCGAAATCAATGGCAGTTCCAGTAACGCGTTCTAGCAGTGCCATCACCTCGGGAGAGGAAATGAAGCTCGCAAACCGGTCGAGCGCGGTCCCGGCACGATCGCGCGCCTCCTGCTCGTCGGGTACGCGAATGGAATCATAGCGATATTGGAAACCAAAAGTCGCAGCCTCGGCCACTTTGGCGTCCAGCGTCGCACGCTGCTCTCGCGTCAGCGCTGCCTCGGCTTGGCATGGCATCTCGAAAACCTTGTCGCCGGCATTCATCACCAGCGTCCAGTCTTCCCGAGCGAGCAGATGGTCCCGCAGGATCATGGCCGAGCCGGAATCGAGAAACGGATCAATCGCGACCCGTCCAGTGCTAGCATATTCTCCCCGCAGCGAGGCAGGATCGATTCCCGGGTGGAGAGTGAAGGCGGGCAACATGCGGACCCGTTAGGGCCCGCATGTTGCCGCGCGTCAAGCCACCGTCAGCGTCAGCGCGCCGTCGCCCTCGTCGACATTGACCGTTGATCCGTCGCGGACGTCGCCGCGCAGGATCAGGTCGGCCAGCGGATCCTGCAGGTAACGCTGGACCGCGCGCTTCAGCGGGCGGGCGCCATAGACCGGATCATAACCTACCCGGCCCAGCCACGCGCGCGCGGCATCGGTCAGGTGGATCGCGATCTTGCGATCCTCCAGCAGCTTGCCGACGCGCGCGACCTGGATGTCGACGATCGGCGCCATATGGTCGGCGGCCAGCCGGTGGAACAGGATGATCTCGTCCAGCCGGTTGAGGAATTCCGGGCGGAAATGCGCACGGACGATCTCCATCACCTGCGGCTCGACATCGTCGACCGACTGGCCATCGGCCAGGTTGGTGAGGAACTGGCTGCCCAGGTTCGAGGTCAGGATCACGATCGTGTTCGCGAAATCGACCGTGCGGCCCTGCCCGTCGGTCAACCGGCCATCGTCCAGCACCTGCAGCAGGATGTTGAACACGTCGCCATGCGCCTTCTCAACCTCGTCGAACAGCACGACCTGATAGGGACGCCGCCGGACCGCTTCGGTCAGCACGCCGCCTTCCTCATAGCCGACATAGCCCGGAGGCGCGCCGATCAGCCGCGCGACCGCATGCTTCTCCATGAACTCGCTCATGTCGATGCGCACCATCGCGTTGGGATCGTCGAACAGGAATTCGGCCAGCGCCTTGGTCAGCTCGGTCTTGCCGACGCCCGTGGGCCCCAAAAACAGGAAGCTGCCCAGCGGCCGGTTCGGGTCCTGCAGTCCGGCGCGGCTGCGCCGCACGGCGGTCGACACGGCCTTGACCGCATCGGCCTGACCGATGACGCGCTTGCCCAGCACTTCCTCCATGTTCAGCAGCTTTTCGCGCTCGCCCTCCATCATCCGGTCGACCGGGATGCCGGTCCAGCGGCTGACGACGCCGCCGATATCGTCGGCGGTGACTTCCTCGCGCAGCATCGCGCCCTTGGTGCTGGCCTGCGCCTCGTCGAGCTGCTTGGTCAGCGCGGGGATGGTGCCGTAGTTGAGCTCGGCCATCTTCGCCAGGTCGCCCTGGCGCTGCGCTTGCTCCAGCTCGATCCGCGCTTGGTCGAGCTGCTCCTTCAGCTTGCTCTCGGCGTTGATCTTGTCCTTCTCCGCCTGCCAGCGGGTGGTCAACTCGGTCGACTGCTGCTCCAGATTGGCGAGCTCGGCTTCGAGGTTGGTCAGCCGGTCGCGCGATCCCGCATCGGTTTCCTTCTTCAGCGCCTCGCGCTCGATCTTGAGCTGGATGATCCGCCGGTCGAGCGTCTCGATTTCCTCGGGCTTGGATTCCACCTCCATCCGGATCCGGCTGGCGGCCTCGTCCATCAGGTCGATCGCCTTGTCGGGCAGGAAACGGTCGGTGATGTAGCGGTTGGACAGCGTGGCCGCGGCGACGATCGCGCCGTCGGTGATCCGCACGCCGTGGTGGAGCTCGTACTTCTCCTTCAACCCGCGCAGGATCGAGATCGTGTCCTCGACCGTCGGTTCGCCGACGAACACCGGCTGGAAGCGGCGCTGGAGTGCGGCGTCCTTCTCGACATATTTCCGATATTCGTCGAGCGTGGTCGCGCCGATGCAGTGCAGCTCGCCACGCGCCAGCGCGGGCTTCAGCAGATTGCCGGCGTCCATCGCGCCTTCGCTCTTCCCCGCGCCGATCAGCGTATGCATCTCGTCGATGAACAGGATGATGTCGCCCTCGCCGGCCTTGACCTCGTCGAGCACGCCCTTCAGCCGCTCCTCGAACTCGCCGCGATATTTCGCGCCGGCGATCAGGCTGCCCATGTCGAGCGCCATCAGCGTGCGGTCCTTCAAGCCGTCGGGGACGTCGCCATTGACCATGCGCAGCGCCAGCCCTTCGGCGATCGCGGTCTTGCCGACGCCGGGTTCGCCGATCAGGACGGGGTTGTTCTTGGTGCGGCGAGCCAGGATCTGGATGGTGCGGCGGATCTCCTCGTCGCGGCCGATGACCGGATCGAGCTTGCCGGCGCGGGCGTCCGCGGTGAGGTCGCGGGCGAATTTCTTGAGCGCGTCGTAGCGATCCTCGGCGCCCGCAGTGTCGGCAGTGCGGCCGCCGCGCAACTGGGTGATCGCAGCGTTGAGCGCCTCCGCCTTCACGCCCGCGGCGGCCAGCGCCTTGCCGGCGGCAGTGGTGGTCGCGAGGACGAGCGCGAGGAGCATGCGCTCGACGGTAACGTAGCTGTCGCCGGCCTTCTGCGCGATCTGTTCGGCCTGGTCGAGGACGCGGACGAGGTCGTTGTCGAGGCCGGGGGTCTGCTGGGCGCCGCCGCCGGTGACCGCCGGGACCTTGGCGAGGGCAGCATCCGTCTCGGCGAGCGCGCGCCTGGCGTCGCCGCCGGCGGCGGCGATCAGGCCGCTGGCCATGCCCTGCTCGTCCTCGAGCAGGGCCTTCAGAAGGTGCTCGGTGCTGATGCGCTGGTGGCTGTTGCGGATCGACACGGTTTGCGCGGACTGGAGAAAGCCCTTGGCGCGGTCGGTGAATTTTTCGAGGTTCATCGTGATCCCTGCTTCGCTTCGCCCCGGAGATAGGTGTTGCAAATATACAACACAAGATCGCCTTGACGAAGAATGTAGGGACGTCGGATGCGATCGGCCAGCGCAGGAAAAATCCTATAGCCTTTTGAATAGTCCAGTTATCGGACCAATTCGATCAGCCGGCCGCGAACGCTGTCCGGAATCGCCAGAGACTTGCGCGTGGTCAGGTCGACATGGACCGAAACGATCTCGATCGTTGCGTGCAGCTCGCCGGTCTCGGCGTGGAGCAGCTCGACCGTGTGGGTCAGGCTGGAAGTGCCGACCTTGTCGATCCGCGCGCGGCCCTCGACCGTGTCGCCGAAGCGGAACGGGCGGTGATAGTTGAGCGTGGCGCGGACGATGTTGAACTCGGCGTCGAGCCAGTCGGGGCCGATCTCCTCGATTCCCGTCCAGCGCCAGAAATCGCCGAGGACGACGTCGCAATATTCGAGATAGCGCGAGTTGAAGACGATCTTCTGACCGTCGATCTCGGAATAGCGGACGCGGAAGCGGGTGGAGAAATCGGTGGTGGGCATGGGCGAGCGCTTAGCGGCCCGCGCATGGATTCGCCAGTTGCGGGACGCGCACCCGGCGGCGCGCGTCCCGCTTGGTCACGGGGCGGTCAGCCCGCCTTGATGCCGGGCGTGTTGACGCCCATCGACTGGAGATATTTGCGGACGTTGCGCGCGGCCTGGCGCAGGCGCTGTTCGTTCTCGACCATGGCGATCCGCACGAACCCCTCGCCATTCTCGCCATAGCCGACGCCGGGTGCGACCGCGACCTTGGCATGGCTGAGCAGCTGCTTGGAGAATTCGAGGCTGCCGAGATGGGCGAGCGCGGGCGGGAGCGGCGCCCAGGCGAACATCGAGGCGCGCGGCGAGGGAATGTCCCAGCCGGCGCGGCCGAAGCTCTCGACCAGCACGTCGCGGCGCTTGTGATAGAGTTCGCGGTTCTTCTCGACGATGTCCTGCGGCCCGTTCAGCGCGGCGCAGGCAGCCGCCTGGATCGGGGTGAAGGCACCGTAATCGAGATAGGATTTCACCCGCGACATCGCCGCGATCAGATGGCGGTTGCCGACCGCGAAGCCCATGCGCCAGCCGGCCATCGAATAGGTCTTGGACAGCGAGGTGAATTCGATCGCGACGTCCTTGGCCCCCTTGACCTGAAGGATCGAGGGGGTCGGCTTTCCGTCATAATAGAGCTCGGAATAGGCGAGGTCGGAGAGGATCCACACCTTGTTCTCGCGCGCCCAGGTGACCAGCCGTTCGTAAAAGGCGAGGTCGACCGTCTCGGCGGTCGGGTTGGACGGATAGTTGACCACCAGCACCGACGGGCGCGGCACGGTGAAGCTCATCGCGCGTTCGAGGCTTTCGAAATAGGCGTCGTCGGGGGTCGTCGGCACCGCGCGGATCGTCGCGCCGGCGATGATGAAGCCGAAAGTGTGGATCGGATAGCTGGGGTTGGGCGCCAGCACGACGTCGCCGGGCGCGGTGATCGCAGTGGCGAGGCTGGCCAGCCCCTCCTTCGACCCCATGGTCACCACGACCTCGGTTTCGGGATCGAGATCGACGCCGAAGCGGCGGCCATAATAATTGGCCTGGGCACGCCGCAGCCCGGGAATGCCCTTGGACTGGGAATAGCCATGCGCGTCGGGCTTCTGCGCGACCTCGCAGAGCTTGTCGATGACGTGCTGGGGCGGCGGCAGGTCTGGGTTGCCCATGCCGAGGTCGATAATGTCCTCGCCCGCCGCTCGCGCCGCTGCCCGCATGCCGTTGACTTCGGCGATGACATAGGGCGGCAGTCGCTTCATGCGGTAGAACTCTTCGGACATTTCCTCGATCTTTCGGGTTGGGAAAGCGGCACGATGATGTGCCGTGCCCCGGTTTCTACGCCATTCGTCCGCCAACGGGAATGACGAGTTGCTAAGGGTGCGCTAAACCGCCCCTTGAAGAGGATCGCCGATGCCCGAGACCGTCGAGACGCCGACGCTGGAAGAATTGCAGCACTGGACCTGGGTGCTGGGCCGGGCACAGCAGATGATGATGGAGCAGGGATTCGACCTGCTGAAGGACGGCGCCGCCGCCGCCGGGCCGATGTCGGCGATGGCAAAGATGCCGGGAATACCGGGCATGCCCAATATGGGCGAGATGCCGGCCATGCCGGGGATGGCGGGACTGCAGGTCCCGGCGATGGTCGACCCGACCAAGGCGATGCAGGCGACCGCCGATTTCTGGGCCGATTCGATGACGCTGTGGCAGCGCTTCCTGGACCCCGATCATGCCCCGCCGTTCGAGGAGACGCCCGAACAGGCGCGCGACAAGCGCTTCAAGGCGAAGGCGTGGCGTGAGGAGCCGGTGTGGGACTTCCTGCGCCAGAGCTATTTCATGATCGCCGATCATCTGCTGAAGGGCGTCGATGCGATCGAGGGGGTGGAGCCGAAGCAGAAGGAGCAGATCCGCTTCGCCACGCGCGGCTTCATCGACGCGGTGAGCCCGACCAACTTCCCCGCGACCAACCCCGAAGTGCTGGAAAAGGTGGTCGAGACCAAGGGCGAGAGCCTGTTGAAGGGCCTGCAGCACATGATGGCCGACCTGTCCAAGGGGCAGATGACGCAGGTCGCGCCCGATGCGTTCGAGGTTGGCCGCAACCTCGCGACCACCCCCGGCAAGGTGGTGAAGCGCACCCCGCTCTACGAGCTGATCCAATATTCGCCGGTGACGCCGAGCGTGTACCGCACGCCGATCATCATCTTTCCGCCGTGGATCAACCGCTTCTACATCCTCGACCTGACGCCCGAGAAGAGCTTCATCCGCTGGGCGGTCGAGCAGGGGCTGACGGTGTTCGTGGTGTCGTGGAAGTCGGCCGACGCGACGATGAAGGACGTGGCGTGGGACGATTATGTCGAGCGCGGCCAGATCGACGCGATCGACACGGTGCGCGACCTGCTGGACGTGCCGTCGGTCCATGCCATCGGCTATTGCGTGGCGGGCACCACGCTGGCGGCGACGCTGGCGGTGCTGGCGGCGCGCGGCGAGGCGGCCAAGGTGGCGAGCGCGACCTTCTTCACCGCGCAGGTCGATTTTTCCGAAGCCGGCGACCTCAACCTGTTCGTCGACGAGGAGCAGCTGAAGCTGATCGGGTCGCTGGGCGGCGAGGGTTTCCTGGACGGGCGGTACATGGCGGCGACGTTCAACCTGCTGCGCGGGCGCGACCTGATCTGGAACTATGTCACCAACAATTATCTGCTGGGCCAGGACTATGCGCCGTTCGACCTGCTCCACTGGAATTCCGACGTCACCAACCTGCCCGCCAAATGGCATCTGAGCTATCTGAGCGACCTGTACCGCGACAACCGGCTGGTCCAGCCGGGGTCGATCGCGATCGGGGATACGCCGATCGACCTGAGCCGGGTGCAGACACCGGTCTATGTTCAGGCGGGGCGCGAGGACCATATCGCGCCGGCGGCCAGCGTGTGGAAGATCACCCATCATTTCCAGGGGCCGCTGCGCTTCGTGCTGGCGGGATCGGGGCATATCGCCGGGGTGGTGAACCCGCCATCGGCACAGAAATATCAATATTGGACCAATGACGGGAACGCAGCGACACTGTCGGAGTTCGTTGCAGGAGCGAAGGAAACCAAGGGCAGCTGGTGGCCGGACTGGGCCGCCTGGGTGATCTCGGCAGATGGCGAGCAGGTCGAGGCCAGCGCCCGCTTTCCCGGACAGGGTTCGCTGCAGGCGCTCGAGGATGCCCCGGGGAGCTATGTTCGGACGCGTTAAGTTGTTGAACTGGCAACACTCCGTTACATGCTGCACTGCACAATGAGCCTCTTGCATTCGGTACGGATCGGGCATATATGCTGCATTGCAGCAACTACCCTGTCGAGGTGAGCGAATGGCAAGCAAAGGTCCCAGGAATGTCCCCGGCAAGCAGCCGGTGATCGTCAAGGCCGCCGCGCGTCCCAAGGTCGCAGCGAAGGCAAAGGTTGCTGACATCGCGTCCGGAGAGACCGCGCCGATCCTGCCTGTGGCCGAGGCCCCGGTAACGATCGAGCCGGCCGCGATCGCGGAGGCAGCGTCGCAGGAAGTCGAAGTTGCGGCAGAGGCGCCGGCCGCCGTGGCGAAAGCCGCAGGCGAGGCGATCGAAGCCGCCGTTCAGCAAGTCCAGCCGGAGGCTCCGGCAATCGAACCCGTCATCGAGGCCGTCGAAAGCGTCATTCCGGCCGCAGTCAAGGAAAGCAGCATCATGGAAACTTTCGAGAACACCACCGCCAAGGCCCAGAACTTCTTCAGCGACGTCAACGAGCGCAGCAAGGCTGCCGTCGAGAAGTCGACCAAGATGATCGAGGAAGCCAACGAGTTCGCCAAGGGCAATGTCGAGGCGATGGTCGAGTCGGGCAAGATCGCAGCCAAGGGCTTCGAGGCGTTCGGCCAGGACGCAGCCGATTACGGCCGCCGTTCGTTCGAGAATGCCACCGCCGTCCTGAAGAGCATGGCATCGGCCAAGTCGCCGACCGAGTTCTTCAAGCTGCAGAGCGACTTCATCCGCACCTCGTTCGACTCCTATGTCGCCGAAGCGTCGAAGACCACCGAAGCGATGATCAAGCTGGCCGGCGAAGCCGCACAGCCGCTGTCCAACCGCGTCGCGGTTGCAGCCGAGAAGGCCAAGATCGCCGCGTAAGCGGATCGATCGCCGGGATTGAGGGGTGTCCGCCACGGCGGGCACCCCTTTTTCGTTGATGGCGCCGGTGGCGCGGCAGACGGGGCGCGACCCCGCGTTGCCCCTACCCTGCCCCGCCCCGGCCCATGCGCGTCGCCGAGCGCCGGCGCGTCGCGGCCATCCCACCGGGATCGCCGGCTTTTTCGCCGGACCGGCGGCGATTTCCGGACCGTGGCGGACGCTGCGGCCTTGCCTCAGTCAGGAGCGCGACATATTTTCAGCCCCGTGACACTCCCATTCCAGATCCGCATGGCCGATGAAGACGGCGACGACGACGGCAACGGCAACGGCCGCGATCCGTCGATCGGCCTGGCCACGCGCACCCGTACGCGTACCAAGAAGCCGACGCCCTACCGCGTCCTGATGCTGAACGACGACTATACCCCGATGGAATTCGTGGTGCTGGTGCTCCAGCGCTATTTCCGGATGACGATCGAGGAAGCAACGCAGGTGATGCTCCACGTCCACCAGCGCGGCGTGGGCGTGTGCGGCGTGTTCAGCTACGAAGTCGCCGAGACCAAGGTGTCGCAGGTGATGGACTTCGCCCGCGAGAACCAGCACCCGCTGCAGTGCACGCTGGAGAAGGCGTAAACCAACCCCAACCCGGCGAGGCGATATGCGACAGGCACTGACGATGATGTGTGGCCTGTCGCTGATGACGATCGCGACGGGCGGCCAGGCGGCGGCCCAGTCCAATGGCAGCGATGAGCCGGGCACGATCATCCCCACCGCGACCGACCCCGATTTCGGTGACGCCACCCCGGCGCTGAGAAAGCTGATCGCCGCCGCCAGGCCAAGGGCAATCGGTCCGCAGCATTTCTGCATCATCGGCTATCGGTACGGGGACAACAAGATCGCCTGGGTGCATTGGCGCGAGCAGCGGCAGCTGACCTTCTGGCGAGGCGGATCGGACCCCGACTATCGCAGCGACTCAATCGTGAACTCGCGTCGCCAGCTCGATCTCGACAAGGACGTCGTGCCGACCGACGCCGATATCGGCAGCAGTACCTATCTGATTTCGCGGACGTGGCTCGACGAGAGGCTAAGGGACTGCGTGGCGAAGGGGACGAGGTACGTTGTGAGCGGCCGTTGAGGGTTACCGGATCGTAGCTGACGTCATGCTCAACTCGGAGAGGCAGTATGCAGCGCGCAATGCGGATGATGTGTGACTTGTCGCTGATGATGGTCGCGGCGGCCGGCCCGGCGGCTGCCCAGTCTGATGGCAGCGCTCAGCCGGGTACGATCATCCCCACCGCGACCGACGCCGATTTCGGCGACGCCACTCCGGCGTTGAAGAAGCTGATCGCCGCCGCGAGGCCAAGGGTGACCGGCCCGCAGCATTTCTGCATCATCGGCTATATCGGTAATGGCGGCAGCAAGATCGCCCTGGTGCACTGGCGCGAGCGACGCCGGCTGATCTTCTGGTTCGGCGGATCGGACCCCGAGTATCGTAGCGACTCTATTGTCGACTCCAATCGCCAGCTTGATCTCGACCAGGACGTCGTACCGACCGATGCCGATGTTGGAAGCAGCACTTATCTGATTTCGCAGACCTGGCTCGACGAGAAGCTGCGGGACTGCGCGGCCAAGGGCACGAGATATGTGGTGCGCGGCCGTTGAGGGTCACCGGATCGTCGATGGAGTCAGCTCAACTCGGAGAGGCAAATTGCGGCACGCAATGCGGATGATGTTTGGCTTGTCGCTGGCGGTGGTCGCGGCGGGAGGCGAGGCAGCGGCCCAGTCCGATGGTATTGCTCAGGCGGGCAGGATCATCCCCACCGCGACCGACCCCGATTTCGGTGACGCCACTCCGGCGCTGAGAAAGCTGATCGCCGCCGCCAAGCCAAGGGCGACCGGTCCGCAGCATTTCTGCATCATCGGCTATATCGGTAATGGCGGCGACAAGATCGCCTGGGTCCATTGGCGCGAGCGGCGCCGGCTGATCTTCTGGTTCGGCGGATCGGATCCCGAACACCGCAGCGACTCTATTGTGAATTCAAACCGCCAGCTCGATCTCGACAAGGACGTCGTGCCGACCGATGCCGACATCGGCAGCAGCACCTACCTGATTTCGCGGACCTGGCTCGACGAGAGGCTTCGGGACTGCGGGGCGAAGGGCGCTAGGCGCTGTTGACAAAGTTAGGCAACCACCTGCGGATAGCGGCAAGATTGAGGAAACTGGCGAACGACAGCGCGGTTTTGTCGTAGCGGGTGGCGATGCGGCGTTGATGCTTGAGGTGGCCGAACATGCGCTCGATGCGGTTACGATCTCGGTATCGACGGAAGTCGCAGGCGATGTGTTCGCGCCGGTTGGCCTTTGGCGGGATGATCGGCAGGATGCCGCGCATCAACAGGTTCGCCCGGACCGCATCGCCGTCATACCCTTTATCGGCCAGCAGCGCCTTGGGCTTGTCGACAGGCAACGCCATGAGGTCATCGACAGCGCTATAATCCGATGCCTCCCCGCCAGTCAGGATGAAGCCAAGAGGGCGTCCCTGATTGTCACAACGGGCGTGGACTTTGCACGTAAAGCCGCCGCGTGATCGACCAAAAGCCTCCTTATGAGTCCCCCTTTAGCGCCCGCTGCCGAAACATGGCCGCGAACCGTGGTGCTGTCGATCATGTGCTGCCAGTCGTCGGTCAGCCCGAACTCGACCAGCGTGGCCAGCATCGCATCCCAGACGCCTTGTTCCGCCCAACGCCGGAACCGCACATAGACCGAGTTCCACTTGCCGTAGCGCTCGTGCATGTCGCGCCAGGGGCAGCCAACCCGCAGTACATGCAGCATCCCGTTTAGAAATCGCCGATTGTCATGGGCAGGGCGCGCCTTTCGGCCTCGCTCGGACGGCAGCAGCCCTTCGAGCACCGACCATTCCTCGTCCGTCAGATCGCCACGCGCCATCGCCGCCCCTGCAAAGAGCAGCCTTGAATCAGAGATCAGGTCGTTTGGGAATCCACTTTGTCAACACGACCTAGGTACGTGGTGAGCGGCCATAGGTAACGGCCGGCGCGTCTCTACAATCACGTGCGACCTTGGGTTGGGTGGGATCGAACAGCCTCAAATGCCGCGGCTTGGACGTGAGCAACGCACAAAAGTGGCGTGACCGCTACTGGGCCGGTTGCGGTCTGCCCGCCTTCAGGCATCGCGACCGCAATAGCTGCCGTCCAAGCGGAGGTTGCGGAACGGCAGGAAGCGCCCCAGTAGCGGACATTGGCGGCGTGCTGTACGCAGCGCCGGATGCCATTTGCTCGCCTTTTATCCAGCGAGGAGTTTGAAGCCTGCTTCGCAGCTCCGATGCGGAATGTGATCGATGATCCGGATCCACGGGCAGACATTTGGCCATATGTTGATAGCCTGGACCTAGACGCCCTTGGCCTGCCGAGCATCAATGATGTTCACTACGTCTATCGGGACGCCAGCCAGCGATTCGATCAAGTCCTGATTGGCACCGGGCGTTTTAACACGTTGCTGGTGATCGTAGTCGATCGCGATTCACATGCGGTCTTCGGACATCATCTGCTCGACCTCAACGAGAAGTGCGACGTGCGGGGAGGTCATATTTGCGAAGTCCGCTAACAACCAATGCCGACCGTTCGCGTTCTGCGAAGCGGCCGCTAAGAGCTGTCGGACCGTTAGCGCTAACCAGTTGAAGATATTCGAAGTGGACTTGCGATTATGAGTAAGGAACTGTCGCGTACCCAGCTGGGATGACCTGCATGCTGATCAATTTTGAACTAACTCCCGTAGAAAATGTCCTTCCTTGGGGCAGCCATGGCAATAATATCCTCCATTGGTTTGGTCTAACGGACGGTCGGTATTGGATAGATGCGGGAGGCGACACGCTATTCGAATATAGCGAGCACGTTCGGCGCGCCGGGTTCGATAGGTATTGCAACTATCAAGTCGCACGAATTTGGGAAGACATCACGGAGGCGCTTCCGACTATCTTGGACCCCATCCCCCAGGATCTTGTTCGGTATATTTCCGGGGAACCCGGACGGGCGTGGATGGCGACGCAATACTCATGGTTCGAGCGAAATCTCGCCGCAGATGCCGGAGATGAGGCATGGGACGTCTTGGGTCGTGCCAATTTGTTGTTCCGTAACCGATATCTCGATTCTACGTATCTGACGCCATCGGCATCAATACTGATGTGGTCCGATGACGCGGACGTCCACATTGAGTGGGAAAATGGGGATAAATTGATCGACGGCGAGTTAGCATGGTCGGCCGTAAGGGGGAGCTTCCATCTGCCGCGCGCGGTATTCGTGGCGGAAGTACGCGCATTCCATGCTAGGTTTTTCGAGCAGATGACTTTACGGATCGAGCAAGTTGCTGCGGGAGCGCTTCATCCGGATATCCATATCGATTTGCCCGGCTTGATAGCTGAAAACGAGCAACGTCGCGATTGGGCCGCGCAAGCTCTCGAGAAACGGGGGCAAGCTTTTTGGGACGAAATCAGGTCGGCCATTTTGGAGATTTCCTCCGATGCAGGGCCCGGCAATATCTAGCCGTGTCCAGATGTCCGCTTTCCACCCAATCTCGGCCATTCACAATCAGAGTGTCGATCGCCGGAAGCGGACTGGCGGGTTTCGCCCTTATCTCGGGCATGGCGTGCCGACGGGTGCCCAGGAGCTGGTGAGGAATCGCTGTCCGCTCACGGGCTGGCAGCGCGCATAGCCCTGTCCGGGCAGGAGCGTGTCGGCGGCGAGCAGCAGCGCCAGCGGCAGCAGCACGAGCAGCGGCGAAAGCACCAGAACCGCGCGTAGCAGACGCGGTTGAGCCGCGGAGGGGCTGCGCAGCAGCATCGCTACCAGTAGCGCGAGCTGCACCGCGCCGATTACCGCCGCGCCGGCGCCGGTGCGCACCTCGACGGTTCGGCCTGCGGCAAGATTCCGGGCAAAAGAGATGGCGCTTTCCCAGGCAATCCAGCACAGCACCAGCGCAAGCGCCGCCATGCCCAGGCCCAGGATCAGCGATGCGCGTCGATCAGTGTCCGACATATTGCTCAAAAGCGGGGAAGAAAGCGCCAGGTCAACTTGTCGAGCTGGCGTCGGGCCGCGTCGTGGGCATAGTCGACTGCGAGGTCGATGACCCGACTTGCGAGCGCCGTGGCCATGTTGAGGCCCGCCTCAATCAGAGTCTCTTTCCCCTGCTGGGCACGCTGCTGAAGCTTCGCAATGCTGTCATCCAGCATCTTCTGGAGCTTGGCGGTGAGCTGGAAGCGATTGTCGATCCAGTCGAGCGCCAGCCCGGCGCCAACCCCGACCACCACCGCGACGGCGAGCGGGCCCAGGGCAAAGGTGCCGATCGCGGTGCCCACCGCCAATGCGCCCGCGGTGGCGCCGATGGCGCTGCCGATCGCCACCTTCACGATGTCCGCGCCGATCGCGCCGAGCAGCCCGCCCAGAGTGGCTTCGTCGCGCATCACATAATCCGCGATGTTCCAGGCCGTCAGCAGGAAGATCGACACGATCGCGCCGCCGCGCGCCGAAGCCTTCACGCCAGCGCGCCCCAGACCCATGTTGACGACCTTGGCGTTCTGCACACCGTAGCGGGTGCCGTTCAGGATACGCCGCAACCCGGCATGACCCTTGAAGACGATGTGCTGCTTGCCACTATAGCTCTTGAAGTAAACCCGGCCGATCGGTGAGCCCAGATCCTTCGCCAGCTTGGCGAGCAAGGCGGCATCGGTTGCGGTAGAGAAATAGTTCATCACGAACCGGCTCTCGGTCTGATAACGGCGCCAGAGCTTGTCGGCGTCGACCTGAGACATCTGGTTGGCGGCCACCTTGGTGGACAGCCAGAGCCGCATCATCGCATCGCGGTCGAGAACATAGACCTGTTCATCCTGCACGCTGGCTTCCTCCTTTTTAGGGCTGCGCCGCTACGATCTTCTGCCCCTCGATCGAATAGCGCTGATTGCCGACCCGGAATCCGTCGGGGCCAAGCCACACGGTTTCGGTGTCGGGGCCGGTCCGTCCGCGCAGGCAGCTCTCCGCGGGTACGGCGAGCAGTTCCTTGCGTTGCTGCAGCGAGAAGACGCGCACGAAGCTTTCGATCCCGCTGGCGCATCGCCCATCGGGGGCCGCCTTGCTCGCATAGCGATCGAGCAGCACCACCACTCCGCTCGTTGTCTGTCCGACACGCTCGCTGTCATGCCGCCGTACGGGATCGATACTGGCAAGGTCGACATCGAACGGCATCTCCACCGTAGCGTCTTCCCGCGTCGCCTTGTACACGCCCCTCCCGTTGCTGAGGTCGAGCTGATCCAGCTCCAGAAAGCTCACACTCTGGGTGTCTCGCAAGTCGGCGGGCGCTTGCCCACAGGCGCTCAGGCACAAGGCCAGGGTGAGGGTAAGGCCGCTCGTCAGTGTGCGCATCTTTTCTCCGTCGGGAAATGCTTTCGCACAAGCGTTCGCGCGTCAACGCCTGGTCGGACGGCCCGCACCACATTGCGGGTAAGCTGGGCCGGAGAGGCGACGAATAGTGAATGGCCGGAAATACTTGGCATGACTTGGGTTGAAACTCGATTCAGGCATTTTATGTCCCTGCGACGATAATCAGCCTGCGAGGACGGAGTATAAATGCTCTACCGGGTGCGCTTTCACTCGGGTCATTTGGCTTCGCATATTGGAACGCGGATCCGCGGGAAGCGTGACAGCAGGCGGCCCTGCGTCCGGCGGATGTCGTAAGCGCTGGCGGACGCGTACAATCTGAGCGACAATCCGTTGCAAACCGGCGACGAGGCGTTGATGCGAATCCACTGGAAATGGGCGGTTGTGGCGATGTGCCTGTTGGTCGGACCGCGCTTGCCGCCCGCGCCGGTGATCGAGGCCGCTGAGAAACAGCTCGCCGCGATTGAGGCACAGCGCTTTACGGCATCCCAGCTGCGGTGCGGATCTGCGGTGTCTGGGAACCGGCGGTGGGACAAGGCCGCTGTGGTCTACGGCTCGCAAATCCCCGATATCGCCACGCTCGCGAAGCTGAGCGAGCGCCCCATCATTGTTTATGAGGGTAAATTTGCGGGCTGGCGTCTGGCAGGCGCAGATTTGTCCAATGTGTGTTTTGAAGAGACCGATCTGTCGCGTACCGACTGGCGCGGCGTGGCTGCACAAGGCGTGAGGGTCTTTCGCAGCAATCTTGCCGATGCGGTGATGACGGGTGCCACTCTGGGCAAAGCCCTATTCTCCGATTCACGGCTGGACGGCGCCGATGCCTCCGAAGCGGACCTGACCGGGGCGCGGATCGAGGGGGGAAGCTTCGACGGGCTCAATCTGCGCAAGGCGCGCATGCGATCGTTCCAGCTCTACTGCGGCTTGCTCACCGGCTATAACACTTGCGGATGGCCGGAGACGCGCGGCGTAGACGCGCGTGACACCGATCTGGCGCATGCGCGATTTGAAGTGTTTTTCACGAAAAAGTGGAATTTCGAGGGAGCGCAGCTCGATCGCACCGTCGTTCAGGTGCAGCAGGTGGAGCAGTTTGCTGCGTCGAAGGTGAGAGGGACGGTTATCCTTGAAAGCAGCGGATACAATAACGACGTGCGCGCCCGTTTGAGTCCGGGCGAATGGCAACAATTGTTGTTGAACTGGCCCACCGGTCCTGACTTCGCCTGTGCGCGTGCTCGGTCGGTTGTCGAACATATGATCTGCGGGTCGGATGATTTGACGGAGACCGATCGGGAACTCGCGCGGCTCTATCGCCATGGGCGCGCGAACCGCACGACCACCGTCCGCGCCCAACGGCGCTGGCTTGCCGAGCGGGACACTTGCGGCGCCAAACCCGAAGTGGGGTTCGAGCGGGAGTTGTGCATCAGCAGGGCTTACCAGGGCCGCCTTGCTGAACTGAGGGAAGACATGCCGGTCCTCTCGAAATTCACACCCGGTGAGGAACGCCTGTTCATTTCACCCGAACTGGTGCCCCCGCCCGCATTCGCGCAAACCGCACTCTATTCGCGGATCTTCCCGGTTCTGATCGCGACAGCCGATTCGAGACTGATCGTTCGCGGGGTCGGGGCCGCCCGCGTTCGTGCCAGCGGGGAAGCATATGGCAGCAACGGCCATTTTTGCTCCCTGGGTCCGATACTGCTCGATTTCAATCCGGCGAGCGGCAGCTTCGGCGTCCAGCGGGGTGATGACGATCTATTGGCGGTACGCGGCGATGTCGTGAAATTTGCGGGCGAGGAAGCGTTGGTCGGTCCGCCCGACGGGAACAATGATTCGCTTGGTGAGGCGTGCAGTGCGCGGGGCCGCTTCGTCAGGATGGTGCAAATCACGATTCCGGTATCGCAGCGCGGAGCCGTCAGGAAGATGGCGAGCTTCTGACCGTGAAAGAGCGGTCCTTCGTAGTGGAACGCTCCTTCCGCCTGACTGCACACTCGGAGTCGATCAGCGTGGCCGTCGAAGCTGAGGCCGCATCGTTTGCCGCCGGGAAAGCGCGCGCAACGGTCATCCTGCATCCCTTGCCAAGCTCCCGCCCTGACGCAAAATCATCGATATGAGCGACCTGCATATCGCCGAAATTCCGTTTGAAGACGGTTCGATCCGCTACCGTTACGCTCGCCGGATGGCGCCGGACGGTGTGCGGTGGATCAGAGAGGGGCTGTTTCAGGCGTTTCACCCGAACGGCGCGCTCGCGTCGGAAGGCACGTATCGCGACGGCCATGAAGAGGGGCTTTGGCGCGACTTTCATGAGAATGGCCAACTCGCCGCCGAAGGCTCTTATGAAGCGGGTGTCGAGGTGGGGGAATGGCGGTTCTGGCTCGATGACGGTACCGAGACAGACACGAGATAGTTGGCGACCCACTGGCCACCCAATCTCAGCCGCCTGTTAGCATTAATGGAAATGCCCCTGCGGTGGCGAAGACCGTGCCACCTCAGCGTTGTTTTGCTGAACCGGCAGGCATGCATAATCCTCGGGACCGTAGCCCGCGCGACCGGGAATCAAGTTGTAATCGCCGCCGCATCGCTCGAAAACGGTATCCTCGGCCTCCCCAAGCGCATCCAGGTGCACGAAATTTCTCGCGTATCGGTTGCCAGCATGGCCGCAGCCACCCACCAGCAACGTGATTAGAAGGATTGCCACCCGCATCCGGATACCCCCTTAGGCCTGATGCGCCTATTCTATAGCGGCCAAGTATCAAAGTCTCACAGGCAGTGATCCTTGTCTTCGAGGGCGATTACCGCTGCGGTGTACACTCGACAGCCCACGGACAGTGTCGGCGCGCCCGCCGATATCGCGCAAATCGCGGCTCGCCGGATCAGCCCGAATGTTACCGCTAACGGAATCACGTTGACCGGGTCGGTTCGATGTGCACATTCCGTCGCCAGAACAGAGGGAGGATGCTGCGTGAACCGGACGTTGCTCGTTGCGATCGGGCTGTCGACATCGGCGACCCTATTGGCCGTGGCCCAGGCGCAGGCCCAGACCCCGGCCCAGAACCAGGACCAGGCCCGTCCCGCAGACCTGTCCTACCGCAGCCCGGCGCGGACGCCGGCCGAGCGCGCGCGCGCCATCGTCGCGCAGATGACGCTGGAAGAGAAGGCGCTGCAGCTGGGCCATGACGCGCCTGCGCTGCCGCGGCTGGGCATTCCCAAATATAACTGGTGGAACGAGGGGCTTCACGGTGTCGCGCGCGCGGGCATCGCCACGGTGTTTCCGCAGGCCATCGGCATGGCCGCGAGCTGGGACGTCCGTCGCATGCGCGACACCGCCGACGTGATCTCGACCGAGTTCCGGGCCAAATATCTCGAGCGGCGCCATCCAGACGGCGGCAGCGATTTCTATCGCGGGCTGACAGTGTGGTCGCCCAACATCAATATCTTCCGCGATCCGCGATGGGGGCGCGGCCAGGAAACCTATGGCGAGGATCCGTATCTCTCCGGCCAGGTCGGCATCGCGTTCATCCGCGGGCTGCAGGGCGACGATCCCAATTATCTCAAGACGGTGGCGACGTCGAAGCACTTCGCGGTCCACTCCGGCCCCGAAAGCAATCGCCACCGCGAGGATGTCTATCCCAGCCTGCACGACCTGGAGGACACCTATCTGCCCGCGTTTCGCGCGACGGTGACCGAAGGCAAGGTCGAGTCGATCATGTGCGTGTACAATGCGGTGTGGGGGGTGCCGGGCTGCGCCAGCGCGGTGCTGCAGCAACATTATCTGCGCCGCGACTGGGGCTTCAAGGGCTATATCGTCTCCGATTGCGGCGCCGCGGCGAATATCTATCGCAAGGATGCGCTGGCCTATACCGACACCGCCCCGGAGGGCGTCGCGGCGGGCTTCGAGAACGGCATGGACCTGATCTGCGGCGATTATCGCAACGGCATGACCACCGATCCGGACAATATCGTCGCGGCGGTGAAACAGGGGCATCTGAGCGAAGCCACGGTCGACCGCGCGCTCCAGCGGCTGTTCGAGGCGCGGATCCGGCTGGGTCTGTTCGATCCGCAGCTCCCCTTTCCCGGCATCACCGCGCGCGATTACGACACGCCCGCGCATCACGCCAAATCGCGCGAGATGGCGGAAGCATCGATGGTGCTGCTGAAGAATGAGGGCAATCTGCTGCCGCTGAAGACCGCGCCGCGCACGATCGCGGTCATCGGGCCGAATGCCGACAGCTTCGATGCGCTGGTCGGAAACTATTACGGCACCCCGTCCAGGCCGGTCACCGTCCTCGACGGCATCCGCGCGCGCTATCCCAATGCCAGGATTATCCATGCCCAGGGCACCGGGCTGATCGGACCGGCGGAAATGCCGGTGCCGGATTCGGCGTTCCAGGGCCTGCGCGTCCAGCATTATGGCAATCGCGAGCTTCGCGGCGCACCGACCGCCACCACCGCCGCGACCAATGCCCGGATCGAGTGGCAGGGGGATCGCGAGAGCTCGGCCCGGTGGACCGGGACGCTGACGGCGCCCGAGACCGGGGAGTATCGCTTTCGCTTCGCCAGCGAGAATGGCTATCGCGTGTGGATCGACAACAAGCTGGTCGTCGACGAATGGGGCGTCGGCGATGCGCCGTCGATCCTGTCGGGCTCCGTCCGCCTGAGCCGCGGCAAGCGCTATGCCGTGCGGGTCGAAGGCTTCCAGCGCGGCGCGCGCGGCGCGCAGCAGCTGGTGTGGAGCCTGCCGAGTTCGAACGGCGACGATGCGGTGGCCGCTGCGCGCCAGGCCGACCTGGTGGTCTTCGTGGGCGGTCTGTCCGCGCGGATCGAGGGCGAGGAGATGAAGGTCCAGGCCAAGGGCTTCGCCGGGGGAGACCGGACCAGCCTCGACCTGCCCGAGCCGCAGCAGAAGCTGCTCGAGCGGGTTCAGGCGACCAGCCGGCCGGTGGTGCTGGTGCTGATGAACGGCTCGGCGCTGAGCGTGAACTGGGCTGACCGGAACATCCCCGCGATCGTCGAGGCCTGGTATCCGGGGGGCGAAGGCGGCCATGCCGTCGCGGGCCTGCTGGCGGGGGATTACAGCCCGGCGGGGCGCCTGCCGGTCACCTTCTACAAGTCGGCCGACGACCTGCCCGCGTTCGACGATTATTCGATGAAGGGGCGGACCTATCGCTATTTCGGCGGCGAGGTGCTGTACCCGTTCGGGCACGGGCTTTCCTACACCCGCTTCACCTATGGCAATGTCCGGGTCAGCAAGGACGCGGTCAAGGCGGGCGACCCCGTCACGGTGTCGGTCGATGTGACCAATGCCGGCGCGATGGACGGCGACGAGGTGGTCCAGCTCTATGTGACGCACCCCGGCAAGGAGGGTGCGGCGATCCGGACGCTGCAGGGCTTTCAGCGCCTGCGCATCAAGCGGGGCGATGTGCGAACCGTGCGCTTCACCCTCGACGATCGCCAGCTGAGCTTCGTCGATCCGCAGGGACGGCGCAGGATCGCCCCCGGACAGGTCGACATCTGGGTCGGCGGCGGCCAGCCGGTTGCGCGGCCGGGGCTTGCCCAGGCAGCGGGGGCCGCGACCTCGGTCCGGATATCGGGGGACAGACTGCTGCCGCGGTGAGCCGATCGCCGCGGCGCGGACCTTGCCGGAGGCCCTGAGATCCACCGACGCGCTGTTGATGCGGGGAAGCGTATTTCCGCGTCCCCGCCCGCTACTGTGCCAGGCGGACCATCGCCCCTCCAACGGTCAGGACGTCGTCGGGACAGGGTCGGGCCGAGCGGGCAATGCTCCGCACGTGCGGTCGACGCGGCACCCGCATCGAACCGCCTCGATCGCGTGGGGGCCAGCCCTACCGCGCGCCCGGCGCGATGTAATGACCGGCGATGGTGTCGATCAGGTTCTGCGGATTGGCGCCGACGAGGTTCGTCATGACGATCACGGCCACCTGATCGTCGGGATAGACGAAGAAGGTCGAGCGACCGCCACCGATACCGCCAAGCGCGCGGCGCTTGGTACCGGCAAGCACCGGCCAGCCCATCGCCCAGATATTGGCCTTTCCGTCGATGAAGTTGTCGGGCTGCCACATGCGGGCAAGGCTGGACTTCGACAGCAACCGGCCGTCCTGCAGTGCGATGATCCAGCGGGCGAGGTCGTCGGCGGTGGTGTAGAGACCGGCTCCGGCGCGCGTCGACACCGGGATGTCGTCGATCCAATGGTAGAGCGCGTCCTTGTCGCGGGTGCCCCGCCCCGCCTGCCCCTTGATATAGACCGCCGCTCGCCCGGGGACGATGTCATAGCCGTCGCCGAAGCGCGCATGCATCATGCCGGCGGACCGGAACTGGCGCTCGGCCAGGAACGCTTCGAAGGGCCGCCCGGCCATTTTTTCGATCAGTCGGCCCAGAAGGACGTAATTGGTCTGATTGTACGCGAATGCCGTTCCGGTCTTGCCGTCCATCGGCAGCGTCTGCACCTTCGCCCAGGCCTCCGCCTCCGACCCGCCGCCGATCAGGCCGTTTTCGTCGACGATGTTCGGCAATCCCGAGGAATGCGCCAGAAGCTGACGGATGCGGATCTCCCGCCATTGCTCGGGCAGCCCATCCAGATAGGTCGAAATCGGCGCCTCCAGATCGAGCTTGCCCGCCTGCGCCAGCTGCATGATGGCGACCCCGGTAAAGGACTTGGTCGCCGAATTGATCGGGAACAGCGTCTGGCGCGTGGCGGCGATGTCCTGCTCGATATTCGCCATGCCATAGGCCTCGGACATGACGACGCGGCCTTTGACCACGACCGCGACCTGAAGCGCGGGAATATGCTGCGCCGCCATCCTGGCTTTCAGCAGCGCCCGGGTCCGATCATTGGCGCGCAGCATCGCGGCGGACATGGTCATAGTCGCCGTCGCGGGCGCTGTCGCAGCGGCAGGCACGTCGGCCGGCGCGACACTCCCTGCCAAGGTGATCGCCAACAGCGCGGCGCGCTTGCCCCATGCCATGAACTCGTTCCCCTATCGCAACGTTCGCGAGCGGGTACGTACCCTGTCAACCATCGTCAACAGCCCTGGGCTCGCCGCAGCGGGATGGGAGCGTATGCGCAATGGCGGCTTGGGACAGGATCCCGCGCGAGCGAATGGCTGAAAATGGGGCGTTAGCTGCCATCGACCATGCCGCGCGCCCAGGCCGGGAAGCGTGTGTCCGCATCCCCCGCCTGCCACGGCGACAGACGGACCATCGCGGCCTCGAACAGGCGCGAGACGACCAGGCCGTCGAGCCAGGCGCGGATCCGGGGGAGCGGCTGGGCGTCGAACCAGGGGCGGTCGATCGCCGCGAACTGGCGGATGAAGGGCAGGATCGCAACGTCCGCCAGGCTCATAGCGGGGCCGCAGAGCCATGGAGCGGCGGCCAGGCGCTGCTCAATCGGGCGGAGCAGGTCAAGGCAGGCGGCGCGGTGCGGTGCGGGGTCGTCGTCATGGCGGTCGGGATATTTGGCGCGATCGAGATGGTGCTTGAACGGACCGTCATTGGCCTCGATCAGCGCGTCGCCGTCGGGGCCGAGCCAATTGTCCGGATCGTGGCGGGCGAGCGCCCAGCGCATGATGTCGAGGCTCTGATCGATGACGGTGCCATCGGGCAGGACCATTACGGGGACGGTCGCCTTGGGCGAGGCGGCGAGCATCTCGGCGGGCTTTGCGGAGAGCTTGACCTCGCGGATCGTGCAGGCCGTGCCGCTGGCCAGCAGCGCGAGGCGCGCGCGGATGGCATAGGGGCAGCGGCGGAACGAGTAGAGGATCGGAAGGCCGGGCATCGGGGCGGGCTTTAGGATGCGGTGGGTCCGGGCGCCACCGGTCAGCATGATTGATGGCACGCCAGCCCTGCCTCGCGCTGCTCGCCCCCGCCTTGATGCGCCCCCTGCCCCAGCCTCAGCTGGCGACCGGCCAGCCGTCGGCCGACCATTGCAGCGGCTGGATCTGGAGCGTGGGCGCGCCGTTCTGCTGGCGATCATAGGCGTGGTAGACGATGAAATCGCCGTCGCTGCGTTGCAGGATGGAGGCGCCGCCGCGGCCGACGAAGCGACTGCCGTCGCCCTGTCCATTGCCGAGCACGGGGGTGCCGCCGCCCTGGAGCATCGCGCGGCCCTCGCGGTCGACATAGGGACCGTCGATCGCCGACGAGCGGCCGACCACGGTGTTGTAGGTGCTGGTGGCGCCCTGGCAGCAGGAATCGAACGAGACGAACAGATAATATAAGCCGCCGTGGCGGATGATGTACGGCGCCTCGATCGCGCCCGGCGCGGGACGCGCGGCAAGCGCCCGGGGCGCGGGATCGCCGGCCAGGCGCAGGCCGGTGGCAGGGTCGATGCGGATCAGCTTGATCCCCGTCCAGAAGCTGCCGAAGACCAGCCAGGACCGGCCGTCGCCATCGTTGAACGCCATCGGATCGATCGCATTGAAGTCGTCGCTCGTCTGCGACTGGATGACCGCACCCTGATCGACCCAGTTGGCCGCCGGCGCATTGGGATCGATGCGGGTGGCGGTGGCCAGGCCGATCGCCGACTGGTTCCGCCCGAAGGTGGAGATCGAATAATAGAGGCGGTACTGGCCGCCGAGTTTCGAGATGTCGGGCGCCCACATGCCGGTGGCGCCGGGCACCGCGGTGCGCGTCCAGGCCGGCAGGACGGTGTAGCTGGCACCGCGCAGCGTCCAGGCGGCGAGATCGGGCGAGGTGCGCAGCGACAACAGGCCTGCCGCATCGCCGGCATTGCCCGTGGCGAAGAGATAATAGGTGTCGCCGTCCAGCAGGATCGCGGGATCGTGGACCGGGGTGACGGCGCCGGTGAGCGCGATCGACCCCGGTGCCGGGGTCGGCGTCGGGGACGGCGCCGGCGTGGGCGCCGGTGACGGCGTCGGGCTGGGCGTCGGCGTGGCCGACGGGGCGGGCGAGGCGGAAAGATCGCCGTCCCCCTGGCCACAGGCGGAGACGAGCACCAGCGACGGCAGCAGCAACGCGAGCGAACCCATGCGCATCACGGATAATCCTTCCAGAAAGGAGGGCGGCGGACCGGCCGGTCCGCCGCCATGACGTCAGTTGAAGCTGTAGCGCGCGCCGATCGCGAACGTCCGCGGGATCAGCACCGTGCCGAGGTTGAAGCGATCCTTGTCCCCGACATCGTCGAACCGGTAATATTCCTGCTGCTTGGTGCGGGTCAGGTTGACCGCGTCGAACGTGAAGGCGAGCCGGTCGGTGATCCTCGCGGTCAGCTGGATGTCGAGGCTGGCCTCTGCGCGGCGCCAGACGCCGAGCGGATTGGCGAACAGCCGCGCCTCGTTCCGCACCTGCCACGCGTTGCGATAGACATAGGACAGGCGCGCGCCGATCGGGCCGTTATCATAGGCCAGCGTGGCATTGTACGAGAAGTCTGACACGCCGAAGAAGCCCGATTCCTGCTCGCCGGTCTGTTCGCCGGCAATGTTGTAGATCGGCACATTCTGGGTCGAGTCGAGCACCGTCACACTGCCCTGGACGCCGAGGCCGTCGAGGAAGCTGGGCAGATAGGTAGGGAAATAGGTGACCCCCACCTCGAGCCCCTTCAGCACGCCTTCGGAAGCGTTGGCGGGGCGGCTGATCACGAAATTGTCGGTCGCGCCCGCGACGATGCCGTTATTGGGAATGAATTCGAGCTGGCTGACCGGCACGACCAGCCCCTTGATGTCGCGGCGGAAGGCGGTGACGGTGATCGCGCTGTTGCGGTCGAAATACCATTCCAGCGCCGCGTCATAGTTTTTCGACGTCGTCGGCTGGAGATTGGCGGTGCCGGCCGAACCGCTGCCATAGCCGACATTGGTGAGATCGCCGGTCAGCGAGTAATTCGGATTGATGTCGCCGAAACCCGGACGGCGCAGCGTCTCGCCATAGTTGAAGCGCGCGCGCAGCGTGTCGGTGATGTCGTAGCGCGCCGTGAAGCTGGGCAGGAACCGGTCCGAGCCGGGCGAGGCGCGCGACACCGCGCCGTTGTTGAACCGGTCGACAAAGGTCGCGTCGGTATCGACCGCGACATAGCGCACGCCCGCCTGGAGCTTGAGTGGACGCCCGAAGATGGTGAGTTCGCCGTCCGCCTGGATATAGGCGGCGGTGGTCTTTTCATCGACGTCGAACACGCGGGTCAGCGTCAGCTGATCGGAGGTCTTCAGCCCATAGAGCCCGCGAATCTCGTCGATATGGGCATAATTATAATAGCCATTGGCGTTGACCCAGCTGGTCGGCACATCGGCACGACCGTCGAAGAAGTCCGAATTGGTGAAGGTGGCGCCCGCAGGCAGGCTGGACAGCGGGCGGCCGAGATTGCCGGCGTCGGCAGTCCGCACCTCGCTCGAGGCGCGGCGCGCGTCGAAGCGGAAGCCGGCCCGGATCTGGCGCAGGAATCCCGAATCCCAGCAGTAGAAGCCGTCGAGCGTGGCGGTGAAGGCACTGCCCTTGTCGCGATTGGCATTGTCGTAGAGCTGCGCGACATTCCAGCTGACGGGATCCGCAAGCGCGGCGTCATTGTCGAAATGATAGGCGGGAAGCCCGCCGCCGGCGTTGAAATCGACGGTGATCTGATTGGCGACGCGGTCGGTCCGCATCGCGAGGAACGCGGTGTTGAACTCACTGGTCTGATAGGCGGCGTCGGCGACGATCCCGCCATTGCTGCCCACGTCCCATTTGCCGTTCAGCGCATAGACGAAGCTGTCGGTCTTGCTGCGCGTATAGTCGCCGCTGTTGAACCCGTAGACGCTGTTCGCGACGCGCGACTTCACGATGTTGGTGCCGTCGTACAGCGTCGGCGCCTGGGGGTTGGCCCAGAAATCGACGAAGCTGAACTGAAGGCTGTTATAGGTGTCGCCGCGGAAGCCCGAATAGAAGATTTCGGCCGTGTAGACCGAGCTGCTGTTGGGCGCCCATTGCAGCGCAGCGTTCGCCGAAGGGCGCTCGCGCTTGCCATAAAGATCCGAGCTGAATACCGCGTCGCGCGCCAGCCAATAGGGTGTCGCGACGCCGTTCACGATCATCGTCGAGCCGGCGGCGGTGGGCAGGCCGGTCTCGGTCCCGACCTGCCAGTTGCCGAGGCCGGGGGTATTGATGAACGCGCCGGTCGTGGGATCCGTCGGCGCGGGGAAGATACGCTGGAACCCGGAAAGGCCGCTGCCGGCCGGCGGGTTGAGCGTCGCGAAGGGAACGAATGCGCCCGCCGTCGTCGACATGGTGCGGAATTTCGAGCGGGTATAGCTGGCATTGACCAGCAGGCCGATGTTGCCGATGCCGGTTTCCCACCGGTCGCTGAGCAGCAGGGCGGCGTTCGGATTGATCTTGTCCGCCTGCTCATCATAGATTCCGCGCACCAGCGCCGAGAGCGCGAAGCCCTCGAAGTCGAACGGGCGCCGCGTCACGACATCGACCTGCCCGGCCAGACCGGTCTCGATCTGGTCGGCCGCGCGCGTCTTGTACACGTCCACCCGTTTGATGAGGTTCGCGGACACATCCTGCAGCGTGAAGGACTGGCCGGCGGCGGTGAAGATGTTGCGCCCGTTCAGCGTGGTCAGCGCGTCGGGCAGGCCGCGGATCTGGATGCCGGCCGCTTCGCCCTGTCCGCGATCGGTCACCTGGATGCCGGTAACACGCTGCAGTGCCTCGACCACGTTATTGTCGGGCAATTTGCCGACGTCCTCTGCCACGACCGAGTCGACGATCTGGGTCGAATCGCGACGACGGTTGATCGCACCGACGATCGACGCGCGCACGCCGGTCACGACGATCTCGTCGCTGGGCGCGTCCTGCGGCGCGGCCTGGCTGCCCGTCTGCTGCTGTGTGGCGGCCGGGTCTGGGGCCGCCGCCTGGGCGATGGCCTGACCGCTCAGCGCGATCGACGCCATAGAGACCGAGGCAAGAAACACTAGTTTCGATCGCATCAGAAATCCTCCCCGATGATTATGTGGCACGCTCTGTGGCGCTTATTACTCCGACTTTTTTCGTATCACTTCCCGGATTTGCGGCAAGCGCTTTCGCCAACGCAATGTTCATGCGACTGAAGATTTCGCCTGAGACGTTGCAAAATTGGCACAAAATCTCAGATCTTGCATCGGTCAGGATTGCACGAACGCAGGCGAGCGCCGACGACGCGACAATTCAGCGCAATCGATTACTCTGAGTATAGCGATCAGGTGATGCTTGCGGACGAGCGTCTACGGCCGCGGTAAAGGACCATTTGCGACCGGCACGCCAAATATCGGAGAGCCATCGGCGGCATAGCGGAAATACTGCATCCGCGTGTGACGATTGGGATCGAACAGCGGATCGCCCTTGATCTCGGCATAGTCGCGCGCGTGGTAGACGAGGACATCGCGCCCTGCCTCGTCGACGGTGAAACTATTATGTCCGGGCCCGAAAATCCGGTGCTGCTCCGACGTCTTGAATACGGGGACCCGCGATTTCGACCAGTTGGACTCATCCATGAGATCCGCGTCCGCGCCGCAGGTCAGCATGCCCATGCAATATCGCGCGTCGGTCGCGCTTGCCGAATAGGTCATGAAAAGCTTGCCGTTGCGCTCGAGCAGCGCCGGCGCCTCGTTGACCTTGAACCCCTGGATCTCCCAGTCGAGCGTCGGCACTGACAGGCGCACCGGCTTTGCCGCCAGCGTCAGCGCCGAGGCGAGCGGCGCGAGATACAGGTTGGAATTGGTGTCGATGCCCGGCTCGCGCTGCGCCCAGGCGAGATAGCGGCGCCCCTTGTGAACGAAACTCGTCGAATCGAGATTGAACGTTTCGCACGGCGTTTGCAGCTGGCCGAGCACCGACCAGTTCCCCGTCATCGGATCCGCACCGTCGCAGACCACCGCATAGGTGCGGATGCGGAAGACGTCCTCGCCCCCGCCGCTGGGGCCGGCGGCAAAATACATGACCCATTTGCCGTCGATGAGATGCAGCTCCGGAGCCCAGATGAACCCCGACATCGGGCCGCTGGCCTCGTGGCGCCACAATATCCTTTCCGGCGCGGTCGACAGGCCGGCAAGCGTCCTGGCACGGCGCAGGACGAGCCGGTCATATTCCGGAACGGATCCGGTCAGATAATAATGGCCGTCGCTGTGCCGGAATATCTGCGCGTCCGCTCGCTGGCGCACGACCGGATTGACGATCGTCGATGCGCTGCCGGCCCAGGCCGAACCGGGTGTCGCCGCAGCGACTGCAGCACCAGCCAGGAAAAAGCGTCGAGTGAGCATTCAGGTCCTCCGCCATGCGCCTGCCAGCCGCAGCAGGAGCCGGGACGATCCGGTTTCAGGCTACCGGAGTTCCGGGCGGGCTACCGCAGACCGCAGATCTGTGTACCACTATTACTCCGACATATTTTTGGGGGCGTCAACGTGTCGTGCAGATGTGGACCTTGCGTCGCTGGCGCCTTCGGCAGGACGCGCACGAGGCGCTCGCCCTGTACGAGGCCGCCTTCATCACGGCGGACTTTGCGGACGGCTTCACCTCGCGAATGGGGCAGCCCGTGCGGCCGGCAGCGCGAAACCCGCACGCACAGCGTGGGGGCAGCGGCTGGACGAGCAGGGAATTGGACGGTCGGGCATCGAGGGTTTGGGGCGCGATCGGTTTGGGCGCCGATGTTTTGAATTCGGCGTGCGCAACAACGTCGTTGGTGGATCGCAATCCGTTCAAGAGAACGCTGACCATAGCACTGCGTGCAAAACCCGCGGGATTACGTGTACACGGGCTTGTTCGATCATCAGTTGTTTCTCAACGAATCAGCTTCTCGCCTGCGGGCCAACCCAGCAACCGCCGCCAGATATTCCCCGATCTCAAGGGGCAATTTCGACCGAATGCTTACATATATGGAACAAGATCCGCGGCTGATTGATGTTCGCTGGATGGCGTACATGTTCGCCACCGCCTATTGGGAAACCGCACGAGCCGTTACCGTCGGCGTCCGGCCGAACGGACGTCCCATACGACAGTTCCAGACTCTGGCTCCTGTCGATGAAACCGGCGCAGGTAGGGGATATCGGTACGGCCGCCCGGTCAAGGTCGAGCGACTCGGCGTGACCAAGGCCAGAATCACCGAATGGGATGGCGAGCAGTTCGAGGTCAACGAAAGTGGATACACCGTCCCGCAGGGCCAAATAGGCGGAGCAGACTACGGCAAGCCGGCCCACCGTAATTACACGTCCGCAGCCGGACGAGAGTTCGTCTACCATGGTCGTGGTTACGTCCAGCTCACATGGTGGTATAATTATGCCATGGCCTCAATTGCGATAGGGAGAGGCCTTGCCCTACTGTGGAATCCAGAACTCGCCAAGAATTCAGATGTTGCTTACTTCGTTATGGTGGATGGCATGATGACCGGTCGTCACTACGCAAATAGGAAAACAATTCACATGTACATTGCAGGATCAACTGCAAACTATGCTGGCGCTCACTTAATCGTAAACCCCTATGATCCACAACCCGCAATCGTCGAAGCTGCCGAAGAATTTGAAGCTGCACTATTGAAATCGCGCAGGTGAACTTTGTCATGGGCAAGATAGGGATAATCGCATTCATTATCGCTTTTTTATTGAGCGGGACAGTATACCCGCGATTGGGTCAGAGCGAGAACGGCACTCCAGAGTCAGAGGCCGGGACGGGTGCTAAATCCCGAGAGGATCTCGGCAGCTATGTCGTGACACACGTGCTGATCGATCCGGTGCTCGACAATTTGCAACGGGTCTTTTTCCCGGACGATCCGCGATTTGTCGGCCGGCTCTTTACAATCGAACCAAATCGACTGTCCGATGATATTGGCCTGCCCTGCACAAAGGTCAGCCGGCGATGGTCTCGGCAAACCGTAGCAGCAGTACTCAAGACCCATAGCCAGCGACGCAACCAGGACGCCGACCGAATACCGGTACCGCAGGATTACCGCCTTTCTCCCGTACCCGCCGGGCCGGTCGATATCGTCGTTTATGATTGCAACAATGCAACAGATCCACGCACCCGAACGATCCCGGGCAATTCGTGGGTGGGTGCTGTTGGATGGTCTTTGGGGGATGGGCGCCGCGCTATACTATGGGCAGATGAAGTCATCTTGATCCTTGAACCCCGAGGGTCGGCGCCGCCGAAGCCAAGCTTCCCGTGCGTTAAAGCGCGCAGCGTTACCGAGCGAGCGATTTGCGCAGACGCGTCGTTAGCAAATTGGGACCGCAGCGTCGCCACAGCATACGCGCTAAACCTCAAAGGAAGTACGAAACCGATCGATTGGACCCCCACAAATGATCCGGACGCACTCGAGGCGTTTCATCGTCGCTGGCTGGCAGAACGCGATCGGTGCGGTGCCGATCGGGAATGCCTGCTGAGCAAGATGTATGGGCAGGTCGACGTGCTGATGCGGCGACAATATTGACCGCCGCCCAGGACGTTTCCCGCGTGAGGTCACGAGGATGTCGTCCAGTGTCAACGGCACCCAAGGACGTCCGAGGCATGCTGTCGGAGTCCTGATCGATCCGCGCACCAGCGGCAGGACGAGCATGTTGAGCGGGTGACCGGTTCCAGATGCTGGACGGCCTGGTGACAGCGTAGCGATAGAGCCCGTCGTCCGGGAGTTGCCTCGGGTCGGACCCAGCACTGCGGTGGGTGGTCAGGCGGTCAGGCCTGGCCTTCCAGGGCTTCGAACGCTTCGGCCAGGATTTCGGCAAGGGGGCGTTTGCCGTCCTCGCGATTGAGCGTGTCGAGCGACAGGCGGACGGCGCCGATCGAGACCATGGCGATCATGCGCAGCGCGGTCTCGCTGTGCGACTCGGGCCATTTTTCGCTCAGCGCGGCGAACAGGGTCTCCTCGTGCCGGACATAGCTGGCGATCTTGCGCGCCTGGACCGCTTCGCTGGAGCGCATCAGCCGGTCGCGCTTGAGCAGTTCGTCGGCGGGGACCGGCAGGGCGACGCGGATCGCGGCGTCGCGGACGGCGTGGAGCGGCTTCTTGGCAGCAGGCTCGTCGGCGAGCTGAGCGGAGAGGATGTCGCCCATCGCATTCTGCATGCCGAGCAGGATGTCGTCCTTCGACTGGTAATAATGGAAGAAGGTACGGCGCGAGATGTCTGCGGCGGCGGCGATTTCGTCGATCGTCGTCGCGTCATAGCCATGTTCGACAAACAGCCGGATGCCGGCTTCCTTGATCCGCTTGGCGGTTTCGCGCCGCTTGCGCTCCCTTAGCCCCTCCGGCGCGGACTCGCTCTTTGCACTCGTCATTTTTGCCCTTGATGCAATATTGCACTCGATGTAGATATATTTTTACACTAAGTGCAAATCAGTGGAAAGGCAATGTCATAAGTCGGTGGACGGAAGCGGAGATGGGATCGCAGCGGGGCAAGCTGGCGATCGTGACGGGTACGGGCGGACTGGGGTACGAGACCGCACTGGTGCTGGCACGGCATGGGGCGGAGGTGATCCTGGCCGGGCGCAACCCGCGCAAGGGCGCCGAGTCAGTGGCGCGGATCCAGGGCCAGGGCGTGACGGGCCGGGTGCGGTTCGAGCAGCTCGACCTGGCGAGCCTGGCGTCGGTCGCGGCGTTCAGCGAACGGATGGGACGGCAGCATGAGCGGCTGGACCTGCTGATCAACAATGCCGGCGTCATGACGCCACCCCAGCGTCAGGAGACCAGCGACGGGTTCGAGCTGCAGTTCGGGACCAATTATCTCAGCCATTTCGCGCTGACCGCCGGGCTGCTCCCGCTGCTGCGCGCCGCCGAACGGCCGCGGGTGGTAACGCTGTCGAGCGTGGCGGCGCGCGGCGGGGCGATCGATTTCGACGACCTGGACGCGCGCAAGGAGTATCGCGCGGGCGCGGTCTATGCCCAGTCGAAGCTCGCCTGCCTGATGTTCGCGTTCGAGCTGCAGCGGCGCAGCCTGGCGGGGGATTGGGGGATCGAGAGCATCGGCGCCCACCCGGGCGTGACGCGCACCGACCTGATCCTCAACGGATCGGGCGCGAACAGCGTCAATGGATGGGTGCGGCAGCACCTGCCCTTCCTGTTCCAGCCATCATGGCAGGGCGCGCTGCCCACCCTGTTCGCGGCGACCTCGCCGCTGGCAAAGGGCGGCCGTTATTACGGGCCTGACCGGCTGAGCGAGACGCGCGGCTATCCGGCTGAGGCGCGAATCCCGCCGCGGGCGCTGGACGGAAGCGCCGCGGCGCAGCTGTGGGACGTGTCGCAGCAGCTGACCGGCGTGCGGTTCGAGCCGAACGCGATGGTACTGGCGCAGTGAGCGGGTCGGCGGTGGCGCCCCCGCGCCCGGCGGCGGGCGGGACAGCGGCAATCGGGTCCGGGCCGGCGCTGCTCGGCACGCTGGTGCTGGTCAGCATCTTCTCGCAGATCGACCGGATCCTGCCGTTCATCCTGACCGAGTCGATCCGCGAGGAACTGGACCTGAGCGATACGGAGCTCGGGCTGGTCACCGGGCTGGCCTTTGCGGTGTGCTATGCGCTGATGTCGCTGCCGCTGGCGCGCGCGGCGGATCGCGGATCGCCCAAGATCGTGATGATCGCCTGCATCCTGGTGTGGAGCGCGATGACCGCGCTGGGCGGGGCGGCGACCGGGTTCGTGATGCTGGCGATCACGCGGTTCGGCGTGGCGCTGGGCGAGGCGGGCGCGACGCCGTCGGCGCATGCGATCATCGCGCGGCAGGTGCCCCCCGAGCGGCGCGGGCGGGCGATCGGGCTGTTCTCGATGGGCATTCCGCTGGGCACGATGATCGGCTTTGCCGGAGGCGGCGCGCTGGCCGACACGATCGGGTGGCGCGGGGCGCTGATCGGCGCGGGACTGACCGGCGGGCTGATCGCGCTGCTGGCGATGGTGACGATCCAGCCCACCCCGGTGCTGGCGCGCAGCGGCGAGGCGGGCCAGCCCTTCCTGAAGTCGAGCGCGCAACTGCTGCGCAATCCCGCCTTTCGCTGGATCTTCATAGGATCGCTGGTGGTCGGCTTTGCCGGCGGCCCCTTCTATGCCTTTGCCGCGCCGTTCCTGATGCGGACGCACGGGTTGAGCGCGAGCGAGGTGGGGCTGAGTTTCGGGCTGTTGCAGGGGTTGATGGGGATCATCGGCACGCTGGCAGGCGGTGCGGGGTTCGACCGGGCGGTGCGATCGGGCAGCGGGCGGGTGCTGGGGCCGCCGTCCTGGCTGTTCATCGGCGCGAGCATCGTCGCGGTGCCGGCGCTGCTGGCGCCCGGACCGGAGCTGGCGATCGCGCTGCTGGTGCCGTTCATGCTGTCCTTCTCGTTCCTGCTGCCCTGGGCATTCGGCGCGGCGCATCTGGTGGCAGGCAATGGCCGCGAGGCGATGGCGTCGGGGCTGGTGCTGATCGGATCGGGACTGCTGGGACCGGCGCTGGGTCCGGTGCTGATCGGGCTGATCAGCGACGGTGCGACTGCGGCGGGGATTGGCAACGGGCTTGGCCTGGGCCTGATGATCGCGCCGGCGGCGGGCATTGCGACGGGGATCGTGATGCTGGTGGCGAGCAGGCGGATTTCGGAGGAGCTGACGGGCCGGACCGGGTAGCGCGCCGGCGGCGGGCCAGCTCCTCCGCCGCCCTCGCCTCACCGCCCGCCGCCCGGCGCGAAGTCGATGCGGGCGCGTTCGCCGATCAGGCCGCCGCTGACCCTGCCCTCGACCAGTTCATAGCCCATCAGCGCGAAGACACGGCCGTTCAGGAAGATCGGGCGGGCATTGCCGTACCAGTCGACGCAGGACGCCTTGCACGCATCATCGCGCACATCGCCGGCATTGGCGACCAGTTCGCCTGCCGGGGAGAAGCGGCGGGCGTCGCGGCGCAGGAAGGCGATGGCCGAGCCCGAGCCGAGGAAGCGGGCGGTGGCGGAGCGATCGATCGCGCGGGTGACGGGCAGGCCGAGCATGCCCGACGCGCCGTCGCGGCTGTCAGGATCGGGCGAGAAGAAGAACGCCTGGCTGCGGCGCTCGCCCTCATGCGCGGCGGGAAGGAAATAGGTGTCGCCGTGGCGCGGGCGGCCGCTCAGCTCGATCGCGCTGAAGCCCAGCCGCTCCCTAGGATCGTTGCCGATCGCGATCCCGTCGCTGCCGATGATGTCGATCCGGTCGATCCCGTGCGGCAGCGGGATCCGGGCGATGGCGCTGCCGTCGAGCGGAACGGCATAGATCAGGGCGGACTGGCTGTACTGGTTGAAGGTCCCGGCGCTGTACAGCAGGTGCCGGCCGACGAAGCGGTTGTGGAAGCTGTAGCCGTCGGGATCGACCGGCAGCGCGCGATAGGCCGAGGCGGGCAGGACGTGCGAGCCATTGCCGAAGCGCGACAAGGGCATGGCGAGCAGCGCGGTCGCGCCGCCGCTGCGTTCCGAGCGCCACATGGCCTCACCCCCGCTGTCGGCGCGCACGACCACGTTGAGGCGGCCCGCGGCGCGGTCCTCGGAAAAGGAGAATTGGTCGACCGGGCCACCCCAGGCCTGGGCCGCGCCGGGGGCCGACCCGTCGAGCGGCAGTCGGTAGACGAAGGCGCCTGAGCGGGCAGTCGCCGGCCGCGCGCCATCGGTCCAGACATAGACTGCCTCGCCCGAGACATAGAAGCTGCGCGACCAGGTGCCGAGGACGGCCGTGGCGCGGCACGCCATGACCGGCGCGGCGAGATCGCACTGGGTGACGGTGTGTAGCGTCGACAGGTCGGCCGTCGGCGCGCGGCGCAGCGGATCGGGGACATAGAGGCGGGTCGCCGGCATCGTCCGCTCGAATGGCGCGTCGCGCTTGCCCGACCAGCGCTGCAGCCCCGGCAGCGTCTCCAGCGGACGCTCGCTGTCGATGCGGAGCGGCGTGTAGAAGATCAGCGTCGAGCCGATCAGCCGAGAGGCATAGTTGCTGGCGGAATAATAATCGTCCGAGCGCAGGTGATAGCTGTCTTCGTAGCGCAGGCGCCCGTCGGGCGCGATGCGGAAGCGGTTGATCTCGGTCCCGCCGCGCGAATAGCTGTAGCCGACGACGATCACCCGGTCGCCGCTGACCAGCATCTCGTCATACCAGCCATCGCCCTGCGTGCCCGGCGGAAAGGCATCGATATGGTCGACCGGGGTCATGGCATTGCCGGCAAGCGATACGGTGAACAGCCGGCCGCGGCGCAGGATGACGAGATGGTCGCCGGCAGTCTTGACGATGCCGCCCTCGTCGACATCGGCCTCCTGGGTGTTGGTGATGCTGGGCGCGGCACGGCTGGCAGGCGCCGCCGCCTCGGCCTGCGCGGATGGTGCGGATGGCGCGGGCATTGCGAGCGGCGGCGGCACGGGTATGACGCTGTCATAAGCGACAGGCCCCGAGCTCTGATCCGCACGCTGGCGGGCAGCGACCTTGCGCATGAAGGCGGACAGTTCAGCGTCGCTGGCAAAGGCGCGCATAGGGGGATCCTGAGGCTTGGCGGACTGCGCCGGCGACGTGCAGCCGCTTGCCCAGGCCGCAACGATCAATGCGATTCCGAGTCCCCGCATGGCACCTCTCCATTACTGTATGTGATGTTATTACATAGCGCCCATCGGACTGCAAGATGATGGGCGCGACCGGACAGTGGCTCAACCATTACGGATCATTCTGTAACGTCCCGGCCGGGCGCCCCGCTTCTCGCACTGGCAGCTGAGGCGTAGTCTGGCGTTCGCTTGCGGTCCCCTTACCGCTTTCGACACCGGGAGTCTGCGGATGCCCCTGAACCGTCCACCCGCTGCCCTTCGAGCGATTGCAGGTCTGATCGCGACCTGCGGGAGCATCGCGACCGCGCCCGCCCTTGCCCGTCCCGGCGACGATGTCGGCCGTTATGTCGTGACAAGAGTGCTGATCGACCCGGTTCTCGACAATTTACAGCGGCGTTACTTTCCGGACGACCCACGATTCGTCGGACGGCTCTTTACCCTCGAAACCAATCTGTTGTCCGACGATGCCGGCCTGCCCTGTACCAAGGTACGCCGGCGCTGGTCGCGACAATCTGTGGCAGCGGTGCTCAAGGCAAATAGCCAGCGGCGCAACCAATATGCGGCGCGCGCGCCGGTGCCGCGGGATTACAAGCTTCCGCCGGTGCCGCGCGGACCGATCGCGATCGTCAGTTATGATTGCGACGACGATCGGGATGATCGCACCAACGGTTTCCCGGGCGCTGTCGGCTGGGCCCTGAGTGGCGACCGACGAGCACTTTTGTGGTCCCAAGAGGTTATCCTGATTCTGAAGCCGCGGGGCCGGGACGCGCCGCGGCCGAGCTTTTCGTGCGCCAAGGCGCGCAGTCTGACTGAACAGACGATCTGCGCGGATGCATCGCTGGCAAATTGGGATCGCAGTGTCGCCATGGCCTATGCGGTAAACCTGAGCGGCAGTACCAAGCCGCTAGACTGGACGCCGACGGATGATCCGGAGGCACTTCAGGCAAGTCAGCGCCGCTGGCTTGCCGAGCGGGATCGATGCGGTGCCGATCGGGAGTGCCTGCTCGGCCAGATGTTCAGCCGCACGGATATATTGATGCGGCGTCAGTATGAGCTGGAGGAATGACGCGCCGACGCTCGGCTTGCGCTCGCGGGCACCAGCGCGGAAGCGGACGGAACAACTGCGTGTTTGCGACAAGCCGCACTTCTTTCGATAGCTCCGGCGAGGCAGCCCGGTTGCAGGATGGCAAGGTCGGCCAGCGATCTCGACCGCATGTCGTAACCAGCGTGCTGATCGACCGGTCAAGCAAGTCGGCCTCGGCTCCGCTCAGGCGGTGGCGACAGGCGACCCGGTCATAGGACCGGCGTTGTTGCGCAGGCTGCTGCGCGCCAAGGCTGCGCGCGATACCGAGCTGCCGGTGATCGACATCGCCTTCCAGCCCGGATGGGATAGCCTGGGCACGTTCGGCCGCCTGAACCGGGCTTTGCCAGCTTCAGCCCGAAAGCTGCACAGAATACGGGGTATTCCCAACTGCCCGGGGGCGGCGCCCTGTCCTAGTGATGATGGCGTTCCTGATATCCGGGGGGGTCGGGAACCGCTGGACGGTGGGAGGGCGACGGTTGTCGATCGACCGGCCATCCTCGCTCGAGGCCTTGTCTGCCCGAGCGGGTCCTTGCAGGGCGCGATTCGTGACGCCGGCGGTCGGCCTTATCGCCGCCACGGATCGCGTCCCTGCAACGCGGCACGCAGTCGCCCGGGCGGTTAGGCCGGGCGCGGCAGCCAGCTGAGATCCAGCCCTTCGAAGCGATTGACGTAATTGGCGGCCCGCGCCAGCGCGCGCTCGTCCTTCAGCGTGACCCGGCCCGAGACGCGGGCGATCAGCCCTTCCTCCTCGAGTTGGCGCAGCATGCGATTGACATGGACCGCGGTCAGGCCGGTCGCATCGCCCACCTCTTCCTGGGTCAGGCCGAGCTGGAAGGCATCCGCCACGCTCTTGTCGGTGGTGCGCAGCCGGTCGCGCAGGTCGAGCAGCAGCGCCGCGACGCGCGCCTTGGCGCTGGTACGGCCCAGCGCCGCGAGCCGATCGGTCAGGCTCACGCGTTCGACCTGGCAATAGACGAGCACCATCGCCGAGAGCCGCGGGTGACGGGTCATCAGATCGGACAGCGCGGCGCGATCGAACGGGCTGACGACACAGTCGGACAGCGCGGCCAGCGTCTCGGGCGCCTGGCGATAGATCATCGAGGAGACGCCCAGCATGTCGCCGGGAAACAGGAAGCGCAGGATCTGGCGGCTGCCATCGTCGAGCAGCACATAGCTCATCATCAGTCCCTTGCGCAGGACATAGAGCTCGCCGCATTTCTCGTTCTCGCGCTGAAGCACCGCCCCGCGGCGCACCGTCCGCTGGCGTTCCTCGAGCTTCTCCAGCGCCGCTTGCTCCGCACTCGTCAGTTCGACGAGATCGCTCAGCACTTCGGCAAAACAACTACCGGCCACGCACGTCCACCCCCAACCCAGGCACTGCAAAGCAGCGCTGAGAAATCAGTGCATTAAAGTCGATCAATGCCCGTCATTCGCGGGGCCGCTTGCGCGCGCCGTGCGAAGGGCTAGAAGCCCGCAAATGGACCGTATCCTGATCCGCGGCGGAAACCGGCTTTCCGGCCGCATCGCCATTTCCGGCGCAAAGAATTCCGCGCTCACGCTGATGCCTTGTGCATTGCTGACCGACGAACCGTTGACGCTGAGAAATCTGCCACGGCTCGCAGATGTGGACAGCTTCGGGCATCTACTTAACCAGTTCGGCGTCTCGACGATGATCGAGGGCGGGCGTCCGACCGATTTCGGCCGGGTGATGACGATGCGCGCGGCGAACCTGACCTCGACGGTCGCGCCGTACGACATCGTGCGCAAGATGCGCGCGTCGATCCTGGTGCTGGGCCCGTTGCTGGCCCGGATGGGCGAGGCGACGGTGTCGCTGCCCGGCGGCTGCGCGATCGGCAACCGGCCGATCGACCTGCACCTCAAGGCGCTGGAAGCGATGGGGGCCGAGATCGAGCTGGCCGCGGGCTATGTGAAGGCGACCGCGCCGGGCGGACGGCTTCCCGGCGGCACGTTCCGCTTCCCGGTCGTGTCGGTCGGCGCGACCGAGAATGCGCTGATGGCGGCGGTCACCGCGCGCGGCACCACGGTGCTGGAGAATGCGGCGCGCGAGCCGGAGATCGTCGACCTGTGCAACCTGCTGGTGGCGATGGGCGCGTCGATCCACGGCATCGGCAGCGAGACGCTGGAGATCCAGGGCTGCGAGCGGCTGCACGGCGCGACCTACGCGGTGATGCCCGACCGGATCGAGGCGGGCAGCTATGCCTGTGCCGCGGCGATCACCGGCGGCGACCTGGAGCTGGTCGGCGCCAATGCCGGCGACATGCGCGCGACGCTGGACGCGCTGATCGAGGCGGGGGTCACCGTCGAGCAGACGCACGACGCGGTGCGGATCGCCGCCGGCGCGCCGCTGAAGCCGCTGACGCTGTCGACCGCGCCCTTCCCCGGCTTCGCCACCGACATGCAGGCGCAGTTCATGGCGATGCTGTGCAAGGCCGAGGGCGCCAGCGTGCTGACCGAGACGATCTTCGAGAATCGCTACATGCACGTGCCCGAGCTGGCGCGGATGGGCGCGAATATCGAGGTTCATGGCCGCACCGCAGTGGTGCGCGGATCGGTGAAGCTGGTCGGCGCGCCGGTGATGGCGACCGACCTGCGCGCATCGATGAGCCTGATCCTGGCCGGGCTGGCCGCCGAGGGCGAGACCCAGGTCAGCCGCATCTATCACCTCGACCGCGGGTACGAGCGGCTGGAGGAAAAGCTGCAGGGCGTGGGCGCGGATATCGAGCGGGTCGGCGACGGCTGACGCGACGGCGCGACGGGCGCGCGGGAGGGACGAATGAAGCGGATCTGGGCGGCGGTTGCGGCGATGCTGCTGGTGGCGGGCGCGGATGTGCGCGCGCCGATTCCGGTCTATGAGGGCGGACGCGTCGTGCACGACGCCGATGGTGCGCTGCGATCGGGCTGGCCGGGCGTCTATTTCGAGGGACGCTTCACCGGACGCGCGGTGGATGTCGGGGTCGAGACGAAGCGCGAGCAGGTCCGCGTGCTGATCGACGGGGTCGAGAAGGCGCGGCTGGGCGAGGGCTTTAGCGGGCGCAAGCGGATCGGCGGGCTGACGCCGGGCGCGCATGTGGTGCGCCTGGAACGGCTGACGGAGAGCCAGCCGGGCGATTTCCGCTTCCTCGGCTTCTGGCCGGTCGACGGCAAGGCGCTGCCCATGACGGCACGCGTGCGGCAGATCGAGATCATCGGCGATTCGCACAGCGTCGGCTATGCCGACACCTCGACCGTACGCGAGTGCGACGCTGCGAAGGTCCATGCGACCACCGACACGCAGCAGGCTTATGGCCCGTTGCTGGCCAAGCGGCTGGACGCGGATTACCGGGTCATCGCCTGGTCGGGCTATGGCATCGTGCGCAATTATGACGGCAAGGCGCCGGGCGAGAGCCTGCCCTTCCTCTATTCGCGGATTATTCCCGGCGAGACGACCAAACTCACGGTCCGTGACGCGTGGCACCCGCAGCTCATCGTCATCTATCTGGGCACCAACGACTTCTCGACTCAGGTCAAGCCGGGCGAGGCCTGGGCCGACGAAATGGCGCTGCGCAAGGCGTGGCACCAGCGCTATGTCGATTTCGTGCGCGAGATCGCCGCGAACCAGCCCCAGGCGCAGTTCGTGCTGGTCGGCGGGCCGAGCTTCGCCATCGATGTGCAATCGGTCGCGGCCGAGCTCGCCACCTCAAAGATCAAGGTGGCGACGATGCGCACGCCGGAGATGGCGCTGGACAGCTGCCACTGGCACCCGTCGCTGAAGGATCAGCGCGCGCTGGCCGATACGCTGGAGAAGACAGTGGCGGGGATGCGCATCCGGTGGTGAGCGCTCAGCCGCGATAGGCGAGCGTCGGAAGGCCATAGCAGCCGGGATCGACCTCGAACAGCGCTCCGCCCAGCGGTTCGTCGACATCGACCGCGGCGGAGGTCACGAACATCCGGTCGAGCCCTTCGCCGGCGAACACGCAGCTGGTGATCTGGCTGGCGGGCAATGCGATGCTGCGGTCCCGGCGGCCGTCCGGCGTGAAGCGGGTGACGCAGCCTGCGCCCCAGCAGGCGACCCAAAGCCCGCCATCGGCATCGAGCGTCATCCCGTCGGGATCGCCCCAGCCCTCCTCGAACATGATGAAGGGCGTCCGTTCGCCCAGGCTGCCATCCTCGAGGATGTCGAAGCGGTAGATGGTGCGCAGCCCGCTATCGGTGTGGAACAGGTGCGACGCGTCGGGCACGATCGCCGGGCCGTTGGCGATGCGATAGTTGCGGTCGACCTGATGGGCGCGACCGTCGGTGTCGAGCCGGTAGAAGGCGCCGCTCGGCCGGTCGGCGGTTACCGGCATGGTCCCTGCCCAGATCCGGCCCTGGCGGTCGGCCTTGGCGTCGTTGACGCGGTTGCCCGGATCCTCGTCCGACAGCTCTGCCAGCGTCTCGACGGTCGGGCCATTCAGATCGAGCGTGACGATGCGACGATCGACCCCGGCGACGAAGCCGCCGCGCTCGCGCTCGATCACCCAGCCGAGATAGCCGCCGATGTCCCAGCTTTCGACCCGATCGTCGGCCAGCGTCAGCCGGTTGAGTCGCCCCGACAGGATGTCGGTCCAGTAGAGGGCATTGTCGCGCGCGGACCAGATCGGCCCCTCACCCAACTGGTCGCGGCGGTCGCGCGCGACGACGCGCGGCTGTGCCATCAATGGCTGTCCCGGGGAATGCCGAAGCTCTGGGCGATACGCTGATACTTCACCGCATTTTCCAGCACCGCGCCGGTGTCGAACTGGCCGACCAGATTGCGGTGGATCTCCTGCCACGGCGTCTGTGACGGCGGGACATAGTCGCGCGCCTGGCCCAGCGCCTCGCGGCGGCGCGCCATCTCGGCATCGTCGACCAGCAGGTCGGCCCTGTGCCGGTTGAGGTCGATGCGGATCCGGTCGCCGGTGCGGACCAGCGCCAGGCCGCCGCCGACCGCCGCCTCGGGCGCGGCGTTCAGGATCGACGGGCTGCCGCTGGTGCCCGATTGACGGCCGTCGCCCAGGCAGGGCAGCGCATGCACCCCCGCCTGGATCAGCGCGACGGGCGGGCGCATGTTCACCACCTCGGCACCGCCGGGATAGCCGACCGGGCCGGCACCGCGCATGATCAGGATCGAGCGCTCGTCTATGCCGAGCGCGGGGTCGTCGATCCGGCGATGATAATCCTCCGGGCCGTCGAAGACGAAGGCGGTCCCCTCGAACGCGTTGGGGTCGTCGGGGTTGGACAGATAGCGCGCGCGGAACTCGTCCGAGATCACGCTGAGCTTCATCACCGCGCTGTCGAACAGATTGCCCGACAGCACGGTCAGGCCCGCCGCGGGCTTGAGCGGTGCGTCGAGCGGCCAGATGACGTCGTCGTCCAGGCTGTCGGCGGTGGCGACATTGTCGGCGACGGTGCGTCCGTTCGCGGTCAGCACATCGCCCTCGATCAGGCCGGCGCGCAGCAGCTTGCCCATCACTGCGGGAACGCCGCCTGCGCGGTAGAAATCCTCGCCGAGATAGGTGCCGGCGGGCTGGAGGTTGACCAGCAAGGGCACGTCGGCGCCGTGATCCTCCCAGTCGGCCAGGGTCAGTTCGACGCCGATATGACGGGCAATCGCGTTCAGGTGGATCGGCGCGTTTGTCGATCCGCCGATCGCCGAATTGACGCGGATTGCATTGAGGAACGCCTGGCGCGTCAGCACGTCGCTGGGCTTTCGATCCTCGAGCACCATCTCGACGATCTGGAGGCCGGTGCGATAGGCGTTTTCCTGGCGGTCGCGATAGGGCGCGGGGATCGCCGCCGAGCCGGGCAGCGACATGCCGAGCGCCTCGCACAGCGAGTTCATCGTCGTCGCAGTGCCCATGGTGTTGCACCAGCCGGTCGACGGCGCCGAACTGGCGACCAGTTCGATGAAACCCTTGTAATCGATCTCGCCGGCGGCGAGCATTTCGCGCGCCTTCCATACGATCGTGCCCGACCCGGTGCGCTCGCCCTTGAACCAGCCATTGAGCATCGGACCGACCGACAGGGCGATGGCGGGGATATTCACCGTGGCGGCCGCCATCAGGCAGGCGGGCGTGGTCTTGTCGCAGCCGATGGTCAGCACCACACCGTCCATCGGATAGCCGTAGATCGATTCGACCAAGCTCAGATAGCTGAGGTTGCGGTCGAGCCCGGCGGTCGGGCGCTTGCCGGTTTCCTGGATCGGGTGTGTCGGAAATTCGAGCGCGATACCGCCCGCGTCCCGAATGCCTTCGCGCACGCGCTTCGCCAGTTCAATATGGTGCCGGTTGCACGGCACCAGGTCGCTGCCGGTCTGGGCGATGCCGATAATCGGGCGGCCCGACTGAAGCTCGTCCAGGCTGATGCCGAAATTGAGATAGCGCTCGATATAGAGTGCGGTCATGTCCGGATTTTCGGGACTGTCGAACCAGGCACGCGACCGGAGCCTCTGTGTCGATCGATCGCGGTCCTGTCCCAAATCCAAACCTTCCACGCTTCGGCGATCCCGGAAAATCGTCGCTCACCTACCAATGTTGGCGCATTGATATCGCCCTGAGCCGCGTATAGGAAGCATATATATCGTATAAAAGGGCGAGAGATGGAGCGGATCAGGATCGGGCTTGTCGGGATCGGCAAGATCGCGCGGGACCAGCATGTGCCGGCACTGGCTGCGAGCAGCGCATTCGACCTGGCCGCCACCGCCAGCCGGCACGGCCGGGTGGACGGCGTGGACGGCTATCCGTCGATCGAGGCGATGCTGGACGCCCGGCCCAAGATCGAAGCGGTCTCGCTGTGCACTCCACCCGAAGGCAGGTTCGAGCAGGCGATAGCGGTGCTGCGCGCCGGTCGGCACCTGATGCTGGAAAAGCCGCCAAGCGCCACCGTCTCCGAGGCGCAGGCGCTGGCCGCGATGGCGGAGAAGGCAGGCGTGACCCTGTTCGCCACCTGGCATTCGCGCGAGGCGGCCGAGATCGATGCCGCACGCGATTGGCTGGCGACCCGGCGGATCGACGCGGTGCGGATCCGGTGGAAGGAGGATATCAACCACTGGCATCCGGGGCAGGACTGGATCCTGGCAGCAGGCGGGTTCGGCGTCTTCGACCCCGGCATCAATGCACTGTCGATCGCGACGCGGATCCTGCCCGCTCCGCTGACCGTGCTGAGCGCGACCCTGTCGGTGCCGGCGAACCGCACCAGCCCGATCGCTGCCGGGATTGCGATGCGGTCGGGCACCGCGACGGTCGATGCCGAATTCGATTTCCTCCAGACCGGCGAGCAGAGCTGGGACATCGAGGTCGATACCGACGCCGGCCTGCTGCGCCTGACGCATGGCGGAAGCCGGCTCGAACTGCCCGGCGAGCCGGTAGCGACGGGAAACAACGAGGAATATCCGCGGCTCTATCGCCGCCTGGCCGAGCTCATCCGGAGCGGGAAGTCGGACGTCGATCTGGCTCCGATCCAGCTGGTCGCCGATGCCTTTCTCGTCGCCGAGCGCAGAATCGTGGCGCCGTTCGACTTCTGACGGCGATTGGAGCGGCGCACTCGCGCGCGCCGCTCCGTTATCCGCTCAGATGTCCTCGACCTGGTCGAGATAGGCGCCATAGCCTTGCTCTTCCATCTCCCCCTTGGGCACGAAACGCAACGAAGCCGAGTTGATGCAGTAGCGAAGGCCCCCGCGATCGAGCGGGCCGTCCTCAAACACATGGCCGAGATGGCTGTCGCCATTGGCGGAGCGCACTTCGGTGCGGATCATGCCATGCGTCGTGTCGCGCAGTTCGGCGATGTTGGCGGGCTCGATCGGCTTGGTGAAGCTGGGCCAGCCACAGCCCGATTCATATTTGTCCGACGAAGCGAACAGCGGCTCTCCCGACACGATGTCGACGTAGATGCCGGGCTCCTTGTTGTAGAGATATTTGCCGGTGCCGGGGCGCTCGGTGCCGCTCTGCTGCGTCACATGGAATTCTTCAGGGGTCAGGGCGGCCAGGGCTTCGGGGGTCTTGCGATAGTCGGTCATGCGCGTCTCCGTTTTGCCGCCAATGTGGGAAGGCCGGGCGTATTTCGCCAGCACCGCCGAACCCGGATATCCCGCGGCGCATGGCGAAGAAGAAGCGATATCTGACCGCACGGCTGGCGGACGGCTATGTGAAGACGATCGGACCGACCTCGGCATCCTTCACCCATTACTGGCGGATCGTTGCGCATCTGGGCGGCGGGCGGACCGAAGTGTTCTGGGGCCACGTCAAATCTCTTCGCGAAGCAACCGGCAAGAAGACCGCCACAATCGAAGCGGCCAGGCAGCGCGGATGGGACCGATATGAGTTCGAGATTGTCGAGCTGAGCGAGGAGTGAAACCGGCTGGGTCTCGGGCCTCTGCCTTCGCCCAAGTCGACCGATCGATTAGATAAGATTAATCGGAAAGGATAAGCGGTATTACGCACGCAATTTGAGTATGTTGCGTCAATTCCCAAGATCCTACGCTATAGCGCTGTGTGATTTTTGCCGCAGCCCAAGACAAAAAGGTCGCGGAATTTTTGCTGCGCTGCAAAAAACCGGACATTTTCAGCGCCTTGCCCACCAAAAATTACAATCGCAACGGATGTTTTGAAGTATTGACAACGCCGGACAGGGTGTTAGCGTTAACATCGAGCGGTGGAGGCCGACTCAAGATAGAACCATGCGGCGAGCCAGGGCTTGCTGACTTAGGAGGGGACAAAATGAGAAGCATAAGGCTTACGCCATCATTCGCGCGATCGGCATCCGCGATCGCCATTTCCGCCTGCCTGCTGATGCCCGGCATCGCGCTGGCGCAAACCACCACCGACAGCGCACCGACCGCGTCCGAGCCGGCGACGCAGGATGACACCGGCGAAGAAATCGTCGTCACCGGCATCCGCGCATCGCTCGACCAGGCGATCTCGATCAAGCGCAACTCCGCCGGCGTCGTCGATGCGATCTCTGCGGAAGACATCGGCAAGTTCCCCGACACCAACCTGGCCGAGTCGCTCCAGCGCATCACCGGCGTGTCGATCACGCGTGCGAACGGCGAAGGCTCGCAGGTCGCGGTTCGCGGCTTCAGCGGCGGCTTCAACCTGGTGACGATCAACGGCCGCCAGCTCCCCTCCACCAGCATCGATACCAGCACGGGCAACGCGTTCGCGCGCGGCACCGGACGTTCGTTCGACTTCCAGAACCTGGCATCGGAAGGCGTTTCGCGCCTCGAAGTGTACAAGACCGGCCGCGCCAACATCCCCTCGGGCGGCATCGGCGCTGCGATCAACATCGTCACCCGTCGTCCGCTCGACGCGCGCGAGGACGGTTTCTCCGGCTCGCTCGGCGCCAAGGCGCTGTACGATTCGTCGGTCGAGAAGGCGGAAGGCAATCTGGCCTGGATCACGCCGGAATTCTCGGGCCTGCTCAACTGGAAGAACGAGGACAGCACGTTCGGCGTGACGGTGTTCGGCAGCTATCAGCTGCGCGAATCGGCATCGGCGCAGTCGAACCCCAATTATTGGAACATCGTGCCGCTGGCCGATTTCCTCAGCCCGACCAGCCCGTACATCAACGCGTCGACGGTCATCAACAATCGTCCGACCACCCCGTACGTCCAGATCCCGAACGACAGCCGCTATCAATTCTCGGAGAACCGTCGCGAGCGTCTGAACGGTCAGGCGATGATCCAGTTCAAGCCGAGCGACGCGATCGAAGTCACCGTCGACGGCCTGTACGCCCGCAACAAGCTGAGCGACGAGCGCAGCGAGCAGACCAACTGGTTCCAGCGGCCGTTCACCGAAGTCACGTTCGACGACGACAAGCGGATGCAGAGCGCCGTGATCCTCGCCGAGGCGGTGCAGGCCGACAAGGGCTATGAGCAGCAGCGCTTCGCGACCGATACCGAGCTCTATTCGTTCGGCGGCAACATCAAGCTCAACTTCACCGACCGGCTGTCGCTGACTCTGGACGCCAATCACGCCAAGTCGAAGACCGATCCGGACAATGCCAATGGATCGTCGGCGACGACGATCTCGATCGGTGCCCCGGTCCGCGCGACCCACCGCCTGGACTTCACCACCGGCTTCCCGCAGCAGTCCGAAACCATCAATGACTGCACGGCGCGCGGTGGCAACTGCAACGGCATTCTCGATTATGGCGACCTCGGCACCCAAGTGGCGCGAGTCATCACCTCGGAGCAGGAATCGCGGGTCAACCAGTTCAGCGCCGAGTTCAATTGGGAAGTCGCGACGGACACGCGCTTCACCTTCGGCGGTGACTATGTCGACGCGAAGATGCGCTCGACCACGGTCAACACCACGCAGCTGCTTGGTGACTGGGGCATCACCGACACCGGGATCGTCGCGCAGCGCGCCGGCAATCTGCTCAAGACCTATTGCCTGACCTGCAAGTTCGACAAGTACAACCCGGCGTCGACCGGATCGGCGCTCGTCGCCTTCCGCGCAAATGCCGTCGACCTGCTCAACGTCTTCCAGCCCTATTATCTGAGCCAGGGCAAGGCGATCACCGAGAGCCCGCCGTCGGACGATACCGTCGGAGAGAAGACCTGGGCAGTCTATGGCCAGTTTGCCTGGGGCGGCGATATCTTCGGCCGCCGCGCCAACCTGCTGGTCGGTGCGCGGTACGAGAAGACGAACGTGGACTCGATCGGCGTTCAGTCGGTTCCGGCGCAGATTCGCTGGGCCGCGGATAACGACTTCTTCGTGGACGGTGGCCCCCCGGGCGGCGCTGTGCAGGTGAAGGCGGACTATGACAACTTCCTGCCGTCGATCGACTTCAACATCGAGGTCGTCGATAATCTGGTGGCGCGCGCGTCGTTCAGCCGCACGCTGGCACGTGCCGACTATGGCAGCCTGTTCGCATCGGTCGGCGTCAACGGCCCGAACCGGCCGACTGCCCTCGGCTCGGCACCGGCACCGGCGACCCGCCAGGATCCGGCCCTGTTGCCGCTCGAATCGGACAATATCGACGTGTCGGTCGAGTGGTACTACAAGCCGTCCAGTTTCGTGTCGGTGGGCTTCTTCAACAAGAATGTCCGCAATTTCATCGGCACGCAGATCACCAACGGCCCATTGTTCGGCCTGCGTGATCCCAGCTCGGGTGCAGCCGGAACCCGATCGGGCGCCGCACTCGCGTTCCTGACCGCCAGCGGTTATGATCGCAGCGACGTGAATCTGTTCTCCTACACTGCACTGCTGGTGCAGAATGGCGGAAACCAGGCAGCTGCCGCGGCGACGTTCAATGCCAATTACGGTAACGAAAAGGCCGGCCAGCTCGACACGGTGTTCGTGAACTCGCTGCTGGCTGCGGTCGACGTGGTCGGCGACGCCAACGATCCGCTGTTCCAGTTCGCGATCAGCGGCCCGGTCAACAACCGCGAGGGCAATATCCACGGTTGGGAAATCGCCTGGACTCACTTCTTCGGCAATTCGGGTTTCGGCTTCGCCGCATCGTACACCAAGGTGGACGGTGACGTGAACGTCGATCCCTATGCCGATCCGAACGTGAACATCTTCGCGCTGACCGGCCTGGGCGACAGCGCCAACCTGACCGGCATCTACGACAAGAACGGCATTTCGGCTCGCGTCTCGTACAACTGGCGTGACAAGTATCTGGCGGCGACCAATCAGGGCGGCAACCGCAACCCGCTGTTCACGGATGCCTTCGGCACGCTTGATGCGAGCATCAGCTACGACGTCAGCCAGAATTTCTCGCTGTCGCTCGAAGCGGTCAACCTGCTGAGCGAGCCGTTCCGTCAGTATGCCCGTACCGAGAAGAACCTGGTCTATGCCCAGGAGCTCAAGCCGCGCTTCTACCTCGGCGCGCGCTACCGCTTCTGAACCGAATGCGGGAGCGGGCCTCGGTCCGCTCCCGACAAAAGGGGGAAGAAGGCCGCCGTGCACCGCGCAGCGGCCTTTTTCTTTTGGCACCCCGACCCGCACTGCTAGACCTTGCGCCAAAGCAGGATTGGAACGCATGAACCCCGTACAGATCAACAATGTCGATCATGCCGAGTTGCGCGTCAGCCCGCGCGCCGGCGCCGAGTTCGGCGATGCGGCCAACCAGGCGCTGGTCTTTCCCGCCGAGTTCGAGGAACTGCAGCGCGAATATGCGATCGTGTTTCGCCGGCGCGAAACCGGAATTCAGGCCTATGCGCTGCTGGGCCTCGACCGCGACGAGAACCTCTTCCTGGCCGGCGACCGCTGGGCCAGCCGCTATGTGCCAGCAATGCATCAGCGCGGCCCTTTCTCCATCGGAATCATCCGCAACGCTGGCGACGGCGAAGGCGAGCCGATGATCCATGTCGACATGGACGATCCACGGGTGGGCACCGGCCAGCCGCTTTTCCTGAAGCATGGCGGCAACGCCCCCTATCTCGACCATATCGCGGGAGTGCTGCGCCTGCTCTACCAGCAGATGGAGAGCGCCCACGGATTCTACGCGCTGCTCGACGAGGCGGAGCTGCTGACCCCGGTCACGTTGACCGTCGATGTCCGCGAGGATCTGAGCTATACCGTTCCCGACGTTATGGTGGTGGATCTGGAACGGCTGTCCTCTCTTACGGGTGAGCCGCTGGAACGGTTGCACCGCTCGGGTGCGCTCAGGCTCGCCATCCTGGCGGCTGCGTCGCTCGGCAATGTGCAGCAGCTGATCGCCCGCAAGCAGGCGCTGCTTGATCCCGTCGACTGACGCGATGGTTGCCGTCACCCGCCAGACCCGCGTGATCGAAGGGAGCGATGCCCGGAGCTTGCCGGTGGCGGAGCTGATCGCCGATGGCCGCCCCGCCATCCTGCGCGGCATCGCGCGCCATCTGCCGCTCGTGGCGGAAGGGCTGCACGGATCGGGCCGGGCGGTCGAGTGGCTGAAGCAGTTCGACGGCGGACGCCCCGTCACCGCCTATATCGGCGACACCGCGATCGGCGGGCGGTTCGGCTACGATGAAAGCTGCACCGCGCTCAATTTCGTGCGCGAGCGGGGGTCGCTATCGGCCTATCTCGACCGCATCCTGGCCGAGCAGGGCGATCCCGCGGCGCCGTCCATCTATATCGGATCGACCGATATCGACCAGTATCTGCCCGGCATCCGCGACCAGGCGGCGCTGCGCTTTGGCGAGCTGGAGCGCGCCGGAACGCCGCCGCTGGTCAGCATCTGGCTGGGCAACCGGACGATCGCATCGGCGCATTACGACATGTCCAACAACATCGCCGTCACCCTGGTCGGGCGACGGCGCTTCACCCTGTTCCCGCCCGACCAGGCACCCAATCTCTATCCCGGTCCGATCGACCTGACGCCCGCCGGGCAGGTTGTTTCGATGGTCGATTTCGACGCGCCGGACCTCGACCGCCATCCGGGCTTCGCCGAGGCGCTGGCTGCGGCGGAAGTGGCGGAAATGGAGCCCGGCGACGCGCTGATCTACCCCGCCCTGTGGTGGCACCAGGTCGAGGCGCTCGACCCGTTCAACGCCATGATCAACTATTGGTGGAACAGCAGCCCCGCCTGGATCGACACGCCGCAAAACACGCTGCTGCACGCCCTGCTCAGCCTTCGCGATCGGCCCGAGCATGAGAAGCGCGGCTGGCAGGCATTGTTCGACTATTATGTCTTCGGCCCCGCCGACCGCGCGGGCGCGCATCTGCCCGAGGCGGCGCGCGGCAATCTGGCGCCGATGGACGACATCAAGGCGCGCCGGCTGCGCGCGCTGCTGCTCAATCGCCTCAATCGCTGACGGAGACCGGGATGACCGCGCCTATCGTGAAACGGGTCGTGATCGCAGGCGGCGGCACCGCCGGCTGGGTCGCGGCGGCTGCGCTGGTCAAGCAGCTCGGCCCGCTGCTCGACATCAGCCTGGTCGAATCGGACGAGATCGGCACCATCGGGGTTGGCGAATCCACCATCCCCACCTCGCGCAGCTTCCACCAGCTGCTGGGGATGAACGAGGCCGCGTTCATGCGCCACACCCAGTCGACGTTCAAACTGGGCATCGCGTTCGAGAATTGGGGTAGGCCGGGCGAGCGCTATTTCCACAGCTTTGGCGAGATCGGCCGCAAGTCGACCTGGATGGCGCCGTTCCATCATTTCTGGCTGGAGGCGCAGGCGCAGGGGTTCGGCGGCAGCCTCGACGACTATTGCTACGAGCTGAAGGCCGCGAATGCCGAGCGTTTCGCGACCGGCGAGACTGCGACGCTCAGCTATGCCTATCACCTCGACGCCACGCTCTATGCCCAGGTGCTGCGCAAGCTGGCCGAGCCGTCAGGGGTCAAGCGGATCGAGGGCAGGATCGAGCGGGTCGAGCGTGATCCCGAGAGCGGATTCATCACCGCACTGGTCCTTCAATCGGGCACGCGCATCGAGGGCGACCTCTTCCTCGATTGCACCGGGTTTCGCGGGCTGTTGATCGAACAGGCGCTGGAGACCGGTTACGAGGACTGGACCCATTGGCTGAAGACCAACAGCGCCTATGCGGTCCAGACCGAGGCGGTCGATCCGCCCCGCCCCTATACGCGCGCGATCGCGCATGAGGCGGGCTGGCGCTGGCAGATCCCGCTGCAGCACCGCGTCGGCAACGGGCTGGTGTTCGCCAGCGATTACATGTCGGACGACGAGGCGAAGGCGAAGCTGCTGGCCGAGATCGACGGCACGCCATTGTTCGATCCGCGCCTGATCCGTTACCGCACCGGCCGTCGGAACAAGGTCTGGAACGGCAATTGCGTAGCTTTGGGACTGGCGAGCGGGTTCATCGAGCCATTGGAATCGACCAGCATCCATCTGATCAAGATCGCGGTCACTCGGCTGATCGAGAGTTTCCCGTTCGGCGGGATCAGCCCCGCGGCGGTCGAGCGTTTCAATACGAACTCACGCCACGAGATGGAGCATATCCGTGACTTCATCATCCTCCATTATCACCTCAACCAGCGCGACGAGCCCTTCTGGCAGCGGTGCCGCGAGATGGACGTGCCCGACACGCTGAAGCAACGGATCGCCGCGTTCCACGACGGCGCGCTCGCCTATCAGGAGAATGTCGACCTGTTCCGCGTCGATTCCTGGGTCCAGGTGCTGATGGGTCAGGGGCTTCGACCCGGAAACTATCACCAGCTGGCGAAGATGATGCCGCCAGCCGAGCTGCGCCAGGCGCTCGCAGGGCTCCGGAACAATATCGCCGAGGCGGTGGCCAAGCTGCCGCCGCATGAGACGTTCCTGAAAAGCTACTGCCCCGCCGTCTGACGGGGCGCTATTGGCTGCAATGGCCGCCACTGGTGGCAACGCGCCAGGCGACCGCCTGAAGCCGCGTCGCATGGTCGGGTGAGAGGCCGAGATCGACCGCCGCCTGCTCGCGCCCGCCGAAGGTACGCGGGTCCTTGCCGGTCACGTCGACGAAGATGGTCAGCGCCTCGAGATAATAGCCCGCGGCGCTGGCGTGATAATGATCGAAGGACCAGAGGTCGACCTTGCCATAGGTCAGTCCGTCATAGGGGTTCGGATCGGCCAGACCGGTCTGCATGGCGCAGTTGAACGCCTGGCCGACCGGATGCACTCTGGAGATGCGCGGCTCGGCGGCGCGGGCACGGTCATAGGCGGCGCGCAGGTCGAGCGCCATTCGCGTGATCGGCTCGCCATGCCAGCGACCGGTGCCGCGATAGACGATGTCGGGGCGCGACCAGGTAGCGGTGAGGCCGATCCGGACCCGCGGGTTACGCGCCGCGAACATCCGGGCAAAACGACCCGAATAGTCGATCAGCAGCGACGGATCGCCATGATTGGCGAAGTTGAGCACACTGGCGTCCTGGAGGACCACGTCGTCCCACGCCCGGTCGAGCAGCGCCCGCCGATTCTGCCAATGCCAGTCCAGGCCCTTGCCGCCCTCGGTTTCGTGGCTCACCCGATAGTCGAGGCCCGCCTCCATGGTGAACCGCTTGAACAATGCCGGTACGCCACCGATTCCGCGCCGGGTAAGGTCGGCGACGCTGTCCGCGCGGTAGATGCGCACCGGCGAGTTGGCGCCATAGGTGAAACTGTTGCCGACGAACAGGATCGTCCGCGGTGCCGCATGCCGGGCTGGGGGCGGCGAATGCGCACTCTGCGCAGCTGCGGCCGGCGCGAGCATCAGCAGAGCGAGACCGAGCAAGAGGCTAGCGCGCACGAGATCCATCTTCGTCATGTCGGCCGCGGGCCGGCGGCTTGCAGCCCATCGTGCCTCGCGGCACGACGGGCTGCAAGCGGGGGTCAGAAGGTTGCGGCGATGCCGGCGAAGATCCGGCGATCCTCGCGGAAGCTGTTCAGCAACCGCGTGCGGTTCTGAAGATACTCGATATCGCCCGCCTTGGTCAGGTTGATCGCCTCCAGCGTCAGGCGGACATTCGGAGTGATGTTGAACTGGCCCGAGAAGTCGAGCTGGCCGCGACCTGCCGCATAGGAGCTGCCACCCGCCGCCGCGCTTCCCTGCCCCAGCAGGTACGAGTTGCGATAGATATAGGCCAGGCGAAGGGACATGAACTTGTCCTCGTAGAAGCCGACCAGATTATAGCTGTGCTTCGACAGTCCGGGAAGCGGCAGCGCCTTCTTGGTTTCCTCGTCGATCAGTGGCGTGTCGCTGTCGACATAGGTGTAGTTGGCCTGCACCCCGAGATTGTCGAACGGTGCCGGAAGGAAGCGCAGCGATTGCTGGAACGCTACCTCGAACCCCTTGATCTTCCCCGACTCGCCGTTGATCGGCTGGGTGATCTGGAAGGTGCCGTAGGTCTCCGAAATGCCCGGGATGAATTCTTCCTGGGTCTGGTTGATCGTGAACGAGTCGACATTCTTGTAGAAGACCGCGCCCGACAGCACGCTGGACGGTGCGAAATACCATTCGAGCGACGCATCGAACTGGGTCGCCTGGTAGGGACGCAGCGCCGGATTGCCGCGATTGCCCGTCTGCGAGACCAGCAGCGGCACGAAGCTGACCGCCACGTCCGACAGACTGGGCCGCGCCATGACCTTCGCAGCGGCGACGCGGAATGTCAGGTCGTTGGTGATGCTCAGGTTCGCGTTGGCGCTGGGCAGCCAGAAGTCGAAGGTCGGCTTCGCTGAGGTCGGCTGTGTGTCCGACAGATAGCCCGACGACAGACGCTCCTGCGACACATAGCGGACGCCGGCATTGCCGGTCAGCGGCATCGAGCCGATCGTCGTTTCGAAATTGCCCCTGATGTAGAAGGCCAGCGTGTCCTGTTGCACGTCCTTGATCGACACGCGGCCGAGCGGGATCGTGTCGGCCGCCGGGATCGGCAGGCCGAATGCGTCGCGGGCGACGTTCGGGTCGAAGCTTCCGGCCAGCAACTGGCGCGGGAAATTGCCCGGGACACCCGGGTAAAACGCGACCGTCGAGGTCGAGTAGCTCACGCCCGGAAGCTCGTCGACGGTCAGGATGCCATCGCCATTCTTGTCGCCCCGCGCCAGCAGGCTGGCCGCGCTCGGGATGTTCTGCGGCGCCTCGGCATAGAGGTTGAGCCGTTCGAAGCGCGAGCCCACCTGGATCGAGGTGAGCGGACCGAAATTGGTGTGGATCTTGAAATCGACGCGCGCATCGAAGCCGTCATTGTCGTTCAGGATCGCGCCGTCAAAGATCGAGGCGAGCTGATACTGGCCGGGATCCATCAGGTTGAAGTTCGACGCCAGCGCGATGTCCGGGACCGCATTGTGGCCGGTAAAGTCGTAGGTCACATTGGCAACGTTGCCAGCCTTGGGCACGATGACGTAGGTCGTCGAGCTGCCCTGCGCCGGCGAGGAGCTTGCCTTGCTGTAGGATGCATCGAACGCGACCTCGACGACATCGCCCTTATAGGTCGTCGAGAAGCCGATATTGGTCGAGTCGAGCAGTGTCGGTGCATTGTAGATCAGCGGACGCACGGTGACGTTGTTGAACGTGCCCTTCGTGATGGTCCGGCTGTCATCGATGCTCACGCCGGCATCGTTGTTGTTCAGCAGGATCTGGGTGTTGTAGATCGAGCGGTCCTGGTCGAGGCGCGAATAGGTGCCGTCGAGGATCACTTCCCAGCGATCGGCCGGACGCCACTGGATCGATCCCTGCGCCGTCAGGCGGCGGACCCGCCGTTCGGTGACACGCTGCATCAGGCGCTGCGGCCGGTAGAGATTGGCGTCGTCGGTGCCGTCGCCATTGCCGTCGATCGCCGAGGTGCGGGTCCAGCCGCCGCTTTCGAAACCATAGCCCGTCGTGTGGATGTCCGAATAGGCGACCGTGCCGAGGACACCGAAATTGTCGCTGAAATTCTTCGAGATCAGCGCCGAGCCCCGATAGCCGAACTTGTCGGCCTGATCGGTATAGACACCCTGGATCCGGCCGCTGACGACGGTGCCGTCCAGCTCGAGCGGACGCTTGGTCTTCAGATTGACGGTCGCGCCCAGTGCGCCCTCGGGCATGTCGGCGGTCGGCGACTTGCTGACGACGATGCTCGAGATGATTTCGGGGCTGAGCGATTCGAGCGAGGCACCGCCGCCGCTGCTCGGGCCCAGGAACGAACGGCCGTTGATCTCCAGCCGGTTCTGCGAAATGCCGCGCACGGTGAAGTTCGAGCCGTCGCCTTCGTTGCGGCTGATCTGCACGCCGGGGATGCGGCTCATCGATTCCGCGACATTCTGGTCGGGCAGCTTGCCGATATCCTGCGCCGAGATGACGTCGACGATGTTGCCGGCCGAGCGCTTGGCGTTGATCGCGTCCTGCAGCGAGCGGCGGATGCCGGTGACGACGATTTCCTCGCCCTCGTCCTGCGCGCCGGCGGGCGCTGCAGCTTGGTCGGCCGGCGCCGGATCGGCCGTCTGGGCAAATGCTGCGGGTGTCAGCGTCGCGGCCAGCCCGATCAGCGCGGTGGTGCCTGCCAGATGCTTGCGGATTCGCGTCTTCATGTTCCGTAACCTCCCCGTATCTTCCCGAATGGCCGGGCCGGCGATGCTCGCCGGGCCGTGCGGCCTGAAGTTGCTGTCGGGAAGGACGGAACCGACCGGAACGACCGACTGCGCGCCATGGGACGCGGGTTCGGTGTCGTTCGTGGTCGAGGCTGCCCCACACTCCCCTCAAGCGGTCCCCGCGCTGGCGGCGGGTCGGGAGCGCAATGACAGAAGCCCTTGGGTCACAGAGCCCCTACTTTCGTACTACCGACTTCGCGGGCCGCGTGCGGTTAGACCGAAGCTGCGGTAGAACAACGACAATCGGACGGGGGAGAGATATGCGGGTGAGCCGACGAACGCTGATGGCCGGAGCCGGGAGCGTCGCCGCGACGCCCGCACTGGGCTGGACGACCCCCGCCGCCTCGGCGCGAGACGAGGAACCGCTGCTGCACGGCATGATGCCGGGCGATGCGCTGCCGCAGCTTCCGGAGCCGGTCGAACCCGGGCTGATCCGGATCGATCGCGGCTGGCGCTTCCACGAAGGCGACATCGTCCCGGCGAAGCTGCGCAAGCATGACGAGACCTATCTGGCGGCCAAGGCGGGCGCGGCCCGGGGTGCGGCGGCGATCGACTTCGACGACAGCGGCTGGGCGACGGTCGATGTGCCGCACGACTGGGCGATCCGCCAGCCCTTCGACCGCGACGCCAATGCCGACCAGGGATACAAGCCGCGCGGCATCGGCTGGTACCGCAAGACGATCATATTGGACGAGGCGGATCGCGGCAGGAAGATCGCGCTGCGCTTCGGCGGGATCGCGACGCATGCGACGATCTGGATCAATGGCAGCATCGCCGCGCGCAACTGGTCGGGCTATACCGCGATCGAGGTCGACCTGACCCCCTATGCCCGATTCGGCGCCGACCAGCCCAACATCATCGCGGTGCGGGTGGACGCGCAGGAGATGGAAGGCTGGTGGTATGAGGGCGCGGGCATCTATCGCCACGTCACCCTCGCCAAGCGCCCATCGGTGTCGATCGCGACCGACGGCGTCCATTGCGATCCGCGCCATGACGGCGACGATCGCTGGCGCGTGCCGGTGACGGTGACGCTGGAGAATGTCGGAGAGACTGCGCGCGCACTCGAGATGACGGTCGTGCTGCGCGACGATGCCGGGCGCGAGGTCGCACGCGGGACCGCAGCCGGCACAGTGGCGCCGCTCACGCCGGGCGAACTTGGTTGCACGCTGACGCTGACGCTGAGCGCGCCGAAGCGCTGGTCGCCGGAGGCGCCCACGCTGTACCGCGTGGAAGTCGTCGCGACGAGCGAAGCCGGGACTGATCGGCGGCACATCCCGATCGGGTTCCGAACGGTCCGCTTCGATGCCGATCGCGGCTTCTTCCTCAACGATCGGCCGGTCAAGCTGAAGGGCGTGTGCCTGCATCAGGATCATGCCGGCGTCGGCACCGCGGTTCCCGACGCACTGCTCGAATGGCGGCTGCGGCGGATGAAGGATGTCGGCGTCAACGCGATCCGGTGCAGCCACAACGCCCAGGCCGATGCCTTCTACGCGCTGTGCGACCGGATGGGCTTCCTCGTCATGGACGAGAACCGCATCTTCAACCCCGCGCCCGATCATCTGGCGGAGATGCAATGGCTGGTGCGCGCGCATCGCAACCATCCCAGCATCATCCTGTGGTCGGTGTTCAACGAGGAGCCGATGCAGGGCACCCGCGCCGGGCGCGAGATGGTCCGCAGGATGGTCGCCGCGGTAAAGGCGCTGGACGACAGCCGCCCGGTGACCGCGGCGATGAACGGCGGCCTCTATGAGCCGGAGAATGTGTCGCAGGCGATCGAGGTGATGGGCTTCAACTATCAGACCGACCAATATGACAAGTTCCACACTCTGAACCCGAAGCTGCCCAGCACCAGCTCGGAGGATACCAGCGCGTTCATGACCCGCGGCGCCTATCGCACCGATCGCGCGGCGCATGTGATGAGCTCGATGGACACCGAAGCCGCCGATTGGGGCGCCACGCATCGCAAGGCCTGGGCGGTGATCGCCGAACGCCCCTATCTGGCGGGCGGATTCGTGTGGACCGGCTTCGACTATCATGGCGAGCCGACGCCGTTCGAATGGCCGACCGTGTCGAGCTTCTTCGGGATCCTCGACCTGTGCGGTTTCGCCAAGACCGCCTATGACATTCGCCGCGCGCAGTGGATCGACGATCACCCGGTGATCGGCATCGCGCCGCACTGGACCTGGCCGGGCCGCGAGGGCGAGGCGATGGACATATTGGTGACGTCCAATGCCGAGCGGGTGCGACTGCTGGTCAATGGCAGGATCGTCGGCGAAGCGGCGGGCGACCGGATCAACGGCGCGATGTTCAGGACGGCATGGCAGCCGGGCGAGATCGTCGCGATCGGCCTCAGGGGCGGGCGCGAGGTGGTGCGCACCAGCCATCGAACCGCAGGTCCGCCAGCCTCGTTGCAGCTGCTGCCGTCACGGACGCTGATGCGTGCCGATGGCGAGGACCTGATCCCGGTGACGATCCATGCCGTCGACCGGTCGGGCCGCCATGTCCCGATCGTGCAGCACGGCGTGACGCTGAGCATCGAGGGCGGCGAGATCATCGGACTGGGCAATGGCGATCCCAACAGTCATGAGCCGGCGCAGGGCGATCGCCGGTCGCTGTTCAACGGGCTGGCCCAGGCGCTGGTCCGCGCCCGGCCCGGCGCCCGGCAGCTTCGCCTGGTCGCGCGCGCCGACGGGCTGAAGGACGGCGCCACCTCGATCCGGCTGGTCTAGGGCGATTGCGGCATTGTCCCGAAGCTGCGAGGATCACGCCATGTCGAATGAAGCCGAACCGGTTGCCGAAGCACCGCGCGTGCGCGCCGGATCGCGGCTGGGCCGGGCGGTCGCGATCATCTTCGGCGCGGGCGATTATCAGGCGCATCTGCGCCACGCTGCCGAGAAGGGGCATTCTCCGCTGAGCCGCGCCGAGTTCGACCGGCGGCGGCTCGATGCGCGCTACGGGCGATCCTCGCACCGCTGCTGCTGACCGCGGTTATTCAGGCGGCGACCACAGGCCGCGCGCGATCGCCTGCCCCGCCAGCATCGCCGCCTGGGTCCGTGAGACGGCACGCAGCTTGCGCAATATGGTCGAGACATGGACCTTCACCGTCTGTTCCGAGATGGAAAGGTCGTTGGCGATCTGCTTGTTCAGCTTGCCCGCCATCACCAGCGCCAGGATGCGCAATTGCTGGCTGGTCAGCTCGGCCAGGCCAGCGACCAGCTGCGCCTCCTCGTCATCGGCCTCGCCCAGTTCCGGCCACCAGCGCTCCCCGTCGAGCACCAGGCCGATGATGCGCACCAGCTCGCCCATGCTCGACATTTTGGGGATATAGCCCGCCACCCCGGCAGCCACCGCGCGCCGCACCAGACCGGGGTCGGTCTTGGCACTCAGGATGACGATCGGCGTCGTCGGATGCTGGCCCAGCAGCTGGATCACCCCCGACAGGTCGGATGCGTCGGGCAGGTCGAGGTCGAGCAGCACCAGGTCGATATCGGGATCGCGGTCGAGCTGGTCGTGCGCATCGGCGATGGTGCCGCACTCGACCAGATCGAGCCCGTCGATCGCGGCTTCGAGCGCATATTTGACCGCGGTGCGCACCAGCGGATGATCGTCGGCGATCAGGATGCGCGTCATGCCGGCATCCCCCCTTCGGCCAGCGCACCACCGTCATCGGCACGCTCGGCATCGACGATCACCCGGCGCAGCGGGGCCGGCTTGACCGGCTTGTAGAGCAGCAGGGCCCTGGCCGCGCGAACCTTCGCCGCGACTTCGGGCTGACGGTCGGCGGTCAGCACTACGACGCGCAGCCCGGGACCCCATCTGGCGGTCGCCTGGGCAAGCAGGTCGAGCCCGGTGCGATCATCGGCCAGATGATAGTCGACCAGCAACAGGTCGGGGCGCGCTTCGGGCAGGCTGGTGCCGTCGGAGGTGGTGACGCGGTGCCCCCAATGCTCGATCAGCGCGATCATCCCGGCACGGATCCGCGCATCGTCGTCGACGACCAGAATGTCGAGCGCGGTGGTTGCCTCGTTCGATCGCATCACCCGTGTCGTCGCCGGCACCGCCTGAAGCCGGGCAAGCGGCACGGTGATGTGGAACAGCGAGCCGCGCCCCGGCACCGAGCGCAGGCCGATCGGGTGATCGAGCAACCTTGCGGTGCGCTCGACGATCGCCAGCCCCAGACCCAGCCCGGGCGTTGCCGCGCCCGGCCCGCGGATGCGGTAGAATTCTCCGAAGATCGCGTCCTGCTGGTCGAGCGCTATGCCCGTGCCCGTGTCCCAAACCTCGATCCGTACCCCAGCGCCGCGCCGACGCCAGCCGAGCAGGATGCCGCCCTGCGAGGTGTGACGGACCGCGTTGGACAACAGGTTCTGGAGCAGCCGGCGGAGCAGCTGCGGATCGGTCTCGACCACCAGCGAACAGGGCCGCGCGCGAAACGCCAGTCCCTTGTCGCTGGCGAGCATGCGGAATTCATTCTCCAACGGCTCGAGAATGTCGGCCAGCCGGATGCGGCGCAGCTTGGGCTGGATCGCGCCGCCGTCGAAGGCGGAGATGTCCATCAACGCCTCGATCAGCGACTCTGCGGCGCTGAGCGCGTCGCCGGCATTTCGCGCAAGCTCCGTCGCATCGTGGGCGGTCGATCCGTCGCTGCCGGGGCGGGCCTGTTCGGCGATGGCCGATACGAACAGCCGGGCGGCGTTCAGCGGCTGGAGCAGGTCGTGGCTGGCGGCGGCGATGAACTGGCTCTTGCCGGCATTGGCGCGCTCGGCTTCGCTCTTGGCCGCCTGGAGCTGGCGCGTGCGCTGCGCGACCCGTTCCTCCAGACCCTCGTTCGCGGCGCGCAGCCGCTCGGCGGCGCTGTGGCGCTCGGTCACGTCGGTATAGGTCGAGACATAGCCCTGGTCGCCGATCCGGTCATAGGTGATCTCGAGCACCGTCCCGTCGGGGCGTTTGCGCTCGTAGATATAGGGCCAGCTCTGGCGCGCGAGGTCGCGGTTGATCATCAGAGCGTCGATATCCTCGGGCGAATATTCCTCGCGCGACAGGTTGAACGAGATCACCTCGGCCAGCGGCATGCCGACCTTCACCAGGTCGGACGGAAAGGCGAGCACTTCGCAGAAGCGGCGGTTCCAGGCGGTGATGCGAAGCTCGTTATCGAACGCGCAGATGCCCTGGCGCACGCCGTCCAGCGTGCCCTGAAGCAACTGATAATTGAGGCGCAGCGCCTCGGACGCGGTTTCCAGCGCCTGGCGCGCGGCCTCGTCGAACGGCTGGTCGCGGCGCATCGCCGCGGTCATCACCACCCGGGCGGACGGCGTGCCGATCGCGCCGGCCAGCAGATTCTCGGTAAAGTCGATCGCCAGGCTGTCGACCGGGTCGCCGGGTGCGCGCTGACCATGGTCGCGGGCGAAGCGGCGGAATCCCCGCTCGGCGGCATCGGCGCCGATGAAGCGCACCGCCAGCGCCTTGAGGTCGGCGATCCGCTCCACCGCGGGGTATCCGCCGGCAAAGCCCTCCGGCGCGGTGGCCGGCCGCCCGCTGCGATAGCGCGACAGGCCGTAGAGCAGCGTCAGATTGACCGCGAGGCTGAAGATCGTCGTCGCGGTGATCGGGTCGCTGCCGCCCAGTTCGGGCAGCAGCGGCGGCACGATCGATGCGGTGAAATGAGGCGGCAGCAGCAGCATCCACGCCCAGACCGCCATCCCGCCGACGATCCCGGCGACGGCCGCGGGCATGTGCGGGCGCGAGGAATAGATGCCGACGATCACCGCCGGCCCGAACTGCGCGGTCGCGACGAACGAGACGAAGCCGATCTCGGTCAGCGGATAGCCGCTGACCACCACCCGATGCATCGCGAAGGCGAGCAGCATGATGATCGCCACGGCGATGCGTCGCACCCGCAGCAGCAGCGCCGAGACGTCGTCGCCGCCCAGCTCGTCCCGGCGCCGGCGCAGGATGACGGGCATGATGACGTCGTTGCACAACATGGTCGCAAGCGAGAGGGTCGCGACGATCGTCATGCCCGTCGCCGCGGACAGTCCGCCAAAAAAGGCAAGCGACGCGATGGCCGGCGAATCGAACGCCATCGGCAGCGCGATCACGAAACTGTCGGGCGCGACCGCGCCGCCGAAGGTCAGCAACCCGGCCAGCGCGATCGGGATCATGAAGATGCTGAGGATGGCGAGATAGGCAGGGAAGAACGCCCGCGCCGCCCCCAGATCGCCCGGGCGCTCGCTTTCGACGACCACCACCTGGAAGAGGTGCGGCATGCAGATCAGCGCCAGCGCGGCGATCAGCGTCTGGCCGTACCAGGCGGGCAGTGTGAAGTCGGGCGCGAGGATGCGCGTCGCCTCTTCCGGGATGCGGTGGATCGCCTGGCTCAGGATATCGCCGGGCCCGTCGAAAAAGCCGAAGACGATGCACATGCCGACGATGACGAAGGCGAGCAGCTTGATCACGCCCTCCGCCGCAACCGCCAGCATCAGCCCGCGGTGCCGCTCGCTCGAATGGCTGTAGCGCACGCCGAAGGTCATGACGAACACCGCCATCAGGATCGCCGACACGAACGACGTGTCGCGCCAGATCGGAGCATCGGCAGGGGTCGCGGTCGCGGTGACGATGTCGAAGGTGACCGCCAGCGCCTTCAGCTGAAGCGCGATATAGGGCAGCACCGCCGCCAGGCTGCACAAGGTGACGGCGGCCGCCAGCAACTGGCTCTTGCCATAGCGCGCGGCGAGCAGGTCGGAGATCGAGGTCGCATTCTGTGCCTTGGCGACCGCGACCAGCCGCCTGAGCATCGGCTGACATAGCAGCAGCACAAGCACCGGCCCGATATAGATGGGCAGGAACGCCCAGCCGGCCGAGGTGGCGCGCCCGACCGAGCCGTAGAAGCTCCAGCTGGTGTTGTAGACGGTCAGCGTCAGGCAATAGACCAGGGTCGCGAACCAGCGCGACCGCCACAGCCGTTCGATGACGCCCGAACGCCGGTCGCCCAGCCAGGCGATGGCGAACAACAGCGCGACATACAGCAGGGTGAGGCCGATGACGGTGATTGCAGTCAATCGATAAATGCTCCCCGCCCGGCGGCTTCGCCGCTCTGTGCGCCGACAAATAGGGGTCGGGGCTCGCCAGGTCGACGGACCTTAAGTAGGGGGTCCGTGTACGCACGCGCTTTGCCATGAGGCGTGCACGGGAACCGGCAAAAGGGCGGAGAGGCAATGCGGGGCGCGTCTGCGCGAAACTGGGTAGCGCTTGCGCCCTTCGTCCTGATCGCCTGCGCGGCGGCGGTTGCGCTGGGCGTGATCGCGCGCGGATCGGGGGAACCGGTCAATGCGCTGTGGCTGCTGACCGCCGCCACCTGCGTCTATATCCTCGCCTATCGCTTCTATGGCCGGTTCATCGCCCGCCGCGTGCTGCAGATCGATCCGTCGCGGCCGACCCCGGCAGTGCGGCGCGCCGATGGGCTCGACTATGTCCCGACCGACCGGTTCATGACCTTCGGCCATCATTTCGCGGCGATTGCCGGCGCGGGCCCGCTGGTGGGACCGGTGCTGGCGGCACAGCTCGGCTATCTGCCCGGCATGTTGTGGATCCTGGTCGGCGTGGTCGTCGCGGGTGCGGTTCAGGACATGGTCGTGCTGTTCCTCTCGACGCGGCGCGACGGGCTGTCGCTGGGGCGGATCGCGCGCGACGAACTCGGCGCGGTTGCCGGCACCGTCATCTCGCTCGGCCTGTTGCTGATCATGATCATCCTGCTCGCGGTGCTGGCGCTGGTGGTGGTCAAGGCGCTGGCCGAAAGCCCCTGGGGCACCTTCACCGTCTTCGCGACGATGCCGATCGCAGTGCTGATGGGCCTGTACGGGCGCTTCTTCCGCCCCGGCCGGCCGCTCGAAATCGCGCTGCTCGGCGCGGTGCTGCTGATGGTGTCGGTCGTGCTGGGCGGCCATGTCGCGCAGGATCCGGCGCTGGCCGCCTGGTTCACCTTCGACGCAGCGACGCTGGCGCTGATGCTGATCGGCTATGGCATCATCGCCTCGCTGCTGCCGGTCTGGCTGCTGCTCGCGCCGCGTGACTATCTGTCCAGCTTCCTCAAGCTCGGCACCATCCTGTTGCTCGCGGTCGGGCTGATCTTCACCGCGCCCAGTCTCCAGATGCCGGCGGTCACGCCGTTCATCGACGGCACCGGCCCGGTGTTCGCCGGCAGCCTGTTCCCCTTCCTGTTCATCACCATCGCCTGTGGCGCCGTCTCCGGCTTCCATGCGCTGATCGCGTCGGGCACGACGCCAAAGATGATCGCCAGCGAAGGCGACATCCCGCTGGTCGGGTTCGGCGGGATGCTCGCCGAGTCCTTCGTGGCGATGATGGCGCTGATCGCGGCGACGATCCTGCATCCGGGCCTGTATTTCGCGATCAACAGCCCGGCCGCATTGATCGGCACCGATGCGGCCGCCGCCGCGGCGACCATCTCGCAATGGGGCTATGCGATCGATGCGGCGACGCTACTTGATTCGGCCAAGGCAGTCGGCGAGCATACATTGCTGTCGCGCACCGGCGGCGGGCCGACTTTGGCGGTCGGCATCTCGGAGATCCTGTCGGCGCTGGGCGGACCGGATTCGATGAAGGCCTTCTGGTATCATTTCGCGATCCTGTTCGAGGCGCTGTTCATCCTGACCACGGTCGATGCGGGCACCCGGGTCGCGCGCTTCATGATCCAGGATTTCGGCGGGACGGTCTCGCCCTGGTTCGGCGACACCACCCGCTTCGCCCCCGGCGCGCTGGCGACCGCGCTCGCGGCCGGATCCTGGGGCTATCTTCTCTATCAGGGGGCGGTCGATCCGCTGGGCGGGATCAACTCGCTCTGGCCGCTGTTCGGCATCGCCAACCAGATGCTGGCGGTGATCGCCCTGCTGACCTGCACCGTCGCGATCCTGCGATCGTCGCGGCGGCGCTATTGGTGGGTGACGGGCGTGCCGGCGCTGGCGCTGACCGTGATCACGCTGACCGCGGGCGCGATGAAGCTGTTCGCCGCCGATCCGCGCGTCGGCTTCCTGTCGCACGCCGCATCGCTGGATCCGGCCAAGACCGGCGCGGCGACCGCCGCGATGCTGCGCGGCGACTATACCAATGCCGTGCTGACCGCGGTGCTGATCCTCGTCGTGCTGGTCGCGGCGGCAAGTTCGCTGCGCGGCGCACTGCGCATCCTGCGCGGCGATGACGGCCAACCCGTCGCCCCGGCGCATGGCTGACCCTGGAGACTATGTCGATGACCTCGCATGACCGCATCGCCCGCTGGCGCCATCTGTTGCCGATGGCGGCGCTGACCGCCCTGGCCGCGGGCGGCTGCGCCACCACACCGGCGCCGCAGGGCACCGGCGCGGCTACCTCCACCGCTCAGGCGAGCCAGAGCGACCTGGTCGTCTATGGCTGCACCTCGGCGGGCGTGATCGCGGCGATCAGCGCGCGCGAGCATGGCAAGTCGGTCACGCTGATCTGCCAGCGCGATTATGTCGGCGGGCTGACGACCAATGGCCTCGGCTACTCCGACACCGGCAATCATGGCGTGATCGGCGGGCTGTCGCTGGAGTTCTACAAAAGGCTGAAGCAGCATTACGACCAGGCATCGGCCTGGAAGCACGGATCGGACCGCGCCCGCGAACAGCCGCGCTATGTTGCCGACGGCGCGCAATGGCTGTTCGAGCCGAGCGCGGCGCAGGCGGTGTTCGACGGCTGGCTGACCGCCTCCGGCGTCACGCCGCTGTACGATCGCCCGCTCGACCGCAGCGCCGGCAGCGTCGAGAAGGCAGGCAACCGGATCGTGTCGATCCGCACGCTGGACGGCGCGCGCCACCGCGGCGCGATGTTCATCGATGCGACCTATGAGGGCGACCTGATGGCCGCCGCCGGGATCAGCTACACGACAGGTCGCGAGGCCAATGCGACCTATGGCGAGACGCTGAACGGCGTGCAGGTCGCGAAGACGACGAGCCATCAGTTCAAGGCGGACGTCGATCCCTATCGCACGCCGGGCCGGCCGGAGAGCGGGCTGCTTGCCTATGTGACGAGCGAGCGCCCAGGGCCCGACGGCAGCGCCGACAGGAAGATCCAGGCCTATACCTATCGCCTGTGCATGACCGATGTCGCGTCCAACCGCGTGCCGCTCGCGCCGCCCGCCGGCTATGACGCGGCCGATTATCAGCTCCTCGCGCGCTATCTCGCGGCCGGGTTCAACGAGGTGTTCCGCAAGTTCGACCGGGTGCCCAACGGCAAGACCGACGTGAACAACTGGGGCGCCTTCTCGTTCGACGCGATCGGGCTGAACCACGACTATCCCGAGGCAAGCTATGAAGCGCGCGAGGCGATCCTCGCAAAGCATGTCAGCTATCAGAAGGGGCTGTTGTGGTTCCTGGCGACCGACCCGCAGGTGCCGCAGTCGGTCCGCACCGAGATGAACCGCTGGGGCCTGTGCAAGGACGAATTCACCCGCAACGGCAACTGGCCGCGCGAAATCTATGTCCGCGAGGGGCGGCGGATGGTGTCCGACTTCGTGATGGCCGAGCCGCATCTGCGCGCGACCAAGCGGACGCCCGATCCGATCGGCATGGGATCCTACGCGATGGATTCGCACAATGTGCAGCGCTTCGTCGACGATCGCGGCTTTGCCCGCAACGAGGGCAATATCGAGGTGAGCCCGGGCGACGCCTATCCGATCAGCTACCGCGCGATCGTGCCGAAGCGCGCGCAGGCGACCAACCTACTCGTGCCGGTGGCGCTGTCGGCCTCGCACATCGCCTATGGATCGATCCGGATGGAGCCGGTGTTCATGATCCTCGGCCAGTCGGCGGCGACCGCCGCGGCGCTGGCAATCGATGCCAAGGTGCCCGTGCAGGATGTCGACTATGCCGCGCTGCGCGCCGACCTGATCGCGCGCGGCCAGATCCTCGAAAAGCCGGCGCGCGAGGTTGAGCGGCGCCTGGAGAACTGATCGCGGTACTCGTCGGGGCGGGGGCACAAAGCCCCCGCCCGTCGTAGCGTCAGAATTTTACGCGCATCTGGACGCCTGCCGTCCGGAGTTCCGGAAGGCCGACGAGAAGCGCCGTGTAGTTGGTGGTGTGCTCGAAGAACGGCGTGAACATGAAATTGTCGTAGACGCTGACATATTTCTTGTCGTTCAGGATGTTGGTGACGAAGGCCTCGACCGAGAAGATGCCGCGCGTAATGCCGGCGCGGGCATTGAAGACATGGCGATCCTGAGTGCGAACGATGTTCGCCTGGTTCGACCAGACGCCCGACTTGTAGTTCCAGTCGAGCCGACCGAACCATGAGGAGTCGGCCCAGCCCTTGACTTCACCGCCCAGCTGGATCGCGCCGACGGCCGAATATTTCGAGCTGTTCGGCTGCTCCTTGCCGGTGAAGTCGGTGATGCCCGACAAGGTGGTCAGCGAGCGGTTTTCGAAGGCGTTGATGTGGCTGAGATTGACCGCGCCCCCCAGTTCGAAGGTGACGAGGCTGCTGGCGCGCAGCGAGGCCTGGGCCTCGACGCCATAAAGATCGACCGAACCGGTATTGGCGCTGCCGTAGAAAAATGCGCCCGCACCCCCGAGCACCACCACGATCGAATTGATCTGGTTGCGCCACGGCGCGTAATAGCCCGCGATCGAATAGGTCAGCGCGTTGCCGAGGCCGCGCCCCTTCACCCCGATCTCGTAATTGGTTACCTTTTCTGGCGACACGCGGAGCGTGACGCCGGCGGCGGTCGCCAGCGCGACGACCTCCGGTGTGGCCGTGATCAGGCCGGTACTGAACGTCCCGGGATTCACGCCCTTGGCGACCGAGGCGTACACCATCGTATTCGGTGCGAAGTCGTAATTGACGATCAGTCGCGGCAGGAAGTTCCGGTACACGGAATCGACGATCAATGACCCCAGGCCCGGCTCGACCGGAGCGCCCGGCTGCGGATTATAGGCGTAGCTATGGTCGATCTGATACCGGCCCTCGGCACTGACCGACAGGTCGGGAGTCAGGTCATAGGTTGCGCCGAAGAAGATGCCGAACGTCTTGGCACGATCGGTACCGCCGCCATTGGCGAAGACCGTCGTGCCGAGTGCTCCATTGCCACCGCCGATCGAGCTGCGGTTGCGCCCGTCGAGCAGGCTGGCGCCGAGCACGCCGCGGAAGGACGTCGAGTCATAGGACAGGCGCGCCTCGACCGAATAATCCTTCGAGATGCGCTCGCCGAGATAGGGAAAGTCGAAATAGGGCCGCGATCCCGCTCCGCCCAGGGGATTGGGAAGTGCCGTCGTGTCATAGCCGTCGAGGTCGGAGAACTGGCTCCAATTCTCATTATTATATCCGGCCAGGATCGTGCCGGTGAGTTGCGGAGAGAAGTCGATATCGACAGTGCCGTGAAGATGGAAATAGCGGCGCACCATGCCGTATCCCTGAACGCCATCGGCCGGATCGAGCACGCGCCCGGTCGGGTTGGCTAGGAAATTGCGGATATAGTCGTCCGCGATCCGGTTGGTCGAAGGCTGGTTGGCCAGGCTCGGCAAGGTCCCGCAAATGAACGGATTCTGGACAGGGGCGCCCGCGGAATTGAACCCGCTGAGCGTGCAATTGGACTGACCGCGATAGATGATGTTGCCCGAGCTGTCGCGAACATCGACCGCGGATACGCGGGTGCTGGCGGAGATGCCGTCCTCGTCCTTCGAGTAGGAGGCGAACACCTTGGCGCGCAGCCACGGAGCCGGACGCGCGGCGACCAGCAGTGACCCCGCCGTCGATTTCTGGTCGCCCAGCGTCCCACCGTCGGTGGCGATCCACGACCCTTGCTTGCCGAACCGGTCGAACGTCGCACGGAAGGTCAGCGCCTCACCGGCAATCGGTCCTTCGAGTTCGGCGCGGGTGCGGTAATTCTCGCGTGTGCCGAGCATCGCGGTGACCGAGCCACCCCATTCGCCGGTCGGCACCTTGTTCACGACATTGATCGCGCCGGCAAAGGTATTGCGGCCGAAATAGGCGCTTTGCGGGCCGCGAAGGACCTCGATCCGCTCAGCCGCACCGACGCTGTTGAGCGCGCTTGGCGACGAGACGGGGACGCCGTCGATGAAGGTCGAGGTGGTCGTGGCGACAACGGTGGATGGTGTGAAGCCGCGGATGATGACGCCCTGGATGGTGCGGTCGGCGCGGCCCGACGAGTTGTTGTTGACGTTGAAGCCCGGCGTGTTGGCCGCGACGTCGGAAATCGAGACGATCGAGCGCTTCTCGATCTGATCCGCGGTCAACGCTGTCACAGTGACCGGCGTCTTGAGGATGCTTTCCTCGCGCTTGCGTGCAGTGACGACGATCTCGCCATCGTCCCCAGGCGAGGCTTCAGCCTCGGTTTCGCTGGGCACCTGCTGCGCAGCCGCCGCCAGCGGCATGCCCAAGGATAGAAATGCCGATATCGCGGCGAGCGAAGCAATATTTCTCATGACCCCCAACCTTTCTGCTTGATTGAATCGCGACCGGACCATTTCGGTCTCCCCGCACTTCAACATCATGCAGATATTATTCAGATTGGATGGATTCGTTCGAAATGCTCGCCTGGCGGACAATCTATTGCAATAAACGAACCGCTAGGATTCAGACAGTATCGAAAGCGCCCTATCCATATTTCATAATATTTCAATACTGAATTATTCCGTGTACTTGAAGATCATTCCAGAGAATTCTCTGAGATAGCCCCGCCAGTTGCTCCAGGTGTGCCCCCCTTCGCTTTCGACATATCGATACTTGATGCCGTACCGGTCCATCATTGCTCTTGTCGGCGCAACGGCTGAATATAGGAAATCCGTCTTGCCCATTGCGAACATGACCGGGGTGCCGGCTTTTGCACGCGCCCGAAGCGAGGCGTCATTGGCAGCAACGAAGCGGGCCTCCTGCCCGGGAAGATAGAATCCCATGCTGAAGATTCCGATCGGCCCGAACACCGCAGGATTGGGCAGGCCCCAGGACAGTGTGTGTGCGCCGCCCATCGACAGGCCCGCCATCGCGCGATGCGCCGGATCGGCGAATGTGCGATAGCGGCCATCGATCAGCGGGATCAGATCCTTGACCAGGTCGTCGCCGAAATCCTTGTTTGCGAACAGGTCGCTTCCCGGCTTGAAGACCGTGTGGCCAGCCGGCATGACCACGATCATTGGCACGGCCTTCCCCGAGGCGATCAGATTGTCGAGAATGTCGTTTGCCCGGCCCCGCGAGGTCCAACTGTCGTCCGAATCCCCGGCGCCATGGACGAGATACAGCACGGGGTAGCGTTGGTTCCCGCCCTTCTCATATCCCGGCGGTGTGTAGACATGGGCGCGACGAACGACGCCAAGCGTGGCCGAGGAATAGGTGATGGTCGACACCGCGCCATGCGGGACAGCCGGATCATAGGTCTGAAAGGCGCCATCCTCGCCGGTCACCTCGAGAACCGACGACACGCCGCGATAGCTGGTCGAGAATTGCTCGGCCATCGGATCCGCAAGGGTCAGTCCACCGACCCTGAAGCCATAGGAGTAGGTGCCGGGGGCGACGGGGACCTCGGTCGTCGCGATCCAATAACCAAGCGCGTCGCGGGTCATGGCCAGGCCCGCCGGCTTGCCGTCATACCCGCTGGGAATTGCCTCGATGTCGCCGCTGACCACGCGGGGATCCACCGCCTCGGGCGCGCACAGACGGAAGCGGAGCCGCGAGTCCGGCAGCTGCTCCACCGGCTGATAGAAGAGCGGGTTCATGAAGTCCGGCTTGCCACAGGGCCGTGGCGCTTCCTGTGCAGCAGCCGGCGTCGACAGCAGGGTCGATACCGCCACCAATGGCGCGAGCGCGGTCGTCGAAAACGCCTTCATCTGCGGCTCCCCATACCCGATTCGCCCAAGCTGATCCGGCTAGCCGCCAAGTACAGCCACCCAGCTGGAGATTGTTCACCCAGCGAACAGTTGAGTCTCTCCAGGCTACCGATATCATCTGGATCGCCCTCCCTTGATCAGGGGCGCGGCCCGAACCTGCGGTCGAAATAATCGATCGTGGCAGTCAGAGCCTTGCGATGCGCGGCAACGGTCTCTGCCTGCGTCTTGCCGAACCAGCCGTGATTCGCGCCCGCTATGATCATCAGTTCAACGGGAACGCCCGCGGCCTCCAGCGCTGCCGCCATCACCTCGCTTTGCTGATAGGGAACCGCAAAATCGGCATCGCCGTGGATGAGCAGCATCGGCGCATCGCTCTTGTCGATATAGGTGACCGGCGAGACCGCGCGCTTCTGTTCGACACTGCACTGGGCAGTCTGGCAACCGACGAACAGCCGTGTCGGATCCTCCGGCGGCTGCGGAGGATATTTGACCGGCCCCTCGAAGTTCAGGTCATAGATGCCAAACCACCCGACCGCCGCCTGGACGCAGGTCGACGGCAATTGCTGCTCGGCCGGCTTCGTACCGGGTCGACGCGATTCATCGACCGGCTCGAGGGCAGCGACGCCGCAGCTCGTTGCGGCCAGCCCGATCAGATGCCCGCCGGCCGACTCGCCCCAGATACCCACCTGGGTCGGATCGATGCCATAATCCCCCGCATGGGCGCGCAACCAGCGAATGCCCGATTTGACGTCGCGGATCGCCGCGGGAAACGGCTCCTCCCTGGCGAGCCGATAGCTGAGAGCGGCGACGACATAGCCTTTGGCCGCCATCGCCGCGAGCACGCCCGGCCAGTCGGCATAAGCCGCCGCCCCTTGCGGCGTCCCCGCGATCCAGGCGCCGCCATGGACCCAGATGAGCAACGGCCGATTGGCAGCCTTTGCGTTGGCCGGGCGATAAATGTCCATTCGCAGCGGGCGATATCCCATCGGCTCGGCGAAGATCCGCTCGCTGTGGATCACCCTGCCGTCCAGCATCGGCGTATCGACCGGCAGCGACGGCGGTGGCAGCGGCTTGCCACGCTCCATGATTGGCGCTGCCTCGGCGAGGTCTGCATTGGATTGAGCCGCTGCGGGCGAGCAGGAGAGCAGGATGCCGGCTGCCAGCGCAGCGCCAAGCGCAGCCAACGATCTCATCGCCCGCCCTCCAGATCTGCGGCGATGCGACTCGCGGCAATGGCGCGTAGGTCGGCGAGGAACTGCGGCACGTCGTTCGAGCCCATGCTACTCAGGACTTCAGCCTCAGCGCTTCCGCCCGCCAAGCCGAGCCCCTCTCCGCAAATGATCCCCTTCCTCACCGCGCAAACTCCCTGTTCCGAAGGTGAGGCTGCCTTGGCGCCGCCCCCCAGCGCATCCGTTTCTCCCAGGCTATCCGAACAATGGATAATCGCACGCCAGCCGGCGGCGGACACGGTACCGCTCTGGCTCGGTGTGAAACCCATTGCGTCGCTCGATCATCGCGAGTTGCACCCGACGTTCACCCCACCTAGTCGCAAGCCATGGATTTACGCTCCTCCTGCGTCACCACCTTTCCCGCTCGCGTCCTGTGGGCATCACTATCCTGTGCCCTTATGCTCGCAGGATGCGCCGGGCAGACCGGCGTGCGTGAACCGCGCCCGGTCGCGCCATCTGCGGACGCCACCGTCGCGCCACCGTCAAGCGCAGCCGCGCCGCGCCTCACGCCAGAGTCCGAGATGGCAGCGCCGAACGCCGTTGCAGTTGCCCGGCTGACACCGGACCAGGCGATGGACGCGAAGCAGGTCGGCAAGCGCATCCGCTGGGCCGGCAGCATCCAGCAGATCGCAGCGACCGAGCGGGGCGTCTGCCTGACGCTGCTCTACGCTCCAAGCGGCGAGGCCGGCGAGCCGCGTTGGTCGCGGGAGTCGCAGTTCGGGCCCTTCAAGGCCTGCACCGACGGCGCCTACGACCCCGCGCTTGTCGCCGAATTCACCAACGTCACGATCATCGGGCGCATTGCCGGCAAGACCCGCATCGGCATGGGCGGCGGCAGCGTAGACGGCCCGGTGGTCCAGATCGAGAAGCTGTTCCGCTGGTCAGACTGCCTCTCCGGCGACACCAGCCCTGTGTGCCGGACCGGTTTCGTGACGCCGATGGCAGTGACGAGAGAGTGAGCGATCTTTGGCCATGTCACTGACACTTCGCCAGCTTCGTTACCTGATCGCGCTGGCCGATCATGCCAGCTTCACGCGCGGGGCGGCGGCGATGGGTGTGTCGCAGCCCAGCTTCTCGCAGCAGATCCAGCAGGTCGAGGCGATGCTGGGCGGCCGTGTGGTGGAGCGCGGCAGCAACCAGTCGATCCTGACGCCCCTCGGACGCGAGGCGGTCGCCGGCGCCAGGCGCGTGCTGGCGGAAGTCGCCGCGTTCGAGGCGCTGGCGGACCGGCGCAGCGATGCCCTGTCGGGCACGATCCGGCTGGGTGTCTCGCCGACGCTTGGACCCTATATCCTGCCGCAACTTGTGGCACAGCTGCACGCATCGAGCCCCGATCTCCGCGTCCATGTGCGCGAGGGGCTGCCCAACCGCCTGGTCGAGCGGCTGGCCGACGGCACGCACGACGTCATCCTGGTACAGCTGCCGATCGATGAGCGTGGGCTGCATGTCGAGCGTCTGTTTCGCGAGCCGCTGTTTCTGGGCATGGCCGGAGACGACCCGCTCAAGGAGCGCGACGAGGTGAAGGTCAGCGATCTCGGCGGCCGGGGGTTGCTCACACTTCGGCCGCAATACCGGATGAGCGAGCAGGTCGCCGCGCTGGCGCAACAGGCCGGGGCGCATGTGCTGCGCGACTATGAAGGGACCAGCCTCGACGCGATCCGGCAGATGGCGGGCATGGGCATGGGGCTGGCCCTTCTGCCGCGCCTCTATGTCCGGCAGGAAATCCGCGGCGGTGACGATATTGTCGTGCGCCCCTTTGCAGGCAATCGTCTCTATCGCGAAATCGGACTGGCGTGGCGCACGGGAGCGGGCAGAACCCCTGCATTTCTCACACTTTCGGCACTGTTACGATTTGTTGCACAATAGGACAAGCCTATCGAAATTATAGTGGCACCCCCATTGATCCGATAGCTGAACGCCCGCAGATAGCGCCCGATCAGGGAGATAGGCGATGGCGGTTCAGCGCCCGGGCATCCGGGCCTTCATGGGATGGATCGGGCTTGTACTGGCGCCCGACGCGGCGTTCGTGCGGCTGGCGGTGATCTACGGCATCGCTATTTCGTTGCTGACACTCGCGACGCCGATCTCGGTTCAGTTGCTGATCAACTCGGTTGCCAACACGGCGCTGCCGACGCCGCTGTTCACGCTGGCGGCGCTGCTGTTCCTGCTGTTGCTGCTGGCCGGCATTCTGGCTGCTTTCCGCGTGCACCTGCTTGCGCTGTTCGAACGACGCTTCTTCGCGCGCATCACGGCCGAGATCACGATCCGCGCCGTTCACGCGCAAAATCCGTTCTTCGCCGACGCCCGGCGCGGCGACCTGTTCAATCGCTATTTCGACCTGATGACGGTTCAGAAGGCGCTGCCAAGCCTGTTGATCGGCGGCTTCACGATCGTGCTTCAGGGCGTGGTCGGACTGGTCGTCACCAGTTTCTACCATCCGTTCTTCCTCGCCTTCAACGTCGTGCTCGCGCTGGCGCTCGTGCTGATCTGGCAGCTCTGGGCGTCGGGCGCGATCCGCAGTGCGGTCGTCAAAAGCCACGCCAAGCATGCCGCCGCGCACTGGCTCGAAAGCGTCGGCGGCTCGAACGGATTCTACAAATCCAGCCGGCATCTGAATTTCGCGATGGACCGGTCGGAGGCGGTCACGGCCAGCTATGTCGCGGCGCATCGCCGCCATTTCCGCTACACCTTCGCCCAGACGCTCGCCTTGCTGCTGGTATATGCGACGGCCAGCGCTGCGCTTCTGGCACTGGGCGGCTGGCTCATCATCCAGGGCCAGTTGTCGATCGGTCAGCTTGTCGCCGCCGAACTGATCCTCTCCGGGGTGTTCTACGGCATTGCCCAGTTCGGTCCCTATCTTGAATCACTTTACGATCTGGCGGCCAGCCTGGAGGAGCTTTCGCTGTTCTGGGAGGTGCCGCAGGAACGCAGCAAGACCGAAGGCGAAGGCCCCGCGGACGGCGCGATCCGGCTCGCTCGCGTGGAGCATGACGGTCACCGCTTCGATTTCGAGGTCGCGGCCGGCGAGCAGTTGCTCGTCGTCGCGGCGCCCGGCGCGGACCGCGCATTGTCGATGCTGCTCAAGCGCCACCAGACCGCCGCGCAGGGCCTGGTGGTGGTGGGCGGCCGCGACATCGGGGGGTTCGATACCTATCGTCTGCGAGCCGAAGTGATGGTGCTGGACCGCCCGAGTTTCGTCGAAATGTCGATTCGCGACTATCTGACGCTCGCCGCGTCGGGCGATGCGGCGCGCATGGTTCAGGCGCTCGAAACCGTGGGTCTCGCCGAACGCCTGGCCGGGCTCCCGGACGGTCTGGATACTGTCATCTCGACCTCGGGATGGCCCCTGTCGGTGGGCGAGCTGATGGCTCTCAAACTCGCGGCAGCGCTTCTGGCCCGACCGAAGCTGCTCGTGCTCTCCCCGCTCTACGACCTGTTGCCGACCGAGCGTGTCGACGCGGTGCTGGCGCAGCTGCGCGGTGCGACGACCGTGCTCCAGTTCACGCGACGGCCGCAGGGACTGACGCGAGACGCAACGCTCTGGCTCGGCGCGCAGGAACAGCGCCGGTGCGAAGACGAGAGAGAAGTACTCCGCCTCGCCAGCGAAGGAGGCTCGCTTGCCCTTTCAGCCTGATCATATCGTCCATTTTCCCACGCTGGCGAGCATCCGCCCGCCGCGCACGACGCGCGTCATTGCCTGGCTGATGGCGTTCGGCGTCGGTATCATCGCCGCGGTCCTGTTGTTCGTGCCCTGGGTCCAGACCTCTGCGGGTACGGGACAGGTCGTCGCACTGGATCCGGAGGACCGGGTACAGGACGTAACGGCATTGGTGCCGGGCCGCGTCGAACACTGGTATGTGCGCGATGGTGACCGGGTACGCCGCGGGGATCCGATCGCCCGCATCGTTGACAATGACCCCAATCTGCTTGCCCGACTGGCCGCCGAACGCGCGCAGGTTCAGGCCGAGATCGCCGCCGCGCAGCAAGCGCTGGCCGTCGCGCAGATCGATGTCGGGCGGTCGGGGCAGTTGCTGGCCGAAGGGCTCGCCGCGCGGCGCGATTACGAAGCGTCGCAGATCAAGGTCGCGGACCACCGTGCCAAGCTGGCAGAGGCGCGCGCGAAACTCAGCCGCGTCGACGTGGCGCTCAACCGTCAGTCGGCACAGACCGTTACCGCGCCGCGTGACGGCCGCATCCAGTCGATCAACGCGGCGGCCGGCGCGACCCTCGTTGCCGCAGGCGACCGGCTCGCGACGCTTGCGCCCGAGGCGCCGGTACGCGTCGTCGAACTGATGATCGATGGTCGCGACATCGCGGTCGTCCGACCGGGGCGCCCCGTCCGCCTCGCGTTCGAGGGATGGCCCGCGGTGCAATTCAGCGGCTGGCCGTCGGTCGCCCACGGCATGTTCGACGGCCGCGTCCGGTCGATCGATCCCTCCGCCCAAGCCACCGGACTGTTCCGGGTGCTGGTCGAACCGATGCCCGGCAAGCCCACTTGGCCGAGCGCCGACTATGTCCGTCTTGGCGCCAAGGTGCGCGGGTGGATCCAGATGGAAACGGTAAGCGTCGGCTATGAATTATGGCGTCAGCTCAACGACTTCCCGCTCGAGTTCCGCCGCCCCGCTGACGACGCCAAGGGGCCCCAGCCCGAACCCGTTGCCAAGGTGAAGAAATGATCCGCCTGCTCGCTATCCTCGGCCTGATGCTCGCTGCTCCCGCCACGGCGCAGCCGCTGACCCTGGACGAGGTCCTCCGATCATCGGCCACCCATGCGCCGGCGATCCTCGAGGCGATCACCCGCGAACGCCAGGCTGATGGCCGCCGCCTGTCGGCGCAAGGCGCTTTCGATATCCTGTTCGAGGGCGAGGCGCAGTCGCGGCTCGCCGGCTATTATGACGGCACCGTCGTCGAAGGCCGCGCGACCCGGCCGCTCACCGACAATGGCGGCTATTTCTATGGCGGCTATCGCATCTCGCGCGGCGAATTTCCGGTCTATGAGGACAAGGCCTTCACCAACCGCCTCGGCGAGGTGAAGGTCGGCGCGGTCTTCTCGCTGATCCGCGACCGGCTGATCGACGAACGGCGCGGCCGGCTCGGTCTGGCCGGCGGCGATATCCAGCTCGCGCGGCTCGATCGCGAGATGGTCGCGATCGGGGTGCAGCGGCGGGCGATCGATGCCTATCAGTCCTGGGTGCTCGCGGGCATGCGTGTCCGCGTCTATCGCGACCTCCTGTCGCTTGCGACCGAGCGGCAGGCCTCGATCGAGCGCCAGATCGAGCTTGGCGCTCGACCGCAGATTCTGGGTACCGAAAATCGCCAGAACATCGTCCGCCGCCAGACGCTGCTCGTGCGCGCCGAGCAGGAGTTCGCCGCCGCCGCAAATGCGCTGTCCTTCTATCTGCGCGACGGAACGGGCGAGCGGGTCGTCGCCTCCGCCGAGCGTCTGCCTGCCGCTTTTCCCGAACTTCGCCTCCCTGCCCTCGGTCCCGACCTGGCCGGTCGAATCGAGCGGCCCGACCTGGAGGCCATCCTCGTCCGCCTCGACCAGGTCGAGGTGAAGCGGATGCTGGCCGAGAACGAGATGCGCCCGCGCCTCGACTTCCGCGCCGAGGCGGCGAAGGATCTGGGCCCGGTCGGCCTGGGGGACTCTTCCCGCACGCCGGCTGAAGGCATTGTCGGCCTGCGCTTCTCGATCCCGCTCGAGCGCCGCGCCGCGCGCGGCAAGCTGGCCGAGGCAGCGGCGGAAGCCGATGGGCTTCGCTTCCGACGCAAGATGATCGAGGACCAGATCCTGGTAGAAGTGAACGGCCTGTCGATCCAGGCGACGGCGGCAGACCGTCTGGTCGCGCTCGCGGTGGACGAAACCGATCTGGCGGACCGGATGGCCACCGCCGAGCGCCGCCGCTTCCAGCTTGGCGCCAGCGACTTCCTCGTCGTCAACCTGCGCGAGGAGAGCGCCGCCGATGCCCGCCTGCGCCAGCTCGATGCCGAATATCGCCGATCGGTCGCGCGAGCAGAACTCGTCGCCGCTACGGTCGATCGCGATCAGCTGGGTCTCTGAACCTGCGAGCGGCACGCGCGGCTCGGGCTGCAGGGGTTGGAATGATGGCGCACCCAAGAGGATTCGAACCTCTGGCCTCTGCCTTCGGAGGGCAGCGCTCTATCCAGCTGAGCTATGGGTGCGTGGAGGAGAGCGCCTAGCAAAGCGAAGCCGACTGCGCCAGCCCCGAGTTCATCGCTATTTCAATCGCCCTCGGGCTGCGCCGGAATTGCGGGCGCCGCCTTTCCCTTGGGCGGCGGCGTCTTCGGCTTGAACGCGCACAGATCGGCGACGATGCAGCGCCAGCATTCGGGCGTGCGTGCCTTGCAGACATAACGACCGTGCAGGATCAGCCAGTGGTGCGCGTGCAGGCGGAACGGCTGGGGCACCGCCTTTTCCAGCTTCAGCTCGACCGCCAGCGGCGTCTTGCCGCGCGCCAGTCCGGTGCGGTTGCCGACGCGGAAGATATGCGTGTCGACCGCGAAGGTCTCACGCCCGAACGAGACGTTCAGCACCACATTCGCTGTCTTGCGCCCAACCCCCGGCAGCTTCTCCAGCGCCTCGCGGTCGTCGGGCACCTGGCTGTCATGCTCGGCGATCAGCGCCTCGGACAGCGCGATCACGTTCTTCGCCTTGGTGTTGAACAGGCCGATCGTCTTGATGTGCTGCTTCAGCCCGTCCTCGCCCAGGGCGACCATCTCCTCGGGCGTGCGCACCTGCTGGAACAGCCTGCGCGTCGCCTTGTTGACGCCGGCGTCGGTTGCCTGCGCGGACAGCACGACCGCCACCAGCAGCTGGTAGGCATTGCCCGATTCGAGCTCGGTCTCGGGATGCGGATTCGCCTCGGCCAGCCGCTGGAAGAAGTCGAAGACCTGCGCCTTGTTCATGCGCGGCGGCTCAGACGCTCAGCACCTGGTCCATCGAATAGCGCCCGGCCGGCTGGCCCGCGAGCCACAAGGCAGCCTGAACCGCGCCGCGCGCGAAGATCGCGCGATCATCGGCGCGGTGGGTCAGCTCGATCCGTTCGCCGTCGCCCGCGAAGATCACGGTGTGGTCGCCGATGATGGCCCCGCCGCGCACGCTGGCCAGACCGATCGTCCCGCCGGCCCGGGCGCCGACCGTGCCGGCACGGTCGACCACGCCCGCCTCGGCCAGCGTCGTCCCCAACCCTTCGGCCGCAGCCGCGCCCAGCATCTGTGCGGTGCCCGACGGGGCGTCGACCTTGTTGCGGTGATGCGCCTCGACGATCTCGATATCCCAGCTCTCGCCCAGCCGCGCCGCTGCCTCGCGCACCAGCCGCGCGAGCAGCCCGACGCCCAGCGAGGTATTGCCGGTCTGCAGCACGGCGATGTCGCGCGCAGCATCGTCGATCAGCGCATGCTGGCGCTGCGACAGGCCGGTCGTCCCGATCACGATCGGCGTGCGCGCAGCACGCGCAGCGGCCAGATGCGGCTCGATCGCCGCGGCGGCGGAGAAGTCGACCAGCACATCGGCCTTGCGCGCGATATCGCCCGGATCGTCCATCATGTCCGCCCCGCCCGCGATCCGAGCGCCGAGCGACGGAGCCACCGAAGCGATCGCCTGGCCCATCCGGCCCAGGCTGCCATAGATACCGATACTGATCGTCATGCCTGCGCTGTTCGCACGAAGCGGGCATCTAGAATAGCGGTTTTCTCCGCTGGATGCGGAAAGCCTCGCTGCGCAGTATGGGACAGGATAAGGATCGCGGCATGTCCACCCCGCGCAACATCGTCGTCCTCACCGGTGCCGGCATCTCCGCCGAGTCCGGCGTCGCCACCTTCCGCGGCCCGGGTGGTCTTTGGGAGGGCCAGCGCGTCGAGGACGTCTGCACGCCGCAGGCGCTGGCGCGCGATCCGGTGCTGGTGCACCGTTTCTATGACGAGCGCCGCGCTAGGCTGGCCGAGGTCGAGCCCAATGCCGCGCACCGCGCGCTCGCGCGGCTCGATTCCGAATGGGACGGCGAACTGCTGCTGGTGACGCAGAATGTCGACGACCTGCACGAGCGCGCGGGGTCGAAGCGGCTGCTGCATATGCACGGCGAGCTGAACTCTGCGCTGTGCGTCGCCTGCGGCAAGCGGCAGCGCTGGGAAGGACCGCTTCCGCCGGGCAGCGTCTGCGCCACATGCGGTGCGCCGCGACTGCGGCCCGACATCGTGTTCTTCGGCGAGATGCCCTATGCGATGCACGTCATCGAACGCGCCCTCGGCGCGGCCGACCTGTTCGCATCGATCGGAACCTCGGGCGCCGTCTATCCGGCAGCAGGGTTCGTCCATTCCGCGCGCCGGATGGGGATCGACACGCTGGAGATGAATCTGGATCCGTCCGAGGGCAGCTCGATGTTCGACGATAGTCGGCGGGGCCCGGCGGGCGAGCTCGTTCCGCAATGGGTGGAGTCGCTGCTGCGCTGACCCTCCGGGGGTCAGCGCCGGCGGATCACTCGACCCATTCCAGCCCGATCTCGCGATACAGCGAGCGGTCGTCTTCCCAGCCGGGCCGCACCTTGACGTGCAGATAGAGGTGCACCGGCACCCCCATGATCTGCGACAATTCCTTGCGCGCCCGCGCACCGATTTCCTTGATCCGGGCGCCGCCCTTGCCCAGCACGATCGCGCGCTGCGTCGCGCGGGCGACCAAGATCTGCTGGTGGATCTCGACCGACCCGTCCTCGCGCTCCGAATATTTCTCGGTCTCGACCGCCGAGGCATAGGGCAGCTCGGCATGGAGCTGGAGATAGAGCTGCTCGCGGGTCACCTCGGCGGCGATCATTCGATCGGTCGCGTCGCTCACCTGGTCCTCGGGGAAATGCCAGGGCCCCTCGGGCATCCGCGCCGACAGCGCGGCCTTCAGCTCCGCCACCCCGTCGCCGGTGGTCGCGCTGACGAAGAAGGTCTCGGTGAACGACAGCGTTTCATTGAGCTTCGCGGCATGGCCCAACAGCTTGGGCTTGTCGGCGATGTCGACCTTGTTGAGGATCAGGATCAGCGGCTCGGGCCTGCCCTTCAGGCTCTCGATCACCTGCCGCACCTTGGAGCCGATCCCGCCCTTGGCATCGACCACCAGCGCAATCGCATCGGCGCCGTCGGTCCCTTCCCACGCGGCGGCGACCATCGCCCGGTCCAGCCTGCGCTCGGGATCGAAGATGCCGGGCGTGTCGACCAGCAGCAGCTGCGTCTCGCCCTCGATCGCAATCCCCATCAGGCGCGCGCGCGTCGTCTGCGCCTTGGGGCTGACGATCGCGACCTTCTGGCCGACCAGCGCATTGACCAGGGTGGACTTGCCCGCATTCGGCGCGCCGAGGACGGCGACGAGACCGCAACGCTGGGGGATGTCGGGGGAAGCGGCAGGATCGGTCACGTCAATATCTCTTGGTTGCGCCCGGCGGGCGGAAGCGCGGGGAATCGCCCGCGGAAACCCGCTCCCTACTCCGGTTGACGGGAGATTGTCGAACGGCGTGATCCAGAGCGGCCTATCGCGAGGAATGCGAAGCGCTAGCCAGCTGACCCGCTCTGAAGGGTCACCCAGGCACCCGCTCAATTATCTGGGTCGTCGCTGTCCGCCTTCGCCAGCGGCACCGCCATCAGGCGACCGAGACGGGAGCGCAGGTCGGACAGGTCGCGGCCGACCAGCTGCTGCTGCGAGGTGAAGCTGACCGAGCGCGGGTTCACCGCGACGCCGTTCCGGTAAAGTTCGTAATGGAGATGCGGGCCGGTCGACATACCGGTCGATCCGACCGCGCCGATCTGCTGCCCCTTACGCACGCGCTGGCCGGAGCGGACCAGGATGCGGCTCATATGGCCATAGCCGGTGCCATAGCCGCCCGAATGGGCGAGCTTGACGAAATTGCCATAGCCGCTGCTGCGTCCGGCGAACTGGACCACGCCGTCGGTCGCGGCATAGACCGGGGCGCCCCAGGGCGCGGCGACGTCGAGGCCCTTGTGCATCCGGCTATAGCCGAGGATCGGATGGCGGCGCATGCCGAAGCCCGAGGAGATGCGGCCTGCGGCCGGCATCGCCATCATGCCGGTGCGCTCGCCCCGGCCCGATCCGTCGAACCAGCTGTCGCGCCCGTCGACGGTCATGCGCACCAGCTGCAGCTTGTTCGCGCAGTTGCCGATACCCGCATAGAGGATGTTGCCCATCCGCACCTCACCGGTTTCGGCGCGCGCCTGTTCGACGATGATGTCGAACTTGCAGCCCGATCCGACCCGGCCGACCGGCACGCGCGAATTGATCGAGCGGATATAGGCCTCGACCGCCTTGGCCGGGGCGCCGGCGGCGCGGGCGGAGCGATAGAGACTGGGGCCGAAACTGCCCTGGACGCGCAGCGGGGTGTTGTCGATGCGGATCGGAACCTCGACCAGCGAGAGCTGTCCCTGGTTTCGCACGACCTTGACGCTGAGGTCGAAGCGGGCGCGGAACTCGACTTGCTGGAGCGGGCGCGGCTCGGCGCGGGTCGCACGGCGGCCCAGCGTGATGTCGAGCGGGGTGCCGGCGGGAATGTCGCCCAGCGTGATGGCATTGCCCAGCAGGTCGATGACGCGGTCGGCATCACCGCCGCCTACCCCGGCCCGCTTCAGCGCGCCCATCAGCGTGCCGCCCGAAGCGAGCTTGGCAGTGACGTTGATCAGCGGGCGTTCGGGCGTGTCGCTAAGCGGCGCGACCATGGCGGTCGCCGCCATGTGGTGGCCGGTACCGGCGCCCTGCGACAGCGGCTTGATCCCCTGCGCGCGGGCGGCCTGCCATTCCTCGCCCTGAAGGGCTGCGGGAACATGGCCGTAGATCGGATTCTCGAAGCCCGGCGACACGAGATAGGCGAGCGCGCACAGGCCGATACAGGTCGCGGCGCCGCGGAACCAGGTGGCGGTGCCGATATCGGCGCCCAGATCGGGGGTCAGGTCGAGATCCGCGATCCGCTCGGCCAGCCGCGACCGGCGCACGAGCGCAGTCGATACCGCCCCGGACGCCGCCTGCGCTGCGCCGGCAGGGCCGCCGGAATCGGCCCATCCATGATCATTGCGCAGATACAAGGTGCGCCGCCCCCAAAATCCTGTCGTCGGTCCTGCCGCCACCCCGGCATCGGTGCGATCAGTGTGAAGGCGAATGGTTAAAGTCAAATTGATCGGCCGTTCCGGCCCCATTGCTGCGGCGAGCCGTGCCGGGTCGCCGGTGAAGGGTTGCATTCGCCAGTATCTTCAACCGGTTGGGCGCGTTCGGCACCTTTCCTGCTCCAGGGTGTTGCACAAGGTCCAGCTTGGAACGACATTCGCCTGAGACATGAATCGGTTCGCGCGTTCTTCGATCACGGCGGTGCTGGGCCCGACCAATACCGGTAAGACTCATCTGGCAGTCGAGCGGATGGCCGGCCATGCCAGCGGCATGATCGGCTTTCCGCTGCGGCTGCTCGCCCGCGAGGTCTATGACCGGGTCGTGCGGATGAAGGGCCCGGCCGAGGTCGCGTTGCTGACCGGCGAGGAAAAGATCCTGCCGCCCAAGGCGCGCTGGTTCCTGTGCACCGCGGAAAGCATGCCGGTCGATCGCGAGGTCGCGTTCGTCGCGCTGGACGAGGCGCAGATCGGCGCCGATCCCGAGCGCGGCCATGTCTTCACCGACCGGCTGCTGCGCGCGCGCGGCCGCGAGGAGACGATGATCCTGGGATCGGATTCGCTGCGTCCGATGATCAAGGCGCTGGTTTCTGATGCCGAGATCGTCGGTAGGCCGCGCTTCTCCACCTTGAGCTATGGCGGGGCGAAGAAATTGTCGCGCCTGCCGCGCCGGTCGGCGATCGTCGCCTTCTCGGCCGAGGAAGTCTATGCGGTGGCGGAGGCGCTGCGCCGGCTGCGCGGCGGGGCGGCGGTGGTGATGGGCGCGCTGTCGCCGCGCACGCGCAACGCCCAGGTGGCGATGTTCCAGGCGGGCGAGGTCGACTATCTGGTCGCGACCGATGCGATCGGCATGGGGCTGAACATGGACGTCGCCCATGTCGCCTTCGCCTCGCTCCACAAGTTCGACGGGCGGCGCCAGCGCCGGCTGACGGTGGCGGAAATGGCGCAGATCGCGGGCCGCGCCGGACGGCACCAGCGCGACGGGACGTTCGGCGCGCTGCACGAACAGGGGCCGGAGGCGTTCACGCCGGAAGAGATCCTGGCGATTGAGGGGCACCGGGTGCCGCCGCTGGAAAAACTGTACTGGCGCGACGGCGAGCCCGACCTGTCGACGCTGGAGGCGCTGATCGGCAGCCTGGAGCGCAAGCCGGACTCGCCGGTCCTGCGCGCGGCACCCGAGGCGGTCGACCTCGCGGTGCTCAAGCGGCTGGCCGGCGAGCGCTGGGTGCGCGACCGCGTGCGCTCGCCGCGGATGGTCGCGCGGCTCTGGGCGGCGTGCGGCCTGCCCGATTTCCGCAAGCTGGGTCCCGATCCCCATGCCCGCTTCGTCGGTCGGGTGTTCGGCCATCTGAGCGAGGGTAATGGCCATTTGCCGCACCAATGGTTCGCCGACGAGATTGCACGGCTCGACAATATGGCGGGCGATGTCGAGACGATCGCCGGGCGGATCGCAGCGGCGCGGAGCTGGGCCTATATCGCGCACCGCGCCGACTGGCTCGAGAACCCGGCGCATTGGGCCGAGCGGACCGGCGCGATCGAGGAGAAACTATCCGATGCGCTGCACGCCAGCCTGACGCAGCGGTTCGTCGACAAGCGGACGACGGTGCTGCTGCGCCAGATCGGCGCCGACGCGTCGAACCTGCCGGTGACGATCGGCCCCGAGGGCGAGGTGACCGTCGAGGAGCATAGCCTGGGCACGCTCGAGGGTTTCCGCTTCAGCGTCGATCCGTCCGCGCGCGCGGCGGACAAGCGAATGCTGCTGGCGGCGGCGGAGAAGCGGCTGGCGGGCGAGTATCGCAAGCGCGGCGCTGCACTGATCGCCGCCGAAGACGGGGCGCTGTCGCTGGACGACGACATGTCGGTCCTGTGGGGCGGCACGCTGGTGGCGCGGGTCGGACCCGGGGCGACGCTCGCCCGGCCCAGGATCGCGCTCGACCGGGCGCTCGACGTGCTGGATGCGCCCGCCCGCCAGGCGGTGCAGGTGCGGCTCGATCGCTGGTTCGCCGACCGGCTGGCGCAGCATCTGCCGGTGCTGGCGAAGCTGGATGCGGCGACGCGCGATCCGGCGGCGGGCGCACCGCTGCGCGCGATCGCCGGCGTGCTGATCGAGGCGGGCGGGCTGCTGCCGCGCCGCGCCGCCGGAGCAATGGTCGATGCGCTCGACCCGGCGGCGCGCCACGCGCTGCGCCGGATGGGGATCGTCATCGGCACGCTCGACCTGTTCGCGCCGGCGCTGCTCAAGCCGGCCGCGGCGGCGTGGCGCCGCCGGCTGATGGGTTTGGGCGACGGGCCGAAGCCGGGCGCCACCGTGCTGCCGCGCGCCGCGACCGGCGCGACGCTGGAACATGGCTATCGCCCGCTGGGCGCGCAGGCGGTGCGCGTCGACCTGGTCGAACGCATCGCCCGGGCTGCGCATGAGGCGCGCAAGGGGCGCGAGCCGTTCGCGCCCGATCCGGCGCTGGCGACGTCGATGGGGGTCCAGGCAGAGACGCTGTCGCGGCTGATGGCGCAGCTCGGCTTCCGCAGCGCGCGGGGCGCCGAGGGGCAGCCGCCGCGATGGATGTGGCAGGGACTGGTCCCCCAGGCGAAACCCAAGGCACCGCCGCGCGATAACGCCTTTGCGGCGCTCGCGGATCTGGAGTTCGGCAAATGAGCGAGGCGATGCGACTGGACCGGTTCCTGTGGTGGTCGCGCCTCTCCGCCTCGCGCACCTATGCCCAGGCGCTGGCCGAGGGCGGGCATTTCCGGGTCAACGGCCGGCGCATCGAACGCGCGCATGTGCCGGTGCGGGTCGGCGATGTGCTCGCCTTCCTGACGCATCAGGGCCGGGTGCAGGTCGTGCGGATCGAGGCGCTGCCGACGCGGCGCGGTCCGCCGGCAGAGGGGCGTGCCTGCTACCAGCCGCTAGTGGTCGGCGGCGGCGATCCCGGGAGCGACGCTAAAGCTGAGAACGGCTCGCATGAAGGTCCAATTGATTGACGCGCCCCGGACGCAGGCATAGCAGGGGCCGTTCGAACACCTGCCTGGTTGAATAGGGGCCGATTTCCATGACCTACGTCGTCACCGATGCCTGCATCCGCTGCAAGTATATGGACTGCGTCGAGGTGTGTCCGGTCGACTGTTTCTACGAGGGCGAGAATATGCTCGTCATCAACCCCAGCGAGTGCATCGACTGCGGCGTGTGCGAGCCGGAATGCCCGGCCGAGGCGATCCTGCCCGATACCGAGAACGGCCTGGAGAAGTGGCTCGAGCTCAACCGGGTCTATTCGGAGACCTGGCCCAACATCACCCAGAAGACCGACGTGCCTGCCGACGCCGACGAGATGAAGGGCGTCGAGGGCAAGTTCGAGAAGTTCTTCTCGGCGGAGCCCGGCACCGGCGGCTGAGATTGCGGGCAATCGGTTGCGTTGCCCGCCCCGAAATGACCCGGTTCGTTACGCACATGCGCAGATTTCTGCGCGTGTTAGCGCCGTAACGCTGGTAATTTTATTGCAAACGTGTTAAATCCAACCCTGACGGAGGCCGTTGAAGCCTCCGCCCGGAGTACGCACAGATCATGCCCCGATTCGCATCCCGTCCGCGCGCCACGCGCCTGGGTTCTTCCTGGCTCTATCGGGGCTGTTAATTCACGGAAAGGCTGTACGCAATATGGCTGCCAAGGCGCTGTCCTTCGATGTCGGCGATTATGTCGTTTACCCCAAGCACGGCGTGGGCCGTGTGATCGAGCTCCAGAAGCAGGAAATCGCGGGGATGCAGCTCGAGCTGTATGTCCTGCGCTTCGAAAAAGAAAAGATGACGCTCCGCGTTCCGACCAACAAGGCCGAGAGCGTGGGCATGCGCAAGCTGTCCAGCGACAAGACGCTGCGCGAGGCGCTGGAAACGCTGAAGGGGAAGCCCAAGGTCAAGCGCACCATGTGGTCGCGCCGTGCGCAGGAATATGAGGCGAAGATCAATTCGGGCGACCTGGTGTCGATCGCCGAAGTGGTCCGCGACCTGTTCCGCGCCGACGACCAGCCGGAACAGAGCTATTCCGAGCGCCAGATCTTCGAGGCTGCCGCAAGCCGCCTCGCCCGCGAACTGGCCGCGATGGAAGAGACCGACGAACCGGCCGCGCTCGAGAAGCTGCTCGACATCCTGCGCAAGGCCGCGGCGATCCACAACAAGGACAAGGTCCCGGCCTGACGCCGGACCCGGTCCCACGGATCGGATCGACAAGGGGGCGGCGGGGAAACCTGCCGCCCCTTTTCTTTGAGGTGCAACGAGTGTATTATCCTCACAACACACGATGGAGATCTTCCCGATGCGCATCCTGCTCCTGTCGCTTGCCGCGCTCCCGCTGTCGGCCTGCAATGCCAACGGACTCACCGGCAATGGCGCGTCCGCCGATGCGATTCCGGGCACGGGCAGCGGGACCAGCCGGACCTTTGCCGCGAAGGATTTCGCCGGCGTCGATCTGCTCGGTCCCGACGATGTGGTCGTAACCCACGGCGCAGCCTTCTCGGTCCGAGCCGAGGGTGATGCGAAGGCGCTCGATAAGCTGGAAATCACCGTGCGCGGCGGCACGCTGAATGTGGGACGCAAGCGCGAGGGGATGGGGTGGAACAGCTCGACCGGCAAGGTGACGGTGCATGTGACGCTACCCAGGCTCACCAGCGTCAGCCTGACCGGTTCCGGCAACCTGACCGCCGACAAGGGGGAAGGCGATTTCAAAGCCGACCTGACCGGCGCGGGCGATCTGACGATCGGCACGCTGGCCGCCGGATCGGCCGGATTCGACATGACGGGTGCGGGTGATATCAAGGTGTCAGGCAGTGCCAGCCGGCTGGACGTCGACATCACCGGTGCGGGAGATTTCGACGGCCGCGGCCTGACCGCCAGCGGCGCCAAGATCGGGGTCATGGGCACCGGCACGGTGCATGCGGTCGTGAAGGGCGACGCCGAGGTTTCGATCATGGGTCCCGGCGACGTGATCCTGACCGGCGGTGCGAAGTGCCGGGTCAATGCGACCGGCCCGGGCGAGGCGCGTTGCAGCTGATCGCGCTTGCCTAAGCATGGGGGCGGTGCGACGCTGGCGATCATGTATCGGCTCGCCCCCCTGTTGCTGTTCGGCCTGACCGCGTCCGCAGTGCCCCCGGCGCAGGACAAGACCATCCTCGTCGCCGGGTTCGACCGGCTGCGCGTCGACGGGCCGTTCCAGGTCGAGGTCGCGACCGGTCCGACCCGCGCCGCCGCGAGCGGCGATGCGCAGGCGCTGCAGCGACTCCAGGTCCGCGTCGATGGCGGTACGCTGGTCGTCAGCGCCGGGACCGATGGCTGGGGTCGCACGACCGGACAGGCAGTGGCACCGCCCAAAATCATGCTCTCGACGCCCACGCCGCGAACCGTGCTGGTCAATAGTGGTGGACAGGTCCGCGTGGCGGGGATGAAGGGCGCGCGGATCGACCTGGGGCTGAACGGCGACGGATCGCTGGGCGTGTCGGGTCTCGATGCCGCGGATCTTGGCGTCACGCTGACCGGGACCGGCACGATGACGCTGGCGGGCAGCGCGCGCCGCGTCCGGGTGCGCTCGAACGGCGCAGGGTCTGTCGATGCCGCCGCGCTCCAGACCGGCGACGCGGTGCTGCTGTCTGAAAGCTCGGGCAGCATGCGGATCGGCGTGCGTTACACCGCGCAGGTGTTCGCGATGGGGCTTGGCTCGGTCGAGATCGACGGCAAGCCCGAATGCCGCATCAGCGGCGGCGGCCCGGTCAGATGCGACGGACGGGTGACCCGGCGCTGAGGCCGGGCCGCCGCTCCGGTCTGATCAGGGCTGGGTCGCGAGCAGATAGGTCTGGCGCACCACGTCGATCGGCTTGAGCCCATCCTCGGCCTCATAATGCCAGAAGGTCCAGCCGTTGCACGACGGCGCGCCCTGCACGGTTGCGCCGACCTTGTGGATCGACCCCGTCGCATCGCCGCAGCGCAGCGAGCCATCGGCGCCGACCTCGGCCTGGAAGCGGCGCTTGCCGTCGAACAGCCGGGTGCCGGGGGCGAGATAGCCATTCTCGACCAGCGTGCCGAACGCGACGCGCGGCGCGCCCTTGGGCGCCTGCATCGTGCGCAGTGCCGATTCGTCGAGCGGCAGCGCAGCCTCGATCCGCTCGATCGCGGCGGCGCAATAGCCCGGCTCGCGCTCGATGCCGATCCAGTGACGACCCAGACGCTTGGCGACAGCGCCGGTTGTGCCGGTGCCGAAGAAGGGATCGAGGACGACGTCGCCCGGCTTGGTGCTGGCGAGCAGCACGCGGTACAGCAGTGCCTCGGGCTTCTGCGTCGGGTGGACCTTCACGCCGTCGCGCTTCAGCCGCTCCTGGCCGCCGCAGATCGGGAATTCCCAGTCCGAGCGCATCTGGAGCTCGTCGTTGAGCGTCTTCATCGTGCGATAGTTGAAGGTATAGCGCGACTTCTCGCCCATCGACGCCCAGATCATCGTCTCATGCGCGTTGGTGAAGCGGGTGCCCTTGAAATTGGGCATCGGGTTCGCCTTGCGCCACACGATGTCGTTCAGGATCCAGAAGCCGAGATCCTGCACCGTCGCGCCGACGCGGAAGATATTGTGGTAGCTGCCGATCACCCAGATCGTGCCATTGTCCTTCAGGATGCGGCGCGCCTCGGCCAGCCACGCCTTGGTGAAGGCGTCATAGGCGGCGAAGGAATCGAACTTGTCCCAATCGTCGGTGACCGCATCGACATGGCTGCCGTCGGGACGGCTCAGGTCGCCGCCGAGCTGAAGATTATAGGGCGGATCGGCGAAGATCATGTCGATCGACTTGGCCGGAAGCGAGCGCATCGCCTCGATGCAATCGCTCATCAGGATGCTGTCCAGCGGAAGCTCCGCGACGCTTTCCCGGGCCGCGCTTGCCGCCTTGCGACCGCGCGTTCCAACCTTTTCCAATACGCCCATATTAACTTTCCCCTTGCCCGGAAACCGCGGTTTCGTGCGGCGGAGCGGCTTTCGTCAAGCGGGTTTTGGTTAAGCGGAAACCTGCCTAAATCCCTAGCTAGGAAGAACATTCAGGGACCGTGCCACATGTTGAGTCTGAAAGTTATCCACAGGCGCAAGGGGTGGGGGTGTGGCACGAAAGACTCACTCGCCTCTCGCTGCGATTATGCTAGTCGGTGCGCACGAGAAGGGGCGCTTTGATGACGATATTGATCCTGCCGATGCTCTTGCTGGCCGCCGCACAGGATTCGGACCGGCTGCCCGAATCTGTTCCGGCAACCGAATCGACAATCTTCTTCGGGCCGTCGCGGTCGCTAAAGGCCGAGGCCGCGACCGAGCATCCCGGATTGCCGGCGACGCCGACCACCCACCGCTTCCAGTGCCTGGTCGACAGCTGGAAGGGCGAGCCGGTCTCGTGCATCCCGCTGGACGCCGCGGCCAAGCCCGCCGCGACCCGCAGCGAGTTCGCCAGGCGCGCCGCGGCGTGGAATGACGGACAGGGTGCCGCCGCCCCGCTGCAGGCGGCCTATTCGCACGTGATGTTCACCCGCCTGCGCTCGAGCGGCGAGGCGCCCGCCGATGCGACCAAGCCGAACCTGGTGCCGATGATCCTGAGCGCGACCGTCTCCGCTGCCGATGCGCCCAAGCTGCCCGCACCGATCGGGACGATCGCGTCGAGCGACATGGAGATGGACGACCGGCCCAGCGCCGCGCTGCTCACCGCCTATTATCCGGCGCAGGCGCTGCGCGAGAATGTCGAGATCCGGATGCGCGCCGATTGCCGCGTCCAGCCCGACCGGATGCTGCTGTGCCGCGATGCGCGCCCGGCCGAAGGCGAGGCCGAGCTCAGCCCGGCGCTGCTCCACCAATTCGCGATGTCGACCTACCAGGTGATCGGCGCGATCCGCCTGTCCCCGCTGACCAAGAAGGGCGATCCCGTCATCGGCCGCGAGGTCGAGGTGCGAATCGCATTCGTGGTTCCGGGCGAGTAACCTTCACTCACGCGCCCGGCCGCCCCTCCTTCGCGAGCGGGCGGACGCGGCGGAGCAGTTCGGTCAGGAACTTGCCGGGCTCCTCGATCTCGGCAAGGTGCGCCGAATCCTTGAACCAGACCAGGTCCTTGCGCGGCGCCTGCACCCGTGCGAGCCACTGCGCGGCGAGCGGAGACGGCGTCGTATAATCGTGCCGGCCGAGGAAAAAGAAGACCGGCGCCTCGACCTTCTTCAGCGATGCGAAACTGACCTCCGAGAGGATCGGGAACAGCGCGCGGATGCTGTAGGCGCTGCCGTCGTTCAGCGCCGCGCGGTCTGCCGGCAGATAGTCGGGCGACATGCGCCGCGCTCCGAAGAAGAAGTCGGCATTGTCGCGATAGGCGGCCAGCGCGCCGTAGCGGATCGACCATTTGCGCTCAGTCGTCATCTTGTCGATGTCGAACGGACCCGAGCGGGCATAGGGCTCCAGCGCTTCCAGCTCCGCCACCGCCTCGGCATTGCCGGCGGCGCGGGCGCGCGCCAGCGTCCAGTCGTAACCGACCCGCTCATTCTCGCGGAAATCGATCACCTGGCCGGTGCCGATATAGGCGTGGAGCAGGTCCGGCCGCCGCTGGAGCACGCACAGGCCCAGCGTCGAGCCCCAGCTATGGCCCAGGACGAAGATCTTGCGCTTCGCATAGCGGCTGCGCAGCAGCTCGATCACCTCGATCGCATCCGCGCAGAAGCGGTCGAAGGTCATGGTCGGCTGAAGCGCCTTGGGGTCGTTGAGCGGGAAGGATTTGCCCGATCCGCGCTGGTCCCAGTGGACCATCGTGAAATATTCCTCCCAGGGGCGCTGCCACGCCCAGGCGATCGGCATTTCCGGCGCAGCGGGCCCACCGTGGAGATAGAGCAGGATCGGATTGTCGCGATCGCGTCCGCGCACGCCGACGATCTGGCGGGTGCCGCCGATGCGGGCCTCGAAGCTTTCCTGGACACCCTTGGGCGTGACTATCCGCTCGATCGCAGCGACGATCGCGCGGCCCGGCGCATAGGGATCGTCGCTCGCGGCCGGCACGGTCTGGGCAGTCGCCGGCATCGCCGCGGCCAGTGCCGCGCCGAGCAGCGCCGCCCGGATCATCGCGCGACCTGGACCGTCATCGGCTCCAGCGCCAATTGGGCCTGGGCCACGGGTGCGAAGCTGCGGCGATGGAGCGGGGTCGGGCCCAGGGTGCGCAGCGCCTCCTGATGGACCTTGGCGGCATAGCCCTTGTTGCTGGCCCAGCCATAGCCGGGATATTGCCGGTCATAATCGACCATCATCATGTCGCGGCGATGCTTGGCGACGATCGAGGCAGCCGCGATCGACAGGCACAGCGCGTCGCCGCCGATCACCCATTGCGAGCTGTGATCCCAGCGCGGGCAGCGATTGCCGTCGACCAGCACCATCTCCGGACGAAAGCCCAGCGCATCGACCGCGCGGGTCATCGCCAGCATCGTCGCCCACAGGATGTTGAGCTCGTCGATCTCCTCGACCGTGGCGATGCCGACGCCCACCTTGGCGCAGGCGAGCAGCCGTTCGCACAGTTCGGCGCGCTTCGCCGCGGTCAGCTGCTTCGAATCATTCAGCCCCTCGGGAATGCAGGCCGGGTCGAGCACCACTGCGGCCGCGACCACCGGGCCGGCCAGCGGGCCGCGGCCCGCCTCGTCCACGCCCGCGACCGGGCCGGCATGGCGGCTCTCATAAGCAAAATCAGGCATCGCGAATCCGCCATGGCGGAAAGCGGCGCATCTCGCCAGCCTGGTAGAGACAGACCGCATTCCCGGCCGGATCGCGCAGGCGTGCCTCGCGCCAGCCCCAGTCGCGATCGACCGGATCCTGGTCGAACACCAGCCCCTGCTGCTTGAGATAGGTGACCGTCGTCGACAGGTCGCCGCATTCGAAATAGACGATCGGCCGGCCGTCGATCTCGTCCGCCGCCTCGATCGAGAAGCTTGCCCCGCCCTCGGTCTCGAACCGGGCATAGCGCGGCTTCGACCGGACGATCTGGCGCAGCCCCAAGGTGCGATAGAATTGCTCGCTGGCGGCCAGGTCGTCCGCCGGAACGGTGACCTGGTTGAGCATCGGCGACCAGCGCGACAGGTTGAGGTCGAGCCGTACCGCCTGCTGGCCCATCGGACCATGACCCGCGCCAAGGTCCGGCGCCTCGCGCATCGCGATCCGCACGAACTGGCGCGCGCGCGTCACTGCCTCGACCAGCGACCAGTCCTTGGCGAGTTCGGTCGCGATCGCGCTCGACAGGGTACAGCCGGTGCCGTGGCTGTTGTCGCTGTCGATCCGCGGATCGGTCCAGTCGGTCTCGGGCGGAAGCGGGCCGGCCGGCGCGAACAGCCGGTCGGTCACCTGCCGCCCCTTGCCATGCCCGCCCTTGGCCAGCACCGCGCAGCCGCGTCGGCTGACCAGCGAGCGCCCCGCCTCGCGCACCCGCGCGGCGTCCATCACCGACATGCCCGACAGCGCCTTCAGCTCGGGCAGGTTTGGCGTGCAGACGGTGCAAATCCGCATCAACCGCTCGAACGCGGCGATCGTGGCATCGTCGGCCAGTGCGGCGCCGCTCGACGCGATCATCACAGGATCGAACACGATCGGGATGCCGGGCAGTTCCTCCAGCTTTTCGGCGACGGCCAGCGCGGTGCGCGCCGATCCGATCATGCCGATCTTCACTGCATCGACGCCGATGTCGCGGACGACCGAATCGATCTGGGCAATCACCATCTCGGTCGGGATCGGATGGACGCCGTCCACGCCCAGCGTGTTCTGCGCCGTGATCGCGGTGATCGCGGTCATGGCGTGCCCGCCCAGCATGGTGACGGTCTTGATGTCGGCCTGGATCCCGGCGCCGCCGCCCGAATCCGACCCTGCGATGATCAGGACGCGAGGAGTCATCAGTGTTTGTGCTTGCGCTCCGTGCTGGCGGGATTGGCGGCCAGCGCCTTGCCGACCCGGGTCGGCCGGTCAAGCAGTTCGCCGCCGCAATTGGGGCAGCGCTCGTCCAGCGCATCGGCGCAGTCGGCGCAGAAGGTGCATTCGAACGAGCAGATGAACGCACCGCCGGCATTGGCGGGCAGGTCGGTGCCGCAGCGTTCGCAATCGGGCCGCATCTCGAGCATCAGGCGGCCGCCTCGCGTACCGCGTCGCAGATCCGGTCGACGACCAGTTCGACCTGCGCACGGTCATCGCCCTCGGCCATCACCCGAATGACCGGCTCGGTTCCCGAGGGACGGATGACCAGCCGACCGCGCCCGTCGAGCTCGCGCTCCGCCGCGGCGATCACGTCCTGGACGCGCGCGTCGTCGAGCGGCTTGCCGCCCTTGAACCGGACGTTCTTCAGCAGCTGCGGCAGTGGATCGAAGCGGTGGAGCACCTCGCTGGCAGGTGCACCCGCGCGCTTGATTTCGGCCAGCACCTGCAACGCCGCGACCAGCCCGTCGCCGGTCGTAGCATAGTCGGACAGGATGATGTGTCCCGACTGTTCGCCGCCGACATTATAGCCCGAGCTGCGCATCTCCTCGAGCACATGGCGGTCGCCGACCTTGGTGCGCACCATGCCGAGGCCCTGCGACGTCAGATGCCGCTCCAGCCCGAGATTCGACATGACCGTCGCGACGAGACCGCCGCCCTGCAGCTTGCCTTGCCGTGCCCAGCCCCCCGCGATCAGCGCCATCAGCTGGTCGCCGTCGATCACCTTGCCATTCTCGTCGACCACGATCAGCCGGTCGGCATCGCCGTCCAGCGCGATGCCGATCGCGGCGCCGGTGCCGACCACCGTCTCGCGCAGCGTGTCGGGCGCGGTCGATCCGACCCCGGCATTGATGTTCTTGCCATTGGGGCTGACGCCGATCGCCACGACCTCAGCACCCAGTTCCCACAATGCGGCAGGCGCGACCTGATAGGCGGCGCCATTGGCGCAATCGATCACGATCTTCAGCCCGTCGAGCCGCAGGTCGTCCGGGAAGGTCGACTTGGCGAAGTGGATATAACGACCCTGGGCATCGTCGACTCGGCGCGCCCGGCCGATATGCTCCGACGCAGCCAGCGGCACCTCGCCGTCGATCAGCGCCTCGATCGCCATCTCGTCCTCGTCCGACAGCTTGTAGCCATCGGGACCGAACAGCTTGATGCCATTATCGGCATAGGGATTGTGGCTAGCCGAGATCATCACGCCCAGATCGGCGCGCATGGACTTGGTCAGCATCGCGACCGCCGGGGTGGGCATCGGCCCGAGCAAGACCACGTCCATGCCGACGCTGGTGAAACCGGCGACCATCGCGTTTTCGAGCATATAGCCCGACAGGCGCGTGTCCTTGCCGATCACCACCCGGTGCTTGTGATCGCCGCGCACGAAATGCGCGCCGGCGGCCATGCCGACCTTCATCGCCATCGCGGCAGTCATCGGTGCGCTGTTGGTGGCGCCGCGGATCCCGTCGGTGCCGAAGTATTTTCTTGCCATATCAGCCTCTCGCGGCCTTGTTGTTTGTTCGTGCGGACGTGATAGCGCGGCAAAACAAGAAGGGCGAGCATGTCGCAACCTACCCGAATTCTTCTTGCCCTGATTGCGGGCCTGCTGATCGGCGTGATCGCCGCGAGCCAGACGCCGCAAGGTGCGCTTCAGGCTGCCGACTGGGTCCAGCCGATCGGCACGATCTGGCTCCATGCGCTCCAGATGACGATCGTCCCGCTGGTCGTGTCGCTGCTGGTGACCGGCATCGCCGCCACCGCCGAAAAGGCGCGGGCGAGCAAGCTGGCGACGCGTGCGTTCATCACCTTCATCGTGCTGCTGTGGTGCTCGTCGGCGCTGGGGGGCATCCTGACGCTCACCTATCTCGACGCCTTTCCGCTGGCGCCCGATTCGGCCGCCGCGTTGCGCGGGGCGCTCGCGCACACCGCGCCCGAAATCGGGACGGTGCCGCAGTTTGTCGACTTCATCATCGGGATGGTGCCGTCCAATCCGCTGACCGCGGCCGCGAACGATGCCTTCCTGCCTCTGGTCGTCTTCACCACCGTGTTCGCCTTCGCGATCACCCGGCTTCCCGCCGAGGAGCGCGGGGTGCTGACGCGCTTCTTCCAGGCGGTGGCGAACGCGATGCTGATCGTGATCAACTGGGTGCTGTGGCTCGGGCCGCTCGGCGTCGGCGCGCTTGCCTATGTCGTCGGCGCGCGGGCCGGCACCTCGGCCTTCGGCGCGCTACTCCATTATGTCGCGATCATCTCATCGGTCGGCATCGTCCTGTGGCTCCTGGCGGTACCGTTCGCGGTGATCGCAGGCCGCGTCTCGCCGCTGCGCTATATTCGCGCGGTCGCCCCGTCCCAGGCAGTCGCCTTCTCGACCCAGTCGTCGCTCGCCAGCCTGCCGGCGATGCTCAAGGCGACCGAGCGGCTGGGCGTGCCGGTGGCGCAGGCGGGCGTGATGCTGCCGATCGCGGTGGCGATCTTCCGCTGGACCGGGCCGGCGATGAATTTCGCGGTGGCGATCTATGTCGCCCACTGGTTCGGCATCCCGCTGGGGCCGAGCCAGCTTGCCGCCGGCTGGGCGGCTGCGGCGATCACCACCATGGGCGCGGTCGGCCTGCCCGGCACGATCAGCTTCGTCAGCTCGATCGCGCCGATCGCGATCGCGATGGGCGTACCGATCGCGCCGCTCGGGCTGCTGGTGGCGGTCGAAACGATCCCCGACATCTTCCGCACCGTCGGTAACGTGGCGATGGATGTCGGCACCACCCGCGCGATCAGCCGTGCCGCCGGTGGCAGCGACGAGGATGCCGATACCGAAGCGGACGAATTGCTTCGCCAGGAATAGCCGCCGGCGCCCTGCCGGCGGCGACCCCGCCTACTTCATCAGCACCAGTTCTTCGGCCATGGTCGGGTGCAGCGCGATGGTCTGGTCGAAATCGGCCTTGGTCAGCCCCGCCTTCACCGCGATCGCCGCGGCCTGCAGGATCTCGGGCGCGTCCGGCCCGATCATGTGCAGCCCCAGCACCCGCCCGGTATTGGGTTCGCATACCATCTTGTACAGCGCCCGCTCGTTGCGGTTCGCCAGCACGTTCTTCATCGGGCGGAAGTCGGACGTATAGACCTTCACCGCCCCGAACTTGTTCTTCGCCTGCCCCTCGGTCAGGCCGACGCCCGCCATCGGCGGATGGCTGAACACGGCTGCAGGAATGGTCTCGTAGTCGACCCGATGCGGCTTCTCGCCGAAGATCGTGTCGGCAAAGGCCTGGCCCTCGCGGATCGCGACGGGGGTCAGCTGCACACGGTTGGTCACGTCGCCCACCGCGAAGATGCTCTCCACATTCGACCGGTTGTCGGCATCGACCTTCACCGCGCCGACCACGTCGAGCTCGACGCCGATCTCCTGCAGGCCCAGCCCCTCGGTATTGGGCGCGCGGCCGGTGGCGAAGATCACGCGATCGACCTCGATCGGCTCGTGATTGCTCATGCTGACCTTCAGGCCGGTTTCGGTCTGCTCGATCCCCTCGAACGAGGCGTTGAAGCGGAACTCGATCCCCTTGGCGATCGAGATCTGGAGCAGCCGGTCGCGGATCGTTTCGTCATAGCCGCGCAGGATCTGGTCGCTGCGGTTGATCAGCGTGACCTTGCTCCCCAGCTCGTTGAAGATGCCGGCGAATTCGTTGGCGATATAGCCCGCGCCGGCGATCAGCACCCGCTTGGGCAGGGTCTCGAGATGGAAGACCTCGTTCGAGGTGATGCCCAGATCGTTGCCGGGGCAGTCGGGGATCTGCGGCCGCGCGCCGGTGGCGATCAGGATATATTTCGCGGTGACCGTGCGGCCGCTGGCCAGCTTCACCTCGTGCGGGCCGGCGACGGTCGCGCGCTCGTTGAAGATCTCGACCTTGTTGTTCTCGAGCGTCTGTTGATACAGCCCGTTCAGCCGGTCGACCTCGCCCAGCACATTGTCGCGCAGCATCGCCCAGTCGAACCCGCATTCGGGCACATCCCAGCCGAAGCGGCGGGCATCCTTCAGATCCTCGGCGAAATGCGCGCCATAGATCAGCAGCTTCTTGGGCACGCAGCCCCGGATGACGCAGGTGCCGCCGACGCGAAATTCCTCGGCGATGCCGACGCGCGCGCCATAGGCGGCCGAGACGCGCGATGCGCGCACGCCGCCCGAACCGGCGCCGATGACGAACAGGTCATAATCATAGTCAGCCATCGAAATCCGCTCCAGAAAACAGGGCATTGCCCGCGCCGCCATGTGGTGGCGCACGCGGGCGAATGCGAGGGGGTCAGCGCTTGCGCACGAACTCGGCGCGCAGCACCAGACCCTTGATGCCGTCGAACTTGCAGTCGATCTCCTGCGCGTCGCCGGTCAGGCGGATCGACTTGATCAGCGTGCCGCGCTTCAGCGTCTGGCCCGCGCCCTTGACGGTCAGGTCCTTGATCAGCGTGACCTGATCGCCGTCCTGCAGCAGGTTGCCGACCGAATCGCGAACCTCGACCTGGTCGGCCGCTGCCGCCTTGTCGGCGGCCTCGGCGGCGCTGATCCACTCGCCGGTCGCTTCGTCATAGACATAGCTGTCGTCGCCGCCCGACATCAGCCGAACGCCCGGGTGATCAGGTCGGTGGTCGAGGCGTCGAAATCCTGGCCGCCGCGGTCGGCCGCCTTGGCCATTTCCTTGCCAAGCTCGACGCCGAACTGGTCGAACGGATTGATGCCGGTCAGCACTGCATTCACGAAGGTGCGCGCCTCGTAAAAGGCGATCAGCGCGCCCAGCGTGCGCGGATCGACCCGGTCGAGCAGCAAGGTGGTCGACGGACGATCGCCCGGATAGGCGCGCGCCGCATCGTCATTGGCGCGGCCTGCCATCAGCGCGGCGCCCTGGGCAAAGGCGTTGAGCAGCAGCTGGCGGTGATGGTCGGGGTCGAGCGCATCGCCGGCCTCGATCGAGGCAATGAACTCGACCGGCACCAGATGCGTGCCCTGGTGGAGCAGCTGGAACACCGCATGCTGCGCATCGGTGCCGACGCCGCCCCAGGTGATCGGCGAGGTCGGCCATTCGACCGGCTGGCCATCGGCCGTCACGCGCTTGCCGTTCGATTCCATCTCGAGCTGCTGGAGATAGGAGGGCAGAAGCGCGAGCCGCTGATCATAGGCGAACACCGCGCGCGTCTCGCATCCGCGGACCTGGGTGTAATAAAGGTCGGCGAAGGCGGCGAGTACCGGGGCATTGGCGGCCAGCGGAGTGAAGCGGAAATGGCGGTCCATCTCGGCCGCGCCCTCCAGCAATTCCTCGAACGCGTCCCAGCCAAGCGCCAGCGCGGCGGGGAAGCCGATCGACGACCAGAGCGAATAGCGGCCGCCGACGCTCTCGGCGAAGGGAAGGACGCGGGTCTCGTCGATGCCCCACTCCACTGCCTTGTCGGGCGCGGCGGTCAGCGCGACCATCTGGCCATAGGGATCCTCGACCCCGCCCTCGGCCAGCCAGTCGAGCGCACTGCGCGCGTTGAGCAAGGTCTCGGTCGTGGTGAAGGTCTTGGAGGCGATCGCGACGATCGTCGCCTGCGGGTCGAAGCGGTCGAACGCATCCTCCAGCGCGACGCCGTCGACATTCGATACGATTGCGACGTCATAGCGGTTCATGTCGCGGCCCAGCGCATCGACCAGCAGGTCGGGACCGAGCGCCGATCCGCCGATGCCGATGTGCAGGATGTGCCGCACTGGACCCAGCGCCTCGGCCTCGATCGCGTCGATCAGCGCGCGCATCCGCGCCTGGAACATGCGCGCCTGCGCCACGCTCTCCGGCGCGCCCTCGCCGCGCTCGGCACCATGTTCGGCGGCGCGACCCTCGGTCACGTTGACCGTCTCGCCCGCATAAAGTGCGTCGCGCTTGCGGCCCAGCTCCATCGTCTCGGCGATGCGGGCGAAGGCGGCGATGCCCTCGGCAGTCAGATGGGTCTTTGACCAGTCGAAATGAATACCGGCGACATCGGCGGTCAGGCCGGTCAGGCGATCGCCATCCTCAGCGAACAGCGTGGTCAGCGTCTTGGATTCGAGCGATCGGACTTGGGACCAGTCGGGCAGCGCCATGATGAGAGACTCCTTGGGTTTGCGGGCTCTATCGGCCCGGAAAGCGCGCGCCACAAGGATTGATCCGCTTGACGCCATCCCTCGCCCCAAGCAGAGCATGTCGCATGACCCAGGGCTATACCGTCGACCCGCTCGCGCCTGCCAAGCCGGAGTCCGAATGGCGCGATCTCGCCAGCTTCCTGCTGAAGCTCGCGATCGTCGTCTTCATCATCCGCAGCTTCATCTTCTCGCCGTTCAGCATCCCGTCCGAATCGATGCTGCCGCGGCTGCTGATCGGCGACTATCTGTTCATCACCAAGTGGAATTACGGCTATTCCAAGCACTCGCTTCCGTTCAGCCTGCCGCTGATCCCGGGCCGGGTATTTGCCGGCACGCCGGAGCGCGGCGACGTGGTGGTGTTCAAGGCGCCGGGTCATAATGGCGAGGACTGGATCAAGCGGGTGATCGGCCTGCCCGGCGACACGGTGCAGATGCGCGGCGGCCAGCTGATCCTGAACGGCCGGTCGATCCCCAAGCAGAAGGTCGCGGACTTCGTCCTGCCGATCTCGCCCAATTATCGCGCCGCGACCTCGCCGCAGGATATCGACGCCAATTGCAAGTTCCGCTTCGTCCGCACCGCCGCCGACGGGACGCAGACCTGTCAGATGCCGCGCTTTCGCGAGACGTTGCCGAACGGCAAGAGCTATGACGTGCTCGATCAGGACCAGCTGCCGCAGGACGATACCGACGTCTTCACCGTGCCGGCCGGCCATGTCTTCCTGATGGGCGACAATCGCGACAATTCGACCGACAGCCGCTTCCTGTCGCCGCCCTATGGCAACGGCATCGGCTATGTCCCGCTGGAGAATATCCAGGGCAAGGCGGTGGTCAGCTTCTGGTCGACCGACGGCAGCGCCAACTGGTTCCTGCCTTGGACCTGGTTCACCGCCGCGCGATGGGAGCGGCTCGGGGAGGGATTTTGAAGCCTGATCTGGCGGGATGGCTGCGAACGACGTTCGACCGCTCTCCCAAGGACCAGGCCCCGTTCGAACGTGCGCTGACCCATGGCAGCCAGGCGGCGGCCAATTACGAGCGACTCGAATTTCTCGGCGACCGGGTGCTGGGCCTGATCATCGCCGAATGGCTGTTCGAACGGTTTCCGGCGGAACCCGAGGGCGCGCTGTCGCGGCGGCTGAATGCGCTGGTGACCGGCGCCGTCTGCGCACAGGTCGCCCGCGATCTCGGTGTGGTGCCGTTCCTGCGACTCGGTAAACAGGCGCGCGACGACGGCGCGCATGACAGCGACAATGTGCTGGGCGATGTGATGGAGGCGCTGATCGGCGCCTATTATCTCGACGCCGGGCTCGATTCGGTGCGCGGCTTCATCCGCAAGGCCTGGGCGGAGAAGATCGAAGCGCATGCCCAGGCGCCCAAGCACCCCAAATCGGCGCTGCAGGAATGGGCCGCGGCGCATAACCGCCGCCCACCTGAATATGAGGTGGTCGACCGCTCCGGCCCGAACCATGCCCCGCGCTTCACCGTGAAGGTCGTCATCGGCAAGCTGGCCGACGCCACCGCCGAAGGAACGAGCAAGCAGGAAGCGGAAACCGCGGCCGCTGCGGCGTTGCTGGAGAAGCTGGAGAACTGAGCGCCGAGAGGCGCTACAGACGACGAGCGCCGGCAAGCGGAAGTGAAGGTCCGACGGCATATCGACGTCGCTGCACCAAGCGTAGACAAGACCAGAGAAGATTCGAGGAATGAAGCCATGACTCATTCCAGTTCCACTCGCTGAAGCCGTCGAAAGTGGCTGCGCGACCACCCGTTCGCGCTCTAAACGCATCATATGCGCTGCCCCGCGGCCAGCGCATGCAGTGCCGCGACATGGCGATCGAACGCGGCCCGCCCCGCGCGAGTGATCGAGATCCAAGTGCGCTGCCGTCCGTTGACGCTTGCCTTGCGCAGAGTGACGTAACCCGCGTCGCTCAGTTGACCCAGATGTTTGGACAAGACCGAATCGCTCACTTCCAGCATTTCGCGCATCGTCGCGAATTCCAGATCGGTGACGTCACCCAGCAACGCCAGGAGCTGAAGCCGGGCGGGCGGGTGGATCAGGCTGTCCAGCCCCTCAATCGCCATCCCGCACCTCGCCCAGTTCGCGGCGATAGACCCGCTCCCACATCATGCTGCCGATCATGCAGCCCAGCGCAACCGCGGTGCCGATCACGACCGGCGCCCAGACCAGCCCATAGGCCGTGCGCAGCGCGATGGCCCCCGCGAGCGCGGCCAACGTGACGAGGCCGATCAGGATCGACAGCCATAACGTCTTTCCGCGCCGGTAGCCGCTGACGAAGAACCCGTCGCGGGATCGGTCGCGCGCGACGATCAACCCGGTCGCGACCATGCACAGCACGACGCCCAGGATCGGCCATGGCGCGGGCAAGGCATAGCTCGCGACCAGCCCGCCCATGACCAGCCCGAACGCGGCGTGGCGCCCGAGCGACCAATGTGCCCGACCCGCCATCTGACTGCGGGTCGACCGGATCGCCGCCAGTGCGCGACTGGCCTCACGCTCGTCCACCCCGAAACCCTTCTTGTATTCACTTTCCAACATGGAAACTTATAACTTGACGGATTGGAAAGTTACAATCACTTTCCACATCGGAAAGTGATAAATGGGGTTCGGATGACGATGAAACTGGTCTGGCTGGCGGCGTTGATCGCCGGCGGCGCGTGGTGGGTCCGCCGCGACATGGCAAGCTACCGGAGCTTTGCCGCACTGGAGGAGAGCGAAGCGCGCCAGCGAGTCTATCTCGGCTGGATTCTGCAGAGCTTCGTGCTGCTGACCGGCTCTGCGATCGTGACGCTGTGGCTGGCGGGTGGGCTGACTCCGTTCGAAACCTTCCCGGCCGCCTTCGATCCCGTTCACCTTGCGCTGCGCAGCCCTGACGCACCGGCGACCGGCGAGCGCGCGGTCAGAATAGGGATCGGGATGGCGATCGGAATGGCGATCGGCGTGTCGATCGCGATCTTCTTGCAGCGGCGACGGCTGAAGAAGATGCTGAAGCCGGTTCCCGGCCCGGCCGATGCGCTGATCCCCCGCAACCGCCGAGAGACCCTGCTTGCCCTGGCGCTCAGCATCAACGCCGGCTTCAGCGAGGAGCTGTTGTTCCGGCTCGCTTTGCCGCTGCTCCTGTTCGGCCTCACCGGTTCGCTGGAGATCGCGTTCGGCCTGGCCGCGATCCTGTTCGGCCTCGCCCATGGCTATCAGGGATGGAAGGGCGTGCTCGCGACGATGGCGGCCGGCGGCGTGCTGACCCTGATCTATCTGGCACAGGGGTCGCTGCTCAGGGTCATGATCCTGCACGCGCTGGTCGACATCATCGCCCTGATCGTGCGGCCCGCGATCCTGCGCTGGCTTGCCCGGCGGCAGGGGGCGCGGCGCTGATCGCCCCCTAACGGCCCTGCGACCGCCAGCGGCGAATCGTGCGTTCGAGGATCCCGTCCTCGCCGCCCGTCTCGCGCCACAGTTCGGAAAACAGGGGATCATCGGATGCGGGGCGTTTGATCTCGTCGAGCGGGTCGAACACCAGACGGGTCGGGGTCGCGACGCCCTCGCCCACCGCGATGCACTCGCGGTTGCGCAGCGCGGGGATCGAGTCGAGAAAGCCGCGCGCGCCCTCGGGCATCGCCGCCTTGACGAAGGCCTGGTCGCGCTCGTTGTTCAGGCGCATCGACAGGATCGTGCCGCATTGCGACAGCACGCCTTCGGCCAGGTCGGACGGACGCTGGGTGATCAGCCCCAGCGAGACGCCATATTTACGGCCCTCCTTGGCAATCCGGCTGAGGATCCGGCCGACCGACGATCCATCGGCGTTGCGCTCGTTGGGGACATAGCGATGCGCTTCCTCGCACACGAGCAGCACCGGCCGCTTGGGCTCGTTGCGCGACCAGATGGCGAAGTCGAACACCATCCGGCTCAGCATCGCGACCACGACCGAGGTGATTTCGCTCGGCACGCCCGACACGTCGATGATCGAGATCGGCTTGCCGTCCCCCGGCAGGCGGAAGATGCGCGCCATGAAGCTCGCCATCGTGTCCGCGACCAGCATGCCCGAGAACATGAAGGTGAAGCGCGGATCGCCCTTCAGCTCGTCGATCTTCGATCGCAGGCGCAGATAGGGGGCGGTGTCGGTCGCCTTGTCCATCTTGCCCATTTCGAGCTGCAGGATCGCGGTCAGGTCCGACAGCAGATAGGGGACCGGCGCATCGACGGTCAGCTTGCCGATCTCCTGCGCCAGCCGGTTCTTGCCCTTGGCCAGCAACAGGCACTTGCCGAGGATATCGGCATCGACCTGGCGCGCCGATCCTTCGGTGGTCAGGAACACCTCGCAATGTTCCTCGAAGTTCATCAGCCAATAGGGCATTTGCAGGTTGGACACGTCGAACAGCGCGCCATTGGTCTTGAACGCCGCCGAATATTCGCCGTGCGGGTCGATCATCACGATATGGCCCTGCGGCGCCAGCTCGCAGATCCGGTGGAGGATCAGCGCCGCCGCGGTCGACTTGCCGGTACCGGTCGATCCGAGCAGCGCGAAATGCTTGCCCAGCATCGCATCGACATACAGCGCCGCGCGGATGTCGCGCGTCGGATAGACATTGCCGATCTGGATATGCGCCCGGTCCTCGGCGGCATAGATCTGCTTGAGATCGGGGGTGGAGACGGGAAACACCTCGCAACCCGGCGTGGGATAGCGGGTGACGCCCCGACGGAAGCGATAGAGCTTGCCGGTCAGCCGCTCCTCGTCGCCTTCGCCCAGGAAATCGACCTGTGCCGCGATCCGGTCCTCGCCGGTCAGCTTCATCGATCGGACATTGGCGATCAGCCAGGTCGAGCCGACGCGCACCTTGATCTGGCTGCCGACCTGGCCGGCATTGGCCAGCGCCGCGTCGGGCGATCCGGCATAGGCGTCGAGCGCGGCCGCGTCGAAGAGGACCTGGCTGGACGATCCGGCGATCTCGACCACGGCACCGATCGGCCGCAGCGCCGCGAGCCCCAAGGGCGCGTCATGCGCGGCCGCGACCGCCTCCTGCACACCCTGTCCACCGAACTGACCGTCCATACCCGCTCCCGCAAAACGCGGCGCCCTTTTGCGGTCCCAGCGGTAAACAATGCGTGACGCTTCGGCCTAGAAGCGGCGCCAGATCGCTCCCGCGCCCCAGCCGAGCAGCACCGACAGCGCCACCACGACCAGGCCATAGACGATCGAATAGCGTTCGGCGGACCGCGCGACGAAGCGCTCGAACCCCGACTTGCGGATCTCGATCGGCCGCACCGCCGCCGCCAGCACCCGGCCGTCGCGGATCAGGAAGGTCTCGGCGGTGTAGCGGCCGACGGGCACGCGCGCCGGGATGTTCAACCGCGCGCGGTAGAGCACGCCGTCGCTGATCTCGACCGCGCCGGGCGCCTCGTAATAGAGGCCGCTGCGCTTCCTCAGATCGACCAGCCCGGTGTCGAAGCGCCGCTGGACCTCCGGCGCAGCCCCCGAGGCTGGCGACAATTGGAGATTGTCGATTCCGAGCTCGTAAATGTCGCGCGTCCGCTGATCGACCAGCCGGTTGATCGGCCGCGACGAGGCGATCGCATAGAAGCTGGGCGCCGAGCGATAGCGCATCCGGTCGGCATTGACCCAGATGCCGGCGACCTTCTCCTTCTCGCGCACCAGCACCGACTGGGTCGGCCCCTTGACCACCACGACGATCTCGGGCGGCCTGTCGCCCTCGGCCGGGCGGCGACCATCGGGATAGACGATCGCGCCGAACAGCAGCAGGTCGGCGCCGGTGAAGGAATAGGCGATCTGGATGTCGCGCTGCGACACGTCGGGCACCAGCACCGGCTTGGGCGCGGCCTGGCCCAGCAGCACCGGCGCCAGCAGCGCGAGCAGCCAGGCGCGCCTCACATCAGTTCCACAGAATAGATTTCGTCGGGGCGCCAGGCGAGGCCGAGCAGCATCCGCACCGCGACCAGCAGCACGATGATCGCCAGCGCGAGCCGGAGATATTCGGGCCGGGTCTTCATGGCGAAGCGCGCGCCGAGCTGCGCACCGACCACCGACCCGACCAGCAGCAGCGCGGCCAGCACGATGTCGACTGCCTTGGTCGTCGTCGCATGGACCATCGTCGCCCAGGCGGTGACGAACAGGATCTGGAACAGCGAGGTGCCGACCACGACCTGCGTCCCCATGCCCAGCAGATAGAGCATCGCCGGCACCAGGATGAACCCGCCGCCGACGCCCAACAGCATCGTCAATATGCCGGTGGCGAAGCCGAGGATCAGCGGGGCGAGCGGCGAGATGTAGAGGCCCGAGCGATAGAAGCGCCAGCGCAGCGGCAGCATCGCGACCAGCGGATGGTGCCGCCGCTTGCGCGCGCGGATCGTCACGCCAGCGGCACGCGCGCGCAGCGCCTGGATGGTCTCGACCAGCATCAGCCCGCCGATCGACCCGAGCATCAGCACATAGAGCACGGCGATCACCGCATCGATCGCGCCGCGCGCCTGCAACCAGGCAAACAGCCAGGCGCCGGCAAAGCTGCCCAGCATCCCGCCCACCACCATCACCACGCCCATATGCACGTCGACGCCGCCGCGGCGCAGATGCGCGAACACGCCCGACACGCTGGCGCCAGTCACCTGGCTGGCGGCCGAGGCGGCGGCGACCGTGGGAGGAATGCCGTAGAAGATCAGCAGAGGGGTGGTCAGGAACCCGCCGCCCACGCCGAACATGCCCGACAACAGGCCCACGCCCAGCCCGAGCGCGACGATCACCAGCGCATTGACCGACAGGTTGGCAATGGGGAGATAGAGATCCACCGCGCGGCGATACCCTGCCTTGCCGGACAGAAAAAGGCGGCGGGACCAGAAATCCGCGCATCGCTCCGTCCGTCGCACACCAATCCATGATATGTTGCAGGCCAACGGCCTACGGGATATCCCTTAGGCTTCTACCGGCGTGACCGATCGTCCGGAGGTGCTGCCATTGTCATCTTGGGCGAACCCTCGAGGCTGTTTGCGCGTTGATTAGTTCGGGGGCGGTATAATCGAGCCGCGTCCGCCAAAGGGGATGGACAGGATGAAGCTCGGTACGCGGATCGCGATCGTGGCCCTCGCGCTGGCACCGATCGGTGCCTATGCCGCATTCGGCGCCAACACGCCCCAGGTCGAGATGGCGACACCCGGCATCGGCGACGGCGCGATCGAGCGGTTCACGGTCCGCTTCAACCAGCCGATGGTGCCGCTGGGCGATCCCCGCGCCGCCTCCCCGTTCAAGGTCGAATGCGCGATCGGCGGCGAGGGCCGCTGGGTCGACCAGCAGACCTTCGTCTATGATTTCGCCAGCCCGCTCCCCGGCGGGACGACCTGCAAGTTCGCCTTCGTCGACAAGCTGCGCACCCTGTCCGGCTTCGAGGTGGGCGGCCAGCGCGAGTTCACCGTCGATTCGGGTGGGCCGATCGCCCGCGCCGTACTGCCCAGCCGCTATTCGAGCGAGATCGAGGAGGACCAGGTCTTCGTCGTTGCCGCGAACATGGGCGTCGACCGCGCGTCGGTGGCCAGCAACGCCTATTGTTCGGTCGAGGGCGTGGGCGAGAAGATCCCGGTTCAGGTGCTGGGCGACGATGTCGCGGGCAAGCTGATCGCCGATCTCGGCACCGATCGCTGGGAGGTGCGCAGCTTCCTGGGCGATGCCGGCCTGCCGCAGACGCTTCCTGCCAAGGCCGAGGAGCGCGCCAGGGCGACGCAGAGTCTGGTCGCGGTGAAGTGTGCGCGGCCGCTGCCCGCCGGGCGCGACATGGCGCTGATGTGGGGCAAGGATATCCGCAGCCCGTCGGGCCGGGTGGCCGGCGCCGACCAGCGCTTCGACTTCACCGTGCGCAGCGCGTTCGAGGCGCGCTTCGAGTGCTCGCGCGTCAATCCGCAGGCGGGATGCAGCCCGGTCCAGGACGCCTGGATCAAATTTTCCGCGCCGATCGCCGCCGACAAGGCGAAGGCGATCCGCATCCAGCTGCCCGACGGCAAGCAGCTGACGCCGATCCTGAATGACGATGACAAGAATGACGCGTTCGTCGCCCAGGTGAAGTTCAAGGCGCCGCTTCCCGCTGCGACCACCGGCAAGCTGATCCTGCCCGCCGACGTCACCGACGAAAGCGGGCGCACGCTCGCCAATGCCCAGCGCTTCCCGCTCGACCTGCGCTTCGACGAGCCGCCGCCGCTGGTGAAGTTCGCCTCGACCTTCGGCATTCTCGAGGCGAAGGAAGGCGGCACGCTTCCGCTGACCGTCCGCAATGTCGAGGGCCAGCTCGATACCAGCCGCCTCAGCCTGTCGGGCCAGTCGCTGCGCGTCGACAGCGACGGCGAGGTCGCGCAGTGGCTGCGCACCATCGAGGATGCTGGCCGCTACAAGAGCGATACCCTGAAGCGCGGCGAAGAGACGATCCGGATCAACCAGACCGGCGCCAAGCCGATTCTGGCCGGCGTGTCGGGTGCCTCGACCTACAAGTTCGGGCTGCCGAGCGGCGGCAAGGAGTTCGAGGTCATCGGCATTCCGCTGACCAAGCCCGGATTCTATGTGGTCGAGGTCGCCAGCCCGCGGCTGGGCGAGGCGCTGCTGGGGCGCAAGGCGCCGCGCTATGTCGCGGCGGGCGCACTGGTCACCAACATGGCGGTCCATTTCAAATGGGGCCGCGAAGGCTCGCTGGTATGGGTCACCTCGCTCGACCGCGGCGCAGGCGTGGGCAGCGCCAATGTCCAGATCACCGACAGCTGCACCGGCCAGTTGCTGGCACGCGGCACGACCGACGCGTCGGGCCGGCTGGGCGTGCCCGCGGGCATTCCCGAGCCGGAAAGCTGGGGCGGCTGCGAAGGCAACAACTCGCATCCGCTGATGGTCTCGGCGCGCAAGGATGACGATTTCAGCTTCAGCCTGACCAGCTGGGGCGAGGGCATCCGGCCGAGCGACTTCGAGCTCCCCTATGGCTACAGCGCGCCAACCGAGCAGTTCCACACCGTGTTCGACCGCGCGCTCGTCCGCCAGGGCGAGACGATCCACATGAAGCATATCGTGCGCAAGCCGGTGCTGAAGGGCTTTGTCCGCGGCGCCGCCTTCACCGGCACGCTGCGCCTGTCGCATCGCGGATCGGACACCCAGTTCGACCTGCCGCTGACCATCGACGCCAGCGGATCGGGCGAGACCGAATGGACCGCGCCCCAGGGTGCGCCGATGGGCGAATATGACCTGCAGGTGCTGGTCAAGGACGAGGGCGGCCAGGAACGCACGATCTGGACCGAACAGTCGTTCAAGATCGACGAGTACCGCCTGCCGACGATGAAGGCGAGCGTCGACGGGCCGAAGGACGCGCTGGTGCGCCCGGCCAATGTCCCGCTCGACCTGTTCGTCGGCTATCTGTCGGGCGGCGGCGCCTCGAACCTGCCGGTCGAGCTGCGCGTCGGCTATTTCGACGGCAATCGCACGCCTTCGGGCTATGAGGGCTACAGCTTCGGCGGCCAGGCGATGACCGAGGGGCTGCGCCCGCTGAACGGCGACGAGGATGATTATCGCTCGGCATCGACCCTGCCGCCGACCCAGACGCTGCCTGCGACGCTGAACGGCGAAGGTGCTGCGCGGACCACGGTGGAGGTGCCGCAGACGCTGTCGGGCAACACCGACATGCTGGTCGAGATGGATTATCAGGACGCCAATGGCGAGATCCTGACCGCCTCGCGCCGCATCCCGATCTATGCCTCGGCGGTGCAGCTGGGCGTGAAGACCGATGGCTGGCTGATGAAGCAGGACGATCTGCGCCTGCGCTTCGTCGCGCTCGACACCGCGGGCAACCCGATCGACAACCAGGCGATCTCGGTCGAATTGTACAGTCGTGAAGTTTTGACCGCGCGGCGCCGGCTGATCGGCGGCTTCTATGCCTATGACAACCAGGTGAAGGTGACGAAGCTGTCGGGCACCTGCTCGACCAGCACCGATTCGCTGGGCCTGGCACAGTGCCAGCTCGACCCGGGCGTGTCGGGCGAGGTCTATGCCGTCGCCACTGCCAAGGACGCCAATGGCAATGTCGCGCGCGCGGTCACGTCGGTGTGGCTGGCGGGCGAGGATGACTGGTGGTTCGGCGGCGACAATGGCGACCGCATGGACGTCATTCCCGAGAAGCAGGAATACAAGGCGGGCGAGACCGCAAAATTCCAGGTCCGCATGCCCTTCCGCGAGGCGACCGCGCTGGTGACGGTCGAGCGCGAGGGCGTGCTGTCAAGCTTCGTCGTGGGCCTGACCGGGACCGATCCGGTGATCGAGGTGCCGATGCCGGGCGACTATGCGCCCGACGTCTATGTGTCGGTGATGGCAGTGCGCGGCCGCGTCGGCGGCTGGCAGACCTGGCGGGCCGATCTTGCGCGCGACTGGGGTCTCAATGTCTTCTCCAAGGATGGCGGCAAGCCGACCGCGACGGTTGACCTCGCCAAGCCCGCCTATCGCCTTGGCATCGCCAAGGTGAAGGTCGGCTGGGACAGCCACCGGCTGGGCGTCGCGATCAAGGCGGACAAGGAAAAATACGCCGCGCGCGAAACCGCGAACGTCGATGTCACGGTGAAGACCGCCGACGGCAAGCCGGCAGCGAGCGCCGACGTCGCCTTCGTCGCGGTCGACGAGGCGCTGCTCCAGCTCGCGCCCAATGAGAGCTGGGACCTGCTGACCGCGATGATGGGCAGCCGCCCGTTGTCGGTGCTGACCTCGACGGGCCAGATGCAGGTCGTCGGCAAGCGCCATTACGGCAAGAAGGCAGTCGAGGCCGGCGGCGGCGGTGGTGGCGACCTGTCGGGTCTGAACCGCGAGAATTTCCAGCCGGTGCTGCTGTGGAAGGGCAAGGTCGCGCTCGATGCCAATGGCCATGCCCGGGTGCAGGTGCCGCTGTCCGACGCGCTGACCAGCTTCAAACTGGTTGCGATTGCAAGTAACGGAACGTCGCAATTCGGCACCGGCGACGCGGTGATCCGATCGTCGCAGGACCTGTCGATCTTCTCCGGCCTGCCGCCGCTGGTGCGCACCGGCGACCGGTTCGGCGCGGTGTTCACGCTGCGCAACGGATCGTCCAAGCCGATGAAGGTGACCGCGACGGTCAAGCTCGACCCCGCGGTTGCCAATGGCAATCCGCTGACCGTCGAGATCCCGGCGGGCGGCGCGGTGCCGGTCGCCTGGAACCTGACCGCGCCGGCGAACGAGGGCAAGCTGAGCTGGACGGTCGAGGCGAAGTCGGCGGACGGCAAGTCGGCGGACCGCATCACCGTCGTCCAGGACGTCGTCCCCGCGGTGCCGGTCGAGGTCTGGGCCTCGAGCTTCGGCAGGGTCGGCGGCACGCCGTTCACCGTCGCCCCGCCCGCAGGCGCCCTGCCCGGCCGCGGCAGCGTCAGCATCCTGCTGGCCGATACGCTCGCGCCACCGCTCCAGGGCGTGCGCGACTATATGTCGGCCTATCCGTACAACTGCCTCGAACAGCGCACCTCGCGCGCGATCGCGACGGGGGATACGGGTGCCTGGACGCTGATCGCCAGCGAACTGCCCGCCTATCTCGATAATGACGGGCTGGCGCGCTACTTCACCAACAATTCGCTCTCCGGATCGGAGGCGCTGACCGCCTATCTGCTGTCGATCACCGCCGAGGCGGGGCTGCCGGTGCCGTCGGGCCCGCGCGAGAAGATGATCGAGGCGATGAAGGCGGTGCTCGACGGGCGCCTGCGCCGCGAGGATTATGGCGATGTCCGGCTGCAGCGGGTCGCGGCCTTCGCCGCGCTGGCCCGCAACGGTGCAGCCACCCCGGCGATGCTCGGCCAGATCGGCATCGCGCCCGCAGAGATGCCGACCTCGACGCTGGCCGACTATGCCCAGGCGCTGCAGAAGGTGCAGGGCATCGCCAACGCCAATGCGCTGCGCGCCGAGGCCGAGCGCGTGCTGCGCACCCGGCTGGTCTATGAAGGCACGCGGATCGACCTGAGCGACAAGGGCAGCAGCCCGTGGTGGCTGATGGCGTCCGACGACGAGGCGGCGATCAAGGCGGTCGTCGCCACGCTCGGCCGCCCCGGCTGGGAGAATGAGGCGGCCAAGATGATGGTCGGCGTCGGGCTGCGCCAGACGCGCGGCCATTGGGACACGACCACCGCCAATGCCTGGGGCACCGTTGCCGCGCGCAAGTTCATGGCGATGTATCCGGCCGAAGCGATCGCGGGCGTCACCACCGGCACGCTGCTGAACCAGACGGTCAGCCGCAACTGGCCGCTGGCGATGCCCGAGCGCAGCTTCAGCTTCGCCCTGCCGACGACGCAGGCGCCGCTGACGCTCACCCAGTCGGGCGGTGCCGGACCCTGGGCGTTCGTCACGGTGAAGGCTGCGGTGCCACTGACCCAGCCGCTCCATGCCGGCTACAAGATGAGCAAGAAGGTCGAGGTCATCCAGGCGTTCAAGCCGGGTCAGCTCAGCCGCGGCGACGTGGTCAAGGTGACGATCACGGTTGACGCGACTGCGGAGCGCAACTGGGTCGTGATCAGCGATCCGGTGCCGACAGGCGCGACGGTGATCGGCAATCTGGGCGGACAGTCGCAGATGCTGGGCGAGGCGGCCGAAGGGTCGGGCCTGTCGCCCAGCTATATCGAGCGCGGCCGCGACGCCTGGCGCGCCTATTTCGGCTGGATGCCGCGCGGCAGCGTCACCGTATCCTATGTGATGCGGCTGAACTCTTCGGGCGTGTTCAACCTGCCCGCCAGCCGGGTCGAGGCGATGTACTCGCCCGAGATCCGCTCGCAGGTGCCCAATCAGGTGATGACCGTGGCGCAGCGGTGACCCGGTGGCAGAGGGTTAGGGAAAGCCGGCCCGCGCGCGCGATCCGGGCCGGCGCGGGCGTCGTCCGCGGCTGGTTCGACCGGCTGCTGACCGACTGGGACGAACGCGGCTGGCGCGGGGTGTTCACCCGGTCGCGGATCGGATGGAGCCTCGCGCTGGTGCTGGTCGGCGGGCTCGCCGCGCTCGACTTCGCCACCTTGCCGCCGACACTGCCCGATTATGACGAGCAACGCGCCGCCTATCGCCCGTCCGAGGCCTGGCTGTACGACCGCAACGGGGTGCTGCTCGACAGTTCGCGGGTCAATTTCCAGGTCCGCCGGCTCGGCTGGACCCCGCTCGACCAGATCTCGCCTGCCGCGCGCGAGGTGATCCTGGCGGCCGAGGACCGGCGCTTTCGCGAACATGGCGGGATCGACTGGCTGTCGCTGGGCGGATCGATCCGCGACCGGATCGAGGGCAAGCGCGCCCGCGGCGCATCGACGCTGTCGATGCAGGTCGCGGCCTATCTGTCGCCCGGGCTGGCGGCACCGGGCCGGCGCGGGACCTGGGACAAGCTGCGCCAGATGCGCGCTGCCAATGCGCTGGAGTCGCGCTGGACCAAGGACCAGATCCTCGAGGCCTATCTGAACCTGGCCGGGTTTCGCGGCGAGGCACAGGGGATCGCCGCGGCGGCGCTGGGCCTGTTCGGCAAGACGCCCGCCACGCTGACCCGCGACGACGCGCTGCTGCTGGCAGCTTTGCTGCCCGAACCGCGCGCATCGGCTCAGAAGCTGGCGCAGCGCGCCTGCGCCCTGTCGCGCGATGCCGATTGCAGCCGGTTCCTGCCCGCCGCGATCGCGATGCTGGGTCCGGCGCGCAGCCTGGCACTCGACCCCGGACTGGCGCCGCACCTGTCGGACATGCTGCTGACCACACCGGGCGCGCGGATCACGACCACGCTCGACATCCGGGCCCAGCGCGCCGCGATCCTGGCGCTGCGCCGCCAGCTCCAGGGACTGGGCGGCAGCCGCGCGCGCGACGGCGCGGTGGTGGTGGTCGACAACCGCAGCGGCGACGTGCTGGCGATTGTCGGCGGGATCGGCGGCGCGTCGACCGCACCGGCAGTCAATGGCGCGACCGCCTATCGCCAGGCCGGCTCGACGCTGAAGCCCTTCCTCTACGCCCAGGCTCTCGAGCGGGGCTATCTGACCGCCGCATCGATCCTCGACGATTCGCCGGTGCAGCTCGATACCGCCTCCGGCCTCTATGTGCCGCAAAATTACGACAAGGGGTTCAAGGGGCCGGTGTCCGCGCGAGTGGCGCTGGCGGGATCGCTCAACGTGCCGGCGGTCCGCACGCTCATCCTGGTCGGGGTCGATACGTTCAAGGACCGGCTGTTCGACACCGGCTATGCCGGGCTGGTCGAGGACGGTGACTATTACGGGTTCAGCCTCGCGCTGGGATCGGCCGAAGTCACGCTGATGGAACAGGCGGCTGCCTATCGCAGCCTGGCGCTGGGCGGGCGCTGGACCCCGCTGCGCCTCATCAAGGGCGAGGCGATCAAGACCGAGCATCGCACCACGACGCCGCAGGCGGCCTGGATCGTCGCCGACATGCTGTCCGACCCCAATGCCAGGGCGGCGACGTTCGGGATCGATTCGGCGCTGCGCCTGCCCTTCTGGGCGGCGGTGAAGACCGGCACGTCGAAGGCGATGCGCGACAATTGGTGCATCGGCTTCTCCGACCGGTTCACCGTTGCGGTGTGGGTCGGCAATATGGAGGGCGATCCGATGCGCGCCGTATCCGGCACCAGCGGCGCAGCCCCGGTGTGGCGCGACGTGATGATGGCACTGCACGGCGGCACCCCGAGCCGCGAGCCGCCGCCCCCCGAAGGGGTCGAGAGCCGCACCATCCGCTTCGCCGCCGGGCTGGAGCAGCCGCGCCGCGAATATTTCCTGAAAGGAACTGCGGTGTCCACGGTGGCCCTGGCGCCACCGGAGTCGCGCCGCCCACGGATCGTCAGCCCCGCCAAGGGCAGCGTCTATGCGCTCGACCCCGATATTCCGGCCGACAATCAGCGGCTTGCCGTGACCTTTTCCGGCGACATTGCGGGACATCGGCTGGTGCTGGACAAGACCGATATCGGCAGCGCGAGCGCCGGTCCGATGATCGAGGGGACGCGCGGCCGGCACATATTGAAGCTGGTCGATGTGTCGGGACGAACGGTCGATCAGATCATCTTCACAATTCGATGAACCAAATGCCGATTCGAGCGTTGCGCGATTCGGTCCCCTCCCCCTTTCGGGACCACGCGAACGCGCCTGCGCGAACGCACAGGCCCCGGGACCCTGTATCAGGTCCCGGGGCCCATTATTTCGGGGATCCGGTTACCAGTAGAAGTTGCGGATCACCCGGATGACGCGGCCGCGGCGCGTGTCGACCAGCAGCAGATCGTCATAATGGCGCACCCAGGCCTGGTTGAATCCCGGGCGGGGCAGGCGATAGCGCCACGGATCGGCGATCCGGTAGCGCGGGCTGTAATAGTTCACACCGATCCGCGCGCCGGTGTTGAAATTATAATAGCGGAACGGTGCCCGCCAGCTGCCCCGGCTGTAGAGCGCGCGGTTCGAATTGCGCCAGCCGCGCCAATCGTCGTTTCCCCAGCGGCGCTCGCGATCGCGCAGGTCCTCGCGATATTCGCGGCGCGCCTCGCGCACGTCGCGGCGCTGCTCGCGGATCTGGCGCGGGGTGCCATAGCGTTCCGCGCGGCGCAGGTCGCGCTGTTCCTCGCGAATCTCCTGGCGGTCGCGGCGCAGCTCGCGGTTCGACTGGGCCTGGGCCGCGGGGATCGCCACCGGCATGGCGACCGCGGCGAGCAGGGCTGCGGTGATGAACTTCTTCATTGTCCGATCTCCTGATCTGTCTGCCGGCTTCGCCCTTGGGGGTTCGCCGGTTGAGTACGGATCTAGGCGAGTCAGACTGAACCGGGCGGGAACGCGCCCTTCATCGATCAGACAGGATTTGACGGGGCGGGATGCCGCCCCGTGCCGTGTCGCTTACTGGCCGGGAGCGCCGCCCGGGCCACCGGTGCCGGGTGCGCCGACGGTGCCGATATTGCCGAACAGGTCGCTGAAGAAGCTGCGATGGCGACCCAGCGTCGGCGTGGTCTTGCCATAGGGATCGACCTTGGCGACCTTTTCCAGCCCGCTGCGGTCGATCGCGGTGACGTTGCCCGCCCGGTCGAAGCGGATGCGCAGCGTCAGCTGGTCGGTCGGCTTGGGCTGGCTATAGGCCATGTTGCGATTGTCGCGCGACACATAATACCATTCGCCCTCGGAGAACTGGCTGGTCAGCGTCGGGCGACCGAGCGTGCGCAGCACCGAGTCGCGATTGTCGACGCCCGGCTGGATCGAGTCGACCAGCTCCTTGTCGACGACATAGCCGGTATGCGACCGAAGCGGCGTGCAGGCCGACGTCCCGAGAGCAGCGAGCGCCAGAACCGGGACAAGGGCGCGGACAGGAAACTTCGGCATCAACTTCTCCAGCGGGCAACACGCCACACGCGCGCGATTGCATCGCGCACCGATCGCCTCAATATGCGGGGAATTGCGGCCAAACAAGGTCGCTTGTCGGTCGGGACGGTGCCATCGGGGCCGCGTGCCGCTGATCGGATGATGGGAAGCGAGATGAGTTTGTTGCAGCGGCTGTTCGGCCAGCCCGACCGGGGCAAGGCGCCGGAACTCTACGCCGCGATCGTCGAGCGCGCGCGCCAGCCGCATTGGTATGTCGAGGGCGCGGTGCCCGACACGGTCGACGGACGGTTCGACATGATCGCCGCGGTAATGGCGCTGGTCCTGCTGCGCATGGAGGGCGAGCCGGCGGCGACGCTGCCGAGCACGCATCTGGCCGAAGTGTTCGTGCACGACATGGACGGCCAACTGCGCGAGCTGGGCGTCGGCGACATCGTCGTCGGGAAGCATATCGGCAAGATGATGGGGATGATCGGCGGCCGGCTCGGCGCCTATCGCGACGCGCTGGCAGCCGAGGATCTCAAGCCCGCGCTGGTGCGCAACCTCTATCGCGGCAGCGCGCCCGATGCCGCGGCTCTGGCCCATGTCGAGGCCGAACTGATGGCGCTGCGTGCGACGCTGGCCGCGACGCCGGTCACCACGATCATCGACGGAGAATTGCCGTGAACGCCCCCGAATTCGCCCGCCCGCAGCGGCTCGACCAGATCGGCGCCGGCGAGAGCCAGGTCTCGGTCGAGGCGGACCCCGCCGAGCGCGAGGCACTGGCCGCGCGCTTCGGCCTTCAGTCGATCGGGCGGCTGGAGGCGGATTATCGGCTGAAGCGGAGCGCCGGCGGCGTGCGGGCGACCGGCCAGTTGCGCGCCGAGGTCGTCCAGTCCTGTGTCGCGACCGGCGATCCGGTGCCGGCGCGGATCGAAGAGGCGTTCGACATCCGCTTCCTGCCCGAAAGCGAGAGCGTGGAAGAAATCGAGCTGTCCGAGGAGGAATGCGACACCGTGTTCTTCACCGGCAGCGCGATCGACCTGGGCGAGGCGGCAGCCGACACGCTGGCGCTGGCGCTCGACCCCTTCCCGCGCAGCCCGCGCGCCGACGAAGTGCTGAAGCGCGCCGGCGTGGTCGGCGAGGATGAGGTCGAGGCGGTCGAGGAAGAGCCGGCGAGCCCCTTTGCCGGCCTGGGCGCGCTGAAGGATGCGCTGAACAAGAAATAGGCGCGGGCCCGGCGCGAACTGGCCCCTAGCGGGCGATGCCGCGTGCCAGCATCGTGCCGATCGTGTCGGCGATCGCTTCGGGATCGGCGTCCTCGGCCCAGACCGAGTAGCGCAGGCCCAGGAACACGTTCATGCCCATGATCGCCCAGGCATGGACTTCGGAAATATCGTCGCGCAGTTCGCCGCGGTCGGCCGCATCGCGAAGCCGCGCTGCGATCCGCTCGGCCGTCGTCGCATAGTGCATGCGGAAGCTTTCGGGATCGACGAACTCGGCCTCGTCGATGATCCGGTAGATTTCCTTGTGCTCGCGCGCGAAGCGGATGAAGTGGAGCAGGCCGGCGCGCTCGGCATCGATCTGGCTGGTCGCGGCGCGGATCGCCGGGCCGACATGCTCCTTCACCTGCTGCGACATGTCGCGGACCAGCGCGCGGAACACCTCGTCCTTCGAATCGAAATAGGTGTAGAAACTGCCCAGCGCGACGCCGGCGCGCCGGGTGATGCCGGCGATCGATCCGTCGTGAAATCCCTTTTCGCCGAATTCTTCGGCCGCGGCATCCAGGATCGCGCGCAGCGTCCGGCGTCCCCGCTCGGTGCGCGGTTCCTTGCTTGCCGGTGGTGACGACGCCTCGGGCGCAGCCGCCGCTGTGGCCTTCGCGTCACGCCGTCCGACCATCTTCGACCTCCCCTCGATCCCAAGTTGAAACCTGGTTCAGGTTTCAGTATGTCATCCGCCAATCGCACACAACCCGTGGATTCAAACGGGTCACCATCTGGGGAGGAAGACCTGATGTCACGCCTGATTCCGTCCGCACGTACCGTCCTCCAGGCCGGCGCCGCACTTGCCGCGCTGACCGCCATGCCCGCCTTCGCGCAGGACGCGCCGGCAGCCTCGAGCGATACCGAAATCGCCGAAGACCAGCCGGGCGAGATCATCGTCACCGCCCGCCGCCGCGAGGAAAGGCTGCTCGACGTGCCGGTCGCGATCACCGCGCTGTCGAGCGAGTCGCTCGACAAGCTGCAGGCGACCGACCTGTCGGGCATCCAGGGCGCGGTGCCCAACCTCAACCTGGTCCAGGGCCGCGGCTCCGCATCCAACGCCAACATCTTCATCCGCGGCATCGGCCAGCCCGACGCGCTCCAGACCTTCGATCCGGCGGTCGGCATCTATGCCGACGGCGTCTATATCAGCCGCATCCAGGGCGCGCTGTTCAACCTGTTCGACGTCGAGCGGGTCGAGGTGCTGCGCGGTCCGCAGGGCACGCTGTACGGCAAGAACACGATCGGCGGCGCGGTGAACGTGGTCAGCCGCAAGCCCAGCACGCAGGAGACGCGTGCCGCCGGCGCCTTCACCTATGGCAGCTACAACCAGATCATCGCCAATGGCTATGTCTCGGTCCCGCTGGTCCAGGACACGCTCGCGCTCAGCCTGGCCGGCGTCTATGACAAGCGCGACGGGCTGGTCACCGACCCGCTGACCGGGCGCAAATATAACGACCGCGACACCGGCACGCTGCGCGGCATCCTGCGCGCGACCCCGGGCACCGGCGTCGAGCTGATCCTGTCGGGCGACTATACTCGCCAGCGCAGTTCGGCGAGCCTGGGCTATGCCACCGCCCCGCTGATCAATGTCGACCTGGGCACCGGCGCCTCGACGATCGTCAAGCCGGCATATCCCTATGGCCCGTACAATTATCGCGCCTCGACCAGCCTGTCGCCCGACCAGGGCCAGCGGCTCGACCATTGGGGCGTGTCGTTCACCGCGAACATCGACCTGACCGACACGCTGCAGCTCAGCTCGATCAGCGCCTATCGCCGCCTGCGTCCCGATTATTATATCGACTTCGACGCGACCGAACTGGAAGTGGCGGACGCGTTCGTCGGCGTGACCCAGCGCCAGTTCAGCCAGGAGCTGCAGCTGAAATATGACGGCGGCGCGCTGAACGGCGTGTTCGGTCTCTATTACCTGAACGAGCACACGCAGTCGCACCAGGAATCCTATGACGACAATTATCTGCGCCTGTTCGGCACGCCGCTGACCTTCGTCCGCTACATCGACGACGACCAGAAGGTCCAGAGCTATGCCGCGTTCGGCCAGCTGACCTATGACTTCACCGACCGGCTCTCGCTGACCGCGGGCCTGCGCTACACCAAGGAGCGCAAGGAATATTATCGCAGCACCTACACCGTGCTGGGCGGTGCCGCGACCGCGCCGTTCATCTTCCCGAACAGCCTGCCGGCGCCGTATAACGATCTCGACCATGTCGATTTCGACGCCTGGACGCCGTCGGCGACGCTGTCGTTCAAGCCGACGCCGCAGACGATGGTCTATGCCTCAGCCGCGCGCGGCTTCAAGTCGGGCGGGTTCAACGGCCGCGTCAACGGCCTGGGCGACGTGACCCAGGTAATCGGCGGGGTGACGACGATCGTCCCCTTCTTCCAGCCCGAGACGGTGTGGACCTATGAGACCGGCGCCAAGGGCAGCTTCCTGAACGGTGCGGTGACGATCGCCGCCGACGTCTTCTATTCCGACTATACCAACTTCCAGGCGCGCGTCGGTGGCGGCACCACCGGGGTTGCGGGCGGGTCCTTCCCGGTCGTCAACGCCGGCAAGCTGCGCATCTGGGGCGTCGAGGCGGAACTGGCGGTGCGTCCGGTGCGAAACTGGAACATCCGCACCAGCTTCGGCTATCTCGACGCCCAATATGACGAGTTCAACGACGCGCGCCGCGCGCCCGCCTTCTCGTGCAACCCGACCGGTGCGCAGATCACCTGCGAGCCCGCCTTTGCGCCGCCGATCACCTTCACCCTGGGCAGCGACTACACGATCGACTTTGGCGGCGAGAACAGCCTGACGCTGGGCGGCGACGGCCGCTTCGTCGACAAGCATTTCCTGTCGGTCGACAATCGTCCGGGGCTGATGGAGGACGGCTATTGGCTGGTGAATGCCTATGTCCAGTATAACGCCCAGGGCGGCCGCTATTATCTGCGCGGCGGCGTCAAGAACCTGACCAAGTCGCTCTACAAGACCGACGGCCAGGAATTCTCGAGCGTGGGCAATATCCAGACGGCCTATTATGGCGACCCGCGGACCTTCAGCGTGACCGCCGGCTTTAAATTCTAAGCCGGGGCGTCACCCCAGACCATCCACGGGCCGGGCGTCTCCACCGACTCCCGGCCCCTTGTTTTTCGCAAGGACGCCGATGACCCCGCCCGACACGACTGCCGCCCCCACCGCCCGTCAGCGCGGGATCGTGCTGGCGATGCTGTTGCTGGTCTACACCTTCAACTTTCTCGATCGGCAGATCCTGAGCATCCTGGCGCAGCCGGTGAAGGCGTCGCTGCAGCTCAGCGATACGCAGCTGGGGCTGCTGGGCGGGCTCGCGTTCGCGGCGCTCTATTCGACGCTGGCGATCCCGCTGGCGCTGCTCGCCGACCGGACCAGCCGCAGCTGGGTCATCACCGTGTCGCTCGGCGTGTGGAGCGCGTTCACCGCCCTGTGCGGCACGGCGCAGAACTTCACCCAGATGTTCCTGTTCCGGCTGGGCGTGGGCGTCGGCGAGGCGGGAGGTGTCGCGCCCTCCTATGCGCTGATCGGCGACTATTATCCGGCGGAGAAGCGCGCGCGAGCGCTGTCGATCTATTCGCTGGGCATCCCGCTGGGCGCGGCCGCCGGTGCGCTGCTGGGCGGCTATATCGCGCAGACGGTCGAGTGGCGCACCGCCTTCATCGTCATCGGCATCGCGGGCATCGTGATCGCCCCGATCTTCCGGCTGGTGGTGAAGGACCGGGCGCGCCCAGCGGCGGCGCAGGCCCAGGTCCCGGTGTCGCAGGTTTTCGGCATCCTGGCGGCCAAGCCCAGCTTCTGGCTGCTCGCCTTCGGCGCGGCGGCGGGATCGATGTGCGGCTATGGCATCGCCTTCTGGCTTCCCAGCCTGATGATGCGCAGCTTCGGGCTCGACCTGATCCAGACCGGCCAGTTCTTCGGCGCGCTGTTGCTGACCGGCGGGGTGGCGGGCGTGCTGCTGGGCGGTGCGCTGGGCGACCGGCTGGGCGCGCGCGACCGCAAATATTATGCGCTGGTTCCGGCGCTGTCGTACATCGTCGGAACGCCCCTTTTCATCGCGGGCGTGCTGTCGAGCGGCTGGGCAGTCGCCTTCGCGCTGTTCGTGATCCCCCAGGCTTTGGTCTATGTCTGGCTGGGCCCGGTGCTGACCGCAGTCCAGCATCTGGTGCCGGCGCATATGCGCGCCACCGCCTCGGCCAGCTTCCTGCTGATCAACAATCTGATCGGGCTGGGCCTGGGGTCGACCGTGATCGGCATGATCGCCGATGCGCTGAAGCCCGACTACGGCGCCGACGCGCTGCGCTATGCGATCGCGATCGGGCTGTGTTCCTATCTGGTGGCCGGGGTGCTGATGCTGCTGGCGAGCCGGAAGCTGAAGGCGGATTGGGTGGATTGACGCCCTTTCCTCCCCCGGAGCCGCAGGCTCCTGGGGAGGGGGACCGCGACGCGTAGCGTCGTGGTGGAGGGGGCTGCCACGTCTGTTGTGAACCCCCTCCACCATGCTTCGCATGGTCCCCCTCCCCCGGATGCGCAGCATCCTGGGGAGGAAAGGACTGTGGTCGTACCTAACATCCCTTCCAGGGACGGGAATTCTTCGCCGCCCCTATCGCTCGCGGGTGGCGGCGAATTTCACTTTGGAATAGCGGTCGGCGATATAGCCGACTTCCCAGGCCGACTTGGCCATGAAGACGGGGTTGCCGTCGCGGTCCTTGGCCATGGCGCCGCGGTTGAGCTCGGTGAATTCCTTCATCGCCGCGGGATCGTCGGACGAGATCCAGCGGGCGGTCTCGAACGGGGCCATCTCCAGCCCGGCCGCGACCTTGTATTCGGCATCCAGCCGGCTGAGCAGCACGTCGAGCTGGAGCTGGCCGACCACGCCGATCACCCAGTTCGATCCGATGTCGGGATAGAAGACCTGGGTCACGCCTTCCTCGGCCATGTCGTCCAGCGCCTTGCGCAGCTGTTTGGTCTTGGTCGGGTCCTTCAGCACCACGCGGCGCAGGATTTCGGGGGCGAAATTGGGCAGGCCGGTGAAGCGCACCGCCCCCTTTTCGCTCAGCGTATCGCCGACACGCAGCACGCCGTGATTGGGGATGCCGATGATGTCGCCGGGGAAGGCCTCGTCCGCCAGTTCGCGTTCGCGGGCGAAGAACAGGATCGGCGAGTGGATCGCGATCGGCTTGCCATGGCCGGTCGGCGTCAGCTTCATGCCGCGCTTGAACGTGCCGGAGACCAGCCGCATGAACGCGATGCGGTCGCGGTGATTGGGGTCCATGTTCGCCTGGACCTTGAACACGAAGCCGGTGACCTCGTCGCGTGCCGGTTCGACCGGCTCGGGCTCGGCCGGCTGGGCGCGCGGCGGCGGCGCGACCTCGGCCAATGCCTCGATCAGCGAATCGACGCCGAATTCCTTCAGCGCCGAACCGAAATAGACCGGGGTCAGGTCGCCATGGCGATAGGCCTCGCCGTCGAATTCGGGATAGCCGATCCGGGCAAGCTCGACATCCTCACGCAGCTTGGCGAGATTCTGCGGCGAGACGATCTCGTCGAGCTGCGGATCGTCGAGGCCGCTGGTCTGGATGACCTTGCCCTGGAACTCGCGGCTGTCGCCCTCGGGCAGCAGCAGGCGGTTGGTGGCGAGATCGAAGATCCCCTCGAACGTGCCGCCCATCCCGACCGGCCAGGTCATCGGCGTGACGTCGAGCGCGAGCAGGTCGGCGATCTCGTCCAGCGTCTCGAACACTTCGCGACCTTCGCGGTCGACCTTGTTGACGAAGGTGATGATCGGCACGTTGCGCAGGCGGCAGACCTCGAACAGCTTTCGCGTCTGGCTTTCGATGCCCTTGGCGACGTCGATCACCATCACCGCCGAATCGACCGCGGTCAGCGTGCGATAGGTGTCCTCGCTGAAATCCTCGTGGCCCGGCGTGTCGAGCAGGTTGAAGGTGATCCCCTGACGCTCGAACGTCATCACGCTGGACGTGACCGAGATTCCGCGCTGCTGCTCAATCTTCATCCAGTCCGAACGCGCACGGCGGGCGGCGCCGCGCGCCTTCACCTCGCCGGCAAGATGGATCGCACCGCCGAACAGCAGCAGCTTTTCGGTCAGCGTGGTCTTGCCCGCGTCGGGATGCGAGATGATGGCGAAGGTGCGACGGTCGGAAACGGAAGGCATCGCGGCCCTCTAGCGCCTCATGCGCGCAGCGTCACCCGCATCGTGAAGCTGCGCGACTGGCCGGGTTCGAAGCGCAGGATTCCGGGCTTGTCCCAGATCTCGCCGTCGAAGCCGACTGGATCGGCGATGCCGTGCCACGGTTCGATGCAGACGAAGTGGGCGCCGGGCTTGGTCCAGATGCCGAGTGCGGGCGTATCGGGGAAGCCGACCTCCAGCGCCGGCCCCTGCCCCGCATCATAGCGCACCGACTGGCTGGCGACCGGGTTCCAGATCAGCGCGTCGCGGTCGAACAGCGAATCCTTCAGGTGCAGCACGCGGCCATCGAGCGGGCTGGGCCGGCCCTCGGGCGCGATCCAGCCGCCCTCGACGATGGCCGACAGCGCGCCGGGCTCGTCGGCGGCGAAGGTGATGCGGTGATCCTCCTTGGCGCCGCCCCAGGGGAGTGGCCAGGCGAAGGCGGGGTGGAAGCCGAAACTGGCCGGCATCGGCACGTCGCCGCTATTGGTGACGATGATGTCGATCGACAGCGTCGCGTCGTCGAGGGTGAAGACCGCGTCCAGCGTGAAGGCGAAGGGATAGACGGCGCGCATCGCGTCATTGTCGCTCAGGCGGAACCGCACGCTGTGTTCCGACTGCTCGACCAGCTCGAACATCTGGCGCCGGGCGAAGCCGTGCTGGGGCTGCTCGTAGGTCTGACCGTTCACCCGGTAGCGATCGCCCATCAGCCGGCCGATGATCGGGAACAGCAGGGGCGCACGGCCGGTCCAATAGGCGGGATCGGCATCGGTCATCAGCTGACGCCCATCGGCATCGGTCAGACTGCTGAGTTCCGCACCAAGCGGGTTGATGCGGGCAGTCAGCCGGCCGTTCGAAATCTCGATCATGATCAACCCTCGCGGTGAATGGCGAATGCCTGCCAGCTCTGGTTGACCGGCATCAGCTCGATCCGGTTGATGTTGAGGTGCGACGGCAGGGTGGCGATCCACAGGATGGCGTCCGCGATATCCTCGCCGGTCATCGGCTGGACGCCCGAATAGAGCGTGTCAGAGCTTTGCTGGCTGCCGGTGCGGACCAGGGTGAATTCGGTCTCGGCCATGCCCGGCTCGACCGAGGTGACGCGCACGCCGGTGCCGTGCAGGTCGGCGCGCAAGGCGAGGCTGAGCTGGCGGACGAACGCCTTGGTCGCGGCATAGACGTTGCCGCCGGGATAGGGATAGGTCGCGGCGACCGAGGACAGGTTGATGATCGCGCCCTTGCGCTCGACCAGCAGCGGCAGCAGCCGGTGGGTGATCGACGCCAGCGCGGTGACGTTGGTGTCGATCATCGTCTTCCAATTGTCGAGCGACGCCTTTTGCGCGGGCTCGAGGCCGAGCGCTAGGCCGGCATTGTTCACCAGCAGGTCGATGCCGCGAAAGCTTTCAGGCAGCGAATCGAGCGCGGAGTCGCGTGCGGCCTCGTCGCGAATGTCGAACACCGCGGCGTGGAAGGCATCGCCGAGTTCGGCCTTCAGCGCATCGAGCCGTTCGGCGCGGCGGCCGGTGCCGATGACCCGCCACCCGGCCTTCACGAAGGCGCGCGCAGCCGCCTCGCCGAAACCGGCGGTGGCGCCGGTGATGAGTGCGGTCTTCATGCGCGAATCCTCCTGATGCCGGTCTGGTCCGTCCTTAGCGGGTCGCGGGCACGGGCCAAGCGGTTTGGCTGTGGGGCGGCGTAGAAGATGTTCGCGCAGAGGCGCGGAGGCGCAGAGAGGGGGTCAGCCGGGGCAGGTTAAACGAATGGGGCGCGTCCGGCTTCCACCGAACGCGCCCCCTCAGCGGCTCCGCGCCTCTGCGCGAATATTCACCCGCGCAACGTCGCGCCCTGCTTGCCCGCCGCGGCGACCACCTTGGCGGCGATCGCCTTGAGGTCCTCGTCGGTGAAGCTCTTGTCGCCGGGCTGGAGCGTCACTTCGATCGCCAGGCTCTTCTGCCCCTCGGGCACGCCCGCGCCGGTGAAGACGTCGAACAGCCGGGCATCGACGATGTTCGCCTTGTCCGCGCCCTTGACCGTGCGGACCAGATCGCCCGCGGGCAGATCGGTCGGCACCAGGAAGGCGAAGTCGCGCGTCACCGACTGGAGCGCGGGCGGCGTGTAGGCCGGGCGCATGAATCCCGAGCCGCGCTTGGCCGGCAGCGCATCGAGATAGAGCTCGACCGCGGCGACCTCGCCGTCGAGATCGAACGCCTTCAGCACCGACGGATGGATCATGCCGAACGCCGCCAGCACCGTCTTCGGCCCCAGCCGCAGCGTTGCCGACTGGCCGGGATGATAGACGTCGCCCGCCTCGCCCATGACCTGCAGGTTCGCGACCGGCGCACCGGCAGCCTCGAGCAGCGCCAGCGCCTCGGCCTTGGCATCGAACGCGCCGAAAGGCTGTGCCTTGCCGCCCTGCCAGCCGCGCGGGGCGCGTGATCCGGCGAGGACCACGCCCAGCGTCGGACGCTCGGCATCGGCCAGATAGCGGCGGCCGATCTCGAACAACCGCACGCTGGTCGCGCCGCGCTTCAGGTTGCGCTCGGCCGCAGCCAGAAGGCCGGGCAGCAGCGAGGGGCGCATGACCTTCATGTCCTCGCTGATCGGATTGGCCAGCGTCCAGGCGCCGCCGCCGAACGGCGCGGCTTCGGCCTGCGAGATGAAGCTCCAGGTGACCGCTTCGCTGAGCCCGCGCGCGGCGGCGTTGCGGCGCACGCGGCGCTCCAGCTTCTGCTCCGCGGTCGCGGTCGGGCGGGCGACGCCCGGCAGGCGGTCGAGCGGCACCGTCGGCACCTTGTCGATGCCCTCTATGCGGATGACTTCCTCGACCATGTCGGCGGCGCCGTCGACGTCGCGGCGCCAGCTGGGCACGGTGACGGTCCAGTCGCTGGCGACGGTGAAGCCGAGCCGTTCGAGAATGTCCTTCTGCCGCGCCGGATCGATCGCCAGCCCGCCGAGCGTCTCGGCCTTGGCGGGATCATAGGCGATCGTCTTCGCCGCCAGCGGAGGCTGGCCGGCGCGGGTCACCTCGCTCGCGGTGCCGCCGCACAGGTCGACCACCAGCCGTGCGGCGATGGCGATGCCGTCCTCGAGGAACGCCGGATCGACGCCGCGCTCGAACCGCGAGCGGGCATCGCTGGTCAGCCCCAGCTTCTGGCCGGTGCGGGCGATATGGGCGGGATCGAAGAAGGCGCATTCGATGACGACGTCGGTGGTGCCGTCGGACACGCCCGAATCCTCGCCGCCCATGATGCCGCCAATGTCGTGGACATGCGCCTCGTCGGCGATGACGGTCATCGTCTCGTCGAGCGTGTAGGTCTTCTCGTTGAGCGCCAGCACCTGCTCGCCGGCGGTCGCCTTGCGCACGATCAGCGCGCCGGTCAGCTTCGCGCGGTCATAGACATGGAGCGGGCGGCCGAGATCGATCATCACATAGTTGGTGATGTCGACCAGCGCCGAGATCGGGCGCTGGCCGATCGCCTTCAGCCGGCGCTGCATCCAGTCGGGCGAGGCGCCGTTGGTCACGCCGCTGACCGTCTGGCCATAATAGGCGGGGCAGCCCTCGGGCGCCTCGATCCGCACCTCGGGACCGGCACCCTGCGTCGGGACCGGGTCGACCGCGAGCGGCTTGAGCGTGCCGAGGCCGGCCGCGGCGAGATCGCGGGCGATGCCGCGCACGCCCATGCAGTCCTGGCGATTGGGAGTGATCGATACATCGATCACCGCGTCGTTCAGCCCGGCATAATCGGGGAAGGGCGTGCCGATCGGTGCGTCCTGCGGCAATTCGATGATGCCGTCATGATCCTCGCCCAGCTCCAGCTCGCGGGTCGAGCACATCATGCCGTTCGATTCGACGCCGCGGATGGCGGAGACCTTGAGCACCATGCCGTTGGCCGGGACCGTCGCGCCGGGGAGCCCCAGCACGCCGACCAGCCCCGCACGGGCATTGGGGGCACCGCACACGACCTGAAGCGGCGCGCCGTCGCCGGCATCGACGCTCAGCACCTGCAGCTTGTCGGCCTGGGGGTGGGGTGCTGCGGTCAGCACCTTGGCAACGCGGAACGCGGCCAGCTTCTCGCCCGGATTCTCGACGCCCTCGACCTCGAGCCCGACGCGGGTCAGCGCCTCGAGGATCTGCTCCAGCGTCGCATCGGTGTCGAGATGCGCCTTCAGCCAGTCCAGGGTGAACTTCATGCGCCGACTCCTCCGCTCAGCGTGGGCACATCGAGCGCCGCGAATCCGTAGTGACGCAGCCAGCGGATATCGCCGTCGAAAAAGGCGCGCAGGTCGTCCATCCCATATTTGAGCATCGCCAGGCGGTCGATGCCGCAGCCGAATGCGAAGCCCTGCCATTCATCGGGATCGAGGCCGCAGGCGGCGATGACCTTGGGATGGACCATGCCCGAGCCGAGCACCTCCATCCAGCCTTCGGACCCGCCGATCACGCGCTTGCCGTTGACCATCGTATAGCCGACATCGACCTCGGCCGAGGGCTCGGTGAACGGGAAATAGCTGGGGCGCAGGCGCAGCACGACGTCGTCGCGCTCGAAGAATGCCTTGAGGAATGTCTCGAGCGTCCATTTGAGATGGCCGAGCGTGATCCCCTTGTCGATCACCAGACCCTCGACCTGGTGGAACATCGGCGTGTGCGTCGCGTCCGAGTCCGAGCGATAGGTGCGGCCGGGCGCGATGATCCGGATCGGCGGCTTCTGGCCGATCATCGTGCGGATCTGCACCGGCGAGGTGTGGGTGCGCAGCAGCATCTTGCGCTCGCCCGCTTCGCCGTCGGGGAAATAGAAGGTGTCGTGCATCGCCCGCGCCGGATGGCTCTCGGGAATGTTGAGCGCGGTGAAATTATGCCAGTCGTCCTCGATCTCCGGGCCGGTGGCGACCGCGAAGCCCAGATCGGCGAAGATCTCCGCCAGTTCGTCCATCACCTGGCTGACCGGATGGACGCTGCCCGGCGCGATGCCGTCGACCGGCAGCGTCATGTCGATCCGCTCGCCCGCCAGCCGTGCGTCAAGCGCCGCCTTTTCAAGCGCAGCCTTGCGGGCACCCAGCGCCTCGGTCACCGCCTCGCGCAGGCCGTGGATCCGCGGACCCTGGACCTGGCGCTCCTCGGGGCTCATCCCGCCCAGCGTTTTGAGCAGGCCGGTGATCGCGCCCTGCTTGCCCAGCGCATGCACGCGCAGCGCCTCGATCCCGTCGAGGCCGGCGGCCGCGTCGATCGCGCCGAGCAGGTCGGTGCGCAGCTGGTCCAGATCGGTCGTCATAATCCTCCGTCATTCCCGCAAGGCCGGGAATCATTCGCGTCGCTCGCCGGGGCGGGCGGTGCAGGTCCGGCTGGGCTCTAGCCACCTTGTGGGCAAAGAAAAAGGGCGCCGGTGTCTCCACCGGCGCCCCATTTCGAGCAGGTCGCTGCAGGTCGCCTCAGGCGGCCTGGGGCAGAGCCGCCTTCGCCTGCGCGACGATGGCGCTAAACGCCTCCGCTTCGTGCATGGCGATGTCGGCCAGGACCTTCCGGTCCAGTTCGACGCCCGCGAGCTTCAGCCCGTGCATGAACTGGCTGTAGGTCAGGCCCTCGGCCCGGACGCCGGCGTTGATGCGCTGGATCCACAGACCGCGGAACGTGCGCTTCTTAACCTTGCGGTCGCGATAGGCGTACTGGCCTGCCTTTTCGACGGCCTGACGCGCGATGCGGATCGTGTTCTTGCGACGGCCATAATAGCCCTTCGCCTGATCCAAAATCCTCTTGTGCTTCGCCTTGGTGGTCGTGCCACGCTTCACTCGTGCCATGTGTCAGGCCCTCCTTACTTCAGGCCGTACGGCGCCCACGCCTTGACGTGTGCAACGTCGGCGTCGGCCAGCACGCTGGTGCCGCGGTTGGTACGGATATACTTCGCGTTGTGCGAAATCAGGCGGTGGCGCTTGCCGGCGACTCCATGCTTCACCTTGCCAGTGGCGGTGAACTTGAAGCGCTTCTTCACGCCGCTCTTCGTCTTGAGCTTGGGCATTTTGGTCTCCTTGCTATCTCGATCGGACAGACCGCCGCGGCAGCCCTTGATGGCCGGGCAATCCCATTGGATCGAGGAAAGCGGGGCCCTTAGCGAACCCGGGGCGGCAATGCAACCGAGTCGGAACCCCGACGCCGTGCGGGCTTTGTGTCTCGATGGCCGATACCACCCATCCCGTGCCGAACGCGACCGGTTCGTCTCCGGCCACGGGCGGACGGTGGGCATCGCTGCGGACGATCGGCACCCCTGCCGCAGCCACACTCTCTGTGATCGCTTCGCTCATCGGCCTGATCGTCCTGGCATGGGCCGTGCTGTTCGTCACCAAGGGCCGGTTCCTGAAAGGACCGTTCGAGCGGATCGTCAGCGCGCAGACCGAGCGCGACGTCCGCGTCGGGGGCGATTTCCAGCTCTATTTCGCGCCGCTCAACGTCAAGCTGGTCGCCGAGGACCTGACCGTCTCAAACCCCGACTGGGCCAAGGGGCGGCTGTTCGAGGCGCGGCGGGTCCATGCGCGCATCTCGACCTGGTCGCTGATCACCGGGAACTGGCGAATCAACTGGCTGTCGCTGAACGAGGCCAAGCTCAACCTCGCCTGGGACGAGGCGCATCGCCGCAACACCTGGACCTTCGGCAGTCCGGACAAGAAGGGCGAGCCGCTCGACATGCCGCTGATCCGCGCCGCGCGCGCGGCGGGCACCGAGATTCGCTACAGCGATCCGGCGATCGCGTTGATGGCGGCGATCGGCCTGGAGCCGATCGAGGCGCGCGATACCCAGCTGTCCACCGCGATCCGCTTCGAGGGCCGGGGCCTGGCGCGCGGTACCCGCTTCACCGTCTCGGGCGCGCTGCTGACGCCGAACGAGACCGTCGGCGGCGGCGAGAACAAGCTGGAGCTCCACATCCGCGGCGCAAACACCACCGCCGACGTGACCGGCACGCTGCCCGGCGCGACCGAGATCGAAGGCGCGAAGCTGAACCTCGACGTGCGCGGCAGCAATCTGGCCGACCTGTTCGAGGTGCTGGGCGTCGCGGTGCCCGACACGCGGCGCTACCGGATGCGCTCGGCACTGACCAAGGCGGGTCCCGAGTGGCGCTTCACCGGCATGCGCGGCCGATTCGGCGATAGCGACCTGGCCGGGCGCTTCACGATCGAGAATCGCGAGCCGCGGCTGATGATCACTGCCGATCTCGATACACGCGTACTCGACATCGTCGATGCCGGGCCGTTCATCGGCTACAACCCGAACCGGCTGGAGGCGCAGGGCGCGGCCGGCGCGGTTACCCGGGTCGGCGGAGCGCCGCGCGTGCTGCCCGACGCCGCCTTGCGGGTCGAAGCGCTGAAGAATTTCGACGCGAAGGTCGACTGGCGCGTCCGCACGATCCGCGCGCCGAACCTGCCGATCTCCAACGTCACACTGGGCCTCAGCCTCGACGACCGGCTGCTCAAGCTGTCGCCGCTCAACTTCGCGATGGCGCGCGGTCGCGTCAGCTCCGACATCGTCATCAACGCGCGCGATCCGCGCGTCGTCACCGATTACGACATCCGCCTGTCGCCGACACCGATGGGGACCTTGCTCGCCGGGTTCGGGGTGACCGAATCGGGGACCAGCGGCACGCTGAAGGCGCGGGTCCAGCTGAAGGGCGTCGGCGACACGGTGCATGATTCGCTCGCCGCATCCAGCGGCCGGATCGCGATCATCATCCCCAAGGGGTCGATGTGGACGCGCAACGTCCAGCTGTCCGAACTCGATATCGGCGTGTTCGTGCAGAAGATGTTCGAGAAGAAGCTGAAGGAGCCGGTGCAGATCAATTGCGGGCTGATCGCCTTCACCGTGCGCAACGGAATCGGCGCGGCGGACCCGATCCTGATCGATACCGCAGGCAATGTCGTGACCGGGCGCGGCGGGTTCAGCTTCCGCAACGAATCGCTCGATCTGGCGATCGAGGCGGATGCGAAGAAGTTCAGCCTGTTCTCCGGCCAGTCGCCGGTCGGGATCGGAGGCTGGTTCGCCGCGCCGAAGATCAATCCGATCAGCGGCGAGCTGGTGGCGCGCGCCGGCGCCGGGCTGGGCCTGGGCGCAGTGGTCAGCCCGCTGGCCGCGATCATCGCCTTTGTCGATGTCGGCGATGCCCGTGCCGCCGATTGCGGCCCGGTGCTGTCGGGCGCATCGGCCCGTCGTCAGCGCGACGAGAAGGGCCGCCCGCGCGAGGATGTCGGCCAGGGCACCACGGCCAAGTCGGAAAGCGGAAAACAGTCGGGCCGCGAGAAAAAGGAACAGCGCAAGAAATTCCTCGGCATCTTCTGAGTGCGCAGACCGGCTTGTTTTACGACCGTATAATTGCTCGCGAAGCTCAGTGGCCGCGGCAGGCCATCGCCTCGAGAATTTCCTCGACCCGCGCCGGGTCGCCCGCGGCGATGACCTCGCCGATGCTGCCGGCGTGGAGCGGGTCGCCCGCCCAGTCGCACATATGGCCGCCCGCCCCCTCGACCACCGGCACCAGCGCGGCGAAGTCGTGCAGCTTCAGTCCGGCCTCGACGACGATGTCGAGCCAGCCCGAGGCGACCGCGCCGTAATTATAGCAGTCGCCGCCCAGCACGGTGCTGCGCACGCCGGCGTCGAGATGCTCGAAGGCGTGGAGCTGGTCGTCGGTGAACAGCGCCGGCGAGGTCGTGGCGAGCAGCGCGTCGGTCAGCTCGCGGCAGCGGCGGGTGCTGGCGCGCTTGCCGTTGAACGTCGTGCCGCGGCCGACGACGCCGACCCAGCGCTCCTTCAGGATCGGCTGGTCGATGATGCCCAGCACCGGCCAGCCATCCTCGACGAGCGCGATGAGGGTCCCGAAGATCGGGCGGCCGGCGATGAAGGCGCGGGTGCCGTCGATCGGGTCGAGCACCCATTGCCGGCCGCTGCTACCCTCGCGCACGCCGAATTCCTCGCCATGGATTCCGTCCATCGGCCGCTCGGCGATGATCAGCCGGCGCATCGCCTCCTCCGCCTCGCGGTCGGCGAGGGTCACGGGCGAGGCATCGTCCTTGGTCTCCAGGCCGTAATCGGCGCGGAAGCGGGGACGGATCGCCGCCCCGGCGGCATCGGCAAGGCGCTCGGCGAGCGTGATGTCTGTGTCGGAAACGGCCATGGCCCGGCCCTACCCCGCGACCGGCAGCTTCGCCAGCGCCCAATTTTGACTCGCCAACGTCACAAAGCGCTGCCAATCCGCAAGCCGATGCGCCTCAAGCTGATCCTGCTCACCTTCGGTCTGGCCGGCGCGACGCCCGCGGCCGCGCAGTTGCGCGCGGTGCCGGCACCGGTGGCGGACGAGCGGAGCGCGCTTCGCGGGGTCGAGGTGTTCCTGGTCAACGAAGGCGGCGTGCCGCTGGACGCCGAAGGTCCGCGCGAGATCGAGGTGACCGCGACCGACGGCACCAGGCTGATCCTGCAGCGCATGCCGATGGCGCGCGCGACCGTCGCCCCCGGCGCATTCATCAAGGTGCGCTACGTCCCCGTCGGCATCGCGGGCCAGGCAGTGCCGCCGGCGCTGGCGCACAAGCCCGCCGACATCCCGACGCCGGGCGAGACGACGGTGTCGAGCTCGACCGGATCGTCCTCGGCCTTCCTCGACCGGTTCGAACCGCACGAGCCGATCTATGGCGCGTTCGGGCTGAACGATTCGGGCGCCAAGCTGCAGGTCAGCTTCGCCTTTCGCCCGTTCGACGTCGATGCGCCGCTCAAGCTGGGCAATCTGCGCTTCGCCTATACCCAGACGATGTTCTGGGCGCTGAACGAACCCTCTGGGCCGTTCCGATCGACCATCTACAGCCCCGAAGTCTATGCCGATGTGCCCGCGGGCGAGAACACGGTCATGTCGGTCGGCTATCGCCATGACAGCAACGGGCGCGGACTGCCCGGCTCGGTCGACGTCAACCGCTTCTTCCTGCGCGCGCAGCACAGCTTCGACCTGGACAGCGACTGGAAGCTCGATGTCGCGCCGATGGGCTGGCTCTATGTCGGCAACGAAGGGGCGGCGACCAATTTGCGCCGGACCTGGGGCAACACCTCGCTGACGCTGGCGATCCGCCAGCAGGACGGGCTGAAGGTCGCCGCGACCGCGCGCGGCAGTTTCGAGAGCGGGCGTGGCTCGGGCGAGCTGTTCGCCTCCTATCCGCTGCGTCCGCTGGGTGCCGGCTTCGGCATCTATCTCTTCGGCCAGGCCTTTACCGGCTTTGGCGAAACGCTCGACGATATCGACCGGCGCGACACCCATGCCCGCCTCGGCATCGCGCTGACGCGCTGAGCATCGCGTTAGACTTCGCGGCTGCGCAAGTTTAGAACACCGCCAAACCTCCTGGGAGAGACACGATGCGCCCTTATGCCTTTGCCGCGATTGCCCTGACCCTGTCGCTTCCGGCCGCAGCCGCGCTGGCCCCGGGGGTGAAGGCGCCCGACTTCACTGCGCAGGGCGCGATGGCGGGCAAGCCCTATACGGTGAAGCTGAGCCAGGCGCTGAAGAAGGGCCCGGTCGTGCTCTATTTCTTCCCGGCGGCGTTCACCGGCGGCTGCAATGTCGAGGCGGCCGCCTTTGCCAAGGCGGTGCCCGAGTTCAAGGCGGCGGGCGCCAGCGTGATCGGCATGACCGCGGGTAACGTCGAGCGGCTGGTCGATTTCTCCGCCCAGCATTGCGCCGGCCAGTTCCCGGTCGCCGCGGCGAACGCGCAGGTGATCTCGGGCTATGACGTGATGCTGAAAAAGGCGGACGGCAGCCCGGCCAACATCACCAGCCGCACCAGCTATGTCATCGCGCCCGACGGCAAGATCATCTTTTCGCACACCGATATGAGCCCGGCGGACCATATCCGCCTGACGCTGGACGCGGTGCGCAAGTACAAGGCCAAGCGCCGCGGCTGATCCGCCGCCGGGCATTGCCCGCTACTGGTCGAAATCGGACAAGGCCCGCCCCCGGCACCCGCCGGCGGCGGGCTTTTTCATACCTGGTCGCGCGCGGTCACTGGGCCAACGCGCCCGACGCGCCTCAGATTGGGAAAATTTCCCAACCGCTGGTGGGAAAATTTTCAAAGGTTCCTTGTGCAAAATTCCAATTGTTGGATTTTCAATCACTTAGGGAGTTTGGCACGGCTTCTGCAAAGTAGCTGGCATCGCTGGCGAATGGTTCGCCGGCAACACCAGGGAACACCATCATGACCAAGCTCGACTCGCTGCAGCGCACTTCCGCCCTTCTCGGCTCGCTGATGATCACCGGCCTGCTGCTGATCGCCTCGATCCCGACCCCCGTCCTGCCGATCGCCTGATCCGCACCGACCCACGCTCCACTCGTTTTTCAAAGGACTTGAAGATGTTTCGCCAGCTCGCCTTCGGTGTCGCTTCCTTCGCGATCACTGCCACCCTGTTCGTCGTCACCAGCGCCCACGGTCTCACGCTCGTCGCATGAGCCGTGCCGCTGGGGCGGTGACCGCCGCCCCGGCATCCTGATTGCGGAACCGGCAGGTTCCGCGGCGGTTGACCGGCCAAGCAATTCAGGAGCTTGGCCATGAGCGATACCGTCGAAATGATCCATGAGGACGCGCTGCCGGGAGAGGAGCGCACCCTGGATCCAAAACCCGAATGGGAACCCCGCTATCCCGGCTCAGGCCGACTCGCCGGCAAGGTCGCACTGATCACCGGCGCCGACAGCGGCATCGGCCGCGCCGTCGCCGCGCTGTTCGCGCGCGAGGGCGCCGATATCGGCATACTCTATCTGCTCGAGGATGCCGACGCCGAGGAAACGAAGCGCATCGTCGAGGCCGAAGGCCGCCGCGCCATCACGATCAAGGCTGATGTCGGATCGAAGAAGATGTGCGACCGCGCCGTCGAGCAACTGATGTCCGAATTCGGACGGATCGACATCCTGGTCAACAATGCCGGCGAACAGCATCCCGACAAGGACATCACCGACATCAGCGAGGATCAGCTGCGCCGGACCTTCCAGACCAACATCTTCGGCATGTTCTTCATCACCCAGGCAGCGATGCCGCACCTGAAAAAGGGCGCGGCGATCGTCAACTGCACCTCGATCACCGCCTATCAGGGCGAGAAGGAACTGATCGACTATAGCTCGACCAAGGGCGCGATCACCGCCTTCACCCGTGCCCTGTCGCAGAATGTGATGGACAAGGGGATCCGGGTGAACGCAGTCGCGCCGGGCCCGATCTGGACGCCGCTGAACCCGTGCGGCGGCGCGAGCCCGGAAAAGCTGGAGCGTTTTGGCGAAGACACGCCGATGGGCCGGCCGGGCCAGCCCAACGAGGTCGCGCCCAGCTTCCTGTTCCTTGCATGCGAGGATTCCAGCTACATGTCCGGCCAGGTGCTGCACCCCAATGGCGGGACGGTGGTAAACGGCTGATCGCCCCGCCGACGCTGCCGGTCACACGTCCGGCAGCGTCTGGTCGGCGAGGCCCCAGCCAGACAGGGCGCGCGAATTGGCGCGCTCGATCAGCGTGTCGATGTCGCGGATCGAAAAGGCCTTGGCGGTGTCGATGTCGCGCAACTCGCTCCAGGTGACCGGTGCGGCGACCGGCGCGCCTTCGCGGGCGCGGGCGGTATAGGGCATCACCGCGGTCGCGCCGCGCTGGTTGCGCAGATAGTCGATGAAGATCTTGCCCTTGCGCTGCACCTTTTTGAGGTTGGCGGTAAAGCGATCGGGCTCGGCCTCGCTCAGCGCGCGGGCGAACCGCTCCGCAAAGGAGCGGACCGCGGGCCATTCAGCCTGGGGAACCAACGGCACGACGACATGCACGCCCTTGCCGCCCGACAGCAGTGGCCAGCTGGTCAGGCCAATCTCGGCCAGATGCTGTTTCAGATCCTCGGCCGCCTTCTTGACCACCTCGAAGTCCAGCCCTTCATCGGGGTCGAGATCGAACACCAGCCGGTCGGCCTTCTCGACATCGGCGACCAGGCTGCCCCAGCCATGGAATTCGATCGTTCCCATCTGGACGCAGCTCAGCAGCCCGTTGGTATCGTCGATATAGAGATAGGGTTCGGTCGATCCGTCCTTCTCGCGAATGTCGACATGATGGACATGGTCGCCGAACGATCCGGCATCATGCTTCTGGAAGAAGCACTGCTTGGCGCGTCCCTGGGGACAGCGGACCAGGCTGACCGGACGGTTGGCGAGCCACGGCAGGATGATCGACGACGCCGCGGCATAATAATCCGCGAGCTGCCCCTTGGTGATGTCCTCGCCCGGATAGATGATCCGGTCACGGCTGGTGATCTTGATGTCGTGCTCTGCGGCCTTGGGCGTGGCCAGCGGCTGTTCGATCGATACCTGCTCCGCCGGCTTGTCGCCACGTAGCCCGAGGAAGCTGGCGTGGCGCACGACATTGTCCGAGGTGAATTCGCTGAACGCGATCTCGGCGACCAGCTCGGGCTTGATCCACTGCGCGCCGCGCGCCTCGGCGCGCGGCACCTCGACCGGCGCGGTCTTGCGCGCCAGCCGGTCGAATTTCGCGCGCAGTTCGTGCAGCGTCTCCATCGAGAAGCCGGTGCCGACCTTGCCGGCATAGACCAGCCCGTCGGCCCCGTTCACCGCCAGCAGCAGCGAGCGGAAGCCGCGACCCTTGGCGCTGCTGGGGGTCCAGCCGACGATCACGAATTCCTGGCGATGGGTGCATTTGACCTTCAGCCAGCTCTTGGTCCGGGTGCCGCGATAGGGCGCGTCGGCGCGCTTGGAGACGACGCCCTCATAGCCTTCGCGGCACATCGTCTCGAACAATTGCTCGCCGGCGCCGAGGACATGCTCGGAAAACTGGATGCGCTCGTCGGCACCCGCGACCAGGGCGCGCAGCCGCTCCTTGCGCTGGATCTGCGGCAGCGCGGCCAGGTCCTCGCCGCCCTCGGACAGCAGGTCGAACGCGAAATAGGTCAGACCCTGCCCTCCGCGCGAGATCGCATCCTGCAGCGTCGAGAAGTCGGGCTTGCCATCCTTATAGGCGACGATCTCGCCGTCCAGCAGCGCCGGCCCGGGCAGCGTCGAGGCCGCCTCGGCGATGCCGGGAAACTTGTCGGTCCAGTCGAGGCCCGAGCGGGTATGGACCTTCGCCCCGCCGCTGCCGGTCGCGACCAGCGCGCGATAGCCGTCATATTTGACCTCGTGGAGCCATTGATTGCCGGTCGGGACGCTGTCGACCAGCGTGGCCAGCTGCGGCTCGCGGAAGTCGGGGCGCTTGCCGCCGCCCTGGGCCGCGCGTCTGGCCGGCTTGGTGGGCCTGGCCGCGGCGGGCGAAGCCTTTGAGGCCTTCGACGATTTGCGCGACGGCTTCGCGCCCTCGGCAATCTCCTGCATCGTCCGGCCGGTGGTGACGCTGGTCAGGCCGGTCTCGACCAGGAAATCGGTCGCCCCCGCCTCGGCATCGTCGATCTTGCGCAGCAGCCAGTTCTCGCCGCGTTCCTTGCCGCGCGGCTTCAGCCGGATCAGCAGCCACTCGCCCTTCATCCGCTCACCCTGGAGCGTGAAATGGAGATGGCCTTGCTCCAGATCCTTTTCGGACTTGCCGGCGATCGGCGCCCAGCTGCCCTGATCCCACAGCATTACCGTGCCGCCGCCATATTCGCCCTTGGGAATCGTGCCCTCGAAATCGGCATAGGACAAAGGATGATCCTCGGTCCGCACCGCCAGCCGCTTTTCGCCCGGATCGATGCTGGGGCCGCGCGTCACCGCCCAGCTTTTGAGCACGCCGTCCATTTCAAGGCGGAAGTCCCAGTGAAGCCGGCTGGCATCATGCTTCTGGACGATGAAGCGGTGCGTTTTCCCCTTCGCCACCGTTCCGGCCGGCTCCGCGGTCTTCGCGAAGTCGCGCTTGGCGTTGTAGATCGCGAGCGGATCGGACTTGCGGGGCATCAGGCGCGCTTGCGCGCCGGAGCCTTGGCCGGTGCCTTCTTCGCGGGTGCCTTCTTCGCTGCAGCGCTCGACTTGGCGCCGGGTTTCTCGAGCGACTTCTTGAGCGCCGCCATCAGGTCGACGACGTTCGAGCCGCGGCTCGTCTTGTCATCATCCTTATCCTCGATGATCTTGCGACCCTTCGCCTTGCGCTTGCGGTCGATCAGCCCCTTCAGCGCATCGACATAGCGATCGTGGAATTCCTGCGGATCGAATTTCGCCGCCTTCTTCTCGATGAGCGATTCGGCCAGGCCGAGCAGCTCGGGATCGGGTTCCTGGTCGGGAATGTCGCGGAAATAGCCCTGCGCCTTGTTGACCTCGTCGGCATAACGCAGCGTCTCGAGCACCATGCCGCGGCCGCACGCCTTGAGGCTGACGACATATTCGCGGCCGCGCATCGCCAGTTGGCCGAGCCCGACCTTGCGGGTGCGCTTCAGCGCCTCGCGCAGGACGATGAACGCTTCCTCGGCGAGGTCGTCGGCGGGCACGACGAAATAGGGCTTCTCATAATAGAGCACGTCGATCTCGTCGGCATCGACGAACTGGGTGAGCTCGAGCGTCTTCTTCGATTCGAGCTTCACCGCATCGATCTCGTCCTGTTCGAGCAGGACATATTCGCCCTTCTCGATCTCGAACCCCTTCATGATCTCGTCGGCATCGACCGGGCCGACGCCGGGAGCGACCTTCTCATATTTGATCCGCTGGCCGCTCGGCTCGTGGATCTGGTGGAACGAGATCTGCGCGCCCGACTTGGTCGCGGTGTAGATCTCGACCGGGATCGAGACGAGGGCCAGCCGGATCTGACCCTGCCAGTAGGCGCGTGCTGCCATGATGACCCTCCTTCGTTGCGAGGCCGATTCAAAGCACAAGCCGGGGAGTCGTTCCTCGACAGCCAAAGGGCGGCATCGTACAGGGCTGGCCATGGCCACCGACCCCTTCGATCTGTTCGACACCTGGTATGGCGAAGCGCGCGCGAGCGAGCTCAACGACTCGAATGCGATGGCGCTGGCGACGGTCGGCACGGACGGCCAGCCTTCGGTGCGGATGGTGCTGCTGAAGGGCCATGGCCGCGACGGCTTCGTGTTCTACACCAACCGCGAGAGCCGCAAGGCGAGCGAACTGGGCGAGGGCAGCAAGGCGGCCCTGCTGTTCCACTGGAAGTCGCTGCGGCGCCAGATCCGGATCGAGGGCGCGGTGACGCGGGTGAGTGACGCCGAGAGCGACGCCTATTTCGCCAGCCGCAGCCGCGATTCGCAGCTGGGCGCCTGGGCATCGGACCAGTCGCGCCCGCTGGACATGCGCGACACGTTCGAAGCGCGCTTCGAGGAGGTCCGCGCCCGGTTCGAGGGGCAGGACGTGCCGCGTCCGCCGCATTGGGGCGGGTATCGCGTGACGCCGGCGCGGATCGAGTTCTGGCAGGATCGCGCCCACCGGCTGCATGAGCGCCGGCTGTTCGTGCCGCAGGGCGACGACTGGGCCGAGGGGCTGCTCTACCCGTGACCAACCTGGCGCGGCGGGCCGCGATCGCGAGCGTGACCGTCGCGCTGCTGCTCGGCCTGCTCAAGGCCTGGGCGGCGTGGCGGACCGGATCGGTCGCGATGCTGGCCAGCCTGGCCGACAGCGCGCTCGACTTGGTCGCATCGCTGGTGACGCTGGGCGGCGTCCACTGGGCATCGCAACCGGCGGATGCCGAGCACCGCTTCGGTCACGGCAAGGCCGAGGCGCTGGCGGCGCTGTTCCAGGTCGTGGTGATCGCGGTGTCTGCCTTTGCCATCCTGGTGCGCGCCGTCCCTCGGCTGCTGAACCCGACCCCGACGCTGGCGCCGGAGACGGGCATCGGCGTCTCGCTGGTCGCGATGGGGGTGACGCTGGCGCTGATCACCTATCAGAAATCGGTGGTGCAGCGGACCGGATCGATCGCGATCGGCACCGACCGGATTCATTACAGCTCGGACCTGCTGCTGAACGCCGCAGTGATCGCGGCGCTGCTGATCGACACGCTGGGCGTGACCGGCGCCGATGCGGTGTTCGGGATCGGCATCGCCTTCTGGCTGTTGTTCGGCGCATGGCGCGCCTCCGAATCGGCAATCGACCAGCTGATGGACCGCGAATGGCCCGACGAGAAACGGCGCCGCGTGGTCGAGATCGCCGCGGCGCATCCCCGGTTGAAGGGGCTGCACGACCTGCGCACGCGGACCAGCGGATCGCACGACTTTGCGCAATTCCATGTCTGGCTGGCGCCAACGATGACGGTTGCCGAGGCGCATGACATCGTCGAGACGCTGGAGCAGCGGCTGGCCGCCGAGTTTCCGGGCAGCGAATTCCTGATCCATGTCGATCCCGAAGGCCAGGTCGACGCGCCCGGCAATCCGCTGGCGGAAACCGACGAAACCGAATTGCTCAACAAGGAGCTCGATGCATGAAGCTGCCCTTCGCTCAGGTCGACGCCTTTGCCGATCGTCCCTTCACCGGCAATCCGGCCGCGGTGATCATGCTCGATGTCTGGTATGCCGACGAGATCCTGCAGGCGATCGCCGAGGAGAATAACCTGGCCGAGACCGCATTCCTGATCGGCGATGCCAGCCGGGCGGCCGATTATCATCTGCGCTGGTTCACCCCGACGACCGAGGTCGCGCTGTGCGGGCATGCGACGCTGGCCACCGCGCACATGATCCTGAGCCATGAGCCGAACCTGGAGCGGGTGACCTTCCGCACCGAGAAGTCGGGCATCCTCGAAGTGAGCCGCGAGGGGGCGGGCTATGCGATGGCGCTGCCGACCCACCGCGCCGAGCCGAAGCCGCTGCCCGAGATCCTGGCGGCGCTGGGGCTGGAGAGCGCCGTGGCGACGCTGTGGCATGACAAGGACTATGCGCTGATCGTGGTCGAGGATGCCGAGACGGTGGCCGCGCTGGCGCCCGATTTCCGCGCGCTGGGTGCATTGGGCGACGTGCTGACCATCGTGACTGCACCGGGCACGACGACCGATGTCGTCAGCCGTGTCTTCGCCCCAGGCGCGGGCATCTACGAGGATCCGGTAACCGGGTCGGCACACACGGTGCTGGCGCCCTATTGGGCCGAGCGGCTGGGACGCGACCGTTTCACCGCCTATCAGGCGTCGCGGCGCGGCGGCCTGGTCGATTGCGAGCTGAGCGGCGAGCGCACCATCCTGCGCGGCACTTGCGTGACGGTGATCGAGGGGATCTTCGCCTTCGATTGCTGATTCGGGTCAGGCGATGGCGCGTTCGGCGCGCTCGGTCTCGGCGATCCAGCCGCCACCGAGCACCCGGTCGCCGGCATAGAGCACCGCCGCCTGGCCGGGCGCCACGCCATATTCGGGCGACAGGAAGGTCACCCGCTCGCCGTCGAAGCGCGCGGGCACCGGCTTGGCCAGCGATCGGACCTTGACCGTCATCTCGCCGCGATGGTCGTCGCCGATCCAGTTGACGTTCTCGATCCTGGCGGCGCGGACCGCCAGCGCACGCTTGGGACCCACCACCACGTCGCGCGTCGCCGGGTCGAGCCGCAGCACATAGAGCGGCTCGGGCGACCCGCCGATCTCCAGCCCGCGGCGCTGGCCGACGGTGAAGTGGATCAGCCCCTTGTGCTCGCCGAGCTTGCGCCCGCTCTCGTCGACGATCGCGCCGCCGGTCTCGGCCTCGGGCCGCAGCTTCTTGACCAGGCCGGCATAATTGCCGTCGGGCACGAAGCAGATGTCCTGGCTGTCGGGCTTGCCGGCCACGCCCAGCCCCAGTTCGGCGGCGAGCGCACGCACCTCTGGCTTGGGCAGGCCGCCCAGCGGGAAGCGCAGGAAATCGAGCTGCGCGCTGGTAGTGGCGAACAGGAAATAGCTCTGGTCGCGCGCCGGATCGACCGCGCGGTGTAGTTCGGCGCCCTGGTCACCCATCACCCGGCGGACATAATGGCCGGTCGCCAGGCAGTCCGCACCCAGGTCGCGCGCCAGTGCGAACAGGTCGGTGAACTTGGGCCCCATATTGCACTTCACGCACGGGATCGGCGTGCGACCGGCGAGATATTCATCGGCGAAATCGTCGATCACCTGGCTGCGAAAGCTGCTTTCGTGATCGAACACATAATGGGCGATGCCCAGCCGATCGCAGACCGCGCGCGCATCGCGGATATCGCGCCCGGCGCAGCACGACCCCGCGCGGCCGACCGCCTCGCCATGATCATAGAGCTGGAGCGTGATACCGATCGTCTCGGCACCCGTCCGCGCGGCCAGCGCGGCGACGACCGACGAATCGACACCGCCCGACATCGCCACGACGATGCGACGCGCCGCAAGCGGCTCGGACAGCTGAAAGTCCCCGATGGTCATTGCGCGCCACATAGGCGCGCGATGGCCTCGGCGCCAGTGCGGGCGGTGCCGGAGGCTGTCGCGCGCCTTTACCCCGCCTTCACCCATCGACCTTACGACAGGTCGTTCGACAGGCAATCGACGGATGGAAACGCGTGGATCTCAGCTTCGCCAGACTGGACCGGGACTGCACGGCGGTCGTGCTGCCGACCGAACTGGCCGTGCTGATGGTCGGGATCGCCGCGCGCCAGGCGGCCTCGCCCACCGCACGCGCCCAGGCTCGCCTGGACCTTGTAACACCGGGCGAGGCGCTGCTCGCCCCGCTCCACGCCTCGTTCCATCAGGGCGCCGCGCTCGCGTTCGCGGATGGCCGGACGCGTGAAGGGGATGTTTACCCTGCCGATTTATCGGCTGTTCAAGCCGCTGACCCTAAACGGGAGTCAGATGTCGAGCAGAGCGGGGAACCGGCCCCGATCGAGGGTGTAGATGATTGAGAACCAGAAGATTCGTCCCGCCAAGGTCATCGGCCCGCTCGGCGAGCCGCTGACCCTCGAGACGCTGCCGCCGCCAGAGACCACGCGCTGGGTCGTGCGGCGCAAGGCGGAGGTCGTCGCGGCGGTCAATGGCGGCCTTCTGAGCGTTGACGAAGTGTGCGCGCGCTATGGCCTGACCGTCGAGGAATTCGCCGGATGGCAGCGCGCGATCGACCGGTCCGGCATGCCCGGCCTGCGGGTCACCCGGATCCAGCACTACCGGTCGCTGTACGAACGCCAGCAGAAGTACTGAGCGTCCCGCTCCCATCGCGATCGACGACCCGCCGCCCGCACCCCGGACGGCGGGTCGTCTTCATTTGGTTCCCTCGTTGACCGGCGCGAGCGAAATAACGCTTTTGGAACAAGTGCCTCGTTCAAGGCTTTTTTATACCGAACGGCCCGAACGCCGGGCCTAATCGGAGAAACAAGATGGGACTGATTCTTTGGCTCATCGTGGGCGGCATCGTCGGCTGGCTCGCGAGCCTGGTGATGCGCACCGACGCCCAGCAGGGCATCTTCCTGAACATCGTCGTCGGCATCGTCGGCGCGTTCATCGGCGGCCTGCTGTTCGGTGGTTCGATCAACAGCGGCACGATCACCGTGACGACCTTCCTGGTCTCGCTGGTCGGCGCGATCGTCCTGCTCGCCATCGTCAACCTGGTCCGTCGCGGCGCCGTGCGCTAAGCGCCGGCCGACCAGGACCAATGCAAAAAGGGGCCGCCGGGTGACCGGCGACCCCTTTTTCACATCCGAAGCCCGTCGGTTCGGTCCGTCCCGATCATTTCAACAGGAAACGGATCGTCACCGAAACCTGGAGCTCCTGCTCACCCGGATTGATCGCCAGCCCGGCCGACTGGACCATCATGCGATCGGCGCGCATCGGGAAGACCGGGCTCGGGGCAACGCCATCCGAGATCGACAGGATGCGATCGACGCGCAGGCCCGCCGCCTTGGCATAGAGTTCGGCGCGCGCCCGCGCCTTCGTCACCGCATCGATCCGCGCCTCGTCCAGCGCCTGGCCCGGCTCGCTGATGCTCAGATTGGGGCCGGAGATGGTGTTGGCGCCCTGCTGAACCAGCAGATCGAGGATCGCGCCCGATTTCGCGATGTCGCGGAAGCGGACGCTGACCGAGTTGGACGCCATGTAAGCGAAAATCTGCTGCGGCTGTCCGTTCGTCTGGTCGCGATATTGCGGCTGGAGCGAGATGGTCGAGGTCTGGATGTCGCGCTCGGCAATGCCGGCACGCTTCAGCGCGGCGATAACCTGCGTCATCTTCGCATTGTTCTGCGCCAGCGCCTCCGCCGCGGTCGCGGCCTGGGTCGTGACGCCCGCCTCGATCGTCGCCAGATCGGGCACGCGGGTCGACCGCCCCTCGGCGCTCACCTCGAGCAAGGTGCCTTCCTGCAGCACCGCCGAGGGCCGCACCACGTCCTGCGCCATGGCAGGCAGTGCGACGGTGGCCGCGGCAAGTGCCGCCATGCTGAGGGTAATCGCGCGCATTCACTGGTCTCCTGTTGAATTCCTGATCGTGCCTGTGGCGCAGGGACGACTAACCGGGACTGAACGACGCTGTGGGCGGCCGTTCAGCTTCGCTCAGCGAGCGCCAGCACTCAGCCCCGATTTTCGCGAGCGGTGTCGATGCTTCGCGAACGCTTTGCGATCTCTTGCGACGACGCGGCCGTTTCGGTGCGATTACGCCCTGCCTCACCTTGCGGAACCTAAGGGAAAAAGGCATTCGGCACACGGGCGGGGAAACGGCCACTTGTGGCCGGTGCCTTATTCATATAATACAGCTTATCCCGGGGACGCCGGCGATCGCCGGAAGCAGGGTGGTGCTCATGAATTACGAGGCAGGGATGTTGGGCAAGAGCGACCGGCTGGAATATGCGGGCGAGGCGCCTGCGCGCCGGCGGTGGATCTGGATCGTCGGGGCGATCGCGATCGTCGTCATCATCGCGATCGCGGCCTATGCAATGCGCGGCGGATCGCAGGACGGCAAGGCGACTGCGCGCAAGGCTGGCGCGGCGCAGGGCGGCGACGCGACGCTGCCGACCGTGACCTATACGGTTCCCGGACGCTCGACCATCCAGACGGTCATCACCGGCACCGGCAGCCTGGCCGCGCGCCGCGACATGCCGATCGGCGTCGCGGGCGAGGGCGGCCTGGTCACGCGCGTGCTGGTCGAGCCCGGCCAGTGGGTGCGGGCGGGCCAGGTGCTGGCCACCGTCGATCGCTCGGTCCAGGTCAATACCGCCGAATCGCTGGCGGCGCAGATCCGCGTTGCCCGCGCCGACGCCGCGCTGGCCCAGGCCGAACTCGAGCGCGCCCAGCAGCTGGTCGGCCGCGGCTTCATCTCGAAGGCGGACGTCGATCGCCGCACCGCGACGCGCGACGCCGCCAATGCGCGCGTCCGCGTCGCCGAGGCATCGCTGAACGAGACCCGCGCGCGCAACGCACGGCTCGACATTCGCGCGCCTGCCGCCGGGCTGGTGCTGACGCGCACGGTCGAGCCCGGCCAGATCGTCAGCGGGGGTTCGGGCGTGCTGTTCCGCATGGCCCAAGACGGCCAGATGGAGATGCGCGTCCAGCTGGCCGAAGGCGATGTCCAGCGGGTTCGTGTCGGATCGGTCGCCGAGGTGACGCCGGTCGGCACGACCGACGTGTTCAAGGGCGAGGTGTGGCAGGTGTCGCCGATCATCGATCCGCAGAACCGCCAGGGAATCGTGCGCGTCGCGCTGACCTATAACGAGGCGCTGCGTCCGGGCGGCTTCGCCTCGGCCAGGATCATCGCCGGCGGTCAGGTTGCGCCGATGCTGCCCCAGTCCGCGATTCAGAGCGACCCCAAGGGCAATTTCGTCTACATCCTCGACAAGGAGAACCGCGCCAAGGTGAAATATGTCACCACCGGCGACGTGACCGACCAGGGCGTGGTGATCACCGGCGGCCTGAACGGGACCGAACGGGTCGTGCTGACCGCGGGCGGGTTCCTGAACCCCGACCAGAAGGTCAAGCCCGTCGCGCAGCAGAAGACGAAGTAAGGCGACTCCGCAGCAAGGATTGCGATCATGAGCTTCCGCAACATCTCGGCCTGGTCGATCCGCAATCCGGTGCCGCCCATCGTCCTGTTCCTGGCGCTGACCATCGCCGGCGTTATCAGCTTCATGCGGATGGACGTGAACAACGATCCGGACATCGACTTCCCGATCGTCTGGGTGTCGATCTCGCAGCCGGGCGCCGCGCCCAGCGAGCTGGAGACCCAGATCACGCAGAAAGTCGAGGCGGCGGTCCGCAGCCTTCAGGGCATCGACGAGATCACGTCGAACGTCCAGGAGGGCAACAGCTCGACCGTCGTGCAGCTGGCGATCGGCCAGCCGATCGACCGCGCGGTCGAGGATGTGCGCAGCGCGATCCAGCAGATTCGCGGCAATCTGCCTGACGGCATCCTCGAACCGCAGATCGGTCGTGTCGATACCGCCAGCGACAACGACATTGCCAGCTTCACCGCGGTCGCAACCGACATGACGGTGGAGCAGCTGAGCTGGTACATCGACAATACCGTGTCGAAGGAACTGCTGTCGGTTTCCGGCATGTCGGCGGTGAACCGCAATGGCGGCGTCAGCCGCGAGATCCGCGTCATCCTCGATCCCGCCAAGCTGCAGGCCTATGGCCTGACCGCCACCGCGGTGAACAACCAGCTGCGCCAGGTGAATCTCGACGCGCCGGGCGGCCGTGCCGAGATTTCCGGCTATGAACAGTCGGTGCGCGTGCTGGGCAACGCGACCAACGCCTATACGCTGGGCCAGACGCAGATCTCGCTGGGCGGCGACCGCACCGTGCGGCTGGCCGACATCGCGCAGGTCAAGGACCTGTACGCCGAACAGCGCAGCCTGGCGAAATATAATGGCCAGCAGGTGATCGCGTTCGATATCCAGCGCGCCAAGGGCGCGTCGGACGTCAGCGTGTTCCACGCCGCACAGGCCAAGCTGAACGAGCTGCAGGAGCGCAACCCCAAGGTCCGGTTCGAGCTGCTGTTCAACAACTCGAAATATGCCGAGCAGCAATATCATTCGGCGATGGAGGCGATGATCGAGGGCGCCGTCCTGGCCGTCATCGTCGTGTTCCTTTTCCTGCGCGACTGGCGCGCGACCTTCATCTCGGCGCTGGCGATTCCGCTGTCGGCGATTCCCGCCTTCTTCTTCATGGACCTGCTCGGCTTCACGCTGAACCAGATGACGCTGCTGGCGCTCAGCCTGGTGGCGGGCGTGCTGGTCGACGACGCGATCGTGGAGATCGAGAATATCGTCAGGCACATGCGAATGGGCAAATCCGCCTATCAGGCATCGATCGACGCGGCGGACGAGATCGGCGTCGCGGTGCTGGCCACGACCATGTCCATCGTCGCGGTGTTCCTGCCGGTCGGCCTCATGCCGGGCATCTCGGGCCAGTTCTTCAAGAATTTCGGCCTGACCGTGGTCGCCTCGGTGCTGATGTCGCTGGCCGTCGCCCGCCTGATCACGCCGATGATCGCCGCCTATTTCCTCAAGGCGCATGGCCATGCCTCGCACGGCGAGGGACGGGTGATGAACGTCTATATGAAGGTGCTGCGCTGGACGCTGCGCCATCGCTGGTCGGCGGTGCTGGCCGGGTTCGTGTCGTTCGGCCTGACCATCTTCCTGTTCATGTCGCTGCCGATGACCTTCCAGCCGACGCAGGACCAGGAAAGCGTCACCGCGACGATCGACATGGTCCCGGGCACGACGCTGGAACAGACGCAGCGCGTCGTCGCACAGGTCGCCGCGCGGCTTCAGCGCGAGCCCGACGTCGCCAATGTCTATTCGCGCAGCTTCGTCGGCAATGGCCGGGTGGTCGCCATCTTCAAGGAAAAGAAGAAGGAAACGAGCGACCAGTTCGAGCGGCGGATCTCGCCCGAGCTGCTTGCGATTCCTGATGCGCGAGTCGGCTTCCGGTCGCAATTCGGCTGGGGCGGCAGCGGTCGTGCGCTGAACGTCACGCTGGGCGGTGAGGATCCCGAACTGCTTAACCAGACCGCGCTGACGCTGATGGAGCAGATGTCCGGGCTGAAGTCGGTGATCGCGCCGCGCATCTCGGGCGACCTCAAGCGTCCCGAAATCGTGATCCGGCCGCGGCTCGACCTGGCCGCGAACCTGGGCGTCACCACCGCCGCGCTGTCGAACGCGATCCGCATCGCGACACTGGGCGATATCGACCAGAACAGCGCCCGTTTCTCGCTGAGCGACCGTCAGATCCCGATCCGGGTGGCGCTGGACGAGAGCGCACGCGAGCGGCTGTCGACCATCCAGAACCTGCCGGTGCAGACCGCGACCGGCGGATCGGTGCCGCTGCGCGTCGTCGCCGACATCAGCTTCGGCGCGGGTCCGACCCGAATCGACCGGCTGAATCTCCAGCGCCGCATCGTCGTGGGTGCCGACGTCGCCGTCGATCCTGCCACGGGCAAGCCGTTCGTGTCGGGTGACGTCATGAAGCAGATCGACAATCTGCCGATCATGAAGAACCTGCCGCAGGGCGTGAACAAGCTGACCGTCGGCTCCGACAAGTGGCAGGCGGAGATGCTCAACAACTTCTTCATCGCGCTGGGCGCGGGCATCTTCCTGGTCTTCGCCGTGCTGGTGCTGCTGTACCGCCGCTTCATGTCGCCGCTGGTGAACATGGGCTCGCTGCTGCTGGCGCCGCTGGGCGGGCTTCTGGCGCTGTGGGCGACGGGCAATCCGCTGTCGCTTCCGGTGTTCATCGGCATCCTGATGCTGTTCGGCATCGTCGCGAAGAATTCGATCCTGCTGATCGACTTCGCGCTGGAGGAGATGGACAAGGGCGTCGACAAGTTCACGGCGCTGATGGACGCAGGCCATAAGCGCGCCCAGCCGATCGTGATGACCACGGTCGCGATGGTTGCGGGCATGGTGCCCACCGCGCTGTCGCTGTCGGGCGACAGCTCGTGGCGCGCGCCGATGGGCATCGTCGTGATCGGCGGCCTGATCCTGTCGACCCTGCTCACCCTGCTGATCGTTCCCGGCTGCTTCAGCCTGGCGGTCGGTCTGGAGCAATGGCTGGGGCCGAAGCTGCGCCGCACGCTGCTCACCTATTCGCCCGGCGACGAACATGGCCCGGTGATCGAGCATCACGGCGGCGGCAAGATCGACTACAAGCCCGAGACGCCGCCGCACGCGGCGGAGTGAACTTCCCGGGCGTTCGGGTATTGGGATGCGGGTGAACCTGTTCGCACGCATCCCACGCCGGGATCCGGCCCCGCCCGGCCTACGCCGGATGCGCCTGCTCGCCACCTTCATGCTGGTGGCGATGGCGGCGATCTTCATCGCCGCGCGCGCGATCGGACCGGTCCATCCCGCCATCGGCTTTATCCGCGCCTTTGCCGAAGCGGCGATGGTCGGCGGGCTGGCCGACTGGTTCGCGGTGACGGCGCTGTTCCGCCATCCGCTCGGACTGCCGGTCCCGCACACCGCGATCATTCCGCGCAACAAGGACCGGATCGGCGCGACGCTGGCTCAGTTCCTGCGCGACAATTTCCTGACCCCCTCGGTCGTCGCTCGGCGGATGCGACGCGTCGACGTCGCTGGCGCGGCCGGACGCTGGCTGGCGAACCCGCCCCAGGGCGGCCGCGGACGGATCGGATCGGGCGCCTCGCGCCTGGCCGCGGACATCCTCGAATCGCTCGACCAGGAACGGCTGGGCGGCATGGTGAAGGGCGCCGTGGCCGGTCGGCTGCGCGCCACCGAGATTTCGCCGCTGTTCGGCCAGGCGCTGACCGCGGCGATCGCCAGCGACCGCCATGTGCCGCTGCTCGACGGGATGATCCGCTGGGCGGCGCGGACGCTGGACGGCAACGAGCATCTGATCCGCCAGATGGTCCATGCCAAGTCGGGCGGGATCATGCGCTGGACCGGTCTGGACGAGACGCTGGCGAACAAGATCATCGACGGCCTCGAAAAGCTGATCCTCGAAATGGCCGAGGATCCCGATCATCCGATGCGCGCCAAGGCCGAGGAAGGGCTGGCCCGCCTCGCCCACGACCTCCAGTACAAGCCCGAGCTTCGCGAGAAGGTCGAGGCGTTCAAGATGGAGCTGACCGAGAATCCCGCATTGCAGCGGTGGATCGACGGTATCTGGGAACAGGGCCGCAGCGCCCTGCTGCGGCTGGCGCGCGATCCCGAAAAGGCGCTGGCCGGGCGGATGGGCGAGACGCTGCGCCAGTTTGGCGAGACGATCCAGCGCGATCCCGCCCTGGCGCGCACGATCAACCGCTTCGCCCGCCGCGCCGCAGTCGGTGCCGCCGCCGATTATGGCGACGGCATCGTTCGGCTGGTGTCGGACACGATCCAGGGATGGGATGCCCGGACGATCACCGGCCGGCTGGAAAATGCCGTCGGGCAGGACCTGCAATATATCCGGATCAACGGAACGCTGGTCGGCGGCCTGGTGGGGGTCACCATCCACGCCGTCGACCTGCTGCTCCTGTAACGCGGATCAGGCGGTCGCGGCGTCCAGGATGATCTCGCCCTGATCCTCGCCGTCCCAATAATGGGCGCGCATGCCATGAACCTTGATCATCGTCAGGCCCGGCGTATCGACGCCCTGTTCGAACCAGCGATCCAGATCCTTGGTCCAGTGCGCCTCGAACTGCGTCTTGTCCTTGATCAGTTCGGCATGGCCTTCGACATGGACGAACACCGGCTTCATGCCGAGCAGCCCGGCCTTGCCGTGATAGCCCAGCCCGACCTTCGGATCGGCGGCGATGTCGTCGAACAGGCGGGTATCGTCCATCGCGAAGAAATAGCTGTCGCCGTCATAGTCGACCTCGCGATTGTTGCTCATCGGCCGGCCGGCAATGGTGCCGCCATCGCTATGGGTCGACAGCATGGCGAAATCGATGTCCTTCATGATCTCGGCGAGATCCGCGCGCGTCCTGGTCAATGTCTCTCTCCTGGCGGTTGTAGCGAGGAGAACGAAACCTCAGCGCTTTGGCTCCTGCCGCCAGTCGAACACCGTCCAGCCCCGCGCCCGGGCAAGCGCGACCAGCGGCGCGTGCGCGTTGACGGCAAAGGCCTGGTCCGCCCATTCGAGCAGCGGCGCGTCCGACACATGGTCCGAATAGGCGCGAACGATCGCGTCGCGCCGGGCAATCCCTGCACTCTCCAGCCAATGCTCGACCATGCGGAGCTTTTCGGGTCCGTAACAGTTTAACCCATCGATTTCCGAAAGGACCCGCCCCTGCGAATCCCGACGCGCCCTTGTCGCAATGACGTCGTCGAAGCCCAGCCGGGCACCGATGGCGGCTGCGTAATAGCCATGCGACGCAGTGGCGAGGACCAGCCGATAGCCTTCGGCCCGGTCGGCGGCGATCCGGTCGAGCGCAGGCTGGAGGACGTTGGCGTCCATCACGGCGTCGGCATAGGCATCGGCGACGACCCGCATCTCGTCCTCGCCCAGCGTCTTGCCGACCATCATCCGGTGGGTGATCTGTTTCAGACCGGCACGGTCGACCAGCTTCGTCAGATACAGGATGCCGGCCAGCCCCGCGACCGGCAGCAGCGCCAGCCGCCACGGCGCCCGCGCCTTCGCCGCATGAACCAGAAAGGCGGTCCAGGTCGGCGCGCGGGTGATCGTCTTGTCCATGTCGTAAATGGCGAGGCGGTTCATTGCGCCATCTAGAGTCGTCACGCCTTGCCGTTCCAGCACAAATCGCGGAAAGACGGTGGAGATGAGCAGCACCGCCGACTTCACCGAAGCCAATGGGGGCACGCTGGCCTTTAGCGGGGATTTGTCGCTGGCACGGATCGGCGACCTGCCGGACCGGCTTCAGAGCTATGACGGCGAAGTCAGCCGCATCGATCTGAGCCAGGTCGAGCGGATCGATACCGTCGGCGCCTGGGTCATCCACCGTTTTGCCAAGGCGCGCGGCGCCAGCGTCGAGGGCCTGGACCCCGACGCGCAGCATCTGCTCGAGCAGGTCGCCGCCGCCGAGCGTCCCCTCGCCCTGCCCGACAAGCCCCAAGCGCCGTTCAACCGAGTGCTGGGCGAGATCGGCGATGCAGTGGTGACCGCGGGCCGCACCCTGTACGGCCTGCTCGGCTTCATGGGCGCGACCGTGATCGCCTTCTGGAACGTGGTGCGCAGTCCGCACCGGTTCCGCTTCAATGCGACGGTGCAGAGGTTCGAGGTGGTCGGCGTTTCCGCGCTGGGGATCATCGGCCTGATGAGTTTCCTGATCGGCATCGTCATCGCCCAGCAGGGCTCGGTGCAGCTGCGCGAATTCGGCGCGGAAATCTTCACGATCAACCTGGTCGGGCGGATCACCCTGCGCGAACTGGGCGTGCTGATGACCGCGATCATGGTCGCCGGTCGATCGGGCTCGGCCTTCGCCGCGCAGCTCGGCACGATGAAGCTGACCGAGGAAGTCGATGCGATGCGCACGATCGGCGTCTCGCCGATGGAAGCGCTGGTGCTTCCCCGCACGATCGCAGTGGTATGCATGATGCCGCTGCTTGCCTTCTACTCCTCGCTGGTCGGGATCATCGGCGGCGGCCTGCTGTGCTGGGTCGCGCTCGACATTCCTCCTGTCACCTTCATCCAGAAGCTGCGCGAGGTCGTGCCGATGACCGACCTGTGGGTCTGCCTGATCAAGGCGCCGGTGTTCGGCGCGATCATCGCCATCGCCGGCTGCTTCCAGGGGATGCAGGTCGAGGGCGACGCCGAGCAGGTCGGCAGCCGCACCACGACCGCAGTGGTGCAGGCGATCTTCCTCGTGATCGTGATCGACGCCTTCTTCGCGGTGTTCTTCGAACGGATCGGCTGGATATGAACGCGATACGCCAGTCGGCCCAGACGCAGGAGAACCCGATCATCCGGGTTCGCGGGCTCAAGAACTGCTTCGGCGAGCAGGTGATCCATGACGGGCTCGATCTCGACGTGTGTCGCGGCGAGATTCTGGGCGTGGTCGGCGGGTCGGGCACCGGCAAGTCGGTGCTGATGCGCTCGATCATCGGGCTGCAGACGCCCGCCGAGGGCAGCATCGAGGTGTTCGGCGAGAACACGATCGGGCGCGAGGAGACCGAGAGCGCCGAGATCCGCAAGCGCTGGGGCGTGCTGTTCCAGGGCGGCGCCTTGTTCTCGACGCTGACCGTGTCCGAGAATGTCCAGGTTCCGCTGAAGGAATTCTACCCGCGGATCGACCGGGTGCTGCTGCAGGAAATTGCCGCCTACAAGGTGGTGATGACCGGCCTGCCCGCCGAGGCCGCGCCCAAATATCCGGCCGAACTGTCGGGCGGGATGAAGAAGCGCGCCGGGCTTGCCCGCGCGCTGGCGCTCGATCCCGAGCTGCTGTTCCTCGACGAGCCGACCGCCGGGCTGGATCCGATCGGCGCAGCGGCGTTCGACGAACTGACCGCGTCGCTGCAGAAGACTTTGGGGCTGACCGTGTTCCTGATCACCCATGATCTCGACACGCTCTATGCGATCTGCGACCGGGTCGCCGTGCTGGCCGACAAGCGCGTGATCGCGGTGGGGACCATCGACGAGCTGCTCGCGTTGGACCATCCGTGGATTCAGGAATATTTCAACGGGCCGCGCGGACGCGCCGCCGTTGCCGGAACCGGCAAGCGAGGCGAGGCCACCGCCCCGCTCGCCGATCAGAGGACGTGAGGGGCTAATGGAAACGCGTTCTAATCATGTGCTCGTCGGCGCGGTGGTGCTGATCCTGCTGGCGGTGCTGGCGCTGTTCACGGTGTGGCTGGCCCGCCTGGGCACGTCCGAGGACCGCGAGTATGACATCTTCTTCAAACAGTCGGTCGACGGCGTCAGCCCGGGATCGACCGTCACCTTTTCCGGCGTCCCGTCGGGCCAGGTGAAGGAGATCGCCTTCTGGAAGGAAGATCCCCAGTTCGTCCGCGTGCGCATCATCGTGAAGGGCGAGGTACCGGTGCTCGAAGGCACGACCGCGGCGATCCTCGGCAGCTTCACCGGCGGCAGCACCATCCAGCTGGACGGCGCGGTCAAGGGCGCTCCGCCGATCAAATGCCCCGAACAGAATGCGCGTGCCGCCTGCCCGCTGGGCGTGCCGGTCATTCCGGCAAAGGCGGGCGGCCTCGGCGCGCTGCTCAACTCCGCACCGCGCTTGCTCGAGCGGCTGTCGACCCTGACCGAGCGGCTGACCGAACTGCTCGGCGACCGCAACCAGGCATCGATCGCCGGCATTCTCGCCAATACCGATCGCCTGTCGCGTGCGCTGGCCGATCGCGGGCCGGAGATTGCGGCGACGCTCGCCGAGACGCGGATCACCATCCAGAAGGCGGGTGCTGCGGCCGAGCAGATCGGCCAGCTGGCGGGGACGACCAACTCGCTGCTCGCCGAGGATGTCCGCCCGGCAGTGGGCAATCTGAACAAGGCGATCTCGTCGGCGCAGCGCTCGATGGAGACGCTCGACGCGACGATCGGCGATGCCCGTCCGGGGCTGCAGGCCTTCTCGAAGAAGACCGTGCCCGAGGCCGGCCAGCTGATCCAGGACCTGCGCCAGATGGCAGCCGCACTGACCTCGGTCGCCGAAAAGCTCGACCAGGGCGGCGCGACCGGCCTGATCGGTGCGCCCAAGCTGCCCGACTATGAACCGAAGAAGAAATAAGGGACCGGCCATGACCATGTCCGCACGCCAGTTCGCCCTGCCGCTGATGCTCTCACTCGCGCTTCCGCTCGGCGGCTGCATCTCGATCGGTGGCGGCAAGCCGCCGGCCACGCTGATGACGCTGAACGCATCCGAATCGCTGGCGGTCGGACAGGTGCAGGATTCGAGCAAGAGTTCGACCATCACCATCGGCGTACCCTCGGTGCCGCAGGCGCTGGCGACCAACCGCGTGCCGGTGACTTCGGGCGGAACGGCGATCGCCTATGTCAAGGATGCCGCCTGGGTCGAGGGACCGTCGCGGCTGTTCGGCCGGTTGCTGGCCGACACCATTACCGCACGCACCGGCCGCGTGGTGCTGTCCAACCGCCAGTCGCAGGCCGACCCGGGCGCGCAGCTGACCGGGGATCTGCGGCTGTTCGGCATCGACGAGCCGACCGGCGACGCGGTCGTCGTCTATGACGCGGTGCTGTCGCGCCAGGACGGCGGCGTGTTCGAGAAGCAGCGCTTCGAGGCGCGCGTGCCCGTAGGGACGGTCGATGCGACCACTGTCGGGCCGGCGCTCAACAGCGCCGCCAACCAGGTCGCGGCCAAGGTCGCCGATTGGGTCGGCCGCTGACGCGGTCGATCCGGCACGGCTGAGCCGCTTGGTTCAGCCGCCGGCAGGCATCCGGCGAACCGGCGCCTCTGCGTTGCAGATCTCGACCCCGCCCGCGGGCACGGTGAAGAAGTCATTCTGCCGGTTCTCGCGCGCCTTGATCCAGGCGGCGAAGCGCGGATTGTCGGTCGTGCGATATTGGAAGTGCGGCCGTTCGTCCTCGGGCAGTTGGCTGGCAAGGCGCACCGACAGGATCGGCACGCGCTGCGCCGGATCCTCGTACAGACCCAGCCCGCCGCCGGTGCCGCGCGGCAGGCTCGACAGCCAGCCAATCCCCTCGATCACACGACCGGCGACCGCGATATTGCGATCCAGATGGCGCGGCGCATGTCCGATCACGGCATAGAGCTCCGCCCCGCTGCCGGTCGACGGCGCCAGGTCGCGCGCGACACCGACCGCACCATAGCAATGCGGCAGCCAGCTATGCGTGGTGTTCCCCGCCAGCGACCAGCCATCGGCGCTGTGCCCGGTGCGCTCGGCATAGGAATCGGGCCGCGCGAAGCTGGTGACGCCGTCCCACCCGCTCCATTCATATTCGGCCGGCGGATTGGCGATCACCAGCGGCGGCAGCGGCTTCTTCTCGGTCGGGTCGCCCCACTGCGCGACATAATTGTCCTGCACGCGGTAGACGCTGGTCCCGTCCCACCAGCGCGCCTCGGCCAGCTTGCGGATATTGGCGACATGCGCCGGCGCATAGCGCGCGGCCAGGCGGATGAAGACCTGATGCCCGTTCTTCAGCGTGACGACGAGGATTTCATTGTCGGGAATGGTCTTCCAGTCCTCGGGCAACGCCGCCGCCTCGCTGGTCTGCGCCGTCGCCGGAGCGGCGAGGCTGAACGGCGCCGCAAGGGCCAGGGCGAGAAGCGCGAGGGTCGATCTGGACATGCCGCGAACGTGCACGCCACGATCCGTCAGTGCAAGCTTGCCTCGCCCGCACGCATGGCTTAGGTGACGCGCCTTCCAGTGCATGCGGAGCGGTGGCCGAGTGGTCGAAGGCGCTCGCCTGGAAAGTGAGTATACGGCAAAACCGTATCGAGGGTTCGAATCCCTCCCGCTCCGCCAGCAGCGCCCCTCCGCACAGGGTCGCCACCGCTCAGATACCGTGAATCGAGCAGCCCGCAGTGCCTCGTTCACCGAGAAGGGTCATGCCGAAGACCGCTCGGGCGGGACATCGTTCAACCCCGCGGCGCCGCTCCGAACAGCTCGTCGGCGAACAGATCGATGTCTTTCTGCGAAATGCCGGTGTTGTTGAGTAGCACGATGCTTTCCCGCGTGTCGTAGCGATGCGCGAGCAGCGAGCGATAGCCTGCGGCTCGCCCCGTTTCCCATGCCGCCTGAACCGGCTTGCCCGCGATGGTCATCGTCCGCACCCGGCCGCCAAGCGAATAGTCCTCCTCTCGTACGCGCACCGTGCGCAGCATCTCGAGCGATGTCGGCGACACGAAGCCCCGGTCGAACACTGCATGCGCCAGGCGCAGCAGGTCGGCTGCGTTGCTGTAATAGCCGCCCGAGGCAGCCATTGCCGGCGTGCGCATATTGGGCCACTCGACTGCCGGCGCGACCGTGCGATAGGAACGAGCCGATCCCGCCGCATTCTCGATGCCGATTGCGGCGGTCGTGTGGGCAAGGCCGAGCGGATCGAGCGTGATTGCGCGCATCGCTTGCTGGAACGGCTTGCCGGTCACAGCTTCGATGATCGCAACGACGAGGATCCAGTTGGTCAAGGCATAGTCGAATCTGGTGCCCGGCTCGAAGGTCAGATCGCCCGAAGCGAACCGGCGAACCGATTCTGTAGTGCCCATGTCGCGCGTGACGAGATCGGGCTCAGCCTTTGCCGCGGCCGTGAAGCCGTTGGGGATGCCGCTGGTGTTCGACAGCAGATGGACAAGCGTGACCTTCGCCCCCGTATCGGCCCGATAGCCCGGCAAGAGCGTGGCGATCGGTGCGTCGAGCGCGAGCTTGCCGGCTGCGACCAGCTTGAGCACCGTCACCGTAGTCAGGAACTTGGAGATCGAAGCGATCCCGTAGACCGTGTCGGTGGTTATCGGGATGTTCGCCGCGATGTCGGCCAGCCCGAAATTGCGGGCGTAGACCAGTCTCCCGTCCCGGGCACGCACGATCGTGCCGGCGAAGCCATGAGCCTTTACAAACGCATCGATCTTCGCATCGTCCTGGCGGTCCGCAGCCCATAGCGGCATAGGCACCAGGGCCGTCATCCCCGTGGCCAAGCCGCCCTGAAGCAGCGTCCGCCGATCTACCGTCATTCGACTATCCTCCCCCATATCGGTGTTCGCTCCGTCCAACCGCCAAGTCGATAAGAGCATCTCCGGTCAGTGCGAAGCTCTAAAAATAGCCTGAGCGCGCGGACGGTCGACCACTACATGGCCGCACATCTGCCCCCGGGACGCGCCGCGCCCCCGGGGGAGGGATGCTCAATATTTGATCCGCAGCTTGGCGTAGTAGAAGCCGCCATTCACGCCGAACGGGCCGCCGCTGCGCGGAGAGACCTGTCCATCGACGGCGCCGTTCGTGAGCGGATAGATGAATAGGGTCGAGGTCTGCTTCAGCCGGTCGGGCTTCTCGTCGGTGAAGTTCTGCGCGCCGATCGACAGCGTATAGTGATCGGCGAAGCTGTAGCTCAGCTCCAGGTCGGTGACGAACTTGTCGCCAAACACCTGATTGGCGACGCCGTTGGTCTGGCCATAATGCTGCGCGCTCGTCCATTCGCCATAATAGCTTTCGCGCACGTTCAAGCTCAGCCCGTCCAGGCTCCAGTTGACGCTGAACACCGCGCGGTGATTCGGCGCAAGATGCTCCGCGTCGATGATCTGGGCGGCGCTGATGACCTGCGGGTCGAACCCCCCGCACACTGGTCTTGTTGTAATTACAGGCGAGCGAGAAGCTGAGCTCGGCCTCGCTCAGCGTCGTGCGCCAGGTGCCGACCACGTCGATGCCGCGGGTGCGGGTGTCGAAGCGGTTGTTGAAACATTGGACCTGCCCGCAACCCCGGAAACCGCCGCCCGGATCAGGCACATCATGGGCGCTTCGATCCCGGCGTGAGCCCGCGCGGCACCTTCGAGATACCATCGAACGCCACTGGAATTTGGCGGCAATGAACGCCATCTTCCACTCATGAGACACGATGCCGGTCCGGGAGAACCAGCGATCCACCGCGCGCGCAGCCTCGCCGCGGGCTTTGCCGATGTCGGCCTGACGCATGCCGAGGAACTGCTGCGCCGCCTGTCGCCCGAAGGGCGCGAGCAGGCGCGACGCGAGCGCGAGGCACGCGCCCGGCGCCGCAACCGGATGATGGGTCGGCTGCTGATGGCGGCGATCGCCTCGCTGCTCACCTTCGCGCTGGTCGCCGCGGTTATCAGCCCCAGCGTGGCCTTTGCCGCCGCAGCCGCGGTGATGCTGTTGCTGATCATCCTGATCGCCAATCGCGCCGAGCCCAGGGTCCCCGGACGCCAGGCGCTGAACGACGCGCCGCTCCCCGCCCTGGCCGAGGAAGCGATCGTCTGGCTGGATGCGCAGCAACGCGGATTGCCCGCCCCGGCGTTTCGCCTGACCCAGTCGATCACGGCAACGCTCGACGCGGCTGCACCCCAACTCGCGCGCGTCGACCCGCGCAGCCCGTTCGCGGCGGACGTCCGAAAGCTGATCGCCGAGGAACTGCCGGGCTTGATCGAGGGGTGGCGGGCCGTCCCCGTTTCGGCGCGGCGCACGCCCCGGACCGACGGCCGCGCGCCCGACGACCATCTGTGCAACGGCCTGCAGCTGATCGATGCCGAACTGGCGCGCGCGACCGAGCAGCTCGGCCGCGGCCACTTCGACGAGATCGAGGTGATGGGGCGATATCTGGAACTCAAATACGACAGGGACGGCGGTCTGGCCTGATACGGCGCTGGCCAGGGTCGCCGTCCGGTGGCGCTCGGCCCCTATTTCGGACGCGTCATCAGAGAGAGGATCTGGGAAAGCCGGGGCGTCAGCTTCGCACTGAGCATCATGTCGCCGCCCTTGCTGGCAGCACGGGTCCGAAATCGCGCAGCAGGTGGCTGCTCACCACCTCTGGCAGCACCGAATCGTCGTCGAGAAATTCCGGCCGTTCCATCAATCGGGTGACATGTGCATCGTTGGCGGCGACATCGCCGGACAGGTCGCCGATCCGCTCGAAGATGATCGAATAGGCGGTGGGAATGCGCAGCGAATTTCTCGCCGCGATCACAGGAAGGACGGGACATGCCGCACGCTGTCGCTGGCGATGGCGAACAACTGGCTCGACAGGGTCGGGCTGCTCGATCCCGCCGGCGACCGGGCGATCTCCGCCCCGAACTGGCTCGCAAAATCGGAACCGAATCCTGCGCAGACCCCGAATTAGCAGGAAAATGCTGCCCTCATCCCTTCACGATTGCGTCGATTGCCATAAGTCGACGCCATAGGGTCTCGAATTGGTCGAGAGGCAGTGCGTTTGGCCCGTCCGAAAGCGCCTTATCGGGGTCAGGATGGGTCTCCATGAATATGCCTGAGACGCCCGCGGCCACCGCGGCGCGCGCCAGCAGCGGAACATATTCGCGCTGCCCGCCCGACCTTTCGCCAAGGCCGCCGGGTTGCTGCACCGAGTGGGTTGCGTCAAATACCACCGGGCATCCGGTTTCGGCCATGATCGACAGTCCGCGCATGTCGGACACCAGCGTGTTGTAGCCAAAGGAGGTCCCTCGCTCGCACAACAGGAAGGCGTCGGGGTCATGTCCGGCAAGCTTGGCTGCGTTACGGGCCTTTGCAACCACCTGACTCATGTCAGCAGGCGCCATGAACTGCGCTTTCTTGATATTGACCGGCTTGCCGGATGAAGCGACCGCGCCAATGAAATCGGTCTGCCGCGCAAGGAACGCCGGTGTCTGGAGAATATCGACGACTTCAGCCACCGCGGTGACCTGTGAGGGCTCGTGCACGTCGGTAATGACCGGGAGGCCAGTTTCGGCGCGGACCTTTTCGAGGATGCGCAGCCCCTCCTCCATGCCCAGGCCACGAAAGGACTTGTCCGAGGTGCGGTTCGCCTTGTCGAACGAGCTCTTGAATACGAGGAAGAGGCCGAGCCGGCGAGCGACGTCCGCAAGCGCTTCGGCTATGGAAAGCGTCATCTCCTCGCTTTCGATTACGCAGGGGCCGGCAATCGCGAATATGGGTGTGTCTAGGGCAACGGTGCGTCCGCAGAGAATCATCAAGCAGGCCTTGTCATCGTAGAGAGGCAGAGTCGGGCAATTACATAGCGGATCGGAGGATCCTCAGACATGCCAAGGCCGTAAAATCACGCCTCCCCGCTGGGGTTGGTGCGCCATTCCATCCTGGCAGAACCTCTATCTGGCCCGGAATGAATCTGCTGGCAATCCTAGCCATCTTACAATATCCGTCCGAAAATCGTCTCTGCGCAAATATTTATCTTGTTAAGATCAGAAGAAATTCATGAAAAATGCATTTGTTCAGACCCGCCATTCGGTGTCAGCTCTGAAGACTTTGGATATCGAGCTCCAAGCGATTGAGATGCTGAAAGGGGCGCTCGAAGCTCCCGAACTCAGCCGTTCGGTCGATCGAGCGATCGAGGCGCTGGCAGCAACGCGCGGTCGGGTCATCGTTACCGGCATGGGCAAGAGCGGTCACATCGCTCGCAAGATCGCCGCGACCATGCGGTCCACCGGAACGTCGGCCCTTTACCTGCATCCCGGTGAGGCAAGTCATGGCGACCTTGGTGTCATCACCACGCAAGACGTCGTGCTGGCGATCACCTGGTCGGGCGAAACGGCCGAGCTGGGTGACATCCTTCACTATTGCAATCATTACGGCGTGACCCTGATCGTCGCCACGTCGCATGCGGACAGCACCGCGGCACGCGCCGCCGACATCTGTCTCGTCATGCCTCCCGTTCGCGAAGCCTGCCCTAACGAGTTGGCCCCAACTTCTTCGACGACGATCCAACTCGTGCTGGGCGATGCGCTTGCGGTGGCGTTGATCGAGGCTCGCGGCTTCACATCCTCCGATTTCCACATGTTTCATCCTGGCGGTAAGCTTGGCATGCAGCTATCCACGGTCGGTGAAATCATGGGCACCGGCGATGCGATCCCACGTGTTGGCGGAGATGCCTCCCTCACCAGCGCGACGATCGAGATGAGCCGCAAGCGTTATGGCTGCACTGCGGTCGTGGACGGTGAGGATAGGCTCATTGGCGCCTTTACCGACGGCGACCTGCGCCGATGCATCGCGGTTCATGATCTCAACGACAATATTGGCCTGCACATGTCGGTTAATCCGCTAACGGTTACGGCCGGCACCCTGGCTTCTGAGGCGCTACGCCTGCTGAACGAAAATGCAATCTCAGTATTGTTCGTGGTCGAGGACACGAAGTTGATTGGCATCGTGCACATACACGATATCGTTCGCACCGGCGTGGCCTGAAGCGCCGCGACACCCGTTCGGGGGATCCTGCTTTAGCGGAAGATCGTTGCCTGGCGCGAGAGGGCTGATATGGCGCCACGGATGAAACTCGAGCAGGCCCTGATCGTCGTTCCTGCGCGCTATGGATCGACGCGACTTCCAGGAAAGCCTCTGCTCCCTATTGCTGGCCGCACCCTGCTGGAGCGCGTGACCGGCATCGCCCGCGTTGCGGCGAACCTCGCAGGCAGATGTGAGGTGGTGGTTGCTACCGACGACGCGCGTATCGCGGACCATGCTCGTCAGATTGGAGCTGAGGTTGTCATGACCGCGGCCGAGTTGAACTCCGGTTCGTCGCGCGCCTGTTCTGCCGCGCGCTCGCGGGCGCACGCTCCCGAGATCGTGATCAATCTGCAGGGGGATGCGCCGTTCGTGCCACCTGTGGTGGTGGCCGGACTGATCGCGACGCTAAGAGATGGCGGTGAAGACGTCGCGACGCCTGTATATCCACTCGATTGGGATCAACTCGACCGGCTGCGCGCGCATAAGCGGACAGCCCCGTTTAGCGGTACCACCTGCATTCGCGGTCCGGACCAGCGAGCATTGTGGTTTTCCAAGATGATTGTCCCCGCCCTGCGGGATGAAGTGAAGCTCCGCGCTGCGGGGCCGCGGTCCCCGATATGGCAACATATGGGCGTTTATGGATATCGTATGGCCGCACTGGAGTGGTTCGACGCGGCACCACAGAGTGCTCATGAATTGCTGGAGGGGCTGGAGCAGCTGCGCTTCCTCGAAAACGGTCGCTCCATCGCCACGCTGGAAGTCGATCCGCCGATCCATGCAATGTCGGGGATCGATACGCCAGCGGACCTGGCGCTGGCAGAGGATGCCATCGCTCGGCTAGGCGATCCCTTTCCATCCTGATACCGGACGTTGATGTTCTTCATCGTCAGGCACGGCAATACTTTTGAGGCAGGGGAGCCGCCGCGTCGAATCGGTGTTCGAACCGACCTACCACTGACCGCCACCGGCGTCGCGCAAGCCGACGCTATCGGAAACCATTTCGCTGCAATGAAGGCTGGTTTCAGTCGCGTTCTGACCTCCCCGCTCACTCGAACCCGACAAACGGCAAGCGCGATCCTCGCGCACCTGCCGCAAGCGCCGCTACCTGAGATGGCAGACTGGCTGGCCGAGATCGACCATGGACCTGACGAAAACCGAACGGAGCTCGAAGTCCTAGCCCGGGTCGGTGCCGATGTGCTGGCAAGATGGGATGAATGCGGGCTGCCCCCGCCGGGGTGGACCGTCGATGCCCAGTCGCGGATCGCGGCATGGCGGGCCCTTTTTAGTAGCGACAGCGGGCCAATCCTGTTGGTCACCAGCAACGGAGCGGCACGTTTCGCGCTTATCGCGGCAGGCATCGAGGTGCCGGGTGGGATGAAGCTGCCGACAGGATCCTACGGCATTATTCGGCGAAATGACGAGCAAGTGCTTACCGTCGCCGAATGGGGCAGAAAACCATGAGTGTTCTACCGATCCTTCGCGCCCCGCCATTTCCTGGCGGCACGGCCGAGGTTTCTCTACCTGCCCAAAAACGGGAGGCGCCGGCTGAATACGCCACGCTGTTCGGCCTGGTTCGCAGCGCTCGAGTGGGGGGCAAGTTCTGGGCGACACCAGCAACAGCCGAGCAGAGGGTTGCTATCGTTCGCAGGACACGGAGTGGAATAGCCGGGCCCGAGCTGGATCCATGGTCGATGCTGCCCTATGCGCGCCGCCTCGAGGCTCATGGCGATGACGAATGGATCGTGCTTGCCCGGGTCATCGGAATCGCCGTGGAAATTCTCTCGCCCGGTCGCTACGGTACTCCAGGTGCCCCCCCGGTCGAGCTTGACCGGCGTGCGGCCGAGGCACTTGTCTCTGCCGACTGGCGCGATCCGTTTACGGGCGGCCCGTCGACCATCGAGGCAGTGGTGGCGCTGCTCGGGCTCTGGCGCACCATTTTGGAGGCGAACCGCCCGATCCTGGCAGCGTGCGGGATGGCGTGGTGGAAGCGGACGGAAATTCGGCGCTTTCTCTGGCATCCGGCACGCCGCCTTGCGATGGTTTCATCTGCTGGCCGTGCCTTGAAGATCGCCCAGCGCGGGGGCGGCTCGGTCGCGATCTGGCCATCGCGAGTGTCTCCTGCCCTGATCGATGAGGCCCGTGCCGCCGGCGTCCCGTTGGTGCGGGTAGAGGACGGCTTCGTGCGCTCGGTGGGACTCGGCGTGGACTTGGTCCCCCCCTCTTCGGTTGTCGTCGATGCGAGCGGAATTCATTTCGACCCGTCGCAGCCGAGTGATCTTGAAACCATATTGAATGACACGGAGATGCCGCCACAGGTCCTCCGCCGCGCCCGCGTGCTGCGCGAGACGATCATCGAAGCCGGCATCAGCAAATATGCCGCAGGCCATGACTCCGCCCTACCGAAGCGCACTGGGGACAAGCGCCTAGTCCTCGTGGCCGGGCAAGTAGAGGACGACATGTCCGTGCTCGCCGCAGGTGGCGGTCCCGGCTCCAACCTTGCGCTGCTGCGCCAGGCGCGCGCCCTCGAGCCGGATGCCGAGATCTGGTTTCGTCCTCACCCGGACGTCGACGCTGGTCACCGCAGAGGCGCGATCGCCGATTCAGATGCGTTGACACTGGCCGACAAGATCGTGCGGGGCGGGGGCATGGCAACGCTGCTCGACACCGTGGATGCGGTACATGTCCTTACCTCGCTTGCCGGCTTCGAAGCGCTGATGCGCGGGCGCGATGTGACTTGCCACGGGGCTCCATTCTACGCCGGCTGGGGCCTTACGCACGACCTAGGCCCAGTCCCTGAACGCCGGACGCGCACGCTCACACTCGATGCACTGGTGGCGGGCGTGCTGATTCTTTATCCACGCTATCTGGATCCGGTGACCGCACTGCCATGCCCGCCCGAAATATTGATCGGTCGCATGGCCTCGCAAAATGCCGTCAATCGTCTCAAATGGGTGGCACCGGTCCGTCGCTGGCAGGGCAGGCTGACGAAGTTGATGCGCAAATGACCGTTATTCTGGATATTTCGCGCCTCATATCGCGAATTCGCTATTCCACCCCTTCCGGGGTGGACCGAGTGGAGATGGCCTATGCCCGCGGACTTCTCGCGCGGTATGGCGGCGACCTCGCCTTCGCAGCGGTTCATCCCCTGGGTATTTACGGCCGTGTGAAGCGCAGTGCGGCGCTCACCTATCTCGATGAGTTGGAACGCCGCTGGTCTACCGAGGATGAGACGCCGCGCCAGCGTTCGATCGCCTCCATCGCGCCACAGCTTACCGCCCTGATGCCGAAGAGGAAAGACATCGGAACCGGGAATGTCTATGTTCAGGCGTCGCCTCATCACCTGACCGATATCGAGAAGGTTCACCGCATCCTTGCGCGCGAGCGGGCCAGATTTCTCTGCCTCGTTCACGACCTGATCCCAATCGAATTCCCTGAATATGCCCGTCCGTCCGGGGCCACGCTTCACCGCAGGCGAATCGAAACCATCGCATCGGCTATAACAAGGTCGGGTGGTGCGGCCTTGGTAAATTCCGCTGCGACGGGCCGATCACTTGAGCCTTGGCTCACACGCGGCACGCCGATCCATGTGGCATTATTGGGCACGGAGTCGCTGCCTCGCGCGATACCGGAGGTGAGCGCGGACGGCCGCCCCTACTTCGTATGTCTCGGCACGATCGAGCCGCGCAAGAATCACCTGCTCCTGCTTCATCTGTGGCGACATCTGGCCGAAACCCTGCCCGCCCAGAGCGTACCACGGCTCCTCGTGGTCGGTCGTCGCGGCTGGGAGAATGAGCAGATCGTCGACATGCTGGAGCGCTGCCCCGCACTGGTTGGACATGTCGATGAGCTTGGAGGCTGCCCGGATAAGCGCCTGTCCGCCTTGTTGCGCGGCGCTCGGGCACTCCTGATGCCGTCCTTTGCGGAAGGCTATGGGATGCCAGTGGCAGAGGCACTCTCGGTCGGCACGCCGGTCATCGCCAGCGATCTTGCGGCGCTGCGCGAAGTGGGCGGAACTGTTCCCGACTACCTGGACCCTCTCGACGGCCTCGGCTGGAAGGCTGCGGTGCTCGATTATGCAGCCAGCGGAAGCAGGTACACCGCGCAGATGGCACGACTCCCGGCATGGAAGAATCCCACTTGGGCCGAGCACATGGCAATCGTTACTGATGCGATCGAGGAGATTCGGGTTCGACCATGCGTCATCTGAAGCGCATCTGCTCTCGCGCAGTCCTGACGCCGATGAGCCAGCGTGGCGTGTTCAGCGCTTCAGCGAAGTGATGCGCGAGTGGAAAACGCGATCCCAGAAGATCGCTGAAATCGCAAAATTGCGTTCGTCGTCAACATAATGATGACGCATATGATGACGCTTGAGCCTCGACGCCATTTTTCCGCGCATCGGCAACTGGTGACAGGCATAATGGACTGCGTCATAGATGACGTAGCCGATCATGAAGCCGAGAAACGCCCATGTCCCGGCCATGCCAAGTACCGCCACGCACCCCGCCCAGATCATCAAGCCGACGCCGACGCTGACGGGCAGCGGCATGAGACCGCGAAGGGGGTCGCCGGGATCTGCGTGATGGTTGCCGTGAATCAGGAATATCAGCCAGCGGATCACGGGAACCTTGCTCTCAAGATGGAAGAGGTACCGATGCATCGCATACTCGAACAGTGTCCAGACCAGCACCCCGCTAGAAACAAGCAAAATCGCATGAAGCGCGCTGGCCGAACCCCAGGCGGTCCAGGCAATCAGAGGAAGCAACACCATCCAACTCGCCACGAACGTCCGCAACGAGATCAGGGTAAGTTTTTCCAACCGCTCACTTTTGAACAACCGGACGCGTTGCGAACTGGAAACCGAGGGAGGCATCGGTGTCGATGCTGGACAGGAGGGGGGCTCGCCTGTCAAGCCGAAATGCCTCCAGTTGGGGTTAACATGTGACGAGCGTAGCAAGGCGCGATCTTGAGATGAGGGACTCGTTCGCACCAGCGCGCATTCTGGTGACGGGTGCGTCAGGCGGGCTCGGCAGCGCGCTGGCTCGCCATTATGCTCGCCGCGGCGTCAGGCTGTGCCTATGGGGTCGCGATACGGCACGACTGACAGCGATCGCCGAGGATTGCCACGCCCTTGGAGCAGAGGCGAATATCCGCTCTATCGACCTCAGCGACATCGAGGCCGCGCTGGCGGCTCTGGTGGAGGACGACAGCAGGGAACGGTTCGATCTTTGCCTGATCGCCTCTGGACGAGGTGACGTCCGCGCGGCTGGAGATCTGGTCGAGGACTCGGCGATGGTCGCTCAACTTGGCGCGGTCAACTTCATCGCTCCGACCGCACTCTCGGCGGCGTTGGCGCAGCGTATGGCGGAGCGCGGTTCCGGCCAAATTATATTAGTCGGCTCTGCAGCAGCTTTTCACCCGCTGCCATTCGCCGCAGCCTATTCGAGCACCAAGGCCGGCTTGGCGCGTTTCGCCGAAGCGTTGAGGATCGGCGTCGCCCCTTACGGCGTGAGCGTCACTTTGGTTTCTCCGGGATTCATCGATACCGCGGCGGCCCACGAAGTGCCTGGGCCCAAGCCAATGCTGATGACGCCCGAGTCGGTCGCGGTGCGCATTGCCGGGGCTGCGAGACAGCGCAAGGCGCATCTCATTCTGCCCTGGCCCTTTGTCGTGCTGCACTGGCTAGATCGCCTGCTCCCCCGCGGGCTGCACTACAGAATGCTGGCCCGCTTCAAGCCGCCTGGATGAACCTGCTCGCCGGTCGTGGGGAGTTGCCGTCAGCGCCCGAGCATCTGTCTCAGGATCGCGTCATGCAGACCCGCGGGCGACAGATCCACACGGCGATCAGCGTCGCGCACTGGCCTGCCTGCTCGGTCCAGACGCAGCATGACGTAGGGAGTATGCCTGTCTCCGCCCGGCCGGGTCGCGCCGGGAATGCTCGGCCGATGATCGCCGAAGAATATCAGCAGCGCGGGTCGGCCCAGCGCGGCCATGCGTTCGGTCAGCGACGTCAGCATCGCGTCGCCCTTCCGCACGAGACGCATATAACCGTCCACAAGTTCGACGCCGGCCTCAGCCTCCCAGGGGCCGTGATTCTCGATCGTGACAGCGTAAATCAGCGTGGGATGTGCGGCAGCTTCGGCCAGCGCCATGACTTTGTCCGCTACCGCAGCATCGGTGACATAGCGACCTTCTCCCGGTCCCGGTACTTCAAACTGGTCCTCGCCTACCAACGCGGCAAAGCCGCCGGCGGACATGATCCGATCTCGCCCATAAAATCGCATATCGTGCGGGTGGAGGAACAGGCTGCGCCAGGTCTCACCCGCAGCGGTCAGTCGCGCCGGTAGTGCGTAAGATGACTCCCGAAGCGCTGTAAGGAACGGGTCGTAGCGGCGAAAGCCAAGCGCCGCTTCCTCGCGGCCGAACAGGACACCATATTCCGTGCGCATAGTATATGCGCCAAAGCCGCTGACCTCCAGATGTCCCCACTGAAAGGCTGAGGCTTGCGCGGCCGAGAGGCCGGGCAACGCCAATGACGGGTCATCGAACAAGGCGACCGGATCGGCAAAACTCTCGCACTGAATAACCACAACAAGCTCGGGCAAATTCGTCCGGTCTTCAACCGTAACGGGCGGACACGGCCCGGGGTCAGGTTCGGCCCGCCAGCGCAACCAATAGAGCAGCAGCATCGGCAGCAGGCCATGACGCTTCGTGTCGGCAACCGCATCAGGCACCCGCGCAAGTGCCCGCCACGGTAGCAGTCGTAACGAGAGCGAGAGGACCATCACGCTAGCCCCAAGGAGGGTCAGGCCTACGAGATGCGAGGCAAGGTCGCCGGCTGAAAACCATGCGATCAACGTTACGAGGAGTGCCGCCACGATTCCCGCAGCAACGCGCTGCCAAATTCTGACAGCGGAAAGATAAAATTGGGGGTGCCTGAAAACTGCCCCGATCAACGCCAGGTCCGAAAACAGCAGGGGCTCTCCCAGCATGGCGTGCTTTGCATTGGAAGCGACGACCAACAGCGCCTGCACCGCAAGCGTAAGGGCCATCGCCACCACCGCGTTCCCGCAAAGTGCCAGCATGCCACCATAAAGTGCCGTCGTAATGCAGGCCAACAGCCAAAGGCTGGCGCTGCTGCGAAGAGCGGGCGATGCCCCGCTAGCCCCTAGCCGCCTTCTGGGGCGAGCCAATGCGTCCAATAGCCCTGCCCCGACAAGCGCCGTGCCGAAAGTTAGTCCGTCGAAAGTCACTGTCTGCGTGGCACCATCACTTGCGTCCGGTGCCGTCGGACGAGCGACAAAAGGAGCGTTGGGACCCGCCCCTAGCCGGCAAGGCGAACGCTGTCATCAGTCGGCCTCCTCGCTTGGGCACGTCGCGCGGTGGGCTTGCCGCACATCGCTGGGCGCATTAACGCTTATCAAGACAAGCCCTGCGCGCAAGGCGGCGAAAGTACCTGCCGTCTCAGAGCTTATGTATGTCACGACGGAGCGTACTTTTCCGAATGCCTCACTATCGACCCGCAGCAGGCAGCCAATCAGCGTCAACGAACCAAAGTTTTCCTGACCCAACCACATATAGGTCCAAACTCGAGGTAAAATCCGGACCTCGTACGGTCTTGCTCCTTCAAGGCCTTATGGGCCCGCTGTTCCCGCGGCTCGGCGCAGGACTGATTGCAGCCGGTCACGAAGTTCATAAGGTTAACTTCAACGGCGGCGATCGCCTATTCTGGCGCCTGCCGAACGGAGTCGATTACCGTGGCACGCTAGCCGACTGGCCTGAGACGTTCGCGGCTCTGCTGGAAAAGTTGCGCGTCACCGACGTGGTATTGTTCGGCGACTGCCGCGATCATCATATGCCAGCAATCCGCATCTGCCGCGATGCCGGCGTACCGGTCCACGTCTTCGAGGAAGGCTATATCCGGCCGGATTGGGTGACGCTGGAACTGGGTGGCGTTAATGGTCACTCCTCGCTGCCGCGCGATCCCGCATGGTACCGGGATACGGCGGCCGGCCTTCCCCAGGTTCCACCGCATTCTCAGGTACCTTCCTCGTTCCGCCGACGTGCACTGGAGGGGCTCGCCTACAACGTCGCTGATGTCCTAACGCGCTGGTACTATCCAGGCTGGAGCAATCATCGCCCATGGCATCCCGTCGTCGAGGGCCTAGGCTGGTGGCGCAAGCTGCGCCGTCGCAAAGAGCGCGAGGCAAGCTCGGCCGCGCTGATGGCGCGACTTTCTGCCTCAGACGATCCGTATTTCCTGTTTCCGTTGCAGCTCGATTCCGACGCCCAGATCCGGCTTCATTCTCCCTTTGCGGGAATTGCAGACGCATTGAGGCTGGTAATTGGCTCATTTGCCGCGCACGCGCCCGCGAACATTCGCCTGGTCGTTAAGGAACATCCACTCGACAACGGGGTGCGTGATTGGCGACAGATCACCGCGGACATGGCAGAATTGTTCGGTGTCGCGGATCGTGTCGATTATCTTCCTTGGGGCGACATCGTGCCAGTCACGCGCCGCGCGCAGGGCGTCGTCACGATCAATAGCACCAGCGGCACCTTTGCTCTAGCCGAAGGCTTGCCAGTTGTGGCTCTGGGCCACGCCGTCTACGACATTCCTGATATCACGCACCAAGCGGGGCTTGATACCTTCTGGGCCCGTCCCATACCACCCTCACCCGACACATTCGCGGCATTCCGGCGGGTGCTGATCGAACGATGCCTCATCCCCGGTGGTTTTTTCTCCGAGGAAGCGCTGGAGAAGGTCGTACGTCACGCTGTTGCACGGCTCGAAGGCCAGCCGATCGCACCAGAATAAGGACCGCCCCATCCCCCGACGGCAATTTTTTTGGGGGGCCTGGCAGACTGGACGCGTGAGGAGTTGCCCGCTAGAAGCCGCGCGACAATCGCAGGGGTCCGCCTGGGTTGATCAGCAGGAGCGCGCTCGCTTGCATCCGGGGCAATTGCGCCACGTAATGAAGCGACGCTCCGAACATATGCAAAGACGGGCAAGTTTAACTCACGGGCTCAGCCGCGAATGATGAATAACGTAATTGCCAAGATCAGGTCTTCGGGTCCGCTTTTGTGGCTGACTGTCCTGATCCCTACCGCGCTGTCAGTTTTGTATTTTGGAGTACTTGCGTCCGACGTCTATGTTTCGGAGTCTCAGTTTGTCGTCCGCAGTCCCGATAAGCCGTCAACGTCGGGCCTCGGAGTGCTGCTTAAGAGCAGTGGATTTGCCAACGCAGGCGACGAGATCTACGCAGCGCAAAATTACGTACTATCTCGCGACGCCCTTCAGGCTTTGAATAGAAGTGATTCCTTCGCTCGTGCCTATGGCAACACATCAATTTCACTGTTTGATCGATATAATGCCAGCGGCCTAGACGGTGATTTTGAGAGCCTGTACAAATACTACCAGAAGAAGGTCAGGGTTGAGCATGATACAACCTCATCGATCGTCACACTGACGGTACGCGGTTACACCTCACAAGACGCGCACCGCTTCAACGAGCAGCTGCTTGAAATGGCTGAGGCGACCGTGAACAAGCTCAATACGCGCGGTCGTCAGGATTTGATACGCTTCGCCCAGACTGAGGTCGACGAAGCCAAGAAGAAAGCGGAGGAGGCCGCTATTGCGCTGGCCGCGTACCGCAATCGACAGGGCGTTGTCGATCCGGAACGGCAAGCGACCATCCAGTTACAGATGATATCCAAGCTGCAGGACGAGTTGATCTCGACCCGGACCCAACTGCGCGAGCTCCGCGCGCTGGCACCGCAGAATCCGCAAATCGAGGCACTGAAGACTCGCGTAGCTGGCATTTCAGCAGAGATTGCGGAGCAAACCCGGCAAGTTGCTGGCGGCAACGGCTCGCTTTCATCGATCGGCGCTGAGTATCAGCGGCTGACACTCGACAATCAGTTCGCTGAGAGACAACTTGCCAGCGCGATGGCGTCACTAGAAGAAGCGCGCAATGAGGCGCGCCGTAAGCAGGCTTATGTGGAACGCATCGTAGAGCCGAATACGCCGGACAAGGCGCTTGAGCCACGCCGACTGCGAGGCATTTTCTCGACCCTAATTTTAGGCCTCGCCGCTTGGGCAATCCTGAGCATGCTGCTGGCAGGCCTGCTTGAGCACAAGGACTAAGAGGCACTACCGTGGCCGTCGAGCTTTCCGAGGTCGCTCGTAGCGCGAGCATTCAGTGGCGCGTCATTCATGCGTTACTCATGCGCGAAATTCTGACACGTTATGGACGTCACAACATCGGCTTTCTATGGCTTTTCGTCGAGCCGATGATTTTCACGACGGGCGTTACCATCCTTTGGACTGTAACAAAGTCAATACATGGCTCATCGCTACCGATCGTCGCGTTCGCGCTAACCGGCTACTCGGCGGTCCTTCTATGGCGCAATATGCCCTCACGCTGCATCGGTGCAATTGAACCTAATCTGTCGCTAATGTATCATCGCAATGTACGGGTGATTGACATTTTCGCTGCGCGATTGATATTGGAGGCGGGTGGCGCTACTATCTCTTTTGTCGTGCTAGCCCTGCTCTATATTTATATTGGCTGGCTTGACCCACCGCAGGATGTCTTGACTGTTGTGGCGGGGTGGTCGCTGATTGCTTGGTTTGGCTCGGCCCTCGCTGTTTTCTTGGGAGCATTATCTGAGCGATCGGAACTTGTAGATAAGATTTGGCACCCAATGTCATATCTCGCGTTCCCGTTATCGGGGGCGGCGTTTATGGTCGATGCACTCCCGCCAGACGCAAGAAAGTACATTCTGTACGTGCCGATGGTGAATGGTGTCGAACTTGTGCGGGAGGGCTATTTTGGCAGCCTAGTTCACGCACATTATGATTTGCCTTATATGATCGGCTGCTGTGTGGCGCTGACTCTTTTGGCGCTATCACAGGTGGCTGTTGCAAATCGCGAGATTACGCCAGAATGATCAAGCTGGAGAATGTTCGCAAAGTTTATCCGACGCGGACCGGTGATCGAACAGTACTGAATGAAATTTCCTTCACACTCAGTAGAGGTGAAAAACTAGGGGTCCTCGGTCGCAATGGCGCTGGCAAATCCACACTGGTGCGCCTCGTCAGCGGCGCGGAGCGGCCAACAGCAGGTGAGATAACGCGCAACATGTCGGTATCATGGCCGCTTGCCTTCGGCGGCGCGTTTCAGAATTCGCTCACAGGTTTAGATAACGTTCGCTTTATCAGCCGCATCTACAACCAAAGGGCCGAAAATAATATCAATTTCGTGTATGAATTCACTGAGCTAGGATCATATTTACGCGAACCCGTTCGTAACTATTCATCGGGAATGCGCGCTCGCCTTGCTTTTGCGATCTCAATGATTATCGAATTTGACTGCTATTTGATAGACGAAATCACCGCAGTAGGTGACGCAAAGTTCTACGAAAAGTGCGAGATCGAGCTTTTTACAAAACGAGCGGATCGATCGATGCTGATCATTTCTCACGACTTAGGTTATATCCAAAAGCATTGTCAGCGGTTTGCCGTTCTCGAGAGTGGAAACCTGATATTTTATTCCGACTTCGATCAAGCTCATCATGCGCACCTCCAAAATCTCGACATTGAGGGGGAGAGATAGAAATTTCCTCTGAATATTATCCGGGTAATTATGCGAAGTTTTTTTGAACTTCTTGCGCTTCGTATCCAGCAAGGCCTTTCTTGCAAAACATTTCGACGCGCTCATGTTCGATTCTGCCGGCACTCAACCTTATCGAAAAGCAAAGTCCCGCCACCCCGCGACCGGTCACGTAGGCTATTCATCGATATGGCAGTTATCAGTCACCATGACGGAGGAACGGGTATACAGCGCGTGGTGCGCTCTTTGGCGACCGCACTGCTGAAGGAAGCATCTGAGCAGTGGGATATCCGGTTCGTTTCTGCGCGCAGGAAAAGGCGGTACTTTGAGATCTCATGGCCCATGCCAGACCCCGCCAGCCCGGTTGGCGCGGAGATGGAGGCACGCCCCGGCGACGTCTTTATTGGCTTGGACTATTCGCTTGATGCAGTGCGTCGCCATCGTCAGCAGCTCTCCGATTTCCGGAGAAACGGAGGCGCACTATGGTTCCTAGTCCATGATTTGTTGCCACTCCAGAAACCCGACTGGTTTTCCGGCAACACCGTGCTTCGTTACAAAGCGTGGCTCGGCGTCCTGGCGCGCGTGGCAGATGGATTTCTGTGCAATTCCCGACAGACCGAGGCGGAATTGCGCGGAACATTGGCAGAGGTTTATGGGCTGCGCAACGGCTATCGCACGCAGATACTTCCCATGGGTCACGTGATCGATGCTACAACCGATGTCGACCATCCCCCTGCCGCACCTTACCGCATTGATCATTCATCACGCGATGCCCCTTTCGTCGTAATGGTTGGGACTCTTGAGCCGCGCAAGGGGCATGCCGACATTCTGGCTGCGTTCGAAGAGTTGTGGCGGCGAGGGCTGCGCGAGAGGCTGGTACTGGTTGGTCGCTTGGGTTGGAAGGTCGATGCATTACGGGACGTAATCCTATCCCATCCCGAGTTCGGCAAACGCCTGCTCTGGCTAAATGACGTCGGTGACGCGGAATTAGGAGCCATTTATCGGGCTTGTACTGGAGTAATTGTTGCGTCGCTTGCCGAAGGTTTCGGATTACCGATCATAGAGGCGCTCGGTTATAAAAAACCGGTCCTTGCTCGTGATATCGCGGTGTTCCGCTCGCATGAGTCCAGAGGCGTGCGGTTTTTCTCGGATCGAGCAAACAGTTTGGAAATTGCTTCCGCCATCACTTGCTGGCTTGACGGGGTGAGGTGTGGAACGATTACGATCATACCCCCCGATGATGACTGGGATGTCTCTGCTCGACATCTACTGAATGCAATCAGTTCATCATAATTATCGGCTATTAGGCTTAGGCTCAAAACCCAATCAGCCTCTTGAAAATATGCGTATTGGTTGATTCAACGGGTTTCCAGGCTTGATGGAGGCTGTTGTCGATGTCGCATTCGTTGTTCTGGCTATCGGATGAAGCCTGGCTGGCGATCGAGCCGCACTTGCCGAAGAACCAGCCTGGAGCCCGGCGCGTCGATAACCGCCGGCTAATCTCGGGCATCCTCCATGTGTTGAAGTTGGGCTGCCGATGGTGCGATTGCCCAAGGGATTACGGTCCATCCACGACAATCTAAAACCGCTTCAATCGCTGGTCGTGGCGGGGCTTCTGGACGAAGCTGCTCGATGCCTTGACCGACGCAGGGGCGGTGACGAAAAGCACGGCGATCGACAGCACCTACATCAAGGCCCAGCGCTCGGCATTTGGCGGAAAAGGGGGCGCCAGACGCAGGCGATCGGCCGTTCTCGCGGCGGCTGGACAACCAAAGGTCCATGCCCTGACCGATGTGCTGGGCCGACCCTATGCGCTGATGCTGACCCCAGGCAATGTCAGCGACGTGAAGGCCGCACCGGCCGGGGTTACGCGGCCGATGAAGCAAATTCCCGTCGAACAGCGCTTCGAACACGAATCCATCTCCCACATCTTGTTTGGTCGCGAGGCCAACGATCGCTCCATCTGGCGAGTCCCCTTAACGTGCCGGACCGAGCGTTTCGCCCGCAAATTCAATCCCTCCAGTCGATAGAGCCGCTGGACGCGCTTCACCTTCACCGGTCAGCACTCGCGCTGCAGAAGCACTTGGGTACCGCGATAACCGAATCGAACGGCGTCTCGGAAATCTGTGACCCTCTCGCCCCGTAGCGCCTGGTCAGCGCGAATCGACTTGTAGCGATGCCTCCTGCGGTCGGACCGAAGCCCAGCCGGTTGAACTTCCGGTGCCCTCCTCAAGCCGCCGCATATTGCGACGTTCCGACAGCCCTACGCCTTCATGCAACTGCGTCCATCGATAGCGCGTCGCTTCCGAAACGCCTCTCGTCCGGCACACCCCAGCCACCGGCGCCCTTACCTCGGCCTGCCCCCCGTGCAAATGCGACCTGCTCACCCGTGGACCACGATGTCTCCGGCGCGCTTCAGGTTCGATTTTTTGCCAGATTCTTCTCATTCGCACTCGAGTCGTGTCACCGACAGGGTCAACCTGCAGCATGCGACGCGAATTGGAGACCGTACGGCGCACCGGCTAAATCGCATGCTGGACAAAGCGTAGCAGGCAATCCACGAAGGGCCTATGAGGCGGCCGGCGCCCCAGGGCGCCCCTTAACTGTATCGGCGGAGAACTAACGGCGTGATGCCTTCGACCTTTTCACCTGAAGAATACGTTACGCTGATGTACCGGACATTGCTTGGACGTGAACCAGACGATGAAGGGCTTGTTGCTCACTCAGCAGCGTTGCGGCGGCACGGAAATCCCAGCGACATCGTGAAGGCGTTTATAGGTTCCGAAGAGTACCAAAAGCGCAACGCCAAGCCACGCGTTCGTCAACGTGCGACTATAGGCGACGAATCTGGGGCGTCCAGCTACAGTCAGGCTAAGGACTTGGACCCATGCTCTTATATTTTGGAATCCAGCACGCGGCATTTTCGCGATCCGGCTTTTCTCAAACAGCTCAGCCAACGCGCGGATCTCGCGCCTATCCACTATCGGCCTGTAAAGAAGATTGCTCTATACTATTGGCGCATGAATAATGGCGGTACTGAGCGCGTTACAGCCCGCCAGGCGCTTATGTGGAGCAAGATGGGTTACGAGGTTATTCTCATCACGGATGAAGAACCTCGCCCGCTCGAAGACTACCACTATGGAAAGGTCAAGCGCTTCGTAATTCCCGAACGGATGATGCATGACGATCACGGTCGATCATACATTTTGCGTGGCCGCATCCTTGCCGGAATATTGAGTAGCGAACAGGTCGATCTATTCGTTACGAATCAGTGGTATGAAGTGTCCTCGGTGTGGGACGTGCTGATTGCTCGCAGTCTCGGCATTCCTACCATTGTGGGCTGGCACAATTCGTTCGACGCCGGCATCCATAATCCCGATGACCTTGGAAACGCATATCTACGATACCTTGGCTACCGTCATGCAGAACTGATTGCCGTTCTAAGCCGGGTCGATCAACGTTGGTTCGAGAGCTGGAATGCTCCGGCCAGGATGGTACATAATCCGCTAACTTTCGATGCACTGCCCGATCGGACAGCCTCGCTTGAAGGAAGCACGATTCTATGGCTAGCGCGCGCGGAGCGTCATCAAAAGCGTATTGACCACGTCATCCTGATGTTCCCGTTTGTCCTAGCTGAAATCCCCGACGCAAAGTTGCTGATCGTGGGTGGCGGCCCCGACCTCGAATGGGCTCGGGAATATGCAAACGCGCTCGGCATTGGAGAGAGAATCGAGTTTGTCGGCTACACTACGGAAGTCGATCGCTATATCTCACGTGCAGCCGTGCACGTAATGACCTCGGAGTTCGAAGGTTACCCCATGGTCTTGAGCGAGGTCTGGTCGCACGGGGTTCCGTCGGTTCTCTATGACTTACCCCATCTAGAGTTTCTACGCAGCGGCCGCGGACATCGAGTCGTCGAGCAGAAGAATATTCAGAAGCTGGCAGATTCTGTGATCGAGATGCTGCGCGATACCAAGCTTCGGCTTACCCTCGGAGCCGAAGCTCGATCCGTGGTCGAAGAAATAGCGATTGACCTAGATGCCAGCTGGAAGGACATTTTCGATCGCATCGGCGCTGGAGCCCCGCCTGTCGAACAAGCGCAGGCCGCGTTTCCAACCGGGGACGGAGAGCAAACATATCGCATCTTGGTCCGAATGCTGGGCGAGAAAATGCTGAGCCTCTACGGGCCGAATAACGTCGAGACCCCATTGCCCTACCTTCCTAGCCAAGCCCCGGTCGAACCGCCACGCACGCGGACGACCCGCAAGCTTGTAAAGGCGGCACGCGTTGTTGCCGCGCCTTATGGAGTAGTTCGAAAAGCTATTGAGAAACCGAAGACCTCAGCATCAGCGCTTCGGATGATCGATCTATCGCATGTAGGTCTGGGCGACAATCTGATGATCTGGTCGGGCCTCTATACGTTGCTAGAGAACGGCGTACCACTTTGCGCTCCAGGCTGTGTGATCCATGTTCCGCCCGTCCTGACCGGTTTGTGCTCTAGAATTTTCTCAAAATTCGGTTTGATTGCGCAGCGCGGGCATCCCTCGCGCCAAATTAGCCCAGTTTATTCTCCGCTGCCTCCCAATGGATTTGGTGAATGGTGGCGTACCTATATTGGCCGTGATTGGCGGATGAACTGGGTGGAAGCTGTTGACCTTCAAAAGTCGTTTCCGCGACACGGCGCCGATCGCTCATGGAGCGCACGTCTAAGACTGTCGATCTCGGAACGGCTCCTCTATCGCCGGCGCAGCTGGATGGATGCCACCCCGTCCTACATCGGTTTTCGCGTATGGCAGCCTGTAGCGGCGCATCATGGTATTTATCCCACCATCTTCCTGGCCCAGATGAAACAATCGCTGGACAGCCTGCGGCGCGTCGTCTCGACCTATATTGACGAGGTTACCCCTGATTGCGATCGTGAAATATACTGTGGCAATGCCGCCTTTCCTGCAGGTAAATCCTTTCAGACCATTCCTCCGGCTGTATATAAGCAAATCAACACGACCCTTGGAAAAGATTTCTTTGTACCCTATGTGCAAGATGACAGCGCGTGGAAAGGAGATTTTGAACAAAACGGCGTCGTTACTTATAATATTGGCGATATCATAGATACATTTCGCATCATAAAGTATTCAAAGAATCTTCTGACCACTGATAGCTTTAGTTCTCACCTCGCCCAACTTATGCGAGACGACTTTACGTTGGTTCTCAGCAGAGATATGCGGGAAAGCATTGTACACCCCGGCGCCAACCCGAAGGTTGTTGCGAACCATCCCAGTTGTGCGCCGTGTAATTATCAGGAGCGGCAGCATTTCGATCACTGCGTCGCTGGGTATAAGTATTGCATTGCTTTTGACGGTTCAGGTTTTGCGAAAAGAATTGCAAGCACTTTCTCGGACTAATGTTTTCTTGATGCTATTATGCGAATTTTAATTTGTAGTAACGTCTACCCCCCCCATTTTATGGGGGGGGCGGAACTAATGGCACATGAGCAAGGCAAAGCACTTGCAAAACTTGGCCATCAAGTAACCGCGTTCGCTGGTAAATTCAGTCACGATTTAGAGCCGCGCAGACAATTTGATCAGGAATTTGAAGGAATAAGGGTTGTTGGCGTAACGACAACTCCATCCAATTTTAGCCCTGAACATCTGAATTTTATGGATTCGATGATCGAGGATCATTTCGTCAGAACGCTGCACGAAATCAGGCCAGACATCGTTCATTTTCATAATCTTACTGGCCTTTCGGCAAAACTACCAATATTGGCGAAGCAGCATAAAGCTAAAACTGTCTGCACGCTGCACGACTTTTGGGGCTTCTGCCTTAGAAACACGGCAGTTCGTTCGGATGGTAAAGTATGCGACGACTCTACGCAGTGTCGCTTTTGCTTGCCTCGCATACATGATGGTCAACGCCGCCATATCCCGATACGATTTCGGAAGGATTTCTTGCGCGTCGCCATGGACCATATCGACCGGTTCCTCGCGCCGAGCGAATTTCTCGCCGAAGCTTACAAGCGCAACGATTTCGCAGCGGAGCGAATAAGCGTATTGCCTAATGGAATAGACACTAGTCTATTTCAGCCGGCACGGCACGCCCGCAAATTGACAGACCCGCTGCGGATCACCTTCGCAGGTCATTTCGGTGTCCACAAAGGTGTGGCAACTCTCTTGCAAGCGCTAGCCGTGCTGCCCTCGCTACTTCCTCCCAAAGCACCAGCGCCCCATTTGACGCTGGTTGGGGAAGGCCCGGAGGAGCGCGCCTATCGCGCTCAAATAGCGGCGAGCGGGCTTCGCTCGCAGGTTAGCCTGCCCGGGAAGAAGCCCCCCTCGGCCATGCCAGCAGTTTACGCCGAGAGCGACGTGGTGGTACTGCCTTCGCTCTGGGATGAGAATCAGCCAGTATGCTTGATGGAAGCGATGGCGGCAGGCCTGCCGATCGTCGCGTCACGTAGGGGCGGAATCCCCGAGTTGATTGAGCATGGCCGCAATGGATTGATGTTCAATGCGGGCGATGCGCAAGGCCTTGCCGATATGCTGGCGCGGTGCGCTGCCAACCCGGAATGGCGACGAGAGGCCGGGCTGGTCGGCCGCCGCCGCGTGGAGGATCAAAGCCACGACCGACTCGCCGAGCGGCTGGTCGAATTCTATGAACAGAGCGTGGCCGTGCCCGCCGCGCCTAAAGCGACGCCGCAGATCTACGTCGCACTCGGCAACATGCGGCACCCGATGATCGGTGAGGGGGAGGCGCTGGCGGACGGACGGTGGTCTGACCGATATCTCATGCCCCGGGCATGGATCGCTGACGCATTTCCGACGGTTGCCGGGGTTGTCTTTACCGGTCGGCTTTGGTCCGCCCTGCACTCGCTCGGTGTCACCGCCATGTTCAGCCTTCCGAAGCGCGTTGCTCGGCGCCTTTTCGCCCCTCCGACTAAGCGTTAGACTAACCCGACGGATGACCGCTAGGGCGAGATTGGATTCCTTGCTTGCCGCCAAGCGTTGCGCCATAGCACCTCATTGGCAAGTGCCGAAAAAACATATCTGCAGCAGATTAAGTAATTGCGTGAACCAGTTATGAAAATAATGTCCAGATCCGTGATTAAGGCAATGGCGAGCGCATGCCTTGTATTCGCGGTTTCCGCTTGCGCGATTGCGCCTTCCAGCGGCCCTTCCGCGCGTAGCATCGCGAACGCCTCAGGGCTCGACCGCAACGGCTTCGACATCAAAGTCGTTGATGTAACGGACGCGGTGGCTCGCAATCTGATTGCCCGGACCCACAAGGATCTGTTCTCTCAGAGCCTCGGCGAGGGACGGGCGATCGGCGCCAGTATCGGTCGGGGCGATGTGCTCGATATCACGATTTGGGAGGCGCCCCCTGCTGCGCTGTTCGGTGCGATCGGTGGGGACCCTCGCCTAACGTCTTCAGGAGCGACCGCGCGTGGCACTTCCTTGCCGGAGCAAATGGTCGACAGCGACGGACGCATCGTGATCCCATTTGTCGGCAGCGTGCAAGCTGCCGACCGCACCCCGCAGGACATCGCGCGCGAAATAACGGCGCGCCTGAGGGGTAAAGCACATCAGCCCCAAACGATCATTCGCCTGGTTCGCAACGCTGCTGCCGCAGTTACCGTTGTCGGAGACGTCGGCGGCAGCACTCGGGTGCCTTTGACACCGAGAGGAGAACGCGTTCTGGACGTGCTAGCAAGCGCGGGCGGTGCGCGGCAGGCGATCAACAAAACCATGGTTCGCATCACCCGCGGCGCGCAGACATCGGCGATGCCGCTCGAGTCAGTCATCCGAGATCCGCGTCAGAACGTGATCCTTCAACCTGACGACGTGATGACGGTCCTGTTTCAGCCGTTCAGCTTCGTTGCCTTGGGCGCGACCAATCGCAACGAGGAAGTTCCGTTCGAAGCCAACGGCCTGTCACTCGCCCAGGCATTGGGACGGGTGTCAGGGCTGCAGGATGCGCGCGCCGACGTGAAAGGTGTGTTTCTATTCCGCCTTGAGGATCCGGCTTCCCTCCTGCCCGAGCAACAGGCAACCGCCCGGCTCACCCCGGACGGCAAGGTTCCGGTCATTTATCGGTTCAACATGAAGGATCCAGCAACGTTCTTCGTCGCGCAAGGGTTTCCGATCCAGGATCGCGACGTCCTCTATGTTTCGAATGCACCGCTGGCGGATTTTCAGAAGTTCATCAACGTGATCTATTCGACCCTGTTGCCGGTGGCTACCACCCTAACCGTAACCCGGTGAAAGATCCGGACTCCGGCCGGTCGCTTCGGCGATCCAGCTGGGGTCGGACATTTGGAGAAAGACGTGACCTTCTCGATCGGCGCCGAAATCGGCGGCACACTCACTGCGCTGCAAGCAGTCATGACCCAAGACTTCCTCGACGGGATCAACCCGGTGGCCAATCACCTCGCCAACGCACTCCGCAACGGTGGCAAGGTGCTTATCATGGGCAATGGGGGATCGGCAGCAGATGCTCAGCATATAGCCGCTGAACTTGTCGGCCGGTACAAGGTTGAGCGCCCTGGCCTCGCCGCTATCGCATTGTCCACCGACAGTTCGATCCTGACTGCCTGGAGCAACGACTATTCCTACGAGACCGTGTTCAGTCGCCAGGTCGAAGCCTTGGCCCGCCCCGGTGACGTTGTCTGGGGAATATCGACCTCGGGAAACTCCGCCAACGTCGTGCGCGCCTTCGAGGCCGCGCGGAAGATCGGCGCCACCACGCTCGGACTTCTTGGACGCGACGGCGGCAAACTAGCCCCGCTGAGCGACTTCGCGATTACCGTTCCGCTGCCGGAAACCGATCGTATCCAGACTGCGCATCTATTGGTCTATCATGCGCTGTGCGCATATCTCGACGAGGCTTTCCGCCCGGTCCCGGCGCATGATGTTGTCGGCCCCAATGGTTGATCCCGAATTGCGCCGACAAATTGCAAATTTGTCGGTTCTGGTAGTCGGCGACGTCATGTTGGACGAGTACTGGTTTGGTGACGTGCGGCGCATCTCGCCCGAGGCGCCGGTACCTGTGGTTCATGTCTCCCGCAGCGAGGAACGCCCGGGCGGCGCTGCAAACGTTGCCCGCAATATCGTCGCGATGGGTGCAAAGGCGACCCTGCTTGCTGTAGTAGGGGCGGATAGAACCGCCGAACGCCTTCGCGCCACACTCGACGAGGCAGGCGTTGGCCACCATCTGAACGTCGACCCCGCCATTCGCACGACGCTGAAGCTGCGCGTTATTGGTCAGAATCAACAGATGCTACGTGTGGATTTTGAGGAATTTCCGTCCGCAGAAACTCTCCGGGCCAAGCAGGCCGAGTACGAACGCCTGCTCCGCGAATCGGACATTGTCGTGCTTTCGGATTACGGCAAGGGTTCTCTGGTCCGGGTCACAGATCTGATCGCGGCCGCGCGCAAGCTCGGCAAGGCAGTTTTGGTCGATCCGAAAGGCCGCGACTATTCTCGCTACGCAGGTGCAACGTTGATAACGCCCAATCGTGCCGAACTGGCCGAAGCCGTCGGCACTTGGTCGTCAGCCGATGATCTCGATGCGAAGGCCGAGCGGCTTCGCGCCGAACTGTGCCTGGATGCGCTCGTTCTAACGATGAGCGAACAGGGCATGAAGCTCTATTCACCCACAGGCACCTTCCATCAGCACACTCGCGCTCAAGAGGTGTTCGACGTATCGGGTGCAGGCGACACTGTCATCGCTGCGCTAGCAATAATGCGCGGCTGCGACGTGGACTGGGAAAACGCTGTAACCTTCGCGAATGCCGCCGGCGGCGTCGCGGTGGGTAAACTTGGAACGTCTGTTGTCCACTTCGAGGAAATCGAGCGATTCTTGGACAATGCAGATCGAGAAGGGGCGGTTCATGACAGCCAAGGGTGAGGCCATCGCAGACAGGATCATCACCCGCGCAGACCTACTGGCTGCACTGACACAACTTCGTCGCCCACTGGTATTTACCAATGGCGTCTTCGATATTCTGCATCGCGGGCATGTGGAATATCTTGAATCAGCGCGGGCACTAGGTGGCTCGCTATTGGTAGCGCTTAATAGCGACCTTTCCGTCAGAATGCTTGGTAAAGGATCAGATCGACCGATTAACTCTGAACTCGATCGCGCGACAATGATTGCTGCGCTTGCATCTGTCAGCCTTGTCACGTTCTTCGATGAGCCCACCCCGATGGAATTACTCCATGAGGTACGACCCGACCTATATGTGAAGGGCGGCGACTACGATATCGAAAGTCTTCAGGAGTCCAAATTTCTTGCTACCTATGGAGGGCAGGCAAAATCTATTAGTTTCCGAAAAGGCTATTCCACGACCGCGCTGTTGCAGCGCATTCGCACCAGTGCGGGATGACCGACCAGTGAACCGCCCCGCGCTATTTTTAGATCGCGATGGGGTACTCAACATTGACCACGGCTATGTCGGGCTTGCCGCCGATTTTGAGCCCATTAAGGGAATTTTTGAGTCACTCAGACCAGCCGTCAATAATGACATCGCTCTGATTGTCGTGACGAATCAGTCAGGCATTGCGCGGGGCTATTTCAGCCAAGCTGATTATGATGCATTAGAAACCCATATCGCTGCGCGGTTTGCGAGTGAAGGGTGCCCCCTTACCGCGACCTATCATTGCCCCCACGCGCCGGATGCTGGATGCGATTGCCGAAAGCCTCGACCTGGCATGTTCCTGCGAGCGGCGAGAGAGCATGGCATCGACCTTGCGCGATCTGCGATGGTTGGCGACAAGCGGTCCGATATAGAGGCAGCACAAAGCGCTGGAATTGCCAACTTTGGGCTTGTTACTGCCGACGTTTCCAGTCCCGATACAATAAAGAAAATCCTATCTGATCTGATATCGAAACATATCGACTAATCGACAAATACGAGGCTAGTATGATTATTGTTGAGTCCATTCAGTCAAGCTACGCCGCCCGATCGTTACTTTCGCTGCTACGGCCTTATGACACAATCGGAATGAAAAAGATCCGGGTTGGGCGCCCCTTTGATGGCGGCTATATCATGATCGATAAGTTCGAAGATGTTCAGGCAGCATATTCGCTTGGCATCAACGACGATGTTTCCTGGGATTACAACATGTCCCAGCGTGGCATAGACATTTTTCAGTATGACCATACTATCGAAGGCCTTCCAATTGAAAACCCGAGATTTCATTGGGAGAAGCTAGGAATTGCCGCGACGAGCCATGATCATATGCGAAGCATTACTGATCTTATTGTGGCAAATGAACACGAAAATTTCGACAATATGGTACTTAAGTGCGATATTGAAACAGCTGAATGGGAAGTTCTGGCATCGATTCCCAATGCTACTTTGTCAAAATTCTCGCAAATCGTTATCGAGCTTCATGACATATGTCGCATTGGCAATCGTGAAGATCTAATGGTACGAGATGCACTTTACAATCTTACAGCTTCGCACAATCTAGTTCATGTCCACGGAAATAACTATGGCGGAATTGCAATTATAGGTGGTTACACTGTGCCGAATGTGATCGAAGTTACATTATTACGCAAAGATATGGGAGAGTTCAAGGAGTCTAATTTAACGTTTCCCACAGCGCTTGACATGCCGTGCAATAGCGAGATAGCTGATTATTACCTTGGGAACTTCACCTTTTCTTGAACCTATACTCTGAAGCGCGCAGGTTGCCCTCTGACCGCGGCAAACTCACTCTCAGTTTGTAATATGAGGGAATCCTGCGGAGCACGGTAGAGCGGTGTGGGAAGCCCCGACCGGTTATGGCGGCGTTTGTGGATCGCTCGCGATCGACGTGACAAGCACCCAGCCGCTATATCATGTGATTGCGTAGGTTCACTGGCCCAATCGCCTCCCTCAACACTCCACCACATTCACCGCCAGCCCCCCCAGCGACGTTTCCTTGTAGCGTTCCGACATATCGAGTCCGGTGCGGTGCATCGTCTCGACCACTTGGTCGAGGCTCACCCGGTGGGTGCCGTCGCCCAGCATCGCCAGCCGAGCCGCCTCGATCGCCTTGATCGATCCCACCGCATTGCGCTCGATGCACGGCACCTGGACCAGCCCGCCGACCGGATCGCAGGTCAGGCCCAGATTATGCTCCATCCCGATCTCGGCGGCATTCTCGACCTGGCCGGGGGTGCCGCCCAGCGCCGCGGCCAAGCCTGCGGCCGCCATCGAGCAGGCGACGCCCACTTCGCCCTGACAGCCGACCTCGGCGCCGGAGATCGACGCATTCTCCTTGAACAGCGACCCAATCGCCGCGGCGGTCAGCAGGAAATCCTCCGACCCGCGCCGGCTGGCCGAGGGCACGAACCGCTCATAATAGCGCAGCACCGCCGGCACGATTCCCGAGGCGCCATTGGTCGGCGCCGTGACCACGCGTCCGCCCGCCGCATTCTCCTCGTTCACCGCCAGCGCCCATAGATTCACCCAGTCGATCACCGTCAGCGGATCGCTCAGCGCCCGCTCCTGCCGCTCGATCAGCTTGCGGTGGATGCCCGGCGCGCGGCGCAGGACGCGCAAGCCGCCGGGCAACTCGATCGTCTCGGCGCGCAGGCCGCGGTCGACACAGGCCATCATCGCGTCGCGGATCTGGCCCAGCCGTTCGGACACCGCCTCGGGCGCCAGCGACGCCTCCTCGTTCTCGCGCATCAGTTCGGCGAAGCTCTTGCCGCTGGTCTCGGCATGGGCGAGCAGTTCGGCGGCCGAGCGGAAGACGTGCGGCACGTCCCATCCGCCCTCGGGCGCGGCGTTGCGGGTGATCTGGTCCTCGTCGAGCACCGCGCCGCCGCCGACCGAATAATAGACCCGGCGCAGGCGCTCGCCGCCCTCGGCATCGAAGGCGACGAAACGCATCGCGTTGGAGTGAAAATCCAGCCGTTCGCGCTGGAGGAACTTCAGGTCGCGATCCTCTTCGAACCCGATCTGTGTCCGCCCGCCCAGCATCAGCCGACCGGACTCGCGAATGACCGCGACCTCGTCCTCGGCCAGATCGGGGTCGAGCGTCGCCGGCACATGGCCCGCCAGGCCCAGCAGCAATGCCCGGTCGGTCGCGTGCCCCTTGCCGGTCAGCGCGAGCGATCCGAACAGCGACACCTCGACCCGGGCAACGTCCAGCGAAACGGTGCGCGCGGCGAAATCCGCGGCTGCGGTCATCGGCCCCATGGTATGCGAGCTCGACGGTCCCACGCCGATCTTGAACAGATCGAATGTGCTCGCAACCATCAACGCCTCTCCGAACCACCGGACGCGCCACATGCCGCGCCGTCGGCTGGCAGATAGTCATTTTCGTATCAAATGACACCAGTGATCGGCCGCGGCGGCAGATCGCCGTAACGGATCAGGGTTTCGCCAGGCGCTGATACACCCGCACATGCTCGATCTCGAACCGGATCGGGAAGACCGTGTCGTCGACCTCGCCGCCCATCGCGCCGCCGACCGCCAGGTTCAGCAGCAGATATTGCGGCTTGTCGAACGGCCACTGCGCCGCGCCGCTGCGGTCGTTGGCGTAGCGGTGATAGGGCTTGCCATCGACCGCAAAGCTGATCGCGTCGGGCGTCCACAGCATCTGGTAATCGTGGAACGCCTCGCACGCGTCCGCCACGCGCAGCTGTCCGCTCTTGCCGAAAGTGCCGGCGGTCGATCGATTGTGGATCGTGCCGAACACGTCGCCCGGCGTCTTGCCGACATGCTCCATGATGTCGATCTCCCCGCCGTCGGGCCAGCCGGCGGTCGCGCCCAGCATCCAGATCGCCGGCCAGGATCCCTTGCCGCAGGGCAGCTTCGCGCGGATCTCGTACAGGCCATAGGTCCATTCGGCCTTGCCCTTGGTGATCAGCCGGGCCGAACTGTAGCGCTGGCCGCCATGATCGGGGCGATCGGACAGAGTCTCCTTGCGCGCCTCGATGATCAGCCGGCCGCCCTCGACGCGCGCATTCTCCGGTCGGTCGGCCGAATAATATTGCAGCTCGTCATTATACCAGCCGGTCTTGTTGGCATGGGTATCATGGACCCAATGCGCCGGGTCGGGTGCGCCGTCCCGGTCGAACTCGTCGGCCCAGACGAGCGTATAACCCGGTTTGTCCCCTGCCTCTTGCGCAGCGGCGGGGAGGCTTGCCAGCGCCAGCAGCGCCGCACCGATCACTACCCGCATCAGCGCACCGTCACGATGCGGCTGGCGCGGCTGCCGTCCGCGGATCGGCTGCGCAACTCCACGGGTCCCGTCACCGCCACCGGCCCGCGATAGGCGCGCCACGCGCCGCCGGCGGTGCGATATTCGATCGCCATCCCCGGATATTCGCTGTTCGCCTCCAGCCGGCCATTGGCGATGCGCGCGCCCGGCGGGGTGATGCGATAGGCAATTTTCAGCCGGTCGAGCAGCGCGAACTGCACCGGCATCCGCCCGGCAAAGCCACGCCAGTCGGTCAGGATCGCGCCGCGATCGACGCGGGCATCGCCCGGGCCATAGCTGGCGCCGGCGACATAGGCCGGCTCCCAGCCCGGCTTGCGCCAGGCGCGCTCGGCAAAGGCGATCAGGCGCGGGAACAGCTGGTAATCGACGCCGGCATCGGTGCGCGTGGTCTCGCTCCAGAGCTGCGCCTGCAGCCCGGTGACGCGCCGCCCGGCATCGCGCGGCGTCTTGTCCTCGATCGTCTGCGGCCGCGAATAGGTATCGCGGATCAGCGCGCCATTGGCCGGCAGATTGTCGGTCATGAAGCCGAAGATCTGCAACGTGTCGACGCTGCGCGATGCCCAGTCATAGCCGCCCTCCTGCGGGTGCGGGACATAGGGCATGTCGAGATAGCCGATATCGGGCACCGACAGCACCACGTCCCAGCCATGATTGGCCTGGACATGAGCCTCGGTGATGCCACCGGTGAACAAGGTCGCCCAGATGTTGGTCTGGACCGATTTCGGCATGTTCTTCGGGTCGGTATGGCCGAGGCCATCGCTCCACCCCGCGACCTTCAGCCCGCGCCGGTCGAGATCGCCGGCCACCCGCTCGATGAAATAGGCGCCCAGCGCCTTCGCGTCGCGCCCGGTCTTCGCCATCAGCGGCTTGCATGCCGGGCTCTGCGACCAGGCGCCGGCGGTTTCGTCCGCACCGATATGGAAGGTCTTGAGCGGCGCGCCCGCCGCCACGTGCATCGCGGCGATCTCGCCCACCGCCGTGTCGAGGAAGCGATAGGTCTGGTCGAGACAGACGTTCAGCGTGTTGTCGTCGTAATTCTGGATGCTGCGATACCGGGTGGTGTCGCCCGGCTCGACCAGGCGGTAGGCCTCGGCATCCGCCCTGCGCCCCGCGGCGAGCAGCTGGTTGTAGCGAACCTCCATCGACCGGATCGCCGCGCGCGAATGGCCCGGCATGTCGAGCGACGGGATCACCTCGATCTGTCGCGCGGTCGCAGCGCGGACGATCTCGATATAGTCCGCCTGGGTCAGATGGCCGTTGACCACGCCGGTCCCCTCCGGCCCGGCGCCAAGCTGCGGCAACAGGCATTTCTGTTCCTGCGGATCGTGGCAGCGCTTCGACCCCACCTCGGTCAGTTCGGGCAGCGCCTTGATCTCCAGCCGCCAGCCCTCGTCATCGGCCAAGTGCAGGTGGAGCTTGTTGAACTTGTACGCGGCCATCGCCTCGATGAGCTTCAGCACCTCTTCCTTGCTGTGGAAGTTGCGCGCCAGGTCGATATGCAGCCCGCGAAAACCATAGCGCGGCGCATCCTCGACCGTGATCGGCTTCAGCATCCGCCGGTCGAACAGCGCCTGCTGGATCAGCGAGCGGATCGCGTTGCTCGCGCCTGCGGCATCGCCCGCGACGATGGCGATGCGCCCGTTCGACGCGGTCAGCCGATAGGCCCCGGCGCCCAGCCCCGCTGCCGCGTCGACGCGAATCTCCATCGGCACCCGCCCCGCCATCGGCACCCCGGAAGCGGCCAGCGCGTCGAGCGCCGCGGCGATCTCGGTCCGGGCCACTCCGTTCAGCACCGGCGCCACTCCCCCGCGCAGGTCGATCGCCGCGCCGCCCAGTCGCTTCGCGCTGACCGGGGTGGGCAGGATGACGATATCAGCGGGCGTCACCGCGCCACGCTCGGCAAAGGCGGCAAAGGCGCGCTCGGGCGTCTGCCACACGGTCTTGTCGTCGCCGCCGCGCGAAGCCAGCTTCGCCTCGTCGGTCATCGGCGCGACATAGGGGAGATATTCGCGGCCGGTGTCGCGGTCGATCGCCGGCCGGGTCGCGTCGATCACCCGCGCCTCGACCCCCTTGGCGGCCAGATAGAGGTTCGGCATCGCAAAGGCCTGCGAATGCCAGGCGCCCTGACCCCATAGCTTGATGTCGTAACGCTTGCCCGGTTCCAGCCGCGCGCCGGGCTTCAGCGTCAGGCGATACAGGTCGCCGTTGATCAGCCGATGCTGGAACACGTCGCTTTCGGTAACGGGCAGCCGATTGACGAAGCTGAAATAGATGGCGAACTCGTCCGCCGCGAGCCCCGCGGGCAGGCGCGCGGGCATGGTGAAGCTCAGATTGGTGAGGAAACAGCCCTCGGCCCCGGCGGGACAGCTGGCGGGGTGATTGTCGACCACCTCCAGCCGGACGCCCATCTCGCGCGCAAGACGGTCATAATCCGCCTGTACGCCGGGGGCAGACTCGGCAGCCATGGTGGCCGCCGGCAGCGTCGCCAGCATCACGGGCGCAGCGAGGAACACTGTCAGGCTTCGCCATCCCCAGAATGCCATGCGCGTCTCCCCTTGCGTCATTTGGACTGTAGTTGATACTAATGTTGTCATGACAACTATGCCGGGTCAAGCACGAGAGATGCCATCGGAGTGCCTCTTATATCAGCGAGTTATTGCCATGAGCGTCTCGATTTTTCGATTTATTGGTATTGCAATGGTCCTGTCGGCGGCGGCGCTTGGCGCATTGCCCGCTGCGGCCAAGCCCGTGCTGGTCGGCTATCTTCCGTCGTTCAAGGGTCTGGTCTCGCGCGCCGCGACCACGCCCATCGACGGCTACACCCATATCAATATCGCCTTTGCCAATCCCGATCCATCGGGGCGGCTGATGCGAGGCGACCAGATGACCTGCATGGAGGACGGCGCGCAGGATCATGTGACCGTCCCCCAGCTCCGCGACGCGGCAACCCGCCTGCGTGCGAAAGGTGCCAAGGTGCTGCTGTCGGTCGCGGGCGGGATCATTCCCAACTGCGCCGGCGACTGGTCAGCGCTGACCGCCGCGGGTGCGCGCGATCGGCTGGTGAAGGAGTTGCTGGCGACGGTCGAGGCGGCCGGGCTCGACGGGATCGATATCGATATCGAGGGCGAGTTGCTGACGAAGATCGATCGGCAGGGCAATTACACTCCCTTCATCGCCGCGCTGTCGAAGGCGCTGAAGGCGCGATCGAAGCTGCTGACGGTCGCGACCGCCTCCTATGAGGGCGGGATGATCCCGATCAGCTCGATCCCCTATTTCGATCTGGTGATGGCGATGTCGTACGACGCGATCGGCCCGAGCTGGGGGACGCCGGGCAGCGAGCATGCGACGCCGGCCCAGGCCGAGCATGACGTCACGCTGTGGCTGGATCGCGGGGTGGCCCCGGACCGGCTGGTGCTCGGCGTGCCCTTCTATGGCTATGGCTTTGGCAGCTATCCGGCCCATCTCGACTTTCGCGACCTGCTGACCCGCTATCCTGACAAGGCGCTGACCGACGATGTCATCGGCAAGGCCTGTGCCGGCTGCGACTATCTCACCTTCAACTCGGTCGCGACGATCCGGCGCAAGGCGGCGCTGGCCCGCGCGCGCGCCGGTGGCGTGATGGTCTGGGAAATAACCCAGGATAGCGATACTCAGCTGCTGGCCCGCACGATCGCGGGTCAATTGTACGAGACTTCCACGCCGAATTGACTAGCCCCCGCGGCTGGAACATCATCGGTCGCGAACGGGGACGAAAGCCAGTGTCATTCATCGAGAGCGTCGGGCGCCTGCACAAGGACGATCCCACCCCGCTCTATCTCCAGCTCCAGAAGGGCCTGCGCAACGCGATCGAGAATCGCGTCGTCCAGGCTGATGCCGCTATTCCGACCGAGCGGGAGCTGGCGGAGGAGTTCGACATTTCGCGCATCACCGTGCGCAAGGCGGTCGACGGCCTGGTCAGCGAGGGTCTGCTGTCGCGCCGCCGCGGCGCCGGCACCTTCGTGGTCGCCCCGCGCGTCGAAAAAAATTTCTCGCGCCTGACCTCCTTTTCGGAGGACATGGTGTCGCGCGGTCGCCGGCCGCACAGCGCCTGGGTCAGCAAGAGCGAGGGCGCGGTGACGCCCGAGGAAGCGATGTCGCTGGGCCTGTCGCCGGGCACCTCGGTCTATCGCTTCCACCGCATCCGCTTCGCCGACGACCTGCCCATGGCGCTCGAGTTCGCGACCGTGCCCAGCTATTGCCTGCCCTCGGTCGATGCTGTCGGCGCCTCGCTCTACGAGGCGCTGGAGCGTGCCGGTCACCTGCCGGTCCGCGCGCTTCAGCGGCTGCGCGCGGTCAACTTCACCGCCGACCATGCCGAACCACTGGGCGTCGCACCAGGCGATGCCGGGCTGTTCATCGAACGCCGCGGCTTCCTGGTCGACGGGCGCACCGCCGAGTTCACCCAGAGCTATTATCGCGGCGACGCCTACGACCTGGTCGCGGAGCTCAACACGCGCTGATCACACGCCAAGCCGGGCGAGGAAAGCCTCGTGCGGCGGCAGGTCGGCCAGCATCTCGGCACTCCGCTGACGCAGCAACCCCAGCCGGCGGCGCAGTTCCTCGATCGGCAGCGCGTCGGCGATCGGATGATGGTCGGCCGGCCGCACGCCCTGCCCCCACAGGATCGCGAACCAGTTGGTCGGGCCGAACAGTTCGGTCGGCTCGTTGAGGATGTTGCCGCTGATGCGGAACGCCTCGATCCGGGCGACCAGGCTGTCGGGCAGCGCGGTGCTGCGCACGTCGCGCCAGAAGGGCGTGTCGATCCCCGACGACACGGCATAATGGGCGAGCACGAAGTCCCGCAGCCGTTCATATTCATGGACGGTATCGGCGTTGAACCGCTCGACTACCGCGGGATCGATCGACTGGCGCGGGAAGAGGCCGAGCAGGCGGATGATCCCGGTCTGGATCAGATGGATCGAGGTCGATTCCAGCGGCTCGAGAAAGCCGCTGGCAAGGCCCAGCGCGACGACATTGCCGTTCCAGCATCGGCGACGATGCCCCGCGGTAAAGCGCAGCCTATTGGGCTCGGCCAGCGGCCCGCCGTCGAGGCGCGACGCTAGCAATTCGACGGCGCGATCGTCGTCGAGATGGCGGCTGGAATAGACATAGCCATTGCCGGTGCGGTGCTGGAGCGGGATGCGCCACTGCCACCCGGCTTCGCGCGCGGTCGATCGGGTATAAGGCGCGATCGGCCCCTCGCCCCGGGCACCGGGCATCGCCACCGCGCGGTCGCAGGGCAGCCAGTGCGACCAGTCGACATAGCCGGACTGGAGCGCCCCCTCGATCAGAAGCCCGCGAAAGCCCGAACAGTCGATAAAGAAGTCGCCTTCGATCCGCTTCCCAGAGCGCAGCGAGACGCGGGTGACATGGCCGGATTCGCCGTCCTGCGCGACATCGACGATCTCACCCTCGACCCGCATGACGCCGGCGGCTTCCGCGCGCGTGCGCAAAAAGCGCGCGTACAACCCGGCATCGAAGTGGAAAGCATGGTGGATCGGGCCGTGCCGCGACCGGCGATCGAACCGCCCGGCGGCTGCCGCCTGCGCCTCGACGCTATAGGCCCAGGGATCGGTATCACCGCCGGCCGCGACGTGCCGCAGCCAGTGATGGTGAAACCCGACCCCCGCCATGTCGGTGCCGAAATAGCCGAAAGGGTGGAAATATCGCTGGCCCGCGCCGCCCCAGTCGGCGAACTCGATGCCCAGCTTGATCGTCCCGCGGGTCGCACGAAGAAACGCATCCTCGTCGATCCCCAGCATCCGGTTGAACTCGCGGATCGAGGGTACCGTCGCCTCGCCGACCCCGACGATGCCGATCGCATCCGATTCGATCAGCGTGATGCGATGCCCCGCCGGCCCGAGCGAATGGCTGAGCGCCGCCGCGCACATCCACCCCGCCGTACCGCCGCCGACGATGACCGTGTGCCGGATCGGACGCGCGGTCACGCCATTGCCCGCTGAAGCGCCGCCTCGTGGATGTCCATCGCAAGGACATCGGCGCGGATCGCGGCGAGCTGATCGCGGAAGTCCGCCATCACCTGCTGCTCGTCGACCCGGTCGACCTGCGGGTCCCAGCTTTCGGGCAGGATGCCCAGCCCGAGCAGGCAGGTTTCCCACTCGTCCTCGGCAAAACTGTCCTGATGATAGGCAGCGACCATGCCCCGCGCGGCGAACAGGGCAATCCTGGCCTCCAGATCGGTCGAGACCGGACGCGTGCGCGCTGCATCCCAGAAGGGCTCGCCCTTCCGTCCGTTCAGTGCATGCGGCAGGGCGGCAAAGTCGCGCATCCGTGCCGACCAGCCGGCAAGCTCCTCATTATAGATCCCGGCCTCGGGCATCACGTCGGCGCGAACCGGGAACAGCGAGATCAGATGGGTCAGCGCAACCTGGACGCGGTGCAGCTCGAGCGCGGCAAGCGGATCGGGCATCGCCGCCGCTGCGCCGATCGCGACGACATTGCCGATCCAGGGCGCGCGTCGCTCGCGCGGGGTCAGCGGGATGAAGACGGGGTCGCGCATCAGCGGCACGGGCAGCAGCGCCACCGCCGCCTCGTCCGACATCAGTGCCGGGTCATAGGCGGCGGCGACCGCGGTCCGGTCGCGCAAGGGATGCAGCGCAGTCCAGCCGGCGGTGTGTGCGGTGACATGGCTGTACAGCGGCAGCGGTCGCATCGGCCGGGCGGCCCCGATCAGCAAGCGGCCGATGCCCGACAGCGCCGCATCGACCGGATCGCCGCTACCCAGCGCCGAGAGGATCGCCGCGTCCTCGCTTGCATCGACCACCAGATCGGCATCGATCCAGCTGCCGTCGGACAGTCCGATCCGCCGCACCGCACCCTCGGCGACCAGCGCGCGCGGCGCGGGGTCGGGCCGGATCGTCACGCCGGCCGCCACCGCATGGCGCCGCAGCAGCCCCGCATAGCCACGCGCGTCGAGGTGCAGGCCGTGGCTGGTGGCACCCTGGCCGGCGACGCGGATGCGGCCGTTGCGCGCGGCCACCGCCTCGCGCGCAAAGTCGCCAATGCCCGCGGGCAGCCCTGCGGCGCGCGCCTTCAGCCAGAAGGGCAGGAACGGCAGACCGGCGATCGGCCGGCCTACGGGTCCGAACCCGTGGAGATGCTCGCGCCCCTCGCCGGCAAAGCCGACATAGTGGCGGCCCATGGTGAAGCACCCCTGGCTATCGCGCAGTATCGCGGCCGGGTCGAGGCCGAGCAGCTGATGAAACGCCAGCAAATTGGGCAGCCCGACCAGCACCGCGTCCACCGGCGCCTCGCCAGGCGCCTCGATCCAGCTGACCTCGACCCCGACCGGGCCGAAGGCGCGGCGCAGCGCGATCGCCGCCATTGCCGGGGCATGGCCCTGCCCGACCACGACGACGCGACCAACCTTCACTGCGGCGCTCCGGCCGCACAGTGGCGCGCCACCGTTGCGGCATGATCGGGCATGGCGTCAGCGGTGCGGGCAATTAGCGCGCGCAGCTCCGCCATCCGCTGTGCGAGGACCGACTCGGGCATGATATCCGCCAGCACATCATGCGCTTGCGGCTCCACCCCCTGGCCGATGAACACCGCCTGCCAACTGGGCGGGCCAAACAGGCCGTCGCGATATTCGCGGATATGGCCGCGGTGGCGAAACCGGTCGATCCGGTCCTGCAGGCTGTCGGGGATCGCCATCGCCCGGCAGTAGCGCCACAGTTCCGAATCCTCGCGCGTGCTCGCCCGGTAATGGAGGATCAGGAAGTCGCGGATACGGTCATACTCGATGTCCATCACCCGGTTATATTCACGCGCGAGCGCGGGAAGCGTCCGCCCCTGTTCCGGCAGCAGGCTCAGCATGAACGCGACCGCCATCTGAACCAGATAGATGCTGGTCGATTCGAGCGGTTCGAGGAAGCCGCCGGCCAGGCCCATGGCGATGACATTGCGGTTCCACGCCTTGCGCCGCTTGCATGCCTGGAACCGCAGCTCGCGGGGGTCGGCCTGGGGCGCGCCGTCAAGCCGCGACAGGAGCAGCGACGCCGCCTCGTCGTCCGACAGGAAGGCGCTGGCATAGACATAGCCGTTGCCGGTGCGGTGCTGGAGCGGGATGCGCCACTGCCATCCGGCCTCGCGCGCGGTCGAGCGGGTATAGGGGGTGAACTCCCCGCCGCGGTCGCACGGCACCGCCATCGCCCGGTCGCAAGGCAGCCAGTGCGACCAGTCCTCGATCCCCGTCTCGAGCGCCTGTTCGATCAGCAGCCCGCGAAAACCCGAGCAGTCGATGAACAGATCGGCCTCGATCGTTTCGCCCGACGCAATGTTGACAGCGTCAATATCGCCGCTCTCGGGATTGCGATCGACCGAGACGATCCGTCCCTCGATCCGCTCCAGCCCGCGTGCCTCGGCCCAGCGGCGCAGATAGCGGGCATAGAGCCCGGCATCGAGATGATAGGCATAGGAGAAAGACGAGGCAGGGTCGGACGGGTCCTTCGCCGGAAAGTCGAACCGGTTCTGCCGCGCGGCGACGATCGCCAGGCAATAGTCGGACAGCGGGCCCGCAGTCTCGCGCATGCGCAGCCAATAGTTGAAGAAATCGGCGACCCCGATCGGCCGGCCGAACGCGCCGAACGGATGGATGTAGCGCGCACCGACATGGCCCCAGTCGACGAATTCGATGCCCAGCTTGAAGGTCGCCTGGGTGGCCGACATGAACTCGGCCTCGTCGATGCCGAGAAAGTCGTTGAATTCCTTCATCTGCGGCAGCGTCGCCTCGCCGACGCCGACCGTGCCGATCTCCTCGGATTCGATCAGCCGGACCTGATAGCGCGCCGGGTCGAGCTTCGCCGCGCAGGCGGCGGCGCACATCCAGCCGGCGGTTCCGCCGCCAACGATCGCGATCCGGAAAGGGGCCGTCATCGCCCTATCCTTAGCAAGAAGTCGCGCGGGGGCCAGCATCGGCCGGCCCCCGCCCCCCGTTACAGCGTGAAGCGGATCCCGCCCTGGATGCGCCGGTCGTTCTTGAACCAGGCATTGGGCTTGGTCCGGCCCGTATTGTCGATCTGCTGGCGCAGCACGGTATCGGTCCCGAGTAGATTGCTGCCCTGGACGATGAACTCGAACTGGCGGAAGAGCTTCAGCCGCAGCGACGCATCGAGATAGCCATTGCCGTCCTGCCAGATCGGCAGGCCGACGCAGCAGTCGATCGCGGTCACCAGATAGTCCGACCGCCAGTTATAGGCGACGCGGATCGACACCGGTCCCTTCTCGTACATGCCGACCAGGTTGTAGCTGTGCTTCGAGATGCCCTCGAGCGCGTTCGCCCGCACCGCGGTGGTGTCATAGGAGACGCCGCCACCCGAGGTGCCGCCGCCGGTCTCGCTGGTCAGGTTGATCGTCTCGATGCCGTTATTGTCGACGAAGGTGTAATTCGCCTGGACACCGAACCCGCTCAGCCAGCCGGGCAGGAAGTCGAAGAAGGTCTGGAACGCGACCTCGACACCCTTTATCGACGCGCCGTCGCCGTTCATCGGCCCGGTCACCAGCACGTCGCGTGTCACCCCATTGTTGGTGACGGTCAGGTTATAGGTGCCCGACTGGATGTAATTGTTGAACTTCTTGTAGAAGGCGGTGGTCGTGAATGAGCTGGCGCGGCCGAAATAATATTCCAGCGTCACGTCGAACTGGTCCGCCTCGATCGGCTTGAGCCGCGGATTGCCTGCCTGCCCGCGATAGCGCCAGTTATAGCCGACGATCGTACCGCCGGGGCCGAAGATGATATCGGGGTTCGACAGGTCGGTCAGGTTCGGCGACAGCCGCGTTATCGTGGTGTAGTTCCGCAACAGGCCGACATCGGGACGCGAGATCGCCTTCGAATAGGCGAAGCGCGTCATCAGCTTGTCAGTCCAGTTCAGCTTCAGGTTGAAGCTGGGCAGGAAGTGGACATGATCCTCGCGCGCGGTGTTCGGGACAAAAGCGCCATTGCCGAAAGCAATCTCGTCCGGCGTCGTGACGCAACCCGCCGAGACCGTCGGTCGGCCGCCCTGCTCGTCGCGCCTGCACTCCAGCTGATTCGGCGTGAACCCGATCGGAAAGGTGACCGCACCCTGGGTTTCATTGACAGTGAAGATCAGGCGGCCGCCGATATTGCCCGACACCCCGATGCCGCCGACCCGCGCATCCGGTCCGCCGAACTTGAGCATCGCATAGCCAGCGGTGGTCGTCTCGCTCAGTTTCAGGATCTCACTGGGCAGGTAGCACCCATAGTCTCCGCTGACCATCTCGCCTGCGCGATAGCCAGCGTTCGAACAAACCGGATAATAGTCCCCTACGCCGATGCTGGGCCGCCCGAGCGATGCCGCGAGTTGCTCGCGACTTTCTAGCTTGTCCATGTTGAAGAACACGAACTCGCGCTGATCGAGCTGATGTCCGGCGAAGAAGTTCGAGCCGAAGCGGGCGCTCTCATAGGTGCCCCCCGGATAGACCTGGCTGTCGACGTTGAAATAGGGCGCCTGAGTATAAGTCCAGGTGTTCGAGATGTTCGCCCAGTTATACGCGCCCCACCGCACCGTCTGATCGCGATCGGCATAGCGGGCGCCGAGCTTCAGAGAGCTCAGCCAAGGCGTGTCGAACTCATATTCGACATCGGCACGGAAGGCGAGCTCGCCGCCGTCGCTGTCCTCGGTGTGATCGGTGATCGCATAATAGTGATAGTTGTTGGCATTGGTCACCCCGCCACTCGACAGGTTGATGTTGTCCGCGACATTGGGCGCGAAGGACAAGGTCGGATAGCGTCCCGTCATGTCGACGAACGTGTTCACATAGGTCCGAGCCGTGACCGAGGCATTATAGTTGTGAACTTCGGAATCGACATATTGCGCGTCGAAATTCAGATGGACGCGATCTGTCGGCGACCATTTGAAGTTGAAGGTAAAGTCCTGGGTGTACTGCTTGTTACGCAGGGCGTTGGACGCGGTGTCCAGCTGCGGCGCACGACGCGTGTTGGTGCAGGTCGGATCCCAGGCATAGCATAGGTTGAAAAAGTTCTGGCCGCTTGCGTTGAGACCCAGACCGCCCGCCTCTGCAGCATCCGCGCCGACCCATGCGGTCGGTGCCGACCACCATCCCGAGGTGAAGTTTCCGGCGGTGTCGAACGTGAAGTCCGGCGTCCCGACCAGCGGCTGGACCACCCCGGCATCACCGCCGATATAGTCGGTCGGAAGCCCGTAGATGCCGAACGCGCTCGAGTAGATCGAACGTTCGCGCCAGCTATTGTCATATTGCGAGCGGGTATATTGGGCGGTCGCCTCCATCGTGCGATCGGCCGATCGCCATTGGAGCGCTCCGGCGATGCCAATGCGCTTGCGGTCATAGACATTGTCGCGCATCCAGATCCCACTCGGGATATAGACCTTACCCTTGCCCGCATCCTCACCGAAGCTGCCCGGCGCAAAGATCGCCATGCGATCGAGCTGCACGCCCTGGCTGCCCGTCTTCACATGGCTGTAGGCGCCGTTGAGCATGATGCCGAAGGTGCCGGCGCCGGTGTCGAACAGCTTGGTCAGCACGCCGGACACTTCGGGCGTCACCTCGGTGGCGATGTCGCCGTAATTGCCCATCACGCCGATCGACAGCACGTCCTTGTTCGAATCGAACGGCAGACGCGTGCGCAGATTGACCGTGCCGGCGATGCCGCCCTCGATCATGTCGGCGGTCTGGTTCTTGTAGGTGTCGACGCCGGAGAGGAGTTCGGGCGAGATGTCCTGCCAGCTCAGCCCGCGCGAGCTGTTGGCGGAGAAGGTGTCGCGGCCGTTGAATTCTGAGCGGACCTGCGGAAGGCCGCGGACGATTACGCCCGAGGGTTCGGCCGAGAAGTGCGAGGTGTCGTCGGTGCCGGCGAAACGGACCACGGTGACGCCCGGCACGCGCTGCAGCGCCTCGGCGACCGATTTGTCGGGGAAGGAGCCGATATCCTCGGCGCTGATCGAGTCTACGACCGTATCGGCATTACGCTTGCGGTTCTGGGCGGAATCGAGATTGGCCCGCTGGCCGGTGACGATGATCGTATCTTCGTCCGCGACATCGTCCTGGCTGTCCTGCGCCAGTGCCGGCTTCGCCAGACCGGCGGCGAGTGCCGCGAAGCCCGCGCCGAGCAAGAGCCGCTTTCCGAAAATCGACGGATTCTTGGCCTTGATTCTCATATACCCTTTCCCCCTGGATCGACTTTAGTTCCCGCTACGCCGATAGTACCAATTCTGTCGTTGGTGCATAACCAATAGACTACAAATAAATTACAGAGTCCATACGCAATGCGCTACAGGGCGTACCGAGAGGCAAATGGGAGGGCATGACATGACGCAGATCGAACGACCGAGGCTGGTATCGCTCGACGTGCTGCGCGGGCTGACCGTGGTGGGGATGATCCTGGTCAACTCGATGGCCGGGATGAAATATGGCGCGCAGGCGACGGTGTGGCCACCCCTGCTCCACGCCCATTGGGACGGGCTGATGCTCGCCGACCTGGTGTTTCCGGGCTTTCTGATGATGGTCGGGGTGGCCATCCCCCTGGCCTTTGCCAAGGTAAGCGAAGGCAGTCAGACGCGGCCAATTCTCGGACGCACCGTCAGGCTGTTCGTGCTGGGGTTCATCCTGTCGAACCTCCACTGGTTCGCGACCTTCGACGGCGCCTGGCGGCTGTTCGGCGTGCTGCAGCGAATTGGCCTCGCCTATGGCGCCTGCACCTTGTTGTTCCTCGCCTGCGGTCCGCGGGTCCGCCTGGCGATCATCGCCGCGATCCTGGTCCTCTACTGGCCGCTGAGCCTTCTCCCCGCGCTCGACGGCCTCCCCACCGACATCTGGCAGCGCGGGCACAATTTCGTCGCTTCGGTCGACCGGGTCCTGCTGGGCGCCGGGGACCATAATTACGTGAAAGGCCCCGAGGGCTATGATCCCGAAGGACTGCTGGGCACGCTGCCGGCGATCGCCCATGGGCTGATCGGCGTGGCGATCGGCGAATATCTGCTGAAGCGCCCGCCCCATGCGGCCCGCACGCTCGCGCTCGCCGGCGCAGCGATGCTGATCATTGGCGTTGCCTGGGGCTTCGCGTTCCCGGTGATCAAGGACATCTGGTCGAGCAGCTTCGTGCTCGTCACCTGCGGCATCACCACGCTGGCACTCGCCGGGCTGCACGCCTGGCTCGACCGGCCGGGCGAGGCTGGGCCGGCGACGCGCGCCTTCACCCTGTTCGGCGTGGCCTTCGGAATCAACGCGATCGCGGCTTACGTCATCCACCAGCTGACCGCGCCCATGCCGACCTGGAAGCTGATGCTGGTCCCGTTCGAGGCGCTGCGCGGGTCGATCGGCGACGCGGCCGCGTCCTTCGTCCCGGTGCTGCTGTACATCGCCTTCATCTGGCTGTGCGTCGACTATCTCCAACGCAAGCGCTGGGTCATCAAGATCTGAGCGAGGCTAGAGCCAGAGGATAAGACCAATAGTACCTTTAAGATACCTATTGTGGAATCCGACCGGCTTTCCTATGATCGGCACATGATGGCAGACACCGAAGTCCGGCCCGAAAGCGGGGGCATCGATCCCGCTCGGACGCTGATGTATCGCGAAGCCGAGGAAGCGGGCGCTGCCGTCGCCCGCTTCCTGGCGGCGAACTACGATACGCTGCAACGGATCGGAGAGCGGCTGCGCCAGATGCCGCCGGCCTTGGTCGTCACCTGCGCCCGCGGGTCGTCGGCGCATGCCGCCGCCTATGGCAAGTTCGCGATCGAGACGATGACCGGGGTGGTCACCGCCCCCGCCGCGCTGTCGATCGCCTCCATCTATCCCGTGCCGGCCCGACCCGCCGCCGCACCGGCACCCCGGCTGTGCATCGCCATCTCGCAATCGGGCCGCAGCCCCGATCTGCTGGCGGCGGTCGAGGCGCAAAAGGCCGAGGGCGCCTATGTCGTCGCCCTGGTCAATGTGGCGGACTCGCCGCTGGCGGGCATCGCCGACGAGCTGCTGGCGCTCAACGCGGGCCCCGAACTCTCGGTCGCCGCCACAAAATCCTATCTCGTCTCGCTGGTCGGAATGGCGGCGATCGTCGCCGCCTGGACGCAGGATCCGGCACTCGAAGCGGCGATCGAGCGGCTCCCCGACCTGCTGCGGCGCGCCTTCGCGCTCGACTGGAGCGCCGCGCTACCGATGCTGACCGATGCCACCAGCCTGTTCGTGATCGGTCGCGGCTATAGCTACGGCGCCGCGCTGGAAGTTGCGCTGAAGCTGAAGGAGACCTCCGGCCTCCATGCCGAATGTTTCAGCGCCGCCGAGGTCAAGCACGGACCGATGGCGATCGTCGGCGAAGGTTTTCCGATCCTCGCGCTGGCGGGAAGCGACGCCGCCGGCGACGATGTCCGCGAAACCGCCGCACTGTTCGAGGCGCGCGGTGCGCAGGTCTGCCTTGCGGACGCCAGCGGTGCCGCCGGCACCCTGCCCGCCCTGGCCGAACATCCGATGATCGAGCCGATGCTGATGGTCGAAAGCTTCTATGCACTCGCGGCCAGGCTGGCGGTCGCGCGGGGCCATGATCCCGATTCTCCGCCCTATCTGAACAAGGTCACCCGCACGGTATGAAACTGCGCATCGCCAATGGCGCGATCATCGTCGGTCGCGCGGTGTTCGCCGCGGCGACGATCGAGGTCGTCGACGGGCGGATCGCCGGACTCGATCCCGCCATTTCGGGATCGCCCGATATCGACCTCGACGGCGGCTGGCTGGTGCCCGGCTTCATCGATACCCAGGTCAATGGCGGCGGCGGGGTGTTGTTCAACGACGATATCAGCGTCGACGGAATCGCCGCGATCGGCGCCGCCCATGCGAAGTTCGGCACCACCGCCTTCCTGCCGACGCTGATCAGCGACACGCCCGAACATGTCGCAGCCGCGCTGGACGCTGCCGATGCGGCGATCACGGCGGGCGTACCCGGCGTGGTCGGCGTGCATATCGAGGGGCCGTTCATCAATCCCGCCAAGCGCGGCATCCATGAGGCCGATCGCATCCGTCAGCTCGATCCGGCGATGGTCGAGCTGCTCAGTCGCCCGCGCGCGGGGCGCGTCGTGCTGACCATCGCCCCCGAACGGGCCAGCCTCGCGCATGTCCGCGCGCTCGTCTCGCACGGCGTCATCGTCTGCGCCGGCCACACCAATGCGACCTATGACGAGGTGCAGGCGGCGGTCGGCGAAGGGCTGAGCGGCTTTACCCATTTGTTCAACGCCATGTCGCCGCTGACCCACCGCGCACCCGGCGCGGCCGGCGCCGCGCTGGACGCGCCGGGTTGCTGGTGCGGACTGATCGTCGACAACGCCCATCTCCACCCGGCGACGGTGCGCATCGCGATCCGCGCCAAGGGGCCCGACCGCATCATGCTGGTGACCGACGCCATGCCCAGCGTCGGCACCGACGCGACCAGCTTCATGCTGCAGGGCAAGCGCATCGAGGTGCATCACGGCGTGTGCACCTATGAGGACGGCACGCTCGCCGGGTCCGATCTCGACATGGCCACCGCCTTTCGCAACACCGTCGAGATTACCGGTCTCGATCCGGTCGAGGTGGTCCGCATGTCGAGCGAGGCGCCGGCGGCGTTTCTCGGCCTGTCGGCCAGCCACGGCACGCTGGCGACGGGGCGCCGGGCCGACTGGGTGGTGCTCGATCGCGACCTGAATGCGCGAAGCACCTGGATCGGCGGCCAGCGGATCGCCGACGGCATCGGAGCGGATCACCGGCGCGGCTAGGCGCCGACACGAAAAGGGGGAGTGCGGCTTGGCCGATCTGATCATCACCGCACCGGTCAAAGGCTGGGCGGCACCGCTGGAGGAAGTACCCGACCCGGTCTTTGCCGGACGGATGATGGGCGACGGGGTCGCGATCCACCCGACCGGATCGACGATCCACGCCCCGTGCGACGGGGTGATCGTGTCGATCCACAAAGCCGGACATGCGGTCACGATCCGCAACGCGGCCGGCGCGGAAATCCTGATCCATACCGGGCTGGATACGGTCGCACTGGGCGGCAAGGGGTTCGAGCCGCTGGTCGCGGCCGGTGCCGTCGTGTCGCGCGGCGATCCGCTGATCCGGTTCGATCTCGACGCGGTCGGCCGCGCGGCGACCAGCCTGATCACGCCGGTGATCATCACCAACAGCGACGCCTTCCGTATCGATCGGCGCACGACCGGACAGATGGTCGGCATCGGCGAATCGCTGATGACGCTGGTGCCGATCGACGCCGGGCCGCGCGACTTGGCGGATGACGACGGCGAGGTCTGTCGCCGCACGCTGACCGTGCCTTTGGTCCACGGCATCCACGCCCGCCCGGCGGCGCGGATCGGCGAATGCGCGCGCGCCTATCAGGCCGAGGTCGAGATCGTCGCCGGTGAGCGCCGCGCCAATGTCCGCAGCGCCGTGGCGCTGATGGGGCTGGGCCTGTCGCATGGCGACGCGATCACCGTCGAGGCACGCGGACGCGACGCCCGCGAGGCAGCCGAGGCCGTGGCCGGACTGATCGCCAGCGGCATGGGCGAGAGCGCGGCACGGGCCGCACCCGCGCCGACGGTGACGCCGGTCGCCGAGGCCGGGCCAGTGCCCGACGGTGCGCTCGCCGGACTCTGCGCCGCGCCCGGCATCGCCATCGGCACCGCCGCATGGCTGCGCGCCGACCTGCCCGAGGTGGCCCGCGATGCCGCCGATGGTTTGGCCGAAAATGCGGCGCTGGACGCGGCGCTGGCGCGCGTGCGCGATCATCTGACCGCTTCCGCGACGCAAGGCAGCGCCGCCCAGCAGCAGATCCTGGCGGCACATCTCGCCTTTCTCGACGATCCCACATTGTCGGGCGCGGCGCAGAAGCATATCGTCGCCGGGCGCAGTGCGGGCTTTGCCTGGCGCGAGGCGATCGATGCGCAGACCGCGGCTTTGCGCGGATCGGGCGACGCGCGGTTCGCGGAACGCGCCGACGACCTGGAGGATCTGGCGCACCAGGTGCTGCTGGCGCTGGCCGGCCGCGACCCCGCCGCCCGCAGCTTCGCACCCGGCACGATCCTGCTGGCCGAGGAACTGCTGCCGTCGCAAGTGATCGGGCTCGAGCCCGGCAGCGTCGCCGGCGTCGCGCTGGCGCGGGGCGGGGCGACCTCGCATGTCGCCATCATCGCCGCCTCGCTCGGCCTGCCGATGCTGGTGGCGGTCGGCGCCACGCTGTCCGACATTGCCGAGGGGAGCCGGCTGGTCCTCGATGCCGATGCCGGGCTGCTCCATGTCGAGCCCGACGACGATGCGCTGGCGGGCCATCGTGCGCGCAGCGACGCGCTTCAGGCACGCAAGGTGGCGGCGCTGGTCGCGGCGCAGGACGAATGCCGCTCGGCCGATGGAACGCGGATCGAGCTGTTCGCCAATCTCGGCTCGCCCGAGGATGCAGTGACGGCAGCTGCGCGCGGGGCCGAAGGCTCGGGGCTGGTGCGCACCGAATTCCTGTTCATGGACCGCGACACCGCGCCCGATGAGGCCGAGCAGCGCGCCAGCTACCAGGCGATCGCCGATGCGCTGCCCGGCCGGCCGATCATCATCCGCCTGCTCGACATCGGCGGCGACAAGCCGGCGCCCTATCTGCCGCTGGCCCCCGAGCCGAACCCGATGCTGGGCCAGCGCGGCATTCGCGCGACGCTGGCGCATCCGCAGCTGCTCGACACGCAGCTGCGCGCGATCCTGGGCGTCCGTCCCGCCGGCCAGTGCCGGATCATGGTCCCGATGGTCGCCAGCCTGAGCGAACTGCGCGCGGTTCGCGCCGCAGTCGACCGCATCGTCGCGGCGGACAACCTGTCGGACGATGTGCAGGTCGGTGTGATGATCGAGACGCCGGCGGCCGCGGCGACCGCCGACCTGATCGCGGCCGAGGCCGATTTCCTGTCGATCGGCACCAATGACCTGACCCAATATACGCTGGCGATGGACCGGGAGAACGCCGCGGTGGCGGCAAGCGTCGATGCGATGCACCCGGCCGTGCTGCGGCTGATCGGACAGAGCTGCTCCGGCGGCGCACGTCATGGCCGCGTCGTCGGCGTGTGCGGCGGGCTGGCATCGGACCCGCTGGGGATTCCGGTGCTGCTGGGGCTGGGGGTGACCGAATTGTCGACCACGCCCGGCTTCGTGCCCGAGGCCAAGGCGCTGGTCCGCCGCCTCGACCTCGGTCGCTGCCGCGACCTGGCCCAGGCGGTGCTGCAACTGGGATCGGCAACCGAAATCCGCGCGCACGTCCGCGCTTTCATCGAGGAGCTTGGCTGATGCGCAACGCGATCGAAGCCCTTCAGCCGCTGGGCCGCGCGCTCATGCTGCCGATCGCGGTGCTGCCTGTCGCGGCGCTGCTGTTGCGGCTCGGCCAGCCCGATCTGCTCGATATCGCCTTCATCAGTGCCGCGGGCGATGCGATCTTCGCGCATCTCGGCCTGTTGTTCGCGGTCGGCGTCGCCACCGGCTTCGCCCGCGACGGTAATGGCGCCGCGGCACTGGCCGGCGTGGTGTGTTTCCTGGTGGTGGGCCAGGCGCTTCGCCTGTTCATCGACGTGCCGCCCGACGCACTGAAGGACGTGACGGGCGACGCGGTGAAGATGGCATCGGATGCGTTTCGCGAGGCTGCGGTCGCCAAGCTGGAAGTGCCGATCGGAATCCTGTCGGGGCTGATCGGCGGCCATTTCTACAATCGCTTCTCGACCATCGCCTTTCCCGAATATCTGGCCTTTTTCGGCGGCCGGCGCTTCGTACCGATCGCGGCCGGCGTCACCGGGCTGGCGATCGCGGCGGTGCTGGGCGTCAGCTACGGCCACATCAGCGCGGGTATCGACAGTGCCAGCCGCGGAATCGTCGATGCGGGCGGGATCGGGCTGTTCGCTTATGGCGTGCTCAACCGGCTGCTGCTGGTGACCGGGCTGCATCACATCATCAACAACATCGCCTGGTTCGTCGTCGGAGATTTCCAGGGCACGACCGGCGACCTGCGCCGCTTCTTCGCCGGCGACCCCAGCGCAGGCGCGTTCATGTCCGGATTCTTCCCGGTGATGATGTTCGGCCTGCCCGCCGCCTGCCTGGCCATGTATCACGAAGCGCGCAGCGACCGGAAAAAGGCGGTCGGCGGCATGTTGTTCAGCCTCGCGCTGACCAGCTTCCTGACCGGCGTGACCGAGCCGATCGAGTTCAGCTTCATGTTCCTGGCGCCGGTACTCTACGCGATCCATGCGGTGCTGACCGGCATCTCGATGGCGCTGATGAGCGCGCTGGACATCCATCTCGGCTTCGGCTTCTCCGCCGGGCTGTTCGACTATGTGCTGAACTTCGGCAAGGCGACCAACCCGCTGCTGCTGCTGCCGGTCGGCGCCGCCTATGCGCTGGTCTATTACACGCTGTTCCGCATCGTGATCCGCAAGCTGAACCTGAAGACGCCGGGCCGCGAGGACGTGACCGCCGCGCCCGCCGCTGCTGAGCCTGCGGTCGCGCTGCCCCGCGGCGCGGCGTTCGTCGCCGCGCTGGGCGGCGGCGCCAATCTGGTCAGCGTCGATGCCTGCACCACCCGGTTGCGGCTGATCGTCGCGGACCAGTCACGGATCGACGAGGCCGCGCTGGCCGCGCTTGGCGCGCGCGGCGTGATCAAGCCCTCGGCCAAGGCGGTGCAGGTCGTGCTGGGCCCGGTGGCCGATGCGGTCGCGATGGAAATCCGCGCCGCGGCGGGCAGCGGGGCACAGGGGGCCGCACCGGTGCCGGCTTCCCTGCCCGAGTCCAACTCGGTCGAGCTGCCCCCCCAATTGATCGAAGCTTTGGGCGGCAGCGGGAACATCCGCAGCGTGACGCGGTTGCATGGACGACTGCGCGTCGAACTGGCCGAACCCGGCCGAAGCGACCTCGACGCGGCCGGCCAGGGATATCGTGCGGCAGTTGTGCTGGACGACGGCGTCGTGCATCTGCTCGAACCGGCCTGAGCGACGCGGAAAAGATCACCCCGGCACCAGCCTCAGACCGGATACAGACGAGCCCGCCGGTCGGCCAAGTTGTTACACCGCTGGAACTTATCGGCGCGCGAGGCGTCTCCTCGACATTCAAGGAGGAGACTGATCATGGGCTTGATTCTTTGGCTTGTCGTCGGCGGCGTCATTGGCTGGCTCGCCAGCATCATCATGCGCACCGACGCCCAGCAGGGCATTTTTCTCAACATCATCGTCGGCATCGTCGGCGCATTCATCGGCGGCCTGATCATGAGCGGTGGCTCGATCAACAGCGCACCGCTGACCGTGACCTCGTTCCTGGTTTCGCTGCTGGGCGCGGTCATCCTGCTCGCGATCGTCAACCTGGTTCGTCGCGGCAGCGTTCGCTAACCGTTGACCCTCTTGTCGCCAGCCGCCGCCCTGTCGGCGGCTGGCGCAGGATCGACAGGGTCCCGGAGCGGGAACCTTGTCCTACTATTGCCGACAGCATGTCGCAGCGCGCGGGCCGACCCAGGCCTGCGCGCTGCGTCGTTATGGAAGAATACCCTCGACGACGACATTCTTGACGCTTTCTTTTGTCGGACTATACCGCTGAGTGCGTGACGGGGGCTGCGCCATTGCCTTGCCTCCCGCGCCCAGAACAGTCTGACAGGGAGGAATGATGCTCGATCTCGTCCGTCCGCTCGCCGCCGCGTTGATGCTGGCGTCGGCATTTCCGGCAATCGCCCAGGACCGCGCGTCCGGCCCGGTCGAGGTCCTGGTGGATACCGCCAAGCCCGGCAGCAAGATCGACCGCAACATCTTCGGCCAGTTTGCCGAGCATCTCGGCACCGGGATCTATGGCGGCGTTTGGGTCGGCAAGGACTCGAAGATTCCCAATGTCCGCGGCATCCGCAAGGACGTGGTCGCCGCGCTGCGCGCGATCCGGGTGCCCAATGTGCGCTGGCCCGGTGGCTGTTTCGCCGACGAATATCACTGGCGCCACGGCATCGGCCCGGCAAAGGACCGCCGCGTCACGATCAACTCCAACTGGGGCGGATCGACCGAGCCGAACACATTCGGCACCCACGAGTTCATGGACTTTGTCGATCAGATCGGCAGCGAAGCCTATATCTCGGTCAATGTCGGGTCGGGCACGGTGGCGGAGGCTGCCGAGTGGATCGAGTATATGACCGCCGATCCCGCGACGACCGCGGGCAAGGAACGCGCGGCCAACGGGCGCACCGCGCCGTACAAGATCAAGTATCTCGGCCTCGGCAACGAAAGCTGGGGCTGTGGCGGGTCGATGACGCCCGGCTATTATGTCGACCTGATGAAGCCCTTTTCCCGCTTCGTGCGCAACTATAACCCTGCCCAGACGGGCGATCAGGCGATGCAGCGCATCGCGGTCGGTCCGAACGACGGCGACATCGGCTATACCGAGGAGGTGATGAAAGCTTGGAAGGGGCATGACTGGGCCTGGAATATCGAGGGCCTGTCGCTCCATCACTACACCACCGGTGGCTGGCCGCCGTCCTACCCCAGCGTCAATTTCGACGAGGGCGCCTATGCGCGGCTGGTCAAGGAAACGCTGGCGATGGACGGCCTCATCGCCAAGCACGGCGCGATCATGGATCGCTATGACCCCGAAAAGAAGATCCCGCTGGTGATCGACGAATGGGGCCTGTGGCTGGCGCCGACCCCGGGGACCAATCCCGGCTTCCTGCAGCAGCAGAATTCGATGCGTGATGCGATCGCCGCCGCGCTGAACCTCAACATCTTCGCGCGCCATGCCGACCGGGTGCGGATGACCAACATCGCCCAGATGGTGAACGTCCTTCAGGCGATGATCCTGACCGACAATGAGAAGATGGTCCTCACCCCGACCTATCACATCTTCAAGATGTACCTGCCGTTCCAGGATGCGACCTTCGTGCCGGTGCGGTTCGATGCGGGGACGTTCAAGCAGGGCGATGTCGAGCTCCCGCGCGTCGATGCGGTGGCGGTGCGCGATACCGCGGGCAAGCTGTGGCTGGCGGTGACGAACCTGGATCCCGCCCGGCCGGTTCGCGTCACCGGGCGCCTGCCGGGCGTGACGGTGAAGGCCGCACGCGGCGAAGTGCTGACTGCACCGCGGGTCAATTCGGTGAACAGCTTCGACGCGCCGGAAGTGGTGGTGCCCAAGCCGTTCACGGGCAAGGCCGAGCGCGGCGGCGTGACGCTGGAGCTGCCGAGCAAGTCGGTGGTGGTCGTCCAGATCGAGTCCTGATCCGAACGGGGATGGCGGCACCGTGCCGCCATCCCCGCACGCTCACTCTTCGAACGCGTCGACCGTCTTGCGCCGACCGAGCAGGAAGGCGTCGGCGACCAGCCGCAGCGGATCGACATCGACATCGCTAACGCGGTCGCGGACCAAAGTCGCGAAATGCGCATACATCGCCGGATATTCGCGATCAGGGCGGCGCGCGGTTCCGTCCGACAGCGTCAGCACCGCACCACCTTCGCTCAGCGTAAGCGCGCCGGCATCGGTCTCCACCACGATGTCCCAGCTTTGCGGCCCGGTCTGGCGCCAGTCGAGATCCATCTCGACCGGTGCACCGCCGGTATCGCGCATCCCCAGCGTCGCGGCGATCGGCGCCTCGCGATTGGCCGGGAATTCGAGCAGCGCCTCGGTCAGGAAGACCGACCGCGGCAGGATATGCGTCGCGATCGACAGCGCGTTGATGCCCGGATCGAACACGCCGAAACCGCCGGCCTCCCAGATCCACGCCTGGCCCGGATGCCAGACGCGAACATCCTCGCGCCAGGTGATGCGCACCGCGCGGATCTCACGGTCCTTCAGCCATGCTTTTGCGGGCGCCACGCCGGCGGCGAAGCGCGAATGCCAGCTGGCGAACAGCGTGATGCCGGCAGCCTCGGCCTGCTGCTCCAGCGCAACGACCTCGCCAAGCGTCGCGCCGGGCGGCTTTTCGAGGAACAGGTGCACGCCGTGCGCGATCGCCGTCATCGCCAGCGCGTGACGGACCTGGGGCGGGGTGCACAAGGCGATCGCATCGACCGCCGGGCCCTCAGCGAGCAGCGTCTCCAGGTCGGGCAGATGCGGAATGCCATCGACCCCGGCATGATGCGGACTGACTGTCGCGACCAGCTCGAACGCGGGGTCGGCGGCGATGGCGGGCAGATGCTGGTCGCGCGCGATCTTGCCCATGCCCACCAGGGCGATGCGGATCGCCATGGTCAGAGGCTGCGGACGCGGGTGTTCGCGGCCTGATCGCCACGCGACAGCGGGTTGCGCAGCGGCAGGGTGAAGGGTGCCGCCTCGATCTCGAACCGGTCGCCCGGCGCGGTGCGGATGCCGTCGCTGAACGACAGCGTCGCGGTGCCGAAGAAATGGACATGGACGTCGCCGGGGGTGCGGAACAGCGGATATTTGAAATGATGATGCTCGAGATTGGCGAGCGCGTGCGACATGTTCGCCTCACCCGACAGGAACGGCTTCTCCCACAGCACCGCACCGTCGCGCACGATCCGGCTGGCGCCGCGCACATCGTCGGGCGCGGGGCCGGTCAGCAGCTCGGGGCCCAGCGCCGCCTGGCGAAGCTTGGAATGGGCCAGCCACAGATAATTGTGCCGCTCGGTCACATGGTCGCTGAACTCGTTGGCCAGGCACAGGCCGAGCCGCCACGGCGTGCCGTCCGGGCCGATCAGATAGATGCCGGCCAGTTCGGGCTCTTCGCCGCCATCCTGGGCGAAGCCGGGCATCTCGAGCGGTGCGTCGGGGCCGACCAGATGGGTGCCGTTGCCCTTGTAGAACCATTCGGGCTGTTGCCCGACCGCACCGTCATCGGGCTTGCCGCCCTCGACGCCTTCCAGGAACATGCGCATGCTGTCGGTCTGATGCGCTGCCTGCGCCGCGTCACGGTGCATCTTGTCGCGACCCTCCGCCGAACCGAGATGGGTCAGGCCGGTACCCGACAACACCAGATGCGCGGGATCCGGATGATCGATCGGCGCGATCAGCCGTCCGGCCTCCAGCTCGGCGCGCAGATCGACCTCGCCCGACGTGCCGAGCGCCGCGACTGCCTGCGCCAGCGTCTGCTCCTGCTCGATCGCCCGCAGCGCCAGTGAGCGCGTGTCGGACATGCCGATAACGAACCCCGCGCCCTCTTCCGTCGCGGCGATCACCCGCCGTTCGCCGTCCGCCCCGCGATACTGAGCCAGCCGCAATGTCACCGATCACTCTCCCGAAACCGCCACGACGGGCGTCATTTAGTCCGACATATTGGCAGCCGGGATCAAAGGCAACTTGCAAGCTCTGCATCCCGGGCGGATAAGGCCCGATCAACGAGAGGAGCTTGGGCCGGATGGCATCGCAGGATAAGGCGGCACCCCTGACCGCGACAGGCGCGGCGGAACGGCTGACCTCTTCCTCGAAGGGCACCGGACGGCGGTTGCGCGGTGCGGTGGCGCATTATCTCGGGACCGCGATCGTTTCCGGCCGGATCGCGCCGGGCGAGCGGCTGACCGGCGAGGTCGCCAACTCCGAAGCGCTCGATGTGTCGCGCAGCGCCTATCGCGAGGCGGTGCAGGTGCTGACCGCCAAGGGGCTGGTCGAGAGCCGTCCCAAGGCCGGCACCCGCGTCCTGCCGCGCAGCCGGTGGAACATGCTCGACCCCGCGGTGCTCGCCTGGGCCTTTTCGGGCGAACCCGATCTCGATTTCGTCCGCGACCTGTTCGAGCTTCGCGCGGTGGTCGAGCCCAATGCCGCGCGCCTGGCCGCGGCGCGCCGCGACAAGGCCGACCTCAAGGCGATGAAGGAAGCGCTGGCGCAGATGCGGCGCTTCACCCTGGCGACCGAAGCCGGACGCGCCGCCGATCGCGACTTTCACGACGCGCTGCTCCAGGCGACGCACAACAGCGCGCTCGTCGCGCTGAGCGCCAGCATCGGCGCGGCGGTCAACTGGACCACCCAGTTCAAGCAGCGTGCGCGCGCCCTGCCGCGCGATCCGCTGCCCGACCATGTCCGGGTCTATGACGCGATCGCCGCGGGCGACGGCGATGCCGCCAGCGACGCGATGCGCGTGCTGGTCGAGCTTGCGCTGGAGGACACGCGCTCGTCGATGTGACCGCCGCGCTCAGCGCAGCAGCGCAGCCTCCGCCCAGGTGACGGGATCGGCGAAGCGCGGCGCACCCGGCGTGCGTGCGACGAGTTCGACCAACTTTACCCCGCTCACGTCCGCGGCGATCGGCACCGCCGCCTCGCCGAACCGCATTGCCTTGGACCGCGCGAGTAGCCGCCCGTCACCATAAATCTCGAAGGTAACTGCCTGGCCCCGGTCGCGCGCGCTGTCATCGACGCCGACCCGGGCGGCGAAGCGGCGATAGCCCGAATTGCGCACCTCGACCCGCGAATTGGCGAGGATGCCGATGCCCGTGTCGAACCGCGTGCCCGCGATGGCGAGCTGTTCCGAATAGGGCGTGCTGTCGGCCTGGGCGCCTCCCCAACCGCCATAGCGCGGCCCCTCGCGCGAGCCGCGGGTGCCGGCCCAGGGCAGGATCGCGCGGTGGATCATCGGATCGGCCTGCGGTGCGACGACGCCGTCGGCAGCCGGGTTCACGCTGCCCGGCATTTCGGAGAGGTACATGCCATCGGCCAGCAGTCGCTTGCCCTTCGCGCGGAACAGCCGCGTCTCGCGCGGGGCGAGCTTCAGGTCGTACCGGTCGCGGAAGCGTGCGGCGCTGCCGTCCCACAAATCGGTCAGCGCGACATCGGCATCGCTGGCGAGCTTCAGATGCGCCGCCATCAGGCTGGCCGACACCGGCGCGTCGCCGCGGTTGAGGATCGCCACCGCCTTGTCGCCATCGGCCAGCGTCTTCACCAGGATGCTGACATCGTCTGAGTCATAAGCGAGCACCGCCTGGTTGCCCGCCGGATCCTGGTTCAGAGCGATGACCTCCGCCTTGCCCAGAATCGCCATCAATGCGGGCGCCGCGGCGCGCAGGTCATAACCGATCATCAGCGGCGCGTTGAGCATCGCCCACAGGCTGAAATGCGACCGCGCCTCGGTCAGGTGCTTCGCGTCGAAATCGCCGGTGCCGATATACAGCATGTCGGGGTCATTCCACGATCCCGGATGGGCATAGAGCGGACGGCGGATCACGCTGTCCATATTGTGGAGCATCCGCCCCCAGACCGGGAAAATGTCCTCGCTGGTGCGCGAGATGTTCGCCATCTCGCGCCCCCAGGAACGGACATCGGCCGCGCCCCACAGGCACAGCGAGAAGACGAAGTCGTCGTCCGGATTGACCCGCTCGAGCGCCTGGCGGACCTGGGTGTAGAGCAGTTTGGTCGCGGCGATGTCGGTACGGCCCAGCGACCCGCTGTCGACCAGAGGCGTCAGTGCGCGAAACTCGCCGCTCAGCACCTTGGGCGCGTCTTCGGCCAGCCCGCGAATCCCGCAGGCATCGACCTTGATCAGGTCGAACCCCCATTCCCCGAAATACAGCGCGATATCGCGATCGACATGGCCGTACAGCCCGACCTCGCGCTCTGCGACGGTGCCGCTGGGCTTGTTGGGCACATCGTCGCTATGGATCTGGCCGCAGCTGTTGCGCCCGATGTCCGAATAGATCCCCGCCTTCAGCCCCATGGCGTGAAGGCGGTCGGTCAGCGGGCGGAAGCTGGTCCGTCCGTCCGCCATCCGTGCCGAGGGGAATTTGTCGGCGCGGATGACCATCCGCCCATCGGCGCCGCGCCGCGCCCACCAGCCCTCGTCGATGTCGATATAGCGATAGCCGCGCGCCGCCAGCCCCGAGCGGACGATCGTCTGCGCCGACCCGATCAGCTTCTCTTCGCTGATGTCGAGCGCGAATGCGTTCCAGCTGTTCCAGCCCATCGGCGGCAGCTTGGCGGCACCGCGGCTATAGGCGCTCCACCGACCCTGCGCTTCCAGCCGGTCCGACTGGGCGGCCAGCGGGCTGGCGGCGAACAGCGCGCCTGCCACTGCGATCAGGGACAGCATCGATCGACGTGCCGGCTTGCGCTTCATTCTTGCCTCTCCCGCTTTGCCGTGAATTTGTCGGCTTAAATAATGCACGTCAACCGCAGCGATCGGATCAAATTTGCTGGAATCATGACAGGTGAGATCATGAGGGGACTTGGCGGGGTGAAGATATCCGGCATAAATAGCCTGACTAATTATCGATGATTCCGGCACGGATGATCGACCAGGGGAGGACAGAAGATGCCGAGACTCGCCGCGTCCTGGGGCGCCCTGCTGCTTGCCAGTACCGCGATCACCACCCTCCCCGCTCATGCCCAGCGCGACACACCCTCGGCAACCGAGAAGAAGGCGGACAGTCTCGCCGCCGATCTGGTCGGGCGGATGACGCTGGACGAGAAGATCGACCAGCTGCTCAACACCGCGCCCGCGATCCCGCGGCTGGAGGTGCCCGCCTATAATTGGTGGACCGAATCGCTCCACGGCGCGCTCGGATCGCTGCCGACCACCAACTTTCCCGAACCGATCGGCCTGGCCGCGACCTTCGACGCGCCGCTGGTCGAGCAGGTCGCCGGATCGATCGGCAGCGAGGTCGCCGGGCTTCACGCGCTCGCGCGCCAGACCGGGCGGATGGGGCGGATCGGCACCGGGCTCAACACCTGGTCGCCCAACATCAACATCTTCCGCGATCCGCGCTGGGGCCGCGGCCAGGAAACCTATGGCGAGGATCCGCACCTCGCCGCCGCGATGGGCGTGGCCTATGTCCGCGGCGTGCAGGGGCCCGATCCCGATCACCCGCTAGTGATCGCCACGCCCAAGCATTTCGCCGTCCATAGCGGCCCCGAATCGACGCGCCACAGCGCCAATGTCTTCGTGTCGCGGCATGATCTGGAGGATACCTACCTCCCCGCCTTCCGCGCGGCGATCGTCGATGGCCGGGCCGGATCGGTGATGTGCGCCTATAACCGGATCGACGGCCAGCCCGCCTGCGCCAGCGACGATTTGCTCGTCACCCATTTGCGAGAGGCCTGGGGATTTCGCGGCTATGTCGTGTCCGATTGCGACGCGGTGAAGGACATTGCCGACAACCATCATTACGCGCCGGACCCGGCCGCTGCAGTCGCGGCGGCGCTGCGCGCGGGCGTCGACAATGAATGCCATACCGCCACCCTGTCGGACACTGCCGGGCTGGGCGACCGGTACCGCGACGCGCTGAAGCGCGGTCTGATCACCGAGAGCGATATCGACCGCGCGCTCGTCCGGCTGTTCGCCGCACGCTACCGCAATGGCGACCTGCCCGGCATCCGCCGCAGCGCAGGCGATCCGCGCGCGGTCGGGGCACCGGCGCATGGCGCGCTGGCGCTCGCTTCGGCCGAAAAGAGCCTGGTGCTGCTCAAGAATGACGGCATCCTGCCGTTGCGCAGCGGCGCGCGGATCGCGGTCATCGGCCCGCTGGGTGACGCCACCCGCGTGCTGCGCGGCAATTATTCCTCGCCCCTGTCGGCGCCACCCATCTCGGTCGTCGACGGCCTGCGCCAGGCGATGCCCGGCGCGCGGATCGACTATGTCCCCTTCGCCGAGACCTTTACCGACGGCGACCCGATCCCGACCACGGCGCTGCGCGCGCCGGACGGCAAGCCGGGCCTGCTCGCGCGCTACTACAACGCGCTCGGCACGCCGCCCAGGCAGTTCGCGCCCGGTACGCTCGCCGACTATCTTCGCACCGTCCGCTTCGCCGACACGCCCGTCGCCACCCGCGTCGAGGACGGCGTCAACGGCCGCAGCCTGGACCTCGCTCAGGTCTCCGACCATCACCGCGTGGTGTGGACCGGCTTCATCGTCCCGCCGCACAGCGGAAGCTACCGGCTGGGCCTGTCCGGCTTCATGAGCGGGACGCTGAAGTTCGACGGCAAGCCGTTCGTCGACCTCAAGTACGCCCCCTGGGGCAGCCTGCCGACGATGAAGACCGTGCGCCTCGAAAAGGGCAAACGCTATGCTGTCGAGATCACCGGCGACGCCCATACCGGCACCACTGGCGTCGGCCTGGTGTGGAAGCGCGTCACCGCCACCCCGGAACGCGACCTGAAGGCAGCCGCGGCATCGGCCGACGTGCTGGTCGCCGTGGTCGGCCTGACCTCTGACCTCGAAGCGGAGGAATCCCCGGTCCAGATCCCCGGGTTCAAGGGCGGCGACAAGACCACGCTGGACCTGCCGCCCGACCAGCTCAAGCTGCTTGAACAGGCACGCGCGACCGGCAAGCCGATCGTGCTGGTCGCGATGAACGGCAGCCCGATCAACCTGGCCTGGGCGAAGGACAATGCCGCCGCGATCCTCGAGGCCTGGTATCCCGGCCAGTCGGGTGGCCTCGCGGTCGGCAATATCCTGGCGGGCCGGACCAACCCCTCAGGCCGCCTGCCGCTGACCTTCTACCGCAGCATCGACGAACTGCCGCCGTTCGGCGACTATTCGATGGCGGGGCGCACCTATCGCTATTTCGACGGCACCCCGGTCTATCCCTTCGGCTTCGGGCTCAGCTATACCAGCTTCGATTATGCGCCGCTCAGCGTCGCGCCGATCGGCGGCAACCCCGCCCGCGGCATCCGCGTCACCACCACCGTGCGCAACACCGGCCAGCGCGCCGGCGACGAGGTTGCCCAGCTCTATCTCAACTTCCCCGCCGATCCCGGCGCGCCGCGCATCGCGCTGCGCGGGTTTCAGCGCGTGTCGCTCAAGCCGGGCGAGTCGAAGACACTGCGCTTCGACCTCTCGCCGCGCGACCTGAGCGCCGTCACCACCGATGGTGTCCGCCGCGTGCTTGCCGGGACCTACCGCGTGACAGTCGGATCGGGCCAGCCGGGCACCGGAGTTGCGGGGCAGAGCGCGAATTTCGCCACGCCGGGCAGCGCGCCGCTACCCCGCTAGATCGGCACCGGTCAGGCGCAACGGCTTTCCGGGCTGAAGCGTGACGCGGTGCGAGCGGGTGCCATGGCGCAGCACCCGCTCGCCGCCGATTGGACTGACCAACGTCACGTCCGCCAAGGTGCCGTCCCGCCAGGCCAAGTCGACGGTGCAGGCGCCACGCGCGCGCAGCCCGCGAACCGATCCCGTCGGCCAGGCGCGCGGCAGCGCCGGCAGCAGCAGGATCTCGGCCTCGCGGCTCTGCATCAGCATCTCGGCAATCGCCGCTGCGCCCCCGAAATTGCCGTCGATCTGGAACGGCGGGTGCGCGTCGAACAGATTGGGATAGGTGCGCCCCGGCCCCAGCAGGAAGCGCAGGATGCGGTGGGCATGCTCGCCGTCGCGCAGCCGTGCCCACAGGTTGATCCGCCACGCCGTTGCCCAGCCGGTGGACTCGTCCCCGCGCAGCTCCAGCGAGCGCCGCGCCGCCGTCGCCAGTTCGGGAGTGCGGTCGGGATCGATCTGGTGGCTGGGGTAGAGCGCATAGAGATGCGAGACATGGCGATGCTCGGGCTCGGGCGCCGCCGCGTCCCAATCCTCCTGCCATTCCTGCAACTGACCCTGGCGTCCGATCCTGTCAGGCGGAAGCGCGGCGCGCATGGTGCGCAATTCCTTGGCCAGATCCCGGTCGATCCCCAGAATATCCGCCGCCGCCGCGGTCTGCTCGCACAGGTCGCGCAGGATCTGCATGTCCATCGCCGGCCCGGCGCAGATCGACGCGCCGAACGGGTGCCGGTTCTCGGGCGACAGCGACGGGTTGGTGACCAGCTGATCGGTGCGCGGATCGCGCTGGAGCGTGTCGAGGAAGAAGATCGCCGCACCGCGCATCAGTGGATAGACCGTCGCCAGCCATTTCGCGTCGCGGCCATAATCGTAGCGCGCCCATAAATGGGTGCACAGCCAGGCGCCGCCCAGCGGCCACAGCCCCCATTGCGCGCCATCGATCGGCGCGGTGGCGCGCCACAAATCGCTATTGTGATGCACCACCCAGCCGCGCGCACCGTACATGTCCCTCGCGGTCCGCGCGCCGGTCTCCGCCAGCTCGCGGATCATCGCGATCAGCGGCGCGGTGCATTCGGCCAGCCCGGTGATCTCCGCCGGCCAGTAATTCATCTCGGTATTGATATTGATGGTATATTTCGATCCCCAGGGCGGGTTGAGGCTCTCGTTCCAGATCCCCTGGAGATTGGCCGGCTGGCTGCCCGGGCGCGACGACGCGATCAGCAGGTAGCGGCCATAGTTGAAATAGAGCGTCGCCAGCCCCGGATCGTCCTGTTGCTCGCCGCGGCGCACCCGCTCGTCGGTCGGGAGTCGGGCCGCTGCTGTCGTGCCCAGGTCGAGGTCGACGCCGCGATACAGGCGGCGATGCTCGACCGCCGCATCCTGCGCGATCCGCGCGAAGCCAAGACGCACTGCCGCGGCCAGGCGCTCGCGGTTCGCGGCCGCCGGATCGCCGCCGACATCGTCGAACCGCCGAAAGCTGGTCGCCATGGCGAGCAGCAACGTTACCTCATCTGCGCCGCGAATGGCGAGCCCGTCGCCCGACCGCGTCACCGCGCCGCCCCGTGCGACGACCCGCAGTCGCGCCTCGAACTTCAGTGCGCCGGCAACGCCGTTCGCATCGCTATTGCGGCCGGTCAGGATCAACTCGCCCGCGTCAACCTTCGTGGCGGCACTCTTGTGCGGCGAGGTCAGCGAAAGGTCGCAGTCGATCGCGCCACGGCGATCGGCGGTCAGTCGAACCGCAATGACCTGATGCACCGGACAGGCAATTACCTCGCGGCGAAACCGGGTGCCGCCGAGGGTAAATCGCGTCGTCGCCATCGCGGAGTCGAGGTCGAGCGCGCGCTCATACTCGGTAGCATCGCCGTCTGTGGCACCGGGCATGGCGATCTGCAGATCGCCCAGCGTCTGGTACGGCATCTGCTGCAGCGGCCGCGCCATCAGCTTCGCATTGGCGAGCGCCTCGGCTTCTTTGTACTTGTTCGCGAAGATCAGCGACCGGACCTCGGCCAGCGCCAGGCGCGCTTCGGGATTGACCGGATCATAGGGCCCGCCGGCCCACAGACTGTCCTCGTTCAGCTGCAGCCGCTCCTGCGACACGCCGCCAAAGACCATCGCACCGATCCGCCCATTGCCGACCGGCAGCGCCTCGACCCATTCGCGCGCTGGCTGGCGATACCAGAGCCGGTGCTCGCCGACCGGACGCTCCGGAGCCGTCGACGCACTCGCCGGCAGGGCCAGACCGGCGGCGGCGCCCGCGGACCCCTTGAGCAACCGTCGCCGATCGATGCTCACTTGAAGGGTTCCGCCGCCTCCTCGGCGAGCACCGCCCCGGTCGGCTTTGCGCCCCACAATGCATAGAAGAGGATGTAGAGTTCGCAGACCGCGGTCAGCAGGAACGACCATTGCAGGCCATATTCGTCGGCCAGCATCCCCTGGACGAACACCAGCGCGCCGCCGGCGATCGCCATGATCAGCAGGCCCGACCCTTCCTCGGTCAGCGGCCCAAGGCCACGAATGCCCAGGGTGAAGATCGTCGGGAACATGATCGAGTGGAAGAAGCCGACCAGGATCAGCGACCACATCGCGACCGGACCATGGGCGAACACGGTGATGAGCATGACCAGGAACGCGCCGACCGAGAAGGCGGCCAGCACCGTCTCCGCAGGCACGCGCTGCATGATTGCAGACCCAAGAAAGCGGCCGACCATCATCCCGCCCCACAGGAAGGTCAGATAGTTACCCGCCTGCTGCGCGGTCAGGTTGGCAATGTCGGGCTGGCTGACGAAATTGACGAACAGATTGGCCACGCCGATCTCGGCGATCAGGTAGATGAAGATCGCGGGCACGCCGAACACCAGGTTGCGATGCTTCCACAGCGAATGCTGGCGGCGCTCCTCACGCGAGACGCGCGATACCGAATTGCCCATCGCCGGCAGCGGGAAGCGCGCGATCACGACCGCCAGAACGACCAACACCACCGCGACCAGGCCATAGGGCAGGATCACCGAATGGGCATCGGCCAGCCGTTCGGCCGGGGTCAGCACCGTGGTCGAATCGACCGTGCCTCCCTTGGTCCGGCCCAGGATCAGATAGGCGCCGAAGGCGGGCGCCAGCATCGTGCCGGCCGAGTTCATCGCCTGGACCAGGTTCAGCCGCGACGACGCGGTCTCGGGCTTGCCGACGATCGCGACATAGGGATTGGCCGCGACCTGGAGCAGGGTGATCCCGCTGGCGATGACGAACAGCATCGCCAGCGTGACGCCGTAGGAGGGGATGCTGGCCGCCAGCATCATGCCCAAGGATCCGACCGCCATGATAAGCAGGCCGATCACCAGCGAGCGCTGATAGCCGACCCGCTCGATCAGCTTCGCCGAGGGGATCGATGCGACGAAATAGGCGATGAACCACACGCTCTCGATCAGCGTCGTCTGGGTATAGTTCAGGTCGAACACGCTGCGCAGATGCGGCAGCAGCGTGTTGTTGATGACAGTGATGAACCCCCACATGAAGAACAAGGAGGCGAGCAGCGTCAGCGCCGGGCCGTAGCGCGTCGCGGCACCGGCGTTGCTGTAGGCGCTCGGCGCGCTCGATCCGGGCGGCAATGCCATGTGGGGACGTCCTCTCCTGATGCCGTTCGCGGCGGGTTGCTCTTTGGTTTCTAGTCGGAGTATTGATCGCCGTAACGGGCGTCAACAACCGATCTGCCCGGCACCGGCAGCGACGCCGAACGGGAGGGGTTTATGAAACGGATCATCGCCTTTATGCTGGCATTGCCCCTGATCGGACTGACGCCGGCCCAGGCGGCGACGGCGGAGCGCAAGCCGTTCGGCACGCTGCGCGACGGCCGTGCGGTCGAGGCAATAACTCTGTCTAACGCCAAGGGCATGCGGGCCACCGTCCTCAACTATGGCGCGATCCTCCAGTCGGTAATGGTCCCTGATCGGGCAGGCCGGTCGGAGGAGGTGACGCTCGGCTATAATGACATGCAGGGCTATCTAGAGAAGCCCAATTATTTCGGCGCGACCGTCGGCCGCTATGCCAATCGCATCAAGGCGGGTAGCTTCTCGATCGACGGGCGGCAGTACAAGCTGGCGCTGAACAACAACGGCAATGCGCTGCACGGCGGACCGCTGGGCTATGACAAGAGGCTGTGGACGGTCGAGAAGGTGACCGACGGCCCCACCGCCAGCGTGGTGATGCGCTATGTCAGCGCCGATGGCGAGGAGGGCTATCCCGGCAAGCTGACCGTCACCGCGACCTATTCGCTGGACGAGGACAATGCGCTGACCGTCGAGTACAGCGCGACGACGGACCGGCCGACGATCGTCAACATCACCAATCACAGCTTCTTCAACCTGGGCGGCGAAGCGTCGCAGCGCAGCATCTATGATCATTATCTGACCATCCCCGCCGATGCGACGACCCCGGTCGACGCCTCGCTGATCCCGACCGGCGAGATCCGCCCGGTCGAGGGGACGCCGTTCGATTTCCGCCGCCCGACCCGCATCGGCGAGCGGATCCGCGACGGGCGCGATCCCCAGATCGTCTTCGGCCAGGGTTATGACGAGAATTTCGTGATCGCCCGCGACGTGTCGAAGGCGCCGCGACTTCATGCCCGTGTCGAGGATGCGACCACCGGCCGCGTGCTCGACATCCTGTCGAACCAGCCCGGGGTCCAGCTCTACACCGGCAACTTCCTCGACGGCAGCGCAGTCGGCCGCTCGGGCCATGCCTATCGCCAGGGCGACGGGCTGGCACTCGAGCCGCAGGTGTTTCCGGATACGCCCAACCAGCCCGTCTTCGGCTCGGCACGGCTCGACCGCGGCCAGACCTATCGCAACATCATCATCTATCGCTTCTCGACCACCGCCCCGCGGAATTGAGCGCGTTTCCAAGGCCCGACAATGACCGATTCCGTACCGCCGAAACTGCGCAGCCGCGCCTGGTTCGACAATCCCGACAATATCGACATGACCGCGCTCTATCTCGAGCGTTATCTGAACTTCGGGCTGAGCCTGGATGAGCTGCGCTCGGGCAAGCCGGTGATCGGCATCGCCCAGACCGGATCGGACCTCAGCCCGTGCAACCGCCATCACCTGGTGCTGGCCGAACGCGTGCGCGAGGGCATTCGCGAGGCGGGCGGCATCGCGCTGCAATTCCCGGTGCATCCGATCCAGGAAACCGGCAAGCGGCCGACGGCCGGGCTCGACCGCAACCTGGCCTATCTCGGGCTGGTCGAGCTGCTCTACGGCTATCCGCTGGACGGCGTCGTGCTGACGACCGGGTGCGACAAGACCACCCCCGCCTGCCTGATGGCGGCGGCGACGGTGAACCTGCCGGCGATCGCCCTGTCGGTCGGTCCGATGCTGAACGGCTGGCACCGCGGCGAGCGCACCGGATCGGGCACGATCGTGTGGAAGGCGCGCGAGATGCTGGCGGCAGGCGAGATCGATGACGAAGGCTTCATCAAGCTCGTCAGTTCGTCGGCGCCATCGACCGGCTATTGCAACACGATGGGCACGGCGACGACAATGAACAGCCTGGCCGAGGCGCTGGGCATGATGCTGCCCGGCTCGGCCGCGATCCCGGCCCCCTATCGCGACCGCCAGGAAGTCGCCTATCGCACCGGCAAGCGGATCGTGGAGATGGTGGCGGAGGACCTGAAGCCGTCCGACATCCTGACGCGCGAGGCGTTCCTGAACGCGATCGTCGTGAATTCGGCGATCGGCGGATCGACCAATGCGCCGATCCATCTCAACGCGATCGCCCGGCATATCGGCGTGCCGCTCGACGTCACCGACTGGGCGGAACATGGCCACGACATCCCGTTGCTGGTCAATCTCCAGCCGGCGGGCGAGTATCTGGGCGAGGATTATTACCGCGCCGGCGGCGTGCCTGCGGTCGTCGCGCAGTTGATGCAGCGCGGGCTGATCGCCGGCGACGCACTGACCGTGAACGGCCGCACCATCGGTGAGAATTGCGGCCGCGCGCAGATCGAAGACGAGGCGGTGATCCGCCCAATCGACCGCCCGCTGTCCGAGGCGTCGGGTTTCCTGGTGCTGAGCGGCAATCTGTTCGACGCGGCGATCATGAAGACCAGCGTGATCGGCGCGGAGTTCCGCGAACGCTATCTGTCCGACCCCGCCGATCCGAACGCATTCGAGGGGCCGGTGGTCGTGTTCGACGGACCCGAGGATTATCATGCCCGGATCGACGATCCCGCCGTCGGGATCACCGACCGCACGCTGCTGGTGATGCGCGGCGCGGGGCCGATCGGCTATCCGGGCGCGGCCGAGGTCGTGAACATGCGCCCGCCCGCCTATCTGATCCGCCAGGGCGTGCATTCGCTGCCCTGCCTGGGCGACGGACGCCAGTCGGGCACCTCGGCATCACCGTCGATCCTGAACGCCGCCCCCGAAGCCGCGGCGATGGGCGGCCTCGCCCTGCTTCGCAGCGGCGACCGGGTCCGCGTCGACCTGACCCGCGGCACCGTCGACCTGCTGATCGATGCCGGGGAACTGGCGGCCCGGCGCGACGCCCTGAAGGCCGAAGGCGGCTATCCCTATCCGCCGGCCCAGACCCCCTGGCAGCAGATCCAGCGTGCGCTGGTCGGCCAGCTCGATACCGGCGCGATCTTGGAAGGATCGGAGGCGTTCCAGCGGATCGCCCAGACCCGGGGCCTGCCGCGGGATAATCACTGAGGCGCGCGGGCAAGCGCCGATTAGACTAACCGTCTCGCGAGAGCCGGACCCAACCCACCCCTGCCCCCTTCCTTCCAGGGAGGGGAACCCGCGATACCCACTCGCGCTAGCCTACTCCCCTCCCTGGAAGGGAGGGGCTGGGGTTGGGTCGGCCAAGGAAGAAGCGCATCGGCGAGCCATGCGCATCAATCCCCTCCTGCCGCCGGGAGGAGAGAAATCTTCACTTCTTCCGATCGAGATACCCATGCATCCGCAGCCAGCTGGCATAGGCTTCGAACCAGCCGGTGCTGGTCGTGGTCTTGGGATACATGCCGAAGCCATGCCCGCCCTGTTCGTACAGGTGGAATTCGACCGGACGCTTGGCGGTCTTCCAACTTTCGATCAGGCCGAAGCCGCTATTGGCGAAGAACGGGTCGTCCGCGGCCAGCGCGACGAAGGCGGGCGGCGCATCGGCCGGCACGGTGACAGAGCCGAGCGGGCCATAGATCAGGCCGATAAAGGCGGGCTTCGCATCCTGCCCGGCCAGGGTCGTCGCCAGCGTCAGCATCGCGCCCGCGGAAAAGCCGACCATGCCGATGCGGTCGGGATCGACATGCCATTCGCCTGCCCGCTTGCGGATCAGCGTGAAGGCGGCGCGGGCGTCGGCGATCTGCGGGGCGAGGCCGGCGATGGCCTGCTCGGGATTCATCCGCGGCGCGGTACGAGCGGTGCCGGAGAACATCTCGCGCATCGACTGTTCGAAGGCAGGCATCTCGCGCGGGGTCTGGTTGAGACGGTATTTCAGGACGAAGGCGGCGACGCCCTTGGCCGCCAGCGCACGCGCCACGTCCCAGCCCTCATTCTCCATCGACAGCGTGCGGAAGCCGCCGCCGGGGGTGACGATCACCGCTGCGCCCGTCGCCTTCGCCGGATCGGGCAGGAACGGGGTCAGCGTCGCGACGGTGACGTTGCGGGTGAAGACGCTGCCATATTGGCTGTGCCACGCCTCGGGCGCGGTCGCGCCGGGCAGCGGGCCGGTGCCGAGTTCGATCGCCCCTGGCTGGGCGGGCGTGGCGATCGGGGTCATCCGGTCGTTCTGCGCCAGCGCCGGCGCAGCCAGCGCGACTGCGCCCGCCATGCCGATCATCCCCAGCCAGCGGCCGATCCGTCCGCCGCGCGCACGCGGCCTGCCTTGCGACAAGCGCTTCACATCTCTCTCCCTCGTCCAGCCGAATCGTTGTCCGGCACGACTATTTAGACGGAGTATTAATCGCGCTGCAACCGCACTCGGGAGAGGATTGCGTCGGAAATGGCGCAGAGGGAGTCGTCTCGTGGCAGGATTGAGTAGGATTAATTCACCGCGGGTCCGGTCGGATAGCGATAGAGGCTGTGATGGGTCAGGATGAACAGCGTCCTGCCGTCGCTGCCGCCGAAGATCAGCTGGAGCGGCCGCTCGGGCACATCGATGCGGCGGACCAGCGCGCCTGAGGGGTCGTAGACGAAGATCTGGCCGTTCGCGACGTAGAGACTGCCGTCGGGATGCCGCGCGACGCTCTCGCCACCACGGTCCGCGACGACCTTCAGGTCGGTGACCGCGCCGCCAGCGCCGACCATGCCGCTATAGGTCCGGTTCTCCGACCCGTTGGTCAGCACGACGCGCTCGCCGGGGCGGGCGGTGACCAGGCCATAGGCGTCGAGCGTATCCGACCAGCGCCAGCCCTGGTGATCGTCCGGCCCCTGGTTCCAGACGCGGAAGGCAGGCAGCACCAGCGATCCGTCGGGCGAGACATATTCACGCGGCTTGGCCGTGCCCATGGCGCGAGTGAAGAAGTCGGCGATCGGCGGATATTCATAGGTTGCGGGATCGATCCGGTCGGCGAACTCGCCATTGGCCCACATATTGCCAGGCAGCGCGGTGAGCGCGCCGGAGCGGCGCCGGGTAGGCGTCGGCTCGATCACGGTGACCTCGGCGGGCGCCGACGGATCGATGCTGTAGACGGTCGCGTCATGACCGGCCGAGGACAGCACCATCAGCCGGCCCGACTTGTCTACCGCCAGGCTGACGGGATCGAGTGGCGCGTCGGCCAGGATCGACAGGCCTTCCTTTTCCGACCAGCCATGGATGCGGTGGAAGAAGCGGTCGACGAAATAGAGCTTGCCGCGCGCATCCACCGCCGCGCCGGCGATCGAATAGAAGCCGTCGGCCAGTTTCTCGACCCCTGCCGTCGTCGGGACAGCGGTGCGAGTGGCGGGCACTGCTCCGATCTCGAGCCGGGCGAACTCGCGCTCGCGCACTTCCTGCCCGCCGGTCATGTCCTTGATCGCATTCTCGAACGGATATTTGCTGGCGCGCAGATAGGTGCCGCAGCCCTTGTCGTCGCAGCTGGCAAAGCCGCTCTCGCCATTCACATGGACGTTGCGAAAGCGGATATCGCTCGAATTGTAGAGCTTCACCGCCGCGTCCATCGGCTTGATCGTCCGGGTGACGCGGTAGCCATGATAATTGGCGAACAGGATGTTGCGCGAGTTGCGGATTTCGGTCGAGACCGCGTTGACGCCGTCGCGCACCTCCTGCTCGGTCTGGGGCGCGTGGAACTCCCAGTTCTCGACATTCTCCAGGACGATCTCGACCCGGTAATGATGCTCGGCCGACAGTTCATAGACCTGGCCGGGCGTCTTGGTGTTCGACACGTAGAAGCCGGCCGAGGCGAGCGTGTTGGGCGACCAGATCGCGGCGAAGGTGCCGCCGCCGCCATCGGTGACCCAGATGCTGGGATGCTGGCCGTCGAAGCGCGCGCGCGGGTCGCCATAGCCGATCGGGCTGCCCTTGGTCAGCACGGTGCCGCCGCCGCCCTGGATCTTCACATCATTGACCATCGACGCCTCGCCCGCGCGCCACAGCAGGGCGGTCGCTCGCGGATTGACCCCGCCGGTCCACAGGCCGAGGCCCGAGACGATCGCGTTTCCGCCCTTCGAGCTGCGGATCATCGCCTTGGCGCTGCCGACGCCGGCATAGGCGGGGGCATTGTCGGGCAGATAGACATGGGTGAGGCTCGGGTGCAGCGCGATCAGCACCGTGTCGGGGCGCAGCGTCAGCGTGTCGGTCACGCGGTAGCGGCCCATCGGCAGATAGAGGACGCGGTGGGTGTCGATCGCGCGCTGCAGTGCCTTCGTATCGTCGGTCTCGTCGTCGCCCTTCACGCCCAGGTCGCGGACATTGACCCAGTCGCGCACCGGCGGCAGCGCGGCGATGGCCGGCTTGCGCCGCGGCGGCATGCGGGTCAGCGGCGCCATCGCCACATCGGTCGCGAAGGTCCCCGGAGTGCCCAGCCCCGGCAGCTTCAGGCCATAGGAGAAATCGATGACGCGGTAGTGGCGGCCCTGCCCAGGGACGGTGCGGCCACTGTCGCGGAAGCGCGCGAAAATCGGGGTGTTGCTGGCCAGCGCATTGGCGAAGCCGATCTGGGTGAAGACGCTGCCCTCGTTCGAGATCACCACGCCCGCCTTCGAGACATTCTCGAACCGGACATCCTTGCCCCACAGCGAATCCGAATAGCCGCGATCGATCTCGATCCCGACCGGCACGTCGCGGATCGCGATATTGATCAGCGTGAGGCGCGCCTCATGCTCGCGGATCGCCGCGTCGCGCTGTCCGATGAATTCGGAATCGATCAGGGTGAACTGCCACGCAGGCGAGGTCTTCTCGGTCAGGATGCCGTAGCGCCCGCCATAGAAGCGCAGATTCTCGCACTCGTTGCCCGCCTGGTAGATGCCGGCCAGGCCCGAGCCGAGATGGAAGTCGACATGGCGCAGGAAGCCGTGCTGCGCGACGCGGAACCGCACCGCGACGGCGCCTTCATTGCCGTTGCCGATCTCGAAATCGACGTTCGACAGCGCCGAATAGAAGGTGCTCGACGTCGCGTCGAAAATGTCGGGATTTGCCGGCACGCTGGTGGGCGGCGGCACCGCCACCTTGCCGACGCGATACTGGTCCTCCCCAGTGAAGGACAGCATCGCGGCGATGCCCTTGTCATAGCCGGGCGTCGCATCGCCCAGCACGATCACCGGCCGCGTCGCGCCGAAGCCGAAGATGCGCACTGCCGAGCGGACGAAGATCGTGCGGCTGATCCGGTAGCGTCCCGCGGGGAGGAAGACGACGCCGCCCTTCCCGCCGCTCGTCGTCGCGGCCGCGTCGATCGCCTGCTGCAGCGCGGCGCTGTCGTCGGTCCGGCCGTCGCCCGCGCCCTTCACGACGATCGCGCGCGGATCCTCCGGCCGGGTGAGATAGACCGAGGTCGAGGCTGCGGCCGCGGGCAACGGGCACAGCAGCAGCGTCAGGACGAACACCCAGAACGGCTTCATCTTCTCTCTCCCCCGGGAGGATCCGGCAATGACGGGTGACGCGGCGGACCGCGCCGGGAATTCAGGACAGCGGGTGTGCCATCGCCTCGGCCGCGATCGCGACCTGGGTGCGGTTACGCACGTTGAGCTTGCGCATCAGCGCGGTCATGTGCGCCTTCACCGTCGCCTCGGCGATGCCGAGTTCATAGGCGATCTGCTTGTTGAGCTGACCCGAATGGACGCCGCGCATCACCTTCATCTGGGTGGGCGTCAGTCGCACCGGCCGGCCGCCGATCTCGATCGCCTGCGGCATCTCGGTCGAGACGGCCGCCTTGCGGCTTGCTTGCTGGACAGTCACCTTCATCGATCCTCTCCCCGAGGCGCATGGCTGCATGTCGTCGGATCGACGCTGCGGCGCCATCCGGTGTCCGTGCTCCGCCTTCGGAATCGGTCGGACAGGTTTTTATATGTTCAGCATCCGCCCGCCCTGACAAGCATTTTTTGTTGCCGCAATGTAAAAACCTGTCCTACAGATCTCACCGATTTCAGTGCTTTCCAATAAAAGTCTAGGTTTTCAGGCGAGGACAACGATGTCAGCATTGACGCGTCGCGGCGCTGCCCGGAGGACGATATGACCGGCGGCGACATCAGACTGATCCTTGCCGCCCTGGCCGGCATCATCCTTGCCATCGTCATGATCGTCCGCGGCAGGCTCCACCCGTTCATCGGGCTGCTGTGCGGCGCCTTCGCGGTCGGTCTGCTCGCCGGACTGCCGCTCGCCGAGACGGCCAAGGCAGTTCAGAAGGGCGTGGGCGATATCGTCGGCGGCACCGGGCTGGTCGTGGCGCTGGGCCTGTCGCTCGGTGCGATGCTGCATCTGTCGGGCGCGGCCGCCTCGCTCGCCACCGGCGCGCTGCGGCTGACCGGGCCGAAGGCGGCGCCCTGGGCGACGCTGGGAATCGCGATCGTCATCGGCCTGCCGCTGTTCTTCGAAACCGGGCTGGTGCTGCTGCTGCCGATCGTCGTCGCCGCGGCCAAGGCGATGCCAGATGACGGCGACCGCGACGCGACCAAGCTGCGCCTGATCATGCCCGCGCTTGCGGGCCTGGGCGTCGTCCATGCGCTGGTGCCGCCGCATCCCGGCCCGCTGCTGGCGGTCGAGGCGCTGAACGCCAGCCTGGGGCTGACGATGCTCTATGGCATCCTGATCGCCATTCCGATCGCGATCCTGGCCGGCCCCGTGCTCGCGAAGTTCGTCACGCCGGGGATCAAGCTGACCGAGCCGGTGATGAGCGAGACCGTCGTCGATCTGGCGCCGCCGCCGCGCGCCGTCTCGCTGTTCATCGTCCTGCTGCCGATCGTGCTGATCGCGTCGGGCGAGATGGCGAAGCTAATTCCGGGCCTGAACGGGGTAGGATTACTTGCAGCTGCAAGTAATCCTGTGCTCGCTCTGCTGATCACGAACCTGCTCGCGCTGCCTCTGCTGTTCGGCCGGCGGCTGAGCGAGGCGACGATCCAGGATGCGATCTGGTTCGAGACGATGGGAGCGGCCGGCGCGATCCTGCTCGCGATCGGGGCAGGCGGCGCGCTGAAGCAGGTGCTGGTCAGCGCCGGCCTGTCCGACCTGCTGGCGCGGCTGGTGATGATGTACTCGATCTCGCCGCTGCTGCTTGGCTGGCTGGTTGCGGTCGGCATCCGCCTGGCGGCGGGATCGGCGACGGTCGCGACGATCACCGCGGTCGGCATCATGCCCGGCGTCGTCGCCGCATCGGGCGCATCGCCCGAGCTGGTGGTGCTCGCGATCGGCGCCGGATCGGTGTTCTTCAGCCATGTGAACGACCCCGGCTTCTGGCTGGTGAAGGGCTATATGGGCACCAGCACCGCGGACACGTTCCGCACCTGGTCGGTGCTGGAGACGGTGATCTCGGTCGCCGGACTCGCCTTGGTCGTGGGGCTCAGCTACATTGTCTGAGACGCGGCTCCGGACGCGCAGCGGGGGAAAGAGGGGCGCGATGCAGGAGGGCAGGCTCGCCGATCGCGCCTATACGGCGATCGTCGGGATCATCAACGAGGACGATCTGGAACCGGGCGACCGCCTGCCGTCCGAAGCGCGGCTGGGCGAGTTGTTCGGCATGTCGCGCGCGATCATCCGCGAGGCGCTGGTCCGGCTGGCCGCCGACGGGATCACCGAGGCGCGGCGCGGCGCAGGGTCCTATGTGAAGCGCCGCCCCTCGGCACGGCTGGGATCGCATGTGCCGATGGACGGGCTGGCGGCGACGCTAGGCACCTATGAGGTGCGATTCGTGCTCGAGGCCGAGGCCGCGCGGCTGGCGGCGCAGCGCCGATCGCACGAGCAGATGGACGCGATCGATGCCGCGCTGGAGGGCCTGCGGTCGGCGCTCCTGTCCAGCGCGCCGGCGCATGATGAGGACTGGCTGCTGCATCGTGCGATCGCCGAGGCGACGGGCAACAGCGCGTTCATCTCGACCTTCGACCATCTGCAGCATGACGTGATGGGCATCCTGCGCGCGGGGGTCGACATCTCGCGGTCCCGGCCGCCCGAAGTGATCGGGTCGATGATGGACGAGCATGATGCGATCGTCGACGCGATCCGGGCTCAGGACGGCGACGGCGCGGCGCTGGCGATGCGCTGGCACCTGTCGCAGGGGCGCAAGCGGCTGATGCCCTGAGCGGCGATCAGCCGACCAGCTGCGCCTGCGCCCAGGACAGCACTTCGTTGCCCAGCGCCTCGACCGGCCGATAGCATTCGAGCACGAGCGCACGTTCGTCCGGACCGGGCCGCTCCAGCGTCGCGAACTGGCTGTCGAGCAGTCCTGGCGCCATGAAGTGGCCCGATCGCGCCTCCAGCCGCGCGGCGACGTCGCCGCGGTCGCCATCGAGCAACACGAACAGCAGCGGCGCGCCGGCAGCGCGTTCGAGCCGGCGGCGATAGCTGCGCTTTAGCGCCGAGCAGGCGGCGACACCGATCCCGCGCTCGCGCACCGCAGCGCCGATCGCCGCGCCCAGCCGGTCGAGCCATGGCCAGCGATCCTCGTCGTCCAGCGCCTGGCCCGCGCGCATCTTGGCAATGCTCTCGCTCGCGTGAAACGAATCGCCCTCCAGCGCGGGCACGCCAAGCCGCCCGGCGAGATGATCGGCCAGCGTCGACTTGCCGCAGCCGCTGACACCCATCGCGACGATCCCGCATGCGGGCAACCCGAGCTTGTTGAGCTGTGCTTGCACGTCTTCCCCTGGCCTCGTCAGATGTGCTGAATGTTCGCAGCGGACGGCTTTGGCCATTGCGACCTTTGTCTCGGTCGCCGTGCCCCGCCGGTCCGCGTATCGGCGAGACTCCGCAGAGGCAGGATCCGGAGGGACAGCATGATCGGCAGGACGGGATTGCTCATCGCCGCATGGATTCTGGCAATCACCTTGCCGGCTGCGCAAGCCGAGGCGCAGACTAGCCCCGCCGAGCGCCGATCGGTCTCCGCCTTCGAGCGTGCGCCCGACGATCCTGCGGCCGTCACCGCCAAGGCTGTCGGGGACGGGGTCGCCGACGACAGCGACGCGCTCCAGCGCGCCATCGATTCGGCCGCGGCGAAGCCCGGCGGCGGGATCGTCTTCCTGCCCTCGGGCCGATACCGGATCACGCGAACCCTGTTCATGTGGCCGGGCGTGCGGCTGTTCGGCACCGGCCGTTCGCGGCCCGTGTTCCACCTCGCTCCCTCGACTCCCGGTTTCCAGCGCGGCGTGGGCAGCATGATCTTCTTTACCGGCAACCAGCCCGGCGCTGCGGCCCCCGGCCCGGGCGGCACGGCGATGCGCGGCCCCGTCCCGGTGCCGCCGCCGACCAGTGTGCCGTTTCGCGCGGACATTGCCGACGCCAATTCGGGCACCTTCTATTCGGCAATGGCCAATGTCGATTTCGAGATCGGCGAGGGCAATCCTGCCGCGACCGCGGTCAGATTCCACACCGCGCAGCACGCCTATCTCAGCCATATCGACTTCCGGCTCGGCTCGGCGCTGGCGGGCATCTATCAGGTCGGCAATCTCGGCATGGACCTGCGCTTTTTCGGCGGCCGCTATGGCATCCTGACCGAGAAGCCGTCGCCGGCCTGGCCCTATACGCTGCTCGATTCGGAATTTATCGGCCAGCGCGATGCGGCGATCCGCGAGCATGAGGCGGGCCTGACTTTGGTCAACACCGTCTTTCGCAACGTGCCGGTCGGGATCGAGATCGACCGCGGCTATGGCGACTGGCTGTGGGGCAAGGATGTACGGTTCGAGAATGTATCCCAGGCCGGCGTCATCATCAGCAACGAGGGCAACAGCTACACCCAGGTCGGCTTCGACAATGCGGTGGCGACCGGCACGCCGGTGTTCGCGCGCTTTCGCGAGAGCGGCCGCACCGTCTCCGGCCCTGCCCCGCGCTACCGGGTGCGCGAGTTCACCTATGGCCTGACGCTGGCCGGGCTGGGCCAGACCGGCAGCTTCGCCACCCGCATGGATGCAGCGCCGCTCTCGGCACTCCCGAAGCGGCGCGCCGCGGCGATCCGGTCCTTCCCCGCGGTGGCGACCTGGACCAATGTCCGCGATCTCGGTGCCAAGGGCGACGACACGACCGACGATACCGCCGCGATCCAGCGGGCGATCGACACGCACCGCGTGCTTTACTTCCCGGCCGGCTTCTACCGGGTCAGCGACACGCTGAAGCTGAAGCCCGACACGGTGCTGATCGGCCTGCATCCCAGCCGTACCCAGATCCTGCTGGCGGACGACACGCCAGCCTTTCGCGGCGTCGGCCCGGCCAAGGCGCTGATCGAGAGCGCGCGGGGCGGCGACGCGATCGTCACCGGGCTGGGGCTGTACAGCGGCGGCATCAATCCGCGGGCGACCGCCCTGCTGTGGCGCGCCGGTGAGCGATCGCTGGTGGACGACGTCAAGTTCCAGGGCGGCCACGGTACCAATGCCGCAGATGGCAGTCGGGTCGATCCATATAATGCGAACCACACCGCCGACAGCGACCCGCGCAAGCGCTGGGACGGGCAATATGCCAGCTTGTGGGTGACCGATGGCGGCGGCGGCACCTTCAACGGCCTGTGGACGCCGAACACCTTCGCCCAGGCGGGCCTCTATGTCTCCGACACCAGCACGCCGGGCTTCGTCTACCAGATGTCGGCCGAGCATCATCTGCGCGCCGAGATCGTGCTCGACCGGGTCCGCAACTGGGAGTTCCTGGCGCCGCAGACCGAGGAGGAAGCCGGCGAGAGCCGCAATGCGGTGGCGCTGGAGGTGCGCAACTCGAGCAACATCCTGTTCGCCAATTTCCACGGCTACCGCGTCACCCGCTCGCTCCAGCCCGCGCCCGCCGCGGTCACGCTCTACGGCTCGCGCGACATCCGTTTCCGCAACGTCCATGTGAATGCCGAGAGCGGCTTCGCGACCTGCGATGCCAATGGCTGCGGCACCTATCTGCGCGCTAGCAAATTTCCGTACGCCAATGCGATTCGCGACGTGACGCGCGGGCTGGACGTGCGCGAGCGCGAATTCGCGGTGCTCGACGTGACCGATGCGCCCGCCCCGCCCGTGGCCGCGCCGCTGGCGCCGGTGCAATTGCTTGCCCAGGGCTTCTACTCGATCGGCGGCGGCGCCACTGACGCGTCAGGAAACCTCTATTTCATCGACCGCCAGTTCCACCGCATCCATGGCTGGAGCGAGCGCGGCGGCCTGTCGATCGTCGCCGACGCGCCGCTGGACCCGGTGAACCTGGCGGTGGACGGATCGGGCAACCTGCTGGTGCTGTCGTCCGACGGGCCCGAGGCCACGGTCTATTCGATCCGGCCGGACAAGCCCGCCGACGTCACGCTGATCGCGCCGGCGCGTGTGGCCGAACGCCGCGGCGCGCGCGTCGCCATTCCGGCCAGCTTCTGGAACAATGGCGAATTCCGCGATCAATATGATCCCGCCACCGGCCGTTTCACCACGCTGGCGGAGATGTTCGCGCGCGACATGGCAGTGCCCAAGACGCGCAGCTATGTCTCGCCCGACGGCAGCCTGGTCCTGCCCGCCTTCCGCGTATGGCAGCAGGGCCCGGCCAATCACCTGGGCTGGCGCTTCTCCGATACGCTCGACACCTATGGCTGGATGACGGGCAAGGTCGGCGAGCGGATCTACATCGCCAACGGCTCGGAGAACCGGACCTATAGCGGCCTGCTGGGGGCTGGCGGCGCGGTGACCGATCTCAAGCCCTTCGCGCCGCGCGGGGGCGAGAGCGTCGCGGTGGGTCCCGACGGCCGCGTCTATGTCGCGAACGGCCAGATCTTCGTTTACGCGCCCGACGGCAGCGAGGTCGGGCGACTCGACGTGCCCGACCGTCCGCTGCAGCTCGTCTTCGGCGGTGCCGATGGGCGCACATTGTTCATCCTTACTCATCACGCACTCTATTCGGCGCGCCCCTGACACGATCCGGCCCCGGCATCTGCGACGATGGTCGTAGATGTTGAGGACCGACGGATCGGCTAAATGATCTCGGCCATGACAGACCGCCGATCGACGGCGGCATTCGAAATGATGAGAGGGGATGGAAAATGACCGTTTTTTCCGCTGATCGCCGCCTGCGGGCGTCGCTGCATGTTAGCGCTACCAGTATTGCCGCGCTCGCCGCGGTGCTCGCATTCTCGCCGGCTGCCGCCCAGACCGCACCGTCGGCTCCACCGCCCGCGCCGGTCCAGGATGCACCGGTCACCGTCGACCAGAGCGAGACCGCAGCACCCGACCAGCAGGTGTCGAGCGACATCGTAGTCACCGGATCGCGCATCGTGTCGAGCGGGTTCAACGCCCCGACCCCGACCACCACGGTCAGCAGCGAGGACCTGCAGCAGGTCGCCGCGCCGAACATCTTCAATGCGATCACGATCCTTCCCTCGCTCCAGGGCTCGACGGGCGCCGCGACCGGCACGTTCAGCACCTCGAGCGGCCAGCAGGGCCTCAGTTCCTTCTCGCTGCGCGGCCTGGGCGCGCTGCGCACGCTGACGTTGCTGGACGGCCAGCGCGTCGTCGGTGCGAACGTCACCGGCGTTCCCGACATCAGCATGTTCCCGCAGCTGCTGGTCACCCGCGTCGACGTGGTGAATGGCGGCGCATCAGCCTCCTATGGCTCGGACGCGGTCGGCGGCGTGGTGAACTTCATCACCGACACGCGCTTTGTCGGGTTCAAGGCGAACGGCCAGCTGGGCATCACCACCTATGGTGACGACAAGCAGGCGCAGTTCCAGGCAGCCTGGGGCACGGCGCTGCTCGACGACCGCCTGCATGTGATCCTGAGCGGCGAGTTCGACCATCAGGGCGGCGTGGGCGCCGGCGATTTCGGCACCGACCTGGCCGGCAGCCGCGACTGGTACCGGGCGACGACCCTGGTCAACACCGGCCAGACCAACAATGGCCGGCCGCAATTCCAGTATCGCGACTATGCGCAGCCCTATCAGTATGCCCGCTACGGCCTGATCAACAACGGACCGCTGCAGGGAATCGCGTTCGACCAGAACGGCCAGCCGTTCAACTTCAACTATGGGTCGGGTGGCGTACCGAACGGCGCAGGCGGAGTGACCGGCTGCTTCCCGGGCAACAGCTTCTGCGTCGGCGGCGACCTGTCGGGCGCACCGGGCAGCGGCGCATCGCTCAAGTCGGCGCTGGAACGGATCAACGGTTTCGGCCGGATCGGCTTCGACTTCGCGCAGGACAATGAGGTCTATTTCACCGTCAACGTCGCGCAGGTGACGACCAACAACCAGCCGAGCCCAGGCTATAACCGCGCCAGCCTGACGGTCCAGTGCAGCAACCCCTATCTGCCGCAGCTGGTGCGCGACCGCTGCGTCACCGCCAACATCACCTCGTTCGGCTTCGGATCGAGCAACGCCAACTTCCCCGACCCGCATGTCTATACCGACCGTCGCCAGTATCGCTTCGTCGGCGGGTTGAAGGGCAAGTTCGACGTCGGCGGGTCGGCCTGGCGCTACGACGCCTATTACCAGCACGGCATCACCATCTCCGACATCAATGTCGAGGATATCGTGCTGCAGAACCGCTATGTGGCGGCGACCAATGCGATCACGCTGAATGGCGCGATCGTGTGCGCCGATGCCGCAGCGCGGGCGGCAGGGTGCCAGCCGATCAACATCTTCGGCGGGACCCCGCCCTCGGCCGCAGCGCTCGCCTATGTCACGCCGGAGAATGGCCCGTTCCAGCACACCAAGCTGACCCAGGACGTGGCCAGCGTCAATTTCTCGGGCGAGCCGGTCAACCTGTGGGCCGGTCCGCTGTCGGTGGCGTTCGGTGGCGAGTATCGCCATGAATATTACCGGGTGAACGCCGACCCCTATGGCGCCGGCGTCAGCGCGATCAGCCCGAACGGCCCCGACTATCCCGCCGACCCGCTGCTGAACTCGGCACAGGGCAGCAACTGGGCGGCCGGCAACTACAAGAACGGCAGCGGCGCCTATGACGTGTACGAAGGCTATCTCGAGCTCGACGTCCCGCTGTTCAAGGGGGACGGGATCGGCCGCGCGAACCTGAACGGCGCAGCCCGCGTTACCCATTACAGCACTTCGGGCACGGTCTGGACGTGGAAGGTCGGCGGCACCTGGGACACGCCGCTGGACGGCATCCGGCTGCGCGCAGTGACCTCGCGCGACGTCCGCGCGCCGAACCTGTCGGAACTCTATGCCGCGCCGACGGTGACGACTTTGCCCAACTTCAACGACCCGTTCCGCAACGTCGCGGTCCAGGCATTCCAGAACACGGTCGGCAACCCGAACCTGAAGCCCGAATCGGCGCGTAACACCGAACTCGGCATCGTGCTGTCGCGTCCGTCGTGGCTGCCGGGCCTGAGCCTGTCGTTCGACTATTACAATATCCAGCTGGACGGCGTGGTCTCGACCCTGTCGGCGCAGCAGATCGTCCAGTTCTGCTTCGATGGTAACCAGGCTTTCTGCGGCGGGTTCGAGCTGAACAGCCCGCAGCAGGGCGGCAATTTCATCAACGTCCAGCCGTTCAACCTGGCATCGTGGAAGACCAGCGGGTTCGACATCGAGGCGAGCTATCAATGGGTCCGGCCGCTCGGCCTGCCCGGCAGCTTCACCGTTCGCGCGCTGGGCACCCATGTCCGCGAATTCCTGGTCAATGCCGGCATCGCCGGGGTCGACACGGTCGACCAGGCGGGCGCCAATAACGGCGCGACGCCCGACTGGAAGTGGCTGGCGATGCAGACCTATTCCAACGATACCTTCACGCTGACGCTGCAGCAGCGCTGGTTCAGCGACGGGACGTTCGGCAATCAATATGTCGTCTGCCAGACCGGATGCCCGGCATCGACCGGCAACCATCCGACCATCGACTATAACACGATGAAGGGCGCCTTCTATTTCGACGTGGGCGGCAGCGTGAACCTGACCCGCAACGTGACGTCGTTCTTCAAGGTCGACAATGTGTTCGACCATGACCCGGCAGCGGCACCGCAGACCAACACCGGTCTGGACGTCAACCCGGCGCTCTACGACACGCTGGGCCGCACCTATCGCGTGGGCGTCCGCATGAAGTTCTGATCCCCGACTTCAACTCCCCCTTGGGTTGGCGGCATGGCCGTTCCCCGACCCGGCTCCCGCGGAGCCGAGCGATCGAGGAACCCCATCTCGCCAGCCCATTTTTTTGCGTGTATCTCGGGGTCGGTAGCTGTCCGACAAAAGAGCAGCTTGATTGAAGTAACAGTGTAACATATCAGCAGCGCGAATGACGAGCAGACGGCCTTGCAGTGATCGGCGCCAGCGGATCGGCGATGACCGGCACGAGCGTGCCGGATCGGCACGGCCGCAGCTGGCTGCCCGCTGGCATGCGCTGCTGCTCGTCCTGCTGCTGTCGCTGTCGTGGCAGACCGTGGTGCTCGGCACCCACCGGCACCTGCCGACGGGCACCAGCTGGACGCTGGCAGCCAATGGCAAGACCGCCGATACGTCCGACAAACAGGCACCTGTAGACCAGCCCGCCGGCTGCGCGATCTGTGCCGAGCTGGCGTCCGGCGGCGCCTATCTGGTCCCGACCGCGGCCTTACTGGCCGCACCGACGATCGAACCCTTTCATTTCGCACCGTCGCGCCTGACCGCGCTTGCCCTGCCGGCGCCCGAACGCGGCTGGCAGAGCCGCGCACCCCCGCTCCGCTCCCAGGCCTGAGGACTCGTCAACTCGCAGAACGGGCGTGCTCATGCGCCTGCGCGAGCGAGTCCTTGTTCCCTCTGCGATTTCAAGGTTCCTGGAGCATCTGTTCATGCGTCATCTGTTTCTGCTGAGCGCCGCCACCGTCGCGCTCGCCCTCCCCGCCGTCGCCTATGCCGCCGGCCCCGACTCCCCACCCGCCGACCGCACCGCAACCGCGCCTGCGTCGACCGATCCCGCCGATGCGCCCGCCGACGGACAGGATGCCCCGGTCGGGCGCGGCAACGAGATCATCGTCACCGGCCTGCTCAACCAGAGCGAGAAGGATGTGCTGTCGGGCACCTCGGTCCTGTCGGGCGAGGAACTGACCCGCGACCTGCGGCCGAGCATCGGCGAGACGCTGGCGCACCAGCCCGGCGTCTCGGCGACCTCGTTCGGCCCCAGCGCCTCGCGCCCCGTGCTGCGCGGGTTCCAGGGCGAGCGGATCCGCGTGCTGACCGACGGCATCGGGTCGATCGACGTGTCGAACACCTCGGTCGACCATGCGGTGGTGATCAACCCGCTGCTGGCCGAGCGAGTCGAGGTGCTGCGCGGTCCGGCGTCCTTGCTCTATGGATCCTCGGCGATCGGCGGCGTCGTCAACGTCATCGACACGCGCATTCCGCGCAGCGTGCCCGAGAATGGCTATCGCCTGAACGCAATCGGCACCTATGGATCGGCAGCCAATGAGCGCTCTATCGGAGCCGCGGGCGACGTGGCGGTAACCGACAAGATCGTGCTGCACGCCGACGGGTCGTATCTGAAGAGCGACGACCTCGACATTGGCGGCTATGTGCTGACGCCCCAGGCGCGCGCCCAGGCGCTGGCGGCGGCCGCGGGTCCGACCACCCCGGACGATCCCGACTTTGCCGCCGCCGCCGCGCTGCGCGGCACGCTGCCCAACAGCTTCGCCAAGACGTGGACGGCGGGCGTCGGCGCGTCGATCATCACCGACACGGGCAGCCTCGGCATTTCGTACAGCCATTATGACAGCTTCTACGGCGTGCCGATCCGCTATGCGCTCGCCTCGGGCGAGGAGCAGGAGGCACCGCGCCTGAGCCTGCTCCAGAACCGGTTCGACCTTCGCGGCGAAGTGGATACCGGCGGCGGCTTCCTCGATCAGATCCGCGTCCGTGCCGGCTATGCCAATTACCGGCATTTCGAGCTGGAAGAGGACGGGTCGGTCGGCACGGCCTTCTACAACAAGGGGATTGAAGGCCGGCTGGAACTGGTCCAGGCCAATCGCGGCGGCTGGACCGGCGCGTCGGGCGTGCAGTTCTTCAACCGCGACTTCAACGTCGTCGGTGATGAGGCCTTCCTGCCGAAGAACACCACCCAGCAGGTCGGCTTCTTCACCCTGCAGCAGCTCGATCTGGGCGCGCTGCGCGCCGAGGGCGGGCTGCGCTACGAGATCACCGATCAGGAAGCCAATCCGGTCAATGGCGACCTGCGTTTCTTCTCGGGCAAGCGCAATTTCAATGCGCTGTCGGGATCGGCGGGCCTGTCCTATGCGCTGGCGGACGGCGTGCGGGTGGGCGTGAACCTCTCGCGGACCGAACGTGCCCCGTCGGCCGAGGAACTGTTCGCGCGCGGCGGCCATGCCGGCACGCAGAGCTGGGAACTGGGCAACCCGAATTTCGGGCTTGAGAAATCCTGGGGCCTGGAGGGCACGCTGCACGTCCACAAGGATGCCTTCAGTATCGACGCGTCGGCCTATTATAACTGGTTCTCCAACTACATCTCCGAGAACCAGGTCGATCCGTCGATCTGCCAGGCGGCAGCGGCGCCCAGCGGCCGCGACGTCGATCTGCCCTGCTTCCAGTTCCAGCAGGCGGCGGCGCGCTATTACGGGTTCGAGGCCGACGCCTCGCTGCGCGTCGCGCGGATCGGCAGCACCACGATCAACGTCGACGCGCTTGGCGATTATGTCCATGCCAATATCGTCGACCTGAGCCCCGCGCCGCGCATTCCGCCGGCACGCGTGCTGGGCGGGATCGAGGCGCAGTCGGACCGGTTCACCGCCCGGGCGGAGGTCGAGCATGTGTTCGAGCAGGACCGTATCGCCGCGTTCGAGACGCCGACCGACGATTATACGCTGGTCAACGCGTCGATCGGGTTCCGGCCGATCCCGGGCAACCAGAAGATCTCGCTGCTGCTGAGCGCAAACAACATCTTCGATGTCGATGCGCGGCGTCATTCGAGCTTCCTGAAGGACTTCGCGCCGCTGGCCGGACGCGACCTGCGGGCGACGATCAGGCTGGGCTTCTAGTCCTGCGGACGGGAGCGGCGGCCGATCCCCGGCCGCCGCTCCCCGAAACGTCGAGAGCGCGCATGATCGAGGAACGGCATCGGGCCGAGGGCCCATCGTGCCCGGGCGGGCGGCGTGCGCGCCGCCCGGCGGGAAGATTGAACGAGATGATCCTGGATATCATTCGCCAGTCGGGCCGGCCGATCCGGGTGATCGAGATCCGCTCGATACTGGGGGCGCAAGGCGAGGAGATCACCCCCAGCCTGGTGTTCCGCGCGCTGGGCCAGTTGTCCGAGCGCGGTGCGATCCAGAAGGTCGAACTGGCGCGCGGCTATGTCGCTGGCACCGGGGCGCCGCGGATCGCGACGGTCTGCGAGATGTGCGGCGATGTCTCGCTGATCGCGTGCGATGCGGCATTCGCAGCGCTCGAAGAACTCGCCGGCCAGCACGGGCTTGCCGGCCGGCGGTTCGTCATCGAGGTGCCCGGCCGCTGTGCCGCATGTGCGGCGACGGCGGGCGACCCCGCGTGAGCGTTAGGCGCGCTTGAGCTGCTTCACCGCGTGGTCCGCCGCGCGGGTGGTCAGCGCCATGAAGGTCAGCGACGGATTGACGCACGATACCGACGCCATCTGCGCACCGTCGGTGACGTAGAGGTTGGAGGCGTCATGCGCCTGGCTCCAGCCGTTCAGCACTGACGAGCGCGGATCGGCGCCCATGCGCGCGCCGCCCATCTCGTGGATCGCGTCACCCGGAACATGCGCGCCTTCCCAGCTGCGGACATTGGTCAGCCCGGCCTTGCGCAGCATCTCCTCGCCCTGAACCTTCGCGTCGGCCATCATCTTCAGCTCGTTGTCGCGGAAGCGGACGTCGAACCGCATCAGCGGAACGCCGAACCGGTCGACCTTGCTGGCATGCAGCGAGACGCTGTTGTCCTTGTAGGGCAGGCATTCGCCGAACGCGCCCATGCTGAACTTCCACGGGCCATAATTCCGCATCCCGTGCTTCATCGATGCGCCGAAGCCGACCGGCGCCGCGGGTTCGCGACGGGCGCTGCCCTGATAGCCATAGCCGCGCTTGAACCCGACGCCTTCCTCGCCGCCGATGTTGCGGAAGCGCGGGACATAGACGCCGCCGGGGCGCCGGCCATATTCGATATATTCGCTCATGCCCGGGATCTCGCCCTCCACGCCGACGCGGAAGATGTGATCCATGACGAAGCGGCCCAGCGTGCCGCTGGAGTCGAAATGGCTGCGCTCGCTGCCCGGTGCGCGCGAGTTCATCAGGATCTGGGTCGACGCCATTGCCGAGGCGCACAGGAAGACGAGGTCGGCATTGACCACCTGCGCCTGGCCCGTCTTGGCATTGACGTAGCGCACGCCGGTGACGCGCTTCTTGGCCGCGTCATATTCGAGGTTGGTGACCACCGCGTCCGACTGAAGCGTCAGGCGACCGGTCGCGCGTGCCGCCGGCAGCGTGACCGCCTGGGTCGAGAAATAGGCACCGAACGAACAGCCATTGCCGCACTGGTTGCGGTACTGGCACTTGGTCCGGTTCTGGTCGGGCTTGTCCTCGGTCATGTTGGACAGGCGGGTGTTGATCAGCTTGCGGCCCGGAAACTCGGTTTCCAGACGCTGCTTCAGCCACTTCTCCGCGATGTTCATCGGCATCGGCGGCTGGAATTCGCTGTCGGGCAGATAGGGCAGATTCTCGCGCGAGCCCGAGACGCCGATATATTTCTCGACATAGCTGTACCAGGGCGCGAGATCGTCATAGCCGATCGGCCAGACGCCATCGATGCCCTCGCGCTTGTTCGCGTCGAAATCCTCGGGCGCCCAGCGGAAGCTCCACCGGCCCCAGATCAGCGACTTGCCGCCGACCGCGCCGGGACGGATCCAGTAGAATTTGCTGCCCTCGTCATAGGCATAGGGATTCAGCCGGTCGTCATTGTAGAAGCCGCGGTTGCTCGGCTGGACATAGCCGAACTTGGCGATGAAATAATCGCTCTCCATCAGCGGCTTGGGCATGACGTTGCGCGCCGGCACCTCATAGGCGGGCTTGCCGTCATAGGGATAGTCCTCGCCATGCTCGACCATCACGCCGCGGTCGAGCATCAGGACGCGAAGGCCCTTCTCGGTCAGTTCCTTCGCGGCGAAGCCGCCGCTGACGCCCGATCCGATGACGATCGCGTCGAACCTGTTGGTCGCTGCCATGTTCTTGTCCTCTCCCGGCGGGCGTTCAGTAGTTCAGCGCGCGCAGCGTCTGGAAGCTGGTGGTGATGTCGGGCAGATAGGGCGCGGGCGCCTGGTCGTTCTCGACATAGAAGTGGCGGACGCCGGCGCTTCCCTTGAGCTTGAACAGCGCGGCGAAGTCGGTCTTGCCCGCACCCACCGCGGCCATGCTGCCATCGGCGCGCATATCCTTGACGTGATAGGCGTAGAGGCGGCTGCCGAGACGGTCGATCAGCGCGGCGACATTTTCGCCCGCGCGCTCGGCCCAGTAGAGGTCGAGTTCGATCTTCACCAGCGCCGGATCGGTCACCTTCAGGAAGCGCTCGTACAGGCTGACGCCGCCGGGCTTCAACGTGAACTCGAAGTCGTGATTGTGATAGGCAAAGCCCAGCCCGGCCTTTTTCAGGTCGGTTGCGAACCGGTTGAAGTTCGGCAGCGCGGCCTCCCAACCCTGTTCGGTGCGATGCGGGTCGGTCATATAGGGCAGCACGACCGTGTCGGCGCCCAGCGTCTTGGCCATCTGGACCGACTTGTCGAACTGGCCGAGCAGCGCGTCATAGCCGATATGCACCGACGGTGCGCGCAGGCCGAGGCGGTCCATCGTCTTGCGCAGCAGGGCATGGTCCATGGCGTCATAGCCGCCACCGCCATATTCGACCTCGCGATAGCCGATCGCGGCGACCTGCTCGAGCGTCTTGATCGGATCCTTCGAGAACAGGTCGCGGACCGTGTAGAGCTGGAGACCGATCGCCTTGAGCTTCGCGGCGAAGGCGGGGCGATCGAGCAGGGCGAGGGCGGCGACGCCACCGGCGCCGGCGAGCAACATACGGCGGTTGATCATGCGCTGTAGACCTTGTTGACCTGGGAATAGGGGAAGGCGCCGTTATATTCGCCCGGCACCGGCAGATATTCGCGTTCCTGGGTGATGCCGATCTCCGACGTGTAATAGCCGGTGATCACCATCTGGCGGAACGCCTCGAAGAAGACCTTGCCCGAGGGCAGTTCGCCGTTCATCGCCAGCGTGAGCAGCGCGTCCTGCTGCTCGGGCTTCGCCTTGACTGCGGCGACCTTGTAATCCTGCTGGCTGCGCGCCTCGATCGCGTCGAGGCCGGCGAGGATCGGGACGCGATCGGCGGGTGCCGACCAGTCGGCCAGCAGCTTCTCGATATAGGCGGGGACGCCCGCAGCGATCGCGCCGGGTGTATCGGTGGTCGGGATAACCCGCTCGCTCAGCGCGGTCACCAGCGCGCGCTGCGCATCGGTGAACACGGCGGCGCTGGGCGGGCCGTCGCTGATGACGGGCACGCCCGCCGACTGGGCGACGCCGGCAGCGCGGGCGATCGGGGCGAAGATCCCCGCGCCGAACATGGCGACGACGCCGGCAAGTGCAGTTCTACGGTCGATCACTTGGCCCCTCCAAGATCTTGGGCGATTGCGGTTTCGGGCAGCGGACGCACCCAGATGTTGCGAAACGATACGGGCGAATCATGATCCTGCAGCTGAATGGGTGCTGCATCGCCATGCGCCTTGTAGCTGGCGACCTGGCGCCAGATGGTGGTGCCGAGCATCGCCTGGTGGTTCTGGACCAGCACGCCGTTGAGGAAGGCGGTGATATAGGCCGGGCGGACCAGCGATCCGTCGGCGGCGAAGCGGGGCCGTTCGAAGATCACGTCATAGCTTTGCCATTCGCCCGGACGGCGCGCGGCATTGGCCAGCGGCGGCTTCCAGCCATAAACCGCGCCGACGGTGCCATCGGCATAAGTCGGGTTCTGATAGCCGTCGAGGATCTGGATCTCGTAGCGCTGCATGAACCAGATGCCGCTGTTGCCGCGATCCTGCGAGCTCTTGGTCGGCGGGTTGGGCGAGCGAAATTCGAGGTGGAGCTGGAGGTCGCCGAAGCTCTGCTTCGTCACCAGGTTATTGTCCTTGCCGCCGACCCGCGGCGGCACGGTGAAGGCGCCGTCCTTCACCGGCCACAGTCCGCCATCGGCCGTCCACGCGTCGAGCGACGTCCCGTCGAACAGGACGATCGCGTCGGACGGCGCGCCGCCCGGCTGGGCCGAGGGGGTCACGACCGGCGGTGCGGGCCGATCGGCGTCATGGACGCGCCAGGTGCCGCCCGGCAGCATCGGCGTGTCCTTGAACCCGGGCTTGTCCTGCGCGGCGGCGGGTGCCGCCATGCCCAGCAGCAGCGCGCCCGCCGCGCCCGCCAGAATGCGGATGTCCGTCATGCTTCCGCTCCCTTGTCGATGGCGCGATAGGCGGCGACCAGCCGTTCCTCCCCCGCACGCCCCTTGACCGAATTGCCATGTTCCATGCCGATCACGCCGGTATAGCGCCGGGCGCGCAGCCATTTCACTATCGTGGCATAGTTGATTTCGCCCGATCCGGGCTCGTTGCGGCCGGGATTGTCGCCGAACTGAAGATAGCCGATCTCGCTCCAGCACATATCGAGCACGGGGATCAGATTCCCCGACTGGATCTGCTCGTGATAGAGATCGGCGAGGATCTTGACCGCCGGGCTGTTGGCGCCGCGCGCGACGGCATAGCCCTGGGCGATGCTCTGCATATAGACGCCGGGATGATCGGTACGGGTGTTGAGCGGCTCCATCACCATCGCGATGCCGTGCGGGGCGATGATCTCGCCGGCGCGGCGCATCACGTCGATCACCCGCGCGGTCTGGATGTCCACCGGCACCTTGCGGTCGAGAAAGCCGGTGACCACGGTCATGCGCGCGGCGTTGAGCCGCTTGGCAACCTCGACCGAAGTGCGGACGTCGGCCAGGAACGCCTCGCGGTCAGCATCGTCATTCGCGCCGAGCAGCGGACGCGACTGGGCCCATTTCGGCATGCTGGCGACGAACACGCCCATCGTCATGCCGCGGTCGGACAGCGCCTTCGCCATGCGCGTCTGATCCGCCACCGGGCGATTGCGAGCCTCGTTATCCTCCCAGGCGGTGAAACCCTGGTCGGCGGCATAGGCGATCTGCTCGATCAGGCCGCCGCGGCTGGCGAAGCTGCCCTCGTGCGGCGCGAAGCCGAGCGAGAAACGCGCCTGATTCGCCCCGGCGCCCTGCGCCGCAGCCATGCCGGCCGCCAGCGGCGCGACCGCCCCGGCGGCCAGAACGGTGCGACGCGAGAGCGTCATGCCGCGTGCGCCGTCATTTGCCGGCTTCCGCCTTGAGATAGGCGATGATCGCGGCGCGCTTCGCCGGATCTGCCATGCCGATCGGCATCTTGGTGCCGGGCACCTTCTTGGTCGGGGCCGCCAGGAACTGGTTCAGCGTCGCCTCGTCCCAGCGCAGCTTCGAATTCTTGAGCGCGGGCGAATAGTTGAAGCCGGGCACCGATGCCGCCTGCCGGCCAACCACGCCGTTCAGGTTCGGCCCCACGCCGTTGCGGCCGCCCTTCTGGACGGTGTGGCACGCCTTGCACGCGGCAAAGGCGGGCGGCGGGGCGGTCTGGGCGACGGTCGGCGCGGCGGACAAGGCGAGCACCGTCGTCCCGACCGTTCCGACCACCAGACATGCGATAAGCTTCATGACTCTACTCCGGTTACAACTGGGGTCCATTTGCGATCGGCCGCCGAATTCGCGACCATCGCCTCGACGAAGTCCATCGTGCGCAGCCCGTCGGCAACGCCGGGGAACCACGCGCCATCCTCTTCGCGGATCGCAGCTGCAAAGCCGCGATACAGGTTGGCGAATGCCTCGACATAGCCCTCGGGATGGCCCGCCGGAGTGCGCAGCAGGCGGGTCGTGCCCTGCTGCAGCCCGGGGCCGCCGGCGCGAACGATCTCGGCCGGGCGATCGAGCCAGCGCAACGTCAGCGTGTTGGGCTCCATCTGCGACCATTCAAGGCCACCGAGTTCGCCGTGCACGCGAAGCTTCAGGCCGTTCTCCTCACCCGCCGCGACCTGGCTGGCCTTCAGCGTGCCGCGCGCGCCGCCCTCGAAGCGGAGCAGCGCGCTGACATCGTCGTCGAGCCGGCGACCGGGGACATGGATGGTCAGGTCGGCCGACAGCGCCTCGGCCCGCAGGCCCGAGACATGCTCGGCGAGATGGAATGCGTGCGTGCCGATATCGCCAAGACAGCCGCCGAGTCCGGCGCGCGCCGGATCGGTGCGCCATTCGGCCTGCTTGTTGCCCTCGGTATCGATCGACCGGCTGAGCCAGCCCTGGAGATATTCGACCTGGACGAGGCGGATTGCGCCGAAATCACCGCGCGCGACGCGGGCCCGCGCCTCCTCCACCAGCGGATAGCCGCTATAGGTGAAGGCGAGGCCGAAATGCTTGCCGCTTGCCTCGGCAGCCTCGGCGATAGCGCGCGCCTCGGCGCTGCTGATCGCCATCGGCTTTTCGCAGAAGACGTGGAAGCCGGCACGCAGCGCGGCGATCGCCATCGGCGCGTGGAGATGGTTGGGCGTGACGATCGCGACCGCATCGATCCGATCGCCGGCCGGCCGCGCAGCCTCTTCGGCAAGCATCGCGTCGAAGCTGGCATAGACTCGCCCGGCATCGAGGCCGAGACGGTCGCCGGTGCGCGAATTCTTGCCGGCATCGGTGCTGAACGCACCGGCGACCAGCCGCCAGTCGCCGTCGAGCGCGGCCGCCATGCGGTGGACGGCGCCGATGAACGCGCCCTCCCCGCCGCCTGCCATGCCGAGCCGAAGCGCCGGGGTCATTCCGCCGGACCCTCGGGCGACAGGCCCATCAGCTTGCGGATCGCCGCCTTGTCGACGCCGCTGGCGGCGAAATCGTCGAACGCACGCTCGGTCACGCGGATGATGTGGTCGCGGATGAAGGGGGCGCCTTCACGCGCGCCGTCCTCGGCGCGCTTGAGCGCGCATTCCCACTCGATCACGGCCCAGCCCGAATAGCCATATTGGGCCAGCTTGCTGAAGATTCCGACGAAATCGACCTGGCCGTCACCGGTCGAGCGGAAGCGTCCCGCGCGGTTCACCCAGCTTTCATAGCCGCCATAGACGCCCGACCGGCCGGTCGGGTTGAACTCGGCATCCTTCACATGGAAGCACGAGATGCGGTCATGATAGCGATCGATGAAGTCGAGATAGTTGAGCTGCTGCAGCACATAATGCGACGGGTCGAACAGGATTCGCGCGCGCGGATGATTGTCGACCGCCGCCAGGAACCGCTCCCATGATGCGCCGTCATGAATGTCCTCGCCCGGATGGATCTCGAATGCGCAATCGACCCCCGAATCCTCGAACACGTCGAGGATCGGCGTCCAGCGCCGCGCCAGTTCGGCAAAGGCTTCCTCGACCAGGCCGGCGGGCCGCTGCGGCCAGGGATAGACATAGGGCCAGGCAAGCGCGCCGGAGAAGGTGGCATGCGCATTCAGGCCGAGATTGGCGCTGGCGCGGGCGGCCAGCTTGACCTGCTCGACCGCCCAGGCCTGGCGCTCGGCCGGCTTGCCGTGCAGCTCGGGCGGCGCGAAGCCGTCGAACAGCGTGTCATAGGCCGGGTGAACCGCGACCAGCTGACCCTGGAGATGCGTCGACAATTCGGTGGGCACGATCCCGAACTTGTCGAGCCGGCCGCGCAGATCGTCGCAATAATCCTTGCTCTCGGCCGCCTGCTTCACATCGATCAGCCGCGGGTCGCACGGGATCTGCACCCCGACATAGCCGAGACCCGCCGCCCATTCGGCGAGATGATCGAGCGTGTCGAATGGTGCGGTGTCGCCAAGGAACTGGGCCAGGAAGATGGCGGGGCCCTTCATCGCGGTCATGCGTCTGCCTTGCTGTTGTCGCGGAAGCTGAGCTGGAAGAGGATGGCGATCACCGCCGCCGCGATCGCGGGGTACCACCACATCTGCTGCCAGTCGGCGATGCCGGGGTTGGCCGGCAGCTGCGCGTAGAGATAGGCGCCGATCTGCGAGCCGAGCAGCATGCCGACGCCATAGGTGAAGAGGGTGAGCATGCCCTGTGCCTGGGCGTTCACGCCTTTGGGCGATGCGATCGTCCCGGTGTAGATCGCGCCGGCGACGAAGAAGAAGTCGTAGCAGATGCCGTGCAGCGCGACGCCGACATAGATCGCCCAGATCGAATCGCCGCCATCGCCGATCGCGAACAGCGCGTAGCGCACCGCCCAGGCGACCATGCCGACCAGCAGCAGCGGCTTCACGCCGAAGCGGCGATACAGCCAGGGCATGGAGAACATGAAGGCGAGCTCGGACATCTGGCCGATCGACATGGTGCCGCCGACATTCTCGATCCCCGCCGTGCCGATATAGGCGGAGGCATAGGCATAATACATCGCCAGCGGGATCGAGATCAGCGTCGCACAGGTGATGAAGATCAGGAACGAGCGGTTGCGCATCAGGCCGAACGCCTCGACGCACAGCACCTGGCGCAGCACGCTTTCATCGCGCGGCGCGTCGGGTTCGACATTGGGCAGGGTGAAGCTGTACAGGCCCAGCGCGACCGAGACGACCGCGGCGATGGTGAAGATCTTCGGGCTGGCGGACAGGCCTGCCCAGCCGATGATCAGGCCCGCCGCGATCCAGCCGAGCGTGCCGAAGGCGCGCACGAACGGGAAGCGATCGACCCGTTCGCCGAAGCTCTTGAGCGCAATGGTGTTCGCGAGGCCCACGGTCGGCATGTAGAGGATCATGTAGCCGAGCAGGACCCATACGAAGGTCGACCCCCGCTCGGGCGTGACCATCGCCGGCAGGGCGAACAGGATCGCGCCGCCGACCAGGTGGAGGATCACCATCAGCATCTTGGGGCTGAGATAGCGCGCCGCCGCCATGCCGAGCAGGAAGGACCCGACGATCGAGGCGATCGGCCCGACCGAAAAGGCGTTGCCGATCAGGCTGCCGATGCCGACCGTCTGCATGACCAGGCCCAGGGTGACGTTCCACGCCCCCCAGACGAAGAATTGCATGAACATCAACGCGCTGAGGCGTCCCGTGAGCATTCCCGTTGCCGGGCGCGCGGATCCCGCGATTGCCCCTTCCATAGCGACCATGCGCTGATCCTCCCCGACTGCGGATTCCCGCCCTGCAGTCCCAAGCCTATGCAGACCGCAGCACGATGTAAAGGATTACATTCACGCCTATCGACACGCCCCCTTGCACAGGACATGAAGCGATCATGGCGACCACGATCATCGAAGTTGCGGCAGAAGCGGGCGTATCCACCGCAACCGTCTCCCGCGTGCTGAGCCAGCCCGAGCGCGTTGCAGAGACGACGCGGCTGCGAGTGCTGCAGGTGGTCGACGCGCTGGGCTACCAGCCCAATGTCGCGGCGCGCAGCCTCAGAACGCTGCGCGCGGCGAAGATCCTGCTGACCGTTCCCGACATCTCGAACCCGTTCTTCGCGAGCGTGATCCGCGGCGCCGAGGAAGCGGCGCGCGACGCGGGCTATGCGGTCGTTGTGGGCGACACGCGACACGATCCCGATGTCGAGGACCAATATGCCGAGATGCTGTCGCGCCGCGAGGTCGACGGCCTGATCTTCCTCGGTCATCGCCTGCCCGACAGCCTGACGCCGCTCCTGGCGCGGCAGGGCAATGCCGCGCCGATCGTCAATGGCTGCGAATACAGCCCGGAGCTGGGCGTACCGAGCGTCCATATCGACAATGCCGCTGCCAGCAGTGACGCTGTCGAGCATCTGATCGCGCTGGACCACCGCGACATCGGCATCATCACCGGCCCGCCGATCAGCCCGATCAGCCGCGACCGCCTGTCCGGCGCGATGCGTGCGGCCGAGCGCCACGGACTGGCGGACCGGCTGCAGGTGCGTGTCGGCGACTATTCCGCCTGCTCGGCCTTCGTCCAGGCGAGCGAGTTGATCGAGCGCGGTGTGACCGCGATCTTCTGCTTCAGCGACGAGATGGCGCTGGGCGCGATCAGCGCGGCCAGCCAGGCGGGCCTGTCCTGTCCCGAGCAGATCTCGGTCGTCGGCTTCGACGATCTGCCCTTCGCGCCCTATTTCCACCCCGCGCTGACCAGCGTCGCCCAGCCCAAGGGGCTGATCGGACAACGCGCGGTCGAATTGCTGGTCGGCATCCTGCGCGGCGTCGACCAGCCCGACCGCCAGGTCACGCTGGAGCACAAGCTCGTCGTGCGCAGCAGCACCGGCCCCGCGCCGGTCCGCTGACCCCGTTCAGGGGCGGGCAACGGTGATGCGCGGCAGGCTGCGGATCGGCTCGACCGTGATCCGCCGGAACCAGGTCTCGGCCCCTTCGGACTGAAGCTGGATTCGGCCATGGGTCAGCGGCTGGCGGCTGCCGTCCGGCGCGATGACCGCCAGGCCGCGAACTTCTGCCACCGGCACGCCGTTCACGACATGCACCGCGCGGTCGCCCAGCACATAGAGGTCGAGCGTGTTCCACTCGCCGACCGGACGCTCGGCATCGCGCGCCGCCTCGACATTCCAGGTCGGGGTGCCGTTGACCATGTCGATCTCGCGCCCGCCCATGTGGAACCGCAGGTGCGGCGCGATCAGCGAGGGATCGGAGGTTACGGTGGTGCGGGCGCGAACGTCCTTGCCGACCGTCACGATCATGCCCGTCGATCCCTTCATGATCTCGAACTCGACCGACGGGCGCCAGGTGCCGAACACTTCGCCGGGCTTGCCGTGCGTGTGATAAAGCAGGCCGTTATTCTGCGGATCGGTCTTGCGCGGCGCCCAGGTCTTGTCGCCCCATTTGAACTCGAGCCGGAGGTGATAGTCGCGCAGGTCCGCAGTGTGGACCAGGCTGCCCCAGGTCTCTCCCTTGATCCAGATCGCCGGCTCGCCATCGATCGTGCGGACCGCGAAATCGCCGCTGGTGTCGCGCGAAATGCCGACCGGCGTCACGCCCGGATCGGCGCGATAGGTGACCGCCGGATCGGGATAGCCGAGCCACGGCTCCCAGTCCTTCAGGCTACGCCCATCGAACAGCGAGACTTTCTTGCCCGCGGCCGCGGGAATGTCGGTCAGCTTCAGTTCCTGCGCCGGCAGCGGCTCGCCGGCGATGGCGACGGCCTGCTCACGCGAGTCCTGCGCCAAGGCGGCAGTCGGCAATAAGGCTACGACTGCAATCGCTCGGATCATCTTCATCTTCTTCCCCTGAATGACCTTGCGAAAGCGGCGCGCCCGGCCCCGGCGCTGCTCGGTTCTGGCCGCCGCCCGGCGCGGAGGCAAGCGTTCGATGGTCGCATATCGCCGCCGTCTCGCCCCGGTCGGCGCGGGATCGCGGCGTCGCGGGATCGGGCGAGTTTATCGCCCTTCGTCACAACCACGTAACAACTCTTCCCCACCGGGCACCGCGAGCCGGGTGGAGGCGCAATTCGACGATCGCTGACGCGATCGCACGTCCGGCCATGGGAGATAAGGGGCGTCGAATCCGCTGAGGGTTCGGCTGCCGACATGTCGCAAGCTCGAACGAGCATCGCCACCCGGACTCATCCGAGTCCGGGAACGCCGGTGCTTGCCCTGATGCGAGCGACGATCGTCGAGGAATCAAAAGGGGATGATTATGCACCGCAAGTTCAGCCGTACCGCACGCGCCACGCATCTTCTGATGGGGGTCGCGATCGCCGCACTCACTGCCACCGCGGCGTCCGCGCAGACCGCACCGGTCGAGGAGACCGCAGCCGAGGACGCGGGGGAAGAGATCGTCGTCTCGGGCTATCGCCGCAGCCTCGAAGAGGCGATCGACATGAAGCGCAACACGATCGGATTCTCGGATTCGATCGTCGCCACCGACATCGCCGATTTCCCCGAGCAGAATCTGTCGGAAGCGCTGCAGCGCGTGCCCGGCGTGACGATCGAGCGCGACAAGGGCCTGGGCACCCGCGTCAATGTCCGCGGCCTGCCGAGCGAATTCACCTTCGTGTCGATCAACAAGCTGGCGACGGCATCCGGATCGGGTGGCCGCGACGTCGAATTCGACATCTTCGCGTCGGAGCTCATCCAGTCAGTCACCGTCCAGAAGTCGCCCACCGCCGCCGACGAGGAAGGCGGCATCGCCGGCTCCGTCTCGATCCGCACGGCGCGTCCGTTCGATGCGCCCGGCCTTCGCCTGATCGGCAGTGCCGAGGGTGCGTACAACTCGATCTCTGAAAAGGTCGATCCGAACTTCTCGTTCCTGGCGAGCAACACCTTCGGCGATTTCGGCGTGCTGGTGTCCGTCGCCAAGCAGCAGCGCAGCAACCGTACCGATTCGAATTCGGGCATCAACTTCCGGCCGATTTCGCGCTGGACCGACCGCGCCGGCACCAACCGCAACCAGGCGATCGCGGTGCTCCAGCGCGACGCCGGCATCACCTTCACCGACGCGATGAAGAACCAGATCGTGTTCCTCGATAAGGTCGGCGACCGGGTCTATCAGAACGACCAGGACCGGCTGGGGCTGTCGGGATCGATTCAGTACAAGCCGAGCAACAATTTCAGCCTCGCGTTCGACGCGTTCCTCGGATCCTATGACACGGTCGAGGACGAATATGACGCCGCCGGCTATTCGGCCTCGAGCAATTCGACGCTGGAACGGATCCACGAGTTCGATGCGACGACGCTGTCGAGCGCCGGCATCGTGGTGCTGCGCGACGTGTCCTACACCAACACCCAGCATGAATTCCTGAGCAAGGAATATCTCAACGAGACCGACTATCGCCAGTTCGGCGGCGAGATGAACTGGGAAACCGGCAACTGGAAGCTCAATGTGCTGGGCGGCTATTCGGGCGCGCGCAAGACGCTCGACAACGCCAATCTGAAGCATGTCGCCTATGCCCCGTCGCGCACCCGCTATACCGAGACGGGCGGCGAGACGATCCCGAGCGACAATCCGCGCACGATCGACATGTACAATGCGCCGGGCGCCTATCGCTTCGAGGCGTATGAGACCACGCGCGAGCAGATCAGGGACGACAAATATGCCGCGCAGATCGACCTGAGCTATCAGTTCGAAACGCCGGTGCTGAAGCGGTTCAACATCGGCGCGCGCTTCACCGACAAGACCAACGAGCGCGAATATGGCGAGGAGAAGATCCAGGGCCCGACGCGCGGCAGCACCGCCTATGTCAATGTCCGCACCCTGGCCGACAGCCCGCTGACCAACGTCACCGACATCGTCGGCGGCAAGGCCTATCAGGCGCGCAACCTGTCCTGGGCGCAGATCTCGAACGACTATGCGCGCGACTTCTTCCGTCCCGACGGGTTCGTCACGCCGTTCAACGACGGTCAATATTACCGGGTCAAGGAAGAGACGATCGCCGGCTATGCGATGCTCGACCTGGAGTTCGACGTGTCGTTCCCGATCTACGTCAACCTGGGCGGCCGCTATGTCCGCACCAAGGTGCGTTCGGAGGGCTTTCACCAGGTCCAGAATCCGGACGGCACGACCGGCTATACCGACGCGCCGATCGCCAGCGAGGGAAGCTACGAGAAGTTCCTGCCGTCATTTAACGCCCATGCCGAGCTGACCGACAGCCTGATCCTGCGCGCCGCGGCGTCGCAGACGCTGATCCGTCCCGCGCTGACCGACCTGGCCTATAAGCGTACCGCGAGCTGGAACGACTTCCGCTTCACCGACGGCAACCCCAACCTCAAGCCCACCTATGCCGATCAGTGGGAAGTCGGCGTCGAGAAATATCTGGGTGGTCGCGGTATCCTGGCGGCGTCCTATTTCTGGAAGAAGATCAAGGGCGTGGTCCAGAACCAGCTGACTGGCGTCGTGCCCAATGTGACCAAATATAATGCCAATGGCACGATCGACGGCGTCTACGACTTCGACGTGTATCAGCCCGTCAACGCCGAGGGCTCCTACACGGTCAGCGGCGTCGAGCTGAACGCGGTGCTGCCGTTCAGCATGATCGCGGGCTGGCTGGACGGGTTCGGCGTCAACGCCAACGTCACCTTCCTCGACAGCTCGCTGACCGGCCAGTCGGACCTCGACATTCCGACCTCGCCGATCGGCCTGTCCGACAACACCTATAATGCGACCTTGTTCTACGAGAAGGGGCCGCTGTCGCTGCGCGTCTCGTACAACCGCAAGGGTGCCTATGTGGAGCGGATCGAGCGCAACATGTATCCGGTCTATCGCGACGCCTATGGCCAGTTCGACATCGCCGCCAGCTATCAGTTGACGCGCAATTTCCGCGTCGAGCTGCAGGGCATCAATGTCGGCAATGAAAAGACCACCGGCTACACGATGGATCCCGCCTTCCCGACCACCTACGAATTCTCGGGAAGCCGGATCAGCCTGGGCGTGCGCGCCCAGTTCTGACCCGCACTGCCAAGGGTCGGTCCCGTTGCTCCGTGACGGGACCGACCGGACCTGCACAGACTTCGCCCCTGCCGAAGAGAGACATGATGATCGCTCGCGCCCTGCTCGCCGCCCCGCTGTTCCTGCTCGCCCCATCGGCGCTCGCGCAGGAAAACGCCCCCGACCTGTCCCGCGCGGCGCGCGGCGACATCCGCGAGCCGGGCGGTGCCCGGCGAGTCGGCGGCGACATGCGCGAGACCTATCGTCAGCTGTCGCGCGAGGGGGAGGTGCGCAACGTCATCCTGCTGATCGGCGACGGCATGGGCGACTCGGAGATCACCATCGCCCGCAACTATGCCGAGGGCGCGGGCGGCTATTTCAAGGGCATCGATGCCCTGCCGTTCAGCGGCCACTACACCCATTATTCGCTCGACCGCGAGACGGGGAAGCCGAACTATGTCACCGACAGCTCCGCCTCGGCGACTGCCTGGGCGTCGGGCGTGAAGACCTATAACGGCGCGATCGGCGTCGATGTCCGCGGCAAGCCGCAGCCCACGCTGAGCGAGCGCGCAAAGGCAGCGGGCCTGGCGACCGGCAACGTCTCCACCGCGGCGATCCAGGATGCGACGCCGGGCGCGCTGCTGGCGCATGTCACCCAGCGCAAATGCTATGGCCCCGTCGAGACCAGCAAGACCTGCCCGAGCAATGCGCTTGAAAATGGCGGTGCCGGATCGATCACCGAACAATTGCTCGACACCCGCGCTGACCTGGTCCTGGGCGGCGGCAGCGCAAGTTTTGCCGAGACCGCGAAAGCGGGCAGGTACAAGGGTCGTCCGCTGTTCGATCAGGCAGCGGCGCGTGGCTTCCGGATCGTCCGCAATGCCGCGGAGCTTGCAGCCGTCACCCGCGCGGACGATCGCCAGCCGCTGATCGGGCTGTTCGCCGACGAGCATATGCCGGTCCGCTGGACGGGGCCGCGGGCCAGCCATCACGGCAATCTCGACCAGCCCCCGATCAGCTGCGCACCCAACGCCGCCCGCACCGCGGACGTGCCGACGCTGGCCGCCATGACCGGCAAGGCGATCGAATTGCTGAAGGACCGGCCCAACGGCTTCTTCCTCCAGGTCGAGGGTGCGTCGATCGACAAGCAGGATCACGCCGCCAATCCGTGCGGCCAGATCGGCGAGACCGTCGACCTCGACGAAGCGGTCCAGGTCGCGCTGGAGTTCGCCCGAAAGGACGGCCACACTTTGGTGATCGTCACCGCCGACCATGCGCATAGCAGTCAGATCGTCGGCAACGGCACGAGGGCGCCTGGCTTGACCGCCGCGGTCACCACGCTGGAGGGTGGGCTGATGACGATCAGCTACGGCACCGCCGAAGAAGGATCGCAAGGCCATACCGGCACTCAGTTGCGCATCGCCGCCTTTGGTCCGCGCGCAGTGAATGTCAGCGGGCTGCTCGACCAGACCGACCTTCATTTCATCATCCGCGAGGCGCTGGCGCTCGACTGAGCGCCGCCCCGACGGGCGGATTGCCATCAAGTTGCAATGAAAAACGCGACCGCGTTATTTAATCGTAACAAAGCTGCCGCGAGCGCTTCACATCCCTGGTCCAGCAGCCCCCCACCAATCGGGGAGCAAAAATGAAAAACCGGATTCCGCTCGCGGCCCTGCTCGCGACCACTGCCTTCATCGCCACGCCCGCATTCGCGCAGAGCGCTGTGCAGGACCAGACCAGCGACGGCGAAGACAGCAGTGAGATCATCGTCACCGCGCAGAAGATCGAACAGCGCGCCGTCGACGTGCCGATCACCATCTCGGCGATCACCGGGGAGCGCATGGCGCAGATCGGCGTCAGCGACCTGGACGAGCTGTCCAACTATATCCCCGGCCTGAACATCCAGGAGCAGAGCGCCAACAATCCGGGCATCGTGATCCGCGGCATCACCTCGGATTCGGGTTCGGCCCAGCAGGGCCCGCGGGTCACCCTCTATTATAACGGCGTCGATATCTCGCGCTCGCGCGGCTCCTATCAGGCGATCTACGACCTGGAGCGCGTCGAGGTCATCAAGGGTCCGCAGGCGACCTTGTTCGGCACCGCATCGGCGGTCGGCGCGATCAGCATGACCTCCGCCCGCCCGCACCCCGGCTTCTCGGGCTCGCTGAGCGGCAGCTATGGCAATTACGATGCGACGACGCTGTCGGGCTTCGTCAACGCCGGATCCGAGACCCTCGCCGGACGCGTCGCCTTCGAGTGGAAGAAGCGCGACGGCTATGTCGAGAACCTCTCGCCGCGCCAGAAGAAGGACCTGTATTCGCAGGACCAGCTGGGTGTTCGCGCCTCGCTTCGCTTCACGCCCAGCGACGCACTGACCGTCGACCTGATCGGCACCTATGACCAGCAGCGCAATGGCGGCACGCCGTTCATCTCGCGCGCGCTGCCGACCGAGGACGGCCCGGGCAATCCTTTCGGCCGTGCCAATCTGGGCGGCTCGCCCTTGTCGAAGCAGGTGCTGGGCGACGACCAGCTGGGCCTGAACCGTGAAGTCTATGACCTCAACCTGACCGCCAGCTATCAGCTGGCACCGGGCCTGACCTTCACCACCGTCAACGGCTATCGCGAGTTCGACAGCCGCGAGGTGTTCGACGCCGACGGATCGGCCGCCTGGTGGCTGGAATTCGCCGAGATCGCCAAGGGCTGGCAGGCCAGCCATGAGGGCCGCTTCTCGTACAGCGATCCGAACTGGCGCGCCTCGTTCGGCTGGAACGTGTTCGTCGAGGACAATCTGCAGAACGTCCCCTTCTCGTCCGACGAGGGCATCTTCATCCAGTGCCTGACGCGCGCGATCCCCGCGCTGGGCTGCATCAGCCCGACCGGCGTGGTCACCGCCGCCCAGGCGCTGCCGACGCTGACCGGCGGTGCGGTGACGTCGATCCCCTACAGCTCGACCTTCGAGAACCAGGGCCGCAACGACAGCTATTCGGTGTTCGGCGACGCGACCTGGATCGCATCGCCTTCGCTGGAGATCACCGCGGGCGTCCGCGTGCTGATCGAGCAGCGCAAGTCGGGCTATCGTGCCGAGGTGCCGCGTCCAGTGCTGCCGGGCCTGCTGCCCGCGCCGCTGCGCGCGGCACTGCTGACCGGCCTGCCCAGCCTGGCGGTCTCGCTGGTCCCCGGCCAGTATGACACGGGCGGCCAGACCTATACCGCACAGCGCTCCTTCTCGGCGGTGCTGCCGCGCTTCAACATCCTGTATCGCCTGAGCGACAAGACCAATGTGTTCGCGACCATCTCCAAGGGCCGTCGTTCGCCGGTGTTCAATCTGGGTGCCGCGCTGCGCGGCGGGGTGACCGTGCCGAACCTCGCGATCGTCCCCGAGGAGCAGGTGTGGAATTACGAAGTCGGTCTGAAGGGCAGCGCCGGCCCGGTGTCGGGTTCGATCGGCGTGTACTATCAGAAATATGACGGCTTCCAGGTCAGCGCCCGCCAGCCCGACGGCACCTTCCGCGCCGAGAGCGCGGGCAGCGCCAGCAATCTGGGCGTCGAGGCCGAGCTGAACATCCGCGCCAGCAGCTGGCTCAACCTGTTCGGCAATGTCGGCTACATCGATGGCGGCGTCGACAAGAACGACCAGTTCGCCTCGACCTATTCGGGCGCGCGCTTCCGCCTTCAGCCCGAATGGCAGGGTGCGGCCGGCTTCACGATCGATGCGCCGCTCGGGGGCGGGATGCGCTTCTTCGCGACGCCGAGCGTGACCTATCGCAGCCGTATCTTCTTCGAACTGCCCAACAGCCTGGCACTGTCGCAGGGGCCGGTGACGCTGGTCAACGCCCGCGCCGGGGTCAGCTTCATGGAAGACCGGTTCGAGATCGCCGGATACATCCGCAACGCCACCAACGAGCGCTATCTGCTCGACGCCGGCAACACCGGCGGCAGCTTCGGCATCCCGACCTTCATTCCGGCCGAGCCGCGCTTCTACGGCGCCCAGCTCACCGCACGGTTCTGAGGGCGGCAGCGGAAATGACGATCAATCGACGCAGCGCGCTCGCGCTGCTCGGCAGCGGCGCGGCGCTCGGACTTGCGGGCGCCGTGCAGGCGGCGGCACCGACCGGACGCTTCATCCACGGCGTCGCCAGCGGCGATCCTGCCGCGGACGGCGCGGTCATCTGGACCCGGGTGACCGACGCCGGGGCCGGCGACATGCCGGTGACCTGGCAGGTGGCGACATCGCGCGACGGCAAGCCCGTCGCCAGCGGCAAGGCGACGGCACGCGCCGCCGCCGACCATACGGTCAAGGTCGAGCTGACCCGCCTGCGCCCCGGACAGGATTACTGGTACCGGTTCGCCATCGAAGGCGGCGAGACGTCGCCGACCGGGCGGTTCCGCACCCTGCCCACCGGTGCGGTCGACCAGCTCGTCCTGGCGGTGGCGTCGTGCCAGCTGTTTTCGGGCGGTCTGTTCAACGCCTATGCCGACATGGCGGCATTGCCGCAGCTGGACGCGGTGCTGCACCTGGGCGACTATATCTATGAATATGGCGCCGAGGGTTATGGCGCGGAGATCGGCAGCAAGCTGGGCCGGCTTCCCGATCCGCCGCACGAGATCGTCAGCCTGGCCGATTATCGCCGCCGCCATGCCCAGGTGAAGGCGGATGCCGACATGCAGGCGGCCCATGCCCGCGCCGCCTTCATCTGCGTATGGGACGATCACGAAGTCGCGAACGACGGCTGGATCGGCGGCGCTGAGAATCACGATCCCGCGACCGAAGGCGACTGGGGCGCGCGCAAGGCGGCGGCGATGCAGGCCTATTTCGAATGGATGCCGATCCGCGATCCGAAGCCCGGCCGGCCCTGGGAAGCGATCAACCGCAGCTTCGACTTCGGCAACCTCGCGACGCTGGCGATGGTCGAGACGCGGTTGCTCGCCCGGTCGAAACAGGCCGAGGTGAAGGGCGGCACGCCCGATCCCGCCGAATTCGCATCGATCATGGCCGAGCGCGCCCGTCCCGAGCGCGAGATGCTGGGTGCCGAGCAGCAACGCTGGCTCGAGGGGGTGCTGGCCAAGTCGGTCAAGGCAGGCAAGCCGTGGCAGTTGCTGGGCAATCAGGTGGTGATGGCGCGCGTCGCCGGCCCCGATCTGAGCAGCTATGCCGATCGCATCGCCCGCCTGCCCGAAATGTATCGCGGCCGGCTGGCCGCGGCGGTCGTCGGCTACAAGGCCGGCCTGCCGTTCAACCTCGATGCGTGGGACGGCTATCCGCCGGCGCGTGAGCGTCTCTACGCCGCCTTCCGCCGCGCGGGGACCAGGCCGATCGTGCTGGCCGGCGACAGCCACGCCGCCTGGGCGAACGACCTGTATGACGATGCCGGCACGCTGGTCGCGTCCGAGTTCGGCGCGACCGCGATCACCAGCCCGTCCTATGGCTCGCTGCTGCCGGGTCTCGGCAAGCCGCTGGCCGAGGCCAATCGCGAGGTCGCCTATTGCGACCAGGACGGCAAGGGCTACACGCTCGTCACGCTGACCCCGGGTCAGGCGACGGCGGAGTTCGTCACCGTCTCGACCATCTATGCCAAGCCGTTCACCCGGTCGGTCGCGGCACGCTACCGCGTCGCGCCGGGCAAGGCGCGCCGCCCGGTCGAACAGGCCTGAGGACTCCCCCTGGCGGCACTCACATGCCGTCAGGGACCTCGGACTAAGCGCCGCGACCAGGATTGCGCGGGCAGCCGAAGCATGACACCCGCAATCCCGTCATGGTCGAAGATTATTTCCTGTGCGGCTGGCGGGTCCGCAGCGCCCTGCCGCTTCCGGAGCTGATCCCCTGGCCTTCTGCCGACGAACGGCCGCCGGACATCGTCATCGAGGAAGGGGCCGTGCCGGAGACGCTGGAGCGATCGCTGACCCCGGGTCGCTACCTGATGGTCGATCCCGCGGGCACCGTCTTGCTGCGGATCGCCGACAGCCTGCGTTTTCTGATCCGAAACGGCGGCCGGGTGACGGTGGACCGCCTCGACCGTGAGGATGTGGACAGCTGGCGCCTGTTCTTCCTAGGCACCGTTCTGGGCACCCTGTGTCACCAGCAGGGTGTGTTCCCGTTGCACGCCGCGACCTTGCGCGTCGATGGCCGCACCCTTGCCATCGCCGGAGCGCCGGGGGCCGGCAAATCGACCTTGGCTCACGCCCTCAGCCGGCGCGGCCATCGGCTGGTTTCGGACGACGCCACGGTCATCTGCGAGACGGATAATCGCCTCGAGATCAGGCCGGCCTTTCCCCGTTTGAACCTGTGGGCCAGCACCCTGGATGCGGCCCGGATCAGCGTGACGGGGCTGCGGCGGCTGCGCCCGCAGATCGAGAAATATGACGTACCGCTGGAAGGAAGCTTCGACATCGCGCCCCTGCCGCTGGACGCCATCGTCATATTGGGCGAGGCGCCGGATCCGTCACTGACGACACTGATGCCGACAGCCGCCCTTCCTGCCGTTCAGGCCCATATCTGCCAGCGCCAGGTCGCCGCCGCGCTGGGCAGTCAGCGCCGGCTGTTCGCGGCCACGGCGCGCATCGTCTCGACGGTGCCCGTCTATCGCCTCCAGCGGCCCAAGCGCTTCGAGGATCTGGAAGAGGTCACAGCCTTAATCGAGCGGGAGATCGGTTGAATGGCGGCGCAAGGCGTCTATTGGCTGGCCTCCTACCCCAAGTCCGGCAACACCTGGCTGCGGCTCGCACTCGCCTGCCTGGGCAACGCAGGCCGCCTGCCGGATCTCGGGGAGCCCGACGAGCTTTGCCCCAACGCGGCCAGCCTGGAGTGGATGCAGGGCCTGCTCGATCTTCCGGTGGGTGACATGACGCCGGGAGAGCAGGCGCTGATGCGGACGGAAGCCTGCCGCCTGTACGGCGAGACCACCGACGGTCCCGCCTTCCTGAAGATCCACGATGCCTATGACGCCGCTTGGTTGGGATCGGTGCCGAGCGCCGGCACGGTCCTGATCGTGCGCGATCCGCGTGATGTCGCCCCGTCCTGGGCGGATCATCTGGGCATCACACTCGATGAAGCAATTGCGCTGATGGCCCGTCCCGATTTCGCGATCGGCCTTCCGGGGCGGCAGCAACAGCCTCACACGCTGCAGCGATTGGGAAGCTGGTCTGCGAACGTGCAATCCTGGCTCGACGACGCGCCGCGCCCGCTCCTCCTGTTGCGGTACGAGGATCTGCTGGCGCAGCCCGTCGCCTGCCATACGGCGCTTGCCCAATTCACCGGGCAAGCGATCGATGCCGACCTGATCCAAAGGACCGTGGCGGCCACGTCCTTCCAGAACCTGCAGGCAGCCGAAGCACGTTCGGGGTTCAAGGAGCGCGGGCGCAAGCAACGCACCTTCTTTCGCCAGGGTCGGGCCGGAGCGTGGCGGCAGGGCATCAGCACGGAGCAGGCGGACCACCTGTGGGCCGACCATCACGCGGTCATGTCGCGGCTCGGCTATGGTGTGGACGGCACCCTGTCCGACGTTCCGGATCATGTTTTGCCTGTCAGGTGACCCGGCGATGGGTTTCGTCAGAAGCGGAAGCTGAGCCAGCCCGCGATGAAATCCGAGTCCCTGTAGCCTGCCTTGGTCAGCGACGGGCCGGCCATCAGATGCTCGTACCGCCCGGTGAAGGACAGGCGCGGGGTGATCGTCCAGACGATCTGCGCGCGCGCCACATCGGTGATATGGGGATCGCGGACATTCTGGGTGCCAGCAAAGGGCTGGCCATTGGCGCGGTAGACCGCGTCATGAACATTGGCGCGCCACGCCCGCTGATATTCCAGGTTCAGCCGCACGCCCGATGTCGGGGTGACCGTGACCGTAGGCGCGAAGGCGATCAGGTTGCTGGGGGTCAGGAACAGGCCATAGCTGTAATAGATGTTGTTGCCGAACGGGGCATAGGCGTTGCGCAGGCTGCCGTCGCCATAGCCGCCCCCGCCGCTGGCATAATCGGCATGGAAGCCGATGCGCGGCGCCGTCTTGCCCGTTCCGACCCGCAGATTCTGTGAGAAGAATGCCTGCCAGGCGTCGATCCGCTGGTCCATGAACTGGCCCCATTGGTGATTGACCGACCAGTCGATCGCGACCGGGCCGGCTTCGCCCCAGATACGGGTGCCAAGATAATAGCGGGTGGCCGGGCCGATCCGTCCGCCCCAGGTGCCGACCTTGTTGCGGCGCCGCCAGAAGAAGGGATCGATGTAGAGGCTGCTGCCCGGCAGCCATTTCTTCGGCACGACGAAACCCAGGGTCACGCCGGAGAAGCGCCGTGCCGGATCGATGACGTCGTCGTCAGTGCCCAGGTCGCCATATTGGGTCGGCTTCAGGTCGAACGCGTCGATCCGCACCGTCTTGCCCCGCGCCCAAAGACGCAGGCCGTTCAGCGTGTAGCGGATGGTGTTGTTGTCGCGCTGCGACACCAGCAGATTGGGACCGTCGGTGAATTCCTGGCGCCCATAGCGCGCGCCGATCGTGACCCCGCCGACCTCGGCATTCGCCTCGGCGAACAGTTGCTGCACGGCGATGCGGTTGCGCAATGTCGCAGCCGGCGCGCCCAGCTCGGCGCCGCTGATACCGCCATGCGCCAGCTCGCCATAGACCCGTAAATGCGATCCGATGTGCAAGTCGGCGCCCGCCACCAGGCGAAAAATGTCCTGCCGCTGCGCGCGGGCACCGCGCAAATTGGGGTTGGTCGTGTGGTTGACGCGAAAGCGCGCCTCGCCAGACAGCGTCAGATAGGTATCCCCGTCCGCATCCAGCTTCACGCATTTCAGCCGGTCGATCGGATCGTCGGGCTTGGTCGGGTCGCACATCGCGCGCCAGTCCTCGGCCCAGCGCGAGAGGCTATAACCGCCGGTGGTGGCGCCGTCGCCGGCGGCGATAGCGGGATAACCGGCGGCTTCGTCGGTCTGGGCCATCGCCGGCGCGGCCAGGGAAAGCGCGCAGCCGGCGAGCAGGATGCGGTGGCGTGCCATCACCTGCCCCTTATTCGGCCGGAACCGCGGCGGCGGGGAGCTGGTCGACCCGCTTCGCCCGTCCGCTGAGCGCCTCTTCCAGAGCGGCACGGTCGAGCCGTCCTTCCCAGCGCGAGACCACCACGGTCGCGACGGCATTGCCGATGAAATTGGTCAGGCTGCGGCACTCGCTCATGAACCGGTCGACGCCCAGGATCAGCGCCATGCCCGCCACCGGCACGCTCGGCACGATCGACAGCGTCGCGGCGAGGGTGATGAACCCCGCTCCGGTGACGCCCGCCGCCCCCTTGGACGACAGCATCGCCACGCCGAGCAGCAGCAATTGCTGGCCCAGCGTCAGGTCCACCCCCGTCGCCTGGGCAATGAAGAGGGCCGCCAGCGTCATGTAGATGTTGGTGCCGTCGAGGTTGAAGGAATAGCCGGTGGGCACGACCAGCCCGACGATCGTCTTGGGACAGCCGGCACGCTCCATCTTCTCGATCAGCGACGGCAGCGCGCTTTCCGACGACGAGGTGCCGAGCACCAGCAGCAGCTCGGCCTTGAGATAGGCGATCAGGCGGAAGATCGAGAAGCCGGCCATCGCCGACACGGCGCCGAGCACCACCACGACGAACAGTGCCGAGGTGGCGTAGAAGGTGCCAACCAGCATGGCGAGGTTGGCGAGCGTCCCGACGCCATATTTGCCGACGGTGAACGCCATCGCGCCGAACGCACCGACCGGGGCTGCCTTCATCAGGATCGCAACGACCTTGAACATCGCCAGCGACACGTCCTCGAGCGCAGACACCAGCCGCTCGCCGCGATCGCCGATCAGCGCGAGACCGATCCCGAACAGGATCGCCACGAACAGCGTCTGAAGGATGTTGCCGCCGGTGATGGCGGACAGAAACGTGTCGGGAATGACACCGAGCAGGAAGCCGGTCAGCGTGCTCTCATGCGCCTTCGCGGCATAGTCGGCCACCTTGCCGGCATCGAGCGTGGCTGGATTGATGTTGAGCCCCGCGCCCGGCTGGACGACATTGGCGACGACCATGCCGACGACCAGCGCCAGGGTGGAGAAGAACAGGAAATAGCCGAACGCCTTGGCGGCGACCCGGCCCACCGCGGCCAGATCGCGCATGCCGGCGATGCCAGTGACGATCGTCAGGAAGATCACCGGGGCGATGATCATCTTGACCAGCTTGATGAACCCGTCGCCCACCGGCTTCAGCGCTTCCCCAGTCCCCGGCGCGTAATGGCCGACCAGAACGCCGGCGATGATCGCAAGCAGCACCTGAACATAGAGATGGGCGTACCAGCGTCGCGGCCTGGGCGGCGGTGCTGCATCCTCGAGGGAGGAAGGGGAATCGGCGGCGATGCGCATGGGTCGAAGTCCTCTCCTGTCGCCGCGATCGAGTGCCGACGGCCGTTGGATCGGATGACTCTGGCGGTGCTGTCGGTGCGCGCAAAATCCATTCTCTCACGTATAAAGCGGTGATCTTTGAATATGTTGCGGAATACTCGACCGACCGGATGTGCCGAAATCGGCACGAGACTGTCTGCCAATGTGCAACTTCTTGCACCTCGCATCGGGCTGGCCGATAGACTGGCGAGATGACGCGCGACTCGCTGACCAGCTGGCGGTTCTGGGCGCTTGCCGTCCTGATCGGGGCTTGCGCCGCGATCGCCGCTGGCTGGGTCAGCGGCAAGCGGACGCGCGAGACGCTGGCGGCGGGAGCGGCAACCAGCGCGCAGCTTCGCGCCGCGCTGCTCGACAGCGAGATCGCCCGGTTCCGGTTGCTGCCACTGGCACTGGCAGACGATCAGGACATCGCCGCGACGTTGGCGGGCGCGCCGAGCCGCACACTGGACATGAAGCTCGAGGCACTGGCCCGCACCACCGGCGCAGCGGTGATCTATCTGGTTGGACCCAATGGCCGCGCGGTCGCCGCAAGCAACTGGCGGTCGCCTCAAAGCTTTGTCGGTTCCGACTATCGGTTCCGCCGCTACTTCGCCGAAGCGTCGGCCAGGGGCGAAGCGAGCCAGTTCGCGCTGGGCACGGTCAGCCGCCATTCTGGCCTCTATCTGGCGCGGCGGACCCGGGCCGGCGGGGTCGTGGTGGTCAAGCTGGAATTCGACGCGATCGAGGCGGCATGGCGCCGCGCCGGCGGGGATACGGTCGTCAGCAACGCCAGCGGCCTAGTGCTGGTCGCGAGCAATCCCATATGGCGCTTTGCCATCACCCGGCCGGTACCGGACGAGACGCTGGCGGCGCTGCGCCGCGATGCGGGCATCGCTTCGGGCGCGCCGACACTGCTCCCCCCGCCCGGTAGCGATCTGGTCAAGGCAACTGTCCCGACCGGCCAGTCCGGCTGGCAATTGTCGTTCCGCCGCCCGGTCGGCACTGCGGTGCGCACGGCGCAGCGGGTCGCGGCGCTTGGCACGCTGATGGCGGTGCTGGCGCTGGCACTTGTCTTCTGGAGCCTGCGCCAGCGTGCGACCCTCACCCGGCGGCGGACCTCCGAGCTGGAAGCGGCGGTCGCCGAACGGACGGCCGAACTTCGCCGGGAGATTGAGGAACGTGCCGCGCTCGAGGCGCGCGCAGCCGAACTGCGCGAGGGCCTGCGCCAGGCGAACCGCCTGGCCACGCTGGGCCAGGTAACCGCCAGCGTCGCGCACGAGACCGCCCAACCGGTCGCGGCGATCCGCACCTATGCGGAGACCAGCGTGCAACTGCTCGAGGCCGGGGCTACGGACATGGTGCGCGACAATCTCGACGCGATCCGCCGCCTGAGCGACCGTATCGGCGCAGTCACCGCGCAGTTGCGCGGCTTTTCGCGCCGCCAGTCGGGTGAGATCCGCGCGCTGGCATTGACCGACGCGATCGACGGCGCGTTGCTGATCCTCAAGGACCAGCTTCGCCCGATTCGCCTCGACCGGGCGAAGATCGACGCAGGGCTCACGGTCATGGCGGGGCAGGTCCGGCTCGAACAGGTTTTCGTCAATTTGCTGCAGAATGCAGTCGAGGCGCTGGCCGGCCATACCGATCCGGGGATCGCGATCGAGGTCGATGCGGAGGAAGACCGGGTCCGCGTCCGGATCCGCGACAATGGGCCCGGTGTTTCGCCCGAGATCGCGGCGCGGCTGTTCACCCCCTTCGCGACCAGTCGCAGTGCGGGCCTGGGGCTCGGGCTGGTGATCGCCAGCGACATCATGAACGACCTGGGCGGCGCCCTGCGCTGGTTGCCGAGCGAAACCGGCGCCTGTTTCGAGCTGGAGTTGCGACGAGCATGAGCATCGCCGTTGCCCTGGTCGACGACGATGCGGATCTGCGCGCCGCGCTTTCGCAGATGCTGACCTTGGCCGGCCATAAGGTGCACCCGTTCGTCGATGGGCCTTCCGCGCTGCAGGGGATCGATCGCGACTTTCCCGGCGTCGTCGTCAGCGACGTGCGCATGCCGGGCATGTCGGGGGTCGAGCTGTTCGCCCGCCTGCGCAAGATTGACCCTGAGCTGCCTGTCATCCTGATGACCGGTCATGGCGACGTGCCGATGGCGGTCGATGCCATCAGGGCGGGCGCCTGGGACTTCCTCACCAAGCCCTTTCCGAGCGACGCCCTGAGCGCCGCGCTCCAGCGGGCCGGAATCGCACGCATGCTCGCGCTGGAGAATCGCCGGCTTCGCGCCGGGGCGGCGGAGGACGAAGGCGCACTGCTCGGGGAAGCTCCCGCAATCCGGCGGCTGCGCGAGATGATCCCCACTTTGGCCGAGACGGCGCTCGACCTGATCGTCGAGGGGGAGACCGGGACCGGCAAGGAACATTATGCGCGGCTGATCCATCGCGCAGGACGACGGGGGCGTCACCGGTTCCAGTTACTCGACTGCGCGGCGCTGCCTGCAGCGATGATCGAGCGCGATCTGTTCGCACGCGGCGGGCTAATCGCGCGCGCTGATCGCGGCACCCTGCTCCTCGACAACCTCCACTTGGCGCCGCCCGAGCTTCACCACCGGCTCGCGCAGTTCGCCGAGCAACGCGTAGTGGCGCTGGACCAACGCGACCCCGACCCGGTCGATGTGCGGATGATCGCCACCATCGGCGAGGGCGGCCGCGCGGCGCTGCCCCCGGCGCTCTACCACCGCCTTGCCGGCGTCGCGCTGCGGATGCCGCCGCTCGCCGAACGGCGCGAGGATATTCCGCTGCTGTTCACCCGCCTCGCGCTGCTTGCCGCCGAGCGCCACCGCCGCGACGTGGTCGCCCTGCCCGAGGCCGCCCATGCCGCCGCCCGCCGCGACTGGCCTGGCAATGTCCGCGAACTCGAGATGAGCGCCGAGCGCTTGGTCCTGGGGCTGGACGTGCCGATGGGCGCACCATCCCCATCCCCCTCGCAAAGCGTCTCGCTTCCCCAGCGCCTCGATGCGTTCGAGCGCGAAGCGATCCTCGACGCGATTACCACCGCGGAAGGCGAGATCAACGTCGCGATCGCGGCGCTCGGGCTGCCGCGAAAAACCTTCTACTATCGAGTGAAACGGCTCGGCATCGACCTGCGTGAAGCCCGAGGCAGACACACCGATAGATGAGTCGATGATCGGGATCCGCCACCTGGACCGGCCGGTCGCATTTTCGCGCGCCTTCCAATCGGCCCATTCAGGGCAAATCAATTGTGATGTGTGGCTTGGAAAATGGTGCCCAGAAGAGAACTGAATAAATGAAAGCATCGATTTGATTATCTTGTTCAAATAAAAAACGATGCATCCATTTATACCACAGAATGGCTCCTCTATTTTTTAGCCAATCCGTTTCGAGTCCCCTCGGAACCTCTTCCATCTATCGTATCCGACATTAGTTCTATACTTGATCCGAGGCAGTTTGTCCAGATGCATACGGGGAGATGCGTGCAGAGGTGCTGTCTAGACTATTTCGTGGTCGTGCTTCGCCATTCAGAATGGCAGATGACGCGGTGGTGCAATTTACCAGCAGAGTGCAGCATTCAAACTAGCACCCAGTCCTCGGCCGATAAGTTCTCATTCATCAGAGCAGGACTGGCGACGCAGGTGTGGGCGGCGCGCCGTGAACCTGACGTACCGCCAAGCTGCCTGGGGGCAGGACGGTTAAAACTTCAGCTGCGGGGATCGCAGGGTCCAACCAGGCGGCCCATTGGTTTCGTGCCAACGGGATGATCTGGCGATGGTGATAAGGAGCTACGTCAGGGCCGGCGTCTAGCGTCAACATCGTGAAGGCCTCGCCCGCCGCCGGGTGCTTGCGCCAGATACCGGCGATCGCGAACCAGTCGTGATCCTCCATTGTGAAGAGCCACTTGTTCTGCCGCTTCTGCTTGAGCTCCTCCGGCTTGGTGAACTCGTAGAATCCGTCAGCGAGGATCAGGCAGCGGTTGGACCCGAATTCACGACCCTCGGCTCGGTAATTGTAGACCGGCTTGCCCGTGGATCCCGGCCAGCTCCAGCGCCGGTTCAGCAATGCGGCGACTGGACTGGCGCCTTCGATCCGCGTGACGATGGGCGCGATATCAGTGATCTTGATGTCTTCGCGCGCCGCAACGTTCGGCATCCCCTCGGGCGCTTCGACCGCGATCTCAAGCTCTTCAAAATCCTCCATGATCGAGGCGATATCGACCTCGAGGCGGTAATCATTACACATGCTCTATCCCTGATTTGCACACCAAGCATGTTCGACTTATGTTCTCGCCATGCAAGCGAGTGCCTTCGAGTCGGATGCATCCTTTGGCAGCCGCAAGATCATCATCCGGCGCAATCCGCGCACGGGCAAGCCCCAGGCGATCGACGCCAGCTGGGGTCTCGAGCCTTGGGAGCCTGACGGCAAACCGTTCAAGTTCATTCGTTCGGAAGGAAGGACCTTCCCCCACCAGCGCTGCCTCGTGCCAGCGAGCGAATTCCAGGTCACCAACGGCGACCGCAAGTTCCGGGTCCTGCTCGATGACGGAAATTTCTTCTATCTCGCGGGGATCTGGCGCCCCTCCTCTGGCGACCGCGATGTCAGCTATGCGATCATCACCATCGAGGCCAACCCCGACATTTTCTTCTACCAGGATCGCCAGGGTGCCGTGCTGCTGCGGCGCCAGAACATGGCGTGGCTTGACGGCACCCAGCCCGAGGAAGCGCTCCTGAGCCCTCTGCCCAAACACAGTTTCATTGTCGAGGAGGTGGGTCCGAAGGGGCTCGCTGATCGCCAGCGCGTGCTGGCCTTGTAAGCAAGGATCCGAGCCATGTTGTCGCAACCATCGTCCGGCCTCGCCGCCCCCACCACCTCTAGCCTCTCTGAGCGGTTGAACGCAGTTCAGTTTAAGAGCACGCAGATTGCCGCAGCACTCGAGGTGCTGGCGACTCTGCCCCGGGATCACAAGCGCGACCTTGGAGCCCAGGCGACGGCGCTGCACGCCTATGCTCGTGACGCCGGATTTGCCGACGACGCGCTTGCAGGGGCGGCGCTCCATGCTCGCGTCGCTGCCGTGAAGAAATGGGCGGAGGCGCATGATCCGCTTCGACAGTCCGATGCGCAAGCGGTAGTCGAAGCGGCGGCGCGCCAGCCCCTGGTCCAAACCGCGGCCGGTCTGGATTTCGAGGCGTCGGCCTTTCAGGAACTGATCCTCTTCATCGAGGAACTGCCCTGGTAGGATCGACGGCGTGCCGATCGCTCGGTCGCTGCGACCTCAACGCGAGAGATAGGTGCTGATCGCGTCGACGCTGTTGCCGACGGCATCCACGGCTTCCTGCAGCCGCTCGCGGCTCACTCCGAACTTTTTCGTCCAATAGGCAACTTCGTAATCCTCGCCCATTGCCACCCGTGCGCTGTCCTGCGGCCCGCGCAAATTCTTGTCGTCTGCCATATGCCTTCTCCTGATGGGGACGCTCAACGCGGTCGATTTGCGAGAGTTTCCGGAAGGTTAACTGGCGATGGAACGAACCGTCGCTGAGTCGAGTCTAGCGCAGATGAGATCGTCAGCCTCTCCCTCGCGCCGCGCGGCTTCGGCCAAACTGGACGAGGCGGCAGTACCGCCCTTCCGTCCGGTACAGCTTGCGCAACTGGTCGACGCGGTTCCAGCCGGCGACCGCTGGCTACACGAGATGAAATATGACGGGTACCGTACGCTGGTCGCGATCGGTGGTGGCGCTGCCCGCGCCTATACGCGGTCCGGACTGGACTGGTCGGATCGGTACCCCGCGATCCTCGAGCAGGCTGGCAGGCTCAACGTGCGGTCGGCACTGATCGATGGCGAGGCAGTTGTGCTCGATGCCGATGGCCGTTCGAGCTTCCAGGCATTGCAGGGCGCGCTGAAGGGAGCGCCTGGTACGATCGACTATTTCGCCTTCGACCTGCTTGAGCTGAACGGGGAGGATCTGACGAGATTGCCCCTCCTTGAGCGGAAGGAGAGGCTGCGTGCGATCTTGCCCGAGGGCGACCCGCATCTACGCTATTCCGAACATATCCGCGGCAATGGCGAGAAGCTGCTGGCGAGCTTCTGCAGCGCCGATCTCGAAGGCGTCATCTCCAAGCTTGCGACAGCGAAATATGTCGGCTCGCGCAGCGGCACCTGGGTCAAGACCAAGTGCATCAAGCGCCAGGAATTCGTGATCGTCGGCTGGACGCCGTCGGACAAGTCACGGACGTTCCGATCACTGATTCTTGGTATCCATGAGGGTGGCGTGCTGCGCTACGCCGGCAAGGTCGGGACGGGCTTCAACACCGGCGAACTGCTGCGACTGATGGAAATCATGGCGCCGCTCGAGCAGAAGGAGGCGACGGTGAAGGCGCCCCGCGCCGAGGTGCGCGGCGCGCACTGGCTGAAACCCGGGCTCGTCGCCGAGATCGCCTATACCGAGATGACGAACGAGGGGACGCTGCGGCACCCGAGTTACCTTGGGCTTCGCGAGGACAAGAAACCGGAAGCAGTGGTGCTCGAAGTCGAGGCGCCGATTGCATCCGCGACGGAACCGGATGCGACCAGCGTCACGATCAGCAACCGCGACCGCGTGATCTACCCGGAATCGAGCATCACCAAGGGGGAGCTTGCCGACTATTACGCCGCCGTCGCGTCGATTATGTTGCCCTGGTGCGGAAGCCGGCCGATCAGCCTGGTGCGCTGTCCGCAGGGTCGTGCCAAGAAATGCTTCTTCCAGAAACATGACGCTGGCAGCTTTGGCGACGCAGTAAAGCATGTCGGGATCCTCGAGAAGGACGGACATGAGGAGCCCTATCTGTTCGTCGACAGTGCGGACGGCCTGCTGACCTGCGTGCAGATGGGAACGATCGAGTTTCATGGCTGGGGTGCGCGCATCGAGGATGTCGAGAAGGCGGACCGGCTCGTATTCGATCTCGACCCGGACGAGGGCCTGGACTTCGAAGCGGTCCGTAAGGCGGCCTTCCATTTCCGGGACATTCTGAAGTCGATCGGGCTCGAAACCTTCCCAATGGCGACCGGCGGGAAAGGCATCCATGTGATTGCCCCGCTCGTGCCCAGGGCGGAATGGCCCGAGGTAAAGGATTTCGCCCACCGGCTTGCTCAGGCGGTCGCGCAGAGCGATCCCGACAACTTCACCGCCGCCCTGCCCAAGGCCCAGCGCAAGGGCCGGATCTTGGTGGACTATCTGCGCAACCAGCGCGGCGCGACGGCGGTCATGCCTTATGCCGTTCGTGCGCGGCCCGAGGCGCCGGTGGCAGCGCCGATCACATGGAAGGAAATGGAGACGATCGACAAGCCATCGCATTTCCATATCAGCGATGCTGCCGAGCTGGTGAAGCGAGCTGCCTCCAGGGCGCTGTCCGGCTGGGGACGCGCCGATCAGGTCCTGCCCGACCTGTGAAGATCGCGACCTACAACGTGAACGGCGTCAATGGCCGGCTGCCGGTCTTGCTGCGCTGGCTGGCTGAGGCGCAGCCGGACGTGGTCTGCCTGCAGGAATTGAAGGCTCCGCAGGAGAAATTTCCGGAACGGGCGATCCGGGATCTCGGCTATGACGTGATCTGGCACGGACAAAAGAGCTGGAACGGCGTCGCCATACTCAGCCGGGTGGGCGAGATCCACGAAACGCGCCGGGGCCTGCCAGGGGACCCGGACGCGAGCCAGAGCCGCTACATCGAGGCCGCAGTCAATGGGGTGCTGATCGGTGGACTGTATCTGCCGAACGGGAACCCCCGCCCCGGGCCCAAATTCGAATACAAGCTGCGCTGGTTCGACAAGCTCGTCGAGCATGCCGCGGAATTGCTGGAGTCCGGCGTCCCGGTGATGCTTGCCGGCGATTTCAACGTCATGCCGACCGAACGCGACGTCTATAAGCCCGAACGCTGGCTGGACGATGCGCTGTTCGCCCCTGAGGTACGTGCCGCATTCTCCCGCCTGACCGACCAGGGATGGACCGATGCGCTCCGCGCGATGCATCCCGATGAGACCATCTACACCTTCTGGGACTATTTCCGGAATGCCTATGGCCGCGATGCGGGGCTGCGGATCGACCATCTGCTGCTCAGCCCGACGCTTGCCGACCGTCTGGTGGATGCGCAGGTCGACCGCCACGTGCGAGGCTGGGAGAAGACCAGCGATCACGCGCCGGTCTGGGTTGAGCTCGGCGACAAGCCGAAGCGAAGACGTGCCGCGCGTCCGGCAAAGCAGCCCGGGTGACACGAGGCCGCGAATAGTCTCCGACTTATCGGAAATCCCGCGGTTTTATCTTGATTCCCTCGGTCTGCTGCCCGGGAATGATGCCCGAGCCCAGCCGGAGATCGGGGATGTAAATATCGCGCGCCCCCTTGCCCAGAGCTCGCTCGGCAGGATCCCGCGGGTCCGGGCCCTGACCGTGCTTGACGACATCGGCGCGGGACATGCGATAGACGTCGGCAATATCCTGCCGCGTGCCGACGCTTGCAAGCATCGGCGACAGATCGTCTAGGCGGTCGACGATGACGTGAATGACCTCCCCTTCCCGCTGCACCTTGCCACGCAGGCCCAGCATCGATGCGCCGAGAACGACACGACGGTACTTCTCGAAGATGCTGGTCCACACTACGAGATTGGCGATATCGGTCTCGTCCTCGATCGTGATGAACATGACGCCCTTTGCCGAGCCGGGCTTCTGACGGACCAGCACGAGGCCGGCCAGGTTGATCCAGCGCCCGTCCCTCATCGTTCGCGTTGCCGAGCAGGGCTGGATCTTGCGGCCAGCAAGCTCGTCGCGAAGAAAGGCGATAGGATGCGCGCGCAGCGACAGCGAGGTGGCACGATAGTCCTCGACCACTTCCTGCCCCTCGCCCATCGGCATCAGCGTCACCTCCGGCTCGACCGCCTCGTCACGCCACGCTTGGTCCCTCCGGTCGGCCGCAGCGAACAGCGGCAACGCGGCGTCGGCGAGGCCCTTCACCTGCCATAGTCCGGTGCGGCGGGTCTGTTCGAGCGAGCCGAACCCATCCGCCTCGCCAATGCGGTTGAGCGCACCCGCTCCGACCTCGGCGCGGCGCTGGATTTCCTCGACGCTGCGATACGGCCGGTCGCCGCGGGCGCCGACGATCGCTGCGGCATCTGTGTTTGAAAGGTCGCGGACCATTCGCAAGCCCAGGCGCACGGCCTTGTATCGGCCGGCCGCATCCTCGAGGGTGCAATCCCAGCGACTATGGTTGACGTCGATCGAGCGGACCTCGACGCCATGCTCGCGCGCGTCGCGAACGATCTGGGCTGGGGCATAGAAGCCCATCGGCTGGGCATTGAGCAACGCGGCGCAAAAGGCATCGGGGTGATGGCACTTCATCCAGCTCGACGCATAGGCGATGAGCGCGAAGCTCGCGGCGTGGCTCTCGGGAAAGCCGTAGCTGCCAAAGCCCTCGATCTGCTTGAAGGTCTTCTCGGCAAAGTCATGGTCATAGCCTCGCGCGACCATGCCGCCGATGAGCTTGTCGCGGAAATGGCTGACTCCGCCGGTGAGCTTGAAGGTCGCCATGGCGCGGCGCAGCAGGTCGGCCTCGGACGCGGTGAACCCTGCGCATTCGATCGCGACGCGCATCGCCTGCTCCTGGAAGAGGGGCACGCCGAGCGTCTTCTCGAGCACACGGCGCAGTTCTTCCTTGGGATAGGTGACCGGCTCCTTTCCCTCGCGCCGGCGCAAATAGGGGTGGACCATATCACCCTGAATCGGCCCTGGTCGAACGATCGCGACTTCGATCACCAGGTCGTAGAAGGTTCGCGGCTTGATCCTGGGAAGCATCGCCATCTGGGCGCGGCTTTCGATCTGAAAGACGCCGAGGGTGTCGGCCTTGCGGATCATCGCATAGGTGGCGGGGTCCTCGGCCGGAATCGTCGCGAGATCCAGCATGAGCCCCTTGTCGGCCTCGAGAAACTCGAACGCGCGGCGCATGCAGCTGAGCATGCCGAGTGCGAGGACATCGACCTTCATGAAACCCAGTGCGTCGATATCGTCCTTGTCCCATTCGATGACCTGACGATCATCCATCGCGGCCGGCTCGATCGGGACCAGCTCGTCAAGCCGATCGCGGGTCAGCACGAAACCACCGGGATGCTGCGACAAATGGCGAGGCGTGTTGATCAGCTGGCGGGCAAGGTCGAGGGTCAGCGCGAGCCGGCGGTCGGCCATATCCAGGTTCAGTTCCTCGGCGTGCTTCTCCTCCACACCGTCGCGGCTCCAGCCCCAGACCTGGCTGGACAGGCCCGCCGTCAGGTCTTCGCTCAAGCCCAGCGCCTTGCCGACCTCGCGCACCGCGCCGCGCGCCCGGTAACGGGTGACCACGGCGGTGAGCGCGCTTCGCGTGCGACCATAGGTCTCGTAGATCCACTGGATCACTTCCTCGCGGCGCTCGTGCTCGAAATCGACATCGATATCGGGCGGCTCGCGGCGCTCCGCCGAGACGAAGCGTTCGAACAGCAGTTCGGAGCGAACCGGGTCGATCGAGGTGACGCCGAGGACATAACATACGGCTGAGTTGGCCGCCGAGCCGCGGCCCTGGCAGAGAATGTCCCTTGAGCGGGCGAAATTCACGATGGAATGAACGGTCAGGAAATAGGGCGCATAATCCAGCTTTGAGATGAGGCGGAGTTCGTGCTCGAGCTGGCCGCGAACCTTCGACGTCACTCCGTCGGGGTAGCGCTGCGGCGCCTTCTCCCAGGTCAGCCGCTCGAGCTCCTGCTGCGGCGTGCGGCCGGCCATGCCGATCTCGTCGGGATATTGGTAACGGAGCTGCTCAAGATCGAAGTTGCAGCGCTCTGCGATCTCGAGGCTACGCCCGACCGGGCGGGTGTCCGCGAGATTGCGCCGGAACAATCGTTCCATCTCGGCTGCCGGCTTCAGGTGGCGATCGGCAACGCACTCGCGGCGCTCCCCGAGTTCGTCGATCGTGCATTTCTCACGGATGCAGGTGACGACGTCCTGCAACAGCCTGCGATTGGGGGAATGGTAGAGCACGTCTCCGGTCGCGACGGTCGCGACCCGCGCTTTGGCCGCCATCTCCGCCAGGTCGCGCAAGCGGACGGCGTCGCGCGGGCGCCGGCGCAGCGACAAAGCGAGATAGGAGCGGTCGGCGAATATTCGCCCGGTTCGGGCAAGCGCGGCTTCAGCAACAGCATCGGCCCGGTCCGGCACCAGCACGCCGATCAGCCCGTCATTCCATTCCTCGACGTCGCTCCAGTCGATATGGCACGCGCCCTTGCCCGCGCGCGCCTTGCCGGCGGAAAGGAGCCGGCAGAGCCGGCCATAGGCAGCGCGGTCGGTGGGATAGACGAGCAACGCGGTACCGTCGGAAAGATCGAGTCGGCAGCCGACGATCGCGCGGACACCCGTTGCCTTTTGCGCGTCCCAGGCCCGGACGATGCCCGCCACCGAGTTGCGGTCGACAATTCCAAGCGCAGGCAATCCGAGCACCGCGGCGGCTGCAAGCAGTTCCTCGGGCGACGAGGCGCCTCGCAGGAAGCTGAAATGCGTGGTGACCTGCAGCTCGGCATAGGTTGGAGAATGCTCAGCCATCGGTCCTGGCCGGTTGGGGTCAGAGGTTCGCGTTTGCCGGTGCGAAAGCAATCAACTTCAGCCGATCGCGTTGAAGTTCCCTAGCTCGGGATGAAACAATGGCAGGTTGCGAGTCGACTTCTGCGCAACCGCGCTGGCGTTGCAGTTGGTTGCGAGCGTAATCCACTCAATCGCCCAATGGACGATGAGCGTCTTGCCGTCGGGACCGGGTTCGATCGTTGCGGCCCCCTCGATGATCACCTCCCAGTCCGGGTCGTGGTCGCGCACCGCCTTGATCAGCGACCCGTCCGAGAGCGCGATATAATAGGCGTGCAGATAGCTCTCGCCGCCGAATTCGAACGAAGGGTCGGCAGGTATCGTCAGCCTCGATTCGATGTCTCCGGTAACGCGCAGGGTTGCCGCGTCCGCCAACGAGGTAAGGATGATGGTCACTGTCGGTTCTCCGAATCGCGAGCATTGGAACATAACAGGAACGAGGTGGAGACTCCAGTGCGAGCTTCCGGCCTAGGCGAAAGCACCGTGGATGAACCATCGCATCGGCCCGGTCGCGCTGCGCTCGCCGTCACCCAGGCGAAACAGCCAGTATCGCCCCCCGCCCTCCACCTCGACCTGGAAATAGTCGCGTACCGCATAGGGCATGCGCGCCTCGTGTCCGGCCTCCCGCCACCACTCGCCGTGCAGGCGCTCGGGTCCATCCGCCTGGATCACGCGAAAGCGTTTGCGGCGCCACACGAACATCGCCGGTGGATGATCGGGGAGCATCGCGGTCACCTGGATTTCCTGTGGCGGGTCAAGGAGGCGACCAGGGCGCGGGAGATCGTCGGCCCAGCGGCGGCGGGTGGCCTGAGTCAGTGCCGGCACCATTGCCACTGAACGCTCCGGCATACCGGGTCGCGGTGCGGCGCGGTGCAGGCTTGCCTGCCCGAACCGGTTGGCGAGCGCGTCGATCAATCCGCCCAGATCTGGTTTGCGTTCGCCGGCCCGGGCTAGGTCATTCTGGCTGGAGGCGAGAGGTTCGGTGAGCGGCGCGGTGAGGGCCATCCCCTCCACGCCAAGACCCGGCTCGACCTGCTCGATCCGGGCGATCAGAAGCTTGGCAAGGTGCGCGGTGTCGCGGCTGGGCGTCGCCGTGCCGATGCGGATCGCTTGCGCCTGGCCGTCGACGCGGTGGAAATAGCAATCCAGCCGGCGTGCACCATGACCCAGTTGCACCAGCTGCGCACCAAGGTCGGCAACCAAGTCGCGTATAACCATGGCGAAAGCCTCTGGTGTCGCGATCGGTTCGATCAGGTCGCGCCGGCAATGCGGAGCACGAGGCGGTAGCAGCGGCTCGATCACCTCGGGCGCATAGCCCAGTGCCTGGTCGAGACGCTGGTGGAGGAGGCGCCCGAAGCGGCGCGCAAGCGGCCCGCGCGGCGCCTCGATCAGCTGCTCGATCCGCTCGAAGCCCAGTTTCCTCAGCCCTTCGACGGTCTCGGGTTCGAGCCGGAGCGCTGCGATGGGCAGCAACGCCATCGCCTTGCGCTGATCGCCGGATTGGATCGTGACCGGCCGGCCTGCGGGGACGTGCCGCGCGACCGCATGCGCACAGCCCGGCGCGTCGGCAGCCGCGATCTGGAGGGCATAGCCCGCGCGGGCAATGCGACGATGCAGGTCCTTGAGCAGCGCCGGCTCGCTGCCGAACAGCTGCGCACAGCCGGTCACGTCGATCCAGACGCCGCTCGGCGGATCAGGTGCGACGAACGGCGAATAGCGACCACACCAAAGAGCGAGACGCCTGAGCGCGGCGAGATCAGCCTCGGGATCGGCGTCGACCGCGGTCAGCCTCGGCGCGAGGCTGCGCGCCTTGGTGAGGGTCATGCCGGGGACAAGTCCGAGTGCGCGCGCCGGTCCATTCACCGCAGCCAGGATCTTGCGGCCATGATCCGGACGAGCGGTAACGAGCGGCTGGTCGGGAGCCGGGACATCCTCAGCTCGCGAAGCGCCGCCCCTCCGTCGCAGCCGGTCGGTCGACCAGCTGGGCAGGAAGAGCGAGACGACCCTGCGCATCACAGGCCTCCACGATCCAGGATTTTGGGACGCCGCCACGAATACGCTCGAGCTGCACCTCCCAGCGCGGACGGCCCAGGCTTGGGATGCCGAGTGGCTTGCTGGGGGCGGCCAGCACACGCCAGCGGGTGGCAGCAGCAGTCCCTACCGTCTGATCACCGATGCGCGCCGCACGACGAAACACGAAAGCGGTGCTGCCCGAGGCCTCGGCCGCGAGCTGGAGCCGCTTCGAGGCGGTGGTCGACAGCTTGGCGACTTCGCCGACGACCCCGGCCAGGCCGGGGTGGCGCAGGCATTCCTCCATTGCGAGCAGGACATTGGTGTCGCTGCCTGCCTCGACATGAATCACCCGATCGGGGTGCAGCCCCGCCAGGTCCAGTGCCGGCGCGAACAGGTCGCGCCACCTGAGGCACCAGAATACCGGCCCGTCGATCCGCGCGAGGATACCGGCGAGGAAAACCGTTGCCGCCGCGTCATCGCAAAGCTCGGAGCTGCCCATAACCTCATGCAGCGCGCCCGCCACCAAGCCGCCGCCCGGCAGCCACCGGTCGATCGCCGAAACACCGAATGGCACAGCCTCACGCGCTCGTCCGCCCCCCTCGATGGCGGCAACGCGGGAACGCAGGTCAGCAATGGCACTGGGCGGCCTCATGGGATCGAATACTCGGAAGCGCTAAGATTCGTTCCTTTTTTGTTCCGTAACGCATCCCGTCGTCAAGACAGCCGCTGCCTGCCGCGAGCGGGGTGGCGCCTTCGGGTCGAGCAGCAATCCCAGTGCGAGGCCGGAAATCCGCGGATGTCGGGCCACACCGCTTGCGTGAAAATTATTTTCGCACGACGCCCCGTAGTTCGCGATGTGCCGCGTCAACCCTCTCGAGGCCGGAGCAACCGGCGATGGGAGGGTAGGATGACGATCTCGAAAAAAGCGCTGTGCGCCGCACTGCTAGCCGCCAGCACTTTCCCAGCCGGCATGGTCACCCTGCCGGCCCAGGCACAGGAAGCGCCGATGGCGTTCGCGGTGCCCGCGCAGGACTTGGCTACCACACTTCGTGTCTTGGCCCGCCAGGGCGGCCGCGAAATCCTTTTCGCAGATGATGACGTGCACGGCATGCGCTCGCCTGCGGTGCGGGGCAACTTCACGGTGGAACAGGCAGTGCGGCTGGCGATCGCCGGCAGCGGACTGGTCGTCGAGTTGGAAGCTGGAGCGCTGGTCGTACGGGCCCGGCCCGCCGCGACCGCGGACGACGCCACCACCATAACCGTGACCGGCACGCGCATCCGTGGTGCGGGCAGCCCCTCGCCCCTGATCGCGATGACAAGGCGGGGCATCGAGGAGCAGGGGCTCCCGGATATGGCAAGCGTTGCGCGGATCATTCCGCAGAATTTTACCGGAGGGCAGAACCCCGGAGTCGCGGGGGGCGGTGACCAGGGCGGATATAATAATCTCAACAACTCCACGACGCTCAACCTTCGCGGGCTGGGCTCGGACGCGACGTTGACGCTCATCAATGGTCACCGCCTTCCTTACGACGCAGTCAACCAGGGCGTCGACATCTCGACCATTCCCCTCGCCGCACTCGACCGCATTGAGGTGATCGCGGATGGGGCATCAGCACTCTACGGCTCTGACGCCGTCGGCGGGGTCGCCAACATCATCCTCCGGCGCGACTTCGATGGGCTGTCCACCAGTGCCCGTGTTGGCACCTCCACCCAAGGCGGCAACGAACAGCAGCAATATTGGGGCGTCGGTGGCCAGCGCTGGGCTGACGGCGGCTTCATGGTGGCGATCGACTATAACAGGGCCACGCCGATCTATGCCGATGACAGATCCTATTCGCGCAGGCTTCACCCCACACAAATGATCGCGACCGGAAGTCGGCAGGTGAGCGGCGTGCTCACCGGCCACCAGGATCTGGCAAGCTGGGCGTCGTTCGAGGTGGACGCCCAGTTCGCAGACCGGCGATCGCGCAAGGGCAACGCGTTCTCGGCGACGGCGCCCGTCACGACTTTCGGGCAGCTCAGTCTGCCGGTTGTGCGCTCCTATGCGGTTACCCCGTCGCTGCATCTGCGGCCCGGTGGCGGCTGGGAAGCAACGTTCGAGATGACGAGCGGGGAGAGCAATACCGTCAGCACAGCGCGACGCTACGTCGGTGGCGTCGTGCAGGTCGGGCGCTCGGCCTATGACAATCGCCTCACCAACTTCGAGGCGAGCGCCGAAGGTCCGCTCGTCCGCCTGCCCGGAGGCGATGTCCGCCTCGCGCTCGGCGGCGGCTATCGTCGGTTCAGGCTCGACTTCAATATTCGCTCGACCAGTGGTGGCGTCACCCGCGTAACCCGCGACGCCAGCGAGCGTCGGGAAAGCGCTTTCGGCTATGGCGAATTGTCGGTGCCGTTGGTGGGAGCTGCCAATGCCGTCCCCCTGATCGATGCCCTGCGCCTCAGCGCTGCGGTCCGCTACGAGCGATATTCGGGCATTGACGAGGTCGCCACCCCGAAGCTCGGGCTGATTTACGCGCCTCATCCCGACCTCGTCCTCAAATATAGCTGGGGCCGGTCGTTCAAGATCCCGACGCTTAATCAGGTCAATCAGCCGCGCGAAGCCATCTTGCTGAGCCAGGACCAGTTCTCGCCGCAGCCGGCTCCGCCGCTTCCCGCCGGCTCGACCGTCCTGCTCCTCGGAGGCGGCAACCCCGACCTGCGCGCAGAACGGGCGACGAGTTCGACCCTTTCGATCCAGTTCGAGCCGCGCTTCCTCGCCGGGCTCCGGGTCGAGCTGAGCTATTTCGACATCGACTATCGCGGCCGCATCGCAAGCGGGGTCAGCGATTTCAGCACGGCGTTGACCAATCCCGTCGCTGCGGACTTCGTCCTCTATGGTCCGAGTGCCAGCCTGCAGCAGGCGCTCATCGCAGACGCGCCACTCGGGCTGCAAAACCAGAGCGGGCAAGCCTATGACGCGGCTCAGGTGTTCGCCATCGTCGACTCAAGCCTGCGCAACACAGCGCGCGAGCAGGCGCGCGGCGTCGACCTCGCAGTCGATTACAGCTCAGGACTACCGGGGGGCGGCCAATTGCAGCTGGCCGCCTCGGCGAGCTATCTTGAGGGGAAGCGTCAGCCCGTCGCCAACCAGCCCTATGAAGGGCGGGCGGGACTGATCTTTACACCGCCACACTTCCGGGCACATGGCTCGGCAAACTGGCAGCGCGGCAGCCTCCAGCTCTCGGCGACGATCAACTATGTCGGCAGCACGCTCGACAACCGGTTCCCCGATACGGAGACGATCGGCGCCTTCACCACGCTCGACCTGAGCGGAGCATTTCGCCCCGCCATTGACCGGGGACCGCTCGCGAATCTCGAGTTGCGACTCAACCTTCAGAATCTGCTGGACGAGGAACCCGACCCGATCAGGAATTCGGCGGCCTCCGCAATCCCCTTCGATTCGACCAACCAGTCCCCAGTGGGGCGGTTCGTCAGCGTCTCGGTAACGAAGCAGTGGTAAGCCTGCGCATCGCACTCGTTGCCGCATCGCTCCTGGCGCCGGCAGCGGCGTCCGCCGCGCCAGATTGCGCCGACCTGCTGCCGTCGGGAACGAGTCTGCCGCTTCGCAATCTGGTACCCGAGGACTTAGTGCGCCTACGCGACATCGGGCCGGTCGATCCCAACCAGCAGGACGAGGGTCTGTTCTCGGTGTCGCCCGATGGTAGCCAGGCCGCCTTTCAGCTCAGGCGCGGCGATCCCTCGACCAACGGCTTCTGCCTCGCGATGCTGGTCGTCGACCTCCGCTCAGGCGCCGTGCCTCGAGTGGTCGACCGGGGCGGGGCGTTCATGCGCGTTCGCTACGACTTTCGGGGCAAGGCCGGGTTCAAGACCGGTTTCACGGACCCGATCACGCCCCGCTGGTCACCCGACGGGAAGTGGATCGTGTATCGCCGACGCGATCAGGGCGCTGTGCAGCTGTGGCAAGCTCGAGTGGACGGCGGCGGGAGCGCAGCAATCACGTCGAGCCTGGACGACATCGAGGATTTCCGCTTCACCGAGAACGGGCGCGGGGTCGTCTACGCCACCAGGCCTGGCCTCCGCGAGGCAGAGGCCAAAATCGATCGGGAAGCGCTCTCGGGCTTTCACTATGACGATCGGTTCGCGCCCTCGGCCAGCTATCGGCCCTTTGCGCCCGCACCGATCGCGAGGGTGGCTAGCTTCCTAGACCTCGGAAGCCGAACGATACGCAAGGCGACGCCGGAGGAGGCTGCCCTGCTCGATAAACCGTCGATGCGAGAGGGCAGCTGGACCGAGGTTCTATCGGATGCCGGCGACCGTGCGTGGCTTAAGATCCCATCCGACACCCTCTACCCCTCGCGAGGCCAGCTAACGGTAACGTCCGGCAGCCGCACGATCGCCTGCGACGCGCCAGCCTGCGCGGACGCAAGCTATCCATGGTGGGCTGGCAACTCGGTGCGCTTCTTGCGGCGCGAAGGCTGGGCGAAGGCCACGACCGCGATCTATGAATGGAAGCCCGGCTCGAGCGATGCGCGCCGGCTCTACGGCACGGACGACTTGTTCCTGGGGTGCGTGCCCGCGGGCGGCACGCTGACTTGCCTGCGCGAGGGGCCACTCCAACCACGCCGGCTCGAACGCCTGGATCCGGTCAGCGGGCATCGCGAAGTGTTGTTCGACCCGAACCCGGAATTCGCCAATTTCAGGCTCGGCCAGGTCGAGCGTATCCGCTCGCGCAACAGCTTCGGCATCGAATCCTTCGCCGATCTCGTCCTCCCAGTCGGCTATCAGCGTGGAAAGCGCTACCCGCTGGTCGTGGTGCAATATGTCTCGCGCGGCTTTTTGCGCGGCGGCACCGGCGACGACTATCCGATCCAGGCGTTTGCGAACCGGGGATTTGCCGTGCTGAGCTTCGACCGACCACGTCAGGTCGGTTTCAAGTCGACGACGGACTTTATCGAGGCCGACCGGATCAACCTCAAGGACTTCGCCGACCGCCGCAGCGTGCTCGAAGGATTGGAGGCCGCCGTCAAGGTCGCGGTCGCGCGTGGCATTGCCGATCCGGCTCGCATTGGGATCACCGGCCTGAGCGACGGTTCATCGACCGCCGGCTTTGCGCTGCTCCATAGCAAGCTCTTCGCGGCCTATGCGATGAGCAGCTGCTGCTGGGACACCAACCTGGCGATGCGCGTCGGCCCCAGCGCGGCCAGACTTTTCTACCATATGGGGTATCCGCAGGCCACGGACGATAGTCCGGCAGCCAAGGCCTTCTGGGACCGGATTGCAATCTCCCCCAATGCGCGTTCGATCCGGGCTCCAATCCTGGTCCAGGTGTCGGACGATGAAGTCCTGAGTGCGCTCCAGACCTATACCGCGCTGCGCGAACTCGACCGGCCGATCGACATGTTCGTCTTTCCCGACGAGCATCACGTCAAATGGCAGCCAGCGCACCGCCTCGCAGTCTATACCCGCTCGATCGACTGGTTCGACTTCTGGCTGAACGGGGCCAGGATTACAGGCCGCGACGAGGAGGTTGCACGGTGGGCCGCGATGCGTGAGACCATTTCCGACGCGGCTGAAAAAGCCGCTTCCGCGGCCGACCCGCATGACGCGGTACGCTAGCGCCAGCCCCCCCCGGGTCGGGACATGTTCAGCAAATGCAAGAACTGGCGCCGGATCCACACCGCCACGATCGATGCGCGCACATCTTCATATCGGCGACGTGCATCGCCGCAAATATCATCTTAGGGTTTATCGATGAGTGCTCAGCCGAGCTACACTCGTAATACTTAATATATTGCCGGCAATTCTGATTTTATTTAGCCTCATTTCGAATTTTCCAACATGCATCAAAAACAATCGATGCGGCAAACCGCGAGAGAGATCCATGAAACTCCATACAGTCATCTTGGCGAATGCCGCTCGCCTGTCATTCAGGGCTGCCGCTGCCACTTTCGGCGTTTCTACTCTCTGCCTCTCTCCGACCGCACAGGCTGATGTAGCCCCCAATACCGTTAGAAACGTCACGATCACGTTTGATGACAGCATCACAGATAATACCCGTCGCAGTTACGAGGACGGCCTCAACCAAATCCGTATTGCTTCAGGGCATTATTTCAATGACCGCATGTTCATCACCCAAAACCAAGACACGAATAATCATGGCTTGATAAGGGTAAATCTCGTCAGAAGGTCGGATAACAGATACGTTATATTATGGCTGCGTCCGTACGACCTTTATGTGTTAGGATATACAGCTTATGACAGAGTGGCCGGCGCTGAAGGCCGAAATGGAAACAGAACGGCAGCGTTCCGCGACAGCGGCCTAAGGAGCGCGTTATTGCGGAGCGGTCAGCAGTGGGCGCTCGATACCAGTTATGAAATGGGCACGACGGGATCTTACGCGAGTTTGGCGTCGCCGTTGAATGGAGCATTTCCGCCTTCCACCGGCAGGGCTACCCAAGTGATATCCTACGCCAGCTTCCGCGCTCATTTTGAATCGTTGGACCGGTCGATGCAGACCGCAGTCAGCCATGGAGCTGGCGTCATCAATCCTCGTCCGGCATTGCAGTTTATGATCGGACTGCTTTCCGAATCAGCGCGCTTGTATGACGTTCGCGGTCAGTTCTCGGCAGCCTTCGCATCTACGGCGTATAACCACCCGCTTGGCCAGCTTCAAATCTCGCTGGAGAACGATTGGGACGTCATCTCGACATGGACCCGGGATAGAGCAAACGGTACTCCTCGGGGAACACTCCTGACCGGATCGGGAAATTATAATACCTTTGACGACGTCAGGGCACGGCTCGCGATTATACGAGGCTTCAAACCTCCGAGATAGCGGTTCCCTAGTGCTGATGCTGGAGCTCAGGTCACAAAGGCCGCTGTCAGCAATGCCCTTAAGCGATTGCAATAGCACAGTGTCGGGAACGCTTTGATAGCAGAAAATCTGAAGGCCATCTCGGCAGCCCCAAATAAAAGTGATAGGAATTTATGAGGGTTGCACTTTGCGCCACCGCAGCTGCGGTCTGCCTAGCATCGCTTGCTCTTGCTTTCGGGTCCGATCCGATACCGAGCAACGGCCACGTGGTCATCCTGCAGAAAGATGAACGTAATTTTGGAGCGCTCCCACCAACGGACGCAACGCCCACGGTCATCGCTGAGAAAGCGCCCGCCGATACTCAAGGGCCATATTTCCGTTTAGAGGAACTCGATCGGTATATGGCCACCGAGCGACGTGACCCTGAATGGGCAAGAGTCTCCGAGGACAGCTTAAACAGTCTTCTAACCAGGCTGCTGTACCCAAATCTCGGAGCGGGCTTCAAGGCTACGTGCGCCGCGACCATCTGCCGAATAGATGGCCACCTTACTCCGTCGGAGCGCGAGTTGTGGCAGTCGCAGGCTCGGGATGCTCATTTCAAGATTTATCTCTCGGAATACGACCTGGAGTATGTCGCTGGTGAGGCGGACCTGAACGCGGGGTCTACCGCGTTTCGCACATATGTGCGTCGCGTTGCCAATCAGATGTAGAACTGCTGGGCGTTGGAAGTTCTGCGGATTGTCCCAGGAGCGCGGATACCGGGCTGCCCAGCGAGCCCCGCGATCCACGTTGGTGTGGGCGGAGGCCACGTCAAAGAACTCGACGCCAGCGGGTACACGTCCGTGAGCCACGGTCGACAATTCAAGCGTCGTAGCGGGCGCCCCGGCTAGATCGTCTTGTCGAGCTGCGCGCGCGCCGCGTCCGCGATCGGATGCAGCGCCGCGCCGTCGATCGTCCCGACCATGCTGAACCCCAGCCCGCGCCGCGCCCAGCTAACGGTCGTCACCGCTCCCTCGCGATCCACCGCCATCGGCGCTTCCTTGTCGACCGCCATGTTTCGGGACAACAGCGTCAGTCGCTGGCCGGCGGCATTGTCGTACATGAACATCACCGCCGCGCCGTGCGGGGTCGGCACCACCCTGCCGCCCAGGAAGCGATAGCCCGCCGCCGACAGGTCTGGCACCGCGACCGGCCGGTCCAGCCTGCGCGATGCCCATTGCACGAACTGTGGCGCATCCGACGCGGCGATCTCCACCGGCCGGCCCGCATCGGGCGCATAGACCGCATAGCTCTGCTTCGCTTCCTCGGCGAGCGCCGCGATCCCGACGGTCGGCTGCTGCTGGCTGGCATGCATCATCCACCCCCCCGCGCCGCCGATTACCAGCAGCATCGCCGCAGCCGCGACCTGGACCGGCAGCGTCCAGCGCCGCCGGTCGGGCCGTCGGCGCCGCTCGATCGCATGCGCCAGGCTCAACTCGCTCGGCACCGGCTCGTCCGCCATCCCGGCCAGCGCGGCGCGCAGCGCATCGCGCGCTTCGATATCCTGTGCCACCCGGGCGCGAAGCTCGGGCTGCGCGTCCAGCACCGCCTCCACCTCGGCCCGGCGATGCCGGTCCAGCACGCCGTCGACATAGGCGTGGAGGTCGTCCTCCCCGATCGGACGACTGGTCATTTCACGCTCCTCAAATGCATCACCGGCGGCGCCTCCCCGCTCAGTGCCTCGCGCAGCCGTGCGCGGGCGCGCGACAGGCGCGACATGACGGTCCCGACCGGAACGCCCAGCGTCTCGGCGGCGTCGGCGTAACTCATCTCCTCGATCGTCACGAGCAGGATCACCACGCGCTGCTCGTCGGGCAGCCGGTCGAGACTGGCCAGGATGTCGCGCTGGTGCAGCCCCGCCTCCTGCTCCGCCGGTCGTGCGAGGGCGGCATCGCTTGCCTCGTCCAGCGCCACCGCAGTTCCACGCCGCGCGCGCTGGCGCAGCTGGTTCATCGCCAGATTGTGGAGGATCGCGAACATCCAGGTTCGCGGATCGCCTTCCCCCCGCCGCTGGTGCCACCGCCCCACCGCGCGCTCCAGGCAATCCTGCACCAGGTCGTCCGCCGCCGCCCGATCGCGCAGAAGCACCCGGGCATAGCGCCGAAGCCGCGGGATGACCGGCTCGATCAGCAGGATCATGTCGCGCATGCGGTCCTCACGGCATCTGCCTCTGCACGATCGCCCCCGGCGCGGCCGACGTCCCCGCGCGGATCGCCAGCCAGCGCCTGGCTGTGGCACCCTGACCCTGCACCACCTGCCGGATCGGCCCGCTCGCATTGACGATCGCCGATCCCGCCGGATTGGTCTTGAAGTCGGCCAGCGGCTCGACCGTACCCGTTCCGTCCGCCTGATCGGTCAAAACCAGCTGATAGGATTGTCCGGGCGCCAGCCCGGTGACCGACGCCTGCAGGATCTGGATCAGCCCCTGGTCGAACAGCGTCACGCTGGTCGTCCCCTTGTCACCGGCGCCCAGCGCCAGGGTGGTCGCCTGTCCCGCGACGCCCAGCGGCTGGAGGTTCTCGCGACCCGTCCCCGCCGGTACTGCGCCGGCGACATAGGCGATCGCCTGCGGCGCCTGTCCGATCGCCACCTTCCCCGTGACCTGGTTGGTGGCGGTGTCGATCCGGACCAGCGCATCGTCATTCTCCATCCCGACAAAGACCGTCTTGCCGTCCCCCGACGGCCACACCCCGTGCGGCAACCGCCCGACCTGGATCGTCGCGACCTTTGCGAAGCTGTCGGTGCGGAACACCTGCACCTCGCCCGTCCCGCCGACGGTGACATAGGCGAACAGCCCCTGCGCGGTCCGCGCGAAATTGACATGGTTGGTGATCGGGCCGGTATCGATCACCTTCATCGTGGCGAAGGGTGGCTTCGCATCGATCACCACGGTCTTGCCGACATCCTTCAGCGTGTACCACACCTGTTGCCCGTCGGGGGTTGCCGCGATGTTGGGACAAAAGGGGCTGGGCTGCGCCACCCGCCCGACGATCGCGTGTTGGGAAACGTCGAACACCACCAGCTCGGGATTGAACGACGAACAGACATAACCGTATTTCCCGTCGGGCGTGAAGATCGTCATCCCCGGTCCCCCCGGCGTCTTCAGCCGCGCGGTTTCCTGATAGGTGACCGGGTCCAGCACCGCGATATAGTCCTCGCCGCGCACCGTGACCCAGACTTCCTTCCCGTCGGGCGTGAAGAATGCCTCGTGCGGCGACCTTCCGATATAGGCCGTGTGCTTCACCGCGTTGGTCGCGGTGTCGATGAAGGTGACCGAGTTCGACCCGATCGACACCACCGCCAGCGTCCGGCCGTCGGGCGAAAAGCCCATCCCGTGGACCAGCACCTGCCCCTTGTAGAGCGGGCTGAAATTGGCTGGCTGCGGATCGCCCAGCCGGATCACGCCCAACAGGGTGCCGTCGACCGGATCGGTGACCGAAACGGTGTTGGAGAATTGCTCGGCGGCGTAGACGCGGTCGCGGTGGCTGGCCGGCACGTCCCGGCCCCACGGCGCCTGCGGCCCGTGCTGGGCGAATGCCGGCGTGGCGAGCGCGGCCATCGCCGCTGCGATCGGGAGCATATTCATCTCAATGTCCCTCCCGATGCGCGTCCGCCGCGCCACCCTGCTGCGTCGGCACGGGCATGGAGGGCGGCAACGGATCCCCGATCGCCAGCCGCATCGCCGCAATTTCCTGCTGCTGCTCGACGATGATCTCCTGCGCGATCCGCTTCAGTTGCGGGTTGCGGCCATGGTTCAGCACCGCGACCGACATGTCGATCGCGCCCTGGTGATGCGGGATCATCATCGTCACGAAGTCGCGGTCGGCATCGCCGGTCGGCGCGACATGCATGTCGGCCATCATCCGGTCCATCGCCGTGTCCATCGCCGCGGCGAAATCGCTCGATCCGCCGGCGGCATGCGCCGCGGCGCCCAGCGCAAAGGTCAGGGGAAGCATCAGGGTTCGGCGCATCTCGGCCTCCATCGTCAGAGCAGTCGCAGGGGTGGACACCGCCCGACCCCGACTATTCCCGGCGCGGGAGAATATTTATCGAAGCACGCCAGACACGGCGGGGCGACCGGACCGATCCGAATGGCGAGGCTCAGGAGATCTGTGGACCAGCCCTGTTGCGACCAAGCTGCCAGTTGATGCCTTCACTCCGAGCCACTCCTGCGACCGGCTTGCCCAGTTCGCGCTCGAGTATCGATCGCCACGGGACCAGCGTGAAATCACGGCTGCGTTCGACCAATCCATAGCGTCCGCCTGCCAGCTCGACCTTCCTGGTCAGCCGGCCCTCGATCTTAGCGCCCTGGCCGACCTCCACGAACGCCTTGCCGAGCTCCTCGCTCAATCCGCTCGCGACACGCAAAAGCTCTCGCCGCTGAAGTGCGGCGAGCATTCCTCGCTTCAGCCGGACCTGGTCGTCGCTTCCGACCTCCGCCAACCCCTGTTCGACCAGCCACTGACGCCGCGCGGCGAGCGCGACCCGTACCTCGCGACCGAACCCAGCGTCACGCGCCGAAACGGAATCCTCTCCGGCCAGGGCGCGGTCGAGCCAGGTGGCGGCATCGGCTGAGGGCAACTTCTCAAGGGGGACCGGCGATAGGGTCTCGATCACCACCGGCCGGTCTCGCAGCAGGCGCGCCTCATAGGTAGCCACCCGCTCGAGATGATCGTCAGGGATGCGAAAGCTGCCGTCCGCTTGGCGGTCGACCAGCCCGCTGCGGCGTATTGCCTCGAGGCGGCGGACATGCGCCTCGGCGAACGCCCGGCTCGTCTGCGGGTCATGCTCGAGATGGAGGGCAACCGAATAGCATCCGCCCTGCGAGGCCGCCACCGCGGCGATCGTCCGGTCGACCTCACGAACGGCCAGCGTTCGCGGCGTGATACGAACGATGGAACCCTGGGGTGTTGGATCGATCGCAGAACCAAGGCCGATGTCGAGATAATGCGCCCGACCGTCGATCCCGTCGACGATGAGATAGTGCCGGTCGCGAAGCTCGTCTGCGAAACCGCGTCGCAGGACGCGTCCCACCACCGGCGTCCGCAGCTCGCGGTCGATGACCCGGTCGGCCTGTGCCCGTTCGACCCGGCAGGCGGTCAGCTCGCGCTGCATCAGCCGGATGATGTCACCGCGCTCACCCATGTCGCGCAGCGTCTGCTCCAACCCATCGGCGAGCCGCCAGCTTCCCGCGCCGAGATCTTCCGCCAGCCCCATGGTGCCGAGCTTGCGCAATCGCCCGGTGGCGACAGCCTGCTGGAACGGGTCGTTATGGGCCGGACCCGTGACGCGATCGGCGTCCATCCCGCGGATCAGCCGGCGGTCGATCGCGGTGAGCCTTTCCTGGGTCACATCATGGCGCAGCCGCTCCTCGATCTCGCGATCGGTGCGGGGGCCAAGATCGAGCGTGGCGAGTTCGGCCGCGCGCTCGCGAAGCCCGTGCGCAATATATTCGCGCGCGATGACGAGATTCTGGCCCTGGTCGTCGACCCCGCGCAGCATGATGTGGGTGTGCGGCTGGTCGGTATTGAAATGGTCGACCGCGACCCAGTCGAGCCGCGTCCCGAGGTCATGCTCGGCCTGCGACATCAGCCGGCGGACATAGGGCTTGAGATCGGGATATTCGGCGCCATCCTCAGCCGAGACGATGAAGCGGAACTGGTGGCGATCGCCAGCGCAACGTTCGAGAAATTCCTTGCCGTCGATTGCGTCGAGCTCGCGCCCGTAAAGCTCGCCGGGATTGCCCTCGCGCGTCACGCCGTCACGCTGGATGTAGCGCAGATGCGCGCGCGCCGCCGCGAAGCCTCTGCCGGCCATGCGCACCAGCCGCACCTTGACGACCGCCCGGCGCGCCCGGGCGCCGGCAAACCGGTCCCGGCTCGAAAGCAGCCTGCCGATGCTCGCGCCGCGGCCGATCCGGCTCCCGTCGAACCGCCCCGAGCGCACACCCGGCTTGCTGCCGGCAAGGCGCGCCGCAGCAAGGACCCGGCCGCCATATCTGGCGAGGCGCTTGCCGTCCTTCGCCCCGGGCTTGCCGAGCCTGGGCGTGAACTCGTCCTCGCTCACCGCCAGCCTCGCCGAGTCTCGCGCAGAAGCGCGGGAAAGCGCGGATCTGCGCCATTCCTGCCGATCCTGCCTCGCGGCGCCGCTGCCGAATCTCCCGAAAAAAAGATGTGCAGACAATCACTTGGCAAGGGTCGTGAGACACTGCCTTTATCTTGTTTTCCCTGTTCCCCCTGCCTGCCCCCGATCCGGCACAAAAAGAGAGCCGGGATACGCTGCCGATATCGCAGCGCATCCCGGCCCGAACCGAGGTGATTTTCACGCATCGAAGAACGCCCGCCTAGCCTGCGCCGCCCGCCCGAATCTGCGTTTGCCGAGCATGGCCTGGGCCTCGCCCTCGCCATCGACGAGCATCACCGCAACGAACCAGCACCCGTCGATCCGGCCGAGAATTCGCACCCGGTCGAGCTCGACATCGACCCCGCCGCAATCCAAATAGCGGCCGAGCCAGCGCACCTCGAGCCGTGCGTCCCAGTGGAAATCGGCTTCCTCCGCCTCGAGGAAACGCTTCGCCAATGCCCTGCCTGTGCGCGCCCCGAACTCGATCTCGAGCCCTGAAACCAGTGCCGCCATCACGCGATCCGATGCGTCCGAGAGGGATTGTAGCTCTGCCATGACTGTCTCCGCTTGCGGCCCTCACCATCGAGGACAGGCCCAAGGCGACGGGCGGCGAAGCGGCGGTCAGGGCCGACTGCGCGAAGCGCAGGCGCCGCGAAGCGGACTTGGGGGGAACCGATTTGCGCAGCAAATTGGGGGGCACCCATGGGCCTTGAGGGCCGCTTCGCCGCCCGTCATGCTGGGACTTCACGACGAGCCTCCCCTGCCTGTCCATCTCAGGGCCCCTCGCGGCGGAGCATGAAGATCGCCGATCCCGGAGGCGGTGCAGACGGCTCCAGCGGCGTGGCGGGCACCTCCCGGCGCACCAGGAACAGGGGCGGCGGCGCTGGGGTTTCGCTCCCGGGCGGGGCCGGGGGAGCGCCCGTCACACGCGCCAGATAGGTGACCGTCTCGGCGGGCAGCCGCGCCTTGCCGGCACGCCAGGCCGCATAGCGTGCCGGCCCGGCATTATAGGCTGCGAACGCTCCGGGATAACCGAACCGGTCATACATGCGCCGCAGATAACAGGCACCGGCGACGATATTGTCGGCAGGCAGGTCGGGATCGTCGCCAAGGTCGAGCTCGCGTCGCAGCTCCGCCCAGGTCGCCGGCATCAATTGCATCAGCCCGATCGCGCCCTTGCTGCTGCGGATCGGGCGCCCTTTCAGAGTGGTCCGGCCGCCGCTTTCGAACCGCATCACCCGTGCGATCCACTCGGCCGGGACGCCGCAGCGCGCAGCTGCAGCGTCGATTTGCGCCGACCAGCGCCACGTCTCGTCCGCCCCGACGCGACCGGCGAGAAGCAGCAGGGCGAGGCTCAGCGCCGCCATATCAGCCTCGCCCGGCCGACAAGGTCCCGGCCAGAACTCACCCCGAAATAGCGCCCGTCGAACGAGCCCGGCGCGTCCATCAGCAGCAGAAAGTCGCCGCGCCCGAGCCGCCGGCAGCCCTGCCACCAGGGCAGGGCACGCTCGCTCGGGTCGCGCGCCAGACGATTCGCGACCGCCACGCCGTTCACGAAAACCCGCGGTCCCGAGCCACAGACCAGGTCGCCCCTCACGGCGGCGACGCGCTTCACCAGCGGGACATTTCCGGGGAGATAATGGCGCTCGGCAGCGAGCGTGCGCCAGCGTCGAGGGATCCAGGCAATCGCCATCTCGCCGCGCCCGGGCGCATCGCCCGGCCACACCCAGTAGAGCCCGATCGGCGCGCTTGCACTGGCGTTCCAAACCAGTCGCGGCGCCGGGGAATAGACCGGCGGTGCCGCGAGCAACAGCACCGCAGCACCGCCGAGGATTGCGAGACGGACACGATGCAACCGTTCCAGCTCGTGTGCGCGGCGTGTCTCGCCCCAGGCGAGGAGCGGCGTCTCGCCCTGCCCTCGGGGGGCCGTCACGGGCGGGTTCCGCGGGCACTATGCTCGCGGCTCCACGTGTCGAGATCGTCGATATGATAGTGGACGAAGCGGCTGTGCCGCCGGAACACAGGGCCCAGCCCGCGCATCCGCAGCCCCTTCAACAGCCGGCTGGAGATGCCGAGATAGGCTGCCGCCTGATCCGTATTCAGGAAGGGCGAACCACGCTTGGCACTGGTCGCCCGGTCGATATCGTCGCCGTCCATGCCCAAATCCCTCCATTGCATCGAACGCGACCGGGGATGACGGGCGGGACACCTGGTCGGGAGTGTCGAAAACCGGGGATGCCGATTCCGACACCCCCCGCTTGAGGGCGCCCCGTGCCGCCCAGCACGGGGCGCCTGGGCTCACCGCGACCAGATCAACGAGAAGCCGCCCTGCTCGCCCTCGACCAGCGTCGCGTAGATCGGCGCGGGTAGCGAAGGATCGTCGAGCTTGACCGAGACATAGGGCCGGTCCTCGCGCGAGACCTTGGTCCAGCCGGCCCCGAACTCGACGCCCTGCGCGGTCGTGATCCGGTAGTCGGGCGCCTTGTCATTGTCCTTGGGCGAGGGTTTGATGCTTGCCTTGGCGTTGAGGGTCAGGGTCCGGATGGTGCCGGTGAACACGCCCGAATCGTCGCGGGTGAAGGTGCCGATGGTAGCCATGATGCGTCTCCTTGTGCTTCGAAGCCGCGCCAGTGCGGCCTCGATGGCGACGCCCGGGCACCGCCAGGCGGCCGGCATGCACCGGGCTCGAAGAGCCGGGCCGCAGCGTAGCGAAGGGCGGCCAAAGCCGGCTTTCTTGCCTCGCGAGGAAGGCGCCGGGGCGAAGCGCCCCAAGCCGGGGAAGAAAGTCGGCGACGCCGTTGCTGGCCAAGGCCGCGCGGTGCCAGTCGGCCATCGTGGAGAGGCCGCATGGGGCTGCGAGCACAGGAGAGACTGGCTCGAGCGTTGCGATCGGCAGCTTCGGTCGATCTCCGATCGGCTCGCCGCAGCCAGGCTGCATGACACCGTATCGCGCGCTATCAGGCCCGCCCCGGGGGATGGCATGACGATATTGGAACAGGTCCGCAGGTTGATCGAGCGGCTCGCGCCGGAGCCGGTGTGCGACGATTGTATCGCGCAGCGGCTCGGCCTGGGCATCCGGCAGCATGCCAGTAGCAATAGCCGCGAGCTCGCCGGGCGGGACGGATTCGAGCGCCGCAAGGACGAGTGTGCGCTGTGCGGTGCGACCAAGCTGGTGATCCGCAAAGGCGCACGCTGAGCCGCTGCCGGCGTCCGCATCGCGGTAGGTAATCGACCACAGGCCAGGAAATGGGGCGACCAGAAGCCGCCCCGTATAGGTTCAGGCGGCAAGCGGCCGGGGTTCCGGCTGCGGCTCGGATGCTCTTGCCGCGAGCGCAGCATCCAGCTCGGCGCGCGCATCGAGCGTGCCGACACCGCCGCGCGTGGTGTAGGCTGAGGGCGGGAACGCCATCCATCGCGGGACCCAGAACTCGACCTTCGCTCGCCCTCCGGCACCGCTCAGATGATCGGCCACGATCCGCCGCATCGCCTTGCCGGTCGCGCCGGCATTGGCATCGGCGATGGTCTTGCCGGCCACGTCTGCGACGAGACGGGCGAGCACTTCCTTGTCGCGCACCAGCGCCAGAAAGGCATCGTCTGCCTCCCACCACTCGGCCATGCTGACGCCAAGCTCGGACCCGGCCGCCTCGACCGCCGCGCTTCCGGCGGCGAGCGTCTCGCCCATCAGCACCGCGATCACATCCATCAGATCGGCATCGGGCAGGTCGAACAGGCTCAGGAAGACGCCGACCAAACCGCGTCCGTCATGCCCGCGACACAGCGTCGGCGCCTCGGGATCGAAGCCGAGCAGCGCCAGCATGGTCCGCCGCTTCTCGTCGAAGACGGTCTCGCCGCGGCAGGTCTCGACCGACTCCTGCACCGCATCGCTGCGGGCCTGTTGCGGCTCGGGGTCGACCCGCCAAAGGTGCGATCCGGCGATGGCGTGCGCGACCATCAGCCGCAGCGCGACGCCCGGCCGGGCGAGCAAGGCGGCGCGCACCGCCGCATGGCGGTGCAGGTCGATATAGGTCTGGAGCGGGCCGCTGAGCTCGGGGCGCACGGGCTTTGCCGGTGCTGCCTCGGGTGCCTCGCCGCGAGCGATCTGGCGTGCTTCCCTGGCGTGCAGATAGCCTTCGTGGAACACCACTTCGCCATCGGCGCGGACATCGATGAAGACGCGCCCGCCCTTGCGCTTGGGCGTCTTCTCATGCTCCCAGCCATGAAAATGCTGGGTCGGGCCGATGATCTCGACCCCTTTCCAGCCTGCTTCCAGATAGGCAGCGCGGCGCGCCTCGACCGCGGCATTCTGGGCGCGCCAGAACGCCTCGGCATCGGCGAAGTAACGCTGTTCGGCGAAGAGGTCGGCGACCACCGCCAGCCCCGCCGCCTCGACATCGAACAAGGCATGATGAACGCTGATCCCCCGCCCGCCGAGCAGCCAGGCGCGGAGCTCCCAGCCGATCGGACAATGCGCATCGGGTGCGTCCCAGAGCTCCAGCCACGCCTTCTGTCGCGCCTTGGTCGCAAGGGTGAGGTGGCGCACCGTCGCAATGTCGATCGCATTGTAGCGATGCAGGTCGCGGATGCGCGGCAGCAAATTGCCGAGCGCGAGCGTGCGGCGGACGCTCAGCACCGGCAAGGCGAAGGTCTTGGCAATGTCCTCGGGCGAGCGGCCTTCGCGCACCAACCGCACGAAGCTTTCCCAGCGGGTGACCTCGTCGGGGTCGAGCCGCGCCATATTCTCGATCACCGACGCCTCGACCGCGTCGGCATCGTCGCCGGCTTCGAGGATCGCGCATGGCAGGAGAAATGGCTCGGCGTCGTCCTCGGCCCGTCCAGCGGCGACGATCTCGGCAGCGCGGAAGCGGCGCGCACCCGCCAGGATGCCGAACCGATCCTCGCTGTCCGCACGCACGATCAGGTTCTGGAGGATGCCGCGCTTGCGGATGCTCGGCAGGATGTCGGTAACATCGGGCTGGCCCTTGGCGAAACGCATATTGGTGGGGTCGACATAGAGCTTGTCGAGTTCGATGAACTGAAGTTTCATGACACGTGCTCCTTGTGGGCACCGGTCACACCCGTGGCGAGGCATGGCGGGACCGGTTTTGACATGCGGCGAAAGGCGCGCCGCGCGCCTTTCGCGCCGTCACCCTGACGGCGGAAATCGGTCGGCCAGATCGCGGGCAGTGTCGCTCGCGCGGCGCAGCAGCGCCTCGGCCGTGAGGATCGACCCGGCCTTGCGCGCCCAAGACGCCCAGCCGGCGAGCGGCAGCGTCGTCGAGAAGTGCAGGTCGCGCTCGATCCTGAGCCCGTAGGGCAGCCGTAGCGCCTCGATCTCGGACAGCGAGAACCAGCCAAGCTCGGGGCAGCCGAACCCGAGGTCGGCGAGGCCGAACAACGCATCGCCGTCCTCGGCGAGTTCGCTCGCCAGCCATGTCGCGGGGGAAAGCGGGTGGAAGAACTTCGCCAACGGACGCTTGTCGGCGGCGTCGCTGCGATACTGCACCCGCAGTGCCGCGCGGAGTTCGGGGGTGAGCAGGCTCATGCGGCCTCTCCCATCGCGTTGGCGTCCGATAGAAAGGCGAGCAGGTAGTCGGACGCCTTGCTGGCGAGGCTGGCGGCGCGGAAGACCGCGCGCGCGTCGGCGCGCAGCACCTCGAGCCATGCGCCGAGATAATCGGCATGGCGGACGCTGGGGGCGATGCCGAGCGCCGAGCACAGGAATGCCGAGGTCAGCTCGGCGACCAGCTCCTCGCGGGCATAGCCGGCGCTGCCGAATGGGTTCGACAGGTCGCGCGCGAGGCGCGACCCATGCCCGGTCCAGTGACCGAGCTCGTGCAGCGCGGTGCGATACCAGTCGATCTGGTCGCGAAACGCGGGCTGGGGCGGTACCCGGACATAATCGCCGCGCGGCGAATAATAGGCCTCTACGCCGCCGATCCGGAAGTCGGCTCGGCACGCTGCGATCAGCGTCTCGGCGACCGGCACGACCTCGCGCTCGGGCAGCGGGGCGGTCCCGGCCAATAGGCGCTCGGGCAGCCCGTCACATTGGGCGACATTGAACACGGTGAAGCGCTTGAGCAATGCCACCGCGCGCGCCTCACCGCCTTCGGCAGCGGCGCGCTCGCGCTCGGCCTCGGGGGTGAACCGATCGGCATAGACCACCCCGACGCCGCGCTCGCCCTTGCGCACGCCTCCGCCTGCATCCAGTGCCTGCCGAAAGGTCAGCCAGCCCTGCGAGGCATAGCCACGCGCGATGACCTCGCCCCACAGGATCAGGACATTGATCCCCGAATAGGCGCGGCCCGACACGGCATTGCGCGGCAGCCCCGGCGCGGCGGCGGCGGTGTCCCATGGCTGCACCCACGGAAACCGCCCCGCCTCCAGCTCGGCGACGATCCGCGCCGTCACCTCGTCATAGAGCGAGGCGCGCCCGGCGCTCCCTGCCCCTCCCCCCGCGCGACCCCTTCGACCCCTGCCCATGCCCAGCCTCCTCGACCCAAAGCCACACCCGGCCCCGGAAAGCGGGGTGGGCGGCGAGGAAGCCCGCAAAGGCACGCGGACCAGGGCGCGGCGCACCGGAGGCAGCAACGAAGTGGAGGACCCGGCTCGCAGGGCCGGGTTGCGCCGCGCCCGAGCGGGCCTAGAAGGGCGCGCCGGCCACCCCGCTTGTCGAGGCCGGACCCGAAACGCCGGCGCTACCAGCGCCGACCGCAGATCAGCGCCAGCGATCGTCACCCGCAGGGCCGGGACGCGCATGCGGCCCGGCGGCGCAGCCGTAGAGCGCGGTGGCGGCCCGGCGATCCCGACGAACACGCACTCTTGCTGGCACCGCAGGCGCGGCGGCGTGCGCGCGCAGACATGTGCGCCAGCCGCCGACGCGCCCCCCGGTCAAAGGCAAGCGTGCCGCGCGGCCCGGACCATGAGCGCGAACCCTGGGGCTGCCTCGCAACCCCAGCGTGCGCCCATCAGACAGCCGCGCCCCGACAAGGATCGCGCCACGAGGCGCCATGGCGCACGACTTCCCGCGCTCAGCCTTGCTCCTCACCCGGGAGTGACCCCGGTCGACGAGCACACCGCAATCAACGGCTTCTCCAAGCCCGCGGCTACGCTATCCGGTCGGCACGGCCAAATATGACCCGCTGCGCGACGATCTCGAGGCCGATGGCCGTCCGCTCATCCACCTCTCGTTCGAGGCGGTCGCACGGATGGTGGCGACCTGCCGCAATCGGCGAGCGACTATCGTGCCTGGTGGTCGAACGAGCGGGGACGCACGCGTGACGTCCAGGCGCGCGCACGGACCGCACCCCATTATGTCGCCGCCCCCGACCTTGCCAACCGGATCGCGCCAATCCGCAGATGAACAGGCAGACCAAGGGCCCATGGCAACGGTCTCTCGGCGACGGTCCCCAGGGCTCAGACTCCGGCGCTTCGCAGAAACGCTGGTGGTGCCCCTCGCACGGGGTCCCGAACGTCAGTTGGCTTCGGTGCTTCAATGACATTGATGAACTGCCCTACTGGCATAGCCCTTCATGCAGATAGGCGTGACCTGGACGCTGTTCGACCGGTGGTGGGGCGGAAGCCCGCGTCAAACGTCGTCAGACGGCGAGAACGCCTGCCCCATCGAAGAATCAGCCTGAGCCGGGCTCGGAAGCCGCGGGGCTCCGGACCCTCGCACCATAGCCACGCAGTCGACGCGGCGGTCGTCCTTGCCTTGGCGACATTTATACCATCATCATCCGGCGCCGGGTTCCCATCAATCTTGGTCTCCTTCCCATTTAACGGGGATGCGCAGATAAGAAATGCCGTTCGCCTCGGCCTCATCGAAATGGCCGGCCCGAATGTTGACCTGGATCGAGGGCAGCAGCAACTTAGGGACCGAGAGACCGGCATCGCGCTGCTCGCGCATGGAGACGAATTCCTGCTCGCTCACACCATCGTGGACGTGCACACTCGACCGGCGCTGCTCGCCCACGGTGGTCTCCCAACGATAATCGTCGCGTCCCGGCGCTTTGTAGTCGTGACAAAGAAACAGCCGCGTCTCGTCAGGGAGCGCTAAAATGCGGCGGATCGACCGATAAAGCATCTGTGCGTTCCCCCCCGGAAAATCGGCGCGCGCTGTGCCATAGTCGGGCATGAACAGCGTGTCGCCTACAAAGGCCGCGTCGCGGATGAGATAGGCGACGTCGGCTGGGGTGTGCCCGGGAACGTGCATTACTTCGACCTCGAACTCACCGATCGCGAACCGGTCACCGTCCTCGAACAACCTGTCAAAGTCCGAACCGTCCGCCTTCAGATCGTTCATCGCAAATACCGGGCGAAAGATCTTCTGCACGTCCCGGATATGCGCGCCGATCCCAATCCATGCGCGGGTACGGGCCTTGATGAATGGTGCAGCCGAGAGATGGTCGGCATGTGCGTGCGTCTCCAGCACCATCTCGATCCTCCAGCCATGTCTGCGCGCGAAGGCGACGATTCGCTCCGCTGAGCGCGTGTCTGCGACACCGCTCGCTAGGTCGAAGCCGAGCACTGGGTCGATCACCGCCGCCGTCCTCGTCGCGGGATCGCCGACGAGGTAGCTGATCGTGTTGGTCGGCTCGTCAAAAAATGCCTCAATGAAGGGCTTGGTCATAATTTCCTCCGTTAGCTCTTGCTAATATATTAGATATCACTACATAAGCAATCTCTAATGGAGTGATGGTGATGCTCAAACTGACCATGGACCTGACTACATTCGAGGCGAAGGCTGAACAGGTTGCTGATACGCTGAAAGCGATCGGCAACACGCGAAGGCTGATGCTGCTGTGCAAGTTGGTCGAGCGTGGCGAGGTGACGGTCGGCGACCTGGCGCGCGATGTCGGCCTCTCTCAGTCGGCCTGCTCGCAGCACCTCGCAAAGATGCGCGATGAGGGCCTCGTCGCCTACCGGCGCGAAAGCCAGACGCTTTGGTACGCCATCGCCGACGCACGCGTCGAAATGCTGCTCGGCACCCTTTACCAACTTTACTGTAAGGATTGATGCAGTGACACTTGCCACTCTCTCGCCCGCTGACTCGCTCGCCGCAATCAATGCGGGCGCTCGTCTGGTGGACATCCGCGGTGCCGACGAATATGCCCGTGAGCACATTCCCGGAGCCTTGAACCTGCCACTTGACCGGATCGACGATCTGCCGCGCGACGGTCGTCCGGTCGTCTTCCACTGCAAATCAGGCATGCGCACCGCGGCCAATGCGGCACAGCTTGCAGCAGCAGTGGGTGGGGCGCCGGCCTATGTCGTCGGGGGCGGCATTGATGCCTGGCGGCAGGCAGGGCAGCCTACCGTGGCCGATCGCTCGCAACCGCTGGAAATCATGCGGCAGGTCCAAATCGCAGCAGGCACCTTGGTATTGATCGGTGTATGGCTCGGCGCGTCCGTCGCTCCCGTCTTCTTTTGTCTGTCAGCACTTGCCGGTGCTGGGCTGATGTTCGCGGGCGTGACAGGGTGGTGCGGCATGGCCAATCTGCTTCGCATGATGCCGTGGAACCGCCGCGCGGTGGGTTGAGGCGAGCGTGGACGCTGCCACCATCTTCGCCAGCCTGGCGTCAGGAGGCGTGATCGGCCTGATCCTCGGTCTTGTGGGCGGAGGGGGCTCGATTCTCGCCGTGCCGCTGTTGATCTATGTCGTCGGCATAGGCTCGCCCCACGCCGCCATCGGAACGGCAGCCGTCGCCGTGGCGATCAATGCGCTCGCCGGCCTGATCGGCCATGCCCGTGCGGGCCGGGTGAAATGGCGTTGTGCCAGCGTGTTCGCGGTGTCGGGGATTATTGGCGCAGCCATAGGCGCCGAACTGGGCAAGGCGGTAGACGGCAAGCGGTTGCTCGCCCTGTTTGGGCTGCTCATGATCGGGGTCGGCCTGTCTATGCTACGTGACCGCCGCACGGCAGAGGCGCCTGACGTGCGGCTGACCCGCGACAGCGCGCCCAGGTTGCTTCCGCGACTGGTGCCAATCGGATTGATCGTCGGCCTGGCAGCCGGGTTCTTTGGAATCGGCGGCGGGTTTCTGATCGTGCCTGGGCTCATGCTCGCGACAGCCATGCCGATGCCTTTTGCCATTGGCACGTCGTTGGTCGTCGTCAGTGCGCTAGGTCTGACGACCACGATCTCCTACGCGCTGTCAGGGCTCGTAGACTGGAGCGTAACCGCGCTGTTGGTTGCAGGGGGTGCCGCCGGGACAGTCATGAGCATTGCAATAAGCAAGCTACTGGTCCGTCGAAAAGGGCTTCTGGACCTGGGTTTTGCGGTCATGGTCATGGCGGTTGGCGGATATGTTCTCGCGTCCTCTTTGTGACGCTTTGCACTCCGTCGCACAGTACATGGTACTGCTCCTGCGTCGATGTCGGCGGGAGGGGGGGCGCGCCGGACCTCGGACCGCAACTATGACTTGAGGGGTCTTGGGGAACACCTCAGGCCATGACGCCAACGATCGCCGGCTTTTCAAGACGGCGGATGCTTGTTGCGCTGCTGACGGCCTTCTGCCTTAGAAACCGTTTCCGAGCCCTCTGTGATTTGCCACTCCAAGTGCTCGATTTCGAACGCCGGCATTCCGCCGATTAAGATCGAGATGGTTCAGCCAATCATTGTCAAGCTTGCGTTGCCGCCCGCCGCAGTAGTGTTGACCGAGATCGAGACTTCTTCGAGCAGCCAGTCGCACGCATATGCGAGCGGCTGATCAGGCAAAGCGACGTGTATGGATAAAATCGACCCGGTCATTTCTGCGACCTCGGCAACTGTAGCGGTTACAAGGGCGCTGTCGCCCTCGACCAGCGCAGCGCTATAGGATCCGGACGGGTCCGCCCCGAATGCCGCCGCGACATTGGCCGGCAGGCCTGTCGGTAGCGCCATTCCCTCGATCTGCCCTCGATTTCCGGTGGCGAGCACCACGGCCATCTGTTCGAAGAGACCAGCCTGACTTGTCGGCTTCATCAGGATGCGCCCCCGCGCACGCAGGGTATAGCGGTTGCTTTCACCGACTGGGCCCGGTAATTCGACGTCCACACCTAGCGCAGACGCTTCGCCATAGCGGCGGACCTTGCTGGCGGTGTCGCGCTCGCCTTCGCTTTCGAGCCATTCCGCGAAATCGTGGAGCGGAGTGTCGAGATGCTCAGCGCGCGCCGCGAAACTCGGCGGCTGACCAACGAGGCGACCAAGATAGAGCGGCCCGCCAGCCTTGGGCCCAGTACCCGAAAGTCCGTGGCCTCCGAACGGCTGCACCCCAACGATCGCGCCGATCACGTTGCGGTTCACATACAGATTGCCCGCCTTCACTCGTGCGGTGACATGGGCGATCGTCTCATCAAGTCGCGTGTGCAGGCCGAAGGTGAGGCCATAACCGGTTGCATTGATCGCATCGATCAGCGCGCTGAGCTGATCGCGGCGAAAGCGCAAAATGTGGAGGACGGGGCCGAACACCTCGCGCTTGAGATCCGCGATGTTCTTGATTTCGATGATCGTCGGCGCGACGAAGGTTCCGTTGATCGCTTCAGCCGGCAAGGCCTGCTGCTCGATCCGCGCCCCCTCCTTGCGCATTGCGGCGATATGCTTCTCGATCGTCTCCTTGGCCTCGGCGGTGATCACCGGGCCAATATCGACCTTCAGAGCGTCGGTGCGACCGATCCGCAATTCCTTAATCGCACCCTTGAGCATGACGAGCGTGCGATCGGCAATCTCCTCCTGCAGGCAGAGGATGCGCAGCGCCGAGCAACGCTGGCCGGCGCTGTCGAAGGCCGAGGTGATAACATCAGCGACGACCTGTTCGGCCAGCGCCGAGCTATCGACAATCATCGCATTTTGGCCGCCCGTCTCCGCGATCAGAGGAATGGGCTTGCCAGCGGGCGACAGCCGCGTGGCGAGCTGGCGCTGGATCAGCCGCGCGACTTCCGTCGAACCGGTGAACATCACGCCGGCGGTCTGGGGTGCCGCGACCAGCGTGGCGCCGACAGCACCGTCGCCAGGCAGGAGCTGAAGCGCATCGGCAGGCACGCCGGCTTCGTGGAGGAGGCGGACGGCCTCGGCGGCAACCAGCGGGGTCTCCTCCGCCGGCTTGGCGAGCACCGGATTGCCCGCGGCCAGCGCCGCGGCGATCTGGCCGGTGAAGATCGCAAGCGGGAAGTTCCAGGGGCTGATGCAGACTATGGGTCCGAGCGGGGCCTGCCCTGGCCCGAGGGTATGGCGCGCTTGTGCTGCATAGTAGCGCAGGAAATCGACCGCCTCGCGGACCTCGGCGATAGCGTTTTGGAGCGACTTGCCGGCCTCCCGCATGATCAGGCCGAGCAGGATTGGCATGCGTGCCTGCACCGCGTCCGCCGCACGATCGAGGATCGCGGCGCGGTCGCCCACGGTCACAGTGCCCCAGCGTGAAGCGACCGCCGTCGTTGCGGCCGCCGCGGCGCTGCTGGGCGTGACTTCGATGACGGTGCCGACAATATCGCGATTATCGGCGGGATTGACCACGGGACGCGGCGTGCCGGTCCCATCGGCAGGGGCAGCGCGCCAGTCGATTGCGGCGCTTTCGCGAAGCGCGACGCTCAGCGCGGCGAGCGCGCTCTCGTCGCTGACATCCACGCCGTCCGAGTTGCGGCGATCAGGATAAAGACCGGCGGGGAGCGAGATCAAATCATGCCGCGACCCGGGCTGCGGCATTGCGCGGACCAAGTCCACGGGGTCGGAGATCAATTCGTCAATCGAGACCGTCGGATCGGCGATGCGATTGACGAAGGAGGAATTTGCTCCGTTTTCAAGGAGGCGGCGAACGAGATAGGCGAGCAACGTTTCATGCGTGCCGACCGGCGCATAGATGCGGCACGGGCGATTTAGCTTCTCTTTGCCGACCACCAGATCATAGAGCGGCTCGCCCATGCCGTGCAGGCATTGAAACTCATACTGACCGACAGTGAAATTTGGCCCGGCGAGGTGGTAGATTGTCGCCACGGTTTGCGCATTATGCGTGGCGAACTGCGGAAAGATCGCCTGCGGCGCGGCGAGGAGTTTTCTGGCGCAGGCGATGTAGGCAACGTCGGTATGGATCTTGCGCGTGTAGACCGGATAGTCGGCAAGCCCATCGACCTGGGCACGCTTGATCTCGACATCCCAGTAAGCGCCCTTGACCAACCGGACCATGATTCGCCGCTTTGCGCGTCCGGCAAGATCGACGATCCAATCGATCACATAGGGGCAGCGCTTGCCATAGCCTTGCACAACGAAGCCGAGTCCATCCCATCCGGCAAGTTCGGTGTCGAGAGCGAGGCTTTCGAGCAGATCAAGCGACAATTCCAATCGGTCGGCTTCCTCGGCATCGATGTTGAAGCCGATGTCATAGCCCTTGGCGAGCAGGGCGAGCTTGCGCACGCGCGGCAGCAGTTCGCCCATGACGCGATCGGCTTGCGCGCGTACATAGCGGGGATGGAGCGCCGAGAGCTTGATCGAAATGCCCGGGCCCTCATAGATGCCGCGGCCTGCGCTCGCCTTACCGATCGCGTGGATTGCGCCCTCGTAATCAGCGTAATAGCGATCGGCGTCTGCCATCGTCGTCGCAGCTTCGCCCAGCATGTCGTAGCTATAGCGGAAACCCCCGGATTCTCTCGCGCGAGCGCGCCTGAGTGCCTCGGCGATCGTCTCCCCGGTTACGAATTGTTCGCCCATCATCCGCATTGCCAAATCGACGCCGCGACGGATCAAAGGCTCGCCGGCTCGCGCCACAAGTCGTGCGAGCGCTGCTCCCAGGCCTCGATTGTCGACGCTGCCGACCAGCCTCCCGGTAACGACCAGGCCCCACGTCGCGGCATTAACGAACAGGGACCGGCCACCGCCAAGATGGGAGCTCCAATTACCATCGGCGATCTTGTCGCGAATAAGGGCATCGCGCGTCGCGTCGTCGGGAATGCGGAGGAGCGCCTCGGCGAGACACATCAGCGCAATTCCCTCTTCGCTCGACAGGGAATATTCCTGCACGAGTCCTTCGACACCACTACCCTTATGCGCGGCGCGGAGCTTTTTCACGAGCGACCGGGCAGTGTTGCGAACAGCGGTTTTCCTCCCCTCTTCGAGCGCCGCGGCATCGAGTAGCTGAACGATGCATTCGGCCTCATCGCGCCGATAGGCAGCAGTGATGGCCTGCCGCAGCAGTGAGGCAGGCCTTATCGGCGCAGCGAAGGACGCGAACGGGAGCTGATCATTCATAGAGCCAGCATACTCTGGAAGTCGAAGCTATTCCGTCCTAAAATTAGGCAAATATGCTAACGATTCGACCTATTTTTTAGAGGATTCGGGACGAAAATTATGGAAATGCATCCTAAGGAAGTCGAACTAGATGTCTTCGACCGCAAAATCCTAGTTGCTCTGGCGGAGGATGGGCGCATGAGCGTGACCGACTTGGCCAAGAAAGTTGGGATGTCGAAGACGCCGTGTCATCTGCGGATGCGCAGGCTGATCGACGCGGGCGTCATCATCGGCTTTCGAGCCACGCTTGATCTCGCAAAACTAGGGCTCAATCATGTAGCATTTGCGGAAGTGAAGCTATCTGACACCCGGGAACAGGCGCTCAACGATTTCAATTCGGCAGTTCGCCGAATCTCCGAAGTGGAAGAATGTCACATGATTGCAGGCAGCTTCGACTATCTACTAAAGGTTCGGACAGCTGACATTCGGCGCTATCGCACGGTCTTGGGCGAGAAGATCTCAAGCCTCCCACACGTCGCGAGCACGTCGACGTTCGTGGCGATGGAGACTGTTAAGGATGGCTAAGTCGGTTTACCTGGATGTAAAATCGACCAACGGCTTCTTAACATATCGGCATCGTAGCCAATCAAACCATAAAACGTTATCGCGCAAATCTCGTGGAATAAGTTTCGCCTAAGAGGGAGGCCCATCTCCCAAATGAGTATATTTTCTATGCCGGAGGGGCAAGCGCGACTAGTTGCGATGTCTCAGTCAGTCCTCTGGACGTCAGGGCATTTTTCGCTCGGACAAAGAGATTATGGCTCGAATATGGAAATTGTCTCAAGAATTTCCCGCCGTTAAATGGCCTGTAGCGCAGTCATCTCAGGATCAGTGCCTGATCCGCGCGAATCGATCAAGCCAGCGGTCAGCGCCAGACTGAGAAAGGCAGCGTTGCGGATGCTGGTAACATCGGCCTCCCGATCAGCCACCTGCCGATAATCTGCGCCAGTGATGATCTGCATATGCATTTCCGTGGTGAGCGATAACCCGTGGGGAAGCGTTATCACGTCGTTTTCGTGCAGGCTGCGCAAGTGACTGGAGAGCGCATCGACATAGAGCTGATAAATCTCCGACAAGCCAGCCGGATTGCGGTCGGTCTGCGTGAGTTCAGCGACTAGCTGCAACGATATCCTAACGCGTTTAGCCGCTCGAGTGCCGGCACAAAACCGGTCACCGCAATACTGGTCGAGATATTCCTGCCATGTCGTTATACGAGGCCGCTGATCGGCACCGGCGTGGTCCAGAAGACAGGCGGCGTAGACGATTTCGTTGCGATCCTTGAAGTGCGTGTATAACGCGCCCATTGATACATCAGCCGCGCGGCAGATGTCCCGCAACGACGTCTCATGCACCCCCTTCTCGAGCAATACGGTGAGCGCCGCCTTTGTAATCGCATTGCGCTGGCGGTTCATATATTCCTGATCGCGCTTTGGCATCTCGTCCCGCTATCTATTCACCACAGGGGCCATATCGGCTGGCCGCTGCCCAAAGCTGCCGTCAGCCGCCGCGTCAATGCCACCCCCGGGTCGCCCTGGCCAATTCCGTAAAGCGGCGCTCGCCACCTTGAAGCAGCGCGATCGCCCCAGACCAGCCGAGTACGGCCAGCCCCACGATGGAATACAAAAGTCCTCGCTCGCCGCCGATCATATCCGACAAGGCGCCCGCGACGCTAGGCGCCGATCCGGCCAGCAGCGCGGAAAGAATGCTCCAGATTCCGAAGAACCGCACCCGGAACGGCGCCGGCGCCATATCCTGCAGGATCGTCGGGATCAGCGTGCCAACTCCAGTGCCCGCGATCATCAGGATGCCCATACAAGCGTATAATTCTACGCTTGATCGAACGAAAGGAAAGTAGAGGAGCGCCGGGATGCCGATGAACAGCACCCGCCAGGCTACGGCAACCGCCGCCTCCGGTCCGCGGGAACGCATCATCCCGCGTACCCATAGGTTACCGATCAAAATGCCCACTGCGGCCCCCGCGGCACTGGATGCCCCCATGCCGAAGCCATTCGCCTCCGGCGTCGCCCCGAACAGTCGGGTCGCAATAAGCGGCAGCCATATCATAAACCCGCTGAACGCGAGGAGATACATGCCGAGTCCGCCCAGCACGCGCAGATAAGTCTGGCGGTGCGGCCACATGAAAGCGCGAGCCTGAGCAGTCGAAGCCGGCAGGCCAGGCGAATTGCCCAGTTGCTCGCCGTTCAACCTGGCGCGCACCAGCAGCAGCAACAGGGCCGGCAACGGCAATGACACGATCAGAAACGCGAGGCGCCAGGATTCAAGCTGCTGCATGGCAGCAGGCAAGTCCGCATGAACCCGATCGAGCATGCCGAGCGCGGCGCCGCCTAAAGCGAGCGACAACGAAACGCCAATATAGCCAAAGATGTACATCACGCTGTTCGCTAGAACCCGCTTGCGACCTTTGAAAAGGTCGGGAACAAAGGCTGACATCAACGGCGCGAGAGCGGCCTCGCCAGTCGCAATTGCGATCGCAGAAAGAAAAAGCTGCCAGAAATTCTGTGACAGGCCGCAGGAGGCCGTACCGATTGACCACAGGATCAGGCATGCACCCAACACCTTTCGGCGATCATATCTGTCCGCAAGCCAAGTGATCGGGAACACCGCGACAATCGAAAAGATCGAGAAGGCGAGCCCTTGAACGAGACCGAGCTGGGTATTGGAAAGTGACAATGTGGCTGCCAGCGGCTGCGCCGCCAGAATAAGCAGCTGACGGTCGATGAACGCGAACAGCATGATGATCAGCATCACCCCAAGCGTGTACCAACCGCCGGCGATTACGCGGTCCGGCTCGTCGGCGACAACCGGATGGTCACTGCCGGTTTGCGGCGCCGCCGCAGCCTGTGCCGTCATGCCACGACCCGTTTCATCCAGCGCATCATGTGATCTTCGAGAGCATCCAGCGACACTGGTCCCGTTTCCAGCACCGCATCGTGGAAATCACGTAACGCAAACCGCTCGCCGAGCGATTCCTCAGCCTGCGCACGCAATCGAGTGATCACTCGCTCACCGATCTTGTAGCTCAGCGCCTGGGCAGGCATGCCGATGTAACGATCGACTTCACTCTCGATCGTATCGCGCGGCAGGAAGCATTGCATTTCCATGAATTCGATTGCCTGATTACGAGTCCAGTCAAACCAGTGAATGCCAGTATCCACGACCAGGCGGACCGCACGCCACATCTCGAAGGTCAGCAGGCCAAAACGGTCGCGAGCGTCGTGATAAAGGCCGACATCATGGCCGAGCCGTTCGCAGTAGAGGGCCCAGCCCTCCACATAGCCGTTATAGTGGCTCCAGCCATAGCGTCGGAATGCTGGAAGCTGATCCAGTTCATTGGCCAGTCCGAGCTGCATGAGGTGTCCTGGCCAGGCCTCGTGAAGCGTCAGCGGCACGAGGAGGTGCAGGGGGCATTTCTCCACCAACGCCGTAAGCAGATAGATCCCGGGCCGCTCGCCAGTGGCGGGCGCCGGGAGCGCTAGAGCTGGAGGCTGCCCCCTCGATTGATCGACGCTCATCTGCTCAACGCCGTAAGGCGAGCGGGGCGTACGACCGATCAGTTGCGGTATCAGCCCATCGATCTGTTTGGCGAGAGCGCGAGTTCGGAGCAGTAAATCGTCCGCATCCCTGGCCCGCCGCCCGTCCAGCTCCTGAGCGAGCTGTGACCGTTCGCCGGCGCGATCCATAGCAATCAGGACCGCCTCGATTTCGGTATTGATCCGCTCGACCTCGGCCAGTCCGAGTTGATGTGCGGCATCCGGCTCTATCGCCAGCGACGTCTGCCGGTGCACCTGATGGCGGTACCAGTCCTTGCCGCCCGGTTGCGCGATGACTGCGATCTTGTCGGTCAGCTGCGTTTCTACCAGAGATGCAAAGCGCTCTCGCACAATCCTAAGCGCCGGGAGCACCCGGACCATGAGCGCATCACGCAGCGCGGTTGCCAATGCTTCATCTGTGAATTCAGCCAGACGATCGTTCAGTTTCCGTTGAAGGCCGATCGGGGCAAGATGGGCGTCGAGGGTCGCAAGGATGCGCGGGACAAGCGCTCGGGGCACGCGATACCCTCGCGCGAAACTCTGCTCCAGCATCGTCAGACTGTCGCGGAGGAAGTCGGGGGCGAGGTGCAGCCGTGCCAGAAGATCGCCGCGCTGCCGCGATGTCGCAAGCGGTGCCATCTGCACCAGCATGTCCGGAACATCGAAAAAGCCGAATGGATAGAGCACCGGCACGAATCGTCCGCCAATCCGATATTCCTCGGTCGCAGCGTCCAATTGTCGCTGGAGTAGATCCAGCGTGATCAGCGCATCCGGCCCCAAGGCGGAGCGATCAATTGCCTTTGAGCGACGGGCCAGTGCGCCGAAGACCTCAGCTCGGCGGGCATGATCGGCCTCGAGCACGCCGTCCAGCCGCCGTGCGGCGCTTGTCGCACCCGCCCCGCTGGCTTCGATCGGAAATTCCACAACCTGAATCGACCAGTAATCGGCGCAAATCTGGTTGAGGCGAGCGGCTTCATCGCACGCCTCGCGCGCAATGCGATAGATCGGAACTGGCGCGTCAAGCATTTGCCCCGTCAAATAGGGATCGGTTGTTTCTGCGCCGGACGATTGCGAATGGATCGCGCGAACGATGTCCATACCAGATCGGACCTGACCAAAAGCTGGGAAGCCAAGGCCGTCCGACGTCCGGCCGCCCCCAGCATCCAGTGCAGCCTGTTGGCCTATACAGAGGAAGAATGTAAATTGACTGCACTGGCCGCCATCCCGCCGCCCGAGCGAGATGGTGCCATCCTCATGCCGCAGCCCGCTCGTCGAAGTCGGCTCGTGCGGGACAAGTAATGGTTCGCCAGTGGCGCCTGCGCTGCCCTGAATGACGCTGATCGGCGGGGCGCCCGCGTCATTGTCCGGGCTCACCGTGCGGAAGAACGACCCGCCATCGTAGTGCCCCGCATCGACGGCTTCCAAAAAGGCTTTCGCCGTAAGCGGAGCGGCCTGCATGTTCAGGTCGACCAGGATGTCGCCCATCCCGGTGACGATCCGAACCGTAACCGCAAGTGCATCGGCAGCCACATTCGGCTGGGCCGGATGAATCAACTCCGCCGCGTTCACTGCGCCACCTCCGGACGGGCTGCGTTCCGCTTTACTCGAGCGAGCAGACTGTCGATCGGCAGAGTGAAAGACTTTACCGCAGGCGGAATCTCGCCGATGAGATGCTCCGCGAAATAGGCCCAGCGGCGGCGAAGGCCGTAGCCGGTCCATTCGTGTCCCGCCCGCGGCATCAGGATGGCATCGAAGTCCTTGTCGGCTTCGATCAACGCCTGCGTAAGCTGGAACAGTGCCGACGGGTGGCAGCCGCCGTCGAGCATGCCGTGAATAAACAGCAGCTTCCCGACCAGCCCCTCCGCATAAGTCTTGGCTGCCTGCTCGGCATAATGCGCAGCCGCGAACTCGCCATGATAGCGCTCGCCCCAACTGTGCCAGAACAACGCCTGATCGTAGTTGCCGCCGCCGGCGACGGCGACTCTGAAAAAGTCGCCAAACCGCAGGGCGCCGATCGCGGTCATGTAGCCACCTCCGGAGAAGCCGGTGAGCCCGACACGATTGAGATCCATCTGCGGCCTGCTTTCGGCGAGTTGACGGATCGCCGCGATATGGTCTTCCAGGTTCGAGGCGGTATGCGCGGCCCGATAAGATGCTGTTCGAAAAGCCCGTTCCCGCAATGCCGTGCCGCGGCCGTCGAGAATCAGGACGAAAGCCCCAAGGGATGAGAGGTGCGCACCCTCAACATAGCTCGACCCGCCCAGCACATCGCCATCGGCAAAATGGCCGCGCGGCACGTTCGAAGCCTGAGGGCCGCCATAAATATAGTCGATCACCGGATAGGTCCGAGCGGGATCGAAGCCCAGTGGCTTGAACAGAACGCCAAACGTATCCGTTTTCCCGTCCGCAGCCAGGCAGCGAACGCGCTCCGGCGGCGTCCACCCGTCAGGTAAGTCGATGGTAGCCGCTTCCAGAACGCAGATTTCCTCGCCTACCTTCGTTCGGAGATAGGTTGTGGGCAATTTGTCAAGGTCGCTGACCGTTTCGATGATATACGTCCCATCGGGTGAGATGCCCGACACGGCCTCGCTGTCGATCCCCTCAAGCTTCTTTGTGACTAGGGACATGTCGCCTGGGCGCCAGACGCGATGCTCACCCGGTTCGGACGACAGGATGGTAATGTCGCTTCCATCGATCGAGGCCGAGCATGGCTTGGACAGATAGGGGGACACGTCTTCATGGAAGTCGCCTGCAAGGAAGAAGACGGTCCGATTGCGCGCGTCGACGCGCAGCACGTCGAGGACCTGCCACTCCCCCTCTGTGATCGCATGCCGCATCGCGCCGGTCACCAGATCGTATAGATAAAGATGGCCGCGTCCTGATCGCTCGGAATACCAAATCAGCTCGTTCGTCTCAGGCAATGGAACGATCAGTGCCGGCGTATAGACGATGACGCTGACTTCGACGTAAGTGTCACTTTCCTCGCTGAACACGATCCGCGTCGCACCCGTGGCCACATCGAACGCCACCACATGCGCGCGACTCTCGCCGCGCTCGATTTCGACGAAATAGGCGGTCCGGCTGTCGGCGCTCCACCACACGAGATTGGCGTTAAACGGTGTGGTATTCATGCGCACGGCCTTGAGCCGCGGGTAGCGTGCCTCGACATTTCGGCCGGTGTCGACCTCAATGGCGATGATCCGGAATTCGGTCACTTTTGGATCGCCGGGGAGGCTGGTCTGGTTCGAGCGGATCGTCGGCCTGACGCCCTCAGTTGGCGCATAGTCCGCTACCGGCAATGCCGGCACCTCTCGTTCGTCTGTCTGGAGCGTCAGGGCCCACTTGCCGTCTGGCGACCACAGCGCATCGGGCCGTATGCCGCCCTGCTTGTCCGCCAAAGCCCGCATCGCTATCGGTGGTAGGCCATAGGCATTGTCGATCGTGCCGCCGACCGTCAATGGACGGTCCTTCTGCTCCGCAAGATCGCGCACCCATAGATTATAGTCGCGTACGATTAACGCTTGGCCGCCGTCCGGAGATGCCAGCCAGGTCAGGTCGTCGCTTTTTTCGGCCGTCGCCAATTCTGCACGATCGAGATCGAAGGCATAAGCCGTCCCGAACGCTTCAAAACGAAGCTTCCGTGTCTCCAGATCAAACTTCGGATTGCCGATGATGACATCATCCGGATCCACGGTGGCATCGAGCGCGTTGCCGATTTCCTTCGCCAACTGGGCGACCGACACGGTCAGCAGTTCGGCAGCGGTCCGCGCGTCGAACACGCGCAGATGCCGGCCGGACTCGTCTCGCCGCTCATACCAGAACCGGTGGGCGTCGATCCAGATCGGAATGACTGTTCCGTTACTCGCAAGCCTCGGCGCGACGAGTGCCGACTGCGCGAAGTCATACCGCGCCGCCCAATCATAATCGCTCATCAACAATCTCGATCTTACTGACGAAAGTTCAGTGAAAGCCCGATCACCCGGGGTTGCAGACGCGCATCGTAAATCAACGCTCCGACAGCAGGGTAAATGCTCGAGTTGCGATTGAGGATGTTGCGCGCGAAGATCGAAGCCGACCAGCTATCGCCGTCCACCCCGATGCGGGCGTTGAGAATGTCTTGAGGATCGCTCCGCGCTGGCGCCGGCTGAAAATTGCGAGCAAAAAGCTGGAACGCGTCGGCGTGCTGGTAGTCCACCCGTACGAATCCGGGTAGCGCCCCGACAGTCACGCGATATTCAGCGGATGCCGATCCCGTGAAGCGCGGCACATAGTCAACGCGGTCACCGGCGAGATGCTCGGCTGAACTGGTCTTGTACGCCATGTCGTTCCAGCCCCCAGCGAGCGTGAAAGTCAAGGCCGAGAAGGGTGAATATGCCACAGACCCGTCGACACCCCAGCCCGCGATCTTGCCGCCATTGGTTGTGAAGGTGGTCGGCAGACCCGGGATGTTGGTCGCCGTCTGAACGTCGGTCCACTCGTTCCTGTAAACAGCCAGTTCGACATTGAGCTTGCGATCGGACGTGCGGAACTTGCTGCCCACCTCGTACGTCCAGATCGAATCGGGCTTGTAGGAAGGCGGCACCTCTCCAAGGCCTGCGCCTGTCGAGGTCAGGTTGAAACCGCCACTGCGGAAACCGCGCGCGACGTTGGCATAGAGATTGACGTCGTCGTTGGGTTGCCACGCAAGATTGAAGCGGGGACTTAGCGCATGGAACGTCGCGGTACCGCGGTCGACCGCCGGCGAATTGAAAACGGTCGAGACGCTGTCCTGCCGCCGGCGGTCCTCGAAGTAGCGCAAGCCGCCGGCAGCAGTGAGCGTATCGGTCAGCTTGTAGCTGGCCTCACCAAAAACCGCCCATGATTCGGAGTCCGACGGAGATGTGCCACGTACACGGTACAGAACGATTGAGGGCGGCAGCGGCTGTGGAAGGACGGTTGCGTCTCCAACGGCATCCGTGTTCGAGTCCCGGTAAAACCCGCCGATGGTCCAATTCAGCAAACCCGAACCCGTGGAAGCCAGGCGAAGCTCTTGGGTGAAAACCTTGTTGGTACCGCGGCTGGTCAGTGCGATACTGGAGGCAGAATCCGGGGCGACGCCGAACAAGGGCAGGAACGGTCCGAAAGTGGCAGTCAGATCTTGGGTCAAGATATCTCTTCGGCGCACATATGCCGTCGAGCTGAGCAGTTGTGCGAACGACAGGTCATACGTAGCGTTGGCGTTCAGGATCGTTGCCTTGGACGAAAAGGGCGTTGCAACCTGGTCAAATACCTGTCGATCGGCATTGCTTAGGTTCTGAGCGCCAAGTTCCAGTTCCTGGTGCTGCGCCATCAGCGTCACGCGGAAATCATCAGATAGCTTGAAGGCCAGCTTCCCACGCACGACATAGGAATGTCCGCCGTTGACGTTTTTCTCGCCTAGATACGGATTGTCGATCCAACCGCCGAACTGCTGGAACGACCCGGCGAGACGAATGCCGATGCGATCCTCGACGATTGGTGCATTGACCGCGCCGTCCACCTTCCAGTCCGTGCCGCCTCTATCGACGAGCCCCCCTTCCACTCCAACAGACCCACCCGTCTTCGACAGGTCAACTTCGTTGGTAATATAGCGAATGGTGCCGCCAACTGCCCCTTGTCCATATAAGGTGCCCTGCGGCCCGCGCAGCACCTCGATGCGGTTGATATCGAGCAGACGGACATCCTGTCCGGTCTGGTTGGATTCTAGGTTCAGAGGGATTTCGTCGAGGTAGGTGCCTACTGTCGGCAGGCCGCTGAACACGGAAACGCCACGCAGCTGCACGCGGGTTTGGCCCGGCGAAAATTCGGTCATGGACAAGCCGGGCACCGCATATTGCAGGTCCTGTATCGTCGATGCACCGCGCTGTGAGAGCTCTTCTGCGCTGACTGCAGTGATGGAGAGCGGAACATCGATCAGCGCCTGTTCGCGCTTCTGTGCCGTGACGACGATCTCGTTCGAACCGGGTGCGTCCGTACCCACGTCTTGTGCCGACTGGGCATAGGCTTGAGCGCCCGCACATGCGTGAATCGCGATTCCAATTAGAGCTGCTTGCTTGATCCCTCGCATGTCTGACCCTCCTAAACCCATTTAACAAAGCGTGCGCTCGTCTTTTTAACAAAGCAAGAATTTTCTGATCTGAGCTTGCAGGAATGGAGCCGCCCGCAGCGAATGGCCTAGCGGCGAGCGGTGCGTCTCAGGCGGCCCTGCTTAGGATACATGTACGCAGGGTGGAGTCTCCGCTCCTGCTTCGCTTCCCGGCCCTTCAGTCAGCCCACTCAAAGATGCGTGGGTCGATATCTCCCGATTCCATTTTTTGGGTCATTGGCCGCTCCGACCGTGCAGGTCGCGAGCAGGCCAATGGTCGCTACGCTTTCGAGGAACTGGAAATCGCGGCAGGAGCGCCCAAGGGCATGCCGAATGTCGCGGCGCGCAAGGGCATCAAGATCACTGATATTGCCCCGATCGTTGCGGGGATCGACAGCGCGAACTCATCCCCGGAGCTGCTGAATCGAAGCTGGAGCTGACCGGGACCGACCGGCAAGCCGGGCTACACTCACCGGGCGGACGGCCGTGAGTTGAAGTCCAACTGCGGTCCTATTCTCGCTGACGGATTCTACGAGCTCACAAGGTTGGAGGATCCCAAGCCAAAGCAGCAGGACGAGCGGCTCTTCATAATGGAGACACGGTTGCTTCGCGATCGCCAGTATCCGGCGCAAGCACCCGGCGGCCGGCGAGATCCAAGGGCGGCAAGCCGGACCAACTGATGATCGCTGCCACCATCTCAAGGCATACCGCACGGCAGCCAGCCTGCTTGAAAAGGGGCTGTTCCCCGACGTATCGGGCGCACCAAAGATGGCCTGAACTCCAAGCTTCATGCCGTCTGCGACGGCAAGGGGCGGCCACTGGTCATGCTACTCAGCGAAGGGAAGATGAGCGAGTACAAGGGCGTCGCTGATGAGCGACGCCCAGCCCCAAGGCCGAGCGCGAAACGAGAACGAGGGGGGTGCGCAATGCTCCCCACGACGTCGACGCCGCGATCAGGGCAACGTTCTATCGGGGTGGAACGCTTCGAACACCGGCAAGGGCAGCTCGCGCGCATCCTTCAGCCTGACACCCATCGCCTGGGCGAGCGTGGGGGCGACCTGAAGCATGTCGACCACACCGAGATTCTGCCCGGCCTTGATGCCCCTGCCCTTGATGAAGAACGAGGCGTTCATCGCCGAGACGTCGGGCAGATAGCCGTGGGTTCCTCGCGCAGACGAAAGCGTGACGAGCCTGTCGCCAATATAGCCTCCACCCACCACGGTGCCAGGCCTCATCACCAGCACGAAACTGGCGCCGGGATAGCCGCCGAGCTTCTCCACCTCTCGGCCTTCGATGATGCCATCGATACCGTTCGAGGGATCGGCCGCCAGCCGGTGCAACAGATCCGCGACCTTGGCGCGCGTCGCATCGTCTGACGGATCCTTGAGCAGGATGGCGTCGCCCCAGCGTTTCGCCTTCCAGTCCTTCACTTCAACCGCGCGGCCCGGCGTCAGCGGTTCGATCTCGATGAGCCCGGCCTCGATCAACGGGATGTTGATGTTGAGAATGCGTGTGTACGCAGCCTGTCCGTGATCGGATACGACGGCGATCACCGTATCGGGATCATTGGCGAGGGCGGCCTTGATGATCTCGCCGAGAACCGAATCTTCATGCTCCATCGCCCGTCTGGCCTCGGCGCTCCACGGTCCATGGGCATGTGCGGCGTGATCGACCGAGACCGTATGAAACATCATGAAGCCGGGCTTGTATCGTTTCATGATCTCGGTCGCGAACCGCAGGCGGATTGTGCTGCCTGCCTCGTCGGCGTCCTGGTAATAGCTTCCGAGGTGCGATTGCAGGTCGGTCAACAGCCCATCCGGGCGGGCCATGACCTCCTGGAACTTGACCGCGATTTCGGACTTGTAGGGGTCCGTATAGGGGAGGTTATACTTGATGCTGGGGCTTCCGGCGGTGTTCAGCCAGCCGACGCTCCCGGTCGTGATCCCGTCCCGCGCGGCGGCATCGTACAATGCATCCACCTTGATATCGCTGGCAAATGTACACAGCGACGAGGCGAAACCGTCGGTCTTCAGCGGATCGTTGCCGGTAATCCCATGACTCGAGGGCGACACGCCGGTGACGATGGATGCATGGCTCGGGCATGTGACCGTTGGCACGACGCCGCGAACGCCCTGCGCATAGCTCCCGTCCTTCAGAAAGCTGCGCAGATTGGGCACCTTCAGGCCCAGTTCGTCGGCCTTGAGGATATAGTCCGGTCCCATCGCATCGATACTGACCAGCAGCAGCGATCTTGCCTGCGCTGGACTGGCCGCGCCCATGACGAGCGCGCAGGCGAAGAGCAGGGCTTTGCGCCCGAAATCGGTTGCCATTTGAAGTTCCCTTGAACCTGGAGCGAACCAGGGCGCGTCCTACACGCCCCGGACGATATTCTAGAAATTGAAGCGGACGCCCGCGCGGAAGGAGCGACCAAGATAGTCATAGCCATTGCCTGGCGGCATGATGCCCCATTGCGGATTGCTGACTCCGATGCCCTGCGCGACCGGCTCCGGGTCCCTGTCGGCAAGATTGGTGACGGCGAAGAAGCCTTCCAGCGTCGACATGAATTGATAGCTCAGGGAAAGGTCGAAGTAGAGCGCGCCGCCATAGTCGTTCTCGCTGATCGTGTCCGTCGTGGCGGTCCTGGCCGGGCAGTTGCTGGTGCACTCGATATAGTCGTTCGAATATACGCCGGACGAAATGCCGCGCCCGGTAAGCGCGCCGGTGAACGCCCCGTGCCGGTAGCTGGCGGAGATGTTGTAGCGCCAGCGAGGCATAGCGGAGTTCATGCCGAGGGAATTGGAATCGACTGCGCCCGGCAGCCCGCTGTTCGTCACGTTCTTCAATCCGCGCGTGGCAAGGGCACGCAAGGACAGCTCGCCGTCACCCACTGGAACGCTGTATCCCAGCTCGAAATCCAGCCCGCGAACATTGAACTTGGCGAGATTGACCGGGACCTGCGTGATAGCGGTGAAATTGTTCGCGCCATCGCGGCCGACAAATTCGCAATATTGCGGGAAGCGCCCGGTGTAGCAGCCATCGATCAGGCTGGTCACACTGATCGTGGTGATGGCGTCGCGGACGTTGACGTCCCAATAGTCCATGGAGAAGGTCAGGCCGGGGATCCAGCGCGGCCTCAGCACAGCCCCGAACACGGTCGTGTCAGCCTTTTCCGGCGCGATCTGAGGGTTGCCGATGGTCGTGTACTGCGTCGTCTGGGTAGTGCCGGTCCATGGATTGAACAGCGCCTGGGTCAGCACCTGACCGGGCTGGAACAGGGTGGACAGGCTGCCGGCACGAATGTCGCGGGACCGCGTCGCGCGCAGCGTCAGATCGTCGACCGGCGTGTAGGTCAGGCCGAGCTTCCAGGGCGTCACGCCGCCGGCGGTACTGTAATGTGCATGGCGGATCGCGGCGTTGAGTTCGAGCGATTTGCCGAAGGATGAGTCCTTGAGCATCGGGACGACCGTTTCGAGGAAGGCCTCGGTCACATTGTACGAGCCGACCAGCGGCTGATAATTCCCCGCCCAATAGCCTCGTGCCTGGGAGATCGGATCGGACCAGCCATTCTCCTTTTCGCGGCGATGCTCGACCCCGAAGGCGACGGAGACCGGGCCGGCCCAGGTCCTCATCGGCTCGCCGTTGAACGAAGCAGCAAGAATGTCTTGGGTGACCCAACCCTTCATTCGTGCAACGCCCATCACATAGTTCAGACCCGATGAGGTGGCGACACCGGTGCCGAGGATGTTGAAGGGCGAGCAGCCGTCATTGGGACTGGTCAGGGTCGAACGGCAAACCGGCACATTGTTCGGCCCCGTTACGGCATCGATCGCTCGCCGATAATTGGCCATGATCGGCGCACTGTAATCCTGCGAAAAGTCGCTCTTGTTGCGAGTGGCGTAAGCAGCCCAAGTCCAGTTCGAGCCGAGCAGGTCGAAATTGCCCCGGCCGCCCAGCGTATAGCGATAGAGTTGCTTCTCGGTTTTGTACCGCAGCGCGCCGATCGCCTGGTTCCACGTGCCGACTGTCAGGCTCGTTACGCCATTGGCATCCATCGCTGCGCGGACCAAGGCCGGCAGGAAGGCATTGTCACGCTGGATCGTGAGGCCGCCATATTGGTAGTAGGGTGTCGTCAGCGTATCGACATGCGACCGGCCATACATGAACTGGGCGTAGAAGTTGATGTTGTCCGCGACGTCATAGCTCGCCCGCGCAAAGACGTTCTGATGCGACACCGGCACCTGCATGTTCTGGGTGATGGAGTGCCAGTCCCCCATCTGCCAGTCGCCGCCGATCATATAGGCCGCGCCGGGGGCATATTGACCTTCGTTCAGCTGGTACGGTTGCCCGCCCGGCCCGAATACGAGGCCTGTGAGCGGACCGGCAGTGACGATGGCACCGGGCGCCACCTGCCGCGGGCCGACATGCTCGGCCAGGAGGATGTACGGCTGTCCATTGCCGACCGCATAGGCCGGATTAACGACGCGTCGGAACCCCTTGTACCAATCGCGTGGCACGCCCCTCACGCCGGCATTGTACGAGGTCTCCCCGCTGACGATCAGGTGACCGCGACCGTCCGCGAACTTGGTGCCCGCGGTCAGCGACACTTTGTAGTTTTCATCGTCGCCTCGTTCGGTGACGCCGCCGGAAAGCTCGCCCTTCAGTCCGGTATAGTCCTTGTCGATCACGAAGTTGACCACGCCGGCGACAGCATCGGATCCCCAGGCGGCAGACGCACCGCCCGTGACGATGTCCACGCGCTTGATGATGCCGTTGGGGATGGCGTTGATATCGACATAATCGCCCGTGTTCGCGACAGGCAGACGCTGGTTGTCCAGCAGGACCAAGGTGCGCTGCGGCGAGAGATTGCGCAGCGACAGCGAGCTGATGCCCGGAAGACCTGCGCTCGTCGTGCTGCCATTGTTGTAGAGGCTCCCGGCGAATGCCGGTATCTTGAGGAGATAGGTCGCGATGTTGACTGACGCGTCGCGCCGGATTTCCTCTTCGCCAAGCACAGTGACGGGCGTTGGCGCGTCAAAGCCGTTACGCACGATCCGGGAGCCGGTGACGGTGATCTCTTCCGGCTGGACTTGATCGCTTGCCTCGTCGGCTGCCACAGCCGGGCGCGACGCCCCTGCCAGCGCTCGCGGAGCGCGGCGGTCGGCATTGCTCCGCTGGGTAACGGCTCGACCGCGCACGATCAGAAACGCGTCGCCGCGCTTGCGATATGTCAGGCCGGTCCCTCGAAGCAGCAGATCCAGCGCGCCTTCGGTCGAGGAGATCGACCGGATTTCGGGAGCAGACTTCCCGCGAAGCAGCGTCTGGTCGACCAAAATCTGCACCCCCGATTGGCGGGAAAGGGCGTTCAGCGACTCCTCCAGACTTGCTGCGGAAAGCGTAATGCCGCTTTGGGCGCTCGCAGGAGATGATGCGATGCCGGCACCAACAACCAGAGCAATGGCTGCAGCCCCCGCCCTGAGCGAATCATGGATCGTGAACACCGAAATTCCCCTCTGAGTATTAATTGGACCCGGAGAGTAAGACGCGTGCAGCTTCAGGATTTCACAAAGTTTTTTGTTTCACTTTTATTTCTACAACAAAGTCGTTCCTGAAATATTACTTAGCGGTTACAATCACCACGCCTTTGGCATGGCGAATCTGAAAATCGTGAGTGATCGCCAAATTCTGAAGCTGGCCCATAGGATCGACCAGTCGAACGCGACCGCTCACAGGCTTTCGGGCCAGCACGTCGTCGTCGATCACGATCCGCTGCGCTGACAGGCTGTCGAGATCGGCAACGACCTGCCGCAGCGGGACGCCCCGATATTCCGTCCACTCGTTGCGCCATCTGGCAACGTCGGTCGGGTGCATGTCTGCGAGCCGACGCATGCTTGCTCCGCCAACGATAGCCGCCTGCTTCGCCCTCAGGCGGATGGGCCTCTCGAACCAGCCGCCCTTTCCGAAGTCCACGGTCCCTGACGTGACGGTGACGCGCGTCTCTCCATTCTTGCTCAGCACCTCGAAGCTGGTGCCGATATCCACGACAGCTGCGTTCGGCGTCTCGATGCGGAACGGGCGCCGCTCGTCATGAATCACGTCGGCATAGATCGCGCCGTGCAGCAGTTCGACCCTGCGATCATGGCGCGTGTAACGGACTTCGATGCGCGCGCCGCCTGCCAATGTCAGGCGGGTGCCGTCCGGGAGCCTGACATCGCGGACGCCCCCCTTTTGCGCTGCATAGAGTTGAGGGGTGGCAAGGCCCATTTCGAGCATGGGCATGGCCTGATAAAGCAGGCCCCCAGCCAGCAGCACCGAAACGCCGCTCGCGAGCACCGTGCGCCTGGCAGAACGCCGGCGTTCAAAGGCCCACACCGCAGCGTCCATGTCGGGTCCCACGACTCGACCCCACATCGCCTCGAACACGGCTTTTCGACGCCCGTCGCCTCCCAGCCATGCGGCAAAGGCGGCTTCGTCGAACGACTCGCCGCTCGTGCGCCGTTCCACCCATTGCGCCGCTTCCCAGCGGGTCGGGTCACTCTCGGACAGAGCCGCCTCGCTTCTCGACCCTCTCGATAGCCAAGTCCAAGTCGAAAATGGCGCGCGCAACATGGTTGCTGACAGCGCTGGGCGAAAGCCCCAGGGCCTTCGCGACTTCCGCAGCCGTTTCCCCATGCACGCGCCGGCGGACGAAAACTTCGCGACGCAGACGAGGCATCGCCTTGAGGATATCCGACACCAACAGGATCAATTCTCGCCGCTCCAGTTGCTGCTGCACGAGCGGCGCATGGCAGGGAATGTCTTCTGAAAGCTCGACCGTCGCGCGGCGGCGCAAGCTTCGCGAATGGTCGCGGACCAGATTGAGCGATATGCGCCGAAGCAGTGCGGCAACGTTCGACACCCGGTTCCCCGGCTTTGCCTCGAAGGTCAGCAAGCGGAGATACGCTTCCTGGACGATATCCTCGCTGACAGTCATGTCGCCCACGCGGCGACCGACATATCGCAGCAGGTCGGCGCGTTCCGCGGTCAACTGGGAGGCAGAGGGGTTCATCGCGCCGACCCCCGTAGCTGCGGCCGATGACAGCTTTATTGCGGGCGCGGCCAGCAGGAGCCGCCCGGCAGCAACTCATCCAGAAACTCTGGCTCCATCTCTCACGTCATCTCCGAGCCCCTTCCAGAATGGAACCCGCCAAGCTCTAACACTGTCAACCTGACAGCCTCGCGAGGCCCGCTTAAGTGTCCCCGTCGACTTTCAGGAACGTGTTACGGCCAGGGTTCACCGTCGTATTCGGTCATAAGCGCCGAGCGACCATCTCGCCGAACGTATCTGGCTGGACCGTGACAGGGGGGTCCGTTTCGCCGACTGACGTCATCGCAGGATCTGCCAACTACTCCCGGCTCCGGCTCGGTACGAGTTCGTCAGACAGGCAAGGCCGTCGTATATTTCGTAAGCGCCAATACGAAGTGGGAAGATCCGCCATCGACAGACGGATGGTTGAGCAGCTGGTCCATCAGAAACTTGTTGTAGTCGCTGACATCGGCCGCGACGACCCGGAGAAGATAGTCCCAGTCCCCTGACATCGAAAAACACTCGATCACCTCGGGGCAATTGGCGACATACTCCTCGAATGCCTGGCGAGCATCCGCCGCGTGGCTACGCATCCGGATGCTGCACATCACATTCACCCCGCGTCCGACAGCGTTCTGATCGACTAGCCGAACGGTTCTGGTGAACACCCCGGCTTGCTCGAGCGCGCGAACGCGACGCCAACAGGACGCCGACGACGCCCCGACACGTTCGGCCAGCATCGCGTGACTCAGGGTGGCATCGGCCTGCAGTTCCGAGACGATTTTTCGATCGATCGGGTCGAGGTGGAACATGTGGTTCGTCAACGCAGTCCTCGTTCAAATTTCGTTTCACTTTCCGTCATTTTGACGCAGTTATTGGAAGGTAATTATTCTCGCAACCCGCGATAAGCGCGGCATGACCGAAACCCTGCTCACGCCCCCGACCGACGCTGCTGCGGATTGGACGATCCCACAACGATGGGAGGCCTATTCCGCGGAAGAACACGCGACGTGGGACACTCTGTTCGAGCGTCAGGTCCGCATGCTTCAGGATCGGGTGGCACCGGAGTTCATGTCGGGTCTCGGCATCTTGCGCATGTCGAAGCGCGGCATACCCGATTTCGAGGAGCTATCTGAGAAGCTGATGAAGCTGACCGGGTGGCAGGTGGTCGCGGTACCCGGCCTTGTACCCGACGAGGTGTTCTTTGACCATCTCGCCAATCGCCGCTTTGTAGCCGGCAATTTCATCCGACGCCCGGATCAGCTCGACTATCTGCAGGAGCCGGACGTTTTTCACGATGTGTTCGGCCATGTACCGCTTCTCGCGCATCCGGTGTTCGCCGACTATATGCAGGCCTATGGCCGGGGCGGACAACGGGCGGCCGCGCTTGGCATGACAGATCGGCTGGCCCGCCTGTATTGGTATACGGTGGAGTTCGGCCTCATCCGCACCGGCCAGGACCTCAAGCTTTACGGCGCTGGGATCGTCTCCTCCTATACTGAATCCGTGTTCGCGTTGGCCGACCCGTCGCCCAACCGCATCGGCTTCAACATGGAGCGCCTGATACGCACCAAATACCGGATCGACGATTTCCAGCAGAATTATTTCGTGATCGACAGCTTCGACGACTTGCTCGACCAGACACTGAACACCGACTTCGGACCGCTCTACGAGAAGGTCCGCAATTTACCCGATATCGAAATCGAAGCCATCCTGCCCGAAGATAAGGTCTTCACGCTGGGGACGCAGGCTTATGCGCGTGGGAGGGCCGCGGCATGAGCGACCTAGTTGATGCCGGGACGCGCTCTGCCTTGTTCGGCTCGCTCGATCGGCAGCCGCCCGATCCACTGCTGGCGGTAATCGGCATGCATCGAGCGGATCAGCGACCGCACAAGATCGATGTCGGAGTGGGCGTCTATCGCGATGCTACAGGGCGCACGCCTGTAATGCGCGCCGTCAAGGCAGCCGAGGCCAGGCTGCTCTCGTCTCAGGACAGCAAGAGTTATCTCGGCGCGGAGGGCGATCAGCTATTCACCGATCACCTCGCCGCCGTGGCGCTGGGTGACCCGCTTGCTGGCGATGCCAGGATTACGGGCATCCAGACACCGGGCGGCACCGGTGCATTGCGCCTTGCCGCTGAGCTGCTCGCGCGAACCGATGGCGCGCCGACGATCTGGATCGGAAGTCCAACCTGGCCGAACCATGCGCCCATCTTCGCCGAGGCCAGTTTGTCGGTACGGTCCCACCCCTATTTCGACCCGCGCCGCGCAGATATTGATTTCGACGCCTTCGTTCACGGCCTGAATCAGGCACGTGCAGGCGACGTGGTGCTCCTCCACGGGTGCTGCCACAATCCGACCGGAACCGCTTTCGGCACAGAGCAGTGGGAGACGCTCACCGCACTGGTCAGCGCGCGCGGGCTCGTGCCGTTGATCGACCTGGCCTATCAGGGGCTTGGTCGGGGACTGGAAGCAGACGCAGCCGGTGCTCGCGCCATGTTACAGGCCGTTCCGGAAGCGATGGTCGCCTATAGCTGCGACAAGAATTTCGCACTTTATCGGGAACGTGTCGGGGCGCTTTGGGTCCAGTCGCCCACTCCGAACATCGCGGTGCCGGTGCGCGAAACGCTTTTGGTTCTGGCGCGAAGCCTGTGGTCAATGCCGCCCGATCATGGAGCTGCCGTCGTTCGCGAGATTCTGACCGACCAAGACCTTCGCAGTGACTGGCGCGATGAATTGGATGGCATGTGCGATAGGATCAATCACCTGCGTCGCATGCTGGGACAAGCACATCCCGCCCTCGCTCCCATTGCCGCTCAACAGGGCCTCTTCGCGCTGCTGCCCCTGGATCCGCAGGCCGTCGCCGAGCTGCGCCAGCATGACGCGATATACATGCCCGGGTCGGGCCGTATCAATATTGCGGGGCTGCGCGAGGAGACGATCGCCCCGTTCGTCGCGGCGCTTGCTCGACATCTGCCTTCTGCCTGAACCGCGGACTCGAAGACTGATCCGGCGATGCGCCACGCCGCTGGCTTTAGAGCGGTTTCCACTCATTCCGGTTCATATCCGCATGAGCTGAAGTAGTTGGCGCATTCGGCGGGCTGGAAGATGTCGACGAGCCTGCCGATCAACCCCCACAGCCCGCTGACGGTTCGGTCGCCCGCCTTGCGCAGCATGGCCTTGAGGCGGGAGAAGGCCTTTTCAATGGGATTGAAGTCGGGGCTGTAGGGCGGGAGGAAGCGCAGGGTTGCTCCGGCCGCTTCGATCCGCTCTTTCACGGCGGCCCGCTTGTGGCTGGAGAGGTTGTCCATGATGACGACGTCGCCGGGCCGCAACTCTGGCACCAGGACCTGCGCCACATAGGCTTCGAACCAATCGCCGTTGATCGGCCCGTCCAGCACCATAGGTGCGACCATGCCGGTCATGCGCAGGCCGGCGACCAGCGTTGTGGTCTTGCGATGGCCATGTGGGAAGCCCATCCGCAATCGCTCGCCCTTGGCGCAGCGCCTGTGGCTGCGGGTCATGTTTGTCGCAGTCCAAGTCTCGTCGATGAACACGGGGCATTCGGGCTCGAGGTCGATCTGGCCGTCGAACCAGCGCTGGCGTTGCCTCAGGACGTCGGGACGGTCTTGTTCGATCGCGTGGCCAGTCTTTTTTTGCGCGTAATCCCGTGACGGACGAAGAAGCGATGCACCGTGCCGATCCCGACCTTGGCGCCGCGCTCGATCAGCCGCACCTGAACCTCCACCAGGGTCATGTCGCCCTGCTCGGCGATCAGTTCCCGGATGAAGTCGCCGTGCGCTTCGATCTTGCCCGAATGCCGGTCGCCGCCGCGTCGCTTGGCCACGGCACGGCCATGGTCCAACGCAAGACGACGCCAGCGGATCGCACTCGACACGCTGACACCAAAGCGCGCCGCCGCGGCATGGCAACTCAGGCCGCCGTCAATCGCGGCCACAACCCTGTCCCGAAGATCCTGTGAAAGCGTGTGTGCCATTCCATGCTGGCCTCCTGCCACCAGCAGGAAGTCTGAATCACATCAGGCCGGAAATGGGAATCCCCGTCGAGTCAGTTCGTGTGGAAACCGCTCTAGTTCTTCGAGGTTTACCTTGCCGGAACCCCGCGCGCATCGTTCGAATGATTCGGCTTCGTCGCAACGAGGCCGGGCCATATACCTGCGCAGTCTGCGACGATTTCCCGGGGCGGAAAGACTGAAGCGACTCTCCACCATTCGCCGAACCTGGCCTTGATCGCCATCGTCAACTAGTGAGGGCGAAAGCCAGGCTGGTTCGCATTCGAAGCATTGTTTCCCGACACTCGCGTGGTGATCGGTGACGCCGCATTTCCAAAAACGGCATATCCGATCCTGCCTCGCTTCTGCGGTGTAGCATCGTCGAATTGTCACGGAGGACCCGGATTCTTACGCGCCCAGCCCGTCCGGACTTCCGAACGATGGCCAGTAACCTCAGCGAGCTTCCGCGGCTGCACCGCACCGATCTGGCGATCGCGGCCCGAAATCGCTGAAGCTAGAGCGCACGACGGGCGTATGATGCAGTGGCGGAGGCGTATTTGCCCCGCTCACCGCGCACCAGTTCGCAAGCTGGCCTTCCGACATCCAGGCCGCACCCGCGCCGCTGGCTAAGCCGATCGCACCCGAAATCGGCCTCGCTGGATTACCCGGCGATGCTGGCAAATGCGACGCAATCCCGCGGCAAGACAGGTGCCTTCAGGGACCGGCGCGCGTTGAAAGCTGCTCCCACTCCACAAAAAATGGCGCTGTCGCGGAGACGTGACAGCGCCCTCATTGAGGTCATTTCAGCGTGTTGATCAAGAACGTCATCCGATCGGCCATCAGTTCCGGCCGGCTCAGCGGATCGCTGACGCCATGTCCACCCTCCTGATCCTCCAGGAAATAGACGGTCGCGCCCGCTTCCTCCAGTCGGGCCGCCAGCTTGCGGGCGTGGCCGGGACCAACGCGATTGTCCGACGTGGCAACCGTGATCATGAACGGTGGATAGGCTTTGCCCGGGGTCACATTCTGATAGGGTGAATATCGCAGGATGGCGGCGAGCATCGCGGCATCGTCCGGGTTTCCATATTCATTCTCCCACGCTGCCCCCATCCCCATGTGACGCATGCGGACCAGGTCGGTCAGCGGCACGTCGCTGACGATTGCGCCATAGAGGTCCGGCCGCTGCGTCCCCATCGTCGCGGCAAGCAGGCCACCATTTGACGATCCGAACACGCCGATATGCTTGGGACTGGTCAGACCTTCCTTGATCAACGCCTCGGTCACGGCGGCAAAATCGTCATAGCTGTTCTGCCGCTTCTCGCGCATTGCCGCTTGATGCCAGGCGGCGCCACGCTCGCCCCCGCCACGAATCATCGGTATCGCTAGCGCGCCACCGCGGCGAAGCCATGGCACGAGCGACTTGCCGCCGACGGAATAGCCGAAATAGTCCGGGGCAACTGTGATTCCGAATGCGCCGTATCCGGTCATCAGCAGCGGCGTCGCACCAGATTTGGTCTTCCGGGGCCGCACGAGATAATAATCGATAGCGGTTCCGTCCTTTGACGTAGCGGTCTTCAGTTCAGTGACGAACTCGCTCGCATCGAGAACGGGTTTTTGCGCGTACAGTGCCACCCCCCGCTTCCCGGGCTCCACCAGATCGAGGCGACTGGGCAACAGATAGCCCGCGCGCTGAACGACCAGCGTATTCGAATCGGGATCAGCAGCGGCAAAGCTGATGGCTGTTCCTACCGGTTCGCTTGCACTTTTGCTGACCGACCACCCGCCGGGGGTCGCGGTCGCGGTCACGATACGCTTCGTGCCGCGGTTCGTCGTCACCAGCTTCACCCCCGAGCGAGCCGGTGCGATGCCGGTGTAACTGTCCTGGAGAAAGTCGCCCGTCGGCGGCGCGTAAACCAGGCTCAAGCGGCGCTTCGCGGTGTCGTACGCCACCACCGATTCCGCAGCCAGGGCAGTGCCCTCAACCGTGACGGCTTCGCTGAGCTGGGCATAGACCCGCCCGCCCCCGGTGTTGCCGAGGATCATTCGCACCTTTTGCGGGAGCGGTGTTTTCTCGACCGAAGCGTCAGCTCGGACGACCAGATGTTCCATCGTCGAATAGTCAAGCACCCGGGTGATCACGCCCACGCGATCCTTGCCCTCACCTGTGGCAGAGATCATCATCAATGCATCGCCAGGTTGCGCGCGATAGACTGGCCGGGCACTGGCCAGCGGTGTGCCACGCGACCAGATCTGCACCTGGGCAGGCCAGTTCGTCGCCAGCGTCGGCGCCCCGTTCACACTATGTTCGATCAGAAGGCGGTCCGAATCCAGCCACGCGGCAAAATTGCGGCCGGCAGGCGTGACAAAGCCGTCCTTCACGAAGCTGCCCGTGGTCAGGTCGAATTCCCGCAGCTCGACTTCGTCGCCGCCCTGCAGCGACAGCGACAGCATACAGCGGGTATAGGTGGGCGGCGCACAGGTAAGCGGTCCGCTGAAGCGCAGTTCGAATATCTTGCCCTCGGCCCTTCCGAGCGCATCAACGTCGAGAACCTGCCGCCATGCGCCGGGTTTGCCGGCCCTGTCACGACGGCTGACCGCAAGCACGCCGTGCGGATTTGAGACGGATCGTTGGAAGCGCACCAGCCTGTCGCCGGTCACGGCATAGGCGGGCGGCGGATCGCCTGCCGCCAGCAAGGTCTTCAACTCCGCCTCGATCGCGGCATGGTCCGGCATGGCCGCGATCTTCGCCTGTGCAGCCTGAGTTTGTTCCTTGGCCCAATCAAGCGCGCGCTGGTCAGTCGGGGATTCCAGCCATTGGAACTTGTCCTGCGCGGAGGCGGGATGCACGCACGCACAGGCGGAAAGCAGCGCCGCGAGCAGGGGTTTACCCAACATTTTCATTCTCCCGATTTCAAGCGAGCCCAACGAGCCCTGACCGTGAACCGCCGCGTCGCGCCGCGGGGTGTCGCCTCCTGAAGACGCTCGCCATCGGCGAGCACATGTGGCGTGAGGCGAAGGCCTTTGCGCCGTGCGGCTGCTGCCAAATCGAAACATTGGCGCTCCTGGGGATAAGCCCCGCATCAGCGCACCGGCCCGCCGAAGCGGAAACTCGCCTCGACGCCGAAAGTGCGGGGACGCAGTCGTGCAGAGGTGACATCGTTCAGGGTGGCGCTAAGCGGCTGCACCGTGCGATAGGTGGTCGCGCCGCGATCGTCCGTCAGGTTGTCTGCGAACACGGCAAGCGTCAACGCATCGACGTCCAGGCCAAGCCGAGCATCGACCCTGTCAATCGTATCGCCGGCGCGATAGAGTGGAAACGAGTCAAAACGGCGCGGCGAGCTATGCTGCCAGCTTGCGCGCGCGAACCCGAACACGCCATTCGACAATTCCGTGCGGTAATCAGCGGATGCGTTGGCGGTGAACTTGGCGACTTCATCCACCGGCGCGCCATCGACGATTCCGGTGCCGGGGACCGCGCCCCTGTATGACGCATCGATATGGGCGCCGCTGACAGCCAAAGACAGGCCGTCGACCGGCCGCGCCGTCAGGCTGAGTTCCACGCCTTTCGTGATCGTGCCTTCCGAACTGATCAGGCCGTTAAAACCGGTCGTCGCGATCGGAATACGAACGGCCACGTCCTTCCAATCACTATAGAACAGCGCGACCTCTGCCGTGACGCGGCGGTCGAACATCTCGGCCTTAGCGCCCAGTTCGTAGGTCCAGATCGAGTCCTGATCGAGCGCGGCGGGCAGCGCGATGCCAAGCGGCCCGGCCAGCGCGAGCGACGCCGTCGGCTGGAACTGGCCGGAACGGAAGCCCTTCGCGGCGCTCGCGTAGATCGTAGCGTTAGGGGCTGGATGCCATGCAACGGAGAAGCGCGGGTTCCATGACCGATAGGTACGCGGCTTGTCATTCGCGATCACGCCGGCATTGCTTTCGAACCCGGACAGCTCATCTTCGTAATAGCGCAAACCGGCGGTCAGATCGACCGTACCGACCGTGTAAGTGCCTTCCGCGAAAACCGCCCGCGCCTCGCTGCGTGTCAGGTCAGTATTGTCGAGCCCGAACAGCGGAAACAGGAAGGCATCCGCACGCTCTGCGTTACGTAGATAAGCGCCGACGGTCCACTGCAGTGCCGCGGCGCCCTGCGACGCCAGACGCAGCTCGTGTGACGTGACACTGAGGTCGATCGTAGCGTCCAGACGCCCCCCGTAGAGGTTGCCGAACTGGGGCAAAACAGCATCATTATGCGAGTAGCCGTAGAAGAGTTGCGCACCGCCGAAATCATAGCGTGCAGACCCTCCATAGAGCTCGAAATTGAACTCGTTGGAAAGCACTGACGATTGTGAGATCTGGCCGTCGTCGGAGCCGGTCGCGCCGCCATTCGGAAAACTGCTATTGCTCTTCCAGTAGCTGCCGGTGAAGGACAGGCGGTCACTGGGGTTGAACTGCACCTTGGCGCGGAAGGTGTTATAGCTCTGATCGTTCAGGTTCGTGCGGCCGGTGACGCGGTCGTCAAGCCAGCCCTCGTAGCGCTCACGCGTGCCGGACACGCGGACGGCGAGAATGCCGGGAATGATGGGAGCGTTGAAGGCGCCTTTGAAGCCGGTGTTGGTCCCACCGCCCTCGGTTTCTGACGCCATCGCCAGGCCTTTGGCTTCCCAGTTTTCAAGATCGGCCCCCTTGGTGAGGACCCGTATCGTGCCGCCCAGCGAGCCTTCGCCGAACAGCGTGCCTTGCGGGCCGCGCAACACCTCCACGCGATCCAGGTCCCAGGCGCGCGCATCGGGCACCAGCGGAACTGTCACACCGGTGAACGGCAGGTCGTCGAGATAATAGCCGTTTTCGTTGGCACCCAGCGAGGTCGAGATGCCACGGATTGTGACCTTGTTGACGCCTGTGCCAAGGTCGAAAATGCCGACCCCCGGGGCTTCCTGAAGGAAGTCCGCCAGATTGCTCGCGCCGCGCTTCTCGATTGCCTCGCCCGAGACGGCCGAAATGGCGATCGGCACGTCGAGGGCCCGTTCCTCGCGCTTACGCGCAGTGACGACAATCTCATTGTCGGCGGCCCCGGCCTGAGGAGGCGTCGGCCGCCCCCCGTCCTCCTGCGCCATGGCGGCAGCGGGTGTCAGTCCAGCCAACACTGCAATGATCGAGCAGCTGACGCTTGTGCGAGTCATGAAATGGTCCCCACCTAGATTTGGCTCTGTTGGGGCATGACGGCGCACAGGACCGCAGGGACAGCAGATGCTGCGAAATTATTTAGAATCCGTGACGCGCCGGTTACGGGCGCGGGCCAAGACGGATGCTCAGTTCGAGCCCTATCGTCCGCGGTCGCAGCCGGTAGGCGAGGATATCGTCTGGAGCCAAGGCAATCGGCTGGACCGTTCGAAAGCTGGTCGCGCCCCGGTCATCCATCAGGTTATCGACGAACGCAGCGATTGTCGCTCCGCCGACCGACAGGCCAAGGCGGGCATCGATCCGGTTGATGCTGTCGCCCGGCAGATAGCCCGGGAAAGATACAAAGCGCCGGGGGCTGCTATAGTGCCACCCGATCCGACCATAGCCATCGATGCCCCTGCCCAGGTTGCGCTGATATTCGACAGAGGTGCTGGCCGTGAGCTTCGCCACATCGTCTACCGGGGCGCCAGCAACGATGCCAGTATCAGCGACCGACCCGACATAGACCGCGTCGATGTAGGAGCCGCCAGCCTTGATATTCAGACCGGCAATCGGCGTCGCGCTGACGCTCAGTTCGATACCGTACATGCGAGTGCCTGGCGAATTGATCAGGCCGTTAAACCCGGTCGTGCCGATCGGAATGCGGACCGCGACGTTGCGCCAGCGGCTGTGATACATCGCCGCGTCGATCGCTAGCCGATGGTGAAAGAATGCTGCCTTCGCACCGACCTCATATGTCCAGATCCAGTCCTGGCCCAATGTCTCGGGCAGAATCAGGCCGATTGACGGCGCCAGCGCTTTGGCAACGGCCGGTTGCAATTGGCCGGCGCGAAACCCCTTGGCCGCACTGGCGTAGAGGATGACGTCGGCGCGCGGATGCCAGGCAACAGAATATCGTGGGTTCCAGCTTCGATAGCTACCGCCCCGCATATCGGTGACCCGCCCCGCAGCCGCTTCGGTACTGGCAAGCCGCTCATGAAAGTAGCGCAGCCCCGCCGTCACATCGACCGGCGCGAAGCCTAGTCGATACGTCGCTTCGCCGAACAATGCCTCCGCTTTGCTCAGGTCCATCCGTTCATTGTTCAAGCCATAGAGCCCGAAACCAAAATGATCTGTCCGCTGGGCATTACGCAGATAGCCGCCGATGGTCCATTTGAGTGGCCCGCCCGATGACGAAGCAAGACGAGCTTCATGCGTGCTGAGACGGATATATGCCGTCGACTCGACCTTGCCTCCCACAAGCAAGCCTGATTGATCGAGGTCGAGATGTGCGTCGGAAAACCCGTAGAAACCCGTTGCCTTTCCAAGATCGTATCGCGCGGTAGCGCTCAGAATGCGGTAACCGCTTGTCGTATCAAGGAGTATCGACCGGGAGGCCTGGCCGTCATCGGTCGCCAGGGCACCGCCTGACCGGAAAGCGCCGAGATAACGCCAGTAGCTCGTCTCCAGATCGAGCCGCTCGCTCGCTTTCAAGCGCAGCTTTGCGCGCAAGGTGGCGATCCGCTGATCATTGACATTGCGTGGCCCGCCAGCGGGCGTGTCGACCCATCCGGGCAAGTGCTCGCGCGTACCGGCAAGGCGCAACGCGAGCTTTCCTGGAAGCAGCGGCGCATTGAGCAGTGCCTTCAGGCTCGAATTCACGCCACCGTCAGTCGTAGCGGAGGCCCCGACCGCGCCTTCAGCTTCCCAGTCATCGAGCCTTGGGCGATTGGTCAGGATCCGGACGGTTCCGCCCATAGATCCCTCGCCGAACAACGTGCCTTGAGGACCACGCAGCACTTCAATCCGATCAAGGTCCCAGGCGCGCACGTCTGGCGCGATCGGAACGGTAACGCCGGTGAACGGCAAATCGTCCAGATAATAGCCATTCTCATTGGCGCCCAGCGACGTGGACACTCCTCGAATCGTGATCTTCTGGACCGCGCCTCCCTGCTCGTAGATGCCGACGCCCGGCGCCTCCTGGAGGACGTCGCCGAGTGAGCGCACCCCGCGCCTGCGAAGCGACCTGCCCGGCAGCGCGGTCACTGCCACCGGTACGTCGATCGCGCGTTCTTCGCGCTTTCGCGCGGTCACGATGATCTCGGTCTCCGGGAGCGGTTCCACATAAGGCGGTGGCACCCGCGCCGGCGCCCGCCCCTGCACGATGATGAAGACCCCCGAACGGGTTCGTTGAACGACAAGCCCACTGCCCGACAACAGCTGGCCAAGTGCCTGCGCGGGCGTCATCGTCCCGCTCACGGGGCGAGAACGCTTTCCCTTCACCGTCGCGGCATCGAAGGCCACCTGACTTCCCGCCAGGCTGGCGAAGCGCCTCAGAGCGGTTGCCAGATCCTCCGCTGGCAAGGTGAAGCGACGCTGGGAAGACTGGGCGGACGCATCGGGCACGAGGACATGCGCGGCCGCCAGGACCGTGCCCGCCAAGGATCGCTTGGTCAGCGACACCATGCCACGCCGCCAATGCCGTACTGGCCGCCCGTCATTTGCCCGTCAGCACCACCTTGCCATCGCGTCGTTCGGAGCGAACTTTGCTCAGGGCCTGCAGCGCTTCCAGAAATCCGGTCGCATCCGTACTATCGAACACGCCGGTCACCCGAACCTGCCCGGCGGCCTGATTGCCGACGACCAGCGGTTCCCGCAGATAGCGGTTCATGCGCTCGACCGCCACCGGCAGCGGCGTGTCTTCAAAGCTGACTTGTCCCTGCTGCCAGCTTTCCACCCTCTGCAGTTCGACCGGCCGGACCGTGACATGCCCGTTCCCGATCGCAGGCATCACCAGTTCACGCCCAGGCGACAGCACGATGTCCGAACGGGCTGCAGCGGCGCTCGGCCCGGCATCGTCGCTGCGCTCCACGACGGCGACATGGCCGTTGATCAGCACGACGCGAACCTCGTTGCCGAGCCGTTCGACCGTGAAGGACGTCCCGGTCGCCACGACCATCTTGTCGCCGGCGAGCACGGTGAAGGGTCGAAGTGGATTGTGGGCGACATCGAATCGAGCCCGCCCCTTTTCCAGCGTCATCGACCGACGTCTGGTGTCGAAGCTCGTCTGGACCACGCTGTCGGCGTCCAGCGAGAGCCTCGACCCGTCCTCGAGCATGGCCACTCGGCGCTCCCCGACCGGCGTGATGTAGCTTTGGCGATCAGGCAGCCAGCTCCACCCGATGACGGCGAGCAACGCCGCCGCGACTGCCACACCAATCGCCACCAGCCCGCGACGGGCAACCGTCGGCTTTTTCCACCGCCGCATCTGGCCACGCGCATAAGCGTCGAGCGCGTCCGTTCTCATACGCACCAATTCGGGCAGCGTCGAAGCCGCTTCGGTCATCTCCCATGCGGTGGCGGCAAGTTGGAACGCTTCGTTATTTTCCGGGTCGGACGTCCAGCGTTCGAGCGCCTGACGGCGCTCCGGCGAAAGCTCGCCCTCCGCCAATTCCATGCACCACAATGCGGCTTGCTCGTCGCGATCCATCGGCTCGTTCTGGATGATCCCCGTCATCGCGCATCTCGCATAGCACGCGCGAGCGCTACCATTGCCTTGGCCACGTGCTGCTTCACGGCGCTCGCCGAGATCCCGAGGGCTTCACCGATTTCGTCCTGACTGATCTGCTCGAGTCTGTAGAGAATGAAGATGGTCCGGGTCCGCTCGGGCAGTTGGGATAGGGTGGCTGACACCAGTGCGAGTTGTTCGCGACCTTCCGCAATCACATGTGCATCAATGAGGTCGCGGTCTCGATCGGGCAAAGCCGATTGCGCCTCGCGATAACGATCGCGGACGGCGCGCTGGCGTTGACGGTCGATCAGCAAGTTCTGGGCGATCTGGAACACATAACTGTCCGGGCGCGGCTCGGTCTGCTGGCAGAGCCGCGTCAACACTTCCTGGACAAGATCATCGGCTTCATGCTGGTCGTGAATCCGACGCCGGAAGAACGACCTGAGCGCCGGGCGCCATCGGCGATCCAGTTGCTCGTGCGCGTCGGCGGTGGCCCTGTCTGTCATGGCGAAGCTTGCTTGTCTCACGAAGCAGTCAGACGGACAAGCGGCGCGGCGGGACAGTAAGAGACCGTTTGGAAATCGGCTGGAAAGGCTTGCCGGAAGGGTGGCGGTCTGATTCATCCTGCGCATGTTGACACAGGATAGCCGACGGCGGATGGCTCGAATTGCCAGGAAGACGAAGCGCTACCCCAGTCACCTGACCGATGAGGAATGGGACCGTCTTGCGCCGCTGATGCCCAAGCCCGGATGCCGTGGCCGCCCTCGTGAGGTGAATTTACGCGAAGTCATCAACGCGGTTCGCTATCTGGTTCGCTCGGGCTGTGGGTGGCGTATGCTGCCGGTCCACTTCGGCGCATGGCAGACGGCCTATGGCTGGTTCCGGGAGTGGCGCGGCGCTTCCTGTTCCAGACGATCCACGACGTCGAATTGATGCTGGATCGCGCACGGCAGGGTCGGGAGGAGAGCCCGAGCGCGGCGGTGATCGACAGCCAGTCGGTCAAGCTTCCATCAGCGGAAAAGCGCGGGTTTGACGCGGGCAAGAAGGTCGTCGGACGCAAGCGGCACATCGCCGTCGATACGAAGCCGTGTCGTTCGCCCGAAGTAATTCCGTTCGGTATGCGGCGATCATACGCCCGACTCCTGCCATCTCGTTCGGCGAACGAAGTTTCAGAAACACGCCCCCGCTCCTGCAGACAAAGGCAAGTCAGATCGCACGAGCGCATCCTACGAGTTGAACAACAGTACGGGTTTGATAACCCGTCCATGATGAGCATCCTCGAAGGCCAGGTTTATGTCCGAGAAGTTGTAATATGACAGCAGTCTGTCATACGGAAAGCGTCCGTCCTGATGGAGCGATATCAACCGAGGTATAAAATCCTTGGGTGCCGAATCACCCTCGACGATACCCCGCAACCTTCTGCCCGCACTCATCATGTGAACGAGGTTGACCGAGATGTTGGCATCCGGCGGGCTCGCACCGACGATTCCGCATGTGCCGCGGGGTGCCAGCATTTTGACCCCCTGGTCTATTACCGAGGCGACGCCCGTACAATCCAGAGCGAAATCGACGCCCGCCGCGGCAATCGCAAAGACATTTTCCGAAACATCGCCGCTGGCCGCCAAGATCGTGTGCGTCGCGCCAAGCTGTGCTGCGAGCGCCAACCGGTCTTCACGCAGATCAACCGCGATGATCGGATCGGCGCCAGCCACCACCGCCGCGAGTACCGCCGCCAAGCCGACCGACCCAGCGCCGAGCACGGCGATGCTCTGCCCTTGCTTGACGCGGAGCGCGTTCATGACAGCGCCCGCCCCGGTCATGATGCCGCAACCCAGCGGGGCGGCAATCTTCAGATCAAAATCCTGCGGTATCACGACGGTATTGCGCTCGTGCGAGATGGCATATGTAGCGAAAGAGGATTGGCCGAAGATGTTGGCATGGACCAGGCTTTGGTCGTCGGACAGCGCACTCGTGCCGTCCTCGCGCATTCCGAAGAAATTCCGCGGGAAGAATTGGTAGCAATAGCTGCTTTCGTGAGAATCGCAGCTCGGGCAGTGGCCACAGGAGTTGAAGCTCATAACCACGTGGTCGCCAATCTTGATACTCCTCACGCCCTCACCAATGGCCTCTACGATGCCTGCCCCTTCATGGCCGAGGACGACTGGCTGCGGCACGGGCAAACCCTGCTTCCACATCATCTCGTCAGTATGGCAAACGCCCGTTGCCACCATCTTTACCAGTACCTCTCCAGCTGCGGGACCTGATAAAGTAAGCTCCTTAAGCGCGATCGGAAGATCCGGAGATGTGGCAACGGCCGCAGTAATTTTCATCGCTCAATTACCCCTCGACGCGATTAAAGATATCGGTAGGATCATGTCACTAATCTGAAATGAGCATGAACAAGTCACAACTTTATGTTGATAATCTTCTGCTGGGTGTATTCGTGCAAGCCATCCGTCCCAAACCCGGAGGACTTGGCGCCGCCGAACGGGATATCGAACGGAAGATCCATATGCTTGTTAATCCAAACTGTACCTGAGTTGATCTTACGGGCGACCTCCAGCCCTCTATCGGGGTCGGAAGTCCATATCGTTCCTCCAAGCCCGTACTCGCTGCTATTTGCCCTGATGATCGCGTCATTTAGATCGTCGTACGCAAGCACGGGAAGGATGGGGCCGAACTGCTCCTCCTGAACAAGGCGCGAGCTGTCGGAAATGTCCCGGACAATTGTGGGCGCCACAAAATACCCTGAGCGCTCGGGTATGAATCCACCTGCGATGATGACGCCGTTGCTTTCGGCATCCGCGAGGAATTCCTTCATCTTTACGAATTGCTGGCGGTTTTGAACGGGCCCTATCTGCGCCCCTTGCTTGAGGCCGTCATCGACCACCGCGTCATCCGCCAGACGCGCGAGTTCTGCGCAGAGCGGGTCATAAAGAGAGCGCGGCGCGTAAACGCGCTTGGCGGCCAGACATACCTGTCCAGCGTTCAGTGTTGCCGCCGCGAAGATGCTTCGTGCCACTTCCACGATATCCGCGTCATCCAACACGATGGCCGCATCGTTGCCGCCCAACTCAAGCGTAAGGCGTTTCAACGAGCTGGCGGCCCCCTCCATGACGCGCTTGCCCGTCGCGGTGGATCCGGTGAAGGACACCTTATCGACATCCGGATGACGCGTGAGCATGGCGCCCAGATCATTCTCGTCCGTAACAACATTGAGCACGCCGGGGGGGAGGATAGGCGCAGCGACCTCCCCGAGCAGGAGCGTCGTGAGTGGCGTCGTCGGTGCCGGCTTGGCGACGACCGTGTTGCCTGTGGCTAGCGCAGGCCCGAGTTTCAGCGCCAGCAGCATAAGTGGAAAATTCCAGGGGGCGATCGCCGCGACCACGCCCAGCGGCGTGCGCTGTTCGAGGATGCGCGTACTGTCGTCCTCCCGGATCACCTTCAAAGGGATTTCTTGCTCTGCAAAGAAGCGGAATGCCGCAACCAAGCCGCCGACCTCGAACGCGGCCTGGCCGAGCGGCTTGCCTTGCTCCTGGGTCAGCAACCTCGCGAACTCGTCGAAACGCGCCTCCACGGCATCTGCCACGGCCACCATGCGCGTTCGACGCCCGCCATAGCCAAGAGCCGCCCAGGCGGGGAACGCGCGCCTCGCTGCCGCGACAGCCAAATTCAGCTGATCCGCATCCGCTCGCGCGCACGTTTCCAGGCGCTCCCCCGTTGCCGGGTTGATGACGTCCAGCGTCGCGGCGCCATCGACCATGTTGCCATCAATCAGTAGTTTACGGGTCATGAGCTTTTTCCTGCCTTGAGAAGCCGCGACGGCAGCAGAAGAACCGATGGTCTCCACGGATCGAGCGCGGAAATGCAGTCCGCCGTGACGTCTGGAGCCGGGGGCAAGGTATGATACCGTCCGCCGGCCTGCGAGACACGGGGTCAGAGGATGGCGTCGATATCGACCCGCCGCCGTGACGGCTCGACAAGGCCGTCCGCTCCTTCGACCTCTGCGGGTCGGGCGCCCGACCGCCACGATACACGCAGCTTCTGCCTCGGGATGCCCAGTCTGACCAATGCTTCGGCGATCCGCTCTGCCCGTTCGCGCGCGATGCCCGGCCGTTCCGCAATGATGCGCCCGGACACAGGCCTCGGCTGCGTCGCTGCCCATCCGGTCACCTTGATCAGGCGCGGGTTGGCGGCGCGGAGCCAGGTAACCGCCTGATCAAGCAGGTAGTCGTCGAGCTGGTACACCAGAAACGCCTTGTCGAAGTCGTAGACGATCGAAAAGCGCTTGTCGGCGTAGGGCGGTGGGGGCGCCGTTCGCGGTTCCGACAATGGTCGGACAAGTCGACGCGGAGGTCGAAAGGCATTCCCTTCATATCCCTCCGCCGGCAGCATGCGGGGCAAGCATTTCCCCGGCAAGATCGAGGCTCGAACCGGGGTCAGCACTTCGCCCCCGCAATTGCTCGTGGCTTCCGGTGCAACGGTGCCTTCGATCAACACCTCGCGATTCCAGTCCGGCTTCGATGGCGCATTGCTGATGTCGAACCGGCGGCCCGTATCGCGCGCGTCCGCCAGCCAGCAGCCCGACTTCACCCCGGCATCAGTATCGCGATAAATGGGACAGGTGATGAACTGGACCGTTTCGGCTGCCCCCTCCGCGCCGGTGGCGGCGGCGATCATCATGGCAATGAACGTCTTCATAGCGCGCTCATCAGGTTGATGAGGTCCTGCTTGTCCTGGTCACTGAACCCCAGCCGGTATCGGCGATCATAATAATCCATCACCGCCTGCAGGTCTCGGGCGGACCCGTTTGAAAAATACGGCGCCCGGGCTGAGAGGCCGCGAAGCGATTGCAGCGTGATCTTGCCGACGTCCTGGCAGCGGCCGGTGGTCAGCGCAAACCCCGGATCGCTGGTATAGATGACCTTTCCGTAGAACTGGTGGGGTTCCCCCAGGCAGGTGATCCGGAAAAGGGGCAGGTGCGGTGCCGGATCTGCGAAGGGCTGCGTCGTCGTGCCGAGATCGATCTGACCGGGCGCGACGTCGTTTCCCATCTGCATCATGTTGTGGCAGGTAGCGCAGCTGAAACGGGCGGGGTTGCCGAAGCCGATCGGCGCATTCATGCCGGCCGAATCCGATACCAGAAAGGCGCGGTCACGGAAGATACGAGCACCTCGCGCAACCGACTCGCGAAAGGCACGCTGGTTGGCAGGAAGCTTGCCCTTATCAGCTAGCTTTTCCCATGCCGCATATTCGCTCCAGAGCAATTTTCCGTTGCCCAGCGCACCGCCGAGGACGCCCGCTGGAGATGAGGCGAGCTTGGCCGGGCCGCCTTCCGCGCCGCCTTCATCAAGCGCGCCGCCACGCGCGCTGCGTTGCTGGGCGACGAATATCCGGGATTCGAAGTCTGTAATGCGGGCCATGTCCGCCGCGCTCATCTTTTGCAGCAACGCAAGATGCGTCGCGCTGGCTTCGCGCATCTGGGCATTCAGCGTACCCGCCCGTCCGTCCGCCATCAGGTTGCCCGACATTGGCTTACCGGTTTCGGGGTCAAGCGGCAGGGGCATCCCCTGTTTCGGATCGTAGGCGAAGCCGACAGCCAGCAGGTACTTCAGGTTTGCGACGGGCCGCGGCCGGCGATAGACGGAGACATTGCCCTTGGCCGGCCCATAGCCCCGGCTGTTGCAGCCCCAGGGATCTCGGACGACATCGATCCTGAAGTCCGGCTTGATCGCCTTGCCAGCAACGTCGCGCGGCGGCCACGAGCGCTGGATCCGAAACAGGCCGTGATCGATCAGCAGCGAATGAGACGCACGTTCAGACTGCGGAAGGGTCGGACAATTCGAACCGTCGACCGCAGCGAAGAGCGGGTCTTTCCCTCCCGTTCTTTCCCAACGCTCACGTGCCGTCTGGGAGGAAAGGCTCATGCCGTCCGCGGGCTGGTGGCAGGTCACGCATGCACGCCCGTTGGACGCGACAGGCTCGAAGAACGGATGCCCCTTCGTCGCCATCGGGCCGCCAGTCAGCATCACGCGCAACGTGCCCTGATCGTTTGGATAATCGACTTGCTCGGGGAACGTTTGCCCGTCCCCCGGAGTCCACCAGCGATCATAGTTTTCGCCCGCCGCCGTGGATGACACGATGGCACCACCGAGCATGGCGGCTGACAGAAGAAGGTAGCAAATGGTGCTTGCGGCCTTGTCCACGTGAAAGGACTCCTCAACTGCCAATTTGAGCCTTCAGGCGGATACCGAAGGTGCGTGGCGCACCGAACACGACGCCGCCGTCGGCGCTCGAGGCGCTCTGAATCTGCGTTGCGATGTACGTTTCGTTGGTGAGGTTGTTCACGAAAGCCTCGATTGTATAGCCATCGTTTATATCCAGGGTGAGACGCGCATCGAAAAGATCTCGGCCCGGGATGATCGTAGCCCCGCTAGGGAAAGGGGTCCCGTATTGAGTCGTTACGTGGGACCACTGAACCCTCGGCGTGAGCTGGAAGGATCCGAGGTCGACGGCATATTGCACGCCGGCGTTGACCGTCCATTCGGGAGAGAAGGGCAGCACTCGTCCCTGCGGCACGAATTCGTCGGCCGATCCGCCGCAGCTCGCAGGCGTGCCGGCAGGATTGTTGACATTATTGAGGCACACGCCTTGAGCGAACTCAGCGTTCAGATACCCGACACCAATGTTCATGCCCAACCCACCGAACTGGGCAGTCACTTCCAGTTCACCGCCCCACGATTTCCCGCTGGCCGCATTCTGCGTGAGCGGCAGACCCTGAACCAGGCTGGCCAGTTGAATGTCCTTGTAATCGGAAAGGAAAACGTCGCCGTTTACCCGGAGGTGCCGATCGAACAGCTCGGTCTTGAATCCCGCTTCGTAAACGAAATTTCGCTCCGGCAGATAATTGGGGGTGTTCGGGGTCAGATTGACTCCGCCGGCCTTATAGCCCTTCGAGGCGGTCGCATACAGCATCGCACCGTCGCTCAGGTGGTAGTTAACGCCGACCTTTCCAGTCAATTGTGTCGAGTTTGCCGCGCTAGTGAAGGGCAGCGGGACCGCAACAGCGGGCGGGGGCGGGGCGGGAACCGCAATACGGACGTCAATCTGCTCATCCCAAGAGTGTCGCAGACCGGCGATCAGTTCGACGCTGTCGGTCACGAACCAGTTCGCCTGTCCGAAGATGGACTTGGAGTTGTTTCGAACCAGCGTAACGATATCGCTGTTGGAGCTCACGAAATCGGTCGTGTGGCGGTTGTCGCGCAGAAGATCGAGTGAGATCTGCTCGTCAAGCAGGAAGGCCCCGACCACCCAATTGAACGGCCCGTTCCCTGTCGAGATGAGGTTTACTTCCCCGACTAAGGTCCTAAAATCGGTAGAAATTTTGCCGACACGACCGGGAAAAAGGCGTGTATTGGCAACAGTTGTGAGCAGGTTCGCGGGGACCGGTAGCGCGCTGGACGTGCGATCGCCATCGGTTTGATCGCGCGTCTTGCCGTCCTGCCATGAGATAAGGCCTCGAAGCTGCAAGCCGCCCGTAAGATCATATCTAGCTTCAGTGGAAATTCGATACCCGAATTGATCCAGATAAGAGCGAGCGTCCTCCGAGATGACGAAGGGATCGGAAAGCGGGGAGCCCGCCAACGCGAGATCGCCTCGATTCTTTATAGCAATGTTGTCGCTGCGAACGTCGAATACCTCGCCACGAACGTTGACGTTGAGCTTGCCGTCCATGCTGCGTAGCCGCAAATTTGCACGAACAGCGTCCATGTTGAGATTGCCCGGCTGACTGCGCGCATTCGGCGCGATGTTGCGGGTAAAGCTGTCTCGCTCCTCGTGGATATAGGCAACGCGCAACGCTACGTCTTCGCCGCCGAAATTGCCGGCGACGACACTGCGATGACGCCCGTAATTGGCGATCGTCACATCGCCTACGAGGAAAGCAGAATCGAACTTGGGCTCGGGCGAGCGAACATAGATCGCGCCCCCCGTCGAGTTCTGTCCCGAAAGCGTGCCTTGAGGGCCGCGCAATACTTCAATCGTACCGATGTCATAAAAGCTATGACTGATGAACTGCTCATGCGGAATGAGTTGTCCATCGATATAATAAGCGACACCCGGCCCGGAAGTCGGAGCAGACTGCGCAATCCCGACCCCACGAATGTTGATGAACGTCGACCGGTTGACCGTGTTGATCGTTATCGACGGGGCGACCTGCTGGATATCGTTGAGATTGGTGACCCCGCGCTTCTGCAATTCTTCGCCGGTCAGGACGGTCGCAGCGATCGGTACGTCCTGCAGTCTCTGTTGTCGGCGCTCGGCGGTAACGATGATTTCGTTGAGTCCGCCGTCAGTCGTGGTGGCGTCATCACCGGGCGTCGTCTGAGCAAGCGCCGGGGCGGAAACGCTGCTCAACAGCAATATGACTGCGGAACCGCGGAAAGTGGCCGACATCATCTCTCTCCCCAGATATGTGCTTGCTCCCACTTTGCGCATGGGATGCTTCGGAAGCTTCTTTAGCGACGATATCCAAGCGCGCGCGCACGATTACGCGGATTATCAGCACGAACGCGAAAGGCCGACGTGTTGGCGTCGGAGGGCGCTACCCACACCAATCGACTGTAAGATCCGATGGGAGACGAGAGGATTGCATCATCAACAATGTATCAATGATTGATACGAAACTCAGAAGGGCTCTGTCCAAAGCGTTTGCGAAACTGGCGAGCGAAGTAGTTGCTGTCCGAGAATCCACATTGATAAGCGACATCGATGATCTGGCGATCGCGTTCCATAAGCAGAATTTCAGACGCCTGCCGGAGTCGTCTTTCTAAGATATAGCTCAAGGGGGTCGTGCCCTGTGCGGCCAGGACACTTTGCAGAGTTCGCAGCGACACACCAAGCTCGCCAGCCAATGTTGATGGCGAAAGCGCAGTGTCGGTTATACGCCATTCGACCAACTGCTTCATTTTCACTAGAAGCGGATGACAGTCTGGGCGCGTAGTCTGGTTGGATCGCTCCTTCACCGAGAGGGCCAGCAAATCGAGAAGCGTACAAGACAACCCGTCGACCATGGAATTGGCCAGATCCTCCTCGCCCTCCCGCCACATGGACAGGATATACTGGTGAAGTATGCGTACGGCAGCAGCGTCTCTAACAAACTGCACGGCCACGAGCTCATCTAAACCCGGCACCCGCCCTTCGAATTTGTCCTTCTTGAATTCGATCACGAGAAGCTCGTGTTGGCCGTCCATCTCGAAACGGTAGGGCTCATCGCTCGCGCAGACGACCAAATCACCTGAGCGAAGCGACACCTCCCGGCCGCGCTGCCGCAAATACCCGGACCCTTGGTGTACGAGGTGGACGGCGAAGTTCGCCTGGCTCCGGGTGGCTTGGCTATGTTGACGGGTGACGACCGCAGCGGACGATCGCGGCCGTGTCAGCAGAATATCGCCTAAGTCCCACCGAAAAATTTCGGCATCAAAACATGATCTCGCGGGGGCTGCGCTCAAACCGGGATAGGTCTTTTGCAGCAGGTTGTTCCACCACGCTACCTTCCCCTCCTGACTGACCCTTCTGCTCGAGAAATGTTCGTACATCGGTATCTCCGGTCAGCGACGCTAGCGATTACCATAACCGGAATCAACGACCTGCCGCGCTGCAAAGCTCCACTGCCGGCCGAAGTGCTCGTCGTCATGCAAAGCCCGTTTTCAAGGGCAGGCGCAACTAAGTGCCTGCGTGATCGTGCTGAGGATTTTCGCGATCGTTAGGGCAGCGAGCGCCCGTTTGCGACATAGTCCTGGTACACATGAAGAGAATTGCAGCGAGGGGATGATGCGGGCGCTCCAGCCAAGCCGACAACGGCTCGCAAGGTCGCCTATTGCTGCTGGCGCGCTGTCGTCGCTCGGTGCGGATGACGGCAGGCGAGAGGTACGGAACGTGCAATGCACACTGCTTGGGCTTTTGCAAACTCTTTGCAAGGCACAGATGAGGTCGCCCGCAGATCCAAGCCGGCCACGTGTCAGCGGTAACGCTTCCGTCCGTGCCTGGAGCTCGACAAGCGGTCGCGGCGGCCCGGCAACCACCGTTGCGGGCCGCGCAACGACGCCTGCATCCATGTCCAGCGGCTTTCCCGACCGGATTGACGGCCGGGCCAACGCAATGTCGGAGATTGCATGAATAGAAACGTCGCGCGGCGGTCGAAGTGTGTGATCATGGGCCTGAGTGCGACGGGTTCCATGCTGCTTGGTGGTCTTTCGGAGGTGTGGGCGCAAAGCGCCTCTCTCGATGAGAGTGCGTCGCCTGCGACCGCTCGGGTGTTTCGGGAATCGCAGGCCGGTTTCGATTGGTCGGACCAAACGGACTTCAAGAACGCAGAGCGAGGCTTGATCGCCCGCTCTGCGGACAGCCAGATTAAAGATGCCAACGGGCGAGTAGTCTGGACATTTCCCGATTTCGAAGCAATCCGGAACATGCCCGCGCCCGCGACCGTCCACCCGCTGCTGTGGAGGCAGCAGCAGCTGAACTCTGCTAATGGGCTGTTCAAGGTCGTCGACGGCATATACCAACTGCGTGGGTTCGACCTGGCCAACATGACGGTGATCGAAGGGGACAGCGGCATCATTGTCGTGGATCCGCTGATTTCAGTCGAATCGGCCGGTGCCGCGCTGGAACTCTATTACTCTCATCGGCCGCGGCGGCCTGTGGTTGCGGTCATCTATACCCACAATCATGTGGACCATTTCGGCGGCGTCGCGGGGGTGGTTAGTCGCGAGGACGTGGCATCCGGTAAGGTTGCGATCTATGCACCCAAGGGTTTCCTCCAGGAGGCCGTGGGCGAAAACGTTACCGCCGGAACGGCGATGTTGCGGCGGACCATCTATTTCTCGGGCGCCCTTCTCCCGCGCACGCCTTTCGGTACCGTCGGCGCAGGCCTGGGTGCCGGCGTAGCCAATGGCCGCCAATCGTTCATCGCGCCGACGGTCGAAATTTCTGGCGAGGGCGAAAGCCGCTCAATCGATGGCGTGCAGTTCGAATTTCAGCCGGCAGACGATACGGAGGCGCCAGCCGAATTGATTTTCTATCTTCCCAAGTCGGGCGTCCTGAACATGGCGGAAGTGACCGCGAGAACGGTGCATTTCGTTCTCACGCCACGTGGTGCGCCAGTGCGCGATACTGCGAAGTGGTGGAAAACCATCGACAGGACCCTTTTGACCTACGGCAAGACCGTTCAGGTTGTTGTCGGCCAGCATCACTGGCCAACCTGGGGCAACGCCGAAATTCGGACGTTCCTCGAGCAGAGCCGCGATTTCTACAAGCTGGTCCACGATCGATCGTTGAATCTGATCAACAAGGGCAGCACCCTTGAGGAGGTCGGCGAGAATCTTGAAAGAAATCGTGAACTGGCAGTATCCTGGCCGATGCAGGATTATTACGGAACGCTGCGTAGCGCGGGGAAGGGCGTCTATCAGCACTATCTTGGCTGGTATGATGGCAACCCCGCAAATCTGGACAAGCTACCGGCCGCCCAAAGTGCAAATCGCTATGTGGAGTACATGGGCGGTGCCGAAGCCATTATCGGGCGAGCAAAGCGAGATTATTCGGAAGGCCGGTATCGGTGGGTCGCGGAGGTGCTTAACCGCCTCATCATGGCGCAGCCGGAGAACCGTGCGGCGCGCGAACTTCAGGCACGGACACTGACGCAACTCGGATATCAGCAGACATCGGCAACGATGCGAAACATCTATCTCACGGCTGCGCTTGAGTTGCGAAAAGGCGTTGCGCCAATTCCCGTCAACGCCCGAGCCAAAGATTACATAAGCGAGATTTCGCCAGAAATGCTGCTCGATTACTCCGGTGTTGCATTGTCGCCGCAACGCTCGTCAACGGCCGACATCCGCATCAAAATCACTTTTGCCGACGAGGATTTCTACGTGTCGGTCCATGACGGCCTGTTTCGATACAGTAGGTCGCCGGAAAGCAACGTCCAAGCAAACATAACGGTGTCGAACGAGGTGTATGATAAATTAATGCTTGGCACGTTGTCGTTTGCTGATGGGGTGACGACCAATGCGGTCATTGTCAGGGGTGACGCAGGAAAGGCGGCGGAATTTTTCACCTTGTTCGACAAGTTCAGTCCCGAATTTAATATTGTGACACCTTAGTCACATCAGAAACCGGACCGGCCGGGTTTGGCCAAGGTTTGATCACGCGAAAGGACTGAGCGAGATGGCAATGACCGACAATATCCGACGCCGCGCGGTTCTGCTCGGCGCGGCGGCGGCGGGGGCCAGTCTCGCGCTTCCGGCAGTCGCGCGAGCATCTAAACGCGCGCCCAACATCATATTCATTCTCGCCGACGATATGGGATATGCGGATCTCGGTTGCTACGGGTCGCGGCACATTCGGACACCCGTGCTGGACCGACTGGCTTCCCAAGGCGTGCGATTTACTGACAGCTACGCGAACTCGCCGGTATGCTCGCCAACGCGGTTGGCGTTGATGACCGGTCAATATCACCTGCGTTTGCGCAGCGGACTTGTCGAGCCATTCAGCGCAGGACCCTGGGGTGATCAAGCGATCCCGCCGGGACACGTCACCATGGCCAGTGCCCTTCGCCACGCCGGCTATCGCACCGCGCTGGTCGGTAAATGGCATTTGGGCGACACGCCGACCGGGGGGCCGCTGGCGCACGGATACGACGAATTCTTCGGCTTCCTCGGCGGCGGCATCGACTATTTCACGCATGAGTATTTCGGAAAGCCGGCCCTGCGTAGGGGGAACTCCACTGAAAAGCGCGCCGGCTATATGACTACGATCCTCGCCGATGAGGCAATCGATGCTTTGCGACGATTCTCGACACGGGCCCAGCCCTTCCTGCTGAGCCTGCATTTCAACGCACCGCACTGGCCATGGGAGGGACCGGAGGATAGCCAACTCGGCAGGCAAGACATGCATCGCGATGGCGGGTCATTGCAGGTGTACGCGCAGATGACCGAAAGCTTAGACCGCAATATCGGCAGGCTGTTGACCGAAATCGACAATCTCGGACTGGCGGAAGAGACAATCGTCGTCTTCACGAGCGACAATGGCGGCGAACGATTTTCAGACATGTGGCCGTTCAGAGGCAAGAAGGGATCTCTGCTGGAAGGCGGCATCCGCGTTCCGGCGATCATGCGGTATCCTGCCAGGGTCGCTGGCGGTCAGGAAAGTGCGTTTCCCAATCTGACCATGGACTGGATGGCGACTTTCCTCGACGCTGCCGGCATACCCGACAAGCGACGACCGGCGCGGGACGGAGTCTCGCTGCTGCGGGCGCTGGCAGGAAAGGAGGATCGCAATCGCCCGCTATTTTGGCGCTTCCAGGGGCATCGCCAGCGCGCAATGCGCGAGGGCCACTGGAAATATTATCAGCTTGGCGATTTTCCGTTCCTTTTCGACCTTTCCGTGGACACGATGGAACATGCCAACCGCGCTGCGCACGAACCGGAACGCCTGAAACGCATGCGCGCAGCTTGGGAAGCGTGGAACGCCGGAATGGTGAGCGACGATAGTATCAAGGGCTACTGCGAAACGGCTCTAATGACCGGCGATCCAGTTGATACGGGGCCTGATTCGGGTTGCAGGGCGCCCAAAGTGGCAGAATGAAATAGGCCTGCGTGCGCCGCTCGTCAGCGGCCTCTGCAAGCGACGTCGACCCGAAGCAACGATTTCACTCGCCGGCGGGAACGGGGGCGATCAGCGCGATTTATACCAAAACCTGTGAAATCTGACTCACGAGGGGTTTGGGCGGGGTCGCTGCATGACTCACCACGGCAAACTGTTGGGGTTCGCGATGGCGGCATCGATCAGGCTACGGGAGGATTTGAGCGTGCCCGCACATAAGCGCACCTTCCCTCTAGTCGGACTCGATGACACCTTGTCGGACTATTGTTGAGGGATCTCGACCGAGACATTCGCAACAGGCAACCATCATGATGGTGTGATTTTTTGTGATGACAGGGAGAATAATCTCGGTTTATTCATTGCATTGCTATGGTTCGGGAAATGGCAAATCCGATTCGTACTTGGCCCGTCGTGCGGCTCGTTGCATCTTCGGTTACCTTCATCTTAACTATATTTGCTGCACCTGCGAAGGCGCAGACAAGCGGCGAGGTCGGAATAACCGGGCATGTCGCGCCACGCTGCTGGGTCGCAGAAGGCGGTTCCCAATCGGGGATTTCGGCCGAACCGCGTACCTTGTGCAATCATAGCGGCGCGACGATGCGATCGAACCGGCGCACGTTGCAGACCGAAGCCGCGCTCGCCACCGAACCGCGAAATGCAGCAGAAAACCTGTCGGCTTTCGCCGTACAGGAAGTCACCGTCTCGCCCCGTCTCTGAAGACGATCATCGACCGCTCTCACGCACCGCCATCATGACGGCGTCCTGCCGAGCCGTACCACCTAGTTTCGCAGCAGCGCTCGCCAGCCTCCCGCCGCCATTGCCCGAGCCTCGGCTGCGCGACGGCGCACGCGCGACAGGAGAAAGTCGGAACGCCCCCGCCACTCTCTGCGGACACGCTCCTCACCATAGAGCGCGACTGCCATCTCGCGATACGACGCTCCCGCCGCAATCGCATCGCCGACGCGTAATGTCTCCAGGCGCCGCGGCAGCCCGGGCTCGGGCGGATAGAGGCGGCGGGCGAACCGACCGGTGCGCCAGAGGCCCAGCATGCGGCGCAGCGTCAGCACCGGGGCATCGACATGGGTCAGGCCGGAGAGGAGATAGTCGAGGCGGGCCGGGCCTTCCTCTACGAGGGTTCCCTCGACCACGTCGATGCGGATCCGGTGCCAGCCATCGGACAAGGCGACATGCTCGCGGTCGCCCCCGCGCACGATCGTCGCCCAGCGCATCAGCCGGGCCAAGTCGATCGCATCGGGGTCTGCGCCACGCGTCGGCACTGCACGCACCTGCAGGACGAAAGGGTCGAGATCGGCATGCCAGAGCAGCCGGGCCTCGGGTGCGCTCAGGCGTGCGTCCTCGGCGAAAGCACAGCCCGAAAGGCCGGGCGTCCACCTCCGTCTCCAGATGCCGGGCCGCTGCGCCCACGCGGCGCAGCCGGGCGCTCGTCGCGGCATAGCCCGGATCGCGGCGCAGCCACTCCCAGGCGAGACCGGCACGATCGATCCCGGCCAACGCGCGGTACGGCGCGCTGGCCCGCCAGTCGGGCCGGCCGTCAGGCGCCGACCTCATGCACAAGGTGCCGGAGAACCGACCCGCTTGCAGACAGACACCATCGCACCCCGCATGGTGCAGGTTTGCCCGGCCGCCGGATTTCGATTAGGGACAAGGGCTTATCGATCCGACCGCGGCGGCGACGGGAAAGCGACGCAGCGGAGCAGGGCAAGCTCGGTCACGGACGCAGCGGCTTGGGGCGCGTCCCATATCGGTGTGGCACTGCTCATGGTCATCGCGACAGCACAGCAATTCGCAACGGCGGCCGAGGCCGCGGCAAGCGTCGCCGAGCTCACCAGGCTCGTCGATGCGATCACCCGCGAGATGGGGTTTCGCTATTTCGCGCTGACCCATCATGTCGAGACCATGCCCGGCGCCCGGCCGGCGATCCGCCTCCACAATTATCCGGCCGAATGGGAATCCTATTTCGACAGCGAACAACTGGGGCGCTCGGATCCGGTGCACCGGGCGAGCCACCTGCGCGCACTCGGCTTTTCCTGGGCGATGCTCGGCGAGCTCATCGACCTGTCGCGCCGCGATGAAGAGATACTCGCGCGATCGAGGCGCGCGGGCCTCGCCGACGGCTATACGGTGCCAGCGCACATGCCCGGCGAATCCGAGGGATCGTGCTCGTTCGCGACCGCGCATGGGCGAGGCTTCCGATCCGACTGGATCCCGCTCACCCAATATGTCGGGACGGCCGCATTCGAGGCCGCGCGCCGCCTGTCGGGCGTGCGCCGCGCCGCAACCGAGCGACCAAGGCTCAGCGACCGGCAGCGCGACTGCATCTATTGGGCAGCGCGCGGCAAGTCGGACTGGGCAATCTCGCAGATCCTCGGCATCGGACATGATACGGCGGTCCAGCACATGAAGGAGGCCCGGAAGCGCTACGGGGTCTTCAACCGGACCCAGCTGGCGATCCATGCCCTCTATGACGGGGCGCTCACCTTCAGCGATGCGATGACCCGGTAAAACTCCCCATTTCTGGGGAATGGCAAGCGGGGCCGCGCGAGCACAGCATCCGGGCTTTCCACGACCAGGGGAGCCCGGCGATGTTGTTCATGCAAGACGACCAGAGTGCAGCAAGCGACGCGGCGATGCGCGCGATGTTCGAGGCTAGGAAGCGGGTGTTCATCGACCTGCTCGGCTGGGACCTGCCGGTCCTCGCCGGCAGATATGAGGTCGACCGGTATGACGACATCCATGCGCAATACCTGATCCTCACCGACGCAAACCAGAACCACCTCGCCTCGGCGCGATTGCTGCCGACGACCCGGCCGCACATCCTCGGCGACCTGTTCGGCGACCTGTGCGACGCGCCGCCGCCCACCGGCCCGGACACTTTCGAGATCACCCGCTTCTGCCTCGAGCGGACCCTGCGCGCCGATGATCGCCGGCGCTGGCGGGACGCACTCGTCGCGGCACTGGCCCATTATGCACTTGAGCACGGCATCACGACCTATACCGGCGTCGCCGAGCAGGGCTGGCTCGACCAGATCCTCCAATTCGGCTGGCACGCCGAGCCTCTCGGCCGCCCGCGCCGGATCGGCAGCATGATGCTCGCGGCGCTCAGGATCGAGATCACCCCGGACACGCCCGCGCTGCTTGCGGCCAACGGCATCCATGCCGAGGTTGAACCCGAGCGGGAGGCAGCATGATGGCAAGCCAGCCCAGACCCGTCGCACCGACGCCCCACGACGCTACCCAGCAACTGCTCGATCAGGGCTATTGCATCCTGCGCCAGGCCCTCCGTACCAAGACGATCGAGGCGCTCGACCACGACCTCGCACAAGCCTTCGCCGACACGCCCTTCTGCCAGGGTGGCTTCTACGGCGAGCGCACCAAACGCTTCGGACGGCTGCTCGCCTGCAGCACCCACGCCGCCGAGCTCGTCATGCATGCCGAGATCCTCGCCATCGCCGAGCAGGTCCTCAAGCCATGGTGCGACTGCATCCAGCTCAATCTGACCCAGGCGATCGCGCTCCACCCGCAGGCGCTGCCGCAGCTGCCGCACCGCGACCAGGACATGTGGCGCGGACCGACGGGTGCAATCGAATATCTGGTCAATGTGATGTGGCCGTTCACGCCGTACCACGAGGCCAACGGCGCCACGCTGATCTGGCCCGATAGCCATGGCAGCGGCGCCACTGAATTAAGCGCCGAAATCACACCCATCGCGATCGACCTCGAACCCGGCGACGCGCTCCTGTTCCTCGGCTCGACGCTGCACGGTGCCGGCGGCAATCGCAGCACGGCAACCCGCCGCGGCGCGATCGTCAGCTACTGCCTGGGCTGGCTAAAGCCGTACGAGAACCAGTGGCTCGCTTATCCGCCCGAGACGGCTAGGCACTTCGCGCCAGAGCTCGCCGCGCTCGTCGGCTACCGCCAGCACCGGCCCAATCTCGGCAATTACGAGGGCCAATGCCCGTCGGTCCTCCTAGACCGGCAGACCAGCCACCCGCTCGGAGCAATCGATGCGCTCCGGCCGGACCAGCAGGCCATGATCGAGGCGCATGTCGCCAACCAGCGTGCGGAACGCAGGCCATGAGCCCCGGCGCGACGTTTGAGCGTGTCTACAACGAACTGAAGCGCATGCTGGCCGAGGGCGAGCTGCCGCCCGGCACACCGCTCGAGCCGACCCTGCTTGGGGAGCAGCTCGCATCCAGCATCACGCCCATCCGTGACGCGCTGCACCGGCTCACCGGCGAGCGACTGGTCGAAGCGCCAAACCACAATGGCTTCCGCGTGCCGCTCCTGACCGAGGCCGCGCTGCGCGATTTCTATGACTGGAACGGCCAGATCCTCGTGCTCGCGGCGCGCGCGATGCGGCCGGCCACCGGCAAAGGCCCCGGCACGATCGCGCCGACGCAGGACACACCCATCCCCCTGCCCGCCCTCTTCCTCGCGATCGCACGCACTAGCGGCAATGCCGAGCACGTCCGCGCGGTCGAGCAGCTGAACGATCGTCTGGCGCCGATTCGCAAGGTCGAGCCGCAGCTGCTGGACGACATCATCGAGGAGCAGGCGCTTCTGCAGGGCTTTCTCAGCAAGCTTGACCGATCCGCGCTCGCCGCAGCGCTCGATCGCTACCACCGTCGCCGCGTCCGCGCGGTGTCCGGCCTGATCGCCGCGCTCATGGCATCAGCCTCTCTATCCCGGTAGCATGTGCCCACGACACTGGGCGGCGACGCAACGGCTCGACCACTTGCCGCCATCCGCCTCCCTTCGTAGCGTTCGCACAGCGACGCAAAAGGGGCTTCGATGTCGGGAACCAGAATCAAGGCTGACAGCAGGGGCGCGCAGTCGTGACCGAGGATGAGGAGCGCTGGGCGGAGGCGCTCGCGATCGAGAGGATCCATGGGAGCCTGGCGGCGCGATTCGTCGCGGAGCGAATCGGCGCGTTGACCCTGGCCGGTGACGCTGCAGGCGTGACCCGGTGGCAGGAGATCGGGAGGAGGCTGAGCGCGCTCGGCGGGCCGGAAGATCGCATCGCCATATGACCGCCAGCGAGACGGCGATCGGCATTTACGATGCCCAGGCCAGCACGCTCGCCGCACGCTATGACGACCCGGCGCTACTGCGGGTCCACGATCCCATCCTTAACCTGCTGCCCGACAATCCGGTCGACGCACTGGCGCTCGATGTCGGCGCGGGCTCTGGCCGCGATGCCGCGTGGCTCGTCACGCGCGGTTATCAGGTGGTTGCGGTAGAGCCGGCAGCGGGCATGCGCACCGAGGGGCAGCGGCGGCACCCCGATCCGGCAATACGCTGGCTCGACGATCGGCTCCCGAGCCTGGCGAAGGTGCACGGGCTCGGCCTGGCCTACGACCTGATCCAGCTGGCAGCGGTCTGGCAGCATATCGCGCCGGGGGATCGGGCGCGCGCGTTCCGCAAGCTGGTCACTTTGCTCAAGCCGGGCGGGCTGATCATCCTCACGCTTCGCGAAGGGGCTGCCCCCGCGGACCGGCCGATGTTCGAGGTGAGCCTGGGCGAGATCGAGGGACTGGCACGCGTGCACGGCCTCGAACTTCTCCGGGCGGTCCCGAGTGGCGATCGCATAGGCCGCGGCGATGTTCGCTGGACCCATGTCGTATTGCGCATGCCTGACGACGGGAGCGGTGCGCTGCCGCTCATCCGCGGAATCGTGCTCGCCGACGATAAATCGTCGACCTACAAGCTGGCGCTGCTCCGCTCCGTCGCCCGTGTTGCCGACGTCGCCCCCGCAACCGCCAGGCCGAGCCATGACGAGCCGGATACGGTCGAGGTTCCGCTCGGGCTGGTCGCGCTGAACTGGGTCCGAATGTACCTGCCGCTTGTTCGCGCTGGCCTGCCGCAGGCACCGCGCAACAGCGGACCCGAAGGACTTGGCTTCGCCAAGACCGGGTTCCGCGCGCTGCTCGCCGACGGGTTCGCCGCGCTCGACCTGCGACCCGGTGCGAGCTTCGCCGGCGACCGCGCAGCTGCGGTAGCCGCCGCGATCAGTGAGGCTGCAACCACCATCGCCAACATGCCTGCGAACTTTACGCGTTATCCCGGCACCGACCGACGCGTCTTCGGCGCCAGCAAGGCCCGCGCCACTCGGCCGACCGAGACGCTGACACTCGATGTCGAGACGCTCCGCAAATGGGGCAGCCTCTCCGTGCCCGGCCCGGTCTGGCGTACGCTGACCCGGCTCGGCGCCTGGGTTGAGCCGGTGCTGATCGCGGAATGGGCGCGGCTGATGCGCGGCTATGCCGAGCGCATGTCGCGGTCGCTCCCGCCTGGCGCAGCCGAAGCCGCGCTCGCTTGGGAGGAGCCGCTACGCGACACAGTCCTCGGACGCACGGCGGCCGAGCGCCTGCTTGCGCGTCGCCTTCCCGTCAGCTGCGTCTGGTCCGGCCAACACCTCAACCCGGCGCGGCTCGACATCGACCACTGCCTGCCCTGGTCGGCTTGGCCGTGCGGCGATCTTTGGAACCTCATGCCGGCCGACCGGCGGATCAATCAGCATCAGAAGCGCGACCGCCTTCCCAGCCAGTCGGCGATGGCCGGCGCACGCTTACGGGTCACCAGTTGGTGGCAGTCCGCCTGGATTGAAGACGCCGCACTGGGTGCCCGCTTTCTGCGCGAGGCCGATGCCGCGCTCCCGATCGAGCGCGGTGCCAGTCTGGACGACATCTTCACCGCGCTCGAATGGCGACGCCTGCGGCTGCGTCAGGACCAGCAGGTACCGGAATGGAACGGGCCACGTTCGACCACAGCCAGGTTGGATCGATAAGTCGATCTCATATGAAAGAGCATCTGGCCCAGCGAAGCATCAACACCTCTGAAATGGCCAGCGAGGGCCCGGCATGCGCTGACAAGCTCGGCTGATCAATTCGCAGCCTGATAGAGCTCGAAGCGCGCTGCCAGGCGGTCGCGGTCGGGGCGGTCTAAGTCGCGCGCCGGCATCAACAGGCTACGACCCCGCATCGCCTTGATGCCCTGTTCAAGCATAGGACCGTCGTTGAGCACCAAGAGCTGCTCGGAAACATGGATCCGATAGTCCGCATCGACGCCGATGAGATTGGCGTCGAACGCGGCATGATGGACCTTGGAGAGCGGGAGCCCGTTCGCGACAATCGGCTGGCCCAACTGCTCGTCCCGGTCAGCGACAATATGGGCCGCGTCCAGGAGGCGGCGCTCGGGCAGATGGGAGATCGCGCAGCGACCGTCATAGGCGGTCAGAACCGCTTCTCGGAACGTCGCCTGATGCAGGCGCTGGCTCACCAGGCGCAAGGCATAGCGCCGTTCCGGCGCTGCCGGCATTGCAGTCGCCGACGACGCGAGAGGCATCCCGAAGGCAAGCTTGGCGGCGAGGTCCGCTGCAGACCAATGCGCGATGAAGGTGGGGTAGATTGCGGTATAGCGCCCGGGGGCAATGCCGAGGAAATAGATGACCGGGACCTGCGCCTCCATCGCTTCGCGCATCCAGCGATTGTCGGCTGCCTCCGGATCGGTGCCCATGAATGCATAGTCGATCAGTTCTTCACCCGCGTGGATTTGCTCGTGAACCCGCCGCTGATCATCATACCAAATTCGAGCACCGGTGCGCGGGAAGACGGTCCGAATGCTGAGGAGGTAGCGCATGACCTGCGGCTTGAAGATACCGCGCCGCATATTGACCAGGGGGATGCGCTCGCCGCGGAATATAAAGCCCGTGGCGAGATCCTCCGACGAGAGCGGCCGACTTGCCGCAAGTCGCTCTAGATGAGCGATCGCAGTCTGGCGCATGGCCGCATCGAGAGCATCGGTAGAGATCATCCCAAATACCGGTTCTCACGATGCCATGCGAGGGCATCCAGCGCCGGCGGTGCATAGCCAGGGCGCGGCGGCCGAACGCTCGTGCCGTGCAAATCATAATAATGGCGACCATTGTCGAAGTCCGCCTTGAGCCGGTGGCTGACCTCGAACCGATGATCGTCGGACACGGTGACATAACCCAGATCGAACAGCCGGTGAATGTCTGTGCGCAGGAGCAGACCATTGGCCGGATCGTGGGCGCCGCCTTCGCCATAGCCGCGAATGTGGGCCGCATCCAGGATCGGCAAGGTCTTCTCGCCCGATACGGCACAGCGCCGCTCATACGCATCGGTTACCGCCAACCTAAATGCACCCTGACCCAGGCGCGGGCGGACCATTTGAGGTGCGCCATATCGCCCCGCAGGCTCCTGAAAGGAGGGAGGAGCCAACAAGGTCGATCGCGCCACGACGGCATCCCAGAGGTACCGCCCTTCCGCCTGGTCGGCGCTATATCGCTTGCCGGTGACGATGTTGCGAGCAAAGCTCTGAGGTACAGGCAACCAGTTTTCGCGCGGCCAGAAAAAGGGCTGGGTCAGGATCCGGCACCCGATCAGCGGATCAACGCGGGGATCGAGCAGCGCTTCGTCACGACGATATCGCGCAATCCGACGCCGCATCTCAACGAGCGACGGCACCCCGTTCTTGATCCCGAACGCCTCCCAAGCCAGCGACAGCGGCACGTTCGAAGCATGGCTGAATACGCCGCCGCCGACGATATAATCGTTGGGCGCATGAAGCTTGAAGAGAAAGAGTTCGCCGACGGAGATCGCGCGGAAGTTTCGCGAGCCACTAGGCTGCCAGAAGTTGACCTCTTCAGGCTGCTCCTGGGACAGCAGATCGAACCAGCTGCGGTCCGTAATGCCGACGAACAGATTGACCACAGGCGACGGTATGACTGAGAGGCGGTTTATAGCAAGCCTTGACGACTGGAACGGGGCCGTAAGCTACCCGGCAGGTTCTAAGCTGAGATTGCGTAATAGCAGACTTTCGCTGGAGTTCTGCCCGGAGCTGCGGTCATGGGTATCTTGCGGAGTCAGTAGGTCGGACGGCGGACTGCAAATTAGCCATTGGCCAGCTATTCGAGCTCTTGCTAACGAAAAGTCGTTAGTCGTAGCGGTCTGGCGAAGCGGCTGACCCTATTCCGGAGCCTCGGCACGCTCGCTATGTTGCCTCGGATTGTTGAATGTCAGCCAAGCATGGGGCACCGTGGCGTTCGTTCGTCAGAGAAATGACGAACCGGGGGGAGGTAAATGGGCAGCTTCCGATTTCTGCATGCGGCGGACGTGCACTTGGACAGTCCGCTTCACGGCCTCGCGCGCTACGAGGGCATTCCGCTTGAAGACGTCCGCGGTGCGACCCGTGCGGCCTTCGACAACCTGGTCGACCTAGCGCTCCGAGAACATGTCGACTTCCTGGTTATCGCCGGAGACCTATACGACGGCGACTGGAAGCACATGGGGACCGGTCTCTACTTCGCCCACGCCATGGGCCGCCTGAATCGAGGAGGCATCCCGGTCTTTCTGCTCGCGGGCAATCACGACGCGGCCTCGGTGATAACCCGCCAGATACCGTGGCCCGCCAACGTGCGGCTTTTCAGCAGTCGTCAGCCTCAGACCCACCTGCTGGAAGATCTCGGCGTCGCGGTGCATGGCCAGAGCTTCGCCACGCCAGCGGTCACGGACAACCTCGTTGAGAAATACCCCGACGCGATCCCGCACGCCTTCAACGTCGGCCTGCTCCACACCGCTCTTTCCGGAGCTCCTGGGCACGCGCCCTACGCCCCATGCGACGTTCCCGACCTGAGGGCGAAGGGCTACGACTATTGGGCCCTAGGACACGTCCACGCCCAGGAGATCGTCTCCACCGAACCGCACATCGTGTACTCTGGCAACCTTCAAGGACGGAACATCCGCGAGACTGGTCCGAAGGGCGCGGTGCTCGTGGAGGTGGCCGACAGGCAGGTGACCTCCGTTACGCCCGTCGAGCTGGACGTGCTTCGCTGGAGCAGGATCGAGGTGGACTGCACAGATGCCCGGATGGACGGCGTTACCGACCTGATCCGTTCCGCTCTGGGGTCCGCCTTGCCAACCGAAGGCGCAGGTCGACCGCTGATCGTCCGTGTTTCGCTTCACGGATCCTCGGAGATCGCGGGCACGCTGAAGGACCGCGCTGCAGAACTCCGCGACGAGGTTTGCGCGATCGCCACCTCCATCTCGCCCGATCTCTGGATTGAGAAGGTGGTCAGCAAGGTAACCTCGCCGCCTGCCGCCCAAGGCCCGGAAGCTGGTCTCGACTTCGCCGAGATCATCGACGAAGCGCATTCCGATCCCGAACTCATGGCGGAGCTGAGCGGGGAGCTCGAACCGTTCCTCGTCTCGGCCAGGTCCTCGCTCGGAGCGCCCGAGGTGGACGAACTGCGAGCGCTTGCCGAAGCCGGCAGCTGGGGCCGCATCCTCGAAGTGAGCGCGACCGCACTGCGGGCTCGCCTGGTAGTAGACGCCTGATGCGGTTCGCCAAGCTCAGTCTGGAGAAGTATGGTCACTTCGAGGATCGCGTCCTCGAGTTCCGATCGGGCGCCTCCGACCTCCACCTCATCTATGGCGCGAACGAGGCCGGCAAGAGCACGTCGATGGCCGCCGTGACGGATCTTCTGTTCGGCATTCCTATCCGGTCGCCCTACAACTTCCGCTTCGACTATCCCCTGCTTCGCATAGGCGCCCTTTTAGAGGAGGATGACCGACAGATCGCCGTCCGCAGACGGAAGGGCGGCAGCGGGACGCTGGTCGACGTCGACGACAAGCCGATGGATGAGGCGCCGCTCGTCGGCATGCTGCGCGGTCAGACGCGGGAAACGTTCGGCCGGTCCTTCAGCCTTGATCAGAGCGCACTGCGCGAAGGCGGCGAAGCGATGGTGAAGGCGAAGGACGACGCGGGTCAGGCGCTCTTCGCCGCGGGGTCAAACCTGACGGCCGTCGCATCGGTGCTGGCCAAGCTCGAGGACGATGCTGACGGCATCTGGGGCAAGCGTGCCAAGGCCAGCCGCACCTACACCGCCGCCGAGCGCAACTTAGAAGCCAGTCTCCGCACGGTTCGAGACGCGAGCCTCAAGCCGAAGGCGTGGTCGGATGCGCGCGCAGCCTCGGAAGAAGCTAACGCGGCACTGAATAAGCTCGAGGGTGAGCGGCTGGCACTGAAGCAGGAGCTGCGCTCGCTCGATCGTCTCCGAGGTGTCGCCAGTCTGGTAGAAGCCCGCGCCCGGACGCACCAGGGGCTTGGCGAACTCGGGGACGTCATCGTCGTCGGCGAGCAGATCGAGTCGCAAGCACGGGAGTGCCTTGACGCACTCGAACGGGCGGAACGCGATCGCAAAACAGCGAAGCGGCTCCTATCAGAGGCCGAAGGGCGACTGGGCACCGTCGATCTCGACGACGCGGTGCTCGACGTCTCGGAACAGATCGAAAGGCTTCTCGAACGGCGCGGAGCCGAGACCAAGGCCGCCGAAGATTTGCCGAGACTCGCCGCGAAGCGTGAGCAGCTAGAACTTCAGGTAAGCAATCTTCAAAGGGAATTCGGATCCGCGATTGCGGTCGTGCCAACACGCACTCAGGTGGCCGAGCTCCGGCAGGTCCTCAGTGGCATCATTTCCGCGCGCTCAGCTGCCAACGAGGCGGAATCGGAGCTTGGGGACGTACGCTCAAGGCTCGCGCGCCTTGAGCAAAGGCTCGCCGAGCTGCCCGTGGACGCGGCCCTGCCCAGGCTCGTCTCCGCTGTCGATGCGGCCCGGCAGCTTGGCGCCGACTTCGACGAGCGCTGCGACGCGGCAACCGAAACCTTGAACCGGACCGTTGCCCGGCGGGACGCGCTGCTTGCCCAACTCAAGCCTTGGAGCGGTTCGGCCGGCGAACTGCTCATGCTACCTTCGCTATCGGACGCGGAACTGCAGCAGGCGCGGGATCGCCTCGCGGACCTGGAGACCGAGCTGAAGAAGGCGTCCACCACTGCCACACGGCTTCAGGACGAGGCCGAGACCCTCTCGCTGCAGATCGAGCGCGGAAGCGTTTCGGAGGGAGCGGTGACGATGGAGGCGCTCGCAGCCGCCAGGCAGGTCCGGGACGCGGATTGGAATTTCATCCGGGAGGGACTGACGGCCGGAACCGTCATTGAGGACGGTCAACGGAGAGCAGCCGCATACGGCGATCTCGTTGAGAAGGCGGACGCGCTGGCCGATAGGCGCTACTCGTCGGCCGAGGCATCCGGCCGCCTCGCGGAGATGGTCGACCTGCGCAATCGGCTTCTCTTGGAGTCAGAACAAACCGCCCGCGCCGTGACCGCGGCTGAGGCAGCTCTGAGCGACTTTAGACGCGAGTGGGACGACCGTCTCGCGCGGGCGGGACTTCCACTTCTTACACCGCTCGCTCTGGCCGCGTGGCAAGCGGCTCGCACCGAAGCGATCGAGGCATTCGAAGCTGCAGCCCGCGTCGAAGACGAACTCGCGCGTGCTCATTCTCGCCGGCGGGTCGCGTTGGCGGCGCTATGTCGGGCTCTGGGTATCGAAGCTCCGACGAATCCGATGATCGTGCCGATCCTCACCGCAGCGGAAGTCGCGCGGACGACACGCGAGGAGCAGGCGCTCGCAAGAAGGGAACTCGAACAGGAAATCGCGAGGCTTGTCGACGAAGCGGACTCCCTGACCAGGTCGATGGCCTCCCGCGAGGGGGACGAGCAAAGGGGCCTTGGGGCGTGGCAGGCCGTGTCGGAGCGCGCCGGGGTCGATCTGCCGGTGGAAGGTGCCGATGTGCGCTTCGACATCATCGACGAGCTTCGCAGCGCCTCCGAGGAGCTGGCCACCCTTCAAACTCGCGTCGCCGGCATCGAGCGCGACGCGAACGGCTTCAAGTCCGCCGTGGCGGAACTTGCTGCCAAGCTCGACTGCGCCCCAGGCGGCAGCGACCCGCTCAACGTCCTGAAAAGTCGTCTTGCGAACGCCCGGACCTCCGAGGCGCAGGCCCGAGAGCTCAAGGCCGAGGTGTCGCGTCGATCGGCCGAAGAGGGCGAGGCTGACGCAAAGTCAGAAGCGGCCAGAACCGGCCTCGCGGATGTCATGAAACAACTCGCGCTTGAGGACACCGACCTCCTCCCGGATCGCCTTGACGCGTCGTCGCAGGTGCGCGTTTTGCGTGCCAAGGTTCGTGAACTCGAGACGGAGATCGTTGCGAAGGGTGACGGATACGAACTTGAACAGCTGCTCGAAGCGCTCGCTGAGACCACGCCCGACGAGATCGCATCGCGTAGGGAGCAGATCATCAGGGAGGCCGACGCGCTTGATGACACGATCTCGGATGCAGCCAGAACCTACGGCGACGCGCGCCGCAGGTTCGAGGACCTCGACGTCGACGGCCACTCAGCCGCAGACGCGCAGGCGGACGCCGAGGCGGCGCGTGCAGAAATGGCGGTGCAGGCGGAGGCCTATCTGATGAAGCGCACCCAGGCGGTCATGCTGCGGTGGGCGATCGAAAAGTACCGCAAGAGGCACCAAGATCCGCTGCTCGCCCGTGCGAGCACGATCTTCGAGACGCTGACGCTGGGCCGCTACAAAGGCCTAGATGCCGAAATGCAGGACTCGACGCCCAGACTGATCGGCCTCTGCGAAGACGGCAAGACGGTTGTGGAAGTGGGACAGATGAGCGAAGGAACTATTGATCAGTTGTTCTTGGCGCTGCGCATCGCGGCGCTTGAACAGTCTGTGAGCGCTGGCGTGCGGCTTCCCTTCCTCGCCGACGACCTCTTCGTGAACTTCGACGACGATCGCTCGCGCGCCGGATTTCGCGTGCTCGCGGAGCTGTCGCGATCAACTCAGGTCCTGTTCTTCACGCACCACGAGCACTTGGCGGCAATCGCCAAGGAGGTGCTTGGCAAGGAGGGATGTTCGGAAATCAGGCTCGCCTAGAGCAGCGTCGCGCCGACCGGATTCTCGAGGGCGGAACGCGCCGCGGACCTCACCTTTCGCCGCTTACCAAGCTCTATCGTGAAGTCGTCGAGTACCTTCAGATCGGCTTCCATCTCGTCAGGAGACGGCTGCGGTTAGATCCTTGGCCATGCCCCCTCCCCTGTCATGCCAGACTGATCGGGTCTCGTCATGGACGCAAGCGGGGTTTCACCGTTGCGGCGGGAAGCGCTCTCGCGTTCAGCGAAGCGCGGCACATCTCTTGAACGGCAGCTTACAGGAGCGCTTCGCGTCCTCCGGAGCGACCGCCTATGGGGCGCGTTGCCGACGGGCAGCTTATGGCACAGCAGACTGACTGCTTGTGAGCCGCAAGGCGCCATTCGCGGCTAGCCCGAACCATATGGCAGCTAACGACCAACATATGCCTTTCCGATGATCCGCCGGGAATGTCTGACCCCGCCGGAACCGGCCATTTCTATTCATGGCAGTTGCCGGATAGAAAGGCGCAATGCTCGGACATTCAGTCGCGGCGGTTCGGGTCCTGAAAGCGCACGCACATGAACTGTATTGGAAGCGACAACACTAGGGACAGCACGGACCCTCAGATTCAACCGCCGAAAGGGTGTGTGTTTAAGATTCCCAAGCGTGTTGTCAGCCGATAGTCTGACGTCCGGGGGGGACACGATGCACCTACATTCCTATCGACTGCGGAATTTTCGGCGGCTTCGGGACGTTCATGTCGAGCTCGCATCCGACATCTCGATTTTCGTTGGGGCGAACAACAGCGGAAAAACATCTGCCACGCAGGCGATGCAGATGTTTCTCTCCGGCGGCAAAGACGCGTTCTCGCTGTATGATTTCAGTTCGTATGTCTGGCCGTTGCTGGATGAGATCGGCGAACGAGAGGGCGAAATCGCCGAGGCCGAGTTTCCTACCGTTTCGCTCGACCTATGGTTCGAGGTAGGAGCGGAAGACCTCTATCTCGTTATCCCCATCCTGCCTTCGACCGCTTGGGCCGGAACGCTCGTTGGCGTCCGCGTCGAACTTGCGCCGAAAAATATCGCCGAGCTGATCCAGCGTTACCGCGCCGCTCATGATGATGGCCGGGCGAGGGCGGCCGCGCTGGTCGGTGGCGCAGGCGATTATGTGCCTTGGCCGAAATCGCTGTCGGCCTACCTGCTTGAGGAGCTGAGACGCGAGTACGAGCTGCGCTACTTCGTCCTCGATCACACGCAATTTGATGCGAAGTTTCAGGCGGTGGAAGGATATCAACCGCTGCCGCTGGGCAACGAACCGGGCGGCGCTGCCGTGCTTAAATCGCTCATCAAGGTCGATTTCCTGAACGCGCAGCGGCACCTCGCGGACCCATCAACGGTGTCCGGCGGCGGCGGTCGCTCGGAGGATTTGTCGAAGCGTCTAAGCCGCTTCTATCAGCGCAATCTCGATCAGCGCCAAGACGACCATCAGGCGCTCAAGGCGCTGTTCGAGTCTGAGGTGGGCCTCGACAAGCATCTCGCGGAAGTTTTTAAGGACACGTTGGAGCGATTGGCGCGCTTGGGTTATCCCGGCCTCAATAACCCACGGCTCGAAATTAAGTCGGCCCTGAATCCTGCGTCCATCATGACGCAGGACGCGCGCGTCCACTATATCTTGGGCGACGGCGCGCAGACGATCATGCTGCCCGACACCTACAACGGGCTCGGCTTCAAAAACCTGATTTATATGGTGGTCGAAGTGCTCGACCTTCAGGAGCGCTGGAAGGCCGAAGAGGAGAAGCGCGCTCCCCTCCATCTCATTTTCATCGAGGAGCCCGAGGCGCACCTTCACGCACAACTCCAGCAGGTATTCATTCGCAACATACTCGACCTGCTGGTCATACCGGGTGAGGCCGGGGGATCATTCGCCAGCCAAGCGGTCATTACGACGCACTCGCCGCACATCCTGTACGAGCGCGGCTTTCAGCCGATCCGTTACTTCCGGCGCGATTTGGTAGGAAACGATCAGGTAACCGAAGTGCTCAACCTCTCCGCGTTCTATGCGCAGGAAACAGAACATCGCGATTTCTTGCAACGGTATCTGAAACTCACCCACTGCGATTTGTTTTTCTCGGATGCCGCCGTGCTCGTGGAGGGCAACGTCGAGCGACTGTTGCTCCCGATTATGATATCGAAGGCGGCGACATCGCTGCGATCCTCCTGCATCTGCATTCTGGAGGTTGGCGGTGCCTTCGGTCACAAATTCAAGTCGCTGATTGAGTTTCTCGGGATCGTCACGCTGATTATCACCGACGTGGACAGCGTTACCCTGTTGCCTGCGGACCATGACGGCGACGATGACGACGATGACGAGCTTGAGATCGAAGTCGAGGCGCCAGAAGAGGAAGGCGTGGATGATTTCGAGGCGTTGTTGGGCGGTGACGTTCCGCCCGCACCGGCTGGCGAAGCCGCCGACCCTGCGCCCGCCCGTCGCTACGGTAGGAAATGTCTGCCGGGCGTGGCCGGGGCGGTCACTTCTAACCAGACTCTCGTGAAATGGCTTCCGGCAAAGCAATCGATCTATGATCTTTTCGCGGCGACGGAGCAGGAAAAGGAAACCCCGGTGGACGGCACGACCCGCGTCCGGGTGGCCTATCAGACGCCCGTGCCGGTCGTGTGGAATGGTCATAACGCCGAGCTGGCCGGGCGGACTTTGGAAGAAGCCTTCGGGCTCGAGAACGCCGCATGGTGCCAGAGCGCACAACAGAGGAAATTGGGGCTGCGCTTACGCGGTGCGCTGGTTGATCCTGCGGCGCTGGCGGCGGGGCTTCACAAGCGGGTCAGTGGTGACAAGTTCGACAAGACTAAGTTCGCCCTTGGGGTGCTTACGGCTCGACCGGAGGAGTGGCAGGTTCCGGCGTACATTCGGGATGGTCTCATTTGGCTCAAGGCACAGGTCGATCTCGAAGTAGAGGCCGAATTGGAAGCGGCGGTGGTCGATGAATAGCCGCGCGCAACAGCCCGATACGCAAGCTGACATAGATCTTCGGCAATGCCTGGGAGCACAGCCGCCAACCAGCTTCAATATGGTCGCCGGGGCGGGTTCGGGTAAAACCACGTCGCTGATTAAGGGGCTCTCCTCCATCCTCGCCATCCACGGCGAGCGTTTGCGGCTGAGGAGGCAGCGCGTGGCTTGCATCACCTATACCGAGATCGCGGCCGGGGAGATTTGGGCGGACGTGGGGAATAACCCCATCATTCACGTCTCCACGATCCATAGTTTCCTTTGGTCGATCGCGCGCGGCTTCCAGCAAGACATCGCCGCTTGGGTTGCGACCAGGATCGGCGAGAGGATCGATGAATTGCAGCACGCCGCCGCCAATTTTGGCACTCGCGTTCAGCAGAAAACGCGAGACAAGAACGCCCGCGATATCGTGCGCTACGAGCAGCAGCGCGAAGCAATCACTCGGGTTCGTACCTTCACTTACGGAACCGGAAGTGACTATGCCAAGGGCATCCTCGGTCACGACGACATCATAAAGATGGCTTCGCAGTTGATGATCCATCGCCCGCTTTTCCGAACTCTCGTCGCGCAGCAATTTCCGTTCGTTTTCGTGGACGAGAGCCAGGATACCTTCCCCGTCATCGTCGAAGCATTGATGGTGGTTCAGCGGCAGGAGCAGGACCGCTTTTGCCTCGGGTTCTTCGGTGATCCGATGCAACGCATCTATCCCACCGGCATCGGTACGGTTCCCAAACCCGAGGATTGGCGGGCGATTCCCAAGCCGGAAAATTTCCGTTCGCCGACCACGGTGTTGAACCTCGCGAACGCCATCCGGCGCGACGGCGACGATCTGGTTCAGGTCGGTGGCCGGAAGAAAAAAGAGGGCGGGGAGGAAGTGCCGGTCGTAGGCACGGCGCGACTGTTCGTCCTGCCTACCGACGCCCATCGCGACGAACGCGTGGCGCAAGTTCGGGCGTGGGTTGCCAACGCAAACGATGACGAGATTTGGCAGCCCGCCGCCCAGAACGATCCGGTGAAGATGCTAGTGATCGTCCATCGCATGGCGGCGAAGCGATTGGGTTTCGGAGACCTTTACGCAGCGCTCAACGACAAGGCGCCGGACGCCTTCAAAAATGGATTTCTGGACGCGACGGCTTGGCCGCTGCGACCGCTGGTTTCGTTTCTTCTGCCGCTTGCGGAGGCGGTCCGCGACGGGCGAGACTTCGATACGATGCGACTGCTTCGCCTCCATTCACCGTTGCTCGTGAAGGCTAACCTGCAAGGAGTGAACGTCGCTGAGCGCCTCAATCAACTTCAGGTTGTGAGCACCCAGATTGGTGAGCTGATGGGGCCGGATTCGCAGGCGACCATCCGTGACGTGCTGGTGCTTGCCAAAGAAAGGCGCTTGGTAGCGTTTGACCCCCGACTGTCCGCTTACCTAGAAGATGTCGCAGCGAACGAACCCGACGCCGAAGGGAACGAAGACGGCGAAGCGGAGGGGGAGGAAGATCCTTCAAACGAGATCAATGCGATGGCCGCGTTCCTCAAGTGCCCGGCCAATCAACTCCGGTCTTATCAGGCTTACGTCAGCGAGGAGTCGCCTTTCTCCACTCAGCAAGGTGTAAAGGGGGCTGAGTTTGATCGCGTGCTTGTTGTGCTCGACGACGACGAAGGCACGCACCTTCAATTCTCCTACGAAAAATACTTTGGTCTGAAGGAGCCTTCCGCGCGGGACAAAAAGATATTGGAAGAAGGGGGTGAAACCAGCGTCGAGCGAACGAGGCGGCTCTTCTACGTTTGCTGCACACGTGCTCGGCAAGACCTGGTTGTCGTTCTTTTCGTGGCCGATCCGGCAGCGGCGATAGCGCATATTCGCGGGCTCGGGCTCTTTCCGGAAGCGGATATTCTCTCGCAGGATGCGCTCGCTTAGCTGCCGCCAGGGCTTGATCGGCCGCTTCCCTATTCCGCTGTCCGAAAGTTGGCAGTCCGCGATCAGCCAGCCCTGTTGGCAACTCGCCGCCGGTACGATTGGGCGAGAAATGACCGATCCTGACGAAAGCCGTCGTTGTTGCAGGCCGCCGGGAATGACGGGATTGTTCCCAGTTTCGGTCACTCCGGCAGTCGGCTCTCAGCGGCGTGACTGACGGTGGGTTCCGGCGTGCGCCGGCTGTGCCTGAACGGTGCTTCTTGAGCGCTAAGCTGCTAGGAATGAGCCGTTTTCGGCGGGGCAATCTATCAAACCGCCGCACTACATTCGAGTTTACCAATATGCTCCTCGCATATCACTCGCACTGCGCGACCAAGCGCCTCAACGCGGTCGCCGAGCCAGGCGAGCTCTTCGACACTGATGCGGTAGTGCTTTGAATAGCGTGCCTTCACATACGCTTCCTTGAGCTGTTCGAAGCGGCCCCGATCGGCTCGAGTATCGCGCGGCCACGCATCTATCAGACGCGGATCAATGCGTTCAGCCTGTGTCCGGAGAAAGCCGAGATTGTGTACGTGGGGCGTGTAGAAGGTGCAGACCAGCAGGACACAATGATAGAGACACTCGACAGCCTGATGATATTCGAACGCAGCGTGTTTGAGTAGGCCCTGCTGCACGGCGTACTTGGCGAGCTTGTCCCGGCCGTTCGCAGCAGGAAACCACTCCGCAAAATACTCCTGCGCCATCGCCAGCGCCTGCTGTGGCGTCTTGGGCTTCGGCTCGTGCAGCTCGGTGCTGTCGCTTTCGTATAGCGCGATCCCATCCCGAGCGACGTCCATGAAGAAGTAGCGTCCATGCGCCAAGCCGTCGTTCACTTCGTGCAAGGTGTGCACGATGAAGTTGATCGGCGTACGAAGCGTCTTCGTAACCGCCAACTCGCGGTTCAGCCGATCCTCTGCCGTGGACCAGAAGGCGGCTCGATCGGTCAGCTTGTCATGATTGACGATGATCAGCAGGTCGAAGTCGGACTGATAGCCCTTCGCCGTATGCGGCTCGTCCACCCAGCCGCCACGGGCATAGCTGCCGTAGAGGATGACCTTGAGGATGCGTGCCTGGCGCTTCCATTCGACTGTAGCGGTCGCGGTGGCGTCCCTAAACTCCTCGAACACGATCTGCACCACGCGCTCGAGCTCGCGCTGCTTGGCCGGTGGCAGGTGATCGAGATCGGTACGCATTCAAGAATCCTAGACGCGTGAGGCGGTGATGCAACCGCCAGAAGGGCAATCATGCGCCACTTTCGATCGGTCTCATCGGTCGGTTGGTGGCAGATGGCGACCGAGCCGGAACAGCGCCGATGCCAACAGCTGTTCGACCTCGGCAACGGTGATCACGAGCCGCTCGGCGATCGCGGAATAATCCAGGCCATCGACCGCGTGAAGCTCGAACACCGTCCGCTCCGCCGGTGGTAGCGTGCCAAGCGCTTCGCGCAGTAGAGCAGCTGGTTCGGGACGGACCTCGTTCATCGGAATGCTCCTTCCGCCGGCCAGAAGGGGCCGACAGCACGCGAACCGGGCACGCCAGGAGCGGTGGCCCGCACCGAAGGGCGAAGCGAAGCGGAGCACCCGGCACCGCCGGGTTGCGGGACACCGCGGCGTGCCCGAAACGCGGCGCCCGGTCACGGCCAGCGGAAGAGGCGATGCCCTGCACCATTCGTCACCTGTTGCGAACGCCTGCAAACTGACGCAGACTCCGACCGCAGCGCGGTATCGAGCCGGCAGCCCGCTGCGGACTGACCGCCAGGCATCAAGCGCTTCCGGCCATGGCGGTCGGGGGTAATCTTCCGAGGCACCGCCCGGCACGAGACAGGTTCTCGTGCGACCCTATTTCCATGCCCGCGCGATGCGCGGCGGCAGCTGCCCGCGGTGACGCGAATGGGGCAGCCCGACAAGGATCCTAGCGAGGCCGGCGTTCGAAGCGGCAGCGGTGAGGCACGCTTCGACGCGCTCTACCGCGAGCAGGCACCGCGCCTGCGGCGCTGGCTCGATGCGCGCCTGAAATCGCGCGAGGAAGCAAACGACCTGGTGCAGGACGCTTTCTCGCGACTGCTCGGCTCAGATGCCCGGGAGAGCCTGCGCCAACCGGAGGCGTTCCTCAACCGGATCGTGCGCAACCTGTTGATCGACCGCTCGCGCCGGGCATCGAACCGAACGGCCCATGTGCCGATCGACGAGACGAACGAACCCGCGACTCGCGCCACCCAGGGGGATGTCATCGAGCTGGCACAGATGCGCGAGCGCTACCGGACTGCCGTCGATGCGCTGCCACCGCGCACGCGGCAGGTGTTCCTGCTCCACCGTGCCGACGAGCTGGGCTACAAGGAAATCGCGACTCAGCTCGGCATTGGCATCCGCACCGTCGAATGGCATGTCGGCGAGGCGCTGGTGCGGATCGGCAAGGACCTAGGACAATGACCATCGCCGGCGGGCCGGCAGGTGAGGATCGCGAAACCCTCGAGCGCGAGGCCGCGCACTGGTTCGCGCGGCTTCGCGGCCCCGATGCCGAGGACAGCCGCGCCGAGTTCGAGACGTGGCTGGCGAAGGGATCCGAGCATCGGTCCGCGTACAACCGCGCCGCCGAGATCTTCGCGATGGGCAAGCTGCTCTCGGAGCCGCATCAGCCGGTTCCCACGGGCTCGTCAAAGCCGGAACCCACACACGAAACCTCTGCGCTCGCACCCGCCGAGCGCCGCAGGGCTTCTGCAATGGTATTGGCGAGCGTCGCGGCTTGCGTCATCGGCCTGGGCGGATGGGCGGTGTTCCATCGGTCGGGACCCGACGCGGATCAGCGCGCGGTCGCCGCCGGCATCGAAGATCATCGCAGGGTTGCGACCGTAGCGGGTGAGACGCGCGTCGTGCGGCTGGCGGACGGCTCGACAGTGCATCTCGGCACCGCCACCATCCTCGAGGTCGACATCAAAAGCGGCCAGCGTGACTTGAGACTGTCGCACGGTCAGGCCCGGTTCGAGGTCGCACACGAAGGGCGTCCTTTCATTGTCCATGCAGGTGGCGGCAGCGTCACCGCGCGCGGCACCGTCTTCGACGTCGCGCTGACGGCGGCTGGAAAGGTCGATGTTCGCCTGCTGCAAGGCGCGATCGATGTCGCGCTTCCGCGGGAACAGGCTTCGCAAAAGCCGCCCGTCCGCAAGCTGGCGGCCGGCGAGAGGGTCTCCTTCGACGCGCTGCTCGTGCCTCTAGCGACGTCCACGCCGCGCACGAATTCGGAGCCAAGGGCCGCGGCCACTGCGCGCGAGTTCGAGGGAGTGAGCGTCGGGGAACTGATCGCGCTCGCGAATAGCGGGTCCGGGCGCCCGATCCGGCTGGCCGATGTCTCGCTCGCCGGCGAGCGGGTCTCCGGCCGGTTCCGCCTCGACGATAGCGAAAGGCTGGCAAGGCGGCTCGGCGCGCTGTTCGGTCGGAAGGTGGACGCCAGTAACCCCGCGGAGATTGTGCTGGCCTCAGCGGGAGCCGGCACTGTGGGCGATTGAGCGGTCCGGAGGCAAAGGCTCGCGAAAACAGCACGCGGCACGCTGCGGGCCATGCTCAGCGCCCAAGTTACAGATGAAGTCACTTCGCGGGTGAGGTGCTCTTGCGGCCACAGATTACCAATATAACAATCGATGATCCGTGAGCCGTATAGACAAATGCGGCCGGGTGGCCGCCATTATGTCCAAGCCTGATGGCTAAAGGTGGTGGCGCGTGTCCCCATCGCACGCTTTCCTCGCCCGGCTATACGGTGCGAGAGGCAGATCGAAACAATCGAATTATAATCCGATTATTAGCTTCTTATCCCGACAAAGCCGAGTATCTTCGGAATGGTCATGGCCATGACTTTTCTCGCAATGGAGAACTGCCATGAAACGCGAACATGAAGACACCATCGAACTCGGCGTCGTGAGCATCGACACCAAGGGCCTCTTCGTCGGCGGTGCCGACCAGGATAACGGCCAGCTGAAGCCGATCGGCCTCAGCGACGACTGATGGAAGCTGGCGCGTGCCTCAACGGGCGCGCGCCTTTCCCATATAAGAGGTTCAGCCATGCCGCTCAGCCTGCGCGCCGGGCTGTCGTGGTGCGTCTGTGCGCATCAGGCAGTCTTTCTCGACCTCAAGGGCGATCGATATTTTCGCCTGCCGGAGACACTCGACGGCCTTTTCCAGCGCTGGGCGGCCGGCAAGGAGATCGCCACCGGTGACCTCGCGCCTCTCGTCGCGCGCGGGATTCTCGAGCCCGGCGGCTGCGGACCGGTGCCCCCTGCCCGACATACGCCGGCAATCAGGGACTTCGCGCTTGGCAATAAGCATCGCGCTGCGCTCCGGCACGTCATCGCTGCGATCGGCAGCCAATTGCGGGCGCGCCATGCCCTCAGGCGCCATCCGATCGCGAGCATCGTGGCGCGCCTCGTCGCAGAGCGCGCGACCGCGGCAAACCTTGTGCTGGACGAAAGGCGCCACCGCCGCGTCGCCAGCGCATTCGCTACCAGTTTGATGGTGCTGCGCGCGGCCGACGAATGCCTTCCCCGCGCTGTCGCGGCGCAGCGAATGTGTCAGCGGCAGGGATTGGACACGGCCCTGGTTTTCGGAGTCCGCCTCAATCCGTTTGCGGCGCATAGCTGGGTCCAGGCAGGCGATGCAGTGATCGTCGGCGATCTCGAGAATGTGCGGCTCTACACGCCGATCCTGGTGCTGCGATGAGGCCCCGCTACATCCTGATCGTCGGCCCCGAAGCAGTGCCCATGGCGAGCCGCGTCGCGCAGGCAACTGGCCTGCACCTGACCCGGACCGCCCCGAACGTCGCAATATTGGTGAACGATTCCTGCAGCTGTCTCGACATCGATAGCCAGGCGATAGTGGTCGGCACCCTGTTTCATCGCCATGGCCCCGCCCGGCCGATCGAGGCATTCGGCGAAGCGGAACAAGTGACGCTGGCACGTGACGGCACGCGAGCGCTGCTGCGATCCTATTGGGGCGGCTATCTTGCGCTCTTGATGCGCGGCGACGCTGTCGAGATCCTGCGCGATCCCTCGGCCTCGCTGCCTTGCTACCGCGCGCACTCGGGACGCACAGCATATTTCGCGTCCGACGTCGAATTGCTGGCGCAGGCGAAAGGCGACCCTCTCGCGATCGACTGGGATGCGCTCGGGCGCTTCCTCCATAGCTGCGGGCTCCCCACGACCGAGACCGCACTTGAAGGCGTAAGCGTGCTCCTGCCCGGCGATGCCGTGCTTCTGGGTGGCGAATCCGAGCGCGCATCGCCGGGCTGGTCGCCCTGGGATGTCGTCGAGCCGCGCGCCGAAGAGCCGGGTGCTACGGTCGAAAGGCTGCGCCGCACGATCGAGCTTTGCGTCGCGGGATTGTCCGCCCGCTACAGATATCCGCTGGTCAGCCTGTCGGGTGGCCTCGATTCCTCGATCGTCGCGGCGTGCCTGGCACGCGCCGGCCGGACCGCGTCCTGCCTCACCATGTACACCGATGACCCGGCCGGCGATGAGCGCGGATTTGCCGGGACGCTGTGCACCGAGCTCGGCCTGCCGCTTGCGACATGCCGCTACGACCTGGGCAATGTGGACCTGGGCCGCGCCCTTGGCGCGCATCTCCCATTTCCGGTGGGCCGGGCAGAGGCCCAACCCTATGAGGCAGCCCACCGCGCAGTCGCTGCCCGTGAGGGCGCAGATGCCTTTTTCAGTGGCAATGGCGGCGACAATGTCTTCGGCTTCTCGCAGTCGGCCGCGGCGCTGGCGGACCGAGCGCTGTACGAGGGACCGGGCGCCGGCGCTTTCGCCACCTTGCGCGATATTTGCCGGCAGACCGGTGCGGGGCCGCTACGCGTCACGCGCGCGGCCGCGCGCATCGCACGACAGCCCGCCGCCTATAGCTGGAAGCCGAGCCTGGGCTTTCTCCACCCCAACCTAGTCGACGCGCTGTGCGGCCGCGTCTTCGCGCATCGCTGGCTCGATGCCCCGCCAGGCGCGCTGCCGGGGAAGGCGGCCCATATCGCCGGCTTGTTGCGTGCCCATCTCACCCTAGAGTCGGATCGCAGCCGGATCGCCCCGCTCGTCAATCCGTTGCTGGCGCAGCCGATCGTCGAGGCGTGCCTCAGCATTCCGAGCTGGCAGTGGCGCGAAGGTGGACGCGACCGCGCCGCGGTCCGAACCGCTTTTGCAGGTCGGCTTCCTGACGCGATCCTGGCGCGCAGGGTCAAGGGCACGCCTGACCCGTTCTGCGGCGAGATCGTCCAGCGCAGGCGCGAGGAACTGCGTGAGCGGCTGCTGGACGGACAGCTCGTCGCTCGTCGGATTCTCGATCCTGGCGCGATCGACGAAGCATTGCGGCCGGATCGGTCGACAAGCGCCGAGCAGAATGTGCGCCTGCTCGAACTCGTCAACGCCGAAGCATGGTGCGGCGTCTGGTCGTAAAGCCGCGCAGGCGACCGGGCGCCGGAAAAGTTGTGAAGGCCAGAGCCAGAAGAGTAGAAAAGTGATGACTGCGGAAGATATGCAGGTGATCGAGCTGTTCGGTAAGCGGCGACACTCGCGGGAACCCGGTTGGTCGAGCCGAAAGCGACTCCGGATTCTTGCAGCTCGGCGGGCTCACGGACGATTAGGCCGGGTACTTAGGGTCCCTTTCGATCGTGCGTTGCCGGGGCTAGAAGAGCCGCCGGTCGATACGCCGGAAGGCACTTCACCCGCAGCGGTTACCTCCCGAGCCGCACTGCGCCAGTGACGGTCGCCGATCCGAGCCAGCGGCATCTTATCGCTAGGCGTCGATCGCTCCTACAGGCGCGTGACTATTGCGGGGTGAGAAAGCTGCGAGCTTTTGCGGCGACAGGTGAGGCGCTAGGTCCGACAGGATGAAGCGTCGAACGTTCCGCCTCCTGTTCGCTACCACCGTGCTGGTCGGCATCACGTTGGGTGCCTTCGCGATACCTGCCCCTCCCCGAGCCCCATCGGATGCGTGGGCCACCGACAGATTGACGGGCTGCCGGGTTGTCGACGGCGACACGCTGAATTGCGAGGGAGAGCGTATCCGGCTTCTTGCGATCGACGCTCCCGAGAAGGCCGGGACATGCCGCCCAGGGAGGAAATGCGCGCCCGGGGATCCTGTGGCATCTGCTGCCAGCCTGCAGGCGGCGATGCGCGGGACGTTGACCATCGAGAGGCTCGGGCAGGATCGCTATGGTCGGACATTGGCCCTCGTGCGAAGCAGCAGGGGCGATCTTTCATGCTGGCAGCTCAGCCGGCGCCAGGCGATCTACCGCAAGGACTGGGACGATGCGAACCGGGTAGCGCGCCTCTGCCCTGACGCGCTTCCGGCGGCTCAAAGGTAATCTATCTCGTTGCCGGACGGGTTGCCGGCCGTCCCGTTATCAGACCTATGTTCGGTTCAGGCCAGGCCCGTTCACCTACCCTGCCGATATCGAGAGACCATCGCAGGGGTAACGTCGCTTGCGAAACATAAGGGCGCATATCCACCGCCGCGACTCCAGGCGCTGCGACCACCGCATCGGCTGCCATTGCGTGCCGAGTTGTAGGGGCACGGGCAATTGCCAGGATAGCTCGCGATAGATTGCTTGATCAGCCGCTGCTTGATGTGTGCGGTAGAGAGCGCGCCACTTTGCGCAGCCGCAGGCGCCGCAAGCATCACAGCAGCGCCCACCAAGAGTGTCAGCCTCATTCTTCGCCCCCCAATCCGTAAGGAGAGCTTAAATAGTCGTTACGAAAACGTAATAATCAATTTCCGATCATGCGAAGGCGCGTGGGTCGACGGGCAAATAGATTGGCCTGTGCGGCTTCCGGATTTAACGGACCACATGCCGGGCGATCATGCGCGACGAGCTTCCCGAGCCGCCAATCCTTGTCGCCGAAAGACGACGTGCCGCCCCTCTGGTAAGTTAAGCAAAGCCTGACGGTTGGAAACGGTCACAGCGGCGTGCGCGTGCCCTTTTTGTACTGGAAACCGCCACCGCGCAGGCGTCATCAAGGTTCGAGATTTCATGCCTATTTGCTGGCACCTGGCGAACCTGACACGCCAATCGATGAGCGGAGGGTCCCGAATTTTCCCACATTGGCGATCTCACACCGGTCTCCCTCTGCCGATCGCTTGCCGATATCCGGCGCGCGCAATATGTCCTAATTCATGATAACAGAATGTTCGCCGAGGCGGTTCTTCTGACAATGGTGAGGAACGGAAGAGATCTGGCGGTGGCACTGTCGTGCCTCGCGTTCATCGGCTGCGCGATCTATTTCGACTGGCGCGCCGCCTTGCTGATGTACCTCGCATGGCTTGTCGAGGATCGGCTGCTGACGAAGCCAGGCCGCAACGGCAGGGCTCGGGATCAATAGGGAAGTCTGCGCAGGGCGTCCCAGCGCGGAAGCGCGCTCAGTCGGCGTGCAACTACCGAACTCGTCGATCTGACCCCCTGCGGCGGTGCGACTATGTGAAAACCTCGTCGATCGCCGTTGCGATGCCAGCCGGGGGTTTCATCGTAGCTCGCTTGAGCTCGCCGACCCGGTGCAATGCCGCAGGCGGTTGAAGCCAAGCATGTGCGGCGCGACCATCTTCGAACAGTCGGGAAGCCCTTTGGCTTGGCCTCGATCGAACGGGATAGCTGCGCAGAAAAGCGACCGGCGCTTCATGGGCTGCCCGCTTGAACGGGCTCGAGCTGCGGGGGTCTCGCAAGGACCGAGCGGACGCCTCGCTCATCTGCTGCGGAAATTACGCCTGCGCGTTCCATGCGATCGAGGTGAGTCATGGCTTCGTTGAAGCCGATTCCCAGGCTGCGGGCGACAAAGCTTCCGGACGCGCGGCGCGAGACAATCACGAGATTCCTGGCAAGAAGATAGTTGAGCTCGCAATAGGCGCGGGGCGGCTGCCAGCCGGGTGGGATCACGACGGTCATCGTAGGGTGCCTCCGAATCCATCGACAAGCCCTGGACGGCGTTCATGGTGGTCGCAGTCATATGGCACCGCCAGACCGACGGATGCAAAGCTCTCAACGGTTTCATTTCGTAACAGGTCAGGCGGGCGCTCGCCACGCGCATCCAGCTGAGATTTCCCGATCCGCGATCCCTCAACTCCGCCCGCTGCGGCTCCCGGTCTGCGACTTCCAAAACCCCCGCCAGCAGCGCGACGACGAAGCCGAAAGCCAGCTCGACTTCGAGAGCATGTCCGAAATGCCCCAGAGATGACCTTCCAGACACCAGCCGGGGCCTGACGCGAAGATCGGAATCCGGCGATTCTTGAGCCCGAACCCAAGACGCTGAGTCGCTTGGGCGGAGGCCCGGATGACACCGACGAAACTCCTCATTGGTCAGATGCTGATTGTCGCCGCGATCGTCATCGCGGGCATCTGGTCCGCCACCCAGTGGGCGGCGGCGGCGCTCGCCTACCAGCCCGAGCTCGGCGCGCCCTGGTTCGAGCTGGGCGATCTGCCCGTCTACGCGCCCTGGTCGATCTTCCCGTGGTGGTTCCATTTCGACGCCTACGCCCCGGTCGTGTTCGACGAAGCCGGCGCGATCGCCGCGGCCGGTGGGATGCTGGGGTGCGGCGCAGCGGTCGCCGGTTCGATCTGGCGCGCACGCCAGCAAGGCAACGTTACGACCTATGGCTCGGCGCGCTGGGCAAGTCCGCGCGACATCCGCGCCGCCGGGCTCACCGCCGAGGCAGGCGTGTTTCTGGGCCGGTTCGCGTCCCATTATCTGCGTCACGACGGGCCCGAGCATGTCATGGCATTCGCGCCGACCCGCTCGGGCAAGGGCGTCGGCCTCGTGGTGCCGACGCTGCTCGGCTGGACCGGCTCGGCGGTCATCCACGACATCAAGGGCGAGAACTGGCAGCTGACCGCCGGCTGGCGCTCGCGCTTCTCGCACTGCCTGCTCTTCAATCCGACCGATGCGCGCTCGGCGCGCTACAACCCCCTGCTCGAGGTGCGCCGCGGCACAGACGAGGTCCGCGACGTCCAGAACATCGCGGACATCCTGGTCGATCCCGAGGGTGCGCTCGAACGCCGCAACCACTGGGAGAAGACCAGCCACTCGCTGCTGGTCGGCGCGATCCTGCATATCCTCTATGCCGAGGAGGAGAAGACGCTCGCGAGGGTCGCGACCTTCCTGTCCGACCCCGAGCGCCCGTTCGTCGCGACGCTTCGCGCGATGATGACCACCAACCACCTCGGCAGCGAGGAAATGCCCCTGGTGCATCCGGTCGTCGCCTCGGCCGCGCGCGAGCTGCTCAACAAGTCCGAGAACGAGCGCTCGGGCGTGCTGTCGACGGCCATGTCTTTTCTCGGCCTCTACCGCGACCCGACTGTCGCCGCGGTCACCGCGGCCTCGGACTGGCGGGTCGAGGACCTTGTCTCGGCACGGCATCCGGTCTCGCTCTATCTGGTCGTCCCGCCCTCGGACATCAGTCGCACCAAGCCGCTGATCCGGCTGGTGCTCAACCAGATCGGCCGTCGCCTGACCGAGCAGCTCCATGCCGCGGGCACGCCCAGCCGCCACCGGCTGCTGATGATGCTGGACGAGTTCCCGGCACTCGGCCGCCTGGATTTCTTCGAGACCAGCCTGGCGTTCCTCGCCGGCTACGGTGTGCGCGCCTTCCTGATCGCGCAAAGCCTGAACCAGATCGAGAAGGCGTATGGCGAACACAACGCCATCCTCGACAATTGCCATGTCCGCGTCGCCTTCGCGACGAACGACGAACGGACCGCGAAGCGCATCTCCGACGCGCTTGGCACCGCCACTGAGCAGCGCTCGATGAGAAACTATGCCGGCCACCGCCTCGCCCCGTGGCTCGCGCACGTCATGGTCAGCCGCCAGGAGACCGCACGCGCGCTGCTGACGCCTGGCGAAGTCATGCAGCTGCCGCCGACCGACGAGGTTGTGCTCGTCGCGGGCTGCCCGCCGGTGCGCGCCAGTAAGTTGCGCTACTTCGAGGACGCGCAGTTCAAGCTGCGGATCCTGCCGCCCCCGGCGCTCGGCAAAGACGGGGCTGGCGATTTGCCGCCAAGGCGCCCTCATGACTGGGAGGAGCGCGTTCGCCCGGTCGACGCAAGACTCGCCGAAGTTGTGGCTGACGAAGACGAGGACGCAGGCGGACTCGAGCAGGTGCGCCATCCCGCCCAGGAAGTGACGATCGCGGCGCCGATCGACCAGATGCCCGCCGACCCGTTCTGCCTGGGCGAGGATGAAGGCGACCCCGCCGCCGACAAGCGCGCGATGGATCAGGCCGCGAGCACCGCCCGGCGTGCCTATGCAATCGACATGACCGATACGCGGCCCGGCAATCTCGAGCTGGACTTCTGAGATGGCCGACCGCGTCCGCCACCAGCTGTTCCTGCCGAAAGCGACCAGCGACCGGCTGGAGGCGCTGGCCGCCGCGCCCGGCGCCACCAAGTCCGCGATCCTCGCCGACGCGGTCACCGCCTGGCTGAACCGTCGCGGCGCGTCCGAGCTCGAGGAGCGCTTCGCGCTGCGACTCGACCGCATGTCCAATGCGCTTGGCCGCATCGAGCGCGACGAACATGTCGTGCTGGAGACGCTCGCACTCTTCATCCGCTTCGAGCTCGCGATCCAGGCGCCGCTCGCCGAGAACGACCTGGCTGGCCGTGCGCTCGCCCGCGAGCGTTTCGAGGCATTCGTCACCCAGGTCGGCCGCGCCGTCGCGACGGGTCGGCGTACGCTTCTGCGCGGGGAGGAGGGACGATGAGCGAGACACTCTCGTCCCATCGCCGGCGGGCGATGCTCCAGACCGCGATGGGCCCGGACATCGCCTCGGCCCTTGCCGACAGCCAGGTGGTCGAGGTCATGGTAAACCCCGACGGCTCGCTGCGCCTCGACCGGCTCGGTGAAGGCAGGATCGACACCGGTATCGTCCTCGAGCCCGCGCAGGTCGAGCGCATCGTGCGGCTGGTTGCCAGCCATGCGCGCGCCGAAGCGCATGCCGGGCAACCGATCCTCTCGGCCGAATTGCCGGCGCATCCCGACGGGCGTGCCGGCGAACGGTTCGAAGGCGTGCTGCCGCCGGTCTCGACCGCTCCCTGCTTCTCGATCCGCAAACCCGCGCAGCGTCTCTACACGCTCGACGATTATGCCGCGGACGGGATCATGTCGGTTACAATGGCCGGCATGTTGCGCACAGCGGTGGCGCAGCGCTTCAATATCCTGATCGCCGGCGGAACCAGCTCGGGCAAGACCACGCTCGCGAACGCCCTGCTCGCCGAGATGCGCTGGGCCGACGCCCGCGTCCTCCTGATCGAGGATACGCGCGAGCTGCAGAGCCCGGCGCCCGACACGGTGGCGCTGCGCACCCGTCCGGGCCTCGTCTCGATGAGCGACCTGGTGCGCTCAACCCTGCGCCTCAGGCCAGACCGGATCATCGTCGGCGAGGTGAGAGGTCCCGAGGCGCTCGACATGCTCAAGGCCTGGAACACCGGGCACCCCGGCGGAATCGCGACCGTGCACGCCAATTCGGCCGAGGCCGCGCTCTATAGGATCGAGCAGCTGGTGCAGGAGGCGGTGGTCACCGTGCCCAGACGCCTCATTGCCGAGGCGATCGACCTCATCGTCTTCATCGCCGGCCGCGGCGCCCAGCGCTCGGTCGACGCGATCGCGCGTGTCGTCGGCGTCGATCCCGACACCGGCGCCTACGCGCTCGCTCCCTTCCATCTGCCCCCCAAACAAGGAGACCGATCATGAAGACGATGACCTTGCGCGCGAAGCTGCCCTTGCTGGCCGGTGCCGCTGTCGCCCTGCTGGCCGCAGCCCAGGCATATGCGTCAGGGACCGGCATGCCCTGGGAGGAACCGCTCCAGCAGGTGCTCGAGTCGGTGCAGGGCCCGGTCGCCAAGATCGTCGCGGTGATCATCATCATCGTCACCGGGCTGACCCTGGCCTTTGGCGAGACCGCCGGCGGCTTCCGCCGGCTGATCCAGATCGTCTTCGGCCTGTCGATCGCCTTTGCCGCCTCGAGCTTCTTCCTGTCCTTTTTCTCGTTCGGCGGCGGGGCGCTGCTGGCATGATCGGGCCGGATGCATTTGGCGGCCAGCATCTCGACGGGTTCGAGGCGCCGCTGCACCGGTCGCTCGCCGAGCCGATCCTGCTCGGCGGCGCCCCGCGTGCGATTGCGATCATCAACGGCACCGTCGCTGCATCGCTTGGCCTGGGACTCCAGCAGTGGATCGCCGGCGCGGCGGTATGGGCAGTCGGCCACACGGTCGCGGTGTTCGCGGCCAAGCGCGATCCCGATTTCGCAGCGGTGCTCACGCGCCATCTGCGGCAGCGGGGATATCTCGCATGCTGAACCTGCGCGAATATCGCAGCCACGCCGACCGGCTGGCAGATCACCTGCCCTGGGCGGCGCTGGTCGCACCCGGCGTCGTGCTCAACAAGGACGGCAGCTTCCAGCGCACGCTGCGCTTGCGCGGTCCCGACCTGGAATCGGCGACCGAGGCCGAGCTGGTCTCGGCATGCGCACGCGCGAACAATGTGCTCAAGCGCTTCGGCTCGGGCTGGGCGCTGCACATCGAGGCCGAGCGCCGCGAGGCGCCCGGCTATCCGGCAAGCAGCTTCCCCGACGCGGCGTCCTGGCTCGTCGACGAGGAACGGCGCGCTGCCTTCGAAGCAGCCGGAAGCCATTTCGAGAGCCGCTATCATCTCACCTTGACGTTCCTGCCGCCGCCGGACCAGGCGGACAGCGCGGGGCGAGCGCTCGTCGAGCGCGCCGACGCCCGGAAGGGCCGCGACTGGCGCCAGGCGTTGGCCTGGTTTGTCGCCGAGACCGATCGCGCACTCGACCTCTTCTCGGGCTTTATGCCGGAAGTCGCAGCCCTCGACGACGCGCAGACGCTCACCCTTCTCCACGGTACGATTTCGACCCGACGCCACGGCGTGGGCGTCCCCGAGACGCCGATGTATCTCGACGGTTTGCTCGCCGACACGCCGCTGACGGGCGGGCTCGAGCCGATGCTCGGGAAGCTGCATCTGCGCACGCTGACGATCCTCGGCTTTCCCGGCCTCAGCCGGCCCGGGATCCTCGACGCGCTCAACCACCAAGACTTCGGCTATCGCTGGGTCACGCGGTTCATCGCCCTCGACAAGACCGATGCGACCAGGGCGCTGACAAAGCTGCGCCGCTTATGGTTCAACAAGCGCAAGTCGGTCACCGCGCTCCTGCGCGAGGTCATCTACAACCAGCCGGTCCAGCTGCTCGACAGCGACGCCGACAACAAGATGGCCGATGCCGACCTGGCACTTCAAGCGCTCGGCGGCGACCATGTCGCGTTCGGATACTTCACGACGACCATCACCGTCGCCGACGAGGATCGCGCCCGTGTCGAGGACAAGGTCCGCGCGGTCGAGCGGGTCGTGGGCGGGCTCGGCTTCACCTGCATCCGCGAAGGAATGAATGCGGTGGAGGCCTGGCTTTCGAGCCTGCCCGGACAGGTCTATGCCAATGTCCGGCAGCCGCTGGTCCATACGCTCAACCTTGCCCATCTGATGCCGCTGTCGAGCGTCTGGGCGGGGCCCGCGCAGAACCGCCACCTGGCCGGGCCGCCGCTGCTCCATGCCGAGACCAGCGGATCCACCCCGTTCCGGCTCTCGACGCATGTCGGCGATGTCGGGCACGTGATGATCGTCGGGCCGACCGGCGCCGGCAAGTCGGTCCTGCTCGCCCTGATCGCGCTCCAGTTCCGTCGCTATCCGGGCAGCCAGATCTACGTCTTCGACATGGGCCGCTCGGCGCGCGCGGCGGTGCTGGCCATGGGCGGCGTGCATCACGGCCTCGGGCTCGGCGGCGAGGCCGGCGAGACGATCGCGTTCCAGCCGCTCGCTCGCATCGACGATGCCGGCGAGCGCGCCTGGGCAGCCGAGTGGATCGCGGCGCTGCTTGCACATGAGAAAGTCGCGGTCACGCCGGAGATCAAGGAGGCCGTCTGGTCGGCGCTGACGAGCCTGGCGAGCGCGCCCATTGAGGAGCGAACGCTCACCGGCCTCTCGCTGCTGCTCCAGTCGACCGCGCTCCGCTCGGCGCTGGCGCCCTACACGCTGGAAGGTCCCTTCGGCCCGCTTCTCGATGCGGCCGAGGACGATCTGCGGATGGCCGATATCCAGTGTTTCGAGACCGAGGCGCTGATGGGCGCGGGCAGTGCGGTGTCGCCCGTCCTCACCTATCTTTTTCACCGGCTCGAGGCGCGGTTCACCGGGCGCCCGACGCTCCTCATCCTCGACGAGGCCTGGAAGTTCCTCGACCATCCGCTCTTCGCCGCGCGTATCCGCGAGTGGTTGAAGACGCTGCGCAAGAAGAATGTCGCGGTGATCTTCGCGAGCCAGAGCCTCGCTGACATCGCCGAGAGCGGCATCGCGCCCGCCATCATCGAGAGCTGCCCGCAGCGCATCCTGCTTCCCAATGCCGCGGCGATCGAGCCGCAGGGGCGCGCCGCCTATCAGCGCTTCGGGCTCAACGACCGGCAGATCGAGCTCATCAGCCGCGCGACGCCCAAGCGGCACTATTACCTCCAGTCCGCCGCCGGCAATCGCCTCTTCGAGCTCGGCCTTGGCCCCGTCGCGCTCGCGCTGTGCGGCGCCTCCGATCCCGCCACGCAGGCGCGCATCGACGCGCTGCTCGCCGAGCACGGCCCGGCCGGATTCGCCGCTCGGTTCCTCGAAGATGCCGGGCTCGACTGGGCCGCGGCGCTGCTCGCCCAATTCCCCGATCCCCAAGCGAAGGAGTAGTTGTGATGCCTGTCCTCACCCGCAAATATCTGATCCCCGCCACGCTCGGCCTGGGCGCGGTCGGATCGCTGACCATGGGTTTCGCGACGCGCGCGCATGCGCAGATCGCGGTATTCGACCCCAGCAATTACAGCCAGAACTTGTTGACCGCAGCGCGCACGCTCCAGCAGGTCAACAACCAGATCCAGTCCCTCCAGAACGAGGCGCAGATGCTGCTGCGGCTGGACCGGAATCTGAAGACCATTCCCTTTCCGCAACTCCAGGCGCTGCTCGAAAAGCTGCGCGGGATCGACCGGCTGATGAAGCAGGCACAGGGTGTGGACTTCGAGATGGACCAGCTCGAGGCAAGGCTGCGGACGCTGTATCCGCGAAGCTTCGATCCCGGCTCGTCGCGCGATCAGCGGCTGCAGGCCGCCCGGGCGCGATACGATGCGAGCACCGATGCGCTGCATCGGACGATGACCGTACAGAGCGGTATCGTCCAGCAGGCGCGCGAGGATGCCGAAGCGCTGGCCGAGGTCATCTCCCGTAGCCAGGGGGCGGAGGGCGCACTCGCTGTCGGCCAGGCGACGAACCAGCTGCTCGCGATCACCGCGAAGCAGGGCATGGCGCTCCAGCAGATGATGGCCGCGCAGTTCCGGGCCGATGCGCTCGAGAAACAGCGCCAGCTGACCGAGGCGGAAGCGGCTCGCGCCGCGACGCGCAGGTTCCTGGGCATCGGCACCGCCTACACACCGCAGCGCTAGCGAGACCGGCCGCGGCGGACGAAGCCCCCAGCAGCCGCGGTCGCAGCCGCGGGGCCCTGGCCACCGCTCCCCCGCCAGGGCCCCGCGGCACCCTGAGCAAGGACAGACCCGTGAACGACCTCAACGTCATCGACCGGTTCATGGCCGACTTCGTCCGCTACATCGACAGCGGCTTCGGGCTGCTTGGACCCGATGTCGGCTTCCTGACATCGGTGCTGATCGGCATCGACATCACCCTCGCCGGACTGTTCTGGGCGATGGGCGGCGAAGACGATGTGATCGGCCGCTTCCTCAAGAAGATCCTCTATATCGGCGTCTTCGCGCTGATCCTGAATCGCTTCCAGACGCTCGCCGATATCATCTTTCGCTCCTTCGCCCAGGCAGGGCTGACCGCCGGCGGGGGAACGCTTTCTGCCGACGACCTGCTGCGCCCCGGCCGACTCGCGGGCACCGGCTTCCAGGCCGCCTGGCCGCTGCTCGACCAGGCATCGGACATGATCGGTTTCATGTCGTTCTTCGACAATTTCCTGACGATCATGGTGCTCCTGATCGCGTGGCTGATCGTGATCGTCGCCTTCTTCATTCTCGCGGTGCAGATGTTCGTCTGCATCCTCGAGTTCAAGCTGACGACGCTCGCCGGCTTCATCCTCGTGCCGTTCGCACTGTGGAATCGCACCAGCTTCCTCGCCGAGCGCGTGCTCGGCAACGTCATCTCGTCCGGCATCAAGGTGATGGTGCTGGCCGTCATCGTCGGCATCGGGGCCGGATTCTTCACCGAGTTCGTCGCTGCCCTACAGGGTCAGGAGCCCGACATCGGCCAGGCGATGAGTCTGGTTCTCGCCAGCCTCGCGCTGCTTGGCCTGGGCATCTTCGGGCCAGGCATCGCCTCAGGCCTCGTGTCCGGTGGGCCGCAACTCGGCGCCGGATCGGCAGTCGCGACGACGGCGCTCGCAGCCGGCGGCATGGCGGTCGCCGGGGGTGCCGGCGCGGCGGCGGCGAAAGGCGCGGGTGGGGCCGGGCTCAGCGCGATCCGCGCGGGCACGGCGATGGGGTCGGCTGCGTCGACCGCGTACCAACTCGGCCAGGAAACCTCCGGTTCGACGTCGATGGCCGCCGGGATGAGCGGCATCGCGACCGCCGCCCGAGGGGCCCTCGCCCAGCGCCTGAGCGGCGGCCTCGGGCTTCAAGCGGCAGCCGCCCAAGGCCGGCAGGCCGCCTGGAATGCCGGCACGACGGGCGGACAGCCAGGGTCGGGCAACCCCGCGGCTCCGGCGCATGACGCCGTGCCGGGTTGGGCGCGGGACCTCCAGAACACCCAATCCCGCCGCCACCATCGTCAAGCTGCGATCCACGCCCTTCAGGGATCGGATCGCGGCGGCGGCGGGGCAACCCCCGACATCAAGGAGAAGGACTGATGCGCTTCAAACGTGCCGTCCAGCGCTACGGGCGTACGGACGAACCCGAGACACCGTACCGGCGAGCCGGCCAGCTTTGGGACGAGCGGATCGGTACCGCCCGGGCGCAGGCGAGCAACTGGCGGGTGATGGCGTTCGGCGGGCTGGCGCTCACCACTGGCCTGTCGGCCGCGCTCGTCTGGCAGTCGATGCAGAGCCACGTCGTGCCCTATGTGGTCGCGGTCGACAGCCTCGGCGAAGCGCAGGCGATCGCGCCCGCCACAAGCGACTATCGCCCGACCGATCCCCAGATCGCATGGTTTCTTGCGCGGTTCATCACTGACATCCGGGGGCGCTCGCTCGACGCCGTGCTGATGCGGGAGAACTGGCTGCAGGCCTATGATTTCGCCACGAAGCGCGGTGCGATCTTCCTGGGCGACTATGCTCGCTCGGCCGATCCGTTCGCGAGTGTGGGCGACAAGACCGTCTCGGTCCAGGTGACCAGCGTCGTGCGTGCGTCCGCAGCGAGCTTCCAGGTGAAATGGTCCGAGCGCGCCTATGAGCGGGGAAGCATCGCCGGCACGTCGCGCTGGACCGCGATTATCACCGTCATGGTGAAGCCGCCGCGCGATGCCGAGACGCTGCGACGCAACCCACTCGGCCTCTATGTCGACGCGATCGACTGGAGCCGGGAGCTAGAGACCCCGGTCGACCACCCGGCCGCGCCGCCGCCCAACCCCGGCATACCGAGCGGATCTCCGCTCGACCCCAGCCTGGCCGAGCTCATTCACGAGAAGACGGAGACACGCTCATGAATCACATCCTCCTCGCGGCAAGTGCGCTGATCGCAGTGCCAGCATTCGCCCAGACCTCGCCACCCCAGACGCCGCCCATGACTGCGGCAAACCCAACTCCGCCGGCACCGCCAGCGCCGGTCGCTGCGCCTTCCCCGCCGGTGGCAAAACAACCAGCGCCTCGACACCGCAAGCCGTCACCGGCCGAGCTTCGGGTTCGCACGGCGAACGCCAAGGCGACCCGGGAGCCTGCGACCCCGGCCTTCGTCAACGCCGTGCAGGTCTACCCTTATGGCGAGGGCGTCCTGTACCGCCTGTTCGCTGCGCCCGAACGGGTCAGCGACATCGCCCTGCAGCCCGGCGAGGCGATCGTCTCGGTGGCGGCGGGCGACACGGCGCGCTGGACCGTCGGCGACACGACGAGCGGCGCGGGGGAAAGCAAGCGCGTCCACATCCTCGTCAAGCCATTCGCCGCCGGGCTATCGACCAACCTCGTCATCACGACCGACCGGCGCGCCTATCATCTGCAGCTCGACAGCACGCCCGCCACCGCGATGGCCGCCTTGTCCTGGACCTATCCGCAGGACGAGATGATCGCGATCCGCCGCCAGCAGGCGTCGGAGGAAGCGGCAAGGCCGGTCGCTTCGGGCCTCGCAGTCGAGCGGCTCGACTTCGGCTATGTGGTGACCGGCGACAAGCCGGCCTGGCGGCCGCTGCGCGCGTTCGACGACGGACGACAGACATTCGTCGAGTTCCCGGCGACCGTCGGAGTCGGCGAGGCGCCGCCTTTGTTCGTCATCGGCGACCGCGGCGATGCCCAGCTCGTCAACTACCGCATGATCGGCCGCTTCTATGTGATTGACCGGCTGTTCGATGCCGCCGAGCTCCGACTCGGCGGGAAGAAGCAAGTCGTCGTCCGCATCAGCCGCGCCGAAACCGGCCGGAACCGGCGGTGGAGGGTATCATGAGCGAGGCCGCGCCCTCCGCCGCGACCGCGCCCAAGCTCGATCCGGAGACGCTGGTGCTGCGCGGTCGCCCGAGCCGGATCATCCGCTTTCGCCGCGGCGCGATCATCGCGATCGCCGCGCTGGGATCGACCGCCATCATGGGGGTCACATGGATCGCGCTCAAGCCCGCGACCTTCCGGATCGTCGCTGGCGCGGATGACCAGAAGGATATCGCCACCCGAACAACCGATGACGCACTCGCCGGCGCGCCGAAAAGCTATGGCGACGTACCCAAGCTCGGGCCCCCGCTTCCGGGCGACCTCGGGCGTCCGATCTTGCGCCGGCAGGAAGCACTTGGCGCATTGCCGTCTGCGGGCTCTCCGGACCAGGCCGCGCAGGCGGCCGAAGCCGAGCGCCAGCGGCTTTTGGCGGAGCGCAAGGCGGCCCGGGAATCGGGTATCATGATGCAGCTTGGCGATGCTCAGGGCGCAGCTGTCGCGGCTCTGCACGCCTCTGCCCCGGACGCTCCTCCAGCGCGAGACACGTCCTCGGGGGCGATCGCCGTGGATCCGGTACGGGATCCCGGCGGCCAGCGGCGCAGAACAGACTTCCTTGCCGGCATAGACAAGACCGGCGACATCAACCCACATGCGATGGTGCCACTGGCATCGCCCTACACACTGAGTGCGGGCAGCATCATCGCCGCAAGCCTGCTCACAGGGATCAACTCCGATCTGCCTGGGCTCGTCACCGCGCAGGTAACCGAAAATGCCTATGACAGCGTCACCGGGCGCATCCTGCTGATCCCGCAAGGTTCCCGGCTGATCGGAAGCTACGACAGTGTGGTGGCCTATGGGCAAAGCCGGGCCCTTGTCGTCTGGCAGCGCATCGTCCTGCCGGACGGCAGCTCGATCCGGATCGACAATGTGCCCGCGACTGACTTGGCCGGCTATGCTGGGCTTGCCGACAAGGTCGATACCCACAGCTGGCAGCTGCTCAAGGGCGTGGCGCTCTCGACGCTGCTGGGCATCGGCACTGAGCTGAGCCTGGGCGACAGCGAAAGCGACCTCGTGCGCGCGATCCGCGAATCCGCTCAGCAGGGCGCGTCGCGCGCTGGCGACCAGATTGTCACCAAGAACCTCAACGTCCAGCCGACCATCAAGGTGCGGCCCGGCTGGCCACTCCGCGTCGTGGTGCACAAGGACATCGTCCTCGCGCCATGGCCCGGCCAGGAGCAATAAGATGCCCGAACTCAAGCTTGCGCAACTTCCCGACCGCACGCCGGTCAAGCTCGGCATCTCGGTGATGCCGGACCTGCACCAGGCGCTCGTCGCCTACGCCGCACTCTACGCCCAGGCCTATGGGCGCGAGGAGCCGGTGGTCGATCTCATACCGGCGATGCTGGCGGCCTTCCTCGAAAGCGATCGCGCCTTCGCCAAGGGGAGGTCGAAATGAGCCTCGGCATGGCACCGGAGGATGTGAACCTCGAGCCAATCAGCGTGCGGATTTCCACTGCGGTCAAGCTGACCGGCATCTGCCGCTCGACCATCTACGAGCTCATCGGCGACGGGACGATCGAGACCGTGAAGATCGGGCGATCGACCTTCATCCTCTATCCAAGCCTGAAGCGGCTGTTCGAACGCAGCTGACACGATTTGCGTTGGCCCAGCTTGAGCACGCACGCTGGGCCGACGTCTGAAACTGGGCCGTCTACGGACTGGCAAGTTTCAGGTAGCCGACTTGGGATAGCGGCCATTCCCAAGCGCATACCGGCTGTGACGGCTTCCGACCAGATCTAGTCGTTCAGCGCCGTCCCACTGAACGTCGGGTCGTGGCCGAAGCTGCCGATCGATATGATCGAAGCGGATGCGAGCAGCACGTACCCTCTGCTACCTTTCGAAGGCCTGAGCTTGCTCGCGCAGTTAAGTTCGAGCGTTTCGCCGCGTCACTCTATGACCCGGGCGATGCGAACGAAAAGACCGTTCTTATCACTGACGGAGATCATAGGTGCCCAATGGCTTCGCGTGCGGAACTCCTTCTTCAGTTATTACGGTGGCATGTTAAACAGGTTTGACCTCCTCGTAATAATAAGGATTGAGAGTGTCCAAGAGCATGGGTGGCTGGAATCGACGGTCGGTGATGGCCGTAGGTGCCGGGGTATTGGCGGCACCACGCTTCGCAATGGCATCGCAAGGAAGCGGATTACCACCCAAGGTGCTAGACCGCGTTCGTGAGATGATGCGCGACAGGCGGATACCCGCTGCGGGGATTGCTGTCGTGCATAATGGCGTCACGATTGTGGCCACAGGTCTGGGCACGGCCTCCCTGCCATTCGAGGTTGCCGCGAACGAGAAGACGCTCTTCCATCTTGGATCAGTGGGCAAGCAGGTGACGGCTGCTCTGGTCTGCGAGTTGGCCGAAGCCGGGACGATCGATCTGAATGGTCCGATCGGGCGCTATACGCGAGACGTTCCGGATGCTTTTGCTGCGATTCCCATCAGCGCATTATTGAACCACACCGGGGGGGTGCCGGACTATGAAGGGTTGCCCGGGTTCGACGCCGATCGCCCGATCACGCGCGAGGCTTTTCTGACCGGCGTAGCTGCAGTTCCGCTCGACTTCCAACCGGGCCGTGCCTGGGCCTATTCCAACACAGGCTATGTGCTGCTCGGCTATCTGATCGCCGATGTCACCGGGAAATCCTATCGCGACCTCGTGACCGAGCGGCTGCTCAGGCGTGTCGGCCTGCCCGATGCCCGGGTGGACGACGCGAGTGCCGTGATCGCCGGACGCGCGGAGCCTTACGTACTGGAAGACAATGTCACGCGGCACGCCGTTGGTATGAGTTCCGACTATTCGCAATCGGCTGACGGCGGGGTATTGATGTCGGCGCGCGACGCGGCGCGATGGGAACACGCACTTCAGGCCGGCCCGGTCCCGTCGCCAGCGACGGTTGCGAGACTGCTGCGTCCGGTTCTTATGTCCTCAGGTCGCAGCGCAGCCTATGGCGCGGGCTGGTTCACCGATGAAATCAATGGCCGGGCGGTTCAGTATCATTCCGGCAGTGTCACGGGCTTTCTGACCTTCGCCTGGCGCGCGCCGTCTACCCGCACTGCGGTCACCGTCATGGTCAACATCGAAAGCGGACTAGCTGGGCGTTTCATCGAAGAGGCCTGCCTGATGCTGGCCGAGTTCGTTGCTCCGGGGTCCACCCCTTTAGGGCTGGTTCCGGTCCAGGACGACGCGCCGCAGGTCACGGCGCAGGCGCTTGCCCTGTTGACGCGTGGCAACCGGCCACTGGACCCAGGTCTGTTCACACCCGAAATCTCCGCGTTGATGAAAGGCCGAGCTGCTGGCGTCGTCGTGCCGTTCAAGCTTGGAGCGGACACGACGGGTATCGATTTTCGCCTTGTCGGGCATCATGCCGAACCTGGCGGCCACGTCCGGCGCTACAGAATAACCCGCAATGGCCGAGCACGTCATGTAAGCTTCGCCTACGCACCTGACGGCCGAATCTACCGCTTTCGCAACATCTAATTGGTACGGCTCTATCTGCCATAAATGGCACCGCGGCCGAAAGAGCAGATTCCCAAAAGCTCATTTGCGGGAAAGCCGCAGGCTGACGACAAACGGTGTTTCGCGATGCCCGCCCATGCGCTGGGCCGGATGACTGGTTTCTTTGAAAGCAGGCGCTTCCGGGTTCCTCCCGAAATGACGGGTTTGCCACAGGATGCGCCGATCGGGCTTCCGGCCGCAGTCGCCAATTTCACACCGAAAGCTGCCCGACCGCAATCGGCCCAGGTTCTGACGTTCCGAGATGCCGGTCGAGCGAACGTTGAACATCGGCTTCTGACAAGAGCTGTCGTTCGATATGCCGCAACTGAACGGCAGCAAAGTCCCAGTCTTAGCCATTTGCGTACGACGTGAACGGACGGCAGCTTTCAGGATCGACACGCTCCGTGAGGGATGACCGGGATTAGGGCGCGAAGCTGCCGCCGGCCTGTCTAGGCCAGCGGCTAGGTCTGAGTTTGCTCACTTAGCCGACCGTCTTGATCGCCCGCCGAAGTCGACCGTGACCACCTTGCTGTCGTGGGCTGACTTGTCGGCATCGCCCCCGCCGCGGAGCTGGTCGAGATAGTCGGACCAATGCTGCATCATGCGCACGCGCTCCTCCCAATATTGCCCGCGCGCATAGGCACGACGCACCCCGTTATTCTCCATGTGCGCGAGTTGCCGCTCGATGGCGTCGGGATTCCAGAGCCCCATCTCGTTGAGCAGCGTTGCCGCCATCGCGCGAAAACCGTGCGCGGTCATCTCGCTGCCGCTATAACCCATCCGGCGGAGCGCGAACGTCACGGTGTTTTCCGACATGGGGCGCTTCCAGGTATGGGAGGCCGGGAAGACATAGGAGCTGTGGCCGGTCAGGGGTCGTATCTCATCGAGCAGGTCGAGCACTTGCCGCGACAGCGGCACCTGATGTGGCCAGCGCATCTTCATCTTCTCCGCCGGAATCGACCACACAGCGCGCTCCAGGTCGAACTCGCTCCATTCGGCGCGCCGAAGCTCCCCGGGGCGCACGAAGACGTGCGGCGTCATCCGCAGCGCGAGCTTGGTGATCGCGTATCCGGGACAATCGTCGATGTCCCGAAGCAGCTTGCCCACTTCCTTCGGCCGCGTGATCGCGGCAAAGTGCTTGGTCTTGGGAACTATAATTGCGCCGCGCAGATCACGGGCGACGTCGACCTTGGCTCGCCCTGTGGCGATGCCATAGCGGAAGACGCGGCTGATCACGCTGCGCATCCGCCGCGCGCTTTCATAGCGGCCGGTCGCCTCGATCTTGCGCAGGACGGCAAGCACTTCCTGCACCTCGATCTCGTGGAGCGGCAGATCGCCGAGAAATGGATAGACCTTCTCCAGCAGCCATCGGACTTTGCTGAGCGTCACCTCGGCCCGCTCCTCGCGGGTGATCTTGACGAACCATTCCTCGGCGACACCCTTGAAGGTGACGTTCTCATCGAGCTGCGCACGCAGCTTCCGGCGCTTCTTCTCGACCATCGGATCGACACCATCGGCGACCATCTTGCGCGCTGAATCGCGTTTGTCGCGTGCCTGGGCGAGGCTGACTTCCGGCCAGACGCCGAGCGCGAGAGTTTTCTGCTTGTCGAGAAATCGATAGCGAAGGCGCCAGTATTTAGCGCCGTTGGGCATCACCAGAAGGAACAAGGATCGCTCGTCGCTAAGCTTGTAGGGCGCTGCCCGGGGCTGCGCATTCCTGATCGCGAGTGCGGTAAGAGCCATGGTGGTATCTCCGTCCGAAAACGGGCGAATCCACGGCCGATTTGTACCACCAAAGTTGGTGGTTTGTCGGCGGACGCGCCCAAATCTCGTCGGAAAGATATTTGGAAGAAGGCTTTTAACCCAGCCACTTACGCGACGCTGATGGACGTCAATGGACTGGAAAATGGTGCCCAGAAGAGGACTCGAACCTCCACGGCCTTGCGACCGCCAGCACCTGAAGCTGGTGCGTCTACCAATTCCGCCATCTGGGCACGGGGTAGGCGGCGGCCTCTACGGGGGGTGCCGGGGGTTGTCAACCGGCCAATCGCCGGCCGGCACGATTAATTCGGGATCGGCGTGATTTTTCTCGGGTGAGGCGGATTTCGGCCCCGGTCAGGTGGTTGCGGCTCGAACTTGCTTCGCTCCCGCGTGCAGCAGCGCCTGTTCCGAGGCAACGTCCGCACTTCGATGCTCCGGCCCACGCGGGAAACTGTCGCACCAGCCTTGCCGTTTGTGTCCCCGAGAGGCATGGGACCTCCTGTAGTTTCGCATCTGAGGCAAGGCATGAAGGACAAGCTGGTAACCCTGATCGGCGGCGGCGGTTTCGTGGGCCGCTATGTCGCGCAGGAACTGCTGAAGGCAGGCGCACGCGTGCGCATCGCACAGCGGCGGCCGCGCGACGCCTGGTTCGTCCGGCCGCTGGGCGGACTGGGCCAGACGCAGTTCGTTGCGGCCGATGTCAGCCGGCCCGCGACGATCGCCAATGCGCTGGTCGGCGCCGATGCGGTGGTCAACCTGACCGGCACCTTTGCCCGCAATGCCTATTGGCAGGTGCATGAGGCAGGGGCGCGGACGATCGCCAAGGCCGCCAGCGCCGCTGGTGTCGGTGCGATGGTCCATTTCTCGGCGATCGGCGCCGACCCGCAATCGCCGGCCGAATACGGTCAGTCCAAGGCGGCTGGCGAGGCCGCCGTCCGCGAGGCGTTTCAGAACGCGACGATTTTGCGTCCCTCGACGCTGTTCGGGCGCGAGGACCAGTTCGTGAACCGCTTCGCCGGCATCATCGCCGCGGCACCGTTCGGGGTCGTTCCGGTGCTGCGCGGCGACGCCAAGTTCCAGCCGGCCTATGTCGCCGATGTGGCCGAGGCGGTTGCGGTCGCGCTTGCCGATCCCGACAAGCATGGCGGCAAGACCTATGAACTGGGCGGCCCCGACGTGCTGACCATGACCGAGCTCAACCGTTGGATCGGTCGCGAGATCGGCCGCGATCCGGTGCTGGTCGAGGTGCCGGACGCGATCGGATCGATCCTCGCCTCGCTGCCCGGCACGCCGATCACCTCGGATCAGTGGAAGATGCTGGGCCGCGACACGGTGGTGTCGGCCGGCGCGCAGGGATTCGAGGCGCTGGGCATCGAACCGCAGCTGCTGGCCGCGGTCGCACCGACCTGGCTGGTTCGCTTCCGCCGCAACGGCCGCTTCGGTCGCCGCGCGACTGCCTGATCGCGTTCCTTCCGATGTCGTCCGGGCGATCCTGAGGGTCGTCCGGCACAAAAGGGCATGACCTCATGACCGAGCTTATCGTCGCCGTCATCCTCGGCATCGTCGAAGGCATCACCGAGTTTCTTCCGGTCTCCTCGACCGGGCACCTGATCCTGGCGTCCGAACTGCTCGGCTATAATGCCGAGCAATGGGCGATGTTCAACGTCATCATCCAGCTGGGCGCGATCCTCGCGGTCATCGTCCTGTACTGGCGAACCTTCTGGGCGGTGGCGATGGGGCTGATCCAGCTCAATCCGGTCTCGTGGCGCTTCCTGCGCAACCTGGTGATCGCCTTCATTCCCGCCGCGGTTCTGGGCCTGGCGCTGCATGACAAGATCGAGCTGCTGCTGGGGTCGCCCCGGGTGGTAGCCTGGGCGCTGATCGTCGGCGGCATCGCGATCCTGGTCATCGAGCGGGCGCTGAAGTCGGCCACGATTACGGGCATCGCCGAAATCCCGGTGGTGCGCGTGATCGGCATCGGCCTGATCCAGTGCATCTCGATGATCCCGGGCGTCAGCCGCTCGGGCGCGACGATCATGGGCGCGCTCAGCCTGGGGGTGGAACGCCGGACCGCTGCCGAATTCAGCTTCTTCCTCGCCATCCCGACGATGCTCGGCGCCACCACTCTGGAGCTCGCAAAGAAGGGCGTGGTGCTGGAGGGCAGCGTCGGATGGGACGAGATTGCCGTCGGCTTCATCGTGTCGTTCATCGTTGCGCTACTCGTCATCAAGTGGTTCGTTGGAATTGTCAGCAAGCATGGTTTCGCGCCTTTCGCATGGTATCGAATCGTCGCGGGCACCATCGCACTGATCTGGCTCACGATGCGGTAGGTCCGATCCGGCCATAGAATATTGCGCGATCTTCGCCGAAATGCAGACATAGCTCGATAAATGTTTAATTAGGTCAGCATTGCTGACTTTTAGTGCCGCGCGTGGTGATTTATCGCCGCGTCATGGCAAATGAAGTGATGCTCAGATTCGTGGACACGGGGCAATCGTTCCCGGAGAAGCGACCCGCACCCTATCGCCGCGAGGATTTCCGCGAAATCGCGGACCACTATTCGGTCCCGGCAGCGGAGGAGCAGGCGGGGCGCTGCTCGCAATGCGGCGTGCCCTATTGCACGGTCCATTGCCCGCTTCACAACCACATCCCCGACTGGCTGCGCCTGACTGCCGAGGGGCGGCTGCGCGAAGCCTATGAGCTGTCCAACAGCACCTCGACCATGCCCGAGATCTGCGGTCGCATCTGTCCGCAGGACCGGCTGTGCGAGGGCAATTGCGTCATCGAATTCTCCGGCCACGGCGCGGTGACCATCGGCTCGGTCGAGAAGTTCATCACCGACACCGCCTGGGAAGAAGGATGGGTCGAGCCGCTGGTGCCGGGCCGCGCCAACGGCATGTCGGTCGGGATCATCGGTGCGGGCCCTGCCGGGCTCAGCGCCGCCGAGTATCTCCGGCTGCTTGGCTATGACGTGCATGTCTATGACCGCTACGACCGCGCGGGCGGGCTGCTGACCTATGGCATTCCCGGGTTCAAGCTCGAAAAGCCCGTCGTGACGCGCCGGGTCGAGCGGCTTCAGGCGGGCGGAATCGTCTTTCATCTGGGCTTCGAGGTCGGACGCGATGCCAGCCTGTCCGAACTGCGCCAGCGCCATGACAGCCTGCTGGTCGCGACCGGGGTGTACAAGCCGCGCGCGATCCGCGCGGAGGGTGTCGAAGCGGACGGGATCGTCGACGCGCTCGACTATCTGACCGCGTCGAACCGCAAGAGCTTCGGCGATGCCGTTCCTGCCTTCGACGATGGCAGCCTCGATGCCCAGGGCAAGAAGGTCGTCGTGATCGGCGGCGGCGACACCGCGATGGACTGTGTCCGCACCGCCGTGCGCCAGGGCGCCACCTCGGTAAAGTGCCTCTATCGCCGCGACCGCGCCAACATGCCGGGGTCCAAGCGCGAGACCGCCAATGCCGAGGAGGAAGGCGTCGAGTTCGTCTGGCTCTCCGCCCCCGAGAGCTTCGAGGGCGGCGACAAGGTCAGCGCGGTGAAGGCCAGCGGCATGCGGCTGGGCGCACCCGATGCCAGCGGCCGCCGCGCGCCCGAGATCGATCCGGGTGCCGGCTTCACCGTCGAGGCCGATCTGGTGATCAAGGCGCTGGGCTTTGATCCCGAGGATCTGCCGCGGCTGTTCGATGCGCCCGAACTGGGCGTCACCCGCTGGGGAACGGTGCGGACCGACGGCAAGACGATGATGACCAGCCTGGACGGCGTCTTCGCCGCCGGCGACATCGTCCGCGGCGCCAGCCTGGTGGTGTGGGCGATCCGCGACGGCCGCGACGTGGCCGCGCACATGCACGCCTGGATGCGCGCCCGAACCGCGGCTACGGCACCCGTCGCCACATCGCAGGCCGCCTGACATGGCACGGCCGCTCTCCCGCGTCGCAATTGCCGCACTCGCGCTGGGCACCGCCCTGACTGCAGCGCCGGCGCTGGCGCAGAACAGCGCATTGCCCCCCAGGCCGGTCGCGGCACCTGCCGATCCGGCCCGGCTGGAAGTCGCCCGCCGGGTGATGACGAAGCTGATGCCCGAAGGTTCCTATGCAGAGCTGACGCGGCAGGCGATGGGATCGAGCTTCGACATGGCCGTCAATTCGATCGACGACCTGCCGGTCGCCGAGATTGCCGTCATTGGGGGGTTGACCCACGACGAGGCCAAGGCGCTCGGCAATCAGCGGATTGGCGAGATCATGGAGATCTACGACCCGCACTGGAAGACGCGGATGAAGGCAACGATGGATGCCTTTGGCGGGATGATCGGCGATCTCGTGGCCGAGTATGAGCCGAAGTTCCGCGAGGCGATGGCCAATGGCTATGCCGCCGAGTTCACGCTTGCCGAGCTGACCGAGCTCGACCGGTTCTTCGCCACCCCGGCCGGCGCCCATTATGCCTCGCGGTCCCTGGCGCTGTTCATGAGCCCGACGGTCATGAAATCGATGACCGACGAAATGATGCCGGCGATGATGAAGCGCATCCCGGACATGATGGCGCTCTCCGAAAAGGCGACCAAGGACATCCCCCCTCCGCGCAAGATCGAGGATCTGACGCCGCAGGAGCGCAAACGCCTCGCGGAATTGCTGGGCGTGGAGGAGGACAAGCTCCAGGATTCGGCAGGCTCAGCAAACGAGCAGGACGCCGTCAAGCCGACCGTCCACTGACCGCATATCGACTTTACCGTTCCGGCCCCTGACGCCGGATCGACCGACAGGATCCGAAGATGACGAACGACGCCGAACGCAACCGCCTCGCCCGTGAAGGCATGTATCGCCCCGAATATGAGGGTGATGCCTGCGGCGTCGGCCTGGTCGCCGCGACCGACGGGACGGCATCGCGCCGCGTCGTCCAGTCGGCGATCGATGCGCTGCGCGCGGTGTGGCACCGCGGCGCGGTGGATGCCGACGGCAAGACCGGCGACGGCGCCGGACTGCATGTCGACCTGCCCGTCCGCTTCTTCGACGACGCGATCGCCGCCAGCGGCCACCGCGTCCTGCCGAACCGGCTGGCGGTGGGCATGATCTTCCTGCCACGCACCGACCTCGGCGCGCAGGAGGCCTGCCGCACGATCGTCGAGAGCGAGATCATCGAGGCCGGCTACACCATCTATGGCTGGCGCCAGGTGCCGGTCGACGTGTCGGTGATCGGCATGAAGGCGCAGGCGACCCGGCCCGAGATCGAGCAGATCATGATCGCCGGTCCGCTGCCCGACGATCAGGACGCGGCCGAGTTCGAGAAGAACCTGTATCTCGTCCGCCGCCGGATCGAGAAGAAGGTGATCGAATCGCAGGTCAGCGGCTTCTACATCTGCTCGCTGTCGCACCGCTCGATCATCTACAAGGGGCTGTTCCTGGCCGAGAGCCTGAGCGACTTCTACCCCGACCTTCGCGACACGCGGTTCGAGAGCCGCGTCGCGATCTTCCATCAGCGCTATTCGACCAATACCTTTCCGCAATGGTGGCTGGCCCAGCCGTTCCGCTGCCTCGCCCATAATGGCGAGATCAACACGATCCGCGGCAACAAGAACTGGATGAAGAGCCACGAGATCAAGATGGCCAGCCTCGCCTTTGGCGAGCAGTCTGAGGACATCAAGCCGGTGATCCCGGCGGGCGCGTCGGACACCGCCGCGCTGGACGCCGCGTTCGAGGCGATCTGCCGCTCGGGACGCGATGCGCCGACCGCCAAGCTGATGCTGGTGCCCGAGGCATGGGACGACCAGACCCCCGAATCGCACCTGGCGATGTACAAATATCTGGCCAGCGTGATGGAGCCGTGGGACGGCCCCGCCGCGCTGGCGATGACCGACGGCCGCTGGGCGGTTGCCGGCATGGACCGCAATGCGCTGCGTCCGCTGCGCTATACCCGCACCTCCGACGGACTGCTGATCGTCGGTTCGGAAGCGGGCATGGTCGTGGTGCCCGAGAGCACGGTGCTGGCCAAGGGCCGGCTGGGCCCGGGCCAGATGATCGCGGTCGACCTGGACAGCGGCGAACTGCTCGAAGACGGCGCGATCAAGGACCGGATCGCCGCCGAGGCGGATTATCCGAACATGATCGGCAAGTTCCTGTCGATCGACGATCTGGCCGGTGCAGATGTCGCGACGCCGCAGTACAGCCGCGCAGAACTGACCCGTCGTCAGGTCGCCGCCGGCCAGACGCTCGAGGACATGGAGCTGATCCTCGCGCCGATGGTGGAAACCGCCAAGGAAGCGATCGGGTCGATGGGCGACGATACGCCGCTTGCCGTCATCTCGGACAAGCCGCGGCTGATCAGCCAGTTCTTCCGCCAGAATTTCAGCCAGGTGACCAATCCGCCGATCGACCCGCTGCGCGAACGTCAGGTGATGACGCTGCGCACCCGCTTCGGCAATCTCGCGAACATCCTCGACACCGCGGGCACGCCCAATCCGGTGCTCGTGCTCGAATCGCCGGTGCTGACCTGTTCGAACTGGGACCGGCTGAAGGCGCATTTCGGCAACCAGTCGGCCGAGATCGACTGCACCTTCGATGCCGAGGGCGGGCCGGACACGCTCCGCCAGGCGATCACCCGCATCCGCTATGAGGCCGAGCAGGCGGTGCGCGCCGGCTGCACCGAATTGTTCCTGACCGACGAGCATGTCGGCGAGGACAAGGTCGCCATCGCCGGCGTACTGGCGGCGGCCGCGGTCCACACCCATCTCGTCCGCCGGGGCCTGCGCTCCTACGCGTCGGTCAATATCCGCACCGCCGAATGTCTCGACACCCATTATTATGCGGTGCTGATCGGCGTCGGCGCGACCACGGTGAACGCCTATCTGGTCGAGGCGGCGATCGCCGATCGCCAGTCGCGCGGCCTGTTCGGCAAGCTGACGCTCGACGAGTGCCTGGCGCGCCACCGCAAGGCGATCGACGAGGGCCTGCTGAAGATCCTGTCGAAGATGGGGATCGCGGTGATCTCCAGCTATCGCGGCGGCTATAATTTCGAGGCGGTCGGGCTCAGCCGCGCGCTGGTCAACGACCTGTTCCCCGGCATGCCGGCCAAGATCTCGGGCGAAGGCTATGCCTCGCTGCATCTGAGCGCGATCATCCGTCACAAGGCGGCGTTCGACGCTGCGGTCGCGACGCTGCCGATCGGCGGCTTCTATCGCCATCGCAACGGTGGCGAGACGCATGCCTATTCGGCGCAGCTGATGCACCTGCTGCAAAGCTCGGTGTCGAGCGACAGCTACTCGACCTATCTGCAATTCTCGCGCGGCGTGCGCGACATGCCGCCGGTCTATCTGCGCGACCTGCTCGAGTTCAACTATCCCACCGAAGGGATTGCGATCGATCAGGTCGAGGCGATCACCGAGATCCGCAAGCGCTTCGTCACCCCCGGCATGTCGCTCGGCGCGCTCAGCCCCGAGGCGCACGAAACGCTGGCGATCGCGATGAACCGCATCGGCGCCAAGGCGGTGTCGGGCGAGGGCGGCGAGGATTCGGTCCGCTACACGCCGTACGAGAATGGCGACAACGCCAATTCGGTGATCAAGCAGATCGCCTCGGGCCGGTTCGGCGTGACCGCCGAATATCTCAACGCCTGCGACGAGATCGAGATCAAGGTCGCCCAGGGCGCAAAGCCCGGCGAGGGCGGTCAGTTGCCCGGCTTCAAGGTGACCGAGTTCATCGCCAAGCTGCGCCATGCCACCCCGGGCGTGACGCTGATCAGTCCGCCGCCGCATCACGACATTTATTCGATCGAGGATCTGGCGCAGCTGATCTACGACCTGAAGATGATCAACCCCAAGGCGCGGGTGTGCGTGAAGCTCGTCTCGTCGGCGGGCATCGGCACGGTCGCGGCGGGCGTGGCTAAGGCGCATGCCGATGTGATCTTGATCGCCGGCCATGTCGGCGGCACCGGTGCGTCGCCGGTCACCTCGGTCAAATATGCCGGCACGCCTTGGGAAATGGGCCTCAGCGAGGTCAACCAGACGCTGACGCTCAACGGCCTGCGCGGCCGGGTGAAGCTGCGTACCGATGGCGGGCTGAAGACCGGACGCGACATCGTGATCGCCGCGATCCTCGGCGCCGAGGAATTCGGCATCGGCACGCTCAGCCTAGTGGCGATGGGCTGCATCATGGTGCGCCAGTGCCATTCGAACACCTGCCCGGTCGGCATCTGCACCCAGGACGAGCGGCTGCGCGCCAAGTTCGTCGGCACGCCCGAAAAGGTCATCAACCTGATGACCTTCATCGCCGAGGAAGTGCGAGAGATCCTAGCACGGCTGGGCTTCCGCAACCTCGACGAGGTGATCGGCCGCACCGAGCTGCTGCGCCAGGTCAGCCGCGGTGCCGAGCATCTCGACGATCTCGACCTCAATCCGATCCTGGCGAAGGTCGATGCCGACGAGAGCCAGCGTCGCTTCAGCCTGTCGACCTTCCGCAACGAAGTGCCCGACAGCCTCGACGCGCAGATGATCAAGGACGCAGCCCCGGTCTTCGCCCGCGGCGAGCGGATGCAGCTGACCTATACGGTGCGCAACACGCACCGCGCGGTCGGCACCCGGCTGTCGAGCGAAGTCACCCGCAAGTTCGGCATGTCCAGCCTCTCGGACGGTCATGTCCATGTCCGGCTGCGCGGCAGCGCCGGCCAGTCGCTGGGCGCCTTCCTGTGCAAGGGCATCACGCTCGAAGTGTTCGGCGAGGCCAATGACTATGTCGGCAAGGGCCTGTCGGGCGGCATGATCGTGGTTCGCACGATGGTCAGCTCACCGCTGGCCAGCCAGGACAACACGATCATCGGCAACACCGTGCTGTACGGCGCGACCTCGGGCCGCCTCTTCGCGGCGGGTCAGGCGGGCGAGCGGTTCGCGGTGCGCAATTCGGGCGCCGATGTGGTGGTCGAGGGCTGCGGCGCCAATGGCTGCGAGTACATGACCGGCGGTACCGCGGTGGTGCTGGGCAAGGTCGGCATGAACTTCGGTGCCGGCATGACCGGCGGCATGGCGTTCATCTACGATGCCGATGACAGCTTCGTCGCGCGCGCCAATCCGGAGAACATCACCTGGCGGCGCATCGCCTCCGCCTATTGGGAATCGAAGCTGCGCGATCTGGTCGAGGCACATGTCCAGGCGACCGACAGCGAATGGGCAAAGGGCCTGCTCGACGACTGGGATCGCGCTGTCGGCCAGTTCTGGCAGGTCGTGCCCAAGGAAATGCTTGAGCGGCTCCCCTGGCCGCTGGACGATCGCACCGAGGCCGTCGCGGCCGAGTGACGCGCAGATACCGCGCTCCGGGACCCCCGGGGCGCGGTTTTCGGCTCAGCGCTCGATGAAGTCGAACATCTGGTCGACCATCAACTGCATCTGCGGCCGCGCCGCCTCGACACAATCATCGGGTTCGGCGGTGTTGATCGCCAGCCCCATCGGCGTCGGCCAGCCACGCAGCGCATGGACCACGGTGCGCAGCGCCTGCAGCGTCGACACCGCCGCCTGCCACCCGCCGGCGGTCGCGATCAGCCCGACCGGACGCCCGTCGAGATAGGGGCGCGCGTCGCCGCGCAGCTGCTCGACATAATCGAGCATCGTCTTCACCAGCCCCGACAGCGTGCCGTGATAGCCGGGCGACCCGACGATCACGCCGTCGGCGGTCCGCAGCGCCTCGAGGAAACGGGCAATCTCCTCGTGCCCCTCGGCCGCGCCGGGCTCGTAATGGGGAAAGGCGATCGCCGGTCCGGTCAGCAAGGTGGTGCGCGCGCCCCGCGCCTCGGCGAGCGCCAGCGCCGCGCCGAGCAACCGGCCGGTAGAGGATTCGGGTCGAAGGGTGCCGCCGATCGCGACGATATGGGGTGCGGACATCGTCTGCCGCGCTACCGCAAAGCCGCGGCGGATGCCAGCGGCGCGGGCGCTCAGGTTTCGGGCCGCGACCAGATCCAGCCGCCGATCACCAGCGCAGCCGCCACGGGCGCCAGCGACCAGGGCCAGGGCGCGAAGATCGCCCCGATCAGGATGCTGACGGCAAAGGCGATCGTCGCCGCTACCTTCCCCTTGCGGCTGATCGCCCCGCGCTCCCGCCAGCGCAGGATGTGCGGCCCGAATGTCGGATGATCGAGCAGTCGCTGTTCCAGCTTCGGCGAACTGCGCGCGAAGCACCATGCCGCCAGGATCACGAACACCGTCGTCGGCATGACCGGCAGCAGCGCACCGATGACGGCCAGACCGAGCGAGACGAACCCGGCAACGAGATAGAGGTGGCGACGCACGCCCTGCCGTAGCACGCCGGTGCCCAGCGCCCAGCCGGAAAGCTTGCCGGAGGTGCAATTGCCGGCCACGATCCACGGATGCGGAGGGCAGCGCGCGTGATGATCGCTGGTGTGGCAATTATCCTGCTCGTCGGGCTCGCGATGAGCTGGCTGGCCGGGACGGCGATGAGCCGCGGCCATGCTGCGCCGGTCCCGTCCGCGATCGCGCCTGCCACCGACCTGCGGATCCGAACCAACGACGGGCTTACGCTGGCGGCGACCTATCGCCCTGGCGCCCGGGCCGATTCGCCTGCGGTCCTGTTGCTTCACGGCGTCGGCGCATCGCGCGCTGCGATGGCCGACAATGCCGCATGGTTGTCGCGCCAGGGCTATGCGACGCTGGCGATCGACTTTCGCGGCCATGGCGGATCGAGCATCACCCCGCGCAGCTTCGGCCTGTACGAGGTGCGCGATGCCCGCGCCGCGTTCGACTGGCTCAAGCGGCATCAGCACGGCGCCCGCGTCGCGATCCTAGGCATTTCGCTGGGCGGCGCGGCCAGCCTGATCGGCGAGGACGGGCCGATTCCGGCCGACGCGCTGGTGCTGCAGGCAGTCTATCCCGATATTCGTCACGCGATCCGCAACCGCATTGCCACCCTGACCGGTCGGCCGATCGCGACGCTGCTGGAACCGCTGCTCAGCCTCCAGTCGCGCCTGCGCTTCGGCGTCTGGCCCGGCCGGCTCTCGCCGATCGATGCGGTCGCCCGCTATCCCGGCCCGGTGCTGGTGATCGGCGGTGTCGGCGACCGCGCGACCCCGCCGGACGAGACGCGCGCGCTCCACGCGGCAGCACCGGGGCGCCGCGGCCTGTGGCTCGCCCCCACCGGCGACCATGGCGAGGTATGCGGGCTCGACGACGATATCTATCGCGCCCGCCTGCTCGACTTCCTGCGCGCGACGATCGGCTGAGCCGGCCGCCGCGCACGACCCGTCAGAAGAACAGCTTGCGCACGCTCAGCCGGACGGTGCGGCCGGTCGGGTTGAGCAGGTCGGGCTGATAGTTGAGCGGCACGACGCCATTCTGGTCGGTCACCCGCTGGCGGGCGTCGAACAGATTCTCGACCCCCAGCGTGATCCGCATGCCGCGCAGCCAGCGATGGTCGCGCACCAGCCGGAGCTGCTGCCCCATGTCGATGAATGCGCGAACGCCGAGCGTCCCCAGGCTGGAAAAGTCCAGCCGGTCGCCGCTGCCCAGTGCGCCGCTCGTCACGCTGGTCCCGCTCTGCCAGTTGCCGACCAGCCTCAGGCCGTAGCCATCCTTGGAATAGCCTGCCTGCGCCTCGATCTGGTGGCGCGAATTGCCGCCGCTATTGCCGGTCGCCGACCCGTCGAGCAGGTCGAGCACCGGCAAGCCCGGGCGAATCTCGATCCGGTCGATGAAGCGAACCGTGTGGTACAGGCTGAACTGCGCCCGGCCGCCCATGCCGCCGCGACCACCAAATCCGCGGAAGCCACCGCCGCCGCCGCCCGGACCGCCGAACCGCCGCGGACCACCCTCACCAGCCGGCGGACCATCTGCCCCTGCCTGGCCGTCCTGACCCTGGGGGCGTCCCTGACCGTCGCCGCGGCGCCCGAACATGCCCTCGGGCGGCGCGGGCGGCGGCGTTCCATTGCGCTCGGCTTCCTCGCGCTGCCGCTCATATTCGGCGCGGCGCTCGCGGATGCGCTTCTCGATCGTCGAACCCAGTGGCACCGACAGGTTGAAGCCCCAGCGCAGCTCGGACCGCTCGGCACGCGCGAAATTGACCGGCCTTGTATCGATGCTCAACAACTGCCCGTCGCCGTCCCGCACGAATCGATCGGGGAACGCCGCCTCGATCTCCGCCGTGGCCGCGGGGAAGGCGGTAATCTGGTTGCGCGTGGTCGAGCGGATATAGTCGGCGCTCAGGTTGAATTGCAGCTTGGAGAAGGGCGTCACGTTCGCCCCGATCTTCACCACGTTGCGGCTGTCGGCGGTCAGTCCGGGATTGCCGCCGGTGATCGTGTTGATGTCGACGCTCTCGCCCCGGACATAGTCGAAGATCCGGACATTGGGCGTGATCAGCACCGGGTTGCCCAGCTGCTGCGCGGTCGGCGCGCCTTCCTCGTCGGTGACGGAGCCGATCAGGCGGATCTGCGGAATCGGGCTCCACACCGCGCCATAGCCGGTCGTGACCAGCGTGCCGAAGTCGGACAGCTGCTCGACCTCGATATTGGCGTTGAGCGAGAGGTCGCCGATCGCGTCGAGCACGCCGCGCCGGCGGCTGGTGATCGGCAGGTCGACATTGAGCTGCGCGCTACCCCGGTCGCGCGACACGTCGCCGCTGCGCGGCACGCCCAGGCGGAAGGACTCGCTCGCGAAATCATTGGTCTCGCCGGTCAGCCGCAGGCTGGTGCGAAGCTCGCCCGCCGGCAGCTTGGCCAGCGGGCCGGTCACCAGTCCGTCGATCGACGCGACGCTGGAGGTGGACTTGGCAATCTGCGCGGGAAGGATGCCGACCTGATCGATCGGAACGATGCCGAATGGGTTTGCGGTCGGGTCGTTCGCCGTCACGCGCGACTGGAACGCCCCGCCGGTGAATCCGCCATCGGTGATCGCACTCGACGTGACCCGGTCATAATTGCCGGTCACCGACCAGCGCCACGGCAGCGCGTCGCCATTCACGCTGAACCCGGCATGGGCAGTGCGCCCCTGCACGGTCCGTGTCAGCGGTCCGCTGCCGTCGATATAGCGGGGGACCAGCTCGTCCTGTCCGGTCGCGGTAAAGGGATTGCTGCCCGGCACCGCCAGATCCACCCCGCCCAGGCCCAGCCAGGACTGGGTGGTCGTCGCCTCCAGCCGAGCATTGACGGTCGCCGATACCTTGGACGACAGGTTGCGGCTCACCACCGAATTGATCGCCAGCGTGTCGGTGGGCGACACCAGCGTCCGGTACGGCCGGACGTCGACGATATTGCCCTCGGCATCGATCAGTCGGCTGGCGATCGGGGAATCGATATCGCGCTCGTCCTCGGTGAGCCGGCCCGAGCCATTATACTGCATGTCGACATTGACGCGTCCGTTGCGGTTGATCCGGACGACGCCGACCTGGCCGCGCTGCGTGGTGAATCCGCCCGCAGTGGGTCCACCGAGCGACACTTCGCTGGTGATCGAGCGAAACCGCTGGCGCAGCACGATGTTCACCACGCGCTGGTCGGCGCGATAGCCGAATTTCAGCGCGGCCTCCTCGGGCAGGATGTCGACCCGCTCGATCGCCTCGGGCGGCAGGTCGCGCAGTTCCGAAAAGCCCGAAATGCGCCGGCCGTTGAGCAGGATCACCGGTCCGCCGCCGCCGCGTCCGCGGTCGCTGCGCGTCTGGGGGGCCAGCTCGTTGAGCAGGTCCGACAGCGAGCTGACGCCATAGGCGCGGATATCGGCCGGGCTCAGCTGAAGCTCGGGCTTGATGTCGCCCTGCACGGCACCGCGCAGCTGCCCCTCGACGACGATCTCGTCGGCCTGCTCCATCTCCTCGTCCTGGGCCGGCGGCTGGTCCTGCGCCGGCGTGGGCGCTGCGGCGGGGTCCGCCGCTTGAGCCCATGCCGAGGTGGGCAGCGCGCCCGCCAGCAGCGCGGCCACCGCACATCCCAATTTCAGTCCATTGATTCGATTGCGCGTATCCATCCGCGGATCGCTACGGTCGACTTGTCGCAAAATTGTGCCGGTCCCCAAAAAAGACTGCGCGCCCTGCCCCGGGCGGCGGGATCCGAACGCAGCGAAGGGATCCCGGTTTCCCGGTTCCCTGTCGCTTCTACCCGATTTCAGAAAAGTGGTGCGGTCGAGAAGACTCGAACTTCCACGGCCTTTCGGCCACAACGACCTCAACGTTGCGCGTCTACCAGTTCCGCCACGACCGCACGTGAAATCCACCGGACGGCGCCGGAGGCTGGTAAGGCAGCGGCCCCTAGCAAAGCCGATCGGGGCTGGCAACTCCCGAAGCCGCACTTTCGCAAAAAGTCGGATGCGGCTAGGCGAGCCCGGCGATGCGCATCTCCCCCGCCCTGACCGCCGAGACGCGCCGCATCCTGTCGCTTGCCTGGCCGGTGGTACTGACCAGCCTCAACTGGACGATCCTCCACCTGACCGACGTGATCGTCGTCGGCATGACTGGGACCGGCGAGGCGGCGTTCCTAGGGGCCAGCCGCTCGCTGACCTATATCGGCATCGTCATGGCGATCGGCGCGCTGTCGGGCGTGCTGGTCCATGTCGCCCGTGCCGACGGCGCACGCGACCTGCCCGCGACCGGGCGATTGCTGCATGAGGGGCTGCTGCTCGCGGCGCTGCTCGGGCTGACCAGCTTCGTGCTGCTTTTCACACTGGCCGATCCGATGCTGACCGGACTGGGCGTCGCGCCATCGGTCGTACCCGGCGCCGCCCATGTCGTGCGCGTCATGGCCTTCGCCTATCCGTTTCAGCTGATGATCGTCACCGCCAGCTTCTTCCTGGAGGGCGTCAGCCGGCCGCGACGCGTGGCGGTGGTCAATCTGTCGATCCTCCCGCTCAACGCACTGCTCGCCTGGGCGATGTCGGGCGGGCATCTCGGTCTGCCGGTCATGGGCGCGGCCGGGGCGGCGGGGGCGACCGCGATCGCCTCGGCGATCGGCGCAGCGGGAATGCTCGCCGCCGCCTGGACGCTGCCGCGCGCGGCCGAGCGCGGGGTGCATGACCTGCGCCGGCTGATCACCCGCCAGACGCGGCGTGGCGCCTGGGCACTGGCCAGATTCGGGTTCGTGCCGGGGCTTGCCTCGGGATTCGAGCTTGCCGGCTTCTCGATCCTGATCGCGCTGTCGACCCAATTGGGCGATCCGACCGCGCATGCCTTTCAGATCGTGTTCGGCATCCACAACCTGACCTTCGCGATGGCGCTGGGGCTGGGGTCGGCTGCGGGCGTCCGCGTCGGCAATGCCGTGGGTGAAGGCGTGCCGGAGGCAGCCGCCTGGCGCACCGGGATCGCCGCGGCGATGGCGGCCCTGGTGATCGGCGCGCAGGCAATGGTGCTGCTTGCGCTTCCCGGCGCGGTCGTCACCCTGTTTCCCGCGTCGCATGACGTCCATCTGATCGCGGCGGCGATGCTAGCGCCCTGGGCGCCGTTCATCCTGTTCGACGGGGTCCAGATCGTGTTCGTTTATGCGCTACGCTCGCTCGGCGACCAGGTGGCGGCGGGCATCAACTCCATCCTCGCCTTCTTCGTCATCACCGGCGGTGCCGGGCTGATCCTGGTCCATCTCGGGTTCGGCGCGATCGGCCTGGCCTATGCGTCAGGCGTCGGCATGCTGGCCGCCGCGATCCTGCACGGATCCAGACTGTGGCAGGTCAGCCGCCGATTTCGTTCGCGAAGCTGAACTGCACCACCCGGACATTGGCGGGGACGTTCAGATTGGCGCTGTTGAAGTCGATCGACGCCTTGGGAGCGATCGATCGCGTTTCGGGCGTCACTCGCCAGCTGTGCACCATATTGCCCGCATCGTCACGCAGCTGGATCTGGATGTCGGGAACGCGCTGCGTACTGGTCGTGGGGTTCGTCACCTTGCCGGAAACCACGAAAAGCTCGCCACCGCCCGGCGGCGTGCGGCGCTCGACCGCCTTGTCGCCAAAGACCAGCGGGGTTTCGATCTCGCCGCCGCCCAGCCCGAACCACGAGAGGATGCCGGGCGCGCTCGAATAAGAGATCGCACCAGCGCCCAGCAGCATCGACAGTCCCACAACGACCGCCGCCGCGGTCCAGCGCCGCGCCGGATTGCGGCGCGACTTGAATGGCGGCTCGTGCGCAAAGGGATCCTGAGCCCGGGGCGACTGGGGCGGCCGCGGCGCGATCGCGGAATCGTCGAAGACCCGCGGCGCGACGGGTTCGGCAGCAGCGGGCGGCACGGCGGGAGCGGTCGCCACGGGCTGGGCCTGCGGGGGTGCGACCGGCGCGGGGCGCGGTGCCTCGACCGCCGGTTCGGGCACGGCCGGTGCCGGCTGGGCGGCCGGGGCCTGGAACCAGCTATATTTGCAGTTCGCGCAGCGAACGGTTCGGCCGTCCGGGCCGACGGCGCTGTCGGGAACCAGATATTTGGTTCCGCACTGGCTGCATTCGAGGATCATGGCGAATCTTAAGCACTTCGCGACTCGGGCTGCAAGCGCCGGAAAGCCGGGACGTGCTTGAGCGCCGCCCGCCGCTATGCGATGGCTCGCCGCTCGGGGAATTTGCGGAAACGAATGGCCAATATCGTCCAGTTCGAGAATGTTGGCCTGCGGTACGGCGATGGTGCGGAAACCCTGACCGACATCTCGTTCACCCTGAGCTCGGGCGCATTCTACTTCCTCACCGGGCCGTCGGGCGCGGGGAAGACGTCGCTGCTGAAACTGCTCTATCTCGCGCAGCGGCCGACCCGCGGCGTGATCCGGCTGTTCGGCGAGGATGCGGGCGGCCTCGCCCGCAACCGCCTGCCCGGCTTTCGCCGCCGGATCGGGGTGGTGTTCCAGGATTTCCGGCTGGTCCCGCACCTGTCCGCACATGACAATATCGCGCTACCGCTGCGGATCGCCGGCATGCCGGAAAGCGATGTCGATGGCCCGGTCCGCGACATGCTCGACTGGGTCGGACTCGCGGACCGCGCAACCGCGAAGCCGCCAACACTCTCGGGCGGCGAGCAGCAGCGCGTAGCGATCGCACGCGCGGTGATCGGCCGCCCGGACCTGCTCGTCGCCGACGAGCCGACCGGCAATGTCGATCCCGACATGGCGGAGCGGCTCCTCCACCTGTTCGACTCGCTCAACCGGCTGGGCACGACGGTGGTGGTCGCGACCCACGACTTCCATCTGCTCAACCGCATCCCCAATGCCCGGATGATGCGCCTGGAGCACGGCCAGCTCAACGATCCGACCGGCGATCTTCGCCACCCGCCCGGACGCTGAGCGCGATGGTCGGCCTAGGCCCCACCCCGCCCGGCAAGCGGCTGCTCGATCCGGGCAGGCGAACCCATGTCATGACCTGGATCATGGCGATCATGCTGTTTCTGACGGTGCTGTCGGGCGCGCTGGGCCTCGGCATGGCAGCCGCCACCCGGCAACTGGACGGGGCGCTGGCGGGCCGGCTGACCGTCCAGATCGTCGAAAGCGACGCGGCGCAGCGCGATGCCCGCGCCCGGCGGATCGCGGCGGCACTCCGCGCCGCTCCGGGCGTTCACCGTGTCGTGGAAGTCGACCGGGCCCATCTTGCCGAGCTGATGAAGCCGTGGCTGGGCGATGCCGGGCTCGACCCCGATCTGCCGATGCCGGCGATGATCGATATCGACGTGCGCGGCGACGCCAATGTGGCCGTGGCGGAACGGGTGGTGCGCGGCATCGCCCCCGCGGCGCGGATCGACCGGCACGCGCAATGGCTCTCCCCGGTCCGCGGCTTCCTCTCGACGCTCACCTGGCTCGCCGCCGCTCTGGTGCTGCTGATGGCGACCGCTACCGGCGCGGTCGTGCTGCTGGCGGCGCGCGCAGGGCTGGACACGCACCGCGACACGATCGACGTATTGCACATGCTCGGATCGACCGACCTTCAGCTTGCCCGGCTGTTCCAGCGCCGCATCGCGCTGGACACGCTGGCCGGCGGCGCGATCGGCACGGTGCTGGCGCTGGCGGTGACCTGGGTCCTGCAGGGCCGGGTGCTGATGCTGGGGTCCGAGGTCATGTCCGGCATTGCGCTGTCGCCGCGCGACTGGGCGCTGCTCCTGCTGCTTCCGCTCGGCTTCGCCCTGCTCGCCGCATTGTTCGCGCGCGTCGCCGTGCTGCGCACGCTGAGGGCGCGGCTGTGATCTTCCGGATCCTCGCCATCCCCGTCCTTCTCTGGGCGCTGGGCTTCGGCATCTTCCTGATGTCGCTGGGCAAGCCGCTGCCGGCGACCGAGCGCACCGATGCGATCGTCGTGCTGACCGGTGCGCCGGGCCGGATCGATCGCGGCCTGGCGCTGATGCGCGAAAAGGCGGCGACGCGGATGCTGGTCAGCGGCGTCGACACCAGCGTGAAGCCGCGCGAACTGGCCGCGCAATATCATGAGCGCACCTTGTTCGAATGCTGCGTCGATCTCGGCTGGGAAGCGGTCAACACCCGCTCGAACGCCGACGAAACCGCGACCTGGGTGGACGAGCATGGCTATCGCACCGTCCGGCTGGTCACATCGGACTGGCACATGCCGCGCGCGCGGCTGGAGCTGTCGGCCCGGCTGGGCGACGACGTCACGCTGATCGGCGATCCGGTGCCCAGCTCGCCGCGCTTCAGCACGCTGGTGCGCGAATATCACAAATATCTGGTGCGCTGGATCGTGCTGACTTTGGGGGGAAGCTGAGTTGGACCTGCTTCGCACGATCGCCTTCTCGGTCTTCTTCTATGGCCTGTCGGTGCCGATGGTCCTGTTCGTGCCTTTCTCCGCCTTGTTCGGGCGGAAGGCGCTGCGCGGCTACGCCAATAGCTGGGCGGGCCTGATGCGCTGGTCGGCACGCACCTTCCTGAGGATCGAGCAGCGGGTCGAAGGCACCATTCCCGATGGCCCGGTCATCTTCGCCGCCAAGCATGAATCGCTGTACGAGGCGATCGAGCTGACCCGACTGCTGAACGCGCCCGCCACCGTCATGAAGCGGCAGCTGGCGATGATCCCGATCTGGGGCTGGGCGGCGCGCCGCTACGGCGTGATCGTGGTCGATCGCGCCGCCAGCGCGACCGCGCTTCGGGCGATGCTGACGGACGGCCGGGCGGCGATGGCGGAGGGGCGGTCGATCATGATCTTCCCGGAGGGCACGCGAGTGTTGCCGGGCGAGACGCCGGCGCTGCAATCGGGCTTTGCCGGCCTATACCGGATGCTGAACCTGCCCGTGGTGCCGGTCGCGGTGCGCAGCGGCCATGTCTGGCCGAAAAAGGGCGCCAAGCATCCCGGCACCGTCGTCTTCCATTTCGGCGAACCCATCCCGCCCGGCCTGCCGCGTGCCGAGGTCGAGGCGAAGGTGCATGCGGGAATCAACGCGCTCCAGCGCTGACGCGCTGCTGGCGCCGCGCCGTGATGCTCAGTCGTGCGACCGGCCGAAATCGGGGCGCGAATCGTCCTGGCCCTGCTCGATCACGCTGCGGCGGATCGCCCGGGTGCGGGTGAAACGGTCGAACAATTCGTCCCCCTTGCCCCAGCGGATCGCACGCTGAAGCGCCGACAGATCCTCTGAAAAACGCTGGAGCATGTCGAGCACCGCGTCCTTGTTCTCCAGGAACACGTCGCGCCACATCGTCGGATCCGAAGCCGCGATCCGGGTGAAGTCGCGAAAGCCGCCGGCGGAGAATTTGATCACTTCCGACTGGGTGACTTCCTCCAGGTCGGACGCGGTGCCGACGATCGTATAGGCGATCAGATGCGGCAGATGGCTGGTCACCGCCAGCACCAGGTCATGGTGCGCGGGGGTCATCGTCTCGACCTCGGCGCCCAGCTGGCGCCAGAATTCCTTGACCCGCTCGACCGCGAAGGCGCTCACCCCCTCGGGCGGCGTGACGATGCACCAGCGATGCTGGAACAGCGACGCGAAGCCGGACTCGGGACCGCTATTCTCGGTGCCGGCCACCGGATGCGCCGGGATCACGATCGCACCGGGCAGCGCGGTTGCCAGCGCCTCGACGACGCTCGCCTTGCACGATCCCACATCGCTGACGATCGCATCGGCGGGCAGGTCGGCGACGAAGTCGAGCGCGGCCGCGCCCATCGCGCCGACCGGCACGCACAGGATGACCAGGTCGGCATCGATCACCGCCGCGCCCGGCGTATCGGTCACGTCGTCGCACAGCGAGATGCGGGTCGCGATCTCGCGCACCTCGGGGTCTCGGTCATAGCCGGTGACCCGGACGGTCGGCATATAGGCCTTCACCGCGCGCGCGATCGACGAGCCGATCAGGCCAAGCCCGACGATGGTCACGCGCGAGAAGGGCAGCATCAGCCGGCCCGTTCGACCAGGTCGCGCAGCACGTCGGCGACGCCGCGCGTTTCCTGCTCGGTGCCGATGGTGATGCGCAGACCGTGGGGCAGGCCCTGGCCGGGCAGCCAGCGAACGATATAGCCCGCTTCCATCAGCCCCTTGTACGCGGCCTCGGCGGTCAGCGTGCCTTCGAACAGGACCAGCACGAAATTCGCCTGGCTCGGCACCGGGCGCAGCCCGGCATTGCCCAGCTTCGCGACCTCGTCCGAGAACCAGCGGCGCCACTCGGCATTATGCGCGCGGGTATGCTCGACGAACTCGGTGTCGCCCAGCGCCGCCAGCGCCGCCGCGGTGCCCGCGATGGTGATCGAGAAAGGCAGGCGGATGCGGTGCATCGCCTCGATCAGCGCGGGCGCGCCATAGCCCCAGCCGATCCGCTCGGCGGCAAGGCCGTACATCTTCGAGAAGGTACGCGTGACCAGCACGTTCGGCGCCGACTCGGCGAGCGCCATGCCGCCATCGTCATGCTCACCATCGATATATTCGGCATAGGCGTGATCGAGCACCAGCAGGATGTCGGGCCGCAAGCCGGCATGGAGCCGGGCGATCTCCTCCTTGCTGGCATAGGTGCCGGTCGGATTGTTCGGATTGGCGATATAGACGATCCGGGTGCGCTCGGTCACCGCCCCCAGGATGGCGTCGACATCGGTCGCGTAATCGGCATCGGGCGCGATCACCGGCACGGCGCCGACGCGGCGCGCCGCGATCTCGTACACCGCGAAGCCGTATTTGACGAAGATCACCTCGTCGCCCGGCCCGGCAAAGGCGCCGGCGGCCAGGTGCAGCACCTCGTCCGATCCGTTGCCATAGATGATCCGCGCAGGATCCAGGCCGTGGCGCGCGGCCAGCGCCTCGCGAAGATCGGTCGCACTCGCGTCGGGATAGCGTTCGAGATTGTCCGACGCGGCCTCGAACGCGGCGCGGGCCGCGGGCGAGGTTCCCAACGGATTCTCGTTCGACGACAGCTTGATCGCCTTCTTGCCGCTGTCGGTGGTTGCCCGCCCCGGCACATAGGGAGCGATTTCCATGATCCACGGCTTGGGTACGGGTCCAGTCATGCGCAGGCGATTGGCGGAACGGATGCGCAATAGCAAGATCGCCGAGCGCCGAGGCGACTTGAACCGCGGCGCGGCGCGCCGTAACGCGCGGCCATGTCTGACGATGCGCGCTTCGGCCTTCGCCGCAAGGTCACGCTGCCGGGGCCGCTGCGGCTCGACGGCGGCGCGCTGCTGTCACCGCTCGACATCGCCTATGAAACCTATGGCACGCTGAACGGCGATGCGAGCAACGCAATCCTGATCTGCCACGCGCTGACCGGCGACCATCACGTCGCCTCCGACCATCCGGTGACGGGCAAGCCCGGCTGGTGGGTCAAGATGGTCGGGCCGGGCAAGCCGATCGATCCCGCGCGCCATTTCATCATCTGTTCGAACGTGCTGGGCAGCTGCCTCGGCTCCTCGGGGCCGGCGACGACAAATCCGGCGACCGGCAAGCCCTGGGCGATGGCTTTCCCGGTCATCACCATCCGCGACATGGTCCGCGCGCAGGCGATGCTGCTCGATCATCTCGGCGTGCAGCGGCTATCGGCAGTGGTCGGCGGATCGATGGGCGGGATGCAGGCGCTCAGCTGGGCCGCGACCTATCCCGAGCGAGTCGCCTCGGCCGTGGTCATCGCCGCGACCGCACGCCATTCGGCGCAGAACATCGCCTTTCACGAGGTGGGGCGCCAAGCGGTGATGGCCGATCCCAAATGGCGCGGCGGCGACTATTACGAGGCGAACGATCCCCCCGCCGCGGGCCTGGCAGTCGCGCGGATGGCGGCGCACATCACCTATCTGTCCGAGGCGGGGCTGACCGCCAAGTTCGGCCGCAAGCTGCAATCGCGCGAGGCCAAGACCTTCGGCTTCGACGCCGACTTCCAGGTCGAATCCTATCTGCGCCACCAGGGGCTGAGCTTCACCGACCGGTTCGACGCCAACTCCTATCTCTACATCACCCGCGCGCTCGACTATTTCGACCTGGCCGAGGAACATGGCGGCGTGCTGGCCAATGCGTTTCGCGGATCGGCGACGCGCTTCTGCCTCGTCAGCTTCGATACCGACTGGCTCTATCCCACTGCCGAGTCGCGCACGATCGTCCATGCGCTGAACGCCGCCGGCGCGCCGGCCAGCTTCGTCGAGCTGCGCTCGCCCTTCGGCCATGACGCATTCCTGCTCGACTCGCCCGAACTCAACCGCGTGGTCGACGGCTTCCTGCGCGCAGGGGAACGCCAATGAGGGTTTCGTTCGATCCGGCCGAGCTCGACATCGAGCTGATCCACGCCTTCCTCTCGGGCAGCTATTGGGCGGCCGGCATCCCGCGCGAGCTGGTCGAGCGGTCGATCGCCGGCTCGCTGTGCGTCGGCGCCTATGCCCCTGACGAGGCGGGCGAGGACGAGCAGATCGGTTTTGCCCGGCTGATCACCGACCGCGCGACCTTCGCCTGGCTGGCGGACGTCTTCGTGCTGCCGGCGCATCGCGGCCAGGGCGTCGCCCGGGCGATGATCGAGGCGCTGCAGGCACATCCCGAACTTCAGGGATTGCGCCGCTGGATGCTGGTCACCCGCGACATGCAGCCATTGTACGAGAAGCTGGGCTGGAAGCCGCTCCGCCATCCCGAGCGCTGCATGGAGCGCCATGTCGAGGATATCTACCGGCGATGAGCCTGCGTCCCGATCTTGCCATCATCGCCGCCAATGTCGCGCCGGGATCGCGCGTGCTTGACGTCGGCTGCGGCGACGGCGCGCTGATGGCGGCGCTGCGCGACGAGCGCGGCTGCGACGCGCGCGGGCTCGAACTGTCGGCGGACGATGTCGCCGCGGCGGTGGGGCGTGGGCTCTCGGTGATCCAGGGCGATGCAGACACCGACCTGGCCGATTATCCCGATGCCAGCTTCGATTATGCGATCCTCAGCCAGACGCTGCAGACCACGCGCCGGCCCGACTGGGTGCTCGACCAGTTGCTGCGCATCGGGCAGCGCGCGGTCGTGTCCTTCCCCAATTTCGCGCATTGGCGGGTACGCGCGTCGCTGCTGTGGGGCGGGCGGATGCCGGTGACGCGGCTGCTGCCGCTCGAATGGTATGCCACGCCGAACATCCACCATGTGACGATCGACGATTTCCGCGCCTTCGTGAAGTCGCGCGGCATCGTGGTGGAGGGCGCCTGGTTCCTCAGCCGCGACCGGCGGACCAGTTCGGCTGCAGCCAATTTCCTGGCCGAACATGCCGTTTTCCAGCTGCGCCGCGGCTGATCGGCGCGGCCTCGCCTAGGGCGCCCTGCCCCAATTGACCGTGACCATGCTGCCCGACCCGCGCGGCTGAGCCATGACCATGACCGTGCGGTCGCCCTCGCTGGCGGAGATCATGTCGGCGCTCGACAATTTCTCGGTCAGCCCGGCCTTGATCGCCTCAGCCTTCGACCAGGCCAGCACCGCAGCAGGAGCGGCCGCGGTTTCATAGACGACCGTGCCGCTGACCTTGCTGGTCGGGCTGATCGCGCCGGCAGCGCAGGTGATATAGGTCGCGTCGGCATAGACCGGCGCGTGCGCCGGACGCTGGCTGCAAGCCGCATCGCCGGTGGTGACGTCCAGATTGGCGTTGGCGATCGACAGGTTCGCCCCGTCGACCGGCTTGTCGCCGCCGCACGCGCCGAGCGCGAGCAGCAGCGATACCGGGATCGCCCGTCGAAGCGACATCACACCCGCCCCGATCAGAACGGGACGTCGTCGTCGAGATCGTCCGGGAAGCCGCCGCGGCTGCCGCCGCCCGACTCGCCACCGCCGAAACCACCCGACCCGCCGGAACCGCCGCCAAAGCCGCCGCGCGAGCCGCCGCCGCTGTTGAAGTTGCCGCCGCCGCGGCCCGAGGACTGGCCGGCGAACTCGTCGCCGCCGCCCCATTCGTCACCGCCGCGGCTGCCGCCGCCCTGGCCGCCGCCGGGACCGTCGAGCATCACCAGCTTCGCGTCGAAGCCCTGCAGCACGATCTCGGTCGAATAGCGGTCGTTGCCGGTCTGGTCCTGCCACTTGCGGGTCTGGAGCTGGCCTTCGAGATAGACCTTGCTGCCCTTGCGCAGATAGCGCTCGGCGACGTTCGCCAGACCTTCGGAGAAGATCGCGACCGAGTGCCACTCGGTCTTTTCCTTGCGCTCGCCGCTGTTGCGGTCCTTCCAGCTTTCGGAGGTCGCGATGCGCAGGTTCACCACCTTGCCGCCATTCTGAAAGCTGCGGCTTTCGGGGTCACGCCCCAGATTGCCGACCAGGATCACCTTGTTGACGCTGCCCGCCATGGAAACTCCGTCTGAAAATCGATATCGGGAGATGCGCGCGCGCACTTTCCCCTGCGCAAGATGCGCCGCGAACGAACGGGGTACACTCGATGGCCGAGATCATCAATATCAACCGGGCCCGGAAACAGCGCGCCCGCGCCGCCTCGGCGATAAAAGCTGAGGAAAACCGGGTGCGCTTCGGCCGGACCAAAGCCGAAAAGCAGGCCGACGCCGCCGAGCGCGCGCGGATCGACCGGCAGCTCGACGAGTCAAAGCGCGACTAGAGCCCCAGCGCGGTCGCGGTCCAGAAGGTCGCGCCGGCCGCGATATAGGCGAGCGCGAACAGATAGGCGATCATCACCGCGGGCCATTTCCAGCCATTGGTCTCGCGCCTGGCGACTGCGATCGTCGACAGGCATTGCGGCGCGAACACGAACCAGGCGAGGAACGCCAGCGCCGTCGGCAGCGACCAGCGCCCGGCCAGGCGGTTGCCCAGTTCCTGCGCGCCCTGCTCCTCGTCGGCGGCATCGATCGAATAGACCGTCTGCAGCGCCGAGACCGCGACCTCGCGCGCCGCCATTGCCGGGATCACCGCCAGGCTCATCTCGTGGTTGAAGCCGATCGGGCGCAGCACGACTTCCAGCCCCGACGCAATCCGGCCAGCGACCGAATATTCGCTCTGCTTCTGGCCCTCGGGCGCGACCGGGTAGGAGGTCAGCACCCATAGTGCCACGGTCACGCCCATGATGATCGTGCCCGCACGCCGCAGAAAGACATAGGCGCGCTGCCACAGCCCGATCAGCACGTCGCGAACCGACGGCAGCTGGTAGCGCGGCATCTCCATCATGAAGCCGCCACCGGCACCGCGGGTCGCGGTCCGGCGCAGCACCAGCGCGGCGAGCACCGCGCCGAGGATGCCGGTGAGATACAGGACCAGCAGCACCAGCCCCTGGAGGCCGATGCCGGGGCCGACGGTGCGCGCGGGAATGAACGCGCCGATGATCACCGCATAGACCGGCAGTCGCGCCGAGCAGGTCATCAGCGGCGCGATCAGAATCGTCGTCAGCCGCTCGCGCGGATCGTCGATCGACCGCGTCGCCATGATCCCGGGAATCGCGCAGGCGAAGGAGGACAGCAGCGGGATGAACGCCCGCCCCGACAGGCCGACCCCCGCCATCAGCCGGTCCATCAGGAACGCCGCGCGGACCATATAGCCCGATGCCTCCAGGATCAGGATGAAGAAGAACAGGATCAGGATCTGCGGCAGGAAGACGACGACCGATCCGACGCCGTTGATGATCCCCTCGACCAGCAGGCTGCGCAGGAAGCTGTCCGGCAGATTGGCGACCGACACCTCGGCCAGCCAGCCCTGTAAGCCCTCGATCCAGCCGATCGGCGCTTCGGACCAGCTGAACACCGCCTGGAACATCACGAACAGGATCGTCAGCAGGATGATCGGCCCGGCGACCGGATGCAGCACCAGCCGGTCGACGCCGCGGGTGACCGCGCGCCCGCGCGGCTGTTCGACGATCGCCGCGCCGGCGATCCGGCGCGCCTCGCGCTGGAAATGGGTGATGTCGGCATCGACCACCGGCGGCACCTTCGCCGCGGGTCTCGCCAGCAGCGCGCCGAGCGCGTCCTTCAGCCCGTCGATCCCACGCTTGCGCACCGCGACCGTCGCGACGACCGCGACGCCCAACTCGCGCGACAGGGCTTCGGTGTCGATCTTCAGCCCGTCGCGTTCGGCCATGTCGACCATGTTGAGCGCGACGACCATCGGTCGCCCCAGGGCGCGAAGCTGCAGGACGAAGCGCAGATGGTTGTCAAGATTACTTGCATCTGCAACTACGACGAGCGCATCCGGAAGCCGTTCGCCCGCCTGCCGGCCCAGCACGACGTCGCGCGTGACCTGCTCGTCGGGGCTTGACGGATCGAGGCTGTACGTGCCGGGCAGATCGACCAGCTCGACCGGCCGCCCATCGTTCAGCGCCATGCGGCCCGAATGGCGCTCGACCGTGACGCCGGGATAATTGCCGACCTTCTGCCGGGCACCGGTCAGGGCGTTGAACAGCGCGCTCTTGCCGGCATTGGGGTTGCCGACCAGCGCGACGAGCGGGGCAGCGTTCATGCCGCCGCCTGCGCGGCCCGCGGCCCCACAGAGACATGGATCGCGCCGGCGATGTGGTGGCGCATCGCGATCGTCATCCGCCCGATCCGTACCGACAGCGGCCCGCGCAGCAGGCCTGAGGGCTGGAGCAGCTCGACCTCGACGCCGTCATCCAGCCCGAACTCGCGCAGCCGCCGCGCTTCGCTGTCGCTGAGCAGGTGCCAGTCGATCGCTGTGACGGAGGCGCTGGTGGCACGCGGCAGCGTTGCCAGCAGGGTGGACGGCTCAGACAGGTTCATGATTGCGAGTCGTTATCAATAACCGGCCGCTCGCGCCAGCCCAATCACACCGCAGGATAGCGCAACCGCCCGATGAAGCGGCTGAGACTAGGGCGATGGGTGTCGCGACCGAGCAGCTTCGCCTTGGCCTTTTCGAAGCGCATGATCCCCTCGATCCGCCGCGCGAGGAAGGCGCGGGTCTCCGCCCAGTTGTCGCTCTCGTCGTGGAGGAAGACGGTGATCGTCGCGGCATAGACGCCGGCGAGGATGCCGCGCTTCGTATAGTGATTATAGTCGGTCGCAGTGTCCCCGGCGGCACGCCACATCACGTCGGCCGAGCGCCAGCCCAGCCGCGCGGCGCGCGGCGCATTCTGCGGCATGGCGAGAATCGACAGCGCGCGGTTCAGCGCCTCGCGATTCGGCGCGACGATCTCCAGCCGGGTCTCGACAAGGGCAGTGATGCGGTCGCGGATCTTCATCGACGCAAGCCGCTCCGCCGGGAGCCGCTCCAGCATCTCGGCATCGACCGAGGCGAACCAGCAGTCGATCATCTCGATCGCGCCGCCGGGAAAGGCCACCTGGGCGATGGCCGGATCGAGGTCGAGCGCCACAGCGGCGGCATCCACCGCCCGCGCGTTCCAGCCGTCGAACGCGGCGTTGGCGGCCACGTGCGGCGCCAGCGCGAGGCGGATTTCGTCGAGAGTCGGGTCCTGGGGCAGGGTCATCACACCGTTCCTTCGGCTTCCGACTTAGTGGCTTGCGCCGCGGACGCAACCGGCCCGCGACGGACCAGCACCAGCGCGATGGCGACCAGCAGCGCGCCGATCAGGTCGGGCCAGCCCAGCCGCTCGTCATAGGCGAACCAGCCGACGAGCCCGGCGACGATCGGCTGGCTGAGCAGCGCGATGCCGACGACCAGCGGCGACAAATGGCCGATCGCATAGATCATCAGCCCCTGCCCCACGACCTGGCTGGCCAGCGCGAGACCGAGCAGGATGCCCCAATGATCGGGCACGATCCGCTCGCCAAGCGCGATGGCGAACAGCAGCAGCGGCACCATGCTCGCCACACTGGACATGGCGAGCGCCGGCAGCGGCGCCATCACCGCCCGCGCGCGGGTCATCATGATGAAATAGACGGTGTAGAGCGTGCCGGCGAGCAGGCAGAGCAGGTCGCCGACCAGATTTTCATGCGACAGCTGATAGGACCGGCCGAGCAGCAGCGCCGCCCCGATCGCGGCCAGGATCAGAGCCGTCCCCTGCGACCGCGTCGGCCAGGCACGGGCGACAAGGAAGCCGTAGATCGGGAACATCAATGTCGCCGAATTGCCGAACAGGGTGGCGTTGGCCAGGGTGGTCCGCAGGATCCCGAGATGCCAGCTGGCCAAGTCGGCGGCAAAAGCGACCCCGCCCAGCAGCAGGACCAGCCACAGCCCCTTTGCCGCAGCGAACGGCCGGCGCGCACCGACATAGCTAAGCGCCAGCAGGAACGGCACCGCGAGCGCGATCCGCCAGAAGCCCGCAGCGACGGGCCCGACATCGGTCAGCCGCACGAACCACGGGCCGAACGCCAGCGTCACATTGCCGATCAAGCATGCGACAAGCGGCAAGGCACTCGCGCTTTGCCCGATATGAGTTTTTGTTTGGGACCCGTTCCGGTGCATGAGGCCCTGTAGCGCCCTATTTTGCCGTGACCATCCCTGACGGAGACCAACCCGAATGTCGCGACTGTTCGATCCGATCCAGCTTGGCGCTATTGCCGCGCCGAACCGCGTGCTGATGGCGCCGCTGACTCGCGGCCGCGCGACGCAGGAGCATGTGCCGACGCCGATCATGGCCGATTATTATGTCCAGCGCGCGACCGCCGGGCTGATCATCTCCGAGGCGACCGGCATCAGCCGTGAGGGACTGGGCTGGGCCTATGCGCCGGGTCTGTGGACCGAGGACCAGGTCGAAGGCTGGAAGCCAGTGCTCGATGCGGTCCACAAGGCGGGCGGCCGGATCTTCGCGCAGCTTTGGCATATGGGCCGGCTGGTCCATCCCGATTTCCTGGACGGCGCCGCACCGCTGTCCGCCTCCGCCACGACCGCGCCCGGCGCGATGCGCACCTATCAGTCGGGCGACGACAAGCGGCCCTATGGACAGGCACGCGCGGCGACCGCGGACGACATCGCCCGGGTGCTCGACGATTACTCCACCGCCACCCGCAACGCGCTGCGCGCCGGGTTCGACGGGGTCCAGTTGCACGCCGCCAATGGCTATCTGATCGACCAGTTCCTGCGCGACAATTCCAACTTTCGCGACGACGAGTATGGCGGCAGCCCGGAGAATCGCGCGCGGCTTCTGCGCGAGGCGACCGGCCGCCTGATCGACGAGGCGGGCGCCGACCGGGTCGCGGTGCGGCTGTCGCCCAATGGCGAGGTTCAGGGGACCGACGACAGCGATCCCACGAGTGTGTTCGTACCCGCGGCGCAGTGGCTGGACTCGCAGGGGATCGCGTTCCTCGAGCTGCGCGAATCGCGGGCGGTATCCACCTTCGTCACCAGCAGCGTGCCGCCGCTGTCGCCCGAGATCCGCAAGGTGTTCACCCGGCCGCTGGTGCTTAATCAGGACTATCGCCTGGCGAGCGCCGAGGGCGACCTCGCCTCGGGCCTGGCCGATGCGATCGCGTTCGGCCGCACCTTCATCGCGAACCCCGACCTGGTCGAACGGCTGCGCCGCGACGCGCCGCTGAACGAGCCTAACCCGTCGACCTTCTACGCGCGCGGTGCCGAGGGCTATACCGACTATCCGGCGCTGGAGGCGGCGGCGATCTAGTCGAGTTGCTCGCCCAGTCCGGTCAGCCAGTCGGTCACCCGGGACCTCACCGCCTTGCGCGGGCCGGACTGGAAGGCGACCAAGGCGAGGATCGGCAGCGCGATCCAGCCCGTCGCGATCAGCAGGACGATCGTCAGAACGGCCATGACCGCCGCGCCGACCGCAGCGATGGCGAGCTTGCCCTCGCCGTCGGTGTCGACCCGGATCCGGCGCGGGCCGCGGTCATCGAACCAGCGCTGGGTCGACACCACCATGCCCGATCCGGTCTGAGTGCCGGATCCGGCCAACCGGCGCGGCTCGGCTCGGCGCGCAGGCGAGGGAGCCGAGACCGGGGCAGACATTGGCCGGTCCCGCGCCTCGATGCGGCGGGGACTGCGGCCTTCCAGCGTATCGACGATGCGGGACTCGATCCGCTCGCCGCGCAGCCGATCGATCACGATCAGCCGGCGCCCCTTCTCCACGACTCGGTAGCGGGTGGGGGGCATGTCCATCGGATCAGCTCAACCGAAGCGGTTCCGCAGCGCGAGCATGGCGAGCGCGGCCTTGGCCGCCTCCCCGCCCTTGTCTTTCTCGTCCGGACGCGCGCGAGTCAGCGCCTGCGCCTCGTTCTCGACGGTCAGGATGCCGTTGCCGATCGGCAGCGAGTCCATCGCCAGCGCCATCAGCCCGCGCGCGCTCTCGTTCGAGACGACTTCGAAATGATAGGTCTCGCCGCGGATCACGACGCCCAGCGCGACATAGGCGTCATAACGGCCGCTCTCCGCCGCCATCGCGACCGCGCCGGGAATCTCCAGCGCGCCGGGGACGGTGATCGTCTCGTGGCTATGGCCTTCCGCCTCGATCGCGGCGCGGGCGCCCTCGAGCAGCAGGTCGTTCAGATGCGCATAGAAGCGCGCTTCAACGATAAGGACGCGGGCCAAGTCAGTCTTCTCCGGTATCGAGGCTGCGCTCGCCGACGATCGACAGACCATAGCCGTCGAGGCCGACCAGCGTGTGATGGGTATTGGACAGCAGGATCATGTCCTGCACGCCCAGGTCGCTGAGGATCATCGCGCCGACGCCATAATCGCGCAGCTCCTCCATGTCGGGCTTGCGTACGCCTTCGCGCGCTTCGAGCGCCAGTGTGAAGGCATCGTTGCGGCGGCGATTGATCGCGACGATCACGCCCGCGCCTTCCTTGCCGATGATCTCCATCGAGCGCTGCAGCACGTCGCGGCGGTCGCTTGCCTCGCCGAACAGGTCGGGCAGCGGCGACACCGCATGCATGCGCACCAGGGTCGGCTTGTCCGGATCGATCTTGCCCTTGAGCAGGACCATCTGGTCGGTCTGGGTCGCGCGGTTCCAGAAGGCGATCGCGGTCCATTCGCCGCCCCACTGGCTGACGAAGCGCGATTCGGCGCGGCGCTCGACGAGATGGTCGTGCCGGCGGCGATAGGCGATCAGGTCGCGGATCGTGCCGATCTTGAGGTTGTGATACTGGGCGAAGGTGACGAGGTCGTCCATCCGCGCCATCGTCCCGTCCTCGTTCATGATCTCGCAGATCACGCCCGCAGGATTCAGCCCGGCCAGCCGCGAGACGTCGACCGCCGCCTCGGTATGGCCCGCGCGCACCAGCACGCCGCCGTCGCGCGCGACCAGCGGGAAGACATGGCCCGGGGTAACGATGTCGCTCTTGTCCTTCGACGCGTCGATCGCGACCGAGATGGTGCGGGCGCGATCGGCCGCCGAGATGCCGGTCGTCACCCCCTCGCGCGCCTCGATCGACACGGTGAAGGCGGTTTCGTGACGCGTGCCGTTGGCGCGGCTCATCAGTTCGAGGCCGAGCGTCTCGACCCGTTCCTTGGTCATCGCCAGGCAGATGAGGCCGCGGCCGTACTTGGCCATGAAGTTGATCGCATCGGGCGTCGCCATCTGTGCCGGGATGACCAGATCGCCCTCATTCTCGCGATCCTCGTCATCGACCAGGATGAACATCCGGCCGTTGCGCGCCTCGTCGATGATCTCCTCGGGCGAGGAGAGGAAGGCGTGCTTGAGGCGGGCGAGTTCAGCTTTTGCCACGAAGAGACTCCATGCGCTGCAGATAGCGGGCGAGCACGTCGATCTCGAGATTGACCTGCTGCCCCGGCGCGATCGTGTGGAAGGTCGTCACTTCCGCAGTGTGCGGAATGATGTTGAGGTGGAAGCGGACGCCGTCGGGCGTGTCCTCGACCGCGTTGACCGTCAGCGAGACGCCGTCGACGGTGATCGACCCCTTGGGCGCGACGAAGGGCGCCAGTTCGTGCCCGGCGGCGATGACGACATGGTGCGAACCACCCTCGACCGTCACCTCGGTCACGGTGCCGATGCCGTCGACATGGCCGGTGACGATGTGTCCGCCCAGTTCATCGCCCAGGCGCAGCGCGCGTTCGAGATTCAGGCGGCGGCCGTTGGACCACATATCGTGGGCGGTGCGCGAGACGGTTTCGCCCGACACATCGAACGCGACCCAGCCAGTCCCCTTGTCGACGACGGTGAGGCAGACCCCCGAACAGGCGATCGAGGCGCCCAGGTCGACGGTGGCGGTGTCGTACACGGTCGAGACCCGCACACGCAGGTCGCCCTGCGACTGGACGGTTTCGATCGTGCCGATATCTGTGACGATTCCGGTAAACATCTCAGCCAGCCCGGTAGACCTCAAGCCGGTCGCTGCCAAGCTGTCGCGAATCGGCGAGCCGCCAGCGGCCATGGGCATCCGCCAGGCGATCAAGCCCGATGTCGCCCAGCGCGGCCTTGCCCGAGCCGATCAGGATCGGCGCGCGGTACAGCAGCAGCCGATCGACCAGCCCGGCCCGCAGGAAGGCGGAGGCAGTCTCGGCGCCGCCCTCGACCAGCAGATGATCGACGCCGGCAAGGCCGGCGATCTCCGCAGGATCGGCGATACGCTCCCAGCCGGCAACCTCCGCGCCGCGGGTCAGCAGGATCCGGCGCGGTGCACGATCCTCCAAGCCCGGGAGCCGGACATCGAGTCGCGGCGCGTCGGCGTCCAGCGTGCCGCGCCCGATCAGGATCGCCTCGTGCCGCGCACGTTCGAGATGGGCGTGGACGCGCGATTCGGCTCCGGTGATCCAGCGACTCTCGCCATCGGGCCGCGCAATGCGTCCGTCGAGCGAGGTCGCCAGCTTGAGCGTGACGAGCGGGCGACCGAGCCGCCGGCGCGTGAGGAAACCGGCCATCGCCTCGCGCGCCTCGGCTTCACCGATGCCGGCGACGATCTCGACCCCCGCGTCGCGCAGCCGCGCCAGCCCCAGGCCATCGGTACGCGGATCGGGATCGCGCAAGGCAACCACCAGCCGGGCAATGCCCGCCTCGACCAGCAGGTCGGCGCAGGCGGGTCCGCGCGGCGATACATGCGCACAGGGTTCGAGCGTGACATAGGCAATGGCCCCACGCGCCGCGTCGCCTGCCTCGGCCAATGCCATCGCCTCGGCATGGGGTCGTCCGCCGGGCTGGGTCCAGCCGCGACCGATCACGCGACCCTGCGCGATGATCACGCAACCGACATTGGGATTGGGTGCGGTCCGGCCCCGCCCGCGCTGAGACAGCGCCAGCGCGGCAGCCATGAACCGCGCGTCGCGGGTCAGAGCCCCATCCCTCTCAAGCCGTCGTCGATCTTCTTGAATTCGTCGCGGCGCGCCTTGCGCCGCTTCTCCAGCTCGGCCTCGGCGGCGGCGCGGATCTTCATGTCAATCAGCTGCTGCGCCTCGATCTCGTCCCTCGACCGGTCGAGCCGCCAGTCGCGCACCCAGATGATCTCGGGCCGCTTCCATTCCGGGGTCGCCCGCGAGTCGAGGTAGAAAGCCCAGAGGATCCCTGCCGTAATCAACAGCGCGGGAAGCAACAGCCAGATCTCGTGCTTCTTGCGACTGCCGATAAAGGTGCGGAGATCGCTGAAGGCGCCGGTCGGCGATACGGAACGGAAGAAACCCATTGGTCGACAAATAGGGATGGGGGGGCTTGGGAGCCAGCCCCCGCATCCACCCCCCCCCGGTTATTGGACGTCGGTGATGTTGAAGCGGACGTTCATGACCTTCCACTCTTCCCGCGCGACGCCGCCGCGAGTGGCCGGCTTGAACCGCCAGTTCTTCAGCGCATGGCTGCGGGTGGCGTTGAAGAAGGCATCGGTGGTCGCACTGATGCGCTCGACCGCCTTCACCCGTCCGTCGGTCCCGATCAGGATGCGGACCGAAACGGTGCCGCTACGCTCGGCACGCAGTTCGCTCGCGGGATAGTCCGGCTGGAAATCCTTGGCGTAGCGCGCGTCGATCGACGCCTTGATGAGCGGCGGCGGCGCGGGTGGGTCGATAGGCGGGGCAACGACGCCGTCCGACGTCCCGCCGACGGTGCCCGAAGGAATCGGCGGCGGCTGGTCGGTGGGGACTGATGTCGTGGGGTTCCTGTTCTCGGAAACCGGCGGTGGGATGAGCGGGTCTGGCGCCACGATTTTCGTTTCGCGCACTTGTTCGACGGGCTTTTTGGGTTCGACCGCGGGCGGCGGTGGGGGCGGCGGCGGTTCATTGATGACCTCGATGGTCGTGCCCTCGTCAAAGATCTTCGGTACGATCTTCGGTGCGAGCAGGAAGATCATCGCCGTCACCATCAGTCCATTAACGACCAGTGCGCCGCCCAGCCCGGCAGGGTTGATGCCGAAGGGGAGCGAAGAACGATTGGCGTACATGCAGGGCCTCCTTCTCCTGATGTCCGGTTTCAGGCCGGAACGTCGTGATGATACATCGTAACATCATCAACGTAAAGACAGGCCATTCCGATCCGCACCGCTCCATTTCGGATCAGCCTTTGAGCCGCTCCAGCGCACGCTCGCGCCCGATCAACGGCAGCAAGGCCGCCATTTCCGGGCCATGGTCCTGACCGGTGAGCGCGCGGCGCAGCGGCAGGAACAACGCCTTGCCCTTGCGACCCGTGGCGTCCTTCAGCGCGCCGGTCAGCGCCTGCCAGGGCGAGTCGCTCCAGTCGATCGACTCGGCGACCTGCGCGGCTTGCGCCAGGAACTCGGCATCCTCCGGTGCAGGTTCGGCCGCGACCGGCCCCTCGACCACCTGCCACCAATTCTCCGCCTCGCGAACGGTAGACACATTGGGGCGGATCGCGATCCACGCCGCCGCCGCCATGCCGTGGGGCAGCCGATCGCGTACCGCATCATGGTCCAACTGGTGCACGATCCGGGCATTGAGCTGGGCCAGTTCGGCCTCGTCGAAGCGTGCCGGAGCGCGGCCGAACCGGGCGAAGTCAAAACCGGCGATCAACGGCGCGGGATCGATCTGCGGCTCGACCGGGTCGCTGGTCCCGATGCGCGCGAGCAGCGAGACAAGGGCCTGCGGCTCGATACCCGCCTCGCGGAAATGATCGACGCCGAGCGATCCGAGTCGCTTCGACAGCTTGCCCTCGCTGCCGGTCAGCAACGCTTCGTGCGCAAAGGCGGGCGGCTCGGCACCGAGCGCGGCAAACATCTGCAGCTGGGTCGCGGTGTTCGAGACATGATCCTCTCCGCGCACGACATGGGTCATGGCCATGTCGATATCGTCGATCACGGAGGGGAGCAGATAGAGCCAGCTGCCATCGGCCCGGCGCACCACGGGATCGCTCATCGTCGCGGGATCGAACTTCTGGGGCCCGCGCACCAGGTCGGTCCACTCGATCGGCGAGTCGTGATCGAGCCGGAACCGCCAGTGCGGCGAGCGGCCCTCGGCCTCGAACGCGGCGCGCTCGGTCTCGCTCAGGCTCAGCGCGGCGCGGTCATAGACCGGCGGCAGACCGCGGCCGAGCAGCACCTTGCGCTTGAGGTCGAGCTCCTGCGCGGTCTCCCAGGCGGGATAGACCCGGCCCGCCGCCTTCAACGCCTCGAACCGCGCCTCGTACAGGGCGAAGCGATCGGACTGGCGCGTCTCGCCATCGGGTAGGAGCCCCATCCAGGCGAGATCGGCGCGCGCGGCATCGACGAACTGCTCTTCCGAGCGCTCGCGATCGGTATCGTCGATGCGCAGCAGGAAGCGGCCGCCATGCGCGCGCGCGAACATCCAGTTGTGGAGCGCGGTGCGCAGATTGCCGACATGGAGGCGGCCCGTCGGGCTGGGCGCGAAGCGGGTGATGACCGTCATTCCCGGGGCACTAGGATGCATTGCCGACTTGCGCCACAGGGATCGCGCACTAAGGGAGCGTCACGCGACCGTCACGATAAGGCCGAACCACCCATGAAGCTGATGTCCGGCAATTCGAACCTGCCGCTTGCCAAGGCAATTGCAGGCTATCTCGAGATTCCGCTGACCAAGGCGAACGTCCGCCGTTTCGCCGACGAGGAGATCTTCGTCGAGATCCTCGAGAATGTCCGCGGCGAGGATGTGTTCGTGATCCAGTCGACCGCCTATCCGGCGAACGACAATCTGATGGAACTGCTGATCATGACCGACGCGCTGCGCCGCGCATCGGCCAAGCGGATCACCGCAGTCCTCCCCTATTTCGGCTATGCCCGCCAGGACCGGAAGCCCGGCCCGCGCACGCCGATCTCGGCCAAGCTGGTCGCCAATCTGATCACCACCGCGGGCGCCAACCGCGTCCTGTCGGTCGATCTGCATGCCGGCCAGATCCAGGGATTCTTCGACATCCCCACTGACAATCTGTTCGCCGCGCCGGTGATGAGCGAGGACATCAAGTCGCGCTTCGGCGACCGCAACCTGATGGTCGTGTCGCCCGACGTCGGCGGCGTGGTCCGCGCCCGTGCGCTGGCCAAGCGACTCGACAACGCCCCGCTGGCGATCGTCGACAAGCGCCGCGAGCGCGCCGGCGAGTCCGAGGTGATGAACATCATCGGCGACGTCGAGGGCCGCTTCTGCATCCTGATCGACGACATCGTCGATTCGGCCGGCACCTTGTGCAATGCCGCCGCTGCGCTGAAGGCGGCCGGTGCTGAAGACGTGGTCGCCTATTGTACGCACGGCGTGCTGTCGGGCGGTGCGGTGGCGCGGGTCGACGGGTCGGAGCTGGCCGAGCTGGTGATTACCGATTCGATCGGCAACCACAATGTCATCGCCGACAGCGACAAGATTCGTCACCTGACGATCGCGCCGCTGCTGGCCGAGGCGATGCGCCGCATCGCCGACGAGAGCTCGGTCTCCAGCCTGTTCGATTGAGGGCGGCGGCGCGCGCCTAGCGAGTCGCTTCCCAGATCAGCCCGGCGCCGACCACGACCATCAGCCAGTAGATGGCGGTGTAGAATCGCGCGGCGTCGATCCGGCGCACCAGCCAGACGCCGGCGAAGGTCGAGGCGATCGCCACCGGCAGCAGCATGGCCGCGGTCATCAGGTTGGCGGCGGTGAACTGGCCGAGCGCGATATAGGCGGGCACCTTGATCCAGTTGACCGCGGCGAAGAAGATCGCGGTCGTCCCGACCAGCAGCGGCGGACTGAGCCTGCGCGGCAGGACCCAGAGCTGGAAGGGCGGCTGGCCGGCATGGGCGATCTGGCTGGTGAAGCCCGAGGCGATGCCGAACAGGGCGCCGATCCAGTCGGGCAGCCGCGCCGTCTCGCCGGGAAGCGGGTGGCGTTCGAGCCATAGCCGCCACAAGCCGAACAGGATCGAGATGATCCCGACCACCGCCATCACCGCCTGCGGCGTGACGCTGGCGGCGAAGACATAGCCGATCGCGACTCCAGCCGCCGCGCCGGGCAGCATCCAGCCGAGCAGCCGCCAGTCGACTGTCCGGCGAAACGCCCAGACGCCGACCACGTCCTGGACGATCAGCAGCGGCAGCAGGATCGCCGCGGCAGTAACCGGGCTGATGACAAAGGCGAGCATCGGCAGCGCCAGCGATCCCAGGCCGGTGAAGCCGCCCTTGGCCAGCCCCATCAGCACCACCGCCGGCACCGCAACGGCGTAGAAGGTCCAGTCGGTGATCATGCGGCGACGCTCAGCGCCGCACGCCGCCGTTTTTCTTGAGCTGTGCCTTCAGCACCTCGGCACGCGGCGCATAGAGGAAGCCGAAGCTGACCGTGCCATGCTTGCCCTCGACCGCATGGTGGAGGCGGTGGGCCTGCATGATCCGCTTCATATAGGTCGAGCGCGGGACATAGCGGTGCGGCACCCGGCGATGCACGATAACATCGTGAAAGCCGAAATAGATCGCGCCATAGGCAGCGATTCCGGCGCCGATCCAGGTGAAGCCCGGCCACCAGCCGAGCTGGACCCCGCCCAGCAGCATGACGAAGGACGGCACCGCGAAGATCGCTGCGTACAGGTCGTTCAGCTCGAACATCCCCAGCCGCTCGCGGTGATGGCTTTCATGGAGGAACCAGCCGGGACCATGCATGATCCAGCGGTGCGCCGCATAGGCGACGCCCTCCATCACGGCGACGGTGAGCAGGAACAGGGAGATGCCGGTAAGCCAGTTCATGAATGCGATATAGCTCAGCTATGCTGCACTCGCGAGAGGGCAGGGGTGGATTCGACTCTCGCGCTGTGCTTTAGGCGGCGCAAACCCTCCCGATTTCTGCACCTGGAAAGGCGGCGCGTCCCCATGAACATCCACGAATATCAGGCCAAGGAACTGCTTGCGAAGTTCGGCGTCCCGGTCCCCGCAGGCTATGCCGCGCTGACCGTCGAGGAAGCCGTCGAGGCTTCGAAGAAGCTGCCCGGACCGCTCTATGTCGTCAAGGCACAGATCCATGCCGGCGGCCGCGGCAAGGGCAAGTTCAAGGAACTGCCGGCCGAAGCCAAGGGCGGCGTCCGCCTGGCCAAGACCGAGGACGAGGTTCGCGCAGCCGCGACCGAGATGCTCGGCAACACGCTGGTGACGATCCAGACCGGCGATGCCGGCAAGCAGGTCAACCGCCTGTACGTGACCGATGGCGTCGACATCGATAAGGAATTCTACCTCGCGGCGCTGGTCGACCGCGCGACCGGCCGCATCGCCTTCGTCGTGTCGACCGAGGGTGGCATGGACATCGAGACCGTGGCGCATGACACGCCCGAAAAGATCCACACCTTCGCCGTCGACCCGGCAACCGGCTTCCAGCCGCATCATGGCCGCGCCGTCGCGAACGCGCTGGGCCTGAGCGGCGACCTGGCCAAGCAGGCAGCCTCGACCGCGTCGAAGCTGTACGATGCCTTCATCGGCACCGACGCCTCGCAGATCGAAATCAACCCGCTGGCGGTCACCGACGACGGCAAGTTGATGGTGCTCGACGCCAAGGTCGGCTTCGATTCGAACGCGATGTTCCGTCACAAGGACCTGATGGAACTGCGCGACGAGACCGAAGAGGATCCGATGGAGCTCGAAGCGTCGAAGCACGACCTGGCCTATATCAAGCTGGACGGCGACATCGGCTGCATGGTCAACGGCGCCGGCCTGGCGATGGCGACGATGGACATCATCAAGCTGAACGGGATGTTCCCGGCCAACTTCCTCGACGTCGGTGGCGGCGCGAGCAAGGAGAAGGTCACCGCGGCGTTCAAGATCATCCTGAGCGATCCGGCGGTGAAGGGCATCCTGGTCAACATCTTCGGCGGCATCATGCGCTGCGACATCATCGCCGAGGGCATCGTCGCCGCGGCGCGCGAAGTGAACATCCAGGTTCCGCTGGTCGTCCGCCTCGAAGGCACCAACGTCCAGGAAGGCAAGGACATCCTCGCCAATTCGGGCCTGCCGATCGTCGCCGCCAACGACCTGGGCGAGGCCGCACAGAAGATCGTTGCCGAGGTGAAGAAGGCGGCCTGATCCGGGGCGGCCCGTCACATCGACGCTGACCGCTTCCCCCGTACGCCGGGGGAAGCCGGTCCGACAGCAGGAGTGGATGGCATGAAGATTCTGGTGCCGGTCAAGCGTGTGCTTGATTACAATGTGAAGCCTCGTGTGAAGGCGGACGGGACGGGCGTCGATCTGGCGAACGTGAAGATGAGCATGAACCCGTTCGACGAGATCGCGATCGAGGAAGCGGTCCGCCTGAAGGAAAAGGGTGCTGCGACCGAGGTGGTGGTGGTGACGATCGGCGTGCCGAAGGCCGAGACCGACGTGCTGCTGACCGCGCGCGCCATGGGTGCCGACCGTGCGATCCTGATCGCGAGCGAGGACGAGGTCGAGCCGCTGGGCGTCGCCAAGCTGCTGAAGGCGGTGTGCGACGAGGAGCAGCCGGGCCTTGTGATCCTGGGCAAGCAGGCGATCGACGACGACAGCAACCAGACCGGCCAGATGCTGGCGGCGCTGCTGGGCTGGCCGCAGGGCACTTTCGCCAACAAGGTCGAGGTCAACGGCGAGCGGATCGTGGTGACGCGTGAGGTCGATGGCGGGCTCGAGACGGTGGACCTGAAGGCCCCGGCGATCGTGACGACCGATCTTCGCCTCAACGAGCCGCGCTATGCGACCCTGCCCAACATCATGAAGGCCAAGTCCAAGCCGGTGGCGAAGAAGACGGTTGCCGATTACGGCATCGATGTCTCGCCGCGGCTGAAGACGCTGAAGGTCGAGGAGCCGGCCAAGCGCCAGGCGGGCGTGAAGGTCGCCGATGTCGATGAACTGATCGGCAAGCTCAAGGTGCTGGGAGTCGCGAAATGAAGACGCTCGTCTGGGTCGAACACGACAACGCCGCCGTCAAGGATGCGACGCTGGCCGCGGTGACCGCCGCTGCCCAGCTCGGCGAAGTCCATCTGCTGGTCGCCGGCAGCGGCGCGGCGGGCGTGGCCGACGAGGCCGCGAAGATCGCGGGCGTGACCAAGGTCCATCTGGCCGACGATCCCGCCTATGAGCATGCGCTGGCCGAGAATGTGGCGCCGCTGATCGTCGCCCTGATGGCCGATCATGACGCGGCGGTGTTCCCGGCGACCACCACCGGCAAGAACATCGCGCCGCGCGTGGCCGCGCTGCTCGACGTGATGCAGATTTCCGACATCCTCTCGGTCGAGGGTCCGGACAGCTTCACCCGTCCGATCTATGCCGGCAACGCCATCGCCACCGTCCAGTCGAGCGACGCCAAGAAGGTGATCACCGTGCGCGGCACTGCCTTCGCCAAGGCAGAGGCCAGCGGCGGATCTGCCAGCGTCGAGACCGTCGGCGGCACCGGCGATGCCGGCCTGTCGAGCTTCGTATCGGCCGAGATCGCCAAGTCCGAGCGTCCCGAACTCACCAGCGCCAAGATCATCGTCTCGGGCGGCCGCGCGCTAGGCTCGGGCGAGCAGTTCCACGCGCTGATCGAGCCGCTGGCCGACAAGCTGGGCGCTGCCGTCGGCGCCAGCCGCGCCGCGGTCGATGCCGGCTATGTCCCGAACGACTATCAGGTCGGCCAGACCGGCAAGATCGTCGCCCCGGAAGTCTATATCGCGGTGGGCATCTCCGGCGCGATCCAGCACCTTGCCGGCATGAAGGACTCCAAGGTCATCATCGCCATCAACAAGGACGAGGACGCCCCGATCTTCCAGGTCGCCGACGTCGGCCTGGTGGGCGACCTGTTCAAAATCGTCCCGGAGCTCACCGAAAAGCTTTAAGCGGCACCCTCTCCTCCCCAGGAGCCTGCGGCTCCGGGGGAGGGGGATGAACAGGTCGCCCTGTGCCCCGCACAGGGCTGAGATTGCCGGGGGCAATCTCACCTGTTCATCGCGCAGCATCGTGGTGGAGGGGACTGCAACAGGCGTGGTGGACCCCCTCCACCATGCTTCGCATGGTCCCCCTCCCCCGGATGCGCAGCATCCTGGGGAGGAAAAGCATCCGACATCGCGTGCTCGATAAATCGCCAGGCCGGGAGCGGCGACATGACCCTGGACGAGCATGGCGCAGAATTGCTTCCCGGCGCGGCCGTCCCGTTTCTCGACGCGCTCGAAGCCGCGCTCGCCAGCCAGCCGCGCGATCGCGCCGGCGTTCGGCTGCACGCAATTCCGGGGCTCGCGGCGCTGCTCGCCCCCGACGCCTTGGGACGTCACGCCGTGCAGCTGCTCGGTCCCGGCACCCGCCCCGTCCGCGCGATCCTGTTCGACAAGAGCGATGCCAGCAACTGGGCGCTTGGCTGGCATCAGGACCGGACGATCGCGGTGGCGGCGCGCGCCGAGGTGCCGGGCTATGGCCCATGGTCGATCAAGGCGGAACTGCAGCATGTCGAGCCACCCTTTGCAGTGATCGAGCAGATGCGGACGATCCGCATCCATCTCGACCCCGTAGATGCCGACAATGCCCCGCTGCTCATAGCGCCGGGCTCGCATCGCCTGGGTCGCCTTCCCGACGGACAGATCGACACGGCGGTCGCGCGTTGCGGGACCAGCGTTTGCGAAGCGCAGCGCGGGGATGTCTGGATCTATGCAACCCCCATCGTCCACGCCTCTGCCGCAGCGGCGCGGCCGCGACGGCGGCGGGTGGTACAGGTCGATTATGCCACGGGCACGCTGCCGACGCCGTTGGAGTGGCTGGGCGTATAGCCCATAGCGATTGCGTTTCGTGCAACCGGACATGCGGCGCACTGTGGTTGACGCTGCAGTGCAGCATAGCCAGTTGGGAGCGATGCCCGCTTCCCAGTCCCCTGCCCGGCCCCGCCCGGTTCTGCTCGTCCATTTCGCGCTCGCCATGGGCGGGTTTGCGATCGGGACGACCGAGTTCGCGACGATGAGCCTGCTGCCCTATTTCGCCAAGGGTCTCGGCGTCGATGCGCCGACCGCGGGGCATGTCATCAGCGCCTATGCGCTGGGCGTGGTCGTCGGGGCGCCGCTGCTCGCGGTGGGTGCGGCGAAGCTCTCGCGACGCACGCTGCTGATTCTGCTGATGGCCAGCTTCGCGCTGTTCAACGGGCTGAGCGCGCTGGCACCGACCTATGGCTGGATGCTGGTGTTCCGTTTCCTCAGCGGACTGCCGCACGGCGCCTATTTCGGCGTCGCCGCGCTGGTCGCGGCGTCGCTGGTGCCGCACGACAAGAGATCGCAGGCGGTGGGGCGCGTCATGCTGGGGCTGACCATCGCAACGGTGATCGGGGTCCCGCTCGCCAACTGGCTGGGCCAGGCGGTGGGCTGGCAATGGGGCTTCGGCGTCGTCGCGGTGCTGGCGATGCTGACGGTCGCGCTGGTGGTCGCGTTCGTGCCGCACGACCGGCCGGAGCCCGCCGCCAGTCCGATGAAGGAATTGTCCGCACTCGCCAACAGCCAGGTCTGGCTGACGCTGGGGATCGGCGCGATCGGCTTCGGCGGCCTGTTCTGCGTCTATACCTATGTCGCCTCGACGCTGCTGGAGGTCACCCGCGCGCCGGCGAGCAGCATCCCGATCGCGCTGGCGATCTTCGGCCTGGGCATGACCGCCGGCAATCTCATCGTGCCGCGCTTTGCCGACCGGGCGCTGATGCCGACCGCGGCGGTGCTGCTGACCGGCAGCGCGATCGGGCTGGCGCTCTATCCCTTCGCGGCGGGGAATTTCTGGACCTTGTGCCTGTGCGTTTTCGCGGTCGGCATGGCCGGTGCGCTGGGCACGGTGCTCCAGACGCGGCTGATGGACGTGGCGGGCGAGGCACAGGCCCTGGCTGCCGCGCTCAACCATTCGGCATTCAACACCGCCAATGCGCTCGGCCCCTGGCTCGGCGGGCTGGCGATCGCCGCCGGCTATGGCTGGACGTCCACCGGCTGGGTCGGTGCGCTGCTGTCGCTCGGCGGCCTGGCCGTGCTGGGCGTCGCGGTGCTCGCTGACCGCAGGGGGAAGAAGCCTGCCGGCAACCCCGCCGGCACGCCGATTCTCGGCTCGTCGATCGGCTGACGCGGGCCCAGGGTGAGCGGGTAGCCGCGCCGGAGAGAAGCCCTTAGGGGGACCGGATGACCGATTTGTCGCTTCGCTTCCCGCTCTGGCGCTGGTGGCGCCGCACCCTGACCGAGAATGTCGATCATGAGGCGGTGATCGCCCGGGTGGCCGAGGAGGCGCGGTGGAGCTCGCGCTACGCCTTCCTGATCGTGATCTCGGTGCTGATCTCGATCCTCGGCCTGCTGCTGCCGTCGTCCGCGGTGCTGATCGGGGCGATGCTGATCTCGCCGCTGATGATGCCGATCATCGGCCTGGGCTTCGGCATCGCCACCTTCGACCTTGCCGAGATAAAGCGCGCGACCTTCGCGCTTGCCGCCGGGTCGGTGATCGCGATCCTGCTGTCGGCCGGCTTCGTCGCGCTGTCGCCGGTCCAGACGATCACAACCGAGATCGCGATCCGCACCAAGCCGAACCTGTTCGATCTGCTCGTCGCACTGCTGTCCGCCGTCGCGGGCGGCTATGCGCTGGTGCGCGGTCGCGGCGAGACGGTGGTCGGGGTGGCGATCGCCATCGCGCTGATGCCGCCGCTCGCGGTGGTCGGCTTCGGCATCGCCACGACCAACCCGACCGTCGCGGGCGGCGCACTGCTGCTGTTCCTGACCAACCTGATCACGATCGCGCTGACCGCCGCGCTCATGGGGCGATTATACGGGTTTGGCGGGCATCTCTCGCCCAGCCAGACGCGGCTTCAGGGCTTGCTGATCGTGGCCGGGCTCCTCGCGCTGGCGGTTCCGCTCGGGATCGCGCTGCGCCAGATCGCCTGGGAAGCGATCGCCCAGCGCCAGATTCGCGATGCGGTTCGCGCCCCCTTTCCGCGCGAAGCCCGGATCAGCCAGCTCGATATCGATTTCGAACGAAGGCCGCTGCGGATCCGCGCCGTGGTGCTGACCCCGACGCTGCACGGCGATGCCGATGCGCGCACCCGCGCCGCCGTGACCGAATCGCTCGGCGCGCCGGTCGATCTGCATATCGATCAGGTCCGGATCGGGCTGGAGACCGGATCGACCGAGGCCGCGCAGATCGCCGCGGCCCAGGCCAGCGATACGCGCTATGGCGACGATCTGCGCAACCGGCTGGCGCTGGTCGCTGGCGTCGCGCCCGAGGCAGTCGTCGCCGACAGCGGCACCCGCCGGGCACAGGTCCGCGCCGCTCCCCTGCCCGGCGCGACCGCCGCCGCCTATCGCGCGCTGGAGCAGCGGGTCGCCTCGTCGAGCCAGGGCTGGACCATCATCCTGATCCCGCCGGCCGCGGAGTTGCCGGTCATCGCGTTCGATGGCGACACGCCCGATGCGGACGCGCTGGCGACCGCGATCTGGGCCGGTCAGCGGGTCGCGCTGCCGATCGGCGTTTCGGGCGCTCGGGCGGAAACGATCGTGACCCGGCTGACGGAGGCTGGTGTCGCCGCGCAGCGGCTCCCTGGCAGCGGCGAGACGGTCACGCTGAGCTGGCAGGCGCCAGCCCAGCGCTGAGCGATCAGTCGGCCGCCCTGGCCAGTGCGTCGGCGATCAGCTTGCGCGAATTGGCGATGCCGTAGAGCGCGATGAAGCTCCCCATGCGTGGCCCCTGGCTGGAGCCGAGCAGCGTCTCGTACAGCGCCTTGAACCAGTCGCGCAGCTCGCCAAAGCCGCCGGTCTTGCCGATCTCGTAGACGATGTTCTGGATGTCCTCGGCACTCGCGTCCGCGGGCAGCGCCGCCAGATCGGCATCGAGCCGCCGGAGCGCCTCGACCTCGACGCCCGTCGGCGCGCGACGCTGGAGCGTCGGCGCGACGAAATCGCGGGCATAGGCGAGCGCATAGTCGATCAGCTTGTCGAGCGCCGGCCAGTTTTCGGGCGAGGCATCGGCGACATAATTGCCGAGATAGCCCCAGACCTGGTCCTTGGTCGCGTCGCCGCCCATCACCCCGACGAGGTTGAGCAGCAACCCGAAGGTCACCGGCAGCGTCTCGCTCGGCACATTGCCGTTGTGGATATGATGCACCGGATTGCCCAGCTTCTGCTCGATCGGCTGGTTCGGCCAGTTGCCGCGGAACTGCCAGTAATCGTCGACCGCACGCGGGATCACGCCCATGTGCAGCGCCTTCGCCTTGCGCGGTTCGCGGAAGATATAGAAGGCGAGGCTCTCGTCGGGACCATAGGTCAGCCATTGCTCGAGGCTGAGCCCGTTGCCCTTCGACTTGGAGATCTTCTCGCCCTTTTCGTCGAGGAACATCTCGTAGTTGAAGCCCTCGGGCGGCTTGCCGCCGAGCACGCGGGCGATCTTCGACGACTGGGTGACCGAGTCGATCAGGTCCTTGCCAGACATTTCGTAATCGACGCCCAGCGCGACCCAGCGCATCGCCCAGTCGACCTTCCATTGCAGCTTCGCCTTGCCGCCCAGCACGCTCTGGACCACCCGGTCGCCGCTATCGTCGAACGCGATCAGCCCCTGTTCGGCATCGATCACCTCGACCGGAACCTGCAGCACGATGCCGCTCTTCGGGCTGATCGGCAGCACCGGCGAATAGGTCGCCTGACGCTCCTTGCCGAGCGTCGGCAGCATCACGTCGAGGATCGCCTGATAGTTGCGCAGCACCCCGCGCAGCGCGTCGTCGAAGCGACCGCCATGATAATAGTCGGTCGACGACACGAACTCATAGTCGAAGCCGAACCGGTCGAGGAATTCGCACAGCAGCGCATTATTATGCGCGGCGAAACTGTCATGCGTGCCGAACGGATCGGGCACCTGCGTCAGCGGCTTGCCGAGATGCTGCGCCAGCATCTCCTTGTTCGGCACATTGTCCGGCACCTTGCGCAGCCCGTCCATGTCGTCGCTGAACGCGATCAGCCGCGTGGGAATGTCCGACAATGCCTCGAACGCATGACGAACCATCGTCGTGCGCAGCACTTCGTTGAACGTGCCGATATGCGGCAGGCCCGAGGGGCCATAGCCGGTTTCGAACAGCACATGTCCCTTGGCCGGCGCGCCGTCGGGATAGCGTTTCAGCAGCTTGCGCGCCTCTTCATAGGGCCAAGCCTTCGAAACGAGCGCGGCGTCGCGCAATTGTGCCTTGTCGAACATGCGCCGGGCTCTAGCGAAGACTCGGCGTCAGGGCCAGTATCCGGGGGGACGCGGCCGCGACTTCATCCGCACCACAATCGCTGTTTCCCTTGTGTTCTCCCATGCTATGGATTGGACGTGCGCGATCTCCCCTATCCTGCCCTGCACGCGAGCCATGGCGGCGTGTGGATCGCATATGAGGGCGAGGTCCGCCCCGTCGGCCGCGGCGAGGCGATCCGGATCGCCGCCGACACCCCCACCTTGCTGCTGAACGCGCCGCTGATCGGCCAGCGTCTGGGCCATCCCGAGCTGTCGGGACTGGACCTGCTCGAGCTGTTCGCCTTCCTCCGCCCCGCCCGCTTCATGGTGCCCACGCCCAAGGGGCTCGCCCGCGCCGCCGGGATCGAGCCGCCGGCAAGCGACGCCGAGGTCGCCCCGTTCCTGCGCGATACCGCCCAGGCGCTGCTCGCCAGCACCGAGGGGGACTGGCCCGAGCGAGAGGGTGCCTGGCATGCCGCCCAGTCGCTGTTCCGGCTACGCTGGCCTTGGGCCCCAGTGGTCAGCCAGTGGCTCGACAAGCCCGAGCGGGCCGAGCGCTGGCTGTTCTCGCGCCTGCCCGAATGGAGCGAGCAGCCGCCGCGGTCGGCGCCGCGGACGGTGACGCTGAACGACGAGGCCGTCGCCGACCGCCTCGCCCGGCTGACCGGCAGCGGTGCCGAGCGGCGCCAGGGCCAGCGCGACTATGCCACCGCCGCCGCGCGCGCCTTCGCCCCGCGCGAGATGCGCGAGTCGCCGAACCTGGTGCTGGCGGAAGCGGGCACCGGCATCGGCAAGACGCTCGGCTATCTCGCCCCCGCCTCGCTCTGGGCCAAGGAGGCGGACGGCGCGGTGTGGGTGTCGACCTTCACCAAGGCGCTTCAGCGCCAGCTGGCCAATGAGGGCGAGCGGCTGTTCGCCGATCCCGACGAGCGCAAGCGGCGCATCGTCACCCGCAAGGGGCGCGAGAATTATCTCTGCCTGCTCAATCTCGAGGATGCGTTGCAAGGTGGCTTTGCCGGGCGCGCGGCGGTGCTGGCGCAACTCGTGGCGCGCTGGGCAGCCTATAGCAGCGACGGCGACATGGTCGGCGGCGACCTGCCCGGCTGGCTGCCGGTGCTGTTCCGCCGCAACGGGTCGACCGCACTGACCGACCGCCGCGGCGAGTGCATCTATGCCGGCTGCCCGCATTATCGGAAATGCTTCATCGAGCGCGCGGCGCGCGCCAGCGTCGATGCCGATCTGGTCATCGCCAACCATGCGCTGGTGATGGTCAATGCCGCACGTGGTCGCGAGACCGCGGCACGACCGACGCGATATGTGTTCGACGAAGGCCATCATCTGTTCGATGCCGCTGACGCGATGTTCTCCGCCGCGCTGACCGGACAGGAGGCGATCGAGCTGCGCCGCTGGATCACCGGCCCCGAATCGGGATCGCGCGGCCGGCGGCGCGGTCTGGCCGCGCGGCTGTCCGACGTCGCCAGCTATGACGCGGAGGGCGGCGAGGCGATCTCGGCGGCGGTGATCGCCGCGCAGGCGCTGCCGAGCGATGGCTGGCTGCAGCGGCTGAACGAAGGCCAGCCCTTCGGACCGGTCGAGTCGCTGCTCGCGGCGGTTCGCGGCCTCGTCTATGCGCGCGCCGAGAATGCCGCCGAGGCAGGCTATGGGCTGGAAACCGAGCTGGCCGAGCCCGACGGGACGCTGGTCGAGGCGGCCGGACCGGCCGGCGCCGCGCTGGAGGCAATGGTTCGGCCAATGGTCACGCTCGGTCGCCGCCTCGAAGCGGTGCTGGCGGAGGCGCCCGACTGGATGGACGGCGCAGCACGGGCGCGGATCGAGGGCGCGATCGCATCGCTCGGCTGGCGGACCGAGACCGTCGGCGCGTGGCTGGCGCTGATCGCTCGCATCGGCGGGCCGGCCGATCCCGAATATGTCGACTGGCTGGCGGTCGATCGGGTCGAGGGGCGCGAATATGACATCGGCCTGCACCGCCACTGGCTCGACCCGTCCAAGCCCTTTGCCGAGACGGTGCTGAAACAGGCGCATGGCGCGCTGATCACCTCGGCGACGCTGCGTGCCGGGGGCGATTGGGAACTGGCCGAGGCGCGCAGCGGCGCAGCGCATCTGATGCGGCCGCCCGGCCGGTTCGAAGCGCCCAGTCCGTTCGACTATGCCAACCAGGCACAGGTGCTGATCGTCACCGACGTAAAGCGCGGCGACCTGCCCGCGCTGGCCAATGCCTATGCCCGGCTGATCGTCGCGGCGGATGGCGGGACGCTGGGCCTGTTCACCGCGATCCGGCGGCTGCGCGCGGTCCATGCCCGCATCGCCGATAGGCTGGCACGCGAAGGGCTGCCGTTGATGGCGCAGCATGTCGATCCGATCGACACCGGGACGCTGGTCGATATCTTTCGCGACGATCCGCGCGCCTCGCTGATCGGCACCGATGCGCTGCGCGACGGCGTCGACGTACCGGGCGAGTCGCTGCGGCTCGTCGTGATGGAGGGCGTGCCCTGGCCCAAGCCGACCGTGCTCCATGCGGCGCGGCGGCTGGCGGGCGGCGGATCGGCGCATGACGACCGGATCGTCCGCGCTCGGCTGGCCCAGGCGTTCGGACGGCTGATCCGGCGTGCCGACGATCGCGGCACCTTCGTCCTTCTGTCCGCGGCAATGCCGTCGCGGCTGCTTTCCGCCTTCCCCACCGGAACGCCGGTCGCCCGCGTAACGTTGGATGAGGCGGTGGCGCGGGTTCGTCTTTCTTTGGCAACAGGGTTGCGGCATGACGCACCCGCGACCGACCATGAAGATGCCGATCCGGGGATATCATGAAGACCCTCACCTTGCTGCGTCATGCCAAATCGGGCTGGGATGACCCCGTCGCGCGCGATTTCGATCGGCCGCTGAATCCGAAGGGACATCGCGCCGCCCAGGCGGTCGGCCGCTACATGAAGGCGATCGGGCTGGGCTTCGACCATGTCGTCGCATCGCCCGCGGTCCGGGTGATCGAGACGCTGGCCGAGGTCGAGCAAAGCTATGGCAGCGACCTTGCGCCCGACTGGGACCAGCGCGTCTATCTGGCATCGGTCGCGACCCTGCTCGACATTGTCCACGAACTGCCCGACGCGGCGGACCGGGTATTGATGGTCGGCCATAATCCGGGGCTGGAAGAACTGGTGCTGGCGCTGATCCCCGACGACGATCAGCTGCGCGACGATGTTGAGGTGAAATTCCCCACCGCCAGCCTCGCCGAGATGCGGTTCGCGGTCGAAAGCTGGGCGGAGCTGAAGTCCGGTACCGGTCAGCTGGTCCGCTTCACCCGTCCGCGCGACCTGGATCCGGCACTGGGCCCCGATCGCGACTGACGGGACGGGCGGTCAGCCGCCATCCTCCTCGAGTGCCTGGATCAGCGACGCGCGAATCGCGGTGAGCGATCCGCTGCTGCACGCCTTGGGCGCCGGGCCGCGGCCGGGCTTTTCGCTGGCCAGCAGCTTCTGGACCCCGCGGATCGTATAGCCCTCGTCCGCCAGAAGATGGTGGATCCGCTTGACCAGCTCGACATCCTCGGGCCGGTAGTAGCGCCGATTCCCGGCGCGGGTCAGCGGACGCAATTGCGGGAACCGCGTCTCCCAATAGCGCAGGATATGCTGAGGGCGGCCGATCTCCTCGGCCAGCTCGCCAATCGTGCGGAGCGCGCCAGCCGCCTTTCCGGGCGCCGGCATGGCCCCGTCCGTCAGCCGGCCGAGACGATGCGGTCGCGCATCATCTGGCTGGCCCTGAACGTGAGGACGCGGCGCGGAGCGATCGGCACCTCGACGCCGGTCTTGGGATTGCGTCCGATCCGCTCGCCCTTGTCGCGAAGGATGAAGCTGCCGAATCCGGAGATCTTGACGTTCTCGCCCTTGGACAGCGCTTCGCACATATGGCTGAGAATCTGTTCGACCAGTCGCGCCGCATCTGCACGCGACAGACCAACCTCGCGGTGAAGCGATTCGGCCAGATCAGCTCTCGTCAGCGTGGCGCCAGCGGCCATGGTCCGGAGTCTCCGCGAATGATCAAACTTTAGTCTAACAGATTGTGATGAACCCGCAAACGGGAACATTACGGTACAACAACGACTGGTTCTAGAAGCGCACTACCGCCGCTCCCCAGGTGAAGCCGCCACCCATCGCCTCCAGCACCAGCAGGTCGCCCCACTTGATTCGGCCGTCGCGCACCGCCGTGTCGAGCGCCAGCGGCACCGATGCGGCGGAGGTATTGGCGTGCTGGTCGACCGTCACCACGACTCGCTCTGCCGGCAGGCTGAGCTTGCGTGCTGTCGCGTCGAGGATACGGGCATTGGCCTGATGCGGCACGACCCAGTCGACATCGTCCGCGGTCAGGCCGGCGACCGCCAGCGTTTCCTGCATCACTTCGGCCAGGTTGACGACGGCATGGCGGAAGACCTCGCGGCCCTTCATCCTGAGCTTGCCGACGGTCCCGGTCGTCGAGGGACCGCCATCGACGTAGAGAAGTTCGTTGTGACGGCCATCGGCATGGAGCCGGGTCGCCAGGATGCCGCGGCCGGTCGCCTCGTCCGATTCCTGACCCTCGAGCACGATCGCGCCGGCGCCGTCGCCGAACAGGACGCAGGTGGTGCGATCCTCCCAATCGAGGATGCGGCTGAACGTCTCGGCGCCGATCACCAGTGCGCGACGATGCGCGCCGACACGGATCATCGAATCGGCGACCTGCAGCGCATAGAGGAAGCCCGAGCACACGGCCGCGACGTCGAAGGCGACGCAGACATTGATGCCGAGCGCCGCCTGAACTTTGGTCGCGGTGGCAGGGAACGTCTGGTCGGGTGTCGCGGTGGCGAGCACGATCAGATCGATATCGTTCGCCTCGATACCGGCAGAGGCCAGTGCCGCGCGGCAGGCGTCGGTCGCGAGGCTCGAGGTGGTCTCGTCCGGACCCGCCAGATGGCGAAAGCGGATGCCCGTGCGCTCGACGATCCATTCGTCGGTCGTGTCGACCATCTCGGCCAGTTCGGCATTGGAAACGCGTCGAGCAGGAAGCGCGGTGCCCGTACCGATGATGACCGAACGCAACGTCATATCCAGCCTTAAGCCGCCTTCGATTCGATGTGACCCAGATCCTCGGCGATGCGGCGAATCAGATCGTCGCGCAGCATCTTCGCGGCGAAACCGATCGCAGTCGCGACGCCGGTCTCGTTGGCGCTGCCATGGCTCTTCACGACGATGCCGTTCAGGCCGAGAAAGACCGCGCCATTATGGTTGTTGGGGTCGAGGTGATGCCGCAGCAATTCGGTCGCGGGCTTCGAGATCAGGAAGCCGATCTTCGAGCGGATCGAATTGGCGAAGGCGCGGCGCAGCAGGTCGGCGACGAATCGCGCCGTACCCTCGACCGTCTTCAGCGCGATATTGCCCGAAAAGCCGTCGCAGACGATGACGTCGGTCTCGCCGCGCGACAGCTTGTTGCCTTCGATGAAGCCGCGGAAATCGAGTCGCAGATGGCCCGCCTCGCGCAGCGCGGCGGCGGCATCGCGGATATTCTCGGTGCCCTTCATCTCCTCGGTGCCGATGTTCAGCAGCGAGACGCGGGGACGCTCGAGATCCAGCGCGGTGCGCGCATAGGCAGCGCCCATCACGGCGAACTGGACGAGGTTGCGGGCATCGACCTCGGTATTGGCGCCAAGGTCGAGCATGACCGTGTCGGTCTCGCCCAGGCTGGGCATCAGCGCGGCCAGCGCCGGCCGGTCGATCCCCTTCATCGTGCGCAGCGACAGCTTCGACATCGCCATCAGCGCGCCGGTATTGCCCGAGGACACTGCGGCACCCGCCTTGCCCTGCTTCACCAGGTCGATGGCGATTCCCATCGATGTGGTGCGGGCGCGACGAATCGCCTGGCTCGGCTTCTCGTCCGACCGGATCACGTCAGGTGCGTGAACGATCTCGGACGCGGCCGTCAGGTTCGGGTGAGTCGCAAGTCCTTCGCGGATCTGCGCTTCGTCGCCGACGAGGTAGAAATGAATCCCCTCGTACCGGCGCCGCGCAGCCGCGACGCCTGCCAGCATCACGGCGATACCCTCGTCGCCGCCCATCGCATCGACGGCGATTCGCGAGGGTGTCGTCATGCTGTCAGGCCCCTGTTGTCAGGCTCAGGCCTCGACGGACGTGATCTCACGACCGTTATAGTGGCCGCAGGCGCCGCACAGAACGTGGGGACGCTTCAGCTCGCCACAGTTCGGGCATTCCTGGAACGCCTCGACCTTGAGGGCGTCGTGCGCCCGACGCATGCCACGCCGCGAGGGCGAAGTCTTTCTCTTGGGAACGGCCATTTCGGCAAACCTTCTTAGAACTGACTGTCAATATCGGGTTCGCGATACGCCCATGGGGAGTTCCGGGCAAGCGACGGTCCAGGCCGGCCGCTCGCCGGACCAGATGGACAGGTCACGAAGCGAGCGTGCGCCTATACCGATTCCTGACGCAGTTGCAAGGCTGTCCACAGCCATGCGACGCTGTATGCGGGACCGAAAGGGGATTCTTCATGACTTTGCTTCCCGTGACCTTGACCGCGGCGGGCGCTGCGGCGCTGATCAACCTGTGGCTGGGCGTGCGGATCGGGCGAATCCGAATCCGGGAGCGGATTTCAGTGGGCGATGGCGGCAACGAGCTGCTGAACGCGCGGATGCGGGCGCATTCGAACTTCGCCGAATATGTGCCGCTGGCGCTGATCCTGATCGGGCTGCTCGAACTCGCGCTGGGGACCAGGCTGTGGCTGTGGGTCGCGGCGGCATTGTTCATCCTGGGACGTGTCGCCCATCCATTCGGCATGGACGGCTTCATGCCCGCCCGGCAATTCGGCGCGGCGACGACGATGCTCGGGATGCTCGCGCTGGGAATCGCGGCGATCGTCACCGCCTGGTACTGAGTGGGGCCGACGTTTAGCGCCGGGCGAGCACCGAGTCGGCGACGTGGGGATTGGATTGCCGCTCACGCGCGAAAGTGCTGAGCGGACCGTGACCGGGGACGAAGCTGGTATCGCCGCCCAGCGGCCACAGCTTGCCGACGATCGCGTCGATCAGATCCTGGTGATTGCCGCGGGGAAAATCGGTTCGGCCGATCGATCCCTGGAACAGCACGTCGCCGACCGTGGCGAATTTCGATGGCGCATGGTGAAACACGACATGGCCCGGCGTGTGACCGGGGCAATGATAGACGTCGAGGACGAGGTCGCCGACCGTCACCTGATTGCCATCGACCAGCCAGCGGGACGGTTCGAAGGGCAGGCCCGGCACGCCATATCTGCTACCGTCCTCTTCGAGACGGTCGATCCAGAACCGGTCGGCTTCATGCGGCCCCTCGATCGGCACGCCAAGCTCGTCGGCAAAGGCGCCGGCCGAGCCGCAATGATCGATATGGCCATGCGTGATCAGGATCTTTTCGATCGTGACGCCATGGTGTCGGATCGCCGCGCGAAGCTTGTCGAGATCGCCGCCGGGATCGACAAAGGCACCCCGCATCGTGCGCGTGCACCATAACAACGTGCAATTCTGCTGGAGCGGCGTGACGGGGACGATCGCGGCGCGCATCGGGGGAGTCGACATGGCCGTGCTGATAGGCAGGGGCGCACCGTCGAGCAACTCGGGGTTGCCCCCGGCGGCGGCGAACGGCATTCGGACGTCCCATGCTGCCCGATCCCCCCTTCGTGCTGCTCGACGACGCGCGTCCCGACGGGCGTGCGCGCCTCTATGCCCATCCGGTCGAGATCGTCGAGGCGCGAAGCGTGGCCGAGATCCCCGCGTCGCTTGCGCGCATCCGCGCGAGTGGCCGCTACGCTGCGGGCTATCTGACCTACGAAGCCGGCGCAGCGTTCGAGCCGCAAGGACGGATCCCCGCCGCCCCGGGCGATGCACCGCTGCTGTGGTTCGGGCTCTTCGACCGCTATGACGAGATCGACGTACCGGCGGCGCTTCCCGATCCTGCGGGCGCCTGGGCCGGGCCACCCGAGCCGCATATCGGCCGGACCCGCTATGGCGAACAGTTCGCGCGGGTGATCGACCTGATCCAGGCCGGCGACATCTATCAGGCGAACCTGACCTTCCGCGCGGCGGTGCGCTGGGCGGGGGAACCGGCGGCGCTCTATGCCTTGCTCCGGTCGCGCGCCGCGGCGGGCCATGGCGCATTGATCGCGACCGGCGAGCGCTGGATGCTGTCGCTGTCCCCGGAGCTCTTCTTCTCGCTCGATCAGGACGTGCTGACCGCCCGGCCGATGAAGGGCACCGCGCTGCGCGGGGCGACCGAAGCGGAGGACCGCGCGCTCGCCGAAGCGCTCGCCGCCGATCCGAAGCAGCGCGCCGAAAATCTGATGATCGTCGACCTGATGCGCAACGATCTGGGTCGGGTCGCCCGGCCGGGATCGGTGTCGGTGCCGCAATTGTTCGAGGTCGAGCGCTATCCGACCGTGCATCAGATGGTCTCGACCGTCACCGCACGGCTGCGAGACGAACTCGACGCGGTCGATGCGCTGAGCGCGCTGTTTCCCTGCGGTTCGATCACCGGCGCGCCGAAGATCCGGGCGATGCAGGTGATCGGCGAGGTCGAACAGGCGCCGCGCAACCTCTATACCGGCTCGATCGGGCGGATCGATCCCGACGGCAGCGCCAGCTTCAACGTCGCGATCCGCACGCTGAGCATCGATTCGGCGGACGCTCCGGCGGTACTGGGGCTGGGGTCGGGCGTCGTCGCCGACTCACAGGTCGACGAGGAATGGGCCGAATGTCTCGCCAAGGGGGCGTTCGTCACGGCCGGCGAGACCGGGTTCGACCTGATCGAGACGATGGCGTTCGATCCGGAATGCGGTATCATGCTGCTCGAGCGCCATCTCGCGCGGATCCGGGCGAGTGCGGCGCATTTCGGCTTCACCTTCGACCGGCACGCGGCGCGCAACGACCTGCAGGCGGCGACCTTCCGCCTGCGCGAAGCATCGCGGGTGCGGCTGCTGCTGGCGCGGTCGGGGGCAATCTCGATCGGAATCGCGCCGATGCCCGATCGGCCGCGCGAGCCCGTTGCCGTGGCGATCCTGCCGCGCACCGTGCCGCGACAGGATTTCCGCCTGACGCACAAGACCAGCCGCCGCGACATCTATCCCCGGGTGCCGGATGCGTTCGAGACGCTTTATACCGACGAGGCGGGCTTTCTGACGGAGGGCAGCTTCACTTCGATCTTCGTCGAGCGGGGCGGGGGGCTGGTGACGCCGCCGCTGTCGCGCGGGCTGCTGCCCGGCGTGCTGCGCGCCGAGCTGCTGGACAGCGGCCGTGCGATCGAGGGCGAGCTTCGCCCCGAGGAGCTGGCGGGCGGTTTTTTCATCGGCAATGCGCTTCGCGGACTCGTAACCGCCGTTACATTTGCGCATCGCACAAAGCCGAGCGTATAGGCGCGGCGCTTTCTCCTCAAAAGACAGGCGCCCTGACCGATGAAGACTTCCGCTGCGCTCGACCGTATCCAGCCCTCTCCGACGCTTGCCATCACCGCACGGGTGAACGAGCTGAAGGCGAATGGCGTGGACGTGATCGGCCTGGGCGCGGGCGAGCCCGACTTCGATACGCCGGAATATATCCAGGACGCCGCGATCGCGGCGATCCGTTCGGGCCAGACGCGCTACACCAATGTCGACGGCACTGCCGAGCTGAAGGCGGCGATCGTCGCCAAGTTCAAACGCGACAATGGCCTCGACTATACCACGCAGCAGATCAGCGTGAATGTCGGCGGCAAGCACACTTTGTTCAACGCGCTGGTCGCGACCGTCCAGCCTGGCGACGAGGTGATCGTGCCGGCGCCCTATTGGGTCAGTTATCCCGACATCGTCCAGTTCGCGGGCGGAACGCCGGTGTTCATCCAGGCGGGCGCCGACCAGAATTACAAGATCACCCCGGCACAGCTCGATGCCGCGATCACGCCGCGCACCAAGTGGCTGGTGCTCAACTCGCCGTCCAACCCGACCGGCGCCGCCTATTCGGCCGACGAGCTCAAGGCGCTGGGCGAAGTGCTCGAGCGGCACCCGCATGTGTGGGTCATGGCCGACGATATGTACGAGCATATCGTCTATGACGGCTTCCAGTTCGCGACGATCGCCCAGGTCTGCCCGTCGTTGTACGATCGTACATTAACGGTGAACGGCTGTTCCAAGGCCTATTCGATGACCGGCTGGCGGATCGGCTTTGCCGGAGGCGCACCCTGGCTGATCAAGGCGATGGGCAAGCTCCAGTCGCAGTCGACTTCCAACCCCTGCTCGATCGCCCAGGCGGCGGCGACTGCCGCCCTGAACGGCGACCAGAGCTTCCTGGTCGAGCGCAACGAGGCGTTTCGCGGCCGCCGCGACCTGGTGGTGTCGATGCTGAACGCGATCGACGGCATGACGTGCCCGACGCCCGAAGGCGCCTTCTACGTCTATCCCGAATTCTCGGGCCTGATGGGCAAGACGACGCCCAAGGGGAAGTTGATCACGACTGACGAGGAGATGGTCGGCTATTTCCTCGACGAGGCGCGCGTCGCCGCGGTCCATGGCGGCGCCTTCGGCCTCTCGCCGGCGATGCGGATCAGCTACGCGACGTCGAACGAGATCCTGCGCGAGGCGTGCGAGCGTATCCAGACCGCCTGCGCCGCGCTGCGCTGACCTCTTGCATCTTCGCGCAGGCTTTCCGACCTTAGGACGGCCCGCGCGAGGATGAAGAGGAGTGCGCCGATGACCCGTGGTTTCTCGTTGCTGGCGGCGGCCGGACTGGCATTGCTCGTCCCGGCCAGCATGGCGCGTGCCGATGGCGCGGTCGCCATCCCCAAATCCAAGGTCGATGTCGGCGGCGCGAAGGGGCTGCAGAGCGCTGTGTTCGCCGGCGGCTGCTTCTGGGGCATGGAGGCGGTGTTCGAACAGGTGAAGGGCGTGCGCTCGGTCACTGCGGGCTATGCCGGCGGCAGCCGTGCCGACGCGACCTATGATCGCGTGTCGACCGAGCGCACCGGCCATGCCGAGGCGATCCGCATCACCTATGATCCGGCACAAGTCAGCTACGCGACGCTGCTGCGCATTTTCTTCTCGGTCGCGCACGATCCCACCGAGGTGAACCGCCAGACGCCCGATGTCGGCCCCAGCTATCGCTCCGCCATCTTTCCGCAGAATGAGCCGCAGCGCCGCGTCGCCGGCGCCTATATCGGCCAGCTGAACGCGGCCCACGCCTTTGCCAAGCCGATCGCCACCAAAGTCGAAACGGGCAGCTTCTACCCCGCCGAGGCCTATCATCAGGATTTCGCGCGGCGAAATCCCTCGCACCCCTATATCGTGCGCTGGGACAAGCCGAAGGTCGCGGCGTTTCGCGCCGCCTATCCGACGCTCGCGAAATAGGCGCTAGATCAATCCCATCGAGGCGAGCTCGCCCGCCAGATGCGGCGGCAGGTCGCTGACGCCACCCGCGCCGCTGCCGAGATCGAGCGGCGCATCCGCCGCCTCGAGATAGCGCCAGCCCTGATGCGCGCGCTTCGGCCGTGCCTGGACCAGGATCAGCTTTGATTCGAGGATGATCGCGGTGCGCCCGCCCTCCGCCTCGCCGAAGCCGAGGATCGGCGAGCGCGCGGCGAGCTGATGCTTGACGATCCAGTAGAGCGATCCGCCGGCGATTTCGGAATGGCGCTTTGGCAGGTAGCGGGTCGTCATTTCGAACCGGTCGGCAACCGCGGCGCGCGCCGCGATGCGGGCGGCAAGCGTGTCGACGCTGTCGCAGCCAAAGGCGACCTTGGTGATGCTGAGCGGCATGGTTCCGATCTGGGTGCGCGGGCGCCCGCGATCAAGCCGTCAGGCCAGCGGCGGTCGCGAGGCCGAGGAAGACGAGGAACCCCATCGAGTCGGTGGTCATCGTCACGAAGATCGACGAGGCGACCGCCGGATCGGCATTGAACCGGTCGAGGGTGAGAGGGACGATGACCCCCGCCATGCCGGCGATCAGGATATTGGTCATCATCGCGGCGGCAATGACGCCGCCCAGCTGCGGGTTCTGGAACACCAGCGCGACCGCACAGCCCAGCACGATGGCGATGGTCGATCCGTTGAGCAGCGCGACCAGGATCTCGCGGCGAATCGTACGCATGCTGTTCGAATCGGTCAGCTGGTTGGTCGCCAGCGCGCGCACCGTAACCGCCATGGTCTGGGTGCCGGCGTTGCCGCCGACGCCCGCGACGATCGGCATCAGCGCGGCGAGCGTCACCATTCGGGAGATCGTCCCCTCGAACAGGCTGATGATCGTCGCCGCGACCAGCGCGGTCCCGAGATTCGCGATCAGCCAGCGGACGCGCGCCTTGTACGAATCGAGCACCGGCTCGTTGATGTCGCCATCGCCGGCGCCCGAGAGCAGCAGCGCGTCCTCGCCCGCTTCCTCGGAGATGATGTGGACGACGTCGTCGACGGTGATCATGCCGACCAGCCGCCCGCTGGGATCGACCACCGCGGCGGAGATCAGCGCATATTTCTGGAAGCGCAGCGCCACTTCCTCCTGATCCATCTCGACCGGGATCAGCGTCTGTTCGCGCTTCATGACGTCGCCCAGCGACACGCCGCGCGGCGTACGCAGGATCCAGGAGAGTTCGCAGGTGCCGATCGGCTTGTGCGCCGGATCGACCACGAAGATCTCCCAGAAATCGGTCGTCAGATCCTCGTTGCCGCGCAGATAGTCGAGCACGTCGCCGACGGTCCAATGCTCGGGCACCGCGATCAGCTCGCGCTGCATCAGGCGGCCGGCGGACTCCTCAGGATAGGACAGCGCCTCCTCGATCGCGGCGCGATCGTCGGGGTCGAGGGCGCGCAGCACGGCGCGCTGATCCTCTTCCTCCATGTCCTCGATGATCGCGACGGCGTCGTCGGTATCGAGTTCGGCGGCGATGTCCGCCACCTGATGCGGGTCGAGTGCGTCGATCAGGTCCTCGCGGACATAATCGTTCATCTCGGCGAAGACGTCGGCGTCGAGCAGGTCGGTGACCGCGCGCGCCAGGTCGCGCCGCTCCTCGTGCGAGGCGAGCTCGAACAGGTCGGCGATGTCGGCGGGGTGGAGCGGCTCGACCAGCGCGCGGGCAGTTTCGTCGTCGCCGCTCTGCACTGCGTCGAGCACGGCACGGACGAATTCGGGCTTCAGTCGATCATCCTCGTCCAGCTCGCTCTCGGCGACGGTCGGCGCATCCTGGATGTCGGTATCGGTCTCGCTCATCGTCCGACCTCCCGGGTCCACTGCGCCTGTACTTGCGGGCCTTACGCGCAAGGGGCGGATTTGCAAGTCGGTGACTTCGCGCCTACCTGCGAGCCAGTTTCCAGGAGATTTTCATGTCCGACTTCTCTACCCTCACATTCACCCTCGACAGCGGCGGCGACGTCGTGATCAAGCTGCGCCCGGACCTGGCGCCCAAGCATGTCGAGCGCATCGCGACGCTCGCCAATTCCGGTTTCTACGACAATGTCGTGTTCCACCGCGTGATCGACGGCTTCATGGCGCAGGGCGGCGATCCGACCGGCACCGGCACCAGCGGCTCGAAGGAGCCGAACCTCCCGGCCGAGTTCAGCAGCGAGCCGCACGTCCGCGGCGTCTGCTCGATGGCCCGCACGGCCGATCCGAACAGCGCCAATTCGCAGTTCTTCATCTGCCTGGCCGATGCGACCTTCCTCGATCGCCAATATACCGTGTGGGGCGAAGTGACCCAGGGCATGGAATATGTCGACGCGCTGCCCAAGGGCGAGCCGCCGCACACTCCCGGCAAGATCCTGAAGGCGCACGCCGAATAAGTCCGAATAATTGAAAAACGGCCCTTCCTCCTGGCGGGGAAGGGCCCTTCTTCGCGGCCGAGGTCTAATCGACCACGCCCAGCGCCGCGATCAGCCAGTCATGGAAGATACGGACCGGCCGCGTCGCCAGTGCCCGCGGGCGGCAGACGAACCAGTAGCTGTAATGACTCTCGACCGTCAGGTCGAACAACTGGACAAGGCGGTCGTCGCGCGCCGCCTCGAAATGCGATTCGAGCATGAAGGCGACGCCCAGACCCTGCGCCGCCGCCTCCAGCATCAGCGTCCCCGAATCGAAGTGATCGACCGCCGCTGGCTCCAGGTCCGGCAGCCCCGCGGCAACCCGCCACTGGGTGAAGGTATCGGCCATGTCCCGGTGGACCAGCGCGGTCAGCCCGGCGAGTTGTTCGGGCCGGGTAATCGGGTTCGCCCCCTCGACCAGCGACCGCGCGCCGATGACATGGACCCGGTTTCGGTCGAGTCGCTTCGCATAGAGACCCGGATCGATGTCGCGCGCGATCACGATTGCGGCATCCAGCCCGTCGCCCAGACGCGCGACGCCGTGCCCGCCGGTGTCGACATCGAGATGGAGTTCCGGATGGCGCCGCTTCAGGTCGGGAAGATGCGGCATCAGACGCTGCGTCGCGAACAGCGGCAGGATGCCGAGACGCAGACGAAGCAATTCGGTGCCGCTGGTCATCGTCTCGACCGCGTCGGTCATCGAATCGAGTGCCGGCGCGATCATCGTCAGCAACCGGTCGCCATCGTCGTTCAGCTTCAACGCCTGATGCCGTCGTTCGAACAGCGGCTTGCCGATGAACCGCTCGAGTGCCTGGACGCGGCGGCTGAGCGCGGGGGAGGACAGCGCCAGTTCCTCGGCAGCAGCCTTGATCGACCCCAGGCGCGCGACCTGTACGAAGGCTTCGATGGCAGTCAGTGGCGGCAAGCGTCGCATCGCGTGTCCCATTGTGCACTGCGTCAATTCCGATGCAAGCTCAGCGACGTCCTCGGCCGCCGCTTCGCTCACCGGGTGTTTATTCGACAGCAATGTTACGATTGCAAGTCATGCAACCGTATCGGATTCTTTTCGCACTTGCACAATGCTGCGCCGCAACACATATAGAGCAGGCCTTTCAGGCATCCTCTCCTAAAACTTTCCAAAGGCCGCCCCTTGGGGCGGCCATTTTTTTGGCCGTCGTTCGTCCGCCGATCGTGGCGCTTGCGGAACCCGGACCCTATCTTGCGACTTCCTTGCCCAAGGGAGACGACACGACATGGCGGATGATGAACGAGCCGGCGCACGCAAGCTGCAGGTTGCGAACTCGCGACCCGAAGACAGCGGACGCGGCCTGGCGCACGTGCCACGCAGCCTGATGGCGGCGCTGGCGCTGAGCGAAGGCGATGTGATCGAGATCGTCGGCAAGCGCACCACGCCGGCGCGCGCGGTGCTGCCCTATACCGAGGACGAGGGACTCGAACTGCTGCGCATCGACGGCCTGCAGCGCGCCAATGCCGGCGTCGGGTCGGGCGACTTCGTCGAGGTTCGCCGCGCCGAATCCAAACCGGCCACGCGGATCGTGTTTGCCCCGGCCCAGGCCAATCTGAGGCTTCAGGGTTCGGGCACCGCGCTGAAGCGCACCTTCTTCGGACGTCCGCTCTGCCAGGGCGACACCGTCGCCACTGCCGGACAGCAGCGCGTTGCCGACATGCCGCCCAATGTCGCGCAATATCTGCGCGCGCCTGCCTATGCGCTGCAGGAGATCCGGCTGACGGTGATCACCGCCAGCCCGAAGGGCATCGTCCATATCGACGAGAATACCGAGGTCGAGCTGCGTCCCGAATATGAGGAGCTGCAGACCCATCGCCGCGCGGATGTCACCTATGACGATATCGGCGGCATGGGCCCGACCATCGACCAGCTGCGCGAGATGGTCGAACTGCCGCTGCGCTATCCCGAACTGTTCCAGCGCCTCGGCGTCGATCCGCCCAAGGGCGTGCTGCTGCATGGCCCGCCCGGAACCGGCAAGACGCGGCTCGCGCGTGCGGTCGCGAACGAGAGCGACGCCAATTTCCACCTGATCAACGGCCCCGAGATCATGGGCTCTGCCTATGGCGAATCCGAGAAGCGGCTGCGCGACGTGTTCGAGCAGGCGAACAAGGACGCGCCGTCGATCGTCTTCATCGACGAGATCGATTCGATCGCCCCGAAGCGCGGCCAGGTGTCGGGCGAGGCGGAAAAGCGGCTGGTCGCCCAGCTGCTGACGCTGATGGACGGGCTGGAGGCGCGTGCCAACGTCGTCGTCATTGCCGCGACCAACCGGCCCGAGGCGATCGACGAGGCGCTGCGCCGGCCGGGCCGGTTCGACCGCGAGATCGTCGTCGGGGTTCCGGATGATCGCGGCCGCCGCGAGATCCTGGGCATCCATACGCGCGGTATGCCGCTGGACGAGAATGTCGACCTGAACGAGCTGGCCGGGACCACCTATGGTTTCGTCGGCGCCGATCTCGCCGCGCTGACCCGTGAGGCGGCGATCGAGGCGGTCCGGCGGATCATGCCCAGGCTCAATCTGTCCGAGGGCACGATTCCGCCCGAAGTACTCGACACGCTGTCGGTCACCCGCGACGATTTCATCGAGGCGATGCGGCGGGTCCAGCCGTCGGCGATGCGCGAGGTGATGGTTCAGGCACCGACGGTGCGCTGGGAGGATGTCGGCGGACTCGACGATGCGCAGATGCGCCTGAAGGAAAGCGTCGAACTGCCGATGAAGGATCCGGACGCGTTCCGGCGCCTGGGCATCCGGCCGGCCAAAGGCTTCCTGCTCTATGGCCCGCCGGGCACCGGCAAGACCTTGCTGGCCAAGGCGGTCGCGCGCGAGGCGGAGGCGAACTTCATCGCCACCAAATCGTCCGACCTGCTGAGCAAATGGTATGGCGAGAGCGAGCAGCAGATCGCCAAGCTGTTCGCCCGCGCCCGCCAGGTCGCACCCTGCGTCATCTTCATCGACGAACTCGACAGCCTGGTGCCGGCGCGTGGCGGCGGGCTGGGTGAGCCGCAGGCGACCGAGCGCGTGGTGAATACGATCCTGGCCGAGATGGACGGTCTGGAGGAACTCCAGTCGGTGGTGGTGATCGGCGCGACGAACCGGCCGAACCTGATCGACCCGGCGCTGTTGCGTCCGGGCCGGTTCGACGAATGGATCTATGTCGGCGTCCCCGATACCGAGGGTCGCCGTCGCATCCTGACGATCCAGACCGCGAAGATGCCGCTGGCGAGCGACGTCGACCTGGGCGAGGTCGCGGCACGGACCGAGCGCTATACCGGTGCCGATCTGGGCGATGTCGTGCGTCGGGCCGGCCTCGCGGCGCTGCGTCAGTCGCTGACCAATACCGAGGTCACGATGGACCATTTCGAAGAGGCGCTGCGCGATTCCCGCGCAACCGTCACGCCCGAGATGGAAGCCGATTATGCCTCGATCAAGGACCGGATGAAGGCAAGCGCGGTGTCGATGCAGCCGATCGGCTTCATTGCCCCGGGGATGCTTCAGGGTCGCGGACCGAAGGGGTCAGACTGACCCAGGCATAGACCGTCACCGCGATCAGCCCGACCGCCGTGGCGAGATAGGGCAGGGGCCGCCACAGCTCGTACATCCCGACCCCGATCGAGGGGCCGAGAACGAAGGCGGCCCCGTTGATCGAGGTGACCTTGCCCGCGACTGCCCCCTGCGCCTCCGGACCCACCGCCAGCGAGGAGCCGGCGGTGTAGCCGGGCCGGACGAAGCCGAAGCCGAGGGACGCGAGCGCATAGCCAAGCGCGATGCCGTAGAGCGATTCCGCGGTTCCGGTGGCGATGCAGCCGACCGCGGCGATCCCCATGCCCCATAGCGCGAGCGCGCGCGGCTTGAGGTCGAGCAGCGGGATCAGCCCCCATTGCGCGAGCAGCGCCGATCCGGCGCCCATCATCAGCACCAGCCCGGTCGGCTCGAGCGCCGCGACCGGATCGACCGCGAGCCGGTCGATCACCAGGAAGCCGACCGCCTGGCTGGTCATCGCCTGGGCATGGCCCATCACCAGCCCGATGATCGTCCAGATGCGGATGCGAGGATCGAAATAGCCGATCTTGACCACGTCTCCTTCGGCTGTCGCGGCGGTCACGCTGGCGCCGCTGCTCTGGCCCCCGATCGTCGGATAGGCAGTGGCGGCGCCATGCGTCGCGGGTTCCTCGCGCGGCAGATAGCGCATGACCGCGATCCAGATGCCGCCGCCGACCAGCGCGAACGCGAAGGCCGGTCCGGCCAGCCCGACCTCCGGCCCGCCTGGCCAGAGATCGCCGATCACCAGATAGGGGGCGACCGCCGGGCCGATGATCGTCCCCAGCCCGAATGCCGAGGCAAGCAGCGTCAGCGCCTTGGTCCGCTCCTCGCGGCTGGTGCGGCCGGCGACGAGCGCCTGCACCGCCGGCGGCGCGGCCGACCCGAAGCTGCCATAGATCACCCGGCCGAGTATGAAGGCGAGGAAGGTCGCGAGCGGCGCCAGCCAGCCATTGATCCCGGCCATCAGGAACAGGCCGCACAGGAACAGCGAGATGGTGAAGCCGCCGATCCCGACCAGCACCATCGCCCGCCGGCCGTGCCGGTCCGACCGTGCCGCCCAGAAGGGCGCGGCAATCACCCAGAGCAGCGCGGAGACCGAAAAGACCGCCGCGACCACCGCGTCGGGCGCGCCCAGCCGCCGTCCCAGCGCCGGCAGCACCGTCTGCAGCGCGGTGTTTCCCATCGCGATGACGAGCATCACCGCGAATAGAAGCGCGAAACTGGTATCGAACCGCCCCGGTCGCATATTCATGTCGACACGGCCTATAGCGTTCGCAGTTCGGCGCAACCATTGCCTGGCGGTGCCGTTCCCTCTCGACTGGCGAGGCAAGTCCATGCAATGGGAAAAATCATGAATTCGACGTCCCGTTCGCTCGGCCGCTCAAAGCGCCGTTCCGCGTCCAGTGCCTCTTCGCGCGGCCTGTTCCTGAAGAACTTCCTGAAGCATCCGGCGATGGTCGCATCGATCGTCCCGTCTTCGGCGCGGACGATCCGTCGGATGCTCGACCCGGTCGATTGGGCGAATACCGACGTCTTCGTCGAATATGGTCCGGGCGTCGGCACCTTCTGCCAGGCGGTGCTCGACCGGCTGAAGCCCGATGCGACCTATATCGCGATCGATCCCAATCCCGACTTCGTCCAGCATCTGAAGCAGTCGTTTCACGATTCCCGTTTCGTCCTGGTCCAGGGATCGGCCGAGGACGTGGTCGAGATCCTGAAGAGCCAGGGCTTCGACCATGCCGACTATGTCCTGTCGGGCCTGCCCTTCTCGACCCTGCCCCCCGGCGTGGGCGATTCCATCGCGCGCGAGACCGCACGGGCACTGCGCCCGGGCGGCGCGTTCCTGGTCTATCAGTTCAATCCCAAGGTCCGGAACTTCTTCGAGCCCTATATTCCGAAGATCGATTCCGCGGTCGAATGGTGGAATGTTCCTCCCGCCCAGCTCTGGTGGGCCTGGAAGGAATAGGCTTCGCGCCCGCCTGTCGGCACGCGCTTCGCAACAGCATGGGTTCTCGTTCGGCGGCTCATGGCCGGCGGCTGGTCGCGCGTGCCCGATGCCGATCGCTTCCGTTCACCCTGCGCTAACCTGGGCTACGCCACTCGAAACGGACGAGCGGGTCGTGCTTCGGCACGGGTCGAACCCATCCTGATCCGTCGCTGCTTGTGAGCGGACGGCCGAGAGCGTAATCCACCCGCACCAATGGCGACGAAAAAGAGCTTCATGCCCAAGCGCTGGCCGAGCACGGCACAATGGAAACGCTTTGCTCTGTGGAGTATGGGGGGAGCAGTCGCACTCGGCCTGCTCGGCCTCATCGCACTGCTGATCGCCGTCTATACGACGCGAAGCTCGCTGCCCAGCTATGGCGACCTGAAGCGATCGCCCAACGGCCAGATGATCCGCGTCCATGCGGTCGACGGCACCGTCCTCGTCTCGCTCGGGCCGAGCTATGGCGAGTGGATCGAGAGCGACAGGATTCCGCAGGTGATGAAGGACGCGATCATCGCCGTCGAGGATCGCCGGTTCGAATCGCATATCGGCGTCGACCCCAAGGGCCTGGCCCGCGCGCTGCGCTTCGCGATCAGCAATCGCGGCACCGACCGACGCCTCCAGGGTGCATCGACGATCACCCAGCAGGTCGCGCGCACCATCTTCCTGTCGAACAAATATGATGTCGGCCGCAAGGTTCGCGAAGCGGTGCTGGCGCTGGCGATCGAGCGCAAATTCTCGAAGGACCAGATTCTCGAACTGTACCTCAACAAGGTCTATTTCGGCGGCGGCGCCTATGGCATCGACGCCGCGTCGCGCCGCTTCTTCGGCCATCCCGCGACCCAGCTGAGCCTGTCGGAAGCGGCGATCATCGCCGGCCTGGTCAAGGCACCGTCGCATTATTCGCCCACCGCCGATGCCGAGGCGGCGGTCGACCGCGCAGCAGTGGTGCTGCGGGTGATGGAGGAAACGGGCAAGCTGACCCCGGCCCAGGCAGCCGCGGCCGACCCCAAGTCGGTCAAGATGGCGCCCGAGCCCAAGCAGAACAGCATCCGTTATTTCACCGACTGGGCGCTGCCGCAGCTCGAAGTGCTGATCGACGAGAGCGAAGCCCCGCTCGAAGTGTGGACGACGCTGGACCTGAACATGCAGCGCGCGGCCGACGACGCGATCCGCGCCAATGCGCCGGGTGCGGCGCAGGGCGCGCTGGTCAGCCTCGACCGCGACGGCGCGGTGCGGGCGATGGTCGGCGGCAAGGACTATGTCGCGTCGATCTACAATCGCGCCACCCAGGCAGTGCGCCAGCCGGGATCGGCGTTCAAGCTGTTCGTCTATCTGGCGGCACTGGAAGCCGGGCATCGGCCCGAGGATCTGGTCGTCGACGAGCCCGTCACCATCGCGGGATGGAGCCCGCGCAACAGCTCGGGCCGGTTCAACGGCGAGATGTCGCTGCGCTCCGCATTCGCCTATTCGATCAACACGGTCGCGGCGAAGCTGGGCCAGGAAGTCGGATACAGCACGGTCGCCGACATGGCGCGGCGCTTCGGCATCACCACGCCGATCAACACCCAGCCGGCAATGGTGCTGGGCACGTCGAACGTCCGCCTGATCGACATGACCCGCGCCTTCGCGTCGGTCAGCCAGCGCGGGGTCGCGGTCACGCCCTATGGCATCACCCGCGTCACCGCGAACGGCCAGGTCATCTATCAGCATGAGGTCGATACCAGCCGCGTTCTGGTCGCATCGCATGTCGCCGCCCAGATGATCGACCTGCTGCAGACCGCAGTGAATACCGGCACCGGCAAGGCCGCACAGATCGGCCGCCCGGTCGCGGGCAAGACCGGCACGACCAGTTCGAACAAGGATGGCTGGTTTCTCGGCTTCTCCTCGGGCCTGACCACCGGCGTGTGGATGGGCCGCGACGATGCCAAGCCGGTCGGCGGGCTGCAGGGCGGCACCGCCCCGGCCAAGGCCTTTTCCGCCTATATGCGCAAGGCCGTAGCTGGCCGGCCGGTGGAAGCGTTCGACACCAATGTCACACTGCCCGAATGGCAGGGCGACAATGAGAGCGAATATTTCTCCGGCCCGGACAATGGCGCCTTCGTCGATCCCGACGGCAATCCCATCGACCCGGGCGCGTCGGCGCAGGATCCGGCAGCCGGTGGGCGCGGCGACGAGCTGGACAAGGACTGGTATGACCGCGTCACCGGTCGCGACGACCCGTCGCAGCCGAGCCGGGACCCGCGCGATCCTCGTGACTCACGCGATCCGCGCGACCAGCAGGTGCCGCCGCAGCAGCAGCGCGACGTCCCGCGTCCGCCGGTGACCCAGCCGCAACGCCAGGACGACCGCTACCGTGATCCGCGCGACCAGCCCTATGCCGAGCCAGCGAGGCGTCCCGGCTATTAGGCGCCCTCGCGCCGGGGCGGTCTAGCTTCGCCCGATCCAGTGCAGCCCGGCGCCATGCTTTCGCAGCCAGAGCCGTGCGGGTGTCGGATCGGCCTCGAACAGCGTCTCGGTGAAGCGGTGGAAGGCCGGGCTGTGGTCCATATGGACCCGGTGCGCGACTTCATGCGCCACCGTCGCCCGGCGTACGAAGCTGGGGGCCAGGATCAGCCGCCAGCTGTAGCGGATCTCGCCCGAAGCGGCGCAGCTGCCCCATCGACCGCGCGGATCGCCGATCGCCACCCGCGTGACGGTCACCCCGGCGCGTGCGGCATATTCGGCAGTCTCGTCGCTCAGGATGCGCAGCGCCTCGGCGCGGAACCAGCGCTCGACGCGCCGCTCCAGCCCCTCGCGCGGGCCGCCGCACACCAGCCGGTCGCCGATGAGCCTGGGCATCCGCCCGACGGTGGACGGCCAGACGATCTCGATCTCGTCATCCTCCAGCGGCACGCGCGCGCCGGGGACGAACGGCCGACCCTGGGGAAGACGGGCGCATTGCTGGTCGATCCAGCCGCGCTGTTCCTCGGCCCAGGCCAGCGCCTTTCGTTCGGACACGCGCGGCGGAATCGTCAGCCGGACGCGGCCGCTGCGGGGATCGACCGCCAGCCGCATGCCCTTGGACCGGGCATTGCGAACGACCTCGATCCCGGTCGACCCGCTCACAATTTGCGGTCCACCACATGGAATTCGAAGTCGCCGGCGTCATCCTCGGAGATGGTCCAGCCGCGGGTGGACTCGCCGGCGCGGTGCACCGCCTCGGTGTCGCCGCACACCAGATAATGCCATTCGGGCAATGGCTCGCCCGCCGCGCGCAGCCGGTAGGCGCAGGTCGAGGGCAGCCATTCGATCTCGCGCACGTTCGACATGGTCAACCGGACGCATTCGGGGACATAGGCGCGGCGGTTGCGATAATCCTTGCAGCGGCCCTCGCGGCGATCGAGCAGGCGGCAGGCGACGTTGGTCGCGAGCAGTTCGCCGGTATCCTCGTCCTCCAGCTTGTGGATGCAGCATTTGCCGCAGCCGTCGCACAGCGCCTCCCACTGGGCACGGTCGAGCTGCTCGAGCGGCGTGTCCTCCCAGAAGCGGCGGGTTACTTCGCCCATTTCCGGATCTCGGCAATCATCTCGGGCTCGGTCATCTCGCGCGTGATCAGCGCCAGCGGCTCGCCCTGCTTGCCCATCAGATAGATGGTGGCGGCATGATCCATCAGATAGGCGCCGCCCGGCTCGCTGGGGGCCATCTTCTTGAAATAGGCGCCATAGGATTTGGCGACCGCGGCGATCTGCGCGGGCGTCCCCGTCAGGCCGACGATGCGCGGGTGGAAGGCGGTGACGAACTGCTTCACCTGCGCCGGCTTGTCGCGGTCGGGATCGATCGTGATGAAGATCGGCTGGATCTTTGCGGCATAGGCCGGATCCTGTTTCTCCAGCGTGCGCAGCGCGCGGCCCATCTTTTGCATGTCGGTCGGGCAGACATCGGGGCAATAGGTATAGCCGAAATAGACCAGCCGGTATTTGCCGGCAAAGTCGGTGTCGCGCACCGTCTTGCCGTCCTGGTCGGTGAGGGCGAAGGGGCCGCCGATCCGCGCCCCGGCCAGGGGCGGCTTGTCGGCCTGCGCCGCGGTGTTGCCGTTGCAGGCGCCGAGCGTGACGGCGGCGAGCGTGAGTGCCATTGCAATCGATACGCGCTTCATCATCCCGCCAGCCTTGATCTGATCGCGCCATGCTTGCAAGGTGCGGCGCCGCGTTTCCGGCGCTTTCTAAGGGGTTATCTCGCCATGTCGTTTCGAGCCATCCGCATCGCCATCGCCTGCTCGGCGCTGTTCATCGGCGCCACGCCCGCGCTCGCGCAGCAGATGTCCGACAGCTATAATTTCCTCGACGCGGTGCGAAAGGACGACACGGGCAAATATACTAAGATGGCCAATGAGCCCGGCTCGACGATCGTCAATGCCAAGGACCGCAACACCGGCGAGACCGCGCTCCATATCCTCGCCCGCAAGGGAGAGAGCCTTTACCTGCGCTTCATGCTGCAGAAAAACGCCAATCCCAATGCGCAGGACCGGCAGGGCAATACTCCGCTGATGATCGCCGTGTCGCAGAATTTCAGCGAGGGCGTCGCGATCCTGGTCCGCTACCGGGCCAATGTGAACCTGGCCAATTCCAGCGGTGAAACCCCGCTGATCCGCGCGGTGCAGATGCGCAATGTCGACATGATCCGCGCGCTGCTCGACGCCGGCGCCGATCCCGACAAGGCGGACATCATCGCGGGAATGAGCGCGCGCGACTATGCGAAGAATGATCGCCGGTCGCCGACCGTTCGCAAGCTGCTCGAAGATGCGCCCAGGGGCGGGGCGAACAGCGCGGCGATGGGGCCGCGCAACTGACGAAGCCTACCAGCCGCCCGGATCGCAATCGGGATCGAGCAGGTTGATTACCCGCCGCGCCGACCGGCGGGCAAAGGCCAGCGTGCATTTCTTGCGTGTGGCCGCGGCCAGCGGCACGGTGCTCGCCTCGCGCACGACCGCCGCGTCGTAGCGATCGGCGACGATCAGACCGGCGCGCGACGGCAGAAAGGCTTCCTGCGCGAAGGGGGACAGGTCGAACCCCTCAGGCACCGCCCAGAAGAAGCGGTCGCAATGCGCGAGATAGTCGTTCCACTTGGCGTCGCCGAGCAGGTCCGCGCGCGACACCTTGATCTCGACGATGATGATGTTGCCGTGCGCGTCGAGCCCCATCAGGTCGGCGCGTCGGCCGTCCGCCAGCGGCACTTCGGCGATCGCCACACAGTCATGCCGCAGCAGCATGCGGCAAACCCCGCGCGCCACGTCCGTGGCCTGCAGCGCGGCGACAGGGGTCAGGGGCAGGGGAGAGAGCGCAGCCATGTCGGCCTTGTAGAACATTTCAAGAACGCTGGGAAGCGTCCGTGCAATCGGACCTGCAGGGTCCGGCCCGGCAGTGCCGCCGGGCCGGAGCGCCCCCCGGCGCTTCAGCGATAGAAGATGTGGTTGCCGACGGTTGCGACGCGCGGGCGCTTCCAGCCCGGCGACACGTAGCGTGCGTGGAAGTAGAGCGCGTCCTCGGCCGGGCTCTCCCACAGGTCCTTGCGGGCGACCTGGGCGACGGCCATCGCCTTGCGCCACTGCGCATTGGCGGGCGGGGTCGGGATCTTGCCGCCGCGGACGAACGAGAACTGGCCGCGCTGGGTCAGCACGCCGCAGGTCGACGAGGCGAAACGGCCGGAATTGGAACGGTTGAGGATGACTTCGGCAACGGCCAGCTGGCCGGCAAGGGGTTCGCTCTTGGCCTCGTAATAGACGCCGACGGCCAGGCAGTGAAGCTCGCTGTCCTCGCCCTCATTCTCGGGGTGGTCCTGAGCGGCTACGGCGTCGGAAAGGCTGGCAAACTGGAGAGAGGCAGGATCTGCTTCGGGCAGCGGCTGGACGATCTCGCCTGCCCGCGCCAGCGTCGGTTCGACCGCCGGGGGCATCGGAACAACATGGTGTTCCTGCGCATTGATGTCCTGAACCTGCGCGTCCTGGGGCGCGCCGCTCAGTTCGAGCGTGGAAGCATTGGCGAAGGCACCAACGCAGAAAGTCACAGCTGCGAGAACCGCAGCGCGTGTCACGAAATTCATCTTTGTTCGTTTTTATGCGGTGGTGCGCGGCCGGTCCCCATTTTCTCCCTCGGACCGCCGGGCTTCCCCCCGACTGCGTAACCGAACGATTTCACACCCCGTCCGGCACAACGCTGTTATGATGTGCGGGCGCTTTCGCCGCACTGCACCTTAAAGTCAATCGAGCGAGATCGTTTCGGCGATGAAGCGTTCCGCGCCTGCGATATCCAGTTCGACGACCCACAGGTCGGAATCGCGCTCGCGGCGGCGCTGCCAATAGGCGGTTGCCTCCCGTTCGTCGCTCAGGTCGCGCGGCCCCGAAGGGATCAGGGCAGGCAGCCCGTCGGGACCAATCCCACGCTCATAAAGCTTTGGATCCACGCCTTTTTCCAAGGTCACGAACAGGATCGCCCCGGCGGTGTCATCGCCGCGTGCGAGCACCATCGCAGATCCGCCCCGCTGTCCGGCCCGGCGCACCAGCGCGTTGACCAGAATCGCGCTGGTCAGGCGCGCCATCAGTCGCGCCCATAGCCGGGAAGACCGGCCAGGGCGATGCGCGACCGCATGAAGGTGCCGGTGCCGCGGGCCGCTTCCTCGCCCGTAGAATCGATCAGCCGCGCTTCCGCCACGAACACGCGACGCTGCCCGCTGACCCAGCGGCCTTCCGCCACCACCGGCCCTGCGGCCAGCGGCTTGGTGAACAGCAGGTTGAATGCGGTCGTCAGCAGGAAGCGGTCGGTGACCAGGCTGTTCGCCGCGTAGAAGGCGGCATCGTCGAGCATCTTGAAATAACTCGTTCCATGGACCGCGCCGGCCGCATGGAAATGGCGTTCGTCGAGCGAGAAGCGGATCCGCGCGACCCCTGCCTCGGGAATCTCGAGCGTCGACTCGAACAGGTGGTTGATCGGTGCGGAGTCGTAGAGCGATTCGAGCGCCCGGAAATGCGCCGCCTCGCCGACGGGATCGTCAGGCAGCGTCACGAGCCTCCACGCCGACGAGCATCGCGTAGATCGCATCCTCCGACCCGGCACCGCGCAACTTCGCCGCGAAACTTCGGTCGCGCAGCTGGCGCGAGACGCGCGCCAGCGCCTTGAGGTGATCGGCGCCCGCCCCGGTGGGGGACAACAGGGTGAACACCAGATCGACCGGAAGTTCGTCGACCGCGGCGAAGTCGATCGGCTGGGGGAGCCGCGCGACCATCGCGACCACCGATCGCAATTCGTCCAGCCTGGCGTGCGGGATCGCGATCCCGCCGCCGAAGCCGGTCGATCCGAGCTTTTCCCGTGCCGCCAGCCTGTCCGCCACGAGTTTGGCGTCCAGGCCATAGGCGCGTGTCGCCACCGCGCCGAGGTGCTGGAACAGCGCCTTCTTGTTGGCGGCAGGCATCGCAGAGGCAATCGCCTCCGGCACGAGCAGGTCACTCAGATCAGTCATGATGTGTTCCGGACAGGGCTCCCCCGAGCGCCCCTATAATTCATCCGGCGCGATTAGGTTCCACCCACCCGATCGTGCCGTCGCCGCGCCGATACACCATGTTGAAGGCGCCTGTCCCGCTATTTCGGAACAGCAACGCGGCGGTGTTGCGCAGATCGAGCATCATGACCGCGTCCGAAACGGTGGCATCGGGAACGTCGACCCGCGTTTCCGCGATGATCAGCGGCGCATCGGACGCCTCGTCCTCTTCGGTGCTTTCTTGGAACAGGGTGTAGCCGGCGTTGTCATAGCCGCCATTCTCCTGGACGGCGATCGCCTGGCTGGCGTTGCGGTCCTTCAGCCGGCGCGTGTAGCGGCGCAGCTGCTTCTCGATCTTGTCCGCGGCGCCATCGAATGCGCCATTGGCTTCCATGCCGGAGTTCGAGGACTTGAGCACCAACCCCTGCATCACATGCGCCACGATGTCGCAGGTGAAGCCGTTGTCATGGGGTCCCTTGCCGAAGGTGACTTGAGCCGAAAGCGCTCGGGAGAAATATTTGTTCGCGATCGCCTGGAGCCGGTCGTCGACCAGCTGCTTGAGCGCTTCTCCGGTGTCGACCTGATGGCCAGAGACTCGGATTTCCATAGTTTTACCTCCGCACTAGATGAGGGCCCCCAAAACGGGGCTCAGCCCGATACGGCCTTGCCCCAAAGCGGCTCCTCCAACTTGTTAAGAAACGCTGCGTGACGCTCAAGTTCCTCAGGTGACGGCGCGAAATGCCGCGCCGGACGGATATGGACCCGGCTCGGCGCCTCGGCGGCGGTTTCGCGCATGACCGGCACGTCGACCGCAAGGCCCATGGTAATCTGGCGCCCGCCGGTCAGCTCGACATAGACCTGCGCGAGCAGCTGGGCGTCGAGCAGCGCGCCGTGGAGCGTGCGCTGCGACAGGTCGATGCCATAGCGCGAACACAGCGCATCGAGCGTATGCTTGGCACCCGGATGGCGGGTCCGCGCCAGGGTGAGCGTGTCGACCATCCGGTCGAGCGAGATGATCGGCCGGCCGCACCGGCTCAGCTCGCCATTGACGAAGCCGAAGTCGAAATTGGCGTTGTGCGCCACCATCGGGCTGTCGCCGACGAACTCGAGCAGATCCTCGACCACATCGTGGAACAGCGGCTTGTCCGACAGGAAGACCTCGGAAAGGCCGTGGACGCGGAAGGCCTCGACCGGCATCGGCCGCTGTGGGTTGATATAGGCATGGAAGTGCCGCCCGGTGGCCACTCGGTTGACCAGTTCGACGCAGCCGATCTCGACAAGTCGGTCGCCGCCCGAGAAGCTCAGCCCTGTTGTTTCCGTATCGAATACGATCTCACGCATGTGAGTCGCTTATCCTCCTGTCGCGCCCGAGAGGCAAGCGATCAGCGCCCGCACCGCGTCGCGCGTTTCTTCGTGGCTGCCCCCGGTCGAGATCACGAGGTCGGCGCGCGCGCGCTTTTCGGCATCGGGCATCTGACGCGCCAGAATCGCTTCGAACCGCTCCTCGGTCATGCCGGGGCGGGCGAGCACCCGCGCACGCTGGACCGCTTCGGGTGCCGAAACGACGACGATATGATCGACCTCGGCCCAGCCCCCCGCCTCGAACAACAGGGGCACGTCGAGCACGACGATCGACGCCTCGCGATGCCGATCCAGGAACCGGGCGCGTCCCTCCGCCACGGCGGGGTGGACGATCGCTTCCAGCCGGCGGAAGGCGTCAGAGTCGGATACGACCCGTTCGCGCAGCTTGGCGCGGTCGACGCCGTCCGGTCCCGTCGTCCCGGGGAATGCAGACTCGATCGGCGCCAACAGCCGCCCGCCCGGCCCCTGCAGCCGGTGCACCTCGGCATCGGCGTCGAACACCGGCACGCCTTGTTCGGCGAACATCGCGGCGACGGTCGACTTGCCCATACCGATCGAACCGGTGAGGCCGATCTTGATCACGACGTCAGCAGCACGCGCAGTTCCTCGTCGCGGTCGCGTGGCGGCTCGGCACCGAAGAACAGTTCGAACGCCAGCGCGGCCTGTCCGATCAGCATGTCGAGCCCGTCGACCGTATCGAGCTCGCGCTCCGCCGCCTGGCGGAGCAGATCGGTTTCGAGCGGCGCATAGACGATGTCATAGACCACTGCGTCCTCGGGCAGCGGAGACAAGTCGATCTCGAGCGCCGGCTGGCCGACCATGCCGAGCGCGGAGGTGTTGACCAGCAGCGCCGTCGTCGGCGGCAGCGGCGCGCCGAGCGGCACGGCATCGCCCTTGATCCCGAAGCTGGAAAGCAGCGCCGCCGCCTTCAGCACGTTGCGGTTGAGGATCGTCACCCGCCCGATATCGAACTTCGACAGTGCGAAAAGCACCGCCCGCGCTGCACCGCCCGCGCCGATCACCACGGCATGCGCGCCCGTCAGTTCGAGCCCCGCGATCGGCGCATAGAAGCCGCCGGCATCGGTGTTGGTGCCGACCAGCGCCCCGTCATCGCCGCGGACCACGGTGTTGATCGCCCCGATCGACTCGCGGACGCCGCCGCGATCCTCGACAAAGGCCAGCGCCTCCTGCTTGTGGGGCAGGGTGATGTTGCAGCCGCGCCAGGCGGGATCGTCTCGACGCGACGCGAAATAGTCGCCCAGCCGGTCCGGGGTCACATGCTCGGCGCGATAGTCCGCGTCGATCCCCAGCGCCTTCAACCAGAATCCATGGATGATCGGACTCTTCGACTGGACGATCGGATCGCCGATCACCTCGGCATGGACAGTCATGACGTCATCACTCCGCGAGTGCGCAGATAGTCGAGGATCGGCAGCAACGGCATGCCGAGAATGGTGAAGTGGCTGCCCTGGGTCGCCGCGAACAGCTGGACGCCGGGCCCCTCGATCCGGAAGCAGCCGACGCAGCCGGCGATCGCCGGCCATTCCTGGTCGAGATATGAGTCGATAAAGCCATCGGACAGGCGCCGGACCATCAGCCGTGCGCGGTCGACATGGCGCCAGACCGGTCGCCCTCCTTCCGCAATCACCGCAGCCGAATAGAGATCGACCGAGGTCCCCGACATGGCGCGCAGATGCGCCGCAGCATCGTCACGATCGACCGGCTTGTCGAGCAAGGTCCCGTCGGCCAGCGCGACCAGCGAGTCTCCGCCGAGCACCAGAGCAGTCGGATCGAGGTGGGAGAGTTTCAGCGCCTTTAGTTCGGCAAGCGCGTCGGCCAGGTCGCGCGGCGAAATGCCCTGCGCCCTCAGCGCAGCCTTGGCCGACTCCTCGTCGACCTGGGGCGAGACCGCTTCATAGGGCACGCCCGCCGCATCGAGCATCGCCCGCCGCGACGCGCTCTGCGAGGCAAGGATCAGCTTCATTCGTCGCGCCCCTTGGACAAGGTCCGTTCGTTGCACAGCTGGATGATCGCAGCTGCGGTTTCCTCGATCGACCGCCGGGTGACGTCGATCACCGGCCAGCCATTGTCGGCGAACATCCGCCGGGCAAAGGCGATCTCGCGCGCGACCGAGTCCTGGTCGACATAGGCAGTCTCGGGCTGCTGGTTGAGCGACAGCAGCCGGTTGCGGCGGATCTGCACCAGCCGGTCGGCGCTGGTCGTCAGCCCGACCACCAGCGGATGCTTCAGCGTGAAGAGTTCGGGCGGGGGCGGGGACTCGACCACGATCGGGATGTTCGAGGTCTTGTAGCCGCGATTGGCGAGATAGATCGAGGTCGGCGTCTTCGACGAGCGGGAGACGCCCGCCAGGACGATGTCCGACTCCTCCCAATCCTCGGCACCGATGCCGTCGTCATGGGCGATGGTGAACTGAATCGCGTCGACGCGCGCGAAATAGGCGGCGTCGAGCGTGTGCTGACGCCCCGGCCGCGCCTTGGCTTCCTGCCCGAGCAGGCTGGACAGTGCGTGGTTGACCGGATCGAGCGGCGCGACGGCGGGAAGCCCCATCACGCGGCAGCGGCTTTCCAGCGTGCGGCGGATCTCGGGATTGACCAGCGTGTAAAGCACAAGTCCCGGATTTTGCGAAATTTCCGCCATGATTCGCTCGAGATGCGCCTCGCTGCGCACCATCGGCCAGAAATGCCGCTGCATGTCGACATCGTCATATTGGGCGAGCGCCGCCTTGGCGATGTTCTCGAGCGTCTCGCCGGTCGAATCCGACAGGAGATGAAGGTGCAGCCGCATCAGCTGGACAGGTCTGTGGAAAACATGGGGACAGGCGCTACCGCAACACAAGGCACGGGCCAAGCGTCCCGGAATCGGCGATTCCATGCTCGGATATCCACAACCCCGTCCCCAGATGCGCGTTCCCGCCCACAGGCTGTGGAAAACGGGGATGGCGTGGCCGAATCCCGGCGAGTCCGAGGGCCGATGTGAGTCAAGCTGTTGGCAGAATCCGGATGGACGCATAAATCCCGGCTTCCACGCACCAACAGACTCCAACAACTCTTGGATTCTCATCTTATTGTTATTGGAATTTCCGCTGACTCGCTTTCCTGACGCGAAACCCCTGCTCGAAACGCTGAATGGCGTCCGTCAAACCGTGCCGCCGGTGTGGCTGATGCGCCAAGCCGGGCGTTACCTGCCCGAATATCGCGCTCTGAGGGCCGAGAAGGGGGGATTCCTCGCCCTCGCGATGGATGACGAGGCTGCGGCCGAAATCACGCTCCAGCCCATTCGCAGGTTCGAAATGGACGGTGCGATCCTGTTCTCCGACATCCTGATCGTGCCGATGGCGCTGGGACAGGATCTCTGGTTCGAAACCGGCGAGGGCCCGCGCCTGGCGCCGAAGATCGCCGCGCGCGAGATCCTCGACGGACTCGAACCCGACGCATCGAAGTTCGAGCCGATCTACGCCACCGTCCGCCGCGTCGCTGCTGAGCTGGACCCCAAGGTCACCTTCCTCGGGTTCGCTGGAAGCCCCTGGACGGTCGCCACCTATATGATCGCCGGCCAGGGCAGCCGCGAGCAGGCCGAGGCACGACGCCTGGCCTATGCCGACCCCGGGCTGATGCAGGCGCTGGTCGACCGGATCGCCGATGCGACGATCGACTATCTGATCGGCCAGATCGATGCCGGCGTCGAGGCGGTGCAGCTTTTCGACAGCTGGTCGGGCAGCCTGTCGCCAGCGCAGTTCGAACGCTGGGTCATCGCCCCGACGCAGCGGATCATCGCCGCGTTGCACGATCGTACAACAGTGAAGGTGATCGGCTTTCCCAAGGGCGCGGGCGGCAAGCTGGTCGCCTATGCGCGCGAGACGGGCGCGGATGCGATCGGACTGGACGAGACGGTCGATCCGGCCTGGGCGAATGCCGAACTGCCGCAGGGGCTGCCGGTTCAGGGCAATCTGGATCCGCTCGCGCTGATCGCCGGCGGTGCGACGCTGGACAGCGCGATCGATCGCATCCTTGCGGCTTTCCCCGAACGGCCGCATGTGTTCAATCTGGGCCACGGAATCCAGCAGGACACGCCGATCGCGCATGTCGAACAGCTGCTGGCCCGGCTGAGAGGAACGCGATGACCGGTTTTCTGGGCCAGGCCTATCTGTGGGTGAAGGCGGCGCACATCATCTTCGTCATCTTCTGGATGGCGGGGCTGTTCCTGCTGCCGCGCTATCTGGTCCATCACCAGGACGCGCTGGGCACGCCCGAGGCGCTGGCCTGGGAAAAGCGCGAGGCGCTGCTGCGCCGGATGATCCTGACGCCGTCGCTGATCATCGTCTGGCTGCTGGGCATCGCGCTTGCGCTGAATGTCGGGCTGGTCGACGGGCAGCCGGGACTGGGCTGGCTCCATGCCAAGCTGACCTTCGTCCTGCTGCTGTCGGGCTATCATGGCTGGGCGGTCGGCTATGCGCGCAAGCTGGCGAGGGGCGAGACCCGGGCCACGACCCGCACGCTCAGGCTGCTCGGCGAGCTGCCGGCGCTGGCGGTCGTCGTGATCGTTGTGCTGGCCGTCGTGAAGCCGTTCTGATCCCGGTTGACTTGACTCGGTCGCCCACCTAAATCCGCGCTGTCGTCCCTTACCGGGGGCGGCTCCCTCCTTTTAGCCTCGATTGTCCGCTTGTCAGCCGACCGACGCTCTCCCCACATTCATTGCATTCGGATTCTCCCATGCATCTCAGAGACTTGAAGAAAACCCCCCCGGCAGAGCTGGTCAGCATGGCGGAGGAGCTCGGCGTCGAAGGCGCCTCGACGCTCCGCAAGCAGGACATCATGTTCGCCATCCTGAAGGCCCAGGCCGAAAACGGCGAACAGATCATGGGCGAGGGCACGATCGAAGTGCTCCAGGACGGTTTCGGCTTCCTGCGCAGCGCCCAGGCCAATTATCTCGCCGGCCCAGACGACATCTATGTCTCGCCCAACCAGGTCCGCAAATTCGGCCTGCGCACCGGCGACACGGTCGAGGGCGAAATCCGCGCGCCCAAGGATGGCGAGCGCTACTTCGCGCTGACCCGGCTGGTGTCGGTCAATTTCGACGATCCCGATGCGGTGCGCCACCGCGTCAATTTCGACAACCTCACCCCGCTCTATCCCGAGCAGAAGCTGACGCTCGATCCGGCCGATCCGACGGTCAAGGACAAGTCGGCACGGGTGATCGACATCGTCTCGCCGCAGGGCAAGGGCCAGCGCACGCTGATCGTCGCGCCGCCCCGCGTCGGCAAGACGGTGATGCTCCAGAACATCGCCAAGGCGATCACCGACAATCACCCCGAGGTGTTCCTGCTCGTCCTGCTGATCGACGAGCGGCCCGAGGAAGTGACCGACATGCAGCGCTCGGTGCGCGGCGAGGTCGTCTCCTCGACCTTCGACGAGCCGGCGACGCGCCACGTGCAGGTCGCCGAAATGGTGATCGAGAAGGCCAAGCGTCTGGTCGAGCACAAGAAGGACGTGGTGATTCTGCTCGACTCGATCACCCGCCTCGGCCGCGCCTACAACACCGTCGTGCCCAGCTCGGGCAAGGTGCTGACCGGCGGTGTCGACGCCAATGCGCTGCAGCGTCCGAAGCGCTTCTTCGGTGCGGCGCGCAACATCGAGGAAGGCGGTTCGCTGTCGATCATCGCCACCGCGCTGATCGATACCGGCAGCCGCATGGACGAAGTCATTTTCGAAGAGTTCAAGGGCACCGGTAACTCGGAAATCGTCCTCGATCGCAAGGTGGCGGACAAGCGCATCTTCCCGGCACTGGACGTCGGCAAGTCGGGCACCCGCAAGGAAGAGTTGCTGGTCGACAAGGCCAAGCTGTCCAAGATGTGGGTCTTGCGCCGCATCCTGATGCAGATGGGCACGATCGACGCAATGGAGTTCCTGCTCGACAAGATGAAGGATTCGAAGACCAACGAAGACTTCTTCGACTCGATGAACCAGTAAGCTTGCGATCGACCGGAGCGGCGCGACGACCGTCGCCCGGCTTCGGACCGGACATGAGCGAAGGCGGCGCGGGCAACCCCGTGCCGCCTTTGGCGTTCAGGGGGCCGGACGGTGCCGCCGCCCGCACCATGTCATGAGGGGCTTTGATCGATGATCGAGACGCTTGCCGCAGCCGCGTCCGCGACGCAGGGCCTGGGATCCCTTGCGGAAATCTGGCAGCAGATCGTCACCGACTTCTCGAATCTGACCGATCCGCAGGCGCTCGCCGCCTTCGGTCAGGTGCTGATGATCGACCTGGTGCTGGCAGGCGACAATGCGATCGTCGTCGGTGCGCTAGCCGCCGGCCTGCCGCCCGAACAGCGGCGCCAGGTCATCCTGATCGGCATTGCCGCGGCGCTGGTGCTGCGCATCGCCTTCGCCCTCATCGTCAGTTGGGTGATGGGCTTTGTCGGGCTGGTCTTTGCCGGCGGACTGCTGCTGCTGTGGGTCAGCTGGAAATTCTGGCGCGAACTGCGCTGCGGATCGATCGGGGGCAGTCCCGACGCGGCGCGTTCCGGGATCGCACCCCCGCGCAGCTTTGCCGCGGCTGCGGCCTCCGTGGCAGTCGCCGACGTGTCGATGAGCCTCGACAATGTCCTGGCGGTGGCGGGGGCGGCGCGCGACCATCCCGGCATCCTGATCGTCGGCCTGTTGCTTTCGGTCGCGCTGATGGGTGTCGCCGCCAACCTGATCGCGCGGATCATCGATCGGCACCGCTGGATCGCCTATCTCGGTCTGGGCGTGATCCTGCTCGTCGCGTTGCGCATGATCTATGAGGGGACCGTCGGGACCGCGGAGACGCCGGGGATCCTCAGCCTGTTCAGCTGACCCCGGCGCCCGCGATGGCGTCAGCCAAGATGCTTGGCGAAGAAGTCCGCAGTATTCCGGTCCGCCTGTTCCGCCGCGATATCGTTGCGGCGATCGCCCATCTCGGTCGCGAAGCCGTGATCGACACCGGGATAGTCGATCAGCGTGACCTTGGGATTGTCGTCCAGCCCCTCATGCATGCGCTGCTGAGCATCGGCATCGACGAAATGATCGTCCTTGGCGATGTGCAGGAGCAGGGGATGGGCAATGGCGTGCTGCTCGCCCAGCAGGCCGTCGATGCCGACTGCATAATAGCCGACGCTGGCATTCACGTCGGTGCGCGACGCGGTCATATAGGCGAGCCGTCCGCCCAGGCAGTAGCCGACCGCACCGACCTTGCCATTGGTGACGCCGGCATCGGCCAGTTGCTGCCGCGCGGCACGAATCGTCGCCTCGATGTCCTGAATGCCCAGATCCTGATCGAACCGGTTCATGAAGCCGAAGGCCTGCTGCAGCTGATCCGGCACGTCGGGGTCCAGCTCGATCCCCGGCTCGAGCCGCCAGAAAAGGTCGGGGGCGATCGCCAGATAGCCCTCCGCGGCCAGCCTGTCGCACTTGCGGCGGATCCCCTCGTTCACGCCGAAAATCTCCTGGATCACGATGATCGCCGCGCGCGGTGTCTGGTCCGGCGTGGCGACATAGGCGTCGAAGCTCGCGTCGCCGTCGAGGGTGGTCACGGTCAATTTGGTCATCGAAGGTCTCCAAGGCGTCGCTCATGATCGAGCAGCCATTGCTTGGTGGGGACGCCGGCACCGGCGCTGTAGTGGCCGATGGCGCCGGTTGCGAGGATCCGGTGGCACGGCACGACGATCGGGAACGGATTGCGTGCGCACAGTTGGCCGATCGCGCGCGGACTGGAGTTCAGCGCCCGTGCAAGCCCGCCATAGCTGATCGTCGACCCGAAACGGACATCGACCAGCCCTTGGCGCAATTCGCATCCACGGGGCGTCGCAGCGGGCTTGAGTGCCAGGTCGAAATCGCGGAGCGCGCCCTCGAAAAACGCTTCCAGCTGTTCGGCGGCGGCAAGCAGTGCCGGACGGTCGGGCCTGCGGGCGTGCTCTGGCTCGGTCAGGATGGCGATTCGATCGAGATAGCGATCATCGCCGTCGATCCGGATCGAGCCGATGGGCGTTGTCACCACGCCCCAGTCGCGCGCATAAGCCATGGCAATCGTCTAGCATGGGCGCTGCGGAGAAGAAGCATGAAGATCAACGTCGAAGTCGATTGCACGCCCGAGGAAGCCCGTCGCGCGATCGGCCTGCCCGACCTGACGCCGGTGCATGATCGCTATATCCAGATGGTGACCGACGCGATGGAGAAGGGGATCACTCCCGAATTGCTGGAGACGATGACGCGCGCCTGGTCGCCGATGGGCGAAGCCGGCATGAACATGTGGCGCAGCCTGTTCGAGACCGCGACCAAGAAGAGCTGATGGAGACGATCTTCGCGGTTTCGACCGGCCAGCCTCCGGCGGCGATCGCAGTGATGAGGATCAGCGGGGCGGGGGCGTTCGACGCCGTCAGGGCACTGGCAGGCACGCTGCCGGAGCCGCGGCGAGCCGTAGTGCGGGCGCTTCGCCACGACGGCGAGCTGCTCGACCGAGCGCTCGTGCTGCTGTTCCCCGGTCCGAACTCGGCGACAGGCGAGGATCTGGCGGAACTTCATCTTCACGGCGGGCGGGCGGTAGTCCGCGCCGTTGAAGCGGCACTTGCGAGCATGCCGGGCCTGCGCAGTGCCGAGCCCGGCGAGTTCACCCGCCGTGCGCTGACCCATGGCCGGATCGATCTCAGCGAGGCGGAGGGGCTGGGGGATCTGCTGATGGCGGAGACCGAATCCCAGCGGCGCGCGGCGCTCCGCTCGGCCGAAGGCGCGGTCCGTCGCGAGGTCGAGGCATGGACGAGCGAGGCGTTGGGGATCGCCGCCGGTATCGAGGCACTGCTCGACCATTCGGACGAGGATGACGTCGTCGGGACGTCGGATCCGGTTCCCGCCATCCGCGCTGCTGCGATGCGGCTGGCGGAGAAGATCGAAGCGGTCACCCGGCGCCCGTCGGTCGAGCGGCTGAAGGACGGCATTCGCGTGGTGCTGGCCGGTCCGCCCAATGCCGGAAAATCGACTCTGCTGAATGCCTTGGTCGATCGAGAGGCCGCGATCGTATCCCCGATTGCGGGAACGACGCGGGACCGGATCGAGGCGCCGGTGGTGCGCGATGGCGTGGCCTGGCTGCTCATCGATACGGCGGGGCTGACCGAGACAAGCGATGTCGTCGAGCGCATCGGTGTCGCGCGTGCCGAGGACGCGATTGCGCGTGCCGATATGCTGCTCTGGCTCGGCGACGATGTTGCGCCGCAACATGACGTGGTGATCGCGGTCCACTCGCGCGTTGATGAGGATGGGCGACGCCAGGTGCCCGAAGGGCGACTAGGCGTCTCCGCTGCAACGGGGGAAGGAGTCGATGTCCTTTGGTCGCATATGGCGGAGCGTGCACGGGCGTTGCTTCCGCCCGAGGACCAGCTGGTCCTGAACCGCAGGCAGAGAGAGCTCGCGGAAGCGGCGGCAGATGCATTGAACGCGGCTTCCAGAGAGCGCGATCTTCTGCTGGTCGCGGAGGGGTTCCGGTCAGCGCTGCGCGCATTTGATGCGGTTACGGGCCGGGCAGGGGTCGAACAGATGCTCGACGCTTTGTTCAGCCGGTTCTGTATCGGAAAATAGCGTTGTTCCACGTGGAACACTAGTCAAGGCCAGTAAGTCGATGTTTCACGTGGAACGGTTTTGACCCGGCGCGTCCGCTCCAGTATCGGACTGAAATGCATTTCGATGTGATCGTGATCGGCGGCGGCCATGCCGGAACCGAGGCAGCGGCCGCTGCTGCGCGTCGTGGCGCGCGCACGGCGCTGGTCAGCTTCGATCTCGACAAGGTCGGCGCCATGTCCTGCAACCCCGCCATTGGCGGTCTGGGCAAAGGGCATCTGGTTCGCGAAGTCGATGCGTTCGATGGTCTGATCGCTCGCGCCGCGGACGCCGCTGCGATCCATTACCGCATGCTCAACCGGAGCAAGGGTACCGCCGTCCAGGGGCCACGCGTCCAGGCGGATCGCCGGGCCTATGCGGCCGCCATTCAAAGGATGATCGCCGCACAGTCCGTGCTCGAGCTGATCGAGGGGGAGGCGGCCGCGCTGATCCTCGATGGTGCGGCCGTGGCGGGCATCGAGCTTGCCGACGGCAGCAGGATCGAGGCGCGGTCCGTGGTCCTGGCCACCGGTACGTTTCTGGGCGGGCGGATCTATCGCGGCGAGGAGCGTCTGGATGGCGGGCGGATCGGCGAAGCCTCGTCGCACCGGATGGCGCAGCAGTTGCGATCGCTCGACCTGCCGATGGCGCGCCTCAAGACGGGAACGCCGCCGCGTCTCGACGGACGCACCGTCGATTGGGCTCGTGTCGAGGAACAGCCGTCGGACGCGGATTTCTGGACAATGTCCCCGGTGTCGACGCGCCGGGTGCTACCCCAGCTTCACTGTGGCGTCACGCGCACGAGCGAGGCGACCCATGACGCGATCCGATCGGGCCTGGACCGGTCTCCGCTGTTCACCGGCGCGATCGGCGCGCAGGGACCGCGCTACTGCCCGTCGATCGAGGACAAGATCCATCGCTTCGGCGACCGGGACGGCCACCAGATTTTTCTGGAGCCCGAGGGACTGGATACCAACCTGATCTATCCGAACGGCATGTCGACATCCTTGCCGGTCGACATCCAGGTCGCGATGGTCCAGTCGATCGCGGGCCTCGAGCGGACGGAGATCGTCACGCCGGGCTATGCGGTCGAATATGACCATATCGATCCGCGCGCGCTGGATGCGACATTGGGGCTGCCGCAGATCGTTGGCCTGTTCTGCGCAGGCCAGATCAACGGAACGACCGGATATGAGGAAGCGGCGGGGCAGGGCCTGATCGCCGGCATCAACGCCGCCGCCCACGCGCTAGAGATCGAGCCGTTGATCCTCGATCGGGCAACAAGCTATCTCGGCGTCATGGTCGACGACCTGGTGCTTCAGGGCGTGACCGAGCCTTATCGCATGCTGACCGCGCGCGCCGAATATCGCCTGCGGTTGCGCGCCGACAATGCCGAAACCCGGCTTGGACCGATCGCGGAAGCGCTTGGTTGCCTGGGTGATGCGCGGCGGACACGCCTCACAGAGCGTCGACAGATGCGCGACACGCTGGACCGGCATTTCTCATCCTCGGTTACCGCCAGCACCTTGCGGGACCGCGGCGCACCCGTGGCGCAGGATGGTGCGCGACGTTCCGCCCGCGAATGGCTTCGTTTCCCCGGCGTCGAATTGCGCTATGTGACCGACGGACCAATTCCGGCCACTGACGAGGCGCTCCTTGCGGAATATATCGAGGACCAGCGCTACGCGCCCTATCTCGATCGGCAGGAGGCTGAGGTCGCACAGCTTCGAGCGAACGATGCGGTGCGGCTCGATCGTGATCTGGCCTATGACGCGATCCCAGGACTTTCGAATGAAATGGTCGAGCGGCTTGGCGCGGCACGGCCCGAAACGATCGGTGCTGCTTCGCGTATTCGCGGGATCACGCCGGCAGCGCTTTCAGCAATTCTGCTTCATGCCCGGCGCAAGGTCGCAGCATGACCGAAGATGAAGCGCGGCAGTGGATCAGCGGCCGGTTCGGTGTTGCACGTGAAACACGACTGGCGCAGTTCGCGACAATCCTCGTCGAGGAATCCGAGCGTCAGAACCTGATTGCCGCGTCCACGGTGCCTCACCTGTGGGAGCGACATCTCCTCGACTCTGCCCAGTTGATCCCCTGCGCAGCCGAAGCTCGGTCGGGCAGCTGGATCGATGTTGGGGCAGGGGCGGGCTTACCGGGAATGGTGGTCGCGGTCCTTACGGATCGGCGAGTAGTCCTCGTCGAACCACGAAGCAAGCGCGTGGAGTTTCTTCGCGAGACAGCATCGGCGCTTGGCCTGGAAGCCCAGGTGGTAGTGGTTCACAGCAAGATCGAGACCTATCACCCGACAGCGCCAGCGTCAGTGGTTTCCGCGCGCGCGGTCGCGGAGCTGTCGAAGCTCTTTTCATCCACAATTCATTGCACAGACTTATCCACAGTGTGGATCCTGCCAAAGGGACGCAACGTCCACTCGGAGGTGGATGATGCCCGCCGGAAATGGCAGGGTGTGTTTCACGTGGAACGCAGCCTGACGGCCGACGACTCCGGGATCGTCGTCGCACGAGGAGTTCGTCCAAGATGATCGCTATCGCCATCGCCAATCAGAAGGGCGGAGTCGGCAAGACCACATCCGCCATCAATGTCGGGACGGCGCTCGCTGCGATCGGCAAGCGCGTCCTGCTGATCGATCTCGATCCGCAGGGTAACGCGTCGACGGGGCTTGGCGTCGGTCGCTCGGAGCGGGATCAGTCCAGTTACGACCTGCTTCTTTCGGACGGCGTTACGCTCGAACAGGTCGCGCGACCGACCAAGGTACCCAATCTCGACATCGTCGCTGCGACCCAGGACCTGTCCGGCGCGGAGATCGAGCTGATCGAGTTCGATGCCCGTACGCACCGCCTCGACACCGCGATCGCGCGGGGGCCAGGGCGGTGGGACGTCATCCTGATCGACTGCCCGCCCTCGCTCGGGCTGTTGACGGTGAATGCGATGGTCGCCGCACATGCGCTGCTCGTCCCGCTCCAGTGCGAGTTCTTCGCGCTCGAAGGGCTCAGCCAGCTGCTCAACACGGTCGAGCGGATCCGCAGCCGATTCAATCCCGGCCTGTCGATCCTGGGTGTGCTGCTGACCATGTATGATCGCCGCAACCGCCTGTCGGACCAGGTCTCCGATGATGTCCGCGCCGTGCTCGGCCGCGTGGTGTTCGACACGGTGATTCCGCGCAACGTCCGCCTGTCCGAGGCGCCCAGCCACGGGCTTCCCGCGCTGATCTACGATCATCGCTGCTCCGGATCCGAAGCCTATATCGCGCTCGCCCGCGAGGTGATCGACCGTCTGCCCAAGCTCAAGAAGGCCGCATGACCAAGGAAGACCCGACCGCAACGCCCGCCGCCGCCCGCAAGCCCCGTCCGGGGCTGGGCAGGGGCCTTTCCGCCCTGCTGGGGGATACGACCCGCGAAGAGCCGGTCGATGGCTCCAGCGAGCCGGGTTCGGGCATTCGGATGCTGCCAGTCAGCTCGCTGGCCCCCGACCCGTTGCAACCGCGGCGTCATTTCGACGAGGACGCGCTCGAGGAGCTGGCCAAGTCGATCGCGTCGAAGGGCGTAATCCAGCCGATCTTCGTGCGACCCCACGGTCACAGCTATCAGATCGTCGCCGGCGAGCGCCGTTGGCGCGCGGCGCAGCGGGCGCGGCTGCACGAGGTTCCGGTGATCGTCCGCGATCTGAGCGATTCCGAAACGCTCGAGATCGCGCTGATCGAGAATATCCAGCGTCAGGACCTGAACGCGATCGAAGAGGCCGATGGTTATGCCCGGCTGATCAAGGAGTTCGGCCACACCCAGGAAGCTTTGGGCAAGATCGTCCACAAGTCGCGCAGCCATGTCGCGAACCTGATGCGGCTGCTCGACCTGCCTGAAGGCGTCCGCCAGTTGCTGGTCGATGGCGAGATCGAGATGGGCCATGCCCGCGCGCTGATCGGCGTCCCCGACGCGGAAAAGCTGGCGCGTCTGATTGCCGACAAGGGGCTGACGGTCCGCGAGGCGGAGAAGCTCGCCCGCGACGCCAAGCCCAAGCGCAAGGGCGAGGCGGCCTATCGCGATCCCGACATCAGCGCGCTGGAGGGACAGCTGGGCGACGTGCTGGGGCTGAACATCCGCATCAAGCATGGCGCAAAGGGCGGAACCTTGGTGCTCAACTACTCCACGCTCGATCAGCTCGACATGGTCTGTCAGCGACTGAGCGGCGAGCGAATCTGACGCCTCGCCAGCGCGGGGCAGGGGTTAGTTGCGGAAGCGAGCGGCTGCTCGGGTCAGTGCGACGCACTCGGCCTCGGCGAGCACCTCGCCCGCGCTGCCGCCGCTCATCATCGACCGTTCGGCCTGACGGGTCCGGTCGATGGCGCGCGCGAGTTGGGCGGCATTCCAGCGGCGTAGCGCCCTCGCGGTCGATCCGCGTTCCTTGAAGAAGATACGGTGCTTCTCGATCACGTCGTCGATGCTCGATCCGGCCTCGACCTCGGCGCGCAGTTCCGACAGCGTCACCAGACGGCGTGCGAGGCTGCGCAGGAGCGGAATCGCCGATCCCATGCCCTCGCTCGCAGCGGTCAGTTCGGACCCGATATCCGCCGTCCGCCCGTCGACGATCGCCTCGATCGCGCCGAACATGCCGTCCTCGCCGATATCGGCACCGATGTCGTCCAGCGCCCGGGCATCGGCATCGCGCGGCCGGTCCGGCGCCGCGTCCAGATACAGGGCAAGCTTCTCGATCTCGCGGCTGAGTATCGCACGATCGGCGTTCGACGCCTGGGCGAGGCGCTGTGCGACGTCGGTGGCAATGCGAAGTCCATGCTCGCGCCCGATCATCTGGACCAGCTGAACCGCACCAGCGCCTTCTGGCACGTAACAGGCATGCGCCATCGCGGCGGCGCTGGCGATGGCCAGCTTCACCAGCTTGCCGCTGGTCTTCAGCCCGGGCCCGATCGCCACGACCGGATTGCCCGCGCGATCGGCGTTCAACAGCAGCGAGAAAGCCTCGACCGTGAATTCGTCCGCGGCCATCACCCGGATCAGCCGGGCGCCGCCGAACAGCGACATCGACGCCGCTTCGTCCGCCAGGCGTCCGGGGTTGCTGCGCAGTTCCTTGGCATCGATGTCGATCCGCTCGACATCGGGTCCCATCGCCCGGCTCAGCCGCGCCGCCAGTTCGGCGGCGCCGGCCTCATCGGGTCCGTGGAAAAGATAGAGGCGCGTGTCCGGCTTCGGCGCATCCATCGCCGCCCGGATCTGCGGCGCAGTTGCCTTCACTTGCCGCTTTGCGCGTACCGGGCGACGCGCGCCACGATCTGATCGGCAACGATCTGCGACAGGCGCTCGAGCGCCGAGCGTTCCGCTGCGATCGTCGCATATTCGGACCCGACCACGTCGATTCCTGCGTCCGATCCTGCGGTCGCGTCGAGCACCACCTGCCCGTTGGACAGATCGACCAGCTGATAGCGCGCGCGCAGCGTACGCCGTTCGCGCGATACCGAATCGTCGCGGCGGACGCCAAGGCCGGCGATCTGGTCGTCGAGACGGACGTCGAGGCGATAGCGCGGCGTTGCCGTATCTCCGGCACGCAGCCGGTCGCGCAGCGCGTTCGAGACGAACCAGCCCGATTCACCCTCGATCGGGCCGACCTGAACCGCGGCGAGCGTCGATTGCACCGGCCCGGCGACGCCGCCGCCGTACAGTGGCCGCAGCCCGCACCCGGATAGGGCGACAGCGGAAAGGGCGAGCAGGGCGGCCGCGCGGATCATGCGACGATGTTCACCAGTCGATCGGGGACGACGATCACTTTGCGGGGCGCCTTTCCTTCGAGGATGCGCTGGACGTTCTCGGAAGCCAGCGCTGCGGCCTCGGCGACGTCCTTTGCGGCACCCTTTGCCAGTACCAGCGTATCGCGCAGCTTGCCATTCACTTGCACGGCAATCGTGACCTCGTCGTCGACCAGCAGTGCCGGATCGACCTCGGGCCAGGGGGCGTCGGCGATCAGGCCGTCATTCCCCATCAGCGCCCAGGCTTCCTCGGCAAGATGGGGAACCATCGGCGCGACGATTCGTGCCAGGGTGCGGATTGCCGTCGTCCGCGACGCGGACGGCGAAGCCTTCTCGATCGCCCCGGTCAGCTCATACAGCTTCGCAACTGCCTTGTTGAAGGCAAGCGCCTCGACATCCTCGGCCACGCCGGCGATCGTCCGGTGCAGCTTCTTGTCGAGCGCGAGATCATCGCCGGCGGCATCCTTCTGCTCGGCCAGCTGATCGAACAGACGCCACAGGCGCTGGACGAAGCGCCAGGCACCCTCGATGCCGTTCTCGGTCCATTCCAGGTCGCGCTCGGGCGGTGAGTCCGACAGCATGAACCAGCGCACGGCGTCGGCGCCATATTGGTCGACGATGCCGGTCGGATCGACCGTGTTCTTCTTCGACTTGGACATCTTCTCGATGCGGCCGATATCGACGGGGGCGCCATCGGCCTTCAGCGTCGCGCCGTTGCCGGCGATGTCCAGATCCTCGGGATTGTACCAGACCCGCTCGGTACCCTCGCCGCGATAATAAGTCTCGTGCGTCACCATGCCCTGGGTGAAGAGGCCGGCGAACGGCTCCGCCACGTCGAGCTTGCCCATATGACGCAGCGCGCGGGTCCAGAAACGGGCGTAGAGCAGGTGGAGGATCGCATGCTCGACCCCACCGATATATTGGCCGACCGGCAGCCACTGCTCGGCCACGCTCTTGTCGAACGGCTTGTCGTCCGGCTGGCTGGCGAAGCGGATGAAATACCAGGAGCTGTCGACGAACGTGTCGAGCGTATCGGTCTCGCGGCGACCGGGGCCGCCACAGCTGGGGCAGTCGACATCGCGCCAGGTCGGATGACGGTCGAGCGGATTGCCGGGAATGTCGAAGCTGACATCCTCGGGCAGCACGATCGGCAGGCTGTCGCGCGGGGCGGGGACCACGCCGCAGCTTTCGCAGTGGATCACCGGGATCGGCGTGCCCCAGTAACGCTGGCGGCTAACGCCCCAGTCGCGCAGGCGCCATACGGTCGTGCCGGTGCCCCAGCCGCCTTCCTCGGCACGGACGATCACCGCGCGCTTGGCGTCGGCCACGTCCATCCCGTCGAGGAAGTGCGAGTTCACCAACGTGCCCGGGCCGGTATAGGCCTCGTCCTCGTGGAAGGCCGGATCGGTCCTGTCGCCGTCCGAGACCACGCGACGAATCGGCAGCGCATATTTGGTCGCGAACTCGAAATCGCGCTGGTCGTGCGCCGGCACGCCGAACACCGCGCCAGTGCCATAATCCATCAATACGAAATTGGCGATGTAGACCGGCAATTTCCATTCTGAATCAAAGGGATGCGTGGCGCGAAGGCCGGTGTCCCAGCCCAGCTTCTCCTGAGTCTCGAGCTCGGCCGCGGTGGTGCCGCCGAGCTTGCACTGTTCGACGAACGCCGCCACGTCTTCACTGTCCGCCGCCAGGCGCTGCGCGATCGGATGATCCGCTGCGATCGCGACGAAGCTCGACCCGAAGATCGTGTCAGGGCGGGTGGTGAAGACCTCGACCTGGTCGGCGCCGCCGGCGTCCGAATCCAGCGCGAAGTGGAACTTCAGCCCTTCCGACTTGCCGATCCAGTTTTCCTGCATCAGCTTGACCTTGTCGGGCCAATGTTCGAGCGCCTGGACGCCCTCCAGCAGCTCGTCGGCGAACTGGGTGATCTTGAGGAACCACTGGCTCAGCTTGCGCCGCTCGATCAGCGCGCCCGAACGCCAGCCGCGTCCGTCGATCACCTGCTCGTTGGCGAGCACGGTCATGTCGACCGGATCCCAGTTGACCGCCGATTCCTTGCGATAGACCAGCCCCGCCTTGAGCAGGTCGAGGAACAGCGCCTGCTCATGGCCGTAATAATCGGGTTCGCAGGTGGCGAGCTCGCGGCTCCAGTCGAGCGCGAAGCCGAGCCGCTTCAGCTGCGCCTTCATCGTCGCGATATTCTCGCGCGTCCAGGCGCCGGGATGGACCTTCTTCTCCATCGCCGCATTCTCGGCCGGCATGCCGAACGCGTCCCATCCCATCGGGTGGAGCACTTCCATGCCCTGCATCCGCCGGAACCGGGCGAGGACGTCGCCCATGGTGTAGTTGCGGACATGACCCATGTGGATGCGTCCCGACGGATAGGGAAACATCTCGAGCACATAGGATTTGGGCTTGGGCGAATCGTCACGCGCGCAAAAGGTGCGGGACTCGTCCCACACCTTTTGCCACGCCGCGTCCGCCTTCAGCGCGTTGAAGCGCGACGCCATAGGATAGGCTTCCTGTCTGGGTTAATCGACGAGCGCCGCGCGGCGAAGATCGCGGGCGCGGGTGAGGATGATGTCCTCGAGCTTCTGGACGGTAGCGGCCTGAACCGGTGCGGAGACCCACTGGCCGTTGCGGTTCACTTCGCGCAGCGACGCGACGCGAAGCGCGTCGGCGCGCAGATCCTGGTCGAGGATCGTGATGGTGATCTTGACTCGCTCGGTCGGCACGTTCGGATTGACGTACCAGTCGGTGACGATGACGCCGCCATTGGAATCGGTCTGGAGCAGCGGCATGAAGCTGATCGTGTCGAGCGATGCGCGCCACAGATAGGCGTTCACCCCGATCGTGGTCACCTTGGATGCAGCGAGATCGGTCTTGGGCCGCTCCCGGCCGCCGCACGCAACGAGGGGAAGGATGAGCGACCCGAGGATCGCGCAGCGCAACAGGCGGTTCATCGACAACATCCTAAAGGCAGAAAAAGGCAAGGCGAGCATCTATAGAGGCTGATGTGGCGGGAGCAAGGCGGCAGGAATCTGTGGACCCACGGCAACACCTGACTCGGAAAATGGTCGGGGGACTGGAACCAGTCTTTTGTTCCGGGGTAGAAGTTGCCATCTGACAGGGGATGAAAATGCGAGTCGGACGAGTCTTGACGGGGATTGGTGTGGGAGCGCTTGCCGCTGCCGCGATCTTCGTCACGCCCGCGCTCCAGGCCAGCGAGAATCGGGCGATGGCGGCACCCGCCAACCGCGATCCGATTCGCATCGGTATTTTCACGCCGGCAGCCGCCGATCCGAAGCTGGCCGCCGTCCTGTCGAAGAGCGGCATGCCCGACACCGGCTTCCGCTTCACGCCGTCGGATGCGCGCAGCACCGGCAATCGCTCGGTTCTGGTCGCGGTTCGCGCGACCGCCAGCCGCGCCAATGCCGTCGTCGATCGCGCCACGGTAATCACGCCGTCGGTCAGCGTCGCCCCGATTGCCTATAATCTCGGCACCTCGGTCGGCTGGAAGAAGTTCGCGATCTCGACCGATGTCGCACGGATCAATCCGGTTGCGGTGACGCAGCCGGTCGGCCGTGACCGCAATGATCTGGGTATCGTCGATACCGGCAAGCGTAGCACCAAGAGCATGATCGCCAGTGTCGATCGTCCGCTCATCGATGCGCCCGCGATCACCGGCGATCAGCCCAATTATTCGCTCGATGTCGGCGGCAGCTACTCGCTGACCCGCAACCTCGATGTGACCGCCGGTGTTCGCTACAAGAGCGAGCGCGAGCGGATCGACCCGAACCTGACCGACAACCGCCGCGACAGCCAGGCGGTCTATGTCGGGACGGCATTCCGCTTCTAACCCGACCAGGCATCGATCGCTGCCCAACCGCGCGCGCCGGGAAGCCCCCGCATGCGCGCGGCAGTCATTCCGCCCAGCGCGATGACCGGGACCTTCAGGCCGCGCACCAGCAAACCGAACCGCACCCGGCCAAGCGTTCGCGCGCCCGGGTGCGAACGCGTTGCGAAGACCGGCGAGACGAACAGCAGGTTGGCGCCCGCGCGGATCACCTGAATCGCCTCGCGCCGCGAATGTGCCGCGGCAGTGCGGATGCCCGGCTCGCGATGACGCCCGTTATGCACATGGCGGCTCCCAGGGAGATCGGCAGCGACCAGCAACAGCCCGCGACGGCGCGCGATCTTCGCGACGCGGTGGTACAGATCCTGTCGCGCGGGAAGCCCATAATGGCGAAAGACGACGCCGCTGCCGCGCGGCAATCGCTCGAGCGCTGTCCATAAGGCATCGCCCATGCGCGGATCGGTCATCAGCCAGATTGCGGGCAGGGAGGGGTGGCGGCGGCGCATCCCCCCTCCTATAGCGTCGCCCATGCCATCCGACGATGCCAAGACCCGCCTCGCCGATCTTCGCGAGAAGATTGCCCGCGCCGCCAGGACCGCGGGCCGCGAGCCTGCCGCGATCGAACTGATAGCGATTTCGAAGACCCATCCGGTCGAGGCGATCCGCCCGCTGATCGCCGCCGGCCAGCGGGTCTTCGGCGAGAATCGCGTGCAGGAGGCTGCCGCCAAATGGCCGGTACTGCGTGACGAGACGCAGGATCTTCGCCTTCACCTGGTCGGACAGCTTCAGTCGAACAAGGCCGAGGAAGCCGTCGCGCTGTTCGATGCGATCCATTCGGTCGATCGCAGGTCGCTGATTGGCGCGCTTGCCCGCGCGATGGACAAGGCCGGCAAGCGCCCCGATTGCTTCATCCAGGTCAATATTGGCGAGGAGGAGCAGAAGGGCGGCTGTGCCATCGGCGATCTTCCGGCGCTTCTGGCCGAGGCGCGTTCGGCCGATTTGCCGGTCGCGGGCCTGATGTGCGTGCCGCCGCAGGATCTGGAACCCGCACCCTGGTTCGCGCTGCTGGCCAAGCTGGCCCGCGACAACGGCCTGACCGGGCTCAGCATGGGCATGTCGGGCGATTACGAGGCGGGCATCTGGCTCGGCGCAACTCATGTTCGCATCGGCAGCGCGCTGTTCGGGGCACGCGGATGAAGTATCAGGGGATCATCTTCGACTTCGATGGCGTCCTCCTCGAAAGCGAATATGCCGGCAACATCCAGATCGCCGAGTATCTGACGCGCATCGGGCACCCGACCAGCGCCGAGGATTCGATCGCCAATTTCATGGGTCTGTCTGGCGCCGATTTCATCGGCGCGATCGAGCGCTGGATCGGGCGCACCGTGCCGGACGACTTCCACGCCGAGCGCGAGGTCGAGAATAACCGGGTCCTCGAAGAAGGGCTGGAAGCCGTCGCCGGCGCGATCGAGTTCGTGCGTTCGCTGCCGGCCGATCTGCCGCGGGCGATCGCCTCGTCGAGCAGCACGCACTGGATCCAGACCCACCTGAACCATATGGGGATTGGCGACCTGTTCGAGGGGCGAATCTTCTCGGGCAAGGAACATGTCACGCGCGGCAAGCCGGCGCCGGACATCTATCTCCACGCCGCCCGGGCGATCGGGATCGATATCGAGCGCAGCGTGATCCTGGAGGATTCGCCAGTGGGCGTGACCGGTGCGGTCGCCTCCGGCGCGCATGTCATCGGTCTGTGCGCCGGACGCCACTGCGCGCTGGGTCATGCCGACCGGCTGCGCGCGCTGGGCGTGACCGAGATTGCGAGTGATTTCGACGAGGTCGCGCGGCTGATCGCCTGAAGCGCAAAACGCGCGCCACCCGCGTCAGAGCTGGTGGCCGGTCCGGTCGCGCTTGGTGTCGAGATAGCGCGCATTGTGCGGGTTGGGCGGCAGCTTGTGTGGTACCCGCTCGGTCACCGAAACGCCCGCGCCCTCCAGCGCGGCGACCTTGTCCGGATTGTTGGTGAGCAGCCGGATCGCCGGCTGGCCCAGCAGGGTCAGCATCCGCGCCGCCACCCGGAAATTGCGCGCATCGACTGCAAAGCCCAGCCGGACATTAGCGTCGACCGTATCGAACCCCTGATCCTGCAGCGCATAGGCGCGCAGCTTGTTGATCAGGCCGATGCCGCGCCCTTCCTGGCGCAGATAGAGCAGGATGCCCCAGCCGCTGGCCTCGATCGCTTGCACCGCGGCGTGGAGTTGCGGCCCGCAATCGCATTTCAGGCTGCCCAGCATGTCGCCGGTCAGACACTCGCTGTGCAGCCGGACCAGCGGCGCATTGCCATCGGGCTGACCGATGATCAGCGCGACATGCTCGCCCGGCATCTCATCGGTGCGGAAGGCGACGATCTCGCTGTCCTCGGCGCCGGCGACGGGCAGCCGTGCGCGAGCGACGATCCTCAGCCGGTCGGCATCCTCATGCGCGTCGATGTCGGCAATCGTGATTGCGGGTTCGTCAGCAGCGGCGCGCGCGAAGAATGCGGGTAGCACGCCGGCGATGCGGGCAAGGCGCAGTGCGGCACCCGCGACCTCTGGCCAGTCCAGCTCGATCGCGCGAAATGGCCCCTTCAGCGGGGTGGCGAGGTCGAGCTGCGGATCGGCGAGTGCGGTCGCGGTGTCGAAGTCGAGCCACGGAGACCGGTCGATCAGCACAGGATTGTCGGGCACCGCCGCGTCGCGCTGGTTGGCGAGCTTGAGCGTCCAGGCCCGACCGGCCGACAGCAGTAACGGCGCCTTGGCGTCAGGATCGAACGCAGCCAGTCGTTCGCCGTCCGCGGTCTCCACCGCGAGCAGCGCCACACCTTCGATCGCGACCGGCCAGCCGCGCCGCAGCGCGTCGATGGCTCGGGCGGCAGCGCGCGGATCGCTCAAAAGTCGAACTCGGTGACGATCGGGACATGATCGGACGGCTTGAGCCAGCTTCGGCACGGCTCGCACACGCGGTGCGCGCGGGCGGTATCGGCGATTGCCGGGCTGGCCCACATATGGTCGAGCCGCCGGCCGCGATCGGATGCCTCCCAGTCCTTCGCCCGGTAGCTCCACCAGGTGAAGCAGCGCTCCGGAGCGGGAATGAAGCGGCGCCCGAGGTCGATCCAGCCATGTGCCGCCTGCATCCGGGCAAGCGCCTCGATCTCGATCGGCGTATGGCTGACCACGTCGATCAGCTGCTTGTGGCTCCACACATCGCATTCCAGCGGCGCGATGTTGAAGTCGCCCGTCAGGATCGTCGGCACGTCGAGCGCTGCGGACCAGTCGGTCATCCGCTGGATGAAGTCGAGCTTCTGGCCGAATTTCGGATTCACCTCGCGGTCAGGAACGTCGCCGCCGGCGGGGACATAGACATTTTCCAGGCGAACCCCATTGGGCAGTCGCACGCCGACATGGCGGGCTTCGCCATTTGCCTGCCAGTCGAGTCGATCGTCCTCGACGATCGGCACACGGCTGATGATCGCGACGCCGTGGTGCATCCGCTGGCCGTGGATGATGACATGGTCATAGCCCAGCGCACGAAACGGGGCGGCGGGGAAGTCGCCGTCGATCACCTTGGTTTCCTGCAGGCACAGGATGTCGGGCGATTCCTCGCGCAGGAATTGCTGGACGATATCGATGCGAAACCGCACCGAATTGATGTTCCACGAAGCGATCGTCGTCGTCATTGCGTCGCATGTAGCGCGTTCACGGGGCGATTCCAGCCCGCCACTCGCGATCACGATCCACACGGGTGCCACAACGGAAAGGCCCCCGCTCCGGGGGCATTGGAGCGAGGGCCGACCTGGCGTTCGTCACGCAGGCGGGAGGTGGGTATCCCAGGCAACAGGGGGAAAAATCCCGGGTACGCCCCACATCCGCAAGACAGCTTCTAGTCTGAGTAACCTGCACGCTAGATGAACGGATTCAGCGGCGCGGACCGCTCGACCTCCGCGGGTCGTTCCAACGGAACGTTCCGTCGGCAATTGCTGCGTTGAACCGCTGATTCGACAGGCGGATCGTGGTGCGATTGTTCTGGCTGTCCAGCGCGACCCAACCCTGGAGCATCAGCCCGCCGGGCGACCCCGCACTGCGCTGGAAGATCATGGTGATCCGGCCATATTCGGGATGCTTGGGATAGCGCACCTCGACCGACACGACGCGCGAATCGCCGGTCGGGACCAGCTTGGCGAACTGGGTGATATCCCGCTTCGGGTTGAGCAGGACCGCCAGCGGCGAGTTGCCGATCGGCCAGCGCTCGACCTGGCGAACCTGATAATCGATGAAATAGAACGAGCTGCCGTCGGCGACGATCAGCTGCGGCACGCCCTTTTCATACTGGAAGCGGATTTTGCCCGGGCGCTTCAGCGTCATCGTACCGTTCAGCGTCTTTCCGGCGCGATCGGTCTGGCTGAAATTGGCGGTCATGCTGGAAACCGCCTGGAGGTGACTCTGGACCTGCGCGAGATCATTCTGCTGCGGCGCGGCCGCCACCAGGGCAGGCGTCGCGAGCGCGAGAGTCAGGAGCGTCGGCAGTCGGTACACAATATTCTCCGAATAGCGTGGATATCGCGCATGGCAGGCGCGGCTTGAATACGCCGTGAACCCTCAACCGGCGCGAATCGATCCCTAGAGCGGCCGTCCGTCGGTATCCATCAGCACCTCTCGGCGGCCGACATGGTCGGGCCGGGACACATGGCCCTCGCGCTCCATCCGCTCGATCAGGCGGGCGGCGGTGTTGTAGCCGACGCGCAGCTGGCGCTGCAGCCATGAGGTCGATGCCTTCTGGCTTTCGGCGACCAGCTGGACCGCGCGGCGATAGGATTGCTCCTCCGGCGTGTCCTCGCCGTCGGGGCCGCCCTCCAGCGCGAAGCCGCCATCCTCGGGCTCCTCGGTAACAGCGGTGATGTAATCGGGCTCGCCCTGGCTGCGCCAGAAGTCGGAGACCGCCTGGACTTCCTCGTCGCTGACGAACGGTCCGTGGACGCGCGCCAGCTGCTTGCCGCCGGGCATGTAGAGCATGTCGCCCTTGCCCAGCAGCTGCTCGGCACCCTGTTCGCCCAGGATCGTGCGCGAATCGATCTTCGACGTCACATGGAAGCTGATCCGCGTCGGCAGGTTCGCCTTGATGACGCCGGTGATCACGTCGACCGAGGGGCGCTGCGTCGCCATGATCAGGTGGATGCCGGCGGCACGCGCCTTCTGCGCTAGCCGCTGGATCAGGAATTCGACTTCCTTGCCGGCGGTCATCATCAGGTCGGCAAGCTCGTCGACGATGATCACGATCTGCGGCAGCGGCTGCAGATCGAGCGTCTCCTCCTCGTGGATCGGGCGGCCATTCTCGTCATAGCCGACCTGGACCTTGCGGCCGAGCTTCTGTCCCTTGGCCTTGGCCTGGCGCACCTTGTCGTTGAAGCTGGCAAGGCTGCGGACATTGACCGACGCCATCATCCGGTAGCGGTCCTCCATCTGCTCGACCGCCCATTTCAACGCGCGGACCGCCTTGGGCGGATCGGTCACCACCTCGGCCAGCAGGTGGGGGATTCCCTTGTACATGCTGAGTTCCAGCATCTTGGGATCGATCATGATCATCCGGCACTGGTCCGGCGTCAGCCGGTAGAGCAGCGACAGGATCATGCAGTTCAGCCCGACCGACTTGCCCGAGCCGGTGGTGCCGGCGACCAGGAGGTGCGGCATCGGCGCCAGGTCGGCGATGATCGGATCGCCCGAGATGTTCTTGCCCAGCACCAGCGGCAGCGTCGCGCCCTGGTCCTCGAAGCTCTGGCTGCCGATCAACTCGTGGAGGTTGACCGATTCGCGCTTTGCGTTGGGAAGCTCGATGCCGATCACGGTGCGGCCCGGGATCGTCGCGACGCGCGCCGAGATCGCCGACATGTTGCGCGCGATGTCGTCGGCCAGCTGGATGACGCGGCTGGCCTTGATGCCGCTCGCCGGCTCGAGTTCGTACATCGTCACGACGGGGCCGGGGCGAACCTCGACGATCTGGCCCTTCACATGGAAATCGTCGAGCACGCTTTCCAGCAGCCGGGCATTGCGCTCCAGCGCCGCCTTGTCGACGACATTGCCGCTGCCCGGAGCCGCCGGCTTCAGCAGGTCGAGCGGGGGCAGGGCATAGCTGTCCTTGAAATCGAGGCTGGTCTGGGTCGGCGGCTTACCGCTGGCCGGTCGCGGCGCGACCGTGCGGTCGGCGATGACCGGACCGGGCCGCGTTTCGGGCATCGCGACCTTGCGCGGGGCCGGGCGCGGTTCGTCGTCGCCACCGCGCAGGGGCGGTGCGGCGAAATCGTCCTCGTCATCCAGCCCGTCGTCCAGCGCATCCCGCGCCGGGCGCGGCGCCTTGAACGGCAGCTGCGGAATCGCCCAGCTGCGCGGATCGGGCAGCCGGAAATCCAGCGCGCGCCACCAGATCCACAATCCCGATATCCCCAGGATCGCGGCGATCACCCGCCCGGCCCAGGTTGCGATCACGGGATCGCCGGTCAGCGCCAGCAACGCGCGAATCGCCTTGGCCACCATCAGCCCGATCAGCCCGGCGCGCCCGGCGGGCAAGGTCGAATCGATCGGCACGAACGCCAGGCTGATCGCGAACAACAGCGCGCCGAACGCACCCCAGCGCAGCATCGCGCCCATGCCGGCCAGCGGCCGATCCTGCAGCAGCCGGTTCACCGCGACCAGGCCGATCGGCATCAACAACCAGACCGGAGCGCCGAGCACCGAGAACAGGATATCCGCCGCCCAGGCACCGCCGCCGCCGATCAGGTTGCGCGCCGGGCCGGCCGCCGCCGTGTTCAGCGACGGATCCTGGGCATGATAGCTGATCAGCGCGAGAATCAGCGCCATCACCCCGAGGAACAGGGCAATGCCGCCGATCAGCGCGCCGCTGCGGCGAACGCCGGCCTTCATCGTGTCGCGCCAGTGCGGCGCAGGTGCGCGGGACGCCATGGTCCAGCCTCCGGCTAAAAATTTCAGGGGGTGCCCGGAAATCATCGCTTGGCGGGAGTCCGACGTCAAGCCGTGCATTGGCAGGCCGGGCATCGCGCGCTACGGGCTGGGACCATGGAACGCGCAAGAGATCGGGCAGACGTCCTCATCCTCGGCGGCGGGCTGGTCGGCAGCGCGCTTGCGACTGCGCTGGACGCGCACGGCCTGTCATCGATCGTCGTCGATCCGGCGGATCCCGAGACGATCCTGGCGGCGTCGTTCGACGGCCGCGCCTCGGCGATCGCCAGCGCGCCCTATCGCATGTTCGAGGCGATCGGAGTCGCCGACCGGCTGACCGGGCTGGGCTGCCCGATCGAGGGAATTCGCGTGTCCGACGGGCTGGAGCCCGGGAAGCTCGATTTCGAACCCGATGCCGATGACGGCGCGCTGGGGCACATGTTCGAGAACCGCGCGCTGCGCCGCGCCCTGCTCGAGGCGGCGCAGGCGGCACCGCTGGCCGATGTTCGGATGAAGACCCGTGCGCTCTCGGTCGATCGCGGCCCGCACGGCGTTACCGCGCAGCTCGATTCGGGCGCGACGGTGACCGCATCGCTGCTGATCGCGGCGGAGGGGCGCAACTCGCCGACGCGCGAAACGGCGGGGCTCAAGGTCGCGCGCTGGAGCTACGATCACGCCGCGATGGTGATCTCGCTCCATCACGAGCGCAGCCACGAGAATATCGCCTACGAGATCTTCTATCCCGACGGCCCGTTCGCGATCCTGCCGCTGCTCGACGACGAGCATGGACATCGCTCGGCGATCGTCTGGACGGTGAATGCGGCGCACGCTCCGGGCATGCTGGCGCTGTCCGACCGCGCCTATCTGCACGAAGCGGAAAAGCGGATGGGCGGTTTCCTCGGGACGCTCAGCCGGCTGGGGTCGCGCTTCAGCCATCCGCTCGGTTTTCATCACGCTGCCTGGATCACCTCGGACCGGCTCGCGCTGGTCGGTGACGCCGCGCACGGCATCCATCCGATCGCGGGGCAGGGGGTCAATGTCGGTTTCCGCGACGTCGCGACGCTGGTCGAGGTGCTGGTGGACGGCAAGCGGCTGGGCATGGACCTGGGCGATCCGCAACTGCTCGCTCGCTATCAGCGCTGGCGCGGGCTCGATACCTTCATGGTCGCTGCGGCGACCGACGGGCTGACCCGGCTGTTCGGCATCCCCGGACGGACGGTGTCGAAGGTCCGCCGCCTTGGCCTGTCGGCGGTCGACCGGATCCCCCCGCTCAAGCGCGCCTTCATGGCGGAGGCACGCGGCGAGAGCGGCGACGTCCCGAAACTGCTCCAGGGCCTGAAGGTCTGAACCGCGCTCGTCGCGCTCGGGCCGATTCACCCCGAGGCGGCGGCGGCGAAGAACATCAGATGGACCAGCCGTCCGTTTTCCGGCCGGTCGCCGAAGCCGGCCGCGGAGTTGTGGAACATCCAGGGGCTGAACAGGATCAGCCGGTTGAACCGCATCGGGACCGTCATCGTCCGTTCCCAGCGCGCTGGCTTCAGCGTGTCGCGGTTGACGACTTCCTCGATCAGCCGATTGACGTCCGAATAGCCGCTGGCGGCGAGTTCGACCGCCGTCTGGGGAATTCGCTCCAGTCCGGTCGGGCGGTGACGGAAGAAGTCGGTGCCGCCGCGACACTGTTCGGGCAGGCTGAGATAGAGGATTCACGAATAGGCGCACGGATCGACATGAACACCGCTCGCGCCCTTGTCGCCTTTCAGCGTCAGGCGACAATGCTGGTGCGTCGTGCCAGGGGCCGCCTGCAGTGCGAAGCCCGCGCGCTTGCTTGCCTCGCCGTCCAACCCCGTGATCGGTAGCGGCGCGGTCGAAATGAGCCCGGGATAATTGCCGCCCTTGAATCCGGGATCATAGTCGAGGTCTAGCGCTTTCTGGCGAAAGCCGTGCGGGTCCGACAGGAAGTCGTCGATGATGATCAGCGATGGCGCCATAGACTCTGCCTAACAGCGGCATGGCGATGGTCAAAATCTTAACCATTGAGGTCCGGGGGCACTGGCGGCATCGACTTCTCGGCAGCCGCCCGTAAGGAATCGGCGCGGAGGGTGAGAGAATGAAGGTTCTGGATCACGAGCCCTATCGCTGGTTCCTGCTCGAGGAGGGCGACACGCTTTATCTCGACGCGCATTGCAGCCACAGCTTCATCGACTATTCGGTCCTGATCGCGCTCGACGGCGCGGAGCGTGCGCAATTCCGGGCCGAGGGACGCAGCTATCTCGACCGGCTGAGCCACGACATCCACTATAGCGCGCCGATCGTGCGCGAGAGCAATTCGCCCTGGAAGGGGCGCAACCTGACCGCGTCGCTGGGCGATGCGGTAAGCGAGGCGGTGCGTCGCTGGCGGGACGGGCAGGGCGATCGCTGAGGATGAAAAATCGGGACCCGTCCGCGTCGCGGATCGGGTCCCCAGGATGTGCGGTCGGGGGTCAGACCGCGTATTTTGCGCGCTGCGGGCGGCTCAGCATCCGGTTGGCCTCCTCGTCGCCGATGAAGCGCTCGGCCTTCGGATCCCAGCGCAGCCTGCGCCCGGTCTTCATCGCGATCCAGTGAAGCAGGCAGGTCGAGCAGGCGCGGTGCCCGATCTCCGCCGGGGCGCTCAGCGGCGCGCCGGTGCGGATCGCGTCCAGCCAGTTGCGATGCTGTTCGGGCGCGTCGAGCAGCCGGACCTCGTTCGCCCCGATCACGCTCGACAGGATCGTGGGATCGCTGGCCTGAAGCGGATCGATCTGTGGGCCCGACGGATCGCTGGCAGTGACGGCGCCGCTTCGCGTCACGAAGATCCATCCCTTGTCGCCGATGAACTTCACCCCGTTGGGCAACGCGCCGGACACGGTCATGGTGACGCCATTGGCATAGCGGGCATGCGTTTCGAACGGGCCGTGCACATTCCACAGGCCGCTCCGGGGGAATTCGGCCTTGCCCCAGATCTCGACAGGACCGGAATGCTCCATGTCCATGCCCCAATGGGCGATGTCGATATGGTGCGCGCCCCAGCCCGTGATCATTCCCGATCCGAACTGCTCGACGCGCAGCCACCCCGGACGATCCTCGAACGACGTCTGCGGATGGACCCGCATCTCGGTATAATAGGCCTCGGGCGTGGTCCCCAGCCATGCATCATAGTTCAGGCCAGGCGGGATCGGCATCGCCGGCGCGTCCGGGCCGGCGGGATCGCCGGGCAGGCCGATCTCGACATGCTTCAGCGCGCCGATCCGGCCGTTGCGGACGAGTTCGCAGGCGCGGCGGAATTGCGGCCAGGGCGTCGATCCGCGCTGCTGCGATCCTATCTGGAGCATTCGGCCCGACGCCTTGACGGCATCGGCCATCGCCCGGCCCTCGGCGATGGTCAGCGAGGCCGGTTTCTGAAGATAGACATGCTTGTCCGCGCGCACGGCCTGGATCGCCAGCGGGGCATGCTGATGATCGGGGGTCGAGATCAGCACCGCGTCGATGTCGGGCGCGGCGATCAGCTCCCGATAGTCGGTATAGCCGCGCGTGCCCGAATAGTCCTTGCCCAGCTTGGCGGTGTAGCGATCGTCGACAAGCTGCTGTCCCGCGCCCAGCCGGCGGATATCGACGTCGCACACCGCGACGACCTGCGCGTCGTCATGCTTCATCGTTTCCTTGATGTCGTGGATCCGGCTGATCCGCCCGACCCCGATCGCGCCGACGGTAATCCGGTTCGACGGCGCGTTGCGCCCGAACACGCTGGCGGGCACGATCATCGGCGCGGCCAGCGCCGCCCCTGCCTTCATCGCTCCGCGTCGGGTCAAGTGCATGATCGGGCCCCTTTCGATGTCAGGCGAGGATCGGGCGCGTGGCATTCCTCTGCGCGATGAGGACCAGCTCCGCCGCCAGCAGCGCCTGGTCCTGGTCCTGCGCGATCGAACTGCGCTCGACGATGTCGGTCACGAATTGCGGACCGAAGGGCAGGGGCACCTGCGAACAGTCCATGTAGCGGCTGCCCTTGCGGTCGGTGATGAACAGGTGGTTGCCGCCGCTGCGCCCCGCGACGTCGATATATTTGCGCAGCTCGATGAACCCCTCGGTGCCCAGGATGAACAACCGGCCGTCGCCCCAGGTGGCGAGTCCGTCGGGCGTGTACCAGTCGACGCGGACATAGCCGGTGCCGCCGTCGCCGGTCATCGTCATGTCCCCGAAATCCTCGAATTTCGGGCGGTCGGGCCAGGCGAGATTGCCGGTCTGCGAGGCGACAACCTTCGCGCGACGGCTGCCGGTGTAGAACAGGAACTGATCGGCCTGATGACTGCCGATATCGGTCAGGATGCCGCCATAGCGCGCCTTGTCCCAGAACCAGTCGGGCCGGCTCGGTGCGCCGACGCGGTGCGGCGCCAGATTGACCGTCTGGACGACCTTGCCGATCGCGCCCTGCTGGACCAGTTGTCCGGCCATCACCGCCGATCGCACCTCGAGCCGTTCTGAATACATGATCGCGAACTTGTGGCCGGTTTCCTTCACCGCGCGGCGGACATCGGCCAGCTGCTTCAGCGTGGTGATCGCTGGCTTGTCGGACAGATAATCCTTGCCCGCACGCATTACCCGGATGCCCAGCGGCGCACGCAGGTCGGGGATGGGGGCCGCGGCGACCAGCTGGATCGAGCGATCCTCGACGATCTCCGCCTCGCCGCGCGCGAGAATCGCCTGGGGATAACGTCGGCGGAAGGTCTCGATCTGCTTCGGATCGGTGGCATGGAACGAGACCAGAGTGCCGCCGCCGCGGATCATCGCGTCGGTCATCGAATAGATATGCGCATGGTCCAGACCGATCACGGCAAAGCGGATCCGGTGCTTCGCCTCGGGCGCGGGGCCGGTTGGCGCGGCCTGTTCGCCCACCGCATTGCCCTGACTCGCCGACTGCGCCAGCGCATCATGAGCGAAGGTCGCGGCCAGTCCGGCGATGCCGGCCCCGGCCAGGACCAGGCGACGGTCGATGTCGGTCATGAGGATTCCTTGCCCGCGCTGCGCGGCGTCGCCGGCGTCTTCCAGTTGATGACGTGATAGGTCGCTGGTCCCGTCCCGACATTGCGCAACGCATGCGGCGAGTTCGACGCGTTGAAGACGACCGAGCCCGGGCCCAGCCGCTTCCAGGCGCCCCCGTTCAGCACCTCGACCGTGCCCTCACGCACGATCACCAGCTCTTCATTGGGATGGGTGTGCGGCGGGTGAGAACTCGTGCCGGCATTCAGTGTGGTAACATGCATCTCGAGTTCGTCGAGCGTGGCGGTGGGCTGTCGCACCAGGTCGCGGACGGCACCGACATCGGTCGGTCGCTCCGCCATCGCCTGCCAGTTCCAGACCGACGGCCCCAACCGCTCCGGCGCGCCCTGCGACGCCGTCGCCGCCGATGCGCCGATGACGGCCGCCACTCCGGCGACGAGCATGTCCCTGCGTCCGAACCGCATCGGCCCTCTCCCTCTCGTCTATTTGTACGAGTTAAGGCAGGCTATCTGGATCGCGATCGACTGTCGAGGGGCTTCGTCGCCATATCGAACTGGATTAGCATGGGGGTCATGAGCGCACCCATACGAGTCGGCATCGGCGGCTGGACCTTCGAACCCTGGCGGGGCACCTTCTATCCGGAGGGGCTGACGCAGAAGAAGGAACTGGAATTCGCATCGCGCGCGCTGAGCGCGATCGAGATCAACGGCACCTATTATTCGACCTTCAAGCCGGCGACCTTCGAAGGCTGGGCGAAGACCGCGCCGGACGGATTCATGTTCACCGTGAAGGCGTCGCGCTTCTGCACGAACCGCAAGGTGCTGGCCGAGGCGGGCGAGTCGGTCGCGCGCTTCGTGGGGCAGGGGATCGTCGAACTGGGCGACAAGCTGGGCCCGATCCTGTGGCAGTTCATGGCGACCAAGAAGTTCGACGCGGACGATTTCGGCGCCTTCCTCAAGCTGCTGCCCGGCAGCCAGGAGGGGGTGGCGCTGCGCCATGCGGTCCAGGTGCGCCACGACAGTTTCCGCGACCCGGCCTTCATCGCGATGTGCCGGGCGGCGGGGGTCGCGATCGTCTTCGCCGATTCACCGCAATATCCGGCGATCGCCGACATCACCGGCGACTTCGTCTATGCCCGGCTCGAAAGCGGCGCGGACGATAACCCGCTCTGCTATCCGGAGCCCGACCTGGCGGCATGGACCGAGGCTGCACGGACCTGGGCGGCGGGCGGCAAGCCGGAGGGTCCGAGCCTGCCCTATGTCAGCGCCGAACCGCCTGCCGTGCGAACTCGGGAAACCTTCATTTTCTTCATTCACGGCGGCAAGGTTCGTGCGCCCGCCGCAGCCCAGGAGATGATCCGGCAGTTCGCCTAGGGCCGGAAAGGCTGCGGAGGATATGAAGTAACACGGTTCGTCGCAGCTAGGGAATCGTTCGTCGCAGCTTGGCGAGGGAGTGCCTTTTTCGTGCCGCAGGTTGCACGCATGCTCGATCCGGGCAAAGGGCGGTAAACGTGACGAATTTTTCGCAACTTGCGACCCTGCGGCGAAACGCAGGCATCAAGGGACTCCCCCTCCACCAGCGTGCGCGTCTCTGGTGGGCGGATCAGCCCGGCTTCACCGACATTCAGCGCGCCCTTACGCTCGGCGGGCTCGGTCCCGCCCTGCTGATGGGCTGCGCCGTTGCGGGGAGCGCGCACAGCGTCCTCGTGATCCCGGCGCATGGCAGTGCCGCCGCCCCGGCACCGGCGCATGTCAGTCGTTTCGATGCACCGGCGCCCCGGGCGCTGTCGGAGACGATCGACCGGCTGGTGCGCAATTTCGGCGGGAAGGTCGGCGTTTCGGTCATTGGGGTCGACGATGGCTGGATGGTGTCCGCCAATGGCAACACCCGCATGCCGCAGCAAAGCGTCAGCAAGCTGTGGGTAACGATGACCGTCCTCGACGCGGTCGACCAGGGGCGGATTCGGCTCGACGATCCGCTGACCATCACCGAGTCGGACTTCACCGTCTTTCACCAGCCGATCGCTGCCCTGGTGAAGAAGGATGTCGGCTATCGCTCGACCGTGCGCGAGATCATCCGCCGCGCGATGACGATGAGCGACAATACGTGCAACGACAAGCTCTTGCGGCTGGTCGGCGGGCCTCAGGCGGTGCGGTCGTTCATCCAGCGCAAGCAGCTCGGCGCGATCCGCTTCGGTCCGGGCGAACGGCTGCTCCAGGCCGGAACCGCCGGGCTCGAGTGGAAGCCCGAATATTCGCGCGGCAATGCCTTCGCGCTCGCCCGGTCGAAGCTGTCACCCAACGTCCGGCTGGCCGCGTTCGAATCCTATGTCGCCGATCCGGTCGACGGCGCGGCGCCCAGCGCGATCGCCGCGGCGCTGGCCCGGCTGCACAAGGGCGAATTGCTGTCGCCCTCGTCGACGTCATGGCTGATTTCGGTGATGCAATCCTCGCACACCGGCCGCCAGCGGTTGCGCGGCGCGGTGCCGCCGGGCTGGCAGTTCGGGCACAAGACCGGGACCGGCCAGGATCTGCGCGGACGCACGGCGGGCTATAACGATGTCGGCCTGCTGGTCGCGCCCGATGGCCGTACCTATTCGGTTGCGGTCATGATCGGCGACACGAAGCGGCCGATCCCCGAGCGGCAGGGGCTGATGCAGGCGGTCGTCACCGCGCTGGTCGCGAACCACCGCTAGTTCGAGCGCAAGCGGCGGGATGCCCGGCGGTTCGTTGTCGGGCACGATCGCGCCATGAGCTTCGACCCCTTTGACCTGACCGCGATTGAGCCCGTTCTGGATCGCCAGGGCTGGGCAATGCTGCCCCGCCTGCTCGATCCGGAGACCTGCGCTCGGATCGCCGCGCTGTACGACTCGTCGGACCGGTTCCGCAGCACGGTAACGATGGCGCGCCACGGCTTCGGCCGCGGCGAATATCGGTACTTCGCCTACCCGCTGCCCGGGATCGTCGCCGAGTTGCGCGAGCAGATCTATGCCGCGCTCGTTCCGACCGCCAATCGCTGGCACGAGCGGATGGGACTGACCCGTCGCTTCCCCGACCGCCTCCCCGCGTTTCTCGACCAATGCCATGTCGCCGGCCAGGCACGCCCGACGCCGCTGCTGCTCCGCTACGGGGCAGGCGATTACAATTGCCTTCACCAGGACCTGTATGGCGAGCATGTCTTCCCGCTGCAGATGGCGGTGCTGCTGTCGCAGCCGGGCGAGGACTTTACCGGCGGCGACTTCGTCCTGACCGAGCAGCGGCCGCGGATGCAGTCGCGGGCGGAGGTGGTGCCGCTCATGCGCGGCGATGCAGTGATCTTCGCGGTGAACCAGCGGCCGGTGGCGGGCACGCGCGGCGAATATCGCGTGGCGATGCGCCACGGCGTCTCCACGCTCCGGTCGGGACGACGCCACATGCTCGGGCTGATCTTTCACGACGCCGCGTGAGCTGCCATCGGCGCGGTTGGGGCTTGGTGCGGCCCCGCCGCTCGGCTATCCCGCGGCGATGCCCCATCTCTATCTCGTCGACGGCTCCGGCTATATCTTTCGCGCCTATCACCGGCTGCCGCCGCTGACCAACAAGCATGGCGAGCCGGTCGGCGCAGTCTATGGCTATACCACCATGTTGTGGAAGCTCGCCGACGAGTTGCACAAGGCCGACGGCCCGACCCATATGGCGGTGATTCTCGACAAGTCGGAGCACACCTTCCGCAACGAGATGTACGACCAGTACAAGGCGCACCGTCCGCCTGCGCCCGAGGATCTGGTCCCGCAATTTCCGATGATCCGCGACGCGACCCGCGCCTTCTCGCTGCCGTGCATCGAGGAACAGGGCTGGGAAGCGGACGACCTGATCGCCAGCTATACCAAGGCCGCGCTCGCCCAGGGGTGGCAGGTCACCATCGTCAGTTCCGACAAGGACCTGATGCAGCTGATGACCGATCCCAGCGTCGACATGCTCGACACGATGAACAATCGCCGGCTGGGACCCGAGGCGACGGTCGAGAAGTTCGGCGTCGGGCCGGAGAAGCTGGGCGAAGTGCTGGCGCTGATGGGCGACAGCGTCGACAATGTCCCGGGCGTGCCGGGCATCGGGCCCAAGACCGCCGCCAAGCTCATCCTTGAATATGGCACGGTCGACGCGGTGCTGGAGGCGGCGCCATCGATGAAGCCGTCGAAGATGCGCGAGAATCTGATCGAGCATGCCGACAAGGCGCGGCTGTCGCGCAAGCTGGTCGAGCTTGCCTGCGACGTGCCGCTTCCCGATCCGCTGGAGGAACTGGAGCTCAAGGGCATTCCCGACGCGCCGCTGCGCGCGTTCCTCGAGCATCACGGCTTCCGCACCCTGCTGAACCGGTTGTCGGCGGTGGCCGATGCGCCGGTCGACAGCCCCGAGCCGGTGCCGCTGCAGGACGATCCGCCCTGCAACCATGACGGCTATGAGACGGTCGTCGACGAGGCGGAACTTGATCGCTGGATCGCCGAGGCGCGGCACCAGGGCTGGCTCGCGATCGACACGGAGACGACGGGCGTCGATGCGACGCGTGCCGAGCTGGTCGGGGTCAGCATCGCGCTCCAGCCGAACAAGGCCTGTTACGTGCCCGTCGGCCATGGCGGCACGGACATGTTCGCCGAGAAGCCGCCGCAGATTGCGCAGGAGACCGTGCTCGCCAAGCTGAAGCCGCTGCTGGAGGATCCCGCGGTCCTCAAGATCGGCCATAACCTGAAATACGACATGATCGTCCTGTCGCGGCTGGGCGTTTCGGTCACGCCCTATGACGATACGATCGTGATGAGCTTCGACCTTGATGCCGGGCTGCACGGCCACGGCATGGACGAACTCGCGGCGACGCACCTCTCGCACAGCTGCATCGCCTACAAGGACGTGGTCGGCACCGGGAAAAGCCAGCTCGGTTTCGGCCAGGTCGATCTGAAGGCGGCGACGCGCTACGCGGCCGAGGATGCGGACGTCACGCTGCGGCTGTGGCGGCGGTTCAAGCCGCGACTGGCCTATGAGAGTGTCACGCGGGTGTACGAGACGGTCGACCGGCCGCTGGTCAGCGTGATCGCCGGCATGGAATGCGCCGGGGTGAAGGTCGATTCGGCCGCGCTGGCCCGGCTCTCGACCGAATTCTCGCACCAGATCGCGGCGCTGGAAGAGGAAATCCACGGCATCGCCGGGTTCAAGTTCACCATCGGTAGCCCCAAGCAGCTGGGCGACGTGCTGTTCGAGAAGATGGGGATCAAGGGCGGCCGCAAGGGCAAGTCGGGCGTCTATTCGACCGACGTCAACGAGATGGAGCGGATCGCGGCGGACAAGGATTCTCCCGGCCGGGTGATCGCCGCGAAGGTGCTCGACTGGCGCCAGCTCACCAAGCTCAAATCGACCTATACCGACGCGCTCCAGGCGCAGATCAATCCCGAAACCGGTCGCGTCCACACCAGCTATTCGCTGACCGGCGCCCAGACCGGCCGGCTGAGCTCGACCGACCCGAACCTGCAGAACATCCCGATCCGCACCGAGGTGGGGCGGCAGATCCGCGACGCGTTCGTGGCCGAACCGGGCAACGTCATCCTCGCGGCCGACTATTCGCAGATCGAGCTGCGGCTGGCGGCGCATATCGCCGACGTGCCGCAGTTGCGCGAGGCGTTCGAGCGCGGCGACGACATCCACAACATGACCGCGCAGGAACTGTTCGGCGAGGTCAATCGCGACACGCGCGGCCGGGCCAAGACGATCAACTTCGCGATCCTCTACGGCATCTCGCGCTGGGGACTTGCCGGCCGGCTCGACGTCACCGCGGACGAGGCGCAGTCGATGATCGACCGCTATTTCGACCGCTTCCCCGGCATCAACCGCTATATCGCCGACACGATCGCCGAGGCCAAGGAGAAGGGCTACACGACCACCCTGTTCGGCCGGAAGACGCATTTCGCCCGGCTGAAATCGAGCGTCCAGCACGAGCGTCAGGGCGCCGAGCGTGCTGCGATCAACGCGCCGATCCAGGGCACCAGCGCCGACATCATCAAGCGGGCAATGGTCCGGATGGGTCCCGCATTGGCCGAGGCCGGCCTGCCCAATGTCCGCATGCTGATGCAGGTCCATGACGAACTGGTGTTCGAACTGCCCGAGGGCGATGTCGAGGCGGCACGTCCGGTGATCGAGCGCGTCATGGCGACCGCCGCCGAGCCCTCGGTCAAGCTCAGCGTGCCGCTGGGCGTGGAGATCGGCGTCGGCCCGAGCTGGGGCGCAGCGCATTGAGTCGATTGGCTTGTTGGCGTCCCCGCCCTATTCCGGTGGCTGAACAGGTGAGGGGCCGGCGCACCATGGACAGCGGTCGCGCATGACGGACGATTCCACGGCCAAGGCCGACGACATCGCGCAGCTCGCCAAGGGCGGGCGGACGAACATCCTCGGCTTCGTGATCCGCCTGGCCGGACGCCTGCCGTTCCTGTTCATCGCTGGCCGCACCTATGGTCCGGAGATCGTCGGCCGCTTCGCGCTGGCGGTGCTGGTGATCGAGATCGCTGCGTTGCTGGCAACGCTGGGACTGAAGCGCGGACTGGCTCAGGCGCTGTCGACCACCGGGCGGCCGCATAATCACGTCGTCGCCGACGCACTGATGGTCGCGCTGCTCGCCTCGATCACCGCCAGCGTGCTGCTGGGCATGTTCCCGCAGGTGATGTTCCCCAACAGCCAGGTGACCGGGCTGGAGTGGCTGCTGCCCAGCATCGTCTTCGCGCTCGCCTGGTCCGATGTCGCCTTTTCGGCGCTGGCCTATAATCACAATGTCGGCGCGTCGGTGACCGCGCGCGCGATCGTCGAGCCCTGGACGATCAGCATCGCTGCCTTCATCCTGTCCTATCTGTCGTCGCGTGACGGGCTGATCATTTCCTATGTCATCGCCGAATTCGCCATGCTGATCGCGGCGATGGTGCCGCTGTACAAGATGTACGGCGTGCCCCGCGGCTGGCGACCCGAGCCGTTCCGGCTGCGGCGGATGGCGCGGATCAACGCGCCGCTGGCCGGTGCGGACGCGCTGGAATGGGGATCGCGCAACATCGACCGCTTCATCCTGGGCCTGATGTTCACGCCCGCGGTGGTCGGCATCTATTATATGGCACAGCAGGTCGCCTCGCCGGCGCAGCGGCTGAAGACCAGCTTCGACCCGATCCTCGGCCCGGTGGTGACGCGCAGCCTGGCGGTGGGCGATACCGAGTCGGTTGCCAAGCAGGTGCGTCAGGTCGCCTTCTGGGTGATGGCGGTCCAGGCGGCGATCGCCATAGCCATCGGCATCACCTCCGACGGCGTGATGGGCCTGCTCGGTGCCGGTTTCGTCGCGGGTGCCGGTGCGCTGTGCATCCTGCTGAGCGCCGAGGTGCTGGCCGCACCCGGCGCGATCGCCGAGGGCGGGCTGGTCTATATCGCGCGCACCCGCAACCTGATGATCTCGACCGGGATGCTGTGTTTCCAGGCGGTGATGAGCTTCGTCTTCATCATCGTGATCCGCGAGTTCGGCTACCCCATTGCCTATCAGGCGGTCGGTCCCGCACTCGCCCTCGCATTGTCGCTGCTGATCGGGTCGATCGTGAAGACCTGGCTTCTGTCGCGTCTGCTGAAGCGGCGCATCTCGGCGCTGCGCTGGGGCATGCTCGCGGCGATGGTCGCGGCCGCCGCGGTCGGGGTGCTGATCAGCAAATTCCCCGAATGGCTCCAGCTGACGATCGGCATCCCGCTGATGCTCGCCGCCTATTTCGCGGTGCTGCTCAAGCTCGCCTTCGGACCCGAGGACAAGGCTCTGTTCCGCAAGATGCCCAAGGAACAACAGCCCGCGATCGACGACGTCCCCTGACGCAAACGGCCGGCACCGCGTGGGCGGTACCGGCCGATCAAACGTTGGAGTGCGGCAATCGGCCGCGCCCGATCAGTGGCGGAAGTGGCGCATTCCGGTGAAGACCATCGCCAGGCCGGCCTCGTCGGCTGCGGCAATGACTTCCTCGTCGCGGATCGACCCACCCGGCTGGATCACGGCGGTGGCGCCTGCCTCGACCGCAGCCAGCAGGCCGTCGGCAAAGGGGAAGAAGGCGTCCGATGCGACCGCCGACCCGATCGTGCGCGGCGTGCCCCAGCCTGCCTTGTCGGCGGCGTCCTTGGCCTTCCAGGCGGCGATGCGGGCGGATTCGAGGCGGTTCATCTGGCCTGCGCCGATGCCGGCGGTCGAACCGTCCTTGGCATAGACGATGGCGTTCGACTTGACGTGCTTGGCGACGGTCCAGGCGAAGCGGCAATCGGCGAGTTCCTGCGCGGTCGGTGCCCGCTTGGTCACGACCTTCAGATCGGCCTCGGTCACCGAACCATTGTCGCGCGACTGGACCAGCCAGCCGCCAGCGATCGACTTGGCCTGGAACCCACTGCGCTTGGGATCGGGCAGTTCGCCGGTCAGCAACAGGCGCAGATTCTTCTTCGCCGCGAACACCGCCAGTGCGGCTTCATCGGCATCGGGCGCGACGACGACCTCGGTGAAGATCCCGGCAATGGCGCGCGCGGTCGCCTCGTCCAGCGTGCGGTTGAGCGCGATGATCCCGCCAAATGCCGACACCGTGTCGCAGGCAAAGGCCGCGGCATAGGCTTCCTCCAGCGTTGCCGCGGTGGCGACGCCGCACGGATTGGCATGCTTCACGATCACGACGCTGGGCTCTGCGTCGCGGAACTCGCTGACCAGCTCGAGCGCCGCGTCGGCGTCGTTGAGGTTGTTGTAGCTCAGTTCCTTGCCCTGGACCTGACGGGCCTGGCCGATGCCCTTCGCCTGCGGACCGGTAGCGGTATAGAATGCTGCGCTCTGGTGCGGATTCTCGCCATAGCGCAGCGTCGAGCCGTGCTTGAGCGTGACGGGCATCGTCTCCGGGAACATCTGGCCCTGGTCGGCGAAGCCGAACCAGCTGGCGATCATCCCGTCATAGGTCGCGGTCGCGGCAAAGGCGCGCGCGGCCAGGCGCTTGCGGAAGGCAAGGCTGGTGGCGCCGTCGCTTGCGTCCATCTCGCCGATCAGCTCGGCATAGTCGCCGGGATCGGTGACGATCGTCACGAAGGCGTGGTTCTTCGCCGCCGAACGGACCATCGACGGCCCGCCGATATCGATATTCTCGATGATCGTGTCGCGGTCCGCACCCTTGGCCACGGTCTGGGCGAAGGGGTAGAGGTTGACCACGACCAGGTCGATCGCGCCGATCTCATGCTCCGCCATCGACGCGACATGCGCGGCATCGTCGCGCACCGCCAGCAGGCCGCCATGGACCTTGGGGTGCAGCGTCTTGACCCGCCCGTCCATCATCTCGGGGAAGCCGGTCAGCTCGGATATGTCGCGGACGGACAGCCCCGCGTCGCGCAGTGCCGTCGCGGTGCCGCCGGTGGACACCAGCTCCACGCCGTGGCGGGCGAGCGCCTGACCGAGTTCGATGATGCCGCTCTTGTCGGAGACCGAGAGCAGTGCGCGGGCAATCTTGACCTGATCCATGAGCCCGCCCCTCTACGGATGCGGTGCCTCAGCGCAACCCCTGTTTGCGCTCAGCGTGCGCGATGGAAGACCCAGGTGACGTTGGCGCCGCCGGGCGGCGTGTCTGCGGTCACGACCAGTTGCTGCGTCGTGACCGGCCGGCCCTTGCCGTCGATCCAGATGCTTTCCTCGACCGCAAGCAGGCCGCCGCGCGCGCGGAACTGCCACACCGCGCCCGAAGGCAGGCGCAGAAAGGCCCCCAGCGCGTCGGCGGTCGGCGCGATCTCGATCCCCGGCGCCAGGTGGAAGCGGATGGCGAAGCCGGTGCCACCCTTTTGCCGGCGATGGTCGGCTGGCAGCAGCATGTCCTCGCCGCGCACATCCTTGCCGTCGGGCCCCAGCGAGATGGCGCGGCGATGGATGAAGCCGAAGCGGCGGACATAGCCGTCATGGCTCGCCTCGATCCGGCTGGCGGTATCGGTCTCCTGGCGGCTCAGCTCGACCTCGCCGACGCCGCGGCCAAGCGTTCCGTCGGCGTGGATCGCAGTCGAGTTGCTGTCGTCGATCGTCAGCGTCGAATGCGCCGCGGTGCTGCGCAGCGCCTCGGTCAGCTGGCGGGGCAGGCGCGAATCGGCCATGGCCGAACCGCCGCAATTGACCACGATACGATGCGGCCCGTCGGACAGTTCGAAGGCGAGTGTGGAGGCGCAGCCACCCTCGACCAGCCGGGCGAGCGGCGGCGGCGCGGCGTCCATGATCAGGACGGTGCCCTGTGCCGACAGTCGCTGATAGCCCCAGTCTCGCGCCTGCTTGAGCGGGCGGGTGCGGATGCCGGTCGCCTCGACCGACTGTTCGACGACGTCGCCCGGAATCGGCACCGACCCCTGCCAGCTCGCCAGCCCGCCATCGCCGTGGCACATGCCGAGCAGCGCGGTCACCATCTTCGCCATCGTCGTCTCGACAAAGGCGGGCGGCTCCAGCCGGCGGGCATCATAGCATTCGCACAGCATCGCCAGCAGCTGGATCGACTCGAGCAGCCCGGCGGGCGAGCGACCAACGGTGCCGCCATCGGAAAAGACCGACGCGGCCAGTGCCCGGTTCAGACCCGCCTCGCTTGCCGCGCGGCGCGGGTCGCCGCCGGGAATCATCAGGCCGGCAACCAGCACGCCGCACCACGCCGCGATGCGCGGGGTGCCGATCTGCACCCGGTCGGCGGTGCGATCGAGATGTCGCGCGCCGCGCGCGATCGCGTGCAGCACGTTGGAGCGATAGATCAGGTCGGGGCTCGACAGGATCAGCGGCGCATGCGCGATCCAGAACAGGATGCGGCGGCCCCACAGGTCGGCGCGCCATGCCGGGTCGGAAACCTTCTCGCCGTGAACCGCCAGCCATTTGGCCGTGATCATCTCGGCGATCGGTGCGCCGCCCGCGCGGGTCGTGACGGTCGACAGGTCGCGCAGCCAGGCGAAGCTGTGGACATGGTCGGAAAAGGCGCGCGAGAAGTCGGGCCGTGCAAAATCGAGCGCGGTGATCGCGCGTTCCTCGCCGCGGAACAGCATCGTACCGTCCAGCAGGGCGTGGCCGCGCTCGACATCGCCCATGAACGGATCGTCGGCCACCGCGATCAGCTTCAGCGGATAGCGACCGCGCAGGCGCATCGAATGCAGCGGCGTGCGCCAGGTCAGCCGCTGGAGCCGCTCCGCCACCCGGTCGGCGAGCGAGAGACCGCGATCGCCGCCAATGCGTACCAGCCGCTTGCCCTGATCGACCCCGTCGGCGGCGGGATCGTAACGATCATCACTCACTGGCCGCGCAGTGCCGCGATATTGTCGGCATAGCGTGACGGTCCGCCCTCGAAGGTGGCGGTGCCGGCGACCAGCGCATCGGCACCGGCGGCGATGACCCGTGCGGCGTTGCTGCGGTCGACGCCGCCATCGACCTCGAGGTCGATCGCGCGGCCGGATGCGGTGATCCGGCGCCTAAGCTCGCTGATCTTCGGCAACTGGCTCTCGATGAACTTCTGGCCGCCGAAACCGGGGTTGACGCTCATCACCAGCACCAGGTCGATCAGGTCCATGACATGATCGAGCACATCGACCGGCGTCGCCGGATTCAGGACGACGCCGGCGCGCTTGCCCAGCCCCTTGATCGTCTGGAGCGTGCGGTGGAGATGCGGCCCGGACTCGGGATGGACCGAGATGCAGTCGGCCCCCGCCTCGGCAAAGGCCTGGAGATAGGGATCGACCGGGGCGATCATCAGATGGACGTCGAACGGCTTGGCGGTGTGCTTGCGCAATGCCTTCACCACGCCCGGGCCGATCGTGATGTTGGGCACGAAATGCCCGTCCATCACATCGACATGGATCCAGTCGGCGCCAGCCTCGTCGATCGCCCGGATTTCCTCGCCCAGGCGGGCAAAATCGGCGGAGAGGATCGACGGTGCAATGCGGACGGCAGACATGACCGGGTCATTAGCACGCACCGACTCGCACGCAACTACGCGCGACGGCGGAATCTCGCGATGAAGAAACCGTCCAGCGCACCCGCGTCGGCAATCATGCCCGGCAGCGTGCGCACCGTGCCGTTTTCCAGCGGGGCAACGCCGGTCGGCAATTCGTCGCCGCGGACCGGATCGACCGCGAACTCGGGATGCGCCGCTAGGAAGGGTGCGAGATGCGCCTCGCCTTCCCTGGGCTCGAGCGAGCAGGTGGCGAAAACCAGTGTCCCGCCCGGACGGACCCAGTCGGCCGCGCGGTCGAGCAGCCGGCCCTGAAGCTCGGCCATCTCCGCGATCAGCGAGGGGCGGACGCGGTGGAGCACGTCGGGATGGCGGCGGAAGATGCCGGTGGCGCTGCACGGCGCGTCGAGCAGGACCGCGTCGGCGGGCGCTTCGGGCGTCCAGTCGAGCAGGTCGGCGGCGATGACCTTTGCCGTCAGCCCGGTGCGCTCGAGATTCTCGTGAAGTCGCGCCAGACGGGTTTCCGACAGGTCGACTGCAGTGACATCCCACCCGGCCGAGGCGAGCTGAAGCGTCTTGCCCCCTGGTGCCGCGCACAGGTCGAGCGCGCGTCCCGTGCCGCGGCCGATGAAGCGCGCCGGCAGCGAGGCGGCGAGATCCTGGACCCAGAACTTGCCCTCGGCGAAACCCGGCAGCTCGGTCACGCCGGTGCCGGCCGGCAGGCGCAGATGATTGGGCAGCAGCGAGACCGCGTCGTCCAGATCGAACGGCTCGCGCAGCGTCAGGTCGAGCGGCGGGGGCGAGGCGATCGCCCGCTCCGCATCCTCGATCCCCTGATCGCCCCAGGCGGCGTGCCAGCGGATCGCGACGGGATCGGGTAGGGTGGGTTGGTCGGGCAGCCCCTTGTTGGCACGGCTCAACGTGCCGAACACCCCGTGCACCAGCTTGCGCGGTCCGCCCTCGACCAGCGGCAGCACGGTCGAGATGGCGGCATGCGGCGGCGTGCCGAGCGCGAACGCCTGGACCAGCGCGATGCGCAGCGCGAATCTTGCCTTGGCGTCGTCGGGAAGGCGCTGGCGCGTGGCGCTGTCGATCATCGCATCGAGATCGGGGAGGCGGCGCAGCGTCTCGGCCGCGATCGCGTGGACGAGCCCGCGGTCATTGGGTGCCAGGCCCTGGGCGGCGCTTTCCAGCACCGACTCCAGCGCCAGGCCACGGCGCAGCACGCCGTCGAGGACGCGCAGCGCGGCGCGGCGTGCGGGAACGCCGGGGGGATCGGCTTGGGGCTTGCGGTTCACTTGACCTCGCATCTTCGAACCCCGATCTGGGGCGCAACGTTCAGGAAGACAACGCCCATGGGCCAGCGACCGCCGCATCTCAAGCCGCCCGAATATCTGACGCCGACCCAGCCGGTGCCCGAACCCGAGCCCTTGCCCGAGGATCGCGGCGAGGATCCGCTGGGCCAGGATCCAACCCGTTTCGGCGACTGGGAGCGAAAAGGGATCGCGATCGACTTCTAGAGCAGGGTGAGCAACTTGCCGACGGTGTTCCAGTTGCGTCCCGTCGCGACCGTCGGAAAGCGCGCCTTGCGCATCGCCTGGTCGAGCTTCGATTCGCGCATCGTCTCCGACCCGAGATAGTCGATATAGAGCTCGCGACCGACCGCCTGCATGCGCTCGGGCCCCTGATGATGATCGACGATCCGCTCGAGCGCCGAAAGCGGAACCGGCTCGCGGTGGAAGATGACCAGCAGGTGGCTGGGATGGTCGGCCGCTTCCTCGACGAACGGGTTGGCGGCGATTGCCGCCTCGATCCCGGCGCGGTCGCGCAGCATCACGTCAGTCCTGAGTCCATAAGCGGCTAGCGCCGCTTCGAGTCGGTCGACGATCGCATCCTCGGCCTCCTCGGTGGTGAAGAGGACGTTGCCCGACGCCAGCAGCGTGCGGACATCGCCATAGCCCAGCGTCTCGACGATCGCCTTCAGGTCGGCGGAGGGCAGCTTGCGCCCATTGAGGTTGACGCCCCGCAGCAGCGCGGCCCAGCGCGTCACTGCACTTCTTCGCGCAAGGGGCGGCTCAGCAGCGCCTCGACCACCGCAGCGATCGGAGTGCCGTCGAGCAGCGCGCAGACCGCCTGGGTCACCGGCATCTCGATCCCGGCGTCGGCCGCCGCCTCGGCCAGGACCGGCGCGGTGAAGGCGCCCTCAGCGACGGTGCGGCGGTCCGACAGCAACTCCGCGGCGCTCTTGCCCTGGCCCAGGCCGACGCCGAGCGAGAAGTTGCGCGAATTGGTCGAGGAGCAGGTCAGCACCAGATCGCCGAGCCCGGACAGGCCGCCCAGTGTTTCCGCACGCGAACCGCGGGCCAGGCCGAAGCGAGTCATCTCGGCAAAACCGCGCGCGATCAGCGCGGCGCGGGCGTTGAGCCCCAGCCCGGCGCCCTCGACCACGCCGCAGGCAATGGCGAGCACATTCTTCACCGCGCCACCGATCTCGGCACCGATGACGTCGGCCGAGCCATAGGTGCGGAAGGCCGGACCCGCGAGCCGATCGGCCAGCCGGGCGCGCAACGCGTCATCCTCGCAGGCCAGCGTGACGGCGGTCGGCAGCCCCTTGGCGACTTCATGGGCAAAGGTCGGTCCGGACAGCACCGCGATCGGCGCGTCGGGTTGCACCTGATGCGCGACCTCGCCGACCAGCAGCTTGCTGCCCGCCTCGATCCCCTTGGCGCACAGCACCAGCGGGATGCCGGTCGGACCCAGTTGCGACAGGACCGAGCGGACATGCTGCGCCGGGGCGACGACCAGCAGCGCATCGGCGTCGCGCAGCTCCGCCAGGTCGCCGGTCGCGCGAATGCTCGGGGACAGCGCGATGCCCGGCAGGAACAGGCTGTTCTCGTGCGCGGTGTTGATGCTCTCGACCACCTCGGGCTCGCGCGCCCACAGCGTCACGGCCGCATCGCCGCGCGCCGCCACCTGCGCCAGCGCGGTGCCCCAGGCGCCGCCTCCGATCACCGCGATCCTCATGCCTTCACTCCTGCCCCGCGAACCTTTTCCGCATCGGGATCGAGCGGCCACCGCGCGCGCGCCGGCGTGTCGAGCGGATCGCTGAACCCGGCGGCGAAGCGCTCGGCGCCGGCCCAGGCGATCATCGCCGCATTATCGGTGCACAGCCACAAGGGCGGGGCGACGAAGCGCAGCCCGTGCTGTGCCGCGACCTGTTCGAGTGCACCGCGCACCGCGCGATTTGCGGCAACGCCGCCGGCGACGACCAGCGCGGTCGCCTCGACGCCGCGCAGCGCGCGGGTGGTGCGATCGACCAGACAGTCGACCACGGCCTGCTGGAACGAGGCGGCGACATCGGCCGCGGGATGATGGGGTGCCGCCCGCGCAACCGCTGCCTTCAGTCCGGCGAACGAGAAATGCGGCTCGGCCGATCCTTTCAGCGGGCGGGGCAGGGGAACGGCCTTGGGATCTCCGGCCTCCGCCGCCTTCTCCACCGCCGGGCCGCCGGGAAAGCCCAGGCCGAGCAGCTTGGCGGTCTTGTCGAACGCTTCGCCCGCGGCATCGTCGATCGTCGTTGCCAGCCGGCGATAGCGGCCCGCACCCTCGACCAGCAGCAGCTGGCAATGGCCGCCGGATACGAGCAGCAGCAGATAGGGGAAGGCAAGATCCGGATCGGTCAGCCGCGGCGACAGCGCATGGCCTTCGAGATGGTTGACCGCGATCAGCGGCTTGCCCGCCGCCAGCGCCAGCGCCTTGCCGGTGACAAGCCCGACCATCACCCCGCCGATCAGCCCGGGGCCCGCGGTCGCGGCGATCGCGTCGACCTGGTCGAGCCGCACGCCACCTTCGGCCAGCGCCTGCTCGATCAGCGGCCCCAGCGCCTCGATATGCGCGCGCGCCGCAATCTCCGGCACCACCCCGCCATAGGGGCGATGCGCCGCATCCTGCCGCGCAAGGCAGTGCGCGACGATCTGCCGGTCGCTGGTGACGAGCGAGGCTGCGGTCTCGTCGCAGCTCGATTCAAGGCCAAGGATCAACGCCATCGCTTCCATCTAGGGCGATGCATCGCTAGCACAACCCGCCATGCCTTCCTTCCGACTTGGTACGCGGGGTTCCCCGCTCGCACTCGCTCAGGCGCACATGGTTCGCGACGCGCTGGTCGCCGCCCATGGCTGGGACATCGACGATGTCGAGATCGTCACCGTCAAGACCACGGGCGACCGGGTCCAGGACCGCGCGCTTGCCGAGATCGGCGGCAAGGCGCTGTGGACCAAGGAGCTCGACCGGGCGCTGCTCGACTGCGAGATCGACTGCGCGGTCCATTCGATGAAGGATGTCGAGACGGTCCGGCCGGACAGCATCGCCATCGCTGCGGTGCTGCCGCGTGCCGATGTGCGCGACCGGCTGATCGGCGCCGAGTCGATCGAGGCGTTGCGCGAGGGCGCGGTCCTGGGCACCAGTTCGCCGCGCCGCGCTGCGCAGATGAAGCGCCTGCGCCCCGATCTCGAAATCGTGCTGTTCCGTGGCAATATCGACACGCGCCTGACCAAGCTGGCGGCGGGCGAGGCCGACGCGACATTGCTGGCCGCCGCCGGGCTGGAGCGGCTGGAGCGTCCCGATATCGGCGTCGCCATCCCGATCGAGCTGCTGCTGCCCGCCCCAGCCCAGGGGATCGTGGGGATCGAGGCGCGGGCGAACGATCATGACGTCATGACGCTGCTGGCCGCGATCGATGATGTGCAAACGCATGCCTGCCTGCGGGCGGAGCGCGGCCTGCTCGCCACGCTGCAGGCCGACTGTCATTCTCCGGTCGGCGCGCTGGCGACGCTCGAAGGTGCGATCCTGACGCTCAGCGCCGAGCTGCTGTCCGAGGACGGCGCCTATCATGTCCATGCCCAGCAGGCCGGCGCACCCGACGATCCTGAGCTCCCCCGCGCTGTGGCGCTCGACCTGCTGGATCGCGCGCCCGAGCCCGTCCGCCGGCTGTTCGCGGCATGAGCCGCCCGATCGCGGTGCTGCGCCCCGAACCGGGCAACCGGGTGACCGCGATCGCGATCGAGGCGCAGGGCCATCGCACGATCCGCCTGCCGCTGTTCGAGACGCGGCCGGTCGCGTGGGCGGCACCCGATGCGACCGGCTATGACGCGCTGATCGTCACCAGCGCCAACGCCTTTCGCCACGGCGGGACCGGGCTCGTCCGGCTGCTCGACCTGCCGGTCTGGGCGGTCGGCGCCGCCACTGCCGAGGCGGCGCGGCGCAATGGCTTTACCGTCGCGGGAACCGGGGACGCCGGATCGGCGAAGCTGCTCGCCATGGCCGAGGCGGCGGGCGTGCGCCGCGCGCTGCACCTGGCGGGACGCGAGCGGACGGTCGAGCCCGGCGGCATCGTCGCCGATATCCTCACCGTCTATGCCAGCGAGCCGCGCGAGATCGCGCCCGAGGCGGCGGCACAGCTCGACGGTGCGATCCTGCTCGTCCAGTCGGCGCGTGCGGGGGAGCGGGTGCGCACGCTGGTCGGCGACAAGGCGCATACCGTGCTGGTCGCGGTCAGCGACGGCGCCGCGGATGCCGCGGGCACCGGCTGGCAGCAGGTCGTGATACCCGGCGGGGTGACCGGCACCGCGCTGGTCGATGCCGCGATCGCGCTCGCCGATTGACCCTGCGGATGCGCACGAGGATAAGGCGGGCATGAATTCCGACGAGCCACTTGCGCTGGAGCCGGTCCGCGGGCCGAGCCCGCTGGTGCGAACCCTCCTGGTCGCGGTGATCGCGTTCGTTGCCGGCGTTGCGGGGATGGCCGCCTTCAACTGGTGGACCCATTCGGGTACGACCACGCCGGCGCAGCCCGCGCCGACCCCTACGGTGGTGCAGGAACAGCCGGCGCCGGTGCGTGCCCTGCCGCCCGGTACCGACGTCGCCACGCTCGCCGCGCGCGAACAGGCGCTGGCCGCCAGACTCGACCTGCTTGACCTGCGGCTGCGCGATACCGAAGGCAGCGCGCGCACTGCCTCCAGCTATGCCAGCCAGGCCGAGCGGCTGCTGATCGCCTTCGCCGCGCGCCGTGCGATCGAGCGCGGCCAGGCGCTGGGCCCGCTCGAGGCGCAGCTGCGCCGTCGCTTCGGCGAGGCGCATGGCGAGGCGGTGAGCACGGTGATCCAGTCGGCTGCCCAGCCGGTGCTGCTTCAGGACCTTCGCGTCGCGCTGGAAACGATCGCGCCGCGGCTGCTGGTCGCGCCCGATGCGGGTCCCTGGACCCGGTTCCGCGCGATGATCGGCGACCTGGTGGTGCTGCGCCGCGTCGATACGCCCGATCCGCGTGCCTCCGCCCGGCTCCGCGAGGCGCAGCGGCTGCTCGCCGCCGGCAATGTCGAGGCGGCACTTGCCGAAGTCGCGCGGATGCCCGGCGCGGCCGATGCCGAGAATTGGGTGAACAATGCCAAGCGCTACATCGCTGCCCGTTCGGCGCTGAACGAGATCGAGCAGGCGGCGATGGACACCCCACCGGCGGTCAACCGCCAGACTTCATAATAAAACCAAAACAGACAGGACGCAGGAAACACCATGGCAGAGATGGGCCGGTTCGACTGGCAGGATCCGTTCGCGCTCGACGCGCAGCTGACCGACGAAGAGCGGATGGTGCGCGACGCCGCGCGCGACTACGCACAGGGCGAATTGCTGCCCCGCGTGACGAGCGCCTATCTCGAGGAGCGCTTCGACCGCGAGATCATGAGCGAGATGGGCGCCCTCGGCCTGCTCGGCGCGACCATCCCCGAAACCTATGGCGGCGCCGGCCTGGGCTATGTCGCCTACGGCCTGGTCGCGCGTGAGGTCGAGCGGGTCGATTCGGGCTATCGCTCGGCCATGTCGGTCCAGTCGAGCCTCGTGATGCACCCGATCAACGCCTATGGCACCGAGGAGCAGAAGCGGAAATACCTGCCGAAGCTCGCGACCGGCGAATGGGTCGGCTGTTTCGGCCTGACCGAGCCCGATGCCGGCTCCGACCCCGGCGGCATGCGCACGCGCGCCGAGAAGATCGATGGCGGCTATCGCCTGACCGGCACCAAGATGTGGATCACCAACTCGCCGATCGCGGACGTGATGGTGGTGTGGGCCAAGTCGGACGCGCATGGCGGCGGGATCAAGGGCTTCGTGCTCGAACGCGGCATGAAGGGGCTGAGCACGCCCAAGATCGAGGGCAAGCTGAGCCTGCGTGCCTCGGTCACCGGCGAAATCGTGATGGACGGGGTCGAAGTGGGCGAAGATGCGCTGCTCCCCGACATCCAGGGGCTCAAGGGCCCGTTCGGCTGTCTCAACCGCGCCCGCTACGGCATTGCCTGGGGCGCGATGGGCGCGGCCGAGGCCTGTATGGAGGCCTCGCGCCAGTACACGCTCGACCGCGCGCAGTTCGGCCGGCCGCTTGCGTCGAACCAGCTCGTCCAGCTCAAGCTCGCCAACATGCAGACCGAGATCGCACTGGGCCTTCAGGCAGCGCTACGCGCGGGCCGCATGTTCGACGACGGCACGCTGGCGCCCGAGGCGATCAGCATCATCAAGCGCAACAATTGCGGCAAGGCGCTCGATATCGCCCGCGTCGCGCGCGACATGCATGGCGGCAACGGCATCTCGGCCGAATTCCACGTGATCCGTCACGCCATCAACCTCGAAACGGTCAACACCTATGAGGGCACGCATGACGTCCATGCGCTGATCCTGGGCCGCGCCATCACCGGCATCGCCGCCTTCTGATGGACCTTCAGCCGACCCTAGTCGGCGATCTGCTGATCCTCCGACCGACCGTGCCGGAGGATTGGGCGCCACTGTTCGCGGTGGCGAGCGATCCGCTGATCTGGGAGATCCATCCGGCGCATGACCGGTGGCAGGAACCCGTCTTCCGCGTCTATTTCGATCAGGCGCTTGCCTCGGGCGGCGCCCTCACGATTGTCGACAAGGCAAGCGGCGTGGTGATCGGCGCCAGCCGCTATTATAATCCCGCACCCGAGCGCGGCGAGATCGAGCTCGGCTACACCTTTCTGGCGCGCAGCCACTGGGGCGGGCGCTACAACGCGGAGGCCAAGCGGCTGATGCTTGCGCATATCCATCGCTGGTTCGAAACTGCGGTGTTCGTCGTCGGCGAGGGCAATCTGCGCTCGCAACGCGCGATGGAGAAGATCGGCGGCGTCCGCCGCGCCGAGACCCGCTTCGTCGATTACGGCGCCGGTCCAGCGCGCCAGATCGTCTACGAGATCCGCCGCGAGAGCCCGGCCGCGTAGGATTTTTCCTACGGCACCAGGATCGTGTCGACCGCCTCGGGCAGCGTCTCGGGATAGTCGATCGTATAGTGCAGCCCGCGGCTTTCCCTGCGGTGCAGCGCCGATCGCACGATCAGATTGGCCGATTCGAGCAGGTTGCGCAGCTCGATTAGGTCGGGCGTCACCCGGAAATGGCCGTAATAGTCGGCGACTTCCTCGCCCAGCATCTTGATCCGGTGCGCGGCGCGCTCCAGCCGCTTGGTCGAGCGGACGATGCCGACATAATTCCACATGAACCGGCGGATCTCGGTCCAGTTCTGCTTGATCACCACCTCCTCGTCCGAGTCGGTCACGCGGCTTTCGTCCCAGGGCCGAATTGCGGGCGGGGGCTTCAGCGCGTCCCAGTTGGCGGTGATGTGGTTCGCTGCGGCCTCGCCGAAGACGAAGCATTCGAGCAGCGAGTTGCTGGCCAGCCGGTTCGCGCCGTGCAGCCCCGACTGGGTGCATTCGCCCGCGGCATAGAGGCCGGGCAGGTCGGTCCGCCCGTCGCGGTCGATGACGATCCCGCCACAGGTATAATGCTGTGCCGGAACCACGGGGATCGGATCGTGGGTCATGTCGATGCCCAGCCCGATCAGCTTGTCGTAGATGTTCGGGAAATGCCCCTTCACGAACTCGGCCGGCTTGTGGCTGATGTCGAGATGGACATAGTCCAGGCCCAGGCGCTTGATCTCGTGGTCGATCGCGCGGGCGACGATGTCGCGCGGCGCCAGCTCCTCGCGCGGATCGAATTCGGGCATGAAGCGGTGGCCGGTGCCAGGGATCTTGAGATGCCCGCCTTCGCCGCGCACCGCCTCGGTGATCAGGAAATTCTTGACCTCCAGATTGTACAGGCAGGTCGGGTGGAACTGCATGAATTCCATGTTGGAGATGCGGCAGCCCGCGCGCCACGCCATCGCGATGCCGTCACCCGTCGCCCCGCGCGGCGCGGTCGAGAACAGATAGGTGCGCCCCGCGCCGCCAGTCGCCAGCACCGTCGCCCGCGCGGTGAACAATTCGACCCGGTTGGTCGCGCGGTTGAAGGCATAGACGCCCCAGACATTGCCTGCGCCCGAATAGCGCGTCTCGTGCCGGCTGGTCGCCAGGTCGATCACGACCATGTCGGGCACCAGCGTGATGTTCGGATTCTCGCGCGCCGCCTTCAGCAGCGCTTCCTGCACCGCCCAGCCGGTCGCATCGTCGACGTGGACGATGCGGCGATGGCTGTGCCCGCCCTCGCGCGTCAGGTGCAGCGTGTCGCCATCCTGGTTGAACGGCACGCCCAGCTTGCCCAGCCGCTCGATCGCCGCCGGCGCATTCTCCACCACGAACTCGACGACGCCGCGATCGTTCAGCCCGGCACCGGCGATCATCGTGTCGTCGATATGGCTCTCGAACGTGTCGCCCGGCTCCAGCACCGCTGCCACGCCGCCTTGCGCCCAGGCGGTCGCGCCTTCGTTCAGCGCTCCCTTGGCGAGGACGGTCACCCTGTACCGGCTGGCCAGGTTCAGCGCCGCCGTCAGCCCGGCCGCGCCCGATCCGATGATCAGGATGTCGGCGCTATGCGGGTCAGCCATTCGCGGCGCGCGTCAGATTGAGGAACACGTCTTCCAGATCGGCCTCGCGCGTCGACACGTCGACGATGCCGAACCCGCCCTGCTGGACCGCCGCCAGCACCTGGCCGGCATTTGCCTCGTCCTTGCGATAGGTGATGACCAGCGTGCGGTCGGCCTTCACCTCGATCTTCTGGAAGCAGACCGCATCGGGTGCCGCGGCGATGTCGCGGTCGACGGTGACCTCGACCACCTTTTCCTGCGCCATGCCGACCAGCTCGCGCGTCGGCTTGTTCGCGATCAGCGTGCCGTGGTTGATGATCGCGATCCGGTCGCACAGCTCCTCGGCTTCCTCGAGGTAATGGGTAGTCAGCACCACCGTCACCCCGCCGCGGTTGAGCTCGCGGACATAGGCCCAGAGCTGCTGGCGCAATTCGACGTCGACGCCCGCGGTCGGCTCGTCCAGCACCAGCACCGGCGGCGAATGGACCATCGCCTTGGCCACCATCAGCCGGCGCTTCATCCCGCCCGACAGCGTGCGGGCATAGGCATTGGCCTTGTCCTCAAGATGGACCGCGCGCAGCAGCTCCATCGATCGGCGCTTGCCCTTGGGCACGCCGTACAGCCCGGCCTGGATCTCCAGCGTCTCGAGCGGGCTGAAGAATGGATCGAACAGGATCTCCTGGTTGACGATGCCGATGCTCGCCTTGGCGTTGCGGGGATGGTCGTCGATGTCGAACCCCCAGATCGACGCGCGGCCGTCGGTCTTGTTGACCAGTCCCGCCAGGATGTTGATCAGCGTCGACTTGCCCGCGCCATTGGGACCCAGCAGTCCGAATACCGACCCCTGCGGCACATCGAAGCTGACGCCGTCCAGTGCCCGCTTGCCGCCCTGATAGGTCTTGCACAGACCTTCGATCCTAATCGCCGCATTCGTCATGTCACGCGCATAGGACCGGCGGGACATGATTGCGAGCCGCATTTGGCTTTGCTAGGCGCAGGACATGATCGCACCGCCCGAAGTCTCCCGAGTCACCACCACCCGTGTCGCTTGCGACGGCGCAACCGACATTCCGGGCGGCGCGGCACTCGGCCACCCGCGCGTGTTCCTCCAGATCGACGAGCATGGCTATGTCGATTGCGGCTATTGCGACCGGCGCTTCATCCTGATCGGCGGACCCGCCGACGGGGTCGATCCGTCGCTGCTTCCCGACATCGCGTCTGGCGCCAGCCCGCAGTGAGCCTATATCGGAGGGCATGAGCCTTCCGACCGATCCGCGCGGTTTCATCTACCGCGACACGCTCGACCCAGAAACCGCCGCCCGGCTGACCGCCGAGGCACTCGGCAATGCCGAGGATGGCGAACTGTATCTCCAGTATCGCAAGACCGAGGCATTCGGCTTCGACGACGGTCGGCTGAAGACCGCCAGCTACGATACCCAGTCGGGGTTCGGCCTGCGCGCCGTGTCGGGCGAAACCACCGCCTTCGCCCATGCCAACGAGATCACGCCCGAGGCGATCCGCCGCGCGGCCGAGACGATGGCGCTGATCGATCCGGCCAAGGGCGCCAAGGCCCCGCCGCCGCGGCTGAACAACCGCCACCTCTATACCGATGCCGACCCGCTCGACCTGGTGCCCTTCGCCGACAAGGTGAATCTGTGCCAGACGATCGACGCCGCCGCCCGCGCCCGCGATCCGCGCGTGGTGCAGGTGTCGGTCAGCCTGACCGGCCAGTGGAGCGTGGTGGAGATCCTCCGCCCCGACGGCTTCATCGCCACCGATGTCCGGCCGCTGGTCCGGCTGAACGTCTCGATCGTCGTCGAATCGAACGGTCGCCGCGAAACCGGCACCTTCGGCACCGGCGGCCGCGCACTCTATGACCGGCTGTTCGAGCCGGCGACCTGGAACCGCGCGATCGACGAGGCGCTGGCGCAGGCGGTCGTGAACCTCGACGCCGAGGATGCGCCGGCGGGCGAGATGACCGTGCTGTGCGGCCCCGGCTGGCCGGGCGTGCTGCTGCACGAGGCGGTCGGCCACGGCCTGGAAGGCGATTTCAACCGCAAGGGCACGAGCGCCTTTTCGGGCCGGATCGGCCAGAGGGTCGCCGCACCCGGTGTGACCGTGGTCGACGACGGATCGATGGGCGAGCGCCGCGGATCGCTTTCGATCGACGATGAGGGCACGCCGACCCAGGAAAATATCCTGATCGAGGACGGCATCCTGAAGGGCTATATCCAGGATCGGCTCAACGCCCGGCTGATGGGCGTCGCGCCGACCGGAAACGGCCGCCGCGAATCCTTCCAGCACGCGCCGATGCCGCGCATGACCAATACCTTCATGACCGGCGGCAACGACGATCCCGCCGAGCTGCTGAGCCGGGTGAAGAAGGGCATCTTCGCCAAGTCCTTCGGCGGCGGCCAGGTCGACATCGTGTCGGGCAAGTTCGTTTTCTCCTGCACCGAGGCCTACCGGATCGAGAACGGCAAGCTGGGCGCGCCGATCAAGGGCGCGACGTTGATCGGCGACGGACCGACCGTGCTCAACAAGGTGACCGGCATCGGCAACGACTTCGCGCTCGACGAGGGCATCGGCATGTGCGGCAAGGGCGGCCAGTCGGTCCCGGCCGGCGTTGGCCAGCCGACCTTGCTGATCGATGGACTGACGGTTGGCGGAACGGCAGCCTGATCAGCAGCCGCTGAACAGCATGTCGATGGCGTTGGATATAGTGAAGTCTTGATCTGCGACCGAGGTCATAGGTCGGCCTAGAGCTGTGACTGGGACCGCGGCTGCGAGATGGGTCAGCATTCGCATCTCTTGCCCTGCAACCTGAAGGATGGGCGTCAGCCTCAAGCTGATCGATGGCGACGCGTCAGTGGGCGCGAGCGGTACCACGAGCCGTGTACTAAGCTGTCTGAGCAAATCGCTCTGGCAATCCACAACGATCGCTCCGTCCGGCAATCGATGCACATCGAATTTCGCCATCAGAACATGCGATATTTGGCGAGGGGCAGGCCATTCGCCTCTACCCACGCGTTGTTCGCCTCGATCGCCTCTTGATGGTCTGCCTGCCAACGGCGCTCGCGCTCAGCTTGGCTGGCATCCCGTAGCGCTGCTTCGCAGACCTGCGACAAGTTCAAGCCGGCCTCGCGCGCCGCAGCCACCACGCCCGTGTCCAATGACATGTTGACCGCCTTGCGCTTGCCAGATGAGACAGAGTCATGTTTCATGCGCAGGAAATATGCGCACATCGTCTGCGCGTCAATTTCGCTGAACCTGTCCGGGAGATTTCCATGACCGACTGGCCCCGCCTCGACTGGTCTGCATGGCGCGATACCGCGATCCATCTCCAGCTGATGACGCAGATCGTCGGCAAGGTCCGCATCGCGCTCACGCCCTGGCTCAACCATGGCTGGCATGTCCCGCTCTATGTCACGCCGCGCGGGCTGGGCAGCTCGCCGATCCCGTCGGGTGCGGGGGCGTTCGAGATCGACTTTGATTTCCAGCGTCACGAGCTGCGCATCGCGTGCATCAGCGGGGAGACGCGCACGCTGCCGCTGGGCGAGGGGACGATCGCCGACTTCCACACCGCGGTGATGCAGGCATTGGGCGATCTGGGCGTCAGCGTGACGATCAAGACGCTGCCCAACGAGATGCCCGATCCGGTCCGCTTTCCCGACGACCATGCCGTCCGGCCCTATGATCGCGCCTCGGTCGAGGCGTTTCATGCCGCGCTGGCGCGGATCGACCATGTGTTCAAGCTGTTCCGTACCGGCTTTCTCGGCAAGTCGAGTCCGGTGCATTTCTTCTGGGGCAGCTTCGATCTGGCGGTCACGCGCTTCTCGGGGCGGCAGGCACCGCGCCACCCGGGCGGTATTCCCGGCCTCCCCGACGATGTAACGCGCGAGGCCTATAGTCATGAGGTGGCGAGCGCCGGCTTCTGGCCCGGCAGCGACGCGTTTCCGCGACCGGCTTTCTACGCCTATGCCTATCCGGCGCCTAAGGGCTATGCCGAGGAGACGATCCCGGCACCGGGCTATTTCGACGGTACGCTCGGCGAGTTCCTGCTGGACTATGACGCGGTGCGGACCGCCGCCGATCCCGAGGCGACTTTGCTCGACTTCCTCCAGGCCACCTATGAGGCGGCTGCCGATCTCGGCCATTGGGACCGCGCGGCGCTCGACTGCGCGCCGGGGATTCCCGGCCGGCCGCGCATCGTCTAGTCCGCGAGGCGAGGGGAGGGATCCATGGCCAAATTCTTCGACGCGCTGGAGGACCAGCATCGCGACTTCATCGCGCGCCAGCCGGTCTTCTTCGTCGCGACCGCGGCCGAGGCTGCCCGGATCAACCTCAGCCCCAAGGGCATGGACAGCTTCCGCGTGCTCGGCGACCGCCGCGTCGCCTGGCTCGACGTCGCGGGATCGGGCAACGAGACGCATGCCCATCTGGTGGCCGACGGGCGGATCACGATCATGTTCTGCGCCTTCGACAATCCCGCGCTGATCCTGCGCCTCTACGGCCGCGGCCGCCCGATCCTCCCCCAGGATGCCGACTGGGCGGCGCTGGCCGCACACTTCACGCTGCTGCCCGGCACGCGCCAGATCTTCGAGATCGAAATCGACTCGGTCCAGGCGTCGTGCGGCTGGGGCGTGCCGCACATGACGCTGGAGCGGGAGCGCGATACGCTCAGCCGCTATCATGCCGGCTCCAGCGACGCCGAGCGGTTCGGCAAATATGCGATCCGGACCCACAGCATCGATGGCCTGCCGGTCCGCAACCCGACCGTGGCCGCCGGCTGATGGCGCTGGTCGAACTCGGCCGTTTCGATTTCCCCGAGGCGCATATCATCGTCGGCCGGCTGGAGGACGAGGGCATCATGGCGTTCGCCTTCGATGCCGGTTCCAGCGTGGTCGAGGGCAGCCTTTCGTTCCTGATCCCGGTCCGGGTGATGGTCGATGACGAGGATCTGGACGCGGCTCGCGCGGTGCTGTCTAAACCTGCCTGATTTTTAAGCAGTCGTTTGCGACTGCACAAATTCTCAACTATCCACCCAGCGGATTGCCGCAGGAATCGCGGGAATCCCGCCTTTTCGCGCTCTGGCACGCCCCTTGCTCAGATGCTCCCCGGGACAACGCGCAAGAGGGGGCGGCATGAAACTGATCATCGCCATCATCAAACCGTTCAAGCTGGACGAGGTTCGCGAGGCGCTCACGGGGGTGGGCATCACCGGCATGACGGTGACCGAGGTCAAGGGGTTCGGGCGGCAGAAGGGCCAGACCGAAATCTACCGCGGCGCCGAATACAGCACCAACATGGTGCCCAAGATCAAGCTGGAGATCGCGTGCGGGGCCGACCTGGTCGACCGCGCGGTGGAGGCCATCCAGGCCGCGGCCAGCACCGGTGCGATCGGCGACGGCAAGATCTTCGTGCTCGACCTCGGTCAGGCCGTGCGGATCCGCACCGGCGAGACCGACGAAACCGCGCTGTGAGAAGGGGGAGCAACATGAAGCACGCTTTGAAGATTGCGGCCGGCACCGGCCTCGCCCTGTTCGCGGCGCTGCCCGCCTGGGCCCAGGATGCCGCTGCGGCGGCACCCGCCGCCACCGTCAACAAGGGCGACGTCGCCTGGATGATGACCTCGACCGTCCTGGTCCTCGCGATGATCCTGCCGGGCCTGGCGCTGTTCTATGGTGGCCTCGCCCGCACCAAGAACATGCTGTCGGTCATGACCCAGGTCGGCGCGGTCGCCTGCCTGGCGATGCTCGTCTGGGTGATGTGGGGCTACACGATGGCGTTCGGCCCCGACTATTCGAGCGGCCTGAGCAACGTCGTCTCCAATTTCGACAAGCTGTTCCTGAAGGGCGTGACCGCCGCGTCGCAGGCCGCGACCTTCACGCCGGGCAACGAAATCCCGGAATATGTCTTCATCAGCTTCCAGATGACCTTCGCTGCGATCACCATCGCGCTGGTGCTGGGATCGGTGGTCGAGCGGATCAAGTTCTCGGCGGTGATGGTCTTCGCGCTGATCTGGCTGACGATCGTCTATTTCCCGATCGCGCACATGGTCTGGGCGGCGAGCGGCTATTTCTTCAAGGAAGGCGCGCTCGATTTCGCCGGCGGCACCGTCGTTCACATCAATGCGGGCGTCTCGGCACTGGTCGCAGCCTTCTTCATCGGCAAGCGCATTGGCTATCCGACCGAGCGCATGGCACCGCACTCGCTGACGCTGACCTTCGTCGGCACCGGCCTGCTGTGGGTGGGCTGGTTCGGCTTCAACGCCGGTTCGGCGCTCGAGGCCAATGGTTCGGCCGCACTGGCGATGATCAACACCTTCGTCGCGACCGCTTCCGCCGCCCTGTTCTGGATGCTCGCCGAGCGTGCAGCCGGGCACAAGGCATCGGCACTGGGCTTCTGCTCGGGCATTATCGCCGGCCTGGTCGCGGTGACCCCGGCGGCGGGCAATTCGGGCCCGTTCGGCGCGATCATCCTCGGCGCGGTCGCCTCGATCGTCTGCTTCCTGTTCGTGACCGTGGTGAAGCCGAAGCTCGGCTATGACGACTCGCTGGATGCCTTCGGCATTCACGGCGTGGGCGGCATCGTCGGCGCGATCGGTACTGCGGTCGTCTATTCGCCCTCGCTCGGTGGCCCCGGCGCCGCCGACTATGTGATGGGCGCGAAGCTGCTGGTGCAGTTCAAGGCCGTCGGCGTCACGATCATCTGGGCGGCCGTCGGCACGAGCATCGCAATCCTGATCGCCAAGGCGGTGACGGGTGGCCGCGTGACCCCCGAAGTCGAGCTGGAAGGCCTCGACCTCGGTGAGCATGGCGAGCGCGCCTATAACCCCTGAGAAGTTTGGGCACCGCATCCGCACCTCTCCAAAAAGGGTGCGGTGCCCTCCCCGGGTTCCTCCTGCGGACATACTGGGCCGGTGACCTCGTCACCGGCCCTTTTTTTGTCAGCTCAGATCCTGGCGGACGAAGTCGGCGCAGCGTTCGCCGATCATGATGCTGGGCGCATTGGTGTTGCCGCCGACCAGCCGCGGCATGATCGAGGCATCGGCGATATACAGGCCGTCGACCCCGCGAACCTTCAGCCGCAGGTCGCACACCGCGCTCGAATCCGACCCCATCCGCGCGGTGCCGACCGGATGATAGACGGTGTCCGCCCGATTGCGGATCAGCTGCTCCAGCGCGGCATCGTCGGTCAGGTCGACCGGATAGCGATCGCGGCCGTTGAAGCCGGTCATCGGCGGCGTCTCCAGGATCCGGTACATTGCGCGCGTCCCGCGCTTCAACGTCTCGACATCGCGCTGGTCGGCCAGGAAGTTCGGATCGATCTGTGGCGCCTCGCGCGGGTCCGGCGAGTTCAGCCGCACCGTGCCGCGGCTATACGGCCTCAGTACACAGGCATGGCAGCTATAGCCATGGCCCTTCACCTTGTTGCGACCATGGTCGTCGACGATCGCGACCAGGAAGTGGAGCTGGACGTCGGGCCGGGCCAGCGCCGGATCGGTCGTGACGAACCCGCCCGCCTCGGCATAGGGGGTCGTCATCGGACCGGTGCGGGTCGCCAGCCACCGGGCGATCCCGCCCAGCGCGCGGAAGGTGCCGCCCAGCGAGCTGCCGAGGAACGGCACGCCCTTCGTCTCGAACGCAGCGACATAGTCGACATGGTCCTGCAGGTCGGCACCGACGCCGGGTGCATCGACCTGCACTGCCACGCCCTGCTCCTGCAGATGGGCGCCGGGCCCGATGCCCGACAGCATCAGCAATTGCGGCGTCTGGAACGCGCCGCCGGCCATCACCACCGCGCGGCGGGCACGGATGATCCGGGTTTCGCCGCCGACCTGATAGGCGACGCCGGACGCCCGCCCTTCCTCGAACACCACCCGCTCGACCAGGGCATCGGTGATGATCCGCAGATTGGGATGCGGACGCCCGTCGCCCAGATAGGCGCGCGCGGCACTCCAGCGCTCGCCCTTGCGCTGGGTCACCTGATAGAGGCCGATCCCGTCCTGCTTCGCGCCGTTGAAGTCGGGATTGATCGGCATCTGCAGCGCCGCCGCCGCCTCGAGAAAGGCATGCGATCCGGGATTGGCCCAGTCCTGGTCGCTGACCCAGAGCGGCCCGCTGTCACCGTGATAGGCATCGGCGCCGCGGACATTATGTTCGCACCGCTTGAATACGGGCAGGACCTCGTCCCAGCCCCAGCCGGTACAGCCCAGGTCGCGCCACTCGTCATAGTCCTGGGCATGGCCACGCAGGTAGAGCATGGCGTTGATCGCGCTCGACCCGCCCATGCCGCGCCCGCGCGGCTGGTACCCGCGCCGACCGTTGAGCCCGGGCTGCGGCACCGTCTCGAACCGCCAATTGGTCCGCTCCGCCTGGAACGGCATCATGCCGGGCATGATCGTCTTCAGGCCGGTGTTGCGCCCGCCTGCCTCCAGCACCGTCACCTGGTATTTGCTGTCCTCGCTCAGCCGACCCGCCGCAGCGCTGCCGCCCGACCCGCATCCGATCACGACGATATCGGCCTCGTCCGCCGCGCGCGCCTGCTCCCCCATAATCCCCTCCTCCATTATTCGGGTCCGCCGGGTCGCAAGGCTATTTGGCTTGCGCGATTCCCGGGACGTCCCGCATTTCAGACTGTTGTACGGTCGTATAATTCAGCTGCCGGCGCGCTTCCCAGCGTGCCCTGATCGTCTCGCTGGTGTCGCGGCTGTTGTCGTGGCTCCAGCCGGGCGGGCGGGCGATATAGTTCCACCTCGCGCGCAGGTCGGGCGCCTGCCACACGTCCTTCGCCATGCCGACCCATTCGTGGAAGGCGGCCCAGAGCAGGTTGAAGCTGCCGAGATCCTTGACGATACCATAACGCGGACGGTCGTCGTCGCGCTCGGGCACGAAGGTGCCGAACATCCTGTCCCACACGATGAACACCCCGGCATAGTTGCGGTCGAGATAGCGCGGATTGGTCGCGTGATGGACGCGGTGATGCGACGGCGTGTTCATCACTGCCTCGAACCAAGCCGGCATGCGGCCGATCACCTCGGTGTGGATCCAGAACTGATAGATCAGGTTCAGTCCGCCGACGAAGAGCACCATCTCCCGCGGGAAACCGATCAGGAACAGCGGGATGCGGAAGATGAAACCGAGCGAGATGAAGCCGGTCCAGGTCTGCCGCAGCGCGGTCGCCAGATTATAATGCTGGCTGGAATGATGGATGACATGGCTGGCCCAGAACCAGCGGACGCGGTGGGCCGAGCGGTGGAAGACATAATAGGCCAGGTCGTCGATGACGAAGCACAAAGCGAACCAGTACCAGGCCCAGCCGATGTCGAAGAGGCGGAACTGGTAGAGCCAGACCGCCATCGCATAGACGATCCAGCCGGTGAGCAGCCCCGCGACGGTGCTGCCGGTGCCCAGCGCCAGCGAGGTCAGCGTGTCGCGTGGACAGTAACGCCTCCGGTCCCGCGCCCAGGCGACCAGCATCTCGGCCAGCACCAGCGCCACGAAGACGGGGATCGCCAAGGTGACCGGATCGGGCAGCTCCATCCGCTTATCTTGACACTGATGTAAGTAACTCGCAACCGCGCTCAGAGGTCGCGAATACCGCGCAGCAGGACTGTGCCGAACAGGCGTTCGCCGGTGGCGATGCGCAGACCTTCGGCGCCCTCGATTGTCTGGATCGGCTTGGCAAGCCTGCGTCCGGCGATCCGCGCGCCGTGCACCTTTAGCAGCACGACGCTGCCGTCGCGGCCATGGACGATCGCCGCCTGGCCATCGTCTGCAACGACCGCGCGATCGGCCTCGAAGCCGGAGACGATGTCCTCGGCGCTGTGCGCCGCTTCATCGGCATCGGCGATGCTCGCCCCGCCCAGCCGGAGTGCCCATGCGGCACCTGCCAGCATGAACACCGCCCCGACCGAGCCGGCGATCATCGCCAGCGGGCTCATCCCCGCGCGGACAGCGTGTCAAGCAGCGGGCGGATGCCGCTCAGGTCATAGCCCGCGCCCGCCGCCTTGGCGGTCAGCGTGTCGGGGTCGCCACCGACGCTGGCCGAGGCAAGCGCCCACAAATTGCACGAGCGGGTGCCCGAACGGCAATAGGCCAGAACGGGTCCCGACGCGCTCGCCAGTGCTGCCGCCATCGATTCGACCTGCGGCGCGGAAAAGCCGGCATGGGTCACGGGAATCGCGACGTAGCTGAGCCCCGCGGCCTTGGCCGCCGCCTCGATCTCGGCACCCTCGGGCTGGCCGGCTTCCTCGCCATCGGGGCGGTTGTTGACGATCGCGGTGAAGCCTGAAGCGGCCAGATCGGCGACGTCCTCGGGCTGGATCTGGGGCGCGACCGAGATGCTGTCGTCGATGGTGCGGATCATAGGATTTTTCCTTTACATGCCGATGGAGTCGAGCCGGCTGAGCGCATCGTGCGCGGCCGGTTCGGAACGGTGGCGGGTCAGCAGCTCGGCGCGGGCGGCGTCGAGCCCGGTGCAGCTTTGCGCGACATTGGTCTCGATCTGGGCGCGGCGCTCGGCATCATAGGGTTCCTCACCCGCCCAATGCTCGCAGTCGGCATGACGGACCAGGTATCGCTGCACATCGGCCGGCAGGCCGCGCGCCTCGGGATAGGTCTGGAGCTCGGTCTCGTTCAGGCCCGGGTCGATTGCGGTCTCGGTCGCATTGACCGGGGCGGCGGGCGCAGGCGCTGGTGCCGGCGCGGCGAGGGGCAGGGCAGGTGCCGCGACATTGGTGGGAGCCTCGTTGCCGACGACCACGCTTCCGCCGCCGCCACAGGCGGTGCAGGCAAGTGCGAGCAACAGGACCGCACGCTTCACTTGCGCTCGTCCCATTGGCGGATCTGGCCATCTGCCGCGATCAGCCGCTCGACGATCGGGCGGGTTGCGGCGTCACGACAGCCGAAATCGAAGCGAAGCTCGGCCGGGCCGCGCGGCTCATGCCAGATCACGTTGCCATAGGGCTGGTCGGTGATCCGCTCGGCGCAGCTCAGCGTCTCGCCGGCATGTCGCCGTGCCGGCGCGAGCAGGGCGCGGATCTTTGCATAGCCGCGCGCGCCGACCTTGAAGCTGGTCGTGCGGACCTCGGTCCGGCGCTCCAGCGTGGAGCTGCGGTAGGTGACCTGGCCCTTCCGGTCGATCGTCCAGACCGACACCGGATGCCCCCAGGACGAGATGCTGACCTCGATCGATCCCGAAGGGGCCTTCGGCACGTCGCCCCCGCCCGTCAGGAGACAGGCGGCGGCACCAAGGATCAGCGCTCCGAACCGTCGCATGTCAGGCAGCCTCCCGGATCACGTCGAGGAAGGCCGAACCATAGGCCTCGAGCTTGCGTGCGCCAACGCCCGAGATGCGGCCGAGCTCGCCGATCGACCGCGGCCGGGCGGACGCCATGTCGCGCAGCACCGAATCGTGGAAGATGACATAGGGCGGCACCTGCGCCTCCTGTGCCAGCTCGCGCCGCTTCGCGCGCAGCGCCTCGAACAGCGGATCGCCGACCGGATTGGGCTCACCGCCCGCCTTGCCGCGCCGCCGCCGCTCGCGCTTGGGCGGCAGGACCAGCGACAGCGTCTTTTCACCCTTCAGGATCGGCCGCGCCTCGGGACCGAATTCCAGCCCGCCATGGGCATTGGTGCGCAGCGCGTCGCGCAGCAGCAAGGCGCGGGCGACCGGCTTCACCAGCGCGACCTCGTCACCCTCGACGATGCCGAATACCGACAGCGACTCGTGACCGTTCATCAGGCTGCGCTCGCTCGACTGGCCGAGCAGGATCGCCTCGATATAGCCGGTGCCGTACATCATGCCGGTGCGGAAGACCGCCGACAGGAATTTCTGCGCCGTCACCGTCGCGTCGATCGCGCTGGGCGGGCTGAGACAATTGTCGCAATTGCCGCAAGTCTCGGGCGCGTCCTCGCCGAAATGCTTCAGCAGGATGCGGCGGCGGCACCCAGCGGTCTCGACCAGCGCGCCGAGTGCGGTCAGCCGGGCACGCTCGCCGGGCTGGCGCGCGGCTTCGACCTCGCCGATCCGCTGGCGGGCGCGGGCGAAGTCGTCGGCGCCCCAGAATAGTTGCGCGACCGCCGGATCGCCGTCGCGGCCGGCGCGACCGGTTTCCTGATAATAGCCCTCGATCGACTTGGGCAGACCGGCATGAACGACGAAGCGGACATCGGGCTTGTCGATCCCCATGCCGAACGCGACCGTCGCGACGATCACCATGTCCTCGCTGGCGACGAACGCCGCCTGATTGCGGCGCCGGATCTCGGGATCGAGCCCGGCATGATAGGGCAGGACCGGCCGGCCGGCGCCGCTCAGCCGCTCGGCAAGTTTCTCGACGCCGGCACGCGTCTGGGCATAGACGATACCCGGTCCCTGCTGCCCGGCGATGAACTCGGCGACCTGCGCATTGGTGTTCTCGCGCGGGGTAATGGCGTAGCGGATGTTCGGCCGGTCGAACCCGGCGACGATCAGTCCGTCGCGCGGGATGCCGAGCTGCTCGAGAATGTCCGCCTGCGTATGCGCGTCGGCGGTCGCGGTCAGCGCGAGCCGGGGCACCTCGGGGAAACTGTCGAGCAGCGGTCGCAGCAGGCGATAGTCGGGGCGGAAATCATGGCCCCATTCGGACACGCAATGCGCCTCGTCGATCGCGAACAGGGCCAGCTTCGACTGCCGCAGCAGGTTGCGGAAGCTCTCGTTCGAGGCGCGTTCGGGCGCGACATAGAGCAGGTCGAGTTCGCCCGCGCGGAACCGGGCGATCGTTTCGTCGCGATTCTCATCGACGCTGGTCAGCGTGGCGGCGCGGATGCCCACCGCCTCGGCGGCGCGCAGCTGGTCGTGCATCAGCGCGATCAGCGGCGACACGACCAGACAGGTGCCGTCCAGCGCGAGCGAGGGCAGCTGGTAACAGAGCGACTTGCCCGCGCCGGTCGGCATCACCGCCAGCGTGTTGCGCCCGTCCAGCACGCGGCCGACCACCTGGTCCTGCACTCCGCGAAAACTGCGGAAGCCGAAGGTTTCATGGAGAATGTCGAGGGGATCGCGGGTCACGATGCTGGCCTAGGCGCGGTTGGCCATGTTAGCCAACCCCCGATGGACAGCGAAATCACGAACAATGCGGCCGCGAGTCGCTACGAGACGGTGGTCGACGGCATCACTGCCTATGCCGCCTATACGGTGGCCGACGATGTCGTCACCTTCACCCACACGATCGTGCCCGAGGAGCTGGGCGGACGCGGGATCGCCTCGCGCCTGATCCGCCATGCGCTTGACGACGTCCGCTCGCGCGGGCTGAAGGTCGTGCCGCGCTGCCCGTTCGTCGCCGCCTATATCGAGAAGCATCCCGAATATCGCGACCTGGTCGCGTAACCACAATCCCCAGTTTATCGACGAGCGGGGCACGGAAGCTCTTGCCCTGTCGCCCCGCCTTCCCCCAAGGCTTCCCGCGATGACGGTGAGCGTGGACATGGGGCAGGACGCATCGGGCGCGCCGGTGCCGATCGATCTCGAGGAGCTGCTCGCCACCCGCCTGCTCGTCCAGGGCAATTCGGGATCGGGCAAGTCGCACCTGCTGCGCCGCCTGCTCGAAAAGAGCGCCGGCCATGTCCAGCAGGTGGTGATCGATCCCGAGGGCGACTTCGTCACGCTTGCCGACCGCTATGGCCATATCGCGATCGAGGCGGTCGACTATTCCGAACGCGAGGTCGTCCGCTTCGCCCAGCGGATCCGCGAGCATCGTGCCTCGGTCGTGCTCAGCCTGGAAGGGCTCGAGGCCGAGGGGCAGATGCGCTGCGCCGCCGCCTTCCTCAACGGGCTGTTCGATGCGCCGCGCGATCACTGGTATCCCGCGCTGGTGGTGGTCGACGAGGCGCAGCTGTTCGCTCCCGCCGGCGGCGGCGAAGTGGCCGAGGAGGTGCGCCGCGCCTCGCTGTCGGCGATGACCAATTTGATGTGCCGCGGCCGCAAGCGCGGGCTGGCGGGTGTGATCGCGACGCAGCGGCTGGCGAAACTGGCCAAGAATGTCGCGGCGGAAGCGTCGAACTTCCTGATGGGCCGCACTTTCCTCGACATCGACATGGCGCGCGCGTCCGACCTGCTGGGCATGGAGCGCCGCCAAGCCGAACAGATCCGCGACCTTCAGCGCGGCGTTTTCCTGGCGCTCGGCCCTGCCGTGTCGCGCCGGCCGGTCTCGATCCGGATCGGCGCGGTCGAGACCAGCGCGCGCAGCTCCAGCCCGAAGCTGGTGCCGCTTCCGCAAGCGCCGAGCGAGGAATTGAAGGACCTGCTCCTCGCCCCGGCAGAGCCGAGCTGGAGCCCGCCACCGCCGCCGGCCGAGCCGGTCGCGCCCAGGCTCGCGTCGGACACCCTGCTCGAGGCGCTTGCGGCGTCGGTGCCGTCGCGCGCCGAGCCCGAGCCGGAGCGCGATCCCGAAGAAGTGGCGACGGCAATTGCCGATGTGCTGCGCGATATCGTCGAGGACAGCGAGTCGACGCTGCGCTCGTCGTCGGTCCTCTATCAGGATTTCCTCGTTCGCTGCCGGATGGTCGGGCTGACGCGCCCGCCGCTGAACCTGTCCCAGTTCGTGCGGCGGCTGTCGGCGGCGCGCGCCGGCATTCATGGCGAGCCCGAGGGCGAGTGGGCCGAGGCGCTGGAAGCGGCGCGGGCGCTGCCGGACGACATGCTCGGGCCGTTCCTGCTGGTCGCGCGTGCGGCGCGCGACGGCGAACCCTGTCCCAGCGATACCGAACTGGCGGCCAGCTATGGCACCAGTTCGCTCGGTCGCGTCCGCCGGCTGATCGCCTATATCGAAAGCCGCGAGCTGTTCGTGCTGCGCACCGACCTGTCGGGCAAGCGATCGATCACCATCCCGCGACTGGGATGGACCACCCAGCCGTCCGACGTCGCCTGAGTTTCGCCGCGATCCTGCCGGGATCGCTCGTCACGCTGGCGCAATGATCCGCTCGCTCGCTGCGCTCGCCCTGGTGCCGCTGGTTGCTGCCGACGCGGCGCCGCTGACCGTCGAGGGGGATCGCACCTATGACGCGGTCGTACGCGGCGTGCCTGCGCGGATCCGGATCGATCCGGGTGCGCCGTCGATGCCGGTAATCAACCCCGATCTGGCGGCACGGGCCGGCGTGAATGGCGGGCTGCTGTCGCCCCGTGTCTCGATCGGACCGGTCAGGCTGACCGGCAAATCCTCGGTCCTGTCGTTCGACCTGGCCGGAAGTGGGCCGTTCGACCGCCGGGCAAGCTGGTTCGATGCACGCTGGGTCGAGGGCGCGGACGGAACGATCGGCCCCGGCGGCATGCCCGCCGCGATCGTCCGGTTCCAGCTTCGCGCCGCGCAGCCGGACGAGCGCCAGGTCAGCCTGCCGCTGGCCGATTTCGGCTGGAGCGGCATGGGTGTGCGGGTCGATGTCGGCGGGCAGCCGCTGGTCGTGCGCTTCACGCCGGAGCGCGAGTATAGCGTCGCGACCGCAAGTGCCGGTGCGTTGATCGCAGGCGCACATCGTGGCGCGTTCGATCGGCCGGCGGAGTCGATGCCGATCCGGCTGGAGGTGGTTCGACCGGTGCGCCACATGAAGCTCGCCGATCCGCTGACCGTCGGTGCGATCATGCTGGAGGGGCTGATGGTCCGCACCGCCGATTTCGGCAACGCCGCGGGTATTCCGGAGGGCGATCAGCCCGAGCCGGACCCCGACGAGATCGTCGTGACCGGCACGAAGAAGATGAAGAAGCGCGAGCTGCGGCTGGAGATCGGCCGCGACGCGCTCGACCGCTGCTCGTCGATCATATTCGACAAGCGGGCGAAGACGGTGACGCTCAGCTGCCGTTGAAGCGTGCGATGGACCGGCGCAGCCACGCCTCGGTCTCGGCCGGATAGACGACCTGAAGCATATGGCCGCCCTCGACCAGGTCGATCGTTGCGCCGGGGATCGCTGCCGCTGTGTCGGACCCGTGGAGCTCGGGGTCGAGCACTTCGTCGCCATAGCCATAGAGGATCGCGACCGGGACCTCGATCGTGCCGTAACGCTGGGAAAGGCGCGTCATCGATGCGCCGGCCATGCCCAGCTCGAACGACCCCGACTGGAAGCTGCGCGGGCGCAGCGACAGCGCAGCGCCGCCGCGCGTTCCGAAGTCGGCAGGGACCGGATCGGGGGCGAAGACCCGCGCGGTTCGGGCGGCGCCGGTGCGCATCCCGATCGGCGTCGCGATCGTCCAGGCAAGCGGCGTGCGCAGCGGGGAGGGAACATGCATCGGCTTGAACACCTCGGGCGGTCGCTCGGCCGGGTGCGTATAGGGCGCGATCAGCGCGAGCCCGCGGATCAGTTCGGGATGGGCGATGCCGACCGCGAGCGATACCGCGCCGCCCATCGAATGGCCGACCAGAACCGGCTTCTCCAGGCCCAGCTTGCGGATGAAGGCAGCGACGATCTCGCCCTGCGCTTCGATGTCGGGCCGGGGACTGATCATGGTCGAATGGCCCCAGCCGGGCCGGTCGATCACGATGACGCGGTGATCGACCGCCATCCGCTCCGCGAGATCGGCGAAATTGCGCAGCTGGCCCAGCAGACCGTGGATCATGACGATCGGCGGGCCCGATCCCTGATCGGTATAGTGGATTCTCGCATTGCCGAGGTCGACGGTCGTGCCGTCGGCGGGAATGAGCTTCTCGACCCCGCGCGCTACATGACCGGCCCACCAGGCGAGTCCGGCCAGGATCAGCACGACGATCCCCAGGATCCAGATCAGTGCGGCCATTCGCCTCTCCCTTGTCCGCGCGCTGACGGCGCTTCGGCACAGGGTGGACTCGAACGCCGCGGCCTGCAAGCGTGGCGGCAACCACGGAGAGCGATCATGTCCCTGACCCTCTATGCCCATCCCTTTTCCTCCTATTGCCAGAAGGTGCTGATGGCGCTGTGGGAGAATGACACGCCCTTCGCCTATCGCCACATGGAGGAGCCGGGTGCGGGCGAGGAACTGGCGGCTTTGTGGCCGATCGGGAAATTCCCGGTGCTCGTCGACGGCGGCCGGACGGTCGTCGAGACCAGCATCATCATCGAGCATCTCGACCAGCAGCATCGCGGCGCGGTGCGCTTCCTGCCGGACGATCCCGTGGCCGCGCTGGAAGTAAGGCTGCTCGACCGCTTCTTCGATTCCTATGTCATGAACGTGACGACGCTGCCGGTCAGCGAAGCGCTGCGACCGGAACCGGACCGGCTCGACGAGATCAGGCAGAAGGCGATCGCCTCGCTCGACATTGCCTATGGCTGGCTGGAGCGCCGGCTCGCGGGACGCGAATGGGCAGCTGGCGACGGTTTCTCGCTCGCCGATTGCGCGGCGGCACCGTCGCTTTTCTATGCCGACTGGGTCAATCCGATCGGTGACGCCTATCCTTGGCTGCGCGCCTATCGCGCGCGATTGCTGCAACGCCCGTCCTTTGCGCGGGCGATGGAAGAGGGGCGAAAGTACCGCCATTATTTCCCGCTCGGTGCGCCCGATCGCGATTGAGCGGGCGCCCCTGACGGTTCAGGCGGGCATTTCGACCGGGTCGGCGCTCTCGTCGCCATCCGCCTGCTCCTGCGCCTGGCGCGCCCACATCTCGGCATAGAGGCCGTCGCGGCGCAGCAGTTCGGCATGCGTGCCCTGTTCGGCGACGCGCCCGCTTTCCAGCACGATGATCCGGTCGGCATGGACCACGGTCGACAGGCGGTGGGCGATGACGATCGTGGTGCGGCCGCGCTCGATCGCCTCCAGCGTGGCCTGGATATCGGCCTCGGTCCGGCTGTCGAGCGCGCTGGTCGCTTCGTCCAGGATCAGGATCGGCGGATCCTTGACCAGGGTCCGGGCGATCGCGACCCGCTGCTTCTCGCCGCCCGACAATTTCAGCCCGCGTTCGCCGACGCGCGTGTCGAACCCCTCGGGCAGCGCCTGGATGAAGCCGGCGATCGCGGCGCCGCGCGCGGCGGCGGCAACTTGCTCCGGCGTCGCGCCTTCGCGGCCATAGGCGATGTTGTAGCCGATCGTGTCGTTGAACAGCACCGTGTCCTGCGGAACGATGCCGATCGCGGCGCGCAGGCTGTCCTGCTTGACCTGGGCGATGTCCTGACCGTCGATCGTGACGCGCCCGCCGGTCAGGTCGTAGAAACGGTACAGGATCCGCGCGAGCGTCGACTTGCCGGCGCCCGAGGGCCCGACCACCGCGACGGTACTGCCCGCCGGGATGTCGAGGTCGATGCCCTTCAGGATCTCGCGATCGGGGTCATAGCCGAAGCGGACATTCTCGAACCTGACATGACCGCTGGTGACGCTGAGCGGCCGGGCGTCGGGCGCGTCCTTCACCTCGGCATCGGTGTCGATCAGGTCGAACATGCTGCCCATGTCGATCACGCCCTGGCGGATCGTGCGATAGACCATGCCGAGCAGGTCGAGCGGCCGGAACAACTGGGTCAGCAGGGTGGAGACCAGCACGACGTCACCCGGGCTGAACTGGCCGGTCGACCAGCCAAAGACGATCAGCCCCATGCCGGCGGCAAGCATCGTGCCGGTGATCAACGCCTGGCCGATATTGAGCCAGGCGAGCGAATTCTCGCTGACCGTCGCTGCCTTGGCATAGGCGGTGACGGCATCTTCGTAGCGCTTCGCCTCGCGGACCTCGGCGTTGAAATATTTCACCGTCTCGAAATTCAGAAGCGAATCGACCGCGTGCGCGACCGCGCCGGTATCGAGGTCGTTCATCTGTGCGCGCAGCTTGGCGCGCCAGTCGGTGACCCAGCGGGTGAAGGCGATATAGACCACCACCATCGCGACAGTGCCGATCACCAGCCAGCCGGAAAAGCGCGTCCAGAAGATGCCCAGCACCATGCCGAGTTCGAGGATCGTCGGCGCGATGTTGAACAGCAGGAAATACAGCATCGTGTCGATGCTCTTCGTCCCGCGCTCGATCACCTTGGTCACTGCACCGGTGCGCCGCTCCAGATGGAAGCGCAGCGACAGGCGGTGGAGGTGGCGGAACACGTCGGCGGCAAGCCGCCGGGTCGCATCCTGTCCGACGCGTTCGAATACCGCGTTGCGCAGATTGTCGAACAAGGTGGTGGCGAATCGCGCCAGCGCATAGCCGGCGACGAGCGCGACCACGAGCCACAGCGCGTCGCGCGATCCGGCGGCCATCCGGTCGATCGCGCCCTGCAGTGCGAACGGCGCGCCATAGACCTGGACGACCTTCGACAGGACGACCAGCGTCAGGGCAATGACGATGCGCAGCCGCAGCGCCGCAGCGTCGCGCGGCCACAGATAGGGCAGGAAGCGTTTCAGCGTGCCCCAGAGCGGTCGTTCCGGGCCCGGTTCATAATTTTGCGGAGGCATCAAGCGGCATTTGGGACGCCTGGCGCGGCAATGCAACGGTTGGGCGGAACGGCAGGCCGCCAGGCACGTTTCTTATCCTGAAGGAGCGAGGCGATGGAGCCTGTCTATTTCGTGATGGCGATCCTGGGATGCAGCGACGACGGCATGGCCTGCCGCCAGGCCCGGATCGAGCCGGTGCGCTACGAAAATGCCGCGAAATGCCAGGCGGCGATCGACAGCGTCCTGCCCCGCCAGACCGACCTGGACTTCCCGATGGTTGGTGCATCCTGCCAGGCGCAGGGCGGCCGTGTCGCCGAGCGGAATCGCACCACCCCGCAGTCCGGCGGCTGACCGATCCGGCCTAGCGCGGGCGGGTCCACAGCCCGTCGCGCGGCGTGGGAGGATAGAGTGCCGCTCGGCGCCGTGCCTCGTAGAAGGACCGGCCGATCGCAGCCAGCTTCTCCATCGCCGATGTCGAGACGCGGTGATCCCAGGCATGATCGCCCGCCTTGGCCACCTTGCGGGCGATACCGCCATAGATCCGTGCCGCCGCAAGCACCGCCCAGGCGGAGCGGAAACTGAGCGCCGGCGTGCCTGACCGCGCACTTGCCTCATAGGCCTCCGCCTGGCTCGTCAGGCGCCGTGCGAGCATCGTCAGCCGTTGCCGGAAGGGCGGCTTGAGCTGTTCGCCGGGCGGGATATCGACCTCGACCAGCCATTCGATCGGCAGGTAGCAGCGCTCGGCCCGCGCATCCTCGGCGATGTCGCGTGCGATATTGGCCAGCTGGAAGGCGAGGCCCAGGTCGCAGGCCCGGTCGAGCGTCTCTTCGTCGTCGGGGCTGACCCCCATCACCACCGCCATCATGCATCCGACCGCGCCGGCCACATGATAGCAATAGCGGTGGAGGTCCTCCTCGCTGCGCGGGCGCCAGTCGGCCGCATCGAGCGCGAAGCCGTCGATCACGTCCCAAACGAGACGATGCGGCATGCCGGTTTCCTCCACGACGATGCGCAGCGCATCGAAGGCGGGATCGCCGACCCATTCGCCGTCCAGCGCCGCGCGGGTCCGATTACGGATCGTCGCCAGCCGCGCTTCGGGATCCTCGACGCGGATCATGTCATGGCCGTGATCCTGTCCGTCGGCCAGATCGTCGCAGGCGCGGCACCAGGCATAGAGCAGCCAGGCGCGCTCACGCGTGCGCCGGTCGAACAGCCGGCTGGCGGCGGCGAAGCTGCGCGATCCGCGCGCGATCGATTCCCCCGCGGTCGCAACGATCGCGGCACGTGAGGGGAAGGTCTGGCTCACAGATCGTCGCGCTTCATATGGATGATCGGAACCGTCGGACCGGCATTCGCCATCAGCTCGAGCAGTCCGTCGAGCGTGTCGTCGACCAGCAGCAGCTTCTGATGCTGTGGCCGGACGAAACCGACCTGGCCCATATGATCCCAGAACTCGACCAGCTTGTCATAATAGCCGGCGATGTTGAGCAGCCCGATCGGATCGCTGTGATAGCCCAGCTGTGCCCAGCTGAGCGCTTCCCACAATTCGTCCATCGTGCCGGTGCCGCCGGGCAGGTTGATGAACCCGTCGGCCAGTTCGGTGAAACGCGCCTTGCGCTCGTGCATCGTCTCTACGACTTCCAGCGCGGTCAGGTCGTGATGCGCGACCTCGGCATTGACCAGCGCGGTCGGGATCACGCCGATCACCTCGCCGCCCGCCGCCAGCGCGCTGTCGGCGACCGCGCCCATCAGGCCCAGCCGCCCGCCGCCATAGACGACGCCGATCCCGCGTTTCGCCAGACCGTGGCCGACCATGCGCGCCGCCTCGATATAGACGGGGTCCGCGGGGGTGGCCGATCCGCAATAGACGGCGATACGCTTCACTTCAGGTCTCCAAGCATCAGGTCCGCGGTCGCCTTGGCGCTCCCGACGACCCCGGGGATGCCGGCGCCGGGATGGGTGCCCGCGCCGACGAAATACAGGTTCGAGATCGCGTCGTCGCGATTGTGGGTCCGGAAATAGGCGCTCTGCGTCAGGATCGGCTCGAGGCTGAAGGCGGAGCCGAGATGCGCGTTGAGCTCGCTCACGAAATCGGTCGGCGCGAAATGGAATTTGGTGACGATCCGCTCCTGCAGGTCGGGGATCAGCCGCTTGGCCACCTCGGCCAGGACGCGCTGTGCCAGCACTGGTCCGACCTCGGCCCAGTCCGCCGGAAACTTGCCGAGATGCGGCACGGGTACCAGCGCATAGAAGGTCGAATGCCCCTCAGGCGCCATTGCCGGATCGCTTGCCGTCGGATGGTGGAGATAGATCGAGAAATCCTCGCTCACCACACCGTGGTCATAAATGTCCTCGAGCAGCCCCTTGTAGCGCGGGCCGAACAGGATCGAATGGTGCGGAATATCGGGGAAGGTCCCGCGCACTCCGAAATGCACGACGAACAGCGACGGCGAGAAGCGCTTCGCCTCCATGCGCGACGCGGTCCGCTGGGCGCTGCGCGATCCCTTCAGCAGCTCGCGATAGCTGTGGACGACATCGGCATTGGTCGCGACCGCATCGGCCTCGAACTGCTCGCCGCTGCGGGTACGCACGCCGGTGACGCGCTCGCCCAGCGTATCGATCGCCTCGACCGGATCGCCCAGGCGGATCGTGCCGCCCAGCCGCTCGAACAGCGCGACCATGCCGGCGATCAGCCGGTTGGTGCCGCCCATCGCCCACCACACGCCGCCGTCGCGCTCCAGCTTGTGGATCAGCGCATAGATCGAGCTCGACTTCATCGGATTGCCGCCGATCAGCAGCGTGTGGAAGCTCAGCGCCTCGCGCAGCTTCTCGTTCTTCACATAGCTGGAGACGACCGAATAGACCGACCGCCACGCCTGGTGCCGCATCAGCGAGGGCGCCGCCTTGATCATCGACTTGAAGTCGAGGAACGCGACCTGGCCCAGCTTCACATAGCCGTCCTCATAGACTCCGGCCGAATAGGCCAGGAAGCGGCGATAGCCCTCGACATCCTCGGGCGACAGCCGGGCAAGCTCGGCTCGCAGCTGGACGTCGTCGTTCGAATAGTCGAACTGCGTCCCGTCGGGCCAGGACAGGCGGTAGAAGGGCGTGACGGGGACGAGCTTCACATCCTCGCCGATGTCGCGGCCCGACAGGCGCCACAGCTCGCGCAGCGTGTCGGGCGCGGTAATCACCGTCGGCCCGGCATCGAAGGTGAAGCCGTCGCGTTCCCAGAAATAGCCGCGCCCGCCCGGCTTGTCCCGACCCTCGATCACGACGGTCTCGATCCCTGCGGACTGCAGGCGGATGGCCAGCGCCAACCCCCCGAATCCGGCACCCACGACGATTGCCCGTTTCACCTTCTCATACTCCGAATCGCCGAAATCGCCCGCCCGATCGGAACCGGCGGTTTGCCGGACAGGACGCGCAGCCGATCGAACAGGGTGGACTGGCCGGCATAGAATCGCGCGATCAGTCCGGGATCGAGCGTATAGAAGCGTTCGAGCACGCGATAGCGTTCTGCGGGCTCGGCGGCGCGAAACAGCATCGCGGTCAGCATCCGGTAGAAGCCGCGGTCGCGCCAGCACTGGCGCGCGTGGCGATACAGCAGGTCGTGCAGCCCCGCGCCCGACAGGTCGCTGGCCTTGGCCACCAGCGCCGCGGTGCGCACCGCGTCGGGCAGGGAATAGCTGGTCAGCGGGTGGAACATCCCGCCGCGAACGCCCGCCTTGGCGATATCGTTGCCGCTGCGCGCCCAATAAGCCTGGAAATCGCCGCCCATCACCACTGGCAGCGATCCGATCTCCTCGCGAACCACGCACTCGACCGGCCAGCCATGCGCCGCGGCATAGGCGTCGATCCGCTCGCGCATGCCGGCCGCGTCGGGTTCGGGGCCGTCGCTGTAATAGGTGTCTTCGAGGAACATTGTCGTCGCCGCGAAGGGGAGGGCGTACATGAAGCGATAGCCGTCGATCTGCTCCACGGTCGCGTCCATCACGATCGGGCGGGGCAGGTCATGCGGGTCGGCCAGCGCGAGTTCGCGGCCGAGGAATTTCTGCCACCCCGTGTCGAGCGCCGAGAGATCGCCCGCGCCCCGGCAATCGATCACCCCCTGGGCCTCGACCTGGTCGCCATCGGCAAGGATGACGGTGGTGTTGCTCAGATCGGCAACCTGGCGGCGGGTCAGCACCGTGCCCGGGGCAAGCGTCTCGGTCGCATAGCGGTCCAGCCGCTCGCTCTCGATCGAATAATAGGCGGAGTCGAGCGTGCGCCGGTGCGCCGGAAAGGCGATGTCATAGCCCTTCCACCCGTGGCAGACGAGCGGCGCGGTCAGCCAGCGATCGGCCGGCGCGATGTCGCTGGCGAAGAAGGACCAGAGATGATTGCCGCCAAGGGCCGGTCCGCGCTCGATCAGCTTGAGCCGCAGGTCGGGCCGCTTGCGCGCCAGCGCCAGCGCGATGAGCGTGCCCGAAAGGCCGCCGCCGACAATCGCAACGTCACAGGAATGAATGGCGGGCATGCCCGGCGCCTAGCCCAATGGCCGGGCGCTGACAAATGCCCCCTCCGGTACCGGCAGTCGAGGCCGGGCCGGAGGGGCAGGAAGGTGGGAGCGGGGCGAGATGCTGCCCAACTCCACAAGGATTGCATCATGCCGCCTCGAGCAGCGGCCATTCGTCGCGCATCGCGCGTTCCACCGACGGGCGGGTGCGCAGCGCTGCGCGGTAGCGGTCCAGCGCCGGGTAGGAGGCGAGCGTCAGGCCCGCCGTCTCGACCCAGTTGAGCACGGCCAGCAGATAGGCGTCGGCGACGGTGAAGCGCTGCTCGAGATAAGCCTGGCCGGCGAGGTGGCGTTCGAGCCGCTGGAGCGGCCTGGGCGCATGGGCGATCGCGGCGGCGCGCTCCTCGGGGCCGGCGCTCTTGCCCAGCAAGGGGGCGAACACCGCCTTGTGCAGCTCGGTCGAGATGAAGTTGAGCCAGGCGATCATCCGGTAATGCGCGTCGGAGAAGTTGAGGAAGGACAGGGCACCTTCGGGCGCGAGCTCGGCGATATAGGTCAGCACCGCCGGCCCCTCGGTCAGCACGAAGCCGGCGGGGGTCTCGATCGCCGGGACATAGCCCATCGGGCTGATCTCGCTGAAGTGCCGGCCATCGGGCAGCCGGCCGTCCGCGGGCACTGCGATATAATCGGCATCGAGCCCGGCTTCCTCCAGTGCGATCCGCGCGGCGAGCGAGCAGGCAAAGGGCTTGAAATAGAGTTTCATGGTCGCGGACACCGCTGACTTGATTTCTTTACGATTCCGCATGAAAATCTTCGGGTCAAGGAATTTTATGCAAACTCGCAAAGAAAACAGTTCGCGTCCCAGAGGACGACCGCGCAATTTCGATCGGGACGCAGTGCTGACCACGGCGTCGGCGCGCTTTCGCAGCCGCGGTTTCTCCGGCACCTCGCTCGACGAGCTCGCCGAGGCGACGGGGGTTGCCCGGCCCAGCCTGGCGGCTGCGTTCGGCGACAAGCGGGCGATGTATCTGGCTGCGCTCGACCGGACCCATGCCTGGCTGACCGAGAGTTTCGGAGCGCTGCACGCCGCCAACCTGCCGCTGCGCGCGATGCTGGAGCGGATGTTCGGCTTTTCGATCAACCTCTATCTCGGGGGCGAGTTCGGTCCCTCGGGCTGCATCGCGCTGAACACCGCGGTTGCCGAAGCAGTGACCGATCCCGAGATCCGCGCGGCATTGTCGCGCATCCTGGCGCTGGAGGACCGGATGGTGACTGCCCTGCTCGAACAGGCGGGCAGCCCAACCCCGGCGGCGCATGCGCAGGTCGCGGTCAGCGTGCTCCAGGCACTGAGCATCCGCGCCCGCAGCGGTCGCCCGCGCGAGGAACTGGAGGCAGTGGCGGCAAGCTGCATCGACCTGCTCGCGCCGCGTCGCTGAGCGAGCCCCATTGCCCTGCCGGCGGCGGCCCGGCACACATGCGGCATGATCCAGATGCTGCTGTCCGCTTCGATCCTGTTGCTGTCCACGGCATCACAGGACCTTCCTCCGGTCACCTATCCCGACCTGCCCGCCACTGCGGCCGATGCTGCGGGGTTCGTTCCCAAGGGCTGGAAGCTGGAGACGCGTGCGTCCGGCGATCTGAATGGCGACGGGCTGCCTGACCTTGCGCTGGCGCTCAAGCAGACCGATCCGGCGAACCTGTTGCCGAACCGGGCGATGTGTCGGGACAGGATCGATACGAACCCGCGCCTGCTGGCCGTCGCCCTCGCGCAGCGCGGCGGCGGCTATCGCCTGGTCGTGCAGAACCACACGCTGGTGCCACGCTACGACAATAGCTGTGCCGATGACTGGTTCGATTCGGACGGCGAGAGTGGCGGCGGGCTGACGCTGGAGCGCGGTACGGTCCGCGTGCGCCTCGGCCGCTTCATGAGCGCGGGCGGATGGAGCATGGGCGCCACCGACTATATCTTCCGCTGGCAGGACAATGCGCTTCGCCTGATCGGCTTCGATTACTCCAATATCCAGCGCAATACCGGCGAGACGGCGAAGCTGAGCATCAACTATCTGACCCGGCGCGTGCAGATTTCGCGCGGCTCGATCGACAGCGACAAGGACAAGACCATCTGGTCGCGGCTGCCCCCCGGCCCGCTGCTGACGATCGATCAGGTGGGCGACGGGATGGAGTTCGATCCGCAGGGGCTGGTGAGCAGGCTCTAGCATGACGGCTGTCCGAGAACCGATCCGGACGCCGCGTCCCGCCTTGCTCGCGGCGCTGGCGGTCGCGGTGCTGGTTCTCATCGTCCTCGTTGCGATGGACCGCCCGCCCATCTGTGCCTGCGGCACGGTCAAGCTGTGGCACGGCACGGTCCAGTCGAGCGAGAACAGCCAGCATCTCGCCGACTGGTACAGCTTCAGCCATGTGATACACGGCTTCCTGTTCTATGGCCTCGCCCATCTGGCATTGCGGGGAGAGGCGCGGCGCTGGGCGCTGCCGCTCGCGGTACTGATCGAGGGCAGCTGGGAGATTCTCGAAAATTCGCCGATCATCATCAACCGCTACCGCGAGGCGACGATCGCGCTGGGCTATTCGGGCGACAGCATCGTCAACTCGATGGCCGATATCGGCTGGATGGCGGTCGGCTTCTGGCTCGCGATGCGGCTGCCGGCGCGGGTCATCGTCGCGCTGGCGATCGGGTTCGAGCTGCTGACGCTGATCCTGATCCGCGACAATCTGACGCTGAACGTGCTGATGCTGGTCTGGCCGGTCGATGCGATCAAGGCGTGGCAGGCGCATCCGCTGCTGGGGTGAATCGCGGCTGACGCGGGCGAGCGCAGCCTGTAGGGCAGGGGGATGAGCATCGCCCTGGCCATCATCCTGTCCGCACTTGCGATGACGCTGATCGTCGGCGTGCGCTACCTGATCGTCAGCGGCGCCTTCGATCTGGCGACGCGCGCGAAGCATCGCGGGCTCTATGCCGGGATGACGCCGCAGATTCGCAAGGAGATTGGCTGGAGCCTGGCGAGCGCGGCGATCTATGGCGTGCCCGCCGGCGTCGTCGCCTGGGGGTGGCAGAATCACGGCTGGACCCGGATCTACACCGATCTGTCCGACTGGCCGCTCTGGTATCTCCCGCTGTCGGTGCTGCTCTATCTGTTCGCGCACGACACTTGGTTCTACTGGACGCATCGCTGGATGCACCGGCCGCGCTGGTTCCGAATCGCCCATGCGGTCCACCATGCCAGTCGCCCGCCGACCGCCTGGGCGGCGATGAGTTTCCATCCGATCGAGGCGCTGACCGGCGCGGTCGTGATCCCGGCGCTGGTGTTCCTGGTCCCGATCCACGTGGGAGCCCTCGGTTTCGTTCTGGCCACCATGACGGTTATGGGGGTCACGAATCACATGGGCTGGGAGCTTTTCCCCCGGTTCATGTGGCGGGGGGTATTGGGCGGATGGCTGATCACGGCCAGCCACCATCAGCGGCATCATGACGAGTATAAGTGCAATTATGGCCTCTATTTCCGTTTCTGGGACCGGCTTTGCGGGACCGACAAGGGCATCGGCAGTTTTGAAAGGCGCGGCCGCACTGGCCGTCGCGCTGCTGCTGCCGGCCGCGGCGCCGGCGACTAGCGGCACGCTGGACATCGAGGTCACCAATCTGCGCTCGACCAAGGGGGTGCTGCGCTTCTGCCTGACGACCGACGCGAAGGCGTTTCCCGACTGCAAGTCGGGCAAGGGGATCGCCAAGACCGTGCCGGCGACCAGCCCGCATGTCCGATTCGACGGCGTCCCGCATGGCACCTATGCGCTGGCGGTCATCCATGACGAGAATGACAACGGCAAGCTCGACACCTTCATGGGGATGCCGCGCGAAGGCTTCGGCTTCTCGCGCAATCCCGGCATCGGGTTCGGCCCGCCGCGCTTCACTTCGGCGAGCTTTGACGTCGTCGCTGCGACAAACGTGCAACAGCAGGTGAAGATTCGGTACCTGTTGTAAGTAAAATTGCGGAGCCAACAGAGGAAAACGGCGTTACGCGCCGGTAACATTCCCCTGGGAGGCTCCCGCCTGTGACGTATCGTGCCGCTTTCCTGTTGCCCGCCCTGCTGATCGCCGCACCGGCCCTTGCGCAGGATGATACCGCTCCGGCTCCGGCGTCCGCCCCGGGCGGGATCGACCCCGAGAAGCTGAACGGCGATTCGCTGCGCATCGGCGTCGTCGCCGGCGTCACGCCCAGCTATGAAGGGTCGGACGATCTGGTCTTCGCGGCGGTCCCCGGCATCCAGGGGCGCGTTTCGGGCATCAATTTCGGCCTGCGCGGCAACCGCGCCTATGCCGACCTGATCCCGACCGACGGTGGCCCGGGCTGGGATTTCCAGGCAGGTCCGATCGTCAGCGTCAATTTCAACCGCAGCCGCCGCAGCACGATCAAGGATCCGCGGGTCCAGGCGCTGCCGATCCGCAAGCTGGCGGTCGAGGTCGGCGGCTATGTCGGCATCGGCAAGCAGGGCGTCTTCACCAGCGACTATGACAAGCTGACCGTCTCGGTCGCCTATACCCATGACATTGCCGGCATCCACCGCAGCGAGGTCATCACCCCCTCGATCGACTATGGCACGCCGCTCAGCACCAAGGCGTTCGTCGGGCTGAACCTGTCGGCCAATTATGTCGGCGATGGCTATGCCCGCACCTATTTCGGCGTGAACAGCCCGGCCGAGGCAGCGGCCAGCGGCCTGCCCCAGTTCGACGCGAAGAAAGGCTGGAAGGACTGGACGCTGTCGGGCGTCGGCGTGGTCTCGCTCACCGGCGACCTGACCGGCGGTCTGGGACTGATGGGGCTGGTGTCGTACCGCCGCATGCTCGAGGATGCGGCGCGCTCCCCGCTGACTAGCCTCGCCGGCTCGAAGGACCAGTGGACCGCGATGGGCGGCCTCGTCTGGACCTTCTGATCGCCGGCTTGCGTGCCGTGTGAACTCGATTAGGCTGCGCCCGGCCCCGGTTCATGGGGTGGGGGGCAGTCTGATGGCCTATAGTGACGGCGAATTGCGGGGTGTCGGCGGGTGGCTCGCCTTCTTCCTGGTGACACTCGGCGCGTTCAGTCCGGCGGTGACCGTTATCTCGGTGCTGATGTTGATGACCAACGGGCAGACGGCCAGCGCGTTCGGCGACGCCTGGGGGACCGTGTTGCGCGCTGAATGGACGATCGCCGCCATTGCCTGTCTTGCCATGTGGTTCGCGGTGTACCGGTTCCTGGCCGTCCGCAACTGGACCACGGTCCTGATCGGCATCGCCGTCATCTGGCTGGTCGCGTCGGTCACGTTGATTGTCGAGCCTCTGATCGTTGCTGGGCTGCTGGGGCTTCCACTCGGTCAGCTCTATGGCGCCATGGGCTTCTCGCTCGTCCGACCGCTGATCTACGCCACGATCTGGACCGCCTATCTGCTCAAATCGGAACGCGTCGCGAATACCTATCGCTATCCGGAGCGGGGCGACGAGGATGCGCTGGCGGAGGTGTTCGACTGAATCGCTTTCCCTGACGCCGCTTCGCGTCTATCAGGAGTCATCCCCGGGGGGCCGCTGAACCGCGGCTGAGAGGGAGGCTGGAGCCTCCGACCCGCTGAACCTGATCCGGTTGACACCGGCGGAGGGAGGGAGCGGCGTCCGCCCGGAAACCGTGATCTCGCTCCGTGCACAATGGAGCGAAGACGCATGGCCGACATTCCCGCCAAGTCCGAAATCGGTGTCACTACCGGGCCGATCCGCGGATCGCGCAAGATCCATGTCGGCCCGCTGAAGGTGGCGATGCGCGAGATCTCGCTCGAACCGGGATCGGGCGAGGCGCCGGTGCGCGTCTACGACACGTCAGGGCCCTATACCGATCCCAATGCCCGGATCGACATCATGGCCGGCCTGCCCAAGCTGCGCGATCCCTGGATCCGCGCGCGCGGCGATGTCGAGGAAGTCGATGCGCGCGAAATTCGCCCCGAGGACAATGGCCAGCTCGGCCCCGACCGCTCGGGCGGGGTCCAGCCCTTCCCGAACGTCGTCAAGCGCCCGTTGCGGGCCAGGGCCGGCGCCAATGTCACCCAGATGCACTATGCCCGGCGCGGCATCATCACGCCCGAGATGGAATATGTCGCCGAGCGCGAGAATCTCGGCCGTGCCCGGCTGGCGGAATATATCCGCGACGGGCAGGATTTCGGCGCGGCGATCCCCGACTTCGTGACGCCCGAATTCGTCCGAGAGGAAATCGCCCGCGGCCGGGCGATCATTCCGAACAACATCAACCACCCCGAAAGCGAGCCGATGGCGATCGGGCGCAACTTCCTGGTCAAGATCAACGCCAATATCGGCAATTCGGCGGTCGCATCGAACGTGGCCAGCGAAGTCGACAAGATGGTCTGGTCGATCCGCTGGGGCGCGGACACGGTCATGGACCTGTCGACCGGGCGCAACATCCACGACACGCGCGAATGGATTCTGCGCAACTCGCCGGTACCGATCGGCACCGTGCCGATCTACCAGGCGCTGGAGAAGGTCGGCGGCATCGCCGAGGACCTGACCTGGGATATCTTCCGCGACACGCTGATCGAGCAGGCCGAGCAGGGCGTCGATTATTTCACCATCCATGCTGGCGTGCGGCTGCCCTATATCCCGATGACCGCGAAGCGCGTCACCGGCATCGTCAGCCGCGGTGGGTCGATCATGGCGAAATGGTGCCTCGCGCATCATCAGGAGAGCTTCCTCTACACCCGGTTCGAGGAAATCTGCGAGATCATGAAGGCGTATGACATCGCCTTCTCGCTGGGCGACGGCCTGCGTCCCGGTTCGATCGCCGACGCCAATGACGAGGCGCAGTTCAGCGAACTCGCGACGCTGGGCGAGCTGACCCAGGTCGCGTGGAAGCACGACGTCCAGGTCATGATCGAGGGCCCCGGCCATGTGCCGATGCACAAGATCAAGGCGAACATGGACAAGCAGCTGGAGGCGTGCGGCGAGGCGCCCTTCTACACGCTCGGGCCGCTGACCACCGATATCGCGCCGGGCTATGACCACATCACCTCGGCGATCGGCGCGGCGATGATCGGCTGGTTCGGCACGGCGATGCTCTGCTATGTGACGCCCAAGGAGCATCTCGGCCTGCCCGACCGCGACGATGTGAAAGTCGGCGTGGTGACCTACAAGCTGGCGGCGCACGCGGCCGACCTGGCCAAGGGGCATCCCGCGGCCAAGGTCCGCGACGACGCGCTCAGCCGCGCCCGTTTCGAGTTCCGCTGGCGCGACCAGTTCAACCTGTCGCTCGATCCCGACACGGCGGAGCAGTATCACGACCAGACGCTGCCGGCCGAGGGCGCCAAGACCGCGCATTTCTGTTCGATGTGCGGGCCCAAATTCTGCTCGATGAAGATCACGCAGGAAGTGCGCGACTTCGCCGCCAGGCAGAATCAGTCGGCCGACACCTTCCTGGCAGCCGACAGCGCCGAGGCGGGGATGGCCGAGATGAGCGAGAAGTTCCGCGAAAAGGGTGGCGAGATCTACCTGCCGGCGGCGGAGTGATCGGCGCGGGCGGCGCGTGCTGCGGTCAGCCCGCAGCACGCGGCGTCCCGTCCGCATCGCTGCCGGGATCCTGCAAGCGATGGATGCAGGTCAGCCGTGCGCCACCGCGTCGCGCACGAACGGGTCGACCTCGGCCTGCCGTTCGACGCGCTTCCACGCCTTTTCGTGGAAGAAGAAGGCGACCGCGTTGATGCACGGTTCGATCAGCGCGATGCCGCCGGCCATGCTGACCGACCCGGTAAAGGCGTAGGCGACGCTGAAGCCGATCGTCAGGTGGATCGACAGATAGGTGAAAGTCTTCATCAGGTCGCGGGACATTGCGTCGGCCCTTTCGATAACATCGCGAGGCCGAGATAAGGATCGATGCGACCAATGTGTAACGCGATGTCGTTACCTCAGTAATCGTCAGGATCGATCAAGGGGCCCCGCGATCGCCGGCCGGCGCGCGGCTCAGAACAGCCCCGGAACCTCTCGCTGGGCGGTGCTTGGCCGCGCGGGCGCGAGGAGGTCGCGGCCGTCCGGGGTGGTGCTGGCAGCGGCGCTGCGCGCATTCCTTGCCTGGCTGGTCGTTGCGATCGGGGTGCAGCTTCGTCCGGCCAGGAAGTCGATCGCCGCGCGGGTCGATGCCTCGGTCGGGTCGCCCAGCGGGCGGCTGATATCGTCGGCGGCCTGGCAGGTGCGCGGCATCACGCTGGCGATGCCGTTATAATAATTGCTCTGATGGTCGCGATTCTCGACGGCGAAGGCGATCACGCGTAGCCGGTCGTCGCACGCGGTCCGGTCGAGCGCGATCTGGCCGACCGGCTTGCCATAGGTGTTGGTGCCGACCAGCGCGGTATTGCTGCCGAGATAGGGGATGAAGCCGTTCATCACGAGCTCGCTTGCCGAGGCGCTGGATCGGGTGCCGATGAAGGCGATTCGCGTCGGGGCGATCGACTGGGGCTGGGGCGCGAAATAATTGACCTCGTTCTCCGAGGATTTGGAGGCGCGGAAGGTCATGTAGTCGAACACGTCGGACGTGCTGCGGTTCGCACCCATCAGGTCGCCCATCAGCTCGGCGATCGAGATCAGGCCGCCGCCATTGTAGCGCACGTCGATGATGACATTGGTGATCCCCTGCGCCCGGAAGTCGGCAAAGGCGTTGCGCAGCGGCGTCTCGGCGGTGTTGATGAAGGTGCGCAGGTTTATATAGCCATAGCGCTGGCCCCCATCGGTGATGATCTTCGCGCCGTAGCGGCTCGATACCGGGGTCAGGGTGAAGTCGGTCTTGGTCAGCGTCACGACCCGCGTGCCGCCGCCATCGGCGACGCGCAGCGCGCGGGTAGTGCCGACGGTGTCGGGACCCAGCGCCTGGCTCACCGCGTCGGTGCCGCCGCCCGCCACCAGCGCGCTCACGTCCTGCAGCGTCGAGGCCGAGGTGCCGACCGCGAGGATCTCCGTCCCCCGGTCGAGGCCCGCGTTGAGCGCGGGCGCATTCTCGAACGCCTCGATGATCGCGATCCGCTGCGACGACGGATCATAGGCGAGTCGGAAGCCGAAGCCGGCGCTCGATCCGGAATTATAATAGGCGTTCTCCTCGGCGATCGAGGTGATGTAGGTGAAATAGCGGTCGCGGCCCTGCGCGCGCGCGGTCGCGGTCAGCGCGTCGAGATAATCCTGTACGGTCGTATAGGAAGCCGCGTTCAGGCTGGCCGGGAGCGTCTCGGGGAAGAGGTACCACTCGTTCATCTGGTTCGCGACCCAGGTCTTGCGCTCGCTCAGCGAGCAGCCCCCTGCGGTCGGGGTGGGCGTCCCGCCCCCGCCGATCGGCGTGCCGCCCCCGGTCGTCCCGCCGCCGGTGGTAAGCGACCCGCTGCCCCCGCCGCCACAGGCGGACAGCATGGCGACCAGGCTCAGCAGCATTCCGAAACGCGTTGTCCTCACGACTATCCCCCCGACTCAATTTCGGAAAGGCTATCAGCGACTTGCACATCGCGCCATCGCTTCCTTCGCATCGGTGCAGGGTAGCGCGACTCACCTGTCGACGAATGGGTGCCTGCTGAGAATTTCCGCGTGTTCGGCGTCCTGGCGCGCCGCCCATTCGGGAGAGAGGCGTTCGAGATACTCGATCTGTTTGGCGAACAGCTGGCGGCGGGAATCCTCGCCGGGGCGGCGGTGCTTCACTTCGAAGTTCGAGGCCATCGAAAAGGTCACGCCTTCCAAAATCCAGTAGAGCAGCTCGTCGAGATCATCGGTCGTTCGCCGCTCGAACTCGTTGCCGCGCTCGCACACGACGAAATGATAGCGGCTGTCCACCTCGATATGCGGTGTGCCCGTCTGGCGTGAGCTGCCATAGGTCACCGGGTCGCCCGGCGGGGCACCGACCTGGTCGACCAGCTCGCGAACCCGCGCCTGAATTTCCCGCAGCCCGGGACGCGACTTGAACAGTCCGAACAGCATGTCGCTTCGTGGCGCAACGAAAGCCGTCGGGCAAGATCGATGAATTTCGAAAGTGGCGGAGGATCGCTGACCCTCGACATCGAAACCGCTGGAGCGGGCGAGGGGATTCGAACCGGGCGCGCAGCCCGTCAGGGCGAAGCGCCACAAGATAATCGAGGGTTTGGGAAGTGGTCGAGGATCGCTGATCCTCGACACTGAAACCGCTGGAGCGGGCGAAGGGATTCGAACCCTCGACCCCAACCTTGGCAAGGTTGTGCTCTACCCCTGAGCTACGCCCGCTCTGGCGTTCCCGACCCGCTGGAGGACCCATGGGCCGTGTCAAGGCGGCGGCCACTAGCATCGGTCCCCGGGGGCGGCAACCCCCATTTTGCAGGAAAAGCGCACAATGTGAAAAAGCTTGGCCTGCGCGACCCGAAACCCCACATAGGCGCGATCCTTTTGCACCCCCTCTTCAGACTCGGGAGCTTCTCTTGGCCACTGCCGGACTGACCACTGCCGAACGCGAAGCCGTCGATGCCTTCCGCCGCGACGTCGTCGAACCCTCCATGACCAGCCTGGTGATCGTCGATTTCTGGGCCGAATGGTGCGGACCGTGCAAGCAGCTCACGCCGGTGCTGGAAAAGGTGTCGGCCGATTATGCGTCGAAGGGCGTGGTGCTGGCCAAGGTCGATGTCGACAAGAACCAGTTCATCGCCTCGCAATTCCAGGTTCGCTCGATCCCGACCGTCTATGCGATGTTCCAGGGGCAGCTGGTCGCGGACCTGACCTCCGCCCGGACCGAGACCCAGCTGCGCACGATGCTCGACCAGATCCTGCGCCAGCTGCCGATCCAGAGCGAGGATGCGCAGCAGGAAGCCGAGCTCGAGCCGCTGATCGCGATGGGCGAGCAGGTGCTTGCCGATGGCGATGCCGAGCGCGCGCTGTCGATCTTCGAGCAGATCGCGGAGATGGCGCCCGATCACCCGGCGATCATTGCCGGCCGGGCGCGCGCGCTGCTGGCGCTCGGCCGCACCGAGGAGGCCGAGCTTGCCCTGGCCGAGCTGCCCGACGAGGTGAGCAAGGCGTCCGAGGTCGAGCGCGCCCGCTCGGCGATCGCACTTGCGAAGGAGGCCAAGCCGGTCGACGACCTGTCGCGGCTGGCGGCGCATGCCGCCGCCAATCCCGACGACATGGATGCGCGCTACGAACTGGCGGGCGGCCAGATGGCGGCGGGTGACCGGGACGGTGCGGCTGCCACGCTGCTGGGCATGATCGAGAGCGATCGCGAGTGGAATGACGGCGCGGCGCGCCAGCGGCTGCTGAAGCTGTTCGAGGTCGTCGGCCTTGAGGATCCCTGGGTATCGGCGCAGCGGCGCAAGCTGTCCGCCATCCTGTTCGGATGACCGTCACCCGGCTTTCGATCTTCCCGCTTCCGGGGGCGCTGCTGCTCCCCCGGATGCACCTGCCGCTGCACATCTTCGAGCCGCGCTACCGTGCGATGGTGACCGATTCGCTGGCGCGCGATCGGCGGATCGGGATGATCCAGCCGCGCGGCGAAGGCGATCCGGTGCCCTTGTTCGATGTCGGCTGTGTCGGCCGGATCGCGGATGTCGAGGCGCTCGATGACGGGCGCTTCAATCTCGTGCTGGAAGGGCTGGCGCGCTTCACAGTGGTGCGCGAGCTGGAGGTCGCCACGCCGTTCCGCCAGATCGAGGCGGAGCTGGAGGCCGCGACCGAGCCGGAGACGCTGGCGTTGGGCGAGCGTGCCTCGCTGGAACTCGAATCGCGCCGCTTTGCCGAATCGCAGGGCTATGCCGTCGACTGGGAAGCGGTCACGCGGCTCGACGATGAATCGCTGGTCAACGGGATCGCGCAGGTCGCGCCGTTCGATGCCGCGTCGAAACAGGCGTTGCTGGAGGCCAGTTCGCTGGCGGATCGCGCGATGCTGATCGTCCAGCTGATGCATTTCTATGGCCGCTATGGCGACGAGGAAACCGCCACGCTGCAATAGGAATCAGCGGCGATAGACGCCACCGAAGGTGACGTTGTGGCCGCCGCATCCCCCATTATCGCTGCCGATCAGATAGGGGCCGAGCAGACGCAATGTGATGTCGCAGCCCGCCATGGGGCTGAACGCGACGCGACCATCGACGGGTCGGATGATCGTGTCGAACTCGCCGTAATTGACGCCGTGCGCGACCGCTTCCTTGCGGTGGGCGCCCCAGGTCGCGAAGCCCTGGGCGTGCAGCGCCCGCGGCTCGGGCCCGCGGGCGATGTCGATCCTGCCCTCCCACGCCGTCCAGCCGCCCAGCCATGCGGACGGATCGCCCGCCGGTCGGTCGTCCCGGCTCAGCGCGCCGCTGTCGATCCAGCCGCTCGTCAGCCTGCCCTTCTTGCCGACATGCACGACCAGGGTGAAGCGATCCTGGGTCCGCAAGGCGACGAGCGAATCGCCCGCGACGACATACTCCGTGCGGCGCTTGCCGGGGCCCTCATAGGCGGTTCCGCTGAAATGCTGCCTGGGGCCGGGGCGCACCTTCACGAGCCACGCCGCATCCGGGTCCTGGATCAGCTGTGCCGAAGCGGGGACGGGCGCCAAGGCAAGCAGCAGCGCGGCAAGGCGAATCGCGGTCATAGCGGCGGTAGCGCCCAATCGATCGGCTTGCGGCCATGCGCTTCGAGAAATGCGTTCGCGCGGGAGAAGTGATTATTGCCGAAAAAGCCCGAATGGGCGGACAAGGGCGAGGGGTGGGGGGACTTGAGCACCAGATGCCGGCCCCCGCGCTCGACCGAATCGACGAACGCCGCCTTCTTCTGGGCGTGGCTGCCCCACAGCAGGAACACAGTCGGCTCTGCCTTCGCATTGACGAGGCGGATCACCGCGTCGGTGAATTTCTCCCAGCCCTTCCCCTGGTGCGAGGCCGCTATGCTCATCTGGACGGTGAGCACGGCGTTGAGCAGGAGCACACCTTGCTGCGCCCAGTGTTCGAGGAAGCCGTGGCGCGCACGCGGGATGCCGAGGTCGCTCTCCAGTTCCTTGTAGATATTGACCAGGCTGGGCGGCACGCGAACGTCGGGCCTGACCGAGAAGCACAGGCCGTGCGCCTGACCCGGGCCGTGATAGGGGTCCTGGCCAAGGATCACGACGCGAACCTCCTCCAGCGGGGTGAGGTCGAGCGCGCGAAACCACTCGCTTCCCGCAGGAAAGATGCGTTTGCCCGCCGCCTTTTCCGCGGTCAGGAAGTCGCGCAGCGCCGCCATATAGGGGCTCGCAAATTCCTCGCGCAGCGGTTCGAGCCAGCTGGGATGCAGTTTTACGTCGGCCATCGCCGCCAAGGGTGGGGCAGGAGGACGGGACAGGTCAATTGTGGATGCGAATCCGATTGCTGCACGGCGGCGCATTGAGGTAGAACATTCGAAGAACAACGAACGAGGGGATTCGGCAATGCCTGTGACCGGAAGCTGCCATTGTGGCGCCGTTGCCTACACGCTGGACGAGGAGATGCCGACCAGCGCGATGGCGTGCAATTGCTCGATCTGCCAGCGCCGCGGCTATCTGCTCCACTTCACCACGCCCGAGGCCGTGACCATCGCGGCGGCCGACGATGCGATGACGGACTACAGGTTCGGCAAGGGCGTCATCCACCATCAATTCTGCCGAACCTGCGGCTGCGCACCCGTTGGCGGCGGTACCGGACCGGATGGCAAGGAAGTGATCGTGATCAACCTGCGCTGCACCGACGGTGTCGATCTCGATGCCCTGCAGATCCAGCATTATGACGGGGCCAGCGCCTGACCGGGCGAGCATGCGACAACGCTGACATTTTGCCGCTTGAAACCGGCGCGAACCAGGAATAGCCTCTTCGCATAATAACCTGTGGGGAGGATATTCTGATGACCATTCGCATCGCTCTCGCGGTGTCGGCGCTCGCTGCGTCGATCGCCCTGATCCCGGCGCCGCTGCACGCCCAGACGGCTCCCGTCGCACCCGCCGCCGCAGCCGACCCGACGGTGATGAACAATCCCGCTCCCGAGGCGCTGCAGGTCTATGGCCTGCCCGGCGGCGCCCAGCCGAAGCATATCAAGGATCCGAAGGTCCAGTTCGGCAAGGCGATCCGGGTCGAGACACCGGGCGGCGGCAATCCCTGGACGGTCGGCGTCAACTCGCCACTGACGGCTAAGGTCAAGAAGGGCGACAAGGTGCTGGTCGCCTTCTACGCCCGCGTCGAAAAGGCGCCGGATGGCGCCGCGACCGCGAAGATCAACGGACAGCTCCAGCTGAGCCAGGCGCCCTATACTCAGCTGTTCGGCAAGGGGTTCGAGGTCACGTCCGAGTGGAAGTTGTACCAAATCGTCGGCCGCGCCGACCGCGATTATGCCGCGGGCGAGCTGTCGGTCGCGCTTCACGTGAACACGGCGAAGCAGACGCTGGATATCGGCGCGGTCGCGGTGCTCGACTACGGACAGAAATAAGCGGTGCCGCGCGTCCGGGCCTCAGGCCCGGACGACGGTGACCAGATAATCCAGGCTGGTGTCCTCGCTGAGGACGAACCCACGCGCGGGCGAGAAGCGCAGCCCGCGCGTTTCGATGACCTTCAGCCCGGCATCGGCGAGATGGGCGGTCAGCTCGTCCGGGGTGAGGAACTGGTCCCAGTCATGCGTTCCCTTTGGCACCGCACCAATGCCCTCGCCAATCGTGATCATCGCCAGCCGCGACAACCAGGTCCGGTTCGGTGTTGACAGCACCATCAACCCGCCCTCGGCAAGTGCGCCTGCGAGCCCGGCAACGAAGGCGGGCACGTCGGCGACATGTTCGATCACTTCCATCGACACGACCAGGTCGAAGCTGCGCCCGGCCAGCGCCTCGATGCCCCCCGCGACATAGTCGATCTCGAGCCCGGCCGCCTCGGCATGGGCGCGGGCGGCGCCGATATTCTCCGGCGCAGCGTCCAGCCCGGTGGCGCGCGCGCCCATTCGCGCCAGCGGTTCGGTCAACAGGCCGGCGCCGCAGCCGACATCGAGCGCGCTGCGCCCGGCCAGCGGCGAGAAACCGCCGGTATCGCCGCCCCAATGATCGTCGATCGCGTCGCGCAGATAGGCGAGCCGCGCCGGATTGAGCCGGTGCAGCATTGCCGACGAGCCCTTGGGGTTCCACCAATCGGCGGCGAGTCGGCCGAAATGCTCAGCTTCACGCGGGTCAATGGTTGCTATGGTTGCGTTTGCCATGGCCCGCTCCTATCAGCCCGGCTCTCTGATCCCAAGGGCCCGGAAGCAAGACCAGACCATGGCACGTATCGTGATGAAGTTCGGCGGCACCTCGATGGCGGGGATCGAGCGAATTCGCAGCGTTGCCGCGCGCGTGAAGCGCGAATGGGATGCGGGCAATGAAGTCGCCGTCGTCGTCTCGGCCATGGCGGGCGAGACCGACCGGCTGGTCAATTTCTGCCGCGAAGCCTCGTCGCTCTACGATCCGCGCGAATATGACGTGGTCGTCTCGTCGGGCGAGCAGATCACTTCGGGCCTGCTGGCGATCGCGCTGCAGTCGATCGGGGTGAAGGCGCGCAGCTGGCTGGGCTGGCAGCTGCCGATCCGCACCTCGGACGGCCATGCCTCGGCCAGGATCGCCGAGATCGACACGACCGCGCTCGACGCCAGCCTGGCAGCGGGCGAGGTGGCGGTGATCCCCGGTTTCCAGGGGCTGGCTGCCGGAGAGCGCGTCACCACGCTGGGCCGTGGCGGGTCGGACACGTCGGCGGTGGCGATGGCGGCGGCGATGAAGGCCGATCGCTGCGACATCTACACCGATGTCGACGGGGTCTATACGACCGACCCGCGCATCGTTCCGCGCGCGCGCAAGCTGAAGCGTGTCACCTATGAAGAGATGCTCGAGCTCGCCAGCGTCGGGGCCAAGGTGCTCCAGACGCGCTCGGTGGGTCTCGCGATGAAGGAAAAAGTCCGCGTCCAGGTGCTGTCCTCGTTCGTCGACGCCGATGGCGCCAGCGAACCCGGCACGCTGATCGTCGGCGAAGAGGAGATTGACGACATGGAACGCCAGCTCATCACCGGCGTGGCCTATGACAAGAACGAGGCGAAGATCACGCTGACCGCGGTGCCCGACCGGCCCGGCGCGGTGGCGTCGATCTTCACCCCGCTTGCCGAGGCGAACATCAACGTCGACATGATCGTCCAGAACATCGCCCATTCGACCGGGTCGACCGACGTGACCTTCACTGCGCCCCAGGCCGAACTGGCCCGCGTGCTGGACGTGTTCGAGAAGCAGCGCGAGGCGATCGGCTTCGCCGAACTGCTGCACGATACCCGCGTGTCGAAGGTGTCGGTGGTCGGCGTGGGCATGCGCAGCCATGCCGGTGTCGCGGCGACGATGTTCAAGACGCTGGGCGACCGCGGTATCAACGTCCAGGCGATCACCACGTCGGAGATCAAGGTGTCGGTGCTGATCCACGAGGACGAGACCGAGCTGGCGGTTCGCGTGCTGCACACCGCCTATGGGCTGGACGCTGACGACGCGGCGGCTTGACGGCCTCCCGTCATCCCGGCGAAAGCCGGACTTCAATGACGGGATTAGAATGAAGCAATGAGTGTCGGCCAAGAAAGACTGACGCGCCGGATGGCGCGCGGTGTCGAGTTCCTGGGAAGCCAGGTTGCGATCATGTGCGGCGCGATGTCGTGGGTGTCGGAACGCAACCTCGTCGCCGCCATGTCCAATGCTGGCGGGTTCGGCCTGATCGCATGCGGTGCGATGACGCCCGAGCTGCTCGACGCGGAAATCGCCGGCACCAAGGCGCTGACCGACAAGCCGTTCGGCGTGAACCTGATCACGATGCACCCGCAGCTGTTCGACCTGATCGAGGTCTGCAACCGGCATCAGGTCAGCCATATTGTCCTCGCCGGCGGGCTGCCGCCCGCAGGCTCGCTCGACGCGATCAAGGCGAACGGCGCGAAGCTGATCTGCTTCGCCCCGGCGCTCAGCCTGGCCAAGAAGCTGGTCCGCTCGGGCGTCGACGCGCTCGTGGTCGAAGGCATGGAAGCCGGCGGCCATATCGGCCCGGTTTCGACCAGTGTGCTGGCGCAGGAGATCCTGCCCGACATCGCGTCGCAGGTCCCGGTGTTTGTCGCCGGCGGCATCGGCCGCGGCGAGGCGATCGCCGGCTATCTCGACATGGGCGCCGCCGGCGTCCAGCTGGGCACGCGCTTCGTCTGTGCCAGCGAGAGCATCGCCCACCCCAATTTCAAGAAGGCGTTCATCCGCGCCTCGGCGCGCGACGCGGTCGCCAGCGTCCAGATCGATCCGCGATTGCCGGTGATTCCGGTTCGCGCGCTGAAGAATGCCTCGACAGAATTGTTTACCGCCAAGCAGCGCGAGGTCGCTCAGGCGCTGGACGAGCGCAAGGTCGAGATGATGGAAGCGCAGCTCCAGATCGAGCATTATTGGGCCGGCGCACTGCGCCGCGCGGTGATCGACGGCGATGTCGACAATGGCTCGCTGATGGCGGGACAGTCGGTCGGCATGGTGACGAAGGAAGAGCCGCTGGCCAACATTCTGGCGACGCTGATGGCGGAAGCCGCGCACGCACTGGAAAAGCGCGCGGCCTGAGCCGATACGAACGGCCCGCTCCGTTTCAGGAGCGGGCCGTCCGGACTTTGCGGTGCTTAGCGGCCGCGCGCCGCCTTCCGGAAATCGACGAGCGTGGTGACGATCATCACCACCGCCACCGCGACCATGCCGATGCCAAGCGCCAGATTGACGCTTTCGGCCACGCGTGCGGCCTCGGCCGGGTCCATCGTGGCGGCCCGCACGACGACCCAGCTGCCGGCGCGGTGCAGGCCGGCGATCAGCATCAGTGTCGCGATCGCATTGACCATGCCCAGTACGAGGCGGACGACGCGCCAGCCGGGCCGTAGCCATTTGACCAGCGCGATCGCCAGTTGGATCACTGCCAGCGCCAGGATCGGCCAGTAATAGTCGGCCCAGATCGGCGCTGCCTCCAGAACCAGCCCGCCCCGATTGGCGGGGATCGGCAGGGCGAAGCTGCCCGTCCACCACAGGATGAAGGCGATGCCGATGCCGATCTCGATCGCCGATTCCCACCGGCCGGGTGCGGGACGGTCGGCGGGCGGCAGCTGGTCGGGGCGCCAGTTGCGGACATGGTCGGCGGCGAAACCCGTGCGCTCCAGAACGGCGAAGACGAGCGTGACGATCGCCGCCGCCGACAGCGCCGCATCCCCGACACCGGCCGCAGCCCGGACGAGCGCGCGAACCACCGGGGCATTGCCGAATATGAGGTCGCCAACGCCCATCGCGACCATCAGCGCGATGACCACCGCCCCGACGACCTTCATGGTGAACAGGTAGAAGGGGAAGATCTCGGGCCCGATCAGAAATTGATTCGGCTTGTAGCCCGCGGCCACGGCGAGCGGATGGCCGAAGTCCTTCAGGATCGCGGCAACCTCGTCCCTGCGCAGCGGGCGATCGAGCGCCGCCTCGCGATCCTCGATCCGGCTGGCCAGCACGTCACGCAGTTCGGCCACGATATCGTCCGCCTTCGACGCGGGCAGGTTGCGGCGGACGGACGACAGATAGCGGTCGACAAGATCGGTCATTGGTCCTTCTCCGTAAGACGCAGGATCGAGGTGGAGATCGCGTTCCATTCGGCGAGAAGCTGGGCGAGCACCTCGGTCCCGTCCGCGTTCAGTCGGTAGAAACGCTTGTTGCGCTTGCCCTCCTCGCGCCACTCGCTGGTCAGCAGGCCCTGTGCCTCCAGCCGCCGCAGCAGCGGATAGAGCGCGCTTTCCTCGATCGGCAGCCCGGCATCCTCCAGGCTCTGGCGCAGCGTGTAGCCGTAGCGTTCCTCGCGCAGCGCGCCGAGCACCGCGATCACCAGCGATCCGCGGCGCAGCTCGATGCGCAGTTTTTCGAAAAGGTCTTCCTCGATCGGCATGCTGTGTCTCGCATCCTGTGTAGCACATACTGTATGACAAACAGTATAAGGATGCAAGCCCGACCGGAGCATGCGCGAATTGCGCCATATCTGCATGAAACGAACAGGCGCATTGGCAGCAGGCGACATGATCTGTTAGCGCTTCCGCCATGGCCCTGAGCGCAGTCGCTTCCGCACGCGAAATCCTCACGCGTCTTCACGACGTGATGGCGAAGCGTCTTCCCGCGCAAGCCAAGCTGAATGCCGTGGTCAACATCATCGGCGAGGCTCTGGATAGCGAGGTCTGCTCGATCTATCTGCTGCGCGAAGGCGTGCTCGAACTCTTCGCGACGCGCGGCCTGGCGCAGGAGGCGGTCCACGTCACCAAGCTCGCGATGGGCGAGGGGCTGGTCGGAACGATCGCCGGCAATGTCGAGACGCTCAACCTCGACGAGGCGGCGTCGCATCCCGACTTCGCCTATCGTCCCGAGACGGGCGAAGAGAAATATCACAGCTTTGCCGGCGTCCCGATCATCCGGCGCGAACGGGCGGTGGGCGTGCTGGCGGTGCAGCATGCCGCCGCGCGCAAATATGACGATGTCGAGATCGAGGCGCTGCAGACCGTCGCGATGGTGCTGTCCGAGCTGATCGCCAATGCCGACCTGATCGACGTGGCCTCCGGCACCGGCGCGACGACGCGGATGCAGTCGACCGCGGCGGTCCGGGTTTCCGGCTTCCGCATCGTCGAGGGCATGGCGAGCGGTGTCGCGGTCTATCACCAGCCGCGCATCGTCATCGAGCATACCGTGGCCGAGGATACCGAGGCCGAGCGCCACCGGGTCTATGCCGCGTTCGACAAGATGCGCGAGCAGATCGACCGCATGGCGAGCCAGGCCGAATTCGGCGTGGGCGGCGAGCACGACGAGGTGCTCGAGATGTACAAGATGTTCGCCTATGACGAGGGCTGGAGCCGTCGCATCAACGAGGCGATCGATTCCGGCCTGACCGCGGAAGCGGCGATCGAGCGGGTCCAGCAGCGCACCCGGATGCGGATGCGCGAGATCGACGATCCACTGCTGCGCGACCGGATGCACGATCTGGAGGATCTGTCGAACCGGCTGATCCGGATCGTGTCGGGCCAGCTGGGCACTGCGGCACAGATGGGGCTGCGCCAGGATTCGATCCTGATCGCGCGCAACCTGGGGCCGGCCGAACTGCTCGAATATGACCGGCGGCGGCTGAAGGGCGTGGTGCTGGAGGAAGGGTCGCTGACCGCGCACGTCACCATCGTGGCACGTGCGATGGGCATTCCGGTGCTGGGCCGGGTACGTGACGTCAAGAAGCTGATCGCCGAGGGCGACATGCTGTTGCTCGACGTCGGCGAGGAAAGCCTGTTCATCCGCCCGACCGCGGCAACCGAAGAGGCGTTCGAGGCGAAGCTGGAACTCAGCCAGAAGCGCCGTGCGGCCTTCGCACAGCTGCGCGGCGAGGCGCCGGTAACCGCAGATGGGCACCGCGTCACGCTGATGGTCAATGCCGGGCTGCGCGACGATGTCGCGGCGCTCGACCTGACCGGCGCCGACGGGATCGGCCTGTTCCGCACCGAATTCCAGTTCCTGGTCTCGGCGACGCTGCCGCGCCAGCAGGACCAGCAGAAGCTCTACCGATCGGTGCTCGACGCCGCGGGCGATCGCCCGGTGACCTTCCGCACCGTCGATATCGGCGGCGACAAGGCGCTGCCCTATCTCAACCATGACGAGAATGGCGAGGAAGAGAACCCCGCCATGGGCTGGCGCGCGCTGCGGCTGGCGCTGTCGCGCGACGGGTTGATGAAGGCACAGGCGCGTGCGCTGATCGAGGCGGCGGCCGGCCGCACGCTGAACATCATGTTCCCGATGGTGTCCGAGCCCTGGGAGTTCGAGGAGGCGCATGCCCTGTTCGAGGCGCAGCGGCTGTGGCTGGCGTCGCGCGGGCGCAAGATGCCGGCCGAGATCCGCTATGGCGCGATGCTCGAGGTGCCGGCGCTGGCCGAGGTGCTCGACATCCTGCTGCCCAAGATCGATTTCCTGTCGATCGGCACCAACGATCTCACCCAGTTCCTGTTCGCGGCCGACCGCGCGCACCCCCGGCTGGCGCTGCGCTACGACTGGCTCAGCCTGTCGATCCTGCGATTCATGAAGCGGGTGACGGTGCAGGCGCAGGCGGCCGGCGTTCAGGTCGCGGTCTGTGGCGAGATGGGCGGGCGGCCGCTGGAGGCGATGGCGCTGCTCGGGCTCGGCATCGACCGGCTGTCGATCAGCCCCGCCGCGGTCGGACCGGTCAAGGCAATGGTCCGCTCGCTCGACCGGGCCAAGTTGCTCGAACATATGGAAAATGCGCTGGCCCGGCCGCAGGGGTCGTTGCGCGAGTCGCTCGAGGGCTGGGCCGCCGACCATTCGGTCGAACTGGCCTGAACCGACGGCCGATCCGATGAACGCGGCGTTGACAGCCGCGTGCCCGTGGGTGACACCGCGCCCCAGGGCGGAGCAGCAGAAACCCCTTCCGCCGGAGAGATGAATGGAAGGCGAGCAGCCCGAATCCCAGGCCCAGCTGTTTCCCACCACCGTGGGCGAGAAGCTGCGCGCCGCGCGCGAGGCGAAGGGCATGAGTCTTTCCGACGTCGCGACGGCGACGCGCATCCCGCAACGCCATCTCGAGGCGATCGAAAGCTCGAACTACGGATCGCTGCCCTCGTCGACCTATGCGCTGGGCTTCGCCAAGGCCTATGCCCGCGCCGTCGGCGCCGACGAGGTGGCGATCGCGCGCGACCTGCGCGGCGAACTGACGCATACCAGCTATGACCGGATCTCGACCGTTCCGTCCTACGAGATGCGCGATCCGACGCGCAGCGCACCCAATGGCCTGGTCTGGGTGACGGTCATCGTCGCGGTGCTAATCGCGGTCGCGGCCGGCCTCTATTATGGCACCGACCTGTTCCGCGCGACCGCGCCGGCGCCGGAGACGATCGACAATCTGGTCGATACCGCGCCCGAGCCGGCGAACGAGACCGCACCGGTCCAGTCCGGCGCCGGTCAGGTGTCGCTGATCGCGACCGATCCCGTGTGGCTGAAGGTGACCGACGCCAGCGGCAACGTGCTGTTCCAGAAGGAAATGGCTAAGGGCGAGCGGTACGACGTGCCTGCCGACGCACAGCAGCCGCGGGCGCGGACCGCGCGTCCCGACCGGATCCAGGTGACGCTCAACGGATCGAACGTCCCGCCGCTGAGCGCCACGGCGCAAACGGTGGAGGTCGAGGTGAGCGCGGCTGCGCTGTCGGCACGCGGTCAGGGCGGGGCGGCGTCGGCCAGCCCGACTCCGACCGCCGCCCGGCCGACGCCGCGTCCGCCGCTTGCCTCCGGCCCGGCGGTGGTCGTGGCGCCGGTACCGGCGGCCGCTCCGTCGCCGGCAGCCACGCCTGCGCCGTAAACCGCCGCGACAGCTTGGCCATGCCATTGACATTGTTCCAGAATACTCCCCCGGGGATGTGAAGATGCGTTTTCTGATTGCTGCCGCCGCACTGGCTTCCGTGCTCGGGCTTACCGGCACCGCTCATGCCCAGTCGTCGATCGAAGGCCGGGTCGACCGTCTCGAGCGTGAGATGCGCGCGGTGCAGCGCAAGGTGTTCCCGGGCGGCGCCGGCGCGACCGTCGAGCCGCAGATCCGCCCCGAACAGGCGCCCGCGGAGCTTCCCGGCGTGCCCGCAAGCAGCCCGATCGCCGACCTGACCCAGCGCGTCTCGGCGATGGAAAGCCAGCTTCAGTCGCTGACCGGCCAGACCGAGCAGAACCAGAATCGTATCCGGCAGCTCGAAGACGCCTTTGCCGATTACAGGCGCAGCACCGACGCGCGAATCCGCGCGCTGGAGAGTTCCGCGGCCGCAGCGCCCGTTCAGGGTGGCGGCGACGGCATGTCGGGCGGCGGTGCAAATGCAGGCGGCGGCAGCGTGGCGGCGCCCTCGGTCCCCGCGCCCGCGCGGCCGACCGGCGCGCGCGCCGAGCAGCTTGCGGCGATCCAGAAGCCCAATGGCGCCGACCCCGCGGAGAATGGCTATCTCTATGGCTATCGCCTGTGGGAGGCGAAATTCTATCCCGAGGCGCGCAAGGAGCTGGAGGCGGTCGCGACCGCCCATCCGAATCATCGCCGCGCCAGCTATGCGCTGAATCTGCTGGGCCGTGCCTATCTCGATGCCGGCGCGCCGAGCCTGGCGGCCAAGACCTTCTTCGACAATTATTCGAAGAACCCGAAGGGCGAGCGTGCCCCGGACAGCCTGTTCTACCTCGCCCAGGCGCTGGAAAAGCTCAACAAGCCGTCGGCGGAGATCTGCCGCGTCTATGGCGAACTCGAGAAAAGCTATGGCAGCTCGGTTTCCGCCGAGATCAAGTCGGGCGTCGCCGCCGGCCGCACCCGCCACAAGTGCAAGTGAGCCGGTGGGGCTGACGTGACGCAGCCCGATCCTGGGCTGGTCGCGCGGTTCCGCACCGATCTGGAAGCGCTGACCGGCGGTTCGCCGACCGCCGCGGCCCCATTGGGGCTGGCGGTGTCGGGCGGCGCCGACAGTCTGGCGATGCTGCTGCTTGCTGCGGCAGCGTGGCCGGATGCGATTCGCGCCGCGACCGTCGATCACGGTCTGAGGCCCGAAAGCGCCGAAGAGGCGAGGGCGGTGGCAGCGCAGTGCGCCGCGCTCGGCGTCCCGCATTCGACCCTGTCGCTACCGGCCGGCTGGCAGGCGCAGGGCAATCTCCAGGAACGGGCGCGCGACGCCCGCTACTCGGCGTTGCTCGACTGGGCCGCAGCGGGCGGCAGTCGCTGGGTCGCGGTCGCGCATCAGCGCGACGATCTGGCCGAAACCTTTCTCATGCGCGCACGGCGCGGCGCGGGTGTCGGCGGCCTCGCGGCGATGCGCGCGGTGCGGCCGCTGGGTGAGGGCGTGAGCCTCGTTCGACCGCTGCTGGGCTGGGCGCGATGCGAACTGGCGCGGGTGGTGCGCGAGGCCGGCCTGGTTGCCGCGGAGGACCCCTCGAACCACGATCCGCGATTCGATCGCAGCCGGATGCGCGCGCTGATCGCCGCAACCCCCGAGCTTCTGGCGCAGCGGCTGGCGCATTCGGCGACCAACTTGCGCGATGCCGAGGAAGCGATCGCCTGGGCGACCGATCGCGAGGCGGAACTTAGACTGCGGCTGGAGGGCGGCGAGGTGTGGCTGGACCCGGGTGACCTGCCGCGCGAGCTGTGCCGGCGGCTGGCGCACCGCGCGGTCGATCAGGTTCGCGCGGCGCGGGGCGCGCATGCGCCGTGGCGCGACCAGGGGCTGGATCGGTTGATCGCCATGCTGCGGTCAGGCGGGGTCGCTACGATTGCGGGAGTCCAGGCGCGGGCTGTGCGCGGCAGCTGGCATTTTCGGCCGGCCCCGCCGCACCGATCACACTGATCGACGTTGTTGCATTGCCATTGACCGTCTCGTGCCTATCTTGAAGTCGACGCAGAAGGTATCAGAACCGAATGAACGACAACGATAAGCAGAATGGCGGCGGCGGCGGCGAGACTCCGGGCGGCAGCCCCTGGATGAAAAGCCTGCTGATCTGGGTAGGAATCCTGGCGGCGCTCGCGCTGTTCGTGAACCTGTTCGGCAACGGCGCGGCCCAGCCTGCGGGTACCGGCATCAGCTATTCGGCCTTCGTCCAGAAGGTCGATGGTGGCCAGGTCAAGGACGTCAGCATCGCGGAGCGTTCGATCAGCGGCACGCTGAGCGACGACAGCAAGTTCCGGACGATCAACCCGGGCGATCCCCAGCTGGTGGACCGCCTGCTGAAGAAGAATGTCCAGATCACGGCGCGCCCTGAAGAGACGCCCAGCTTCTGGATGATCCTGCTCTATCAGTCGCTGCCGTTCCTGCTGTTCCTCGGCATCGCCTTCTTCGTGCTGCGCCAGATGCAGAAGAATTCGGGCTCGGGCGCGATGGGCTTCGGCAAGTCGCGCGCGCGCCTGCTGACGCAGAAGGAAGGCAAGGTCACGTTCGACGACGTCGCCGGCATCGACGAGGCACGCGAGGAGCTGCAGGAGATCGTCGAGTTCCTGAAGGACCCGACCAAATTCGCCCGCCTGGGCGGCAAGATCCCCAAGGGCGCGCTGCTGGTCGGCTCGCCCGGCACCGGCAAGACGCTGCTCGCCCGCGCGATCGCGGGTGAGGCGGGCGTGCCCTTCTTCACCATCTCGGGCTCGGACTTTGTCGAGATGTTCGTCGGCGTCGGCGCCAGCCGCGTGCGCGACATGTTCGAGCAGGCCAAGAAGTCGGCACCGTGCATCGTCTTCATCGACGAGATCGACGCGGTCGGCCGCTCGCGCGGCGGCGGCATCGGCAACCAGAATGACGAGCGCGAGCAGACGCTGAACCAACTGCTGGTCGAGATGGACGGCTTCGAGGCGAACGAGGGCATCATCATCATCGCCGCGACCAACCGTCCCGACGTGCTCGATCCTGCGCTGCTGCGTCCGGGCCGCTTCGACCGCCAGGTCGTGGTGCCGACCCCGGACATCGAGGGCCGGGTGAAGATCCTTCAGGTCCATATGAAGAAGGTGCCGCTGGCACCCGACGTCGATCCCCGGGTCATCGCCCGCGGCACGCCGGGCTTCTCAGGCGCCGATCTGGCCAACCTCGTCAACGAGGCTGCGCTGCTCGCCGCGCGCCGGGGCAAGCGCCTCGTCGCGATGAGTGAGTTCGAGGAGGCCAAGGACAAGGTCATGATGGGCGCCGAGCGCAAGTCGATGCTCATGACCGAGGACGAGAAGCGCATGACCGCCTATCACGAGGCGGGCCACGCGATCGTCGCGATCCACGAGCCGGCGTCCGATCCGATCCACAAGGCGACGATCATCCCGCGCGGCCGTGCGCTGGGCATGGTGATGCGCCTGCCGGAACGCGACAGCCACTCGCTGCATCGCGATCAGATGTATGCGCATCTGTCGATCGCGATGGGCGGCCGCGTCGCCGAGGAACTGATCTTCGGCTATGACCGGGTCAGTTCGGGCGCCTCGGGCGACATCCAGTCGGCGACGCGTCTGGCGCGTTCGATGGTCACGCGCTGGGGCATGTCCGACGCGGTCGGTCCGCTGGAATATGGCGGTTCGGACGACAGCTACCTCGGCTATCAGATGAGCCGTCCGGCGGCGATGTCGAACGAGACTGCGCAGCTGATCGATGCCGAGATCAAGCGGCTGGTCGAGGGCGGTCTGGACCGCGCCAAGACGGTGCTGACCGATCATATCGATCAGCTCCATACGCTCGCCAACGCGCTGCTCGAATATGAGACGCTGACCGGCGACGAGATCAAGCGACTGGTCGCCGGCGAGGAAATCGGCCGCAGCGATCCGGGTGCGCCGGTCGCTCCGGTCGCGGCGGGCGGCACCTTGGTTCCGAAGATCCGCCGGCCCAAGGGTCCGGGACCGTTCGGCAACCCGACACCCCAGGGCGCCTGATCCAGGCCCCATCCGATGCTGAACTGAAAAACCCCTCCGCGACTGGCTCGCGGAGGGGTTTTTCATATCCGGCGTGTTCGACTGCCCCGTGCTCGTGCGCTCAGCCGAACAACCCGAGCGTCACGAGGATGGTCAGGAAGATGCCGACGACCAGCGTAATGCCGAAGCACAGGATGACGGTGCGGATGACGGCCGAAACCCAGCCGAGCCGATAGGCCTGCTTCATCTGGCGCAGGATATGGAGCGGCGGCACGAACAGTCCCGCCGCCATGATCCACCCCGCCTGCACCCCGATCGCGCTGGCGATCGTCAGGATGATGAACAGCAGCGACATGAACGCGATCGAATAGGTGATGAAGACCGTGTGATCGTACAGCCTATATTCGGGCTTCCAGAAGAACAGGATCCATACGAACGGCAGCGACAGCGGGATCAGCAGCCAGGAGAATTTATAGACGTTGGTCTGGAGCTTGTAGAGCATCAGCGAGGGGTTTTGGCGCCATTTGCTGATTCCCTTGTCGAAACTCTTGATGTTGGTGTGGACTTCGGGCGCATCGTTGCGGACTTCCTGGGGGATTGCGTCGAGCTGGCGGATGGTCGCGTCGGCTTCGGCAATGCGCTGCTCGTATCTGGCGCGTTTGGGATCGTCGGCCGCCCGCTTGTCGCGGGAGGCGATCGCGTTCGCCCGGTTCTCGACCGCCTTGGCACGCAATTCGGAAATCGCCGTGCCGGCATTCATGTTGCCAAGGTCGGTCGGGGTCTGGATCCCGGCAATCTGGAACACGGCGAACATGGTGAATATCGAGAACAGGAACAGCGCCATCGGCGACACGAAGCGCGCCCGCTCTCCGGCGATATAGCGCCGTGTCAATTCGCCCGGCCGCCAGAACAGCAGCGGCAGCGTGCGCCACAATTTGCCTTCGAAATGGGCCACGCCGTGCAGGATCTCGTGCCCGATCGCGCCGAGCGACCGGTGGACATGCCCCGGCTGGCCGCAGCGATGGCAGTGATTGCCGATCAGTGCGGTGCCGCAGTTGAGGCAGAGCGGGTCATGGCCATGGCCTTCCCCCGAATGCGGTTCCACGGCGCGGCCGATCATGGCCCCGGTGACGAGTTCGCCAGCAGCTTCGAATTCCCCCATGCGCTTTTGCTACCAGCTTCGGCGGCGACGTGCTAGCGGCCAGCCCCATGTCCGGGATCGATCCGCAGTCGCTGATGACCGAACTGGCGACGCGTGCGCGCGCCGCCGCCACGCGTCTTGCCGCCATGCCGAGCAGGGAAAAGGCGCAGGCGCTGCGCGCCGCGGCCGCCGCTATTAGGGCCGACAGTGCCGCAATCCTGGCGGCGAATGCCACCGACATGGCGGCCGGCGAGGCGAATGGCCTGACCCCCGCACTGCTCGATCGCCTGCGCCTGGATGCCGGTCGGGTCGAGGCGATGGCTGCGGGGATCGAGGCGGTGGCCGGCCTGGCCGATCCGGTGGGGCAGGTGATCGACCGCGCCGAGCGGCCCAACGGGATGGTGCTGACCCGTGTCCGGGTGCCGATCGGGGTGATCGGGATCATCTATGAAAGCCGTCCCAATGTGACCGCGGACGCAGGCGCCCTTGCCTTCATGTCGGGCAATGCCGCGATCCTTCGTGGCGGCTCGGAGGCGATCCACAGCAATCGCGCCATCCACGCGGCGCTCGCCCGCGGGCTGGGCGAGGCCGGCGCACCGGCGCACGCGATCCAGCTGGTCGGGTTCACCGATCGCGCCGCGGTGGGGGCGATGCTCCGATCGGAGGGGTTGATCGACCTGGTCGTGCCGCGCGGGGGCAAGAGCCTGGTCGCCCGCGTCCAGGCCGAGGCGCGCGTTCCGGTGCTCGCGCATCTCGACGGGATCAACCACAGCTATATCGACGGCGCAGCCGATCCCGCCATGGCGCGCGAGATCGCGCTGAACGCCAAGATGCGTCGTACCGGCATCTGCGGTGCGACCGAGACCTTGCTGATCGATCGCGCCTTTGCCGATCCCGCACCGGTGCTGGCCGCGCTGGCCGATGCCGGATGCGAATTGCGCGGCGATGACGAGGTTCGCGCGATCGAGCCGCGCGCGCTGGCCGCGGATGCTGCCGACTGGGACACCGAATATCTCGATTCGATCCTGGCGGTGAAGCTGGTCGATGGCCTGGACGATGCGATGGCGCATATCGCTGCGCACGGATCGCACCATACCGATGCGATCGTCACCGACGACGAGGCGCGCGCCGAGCGGTTCCTGGCGGGCGTCGACAGCGCGATCGTCATGTGGAACGCATCGACCCAGTTCGCCGACGGCGGCGAGTTCGGCCTGGGCGCCGAGATCGGCATCTCGACCGGGCGGCTGCACGCGCGCGGTCCGGTCGCGCTGGAAGGGCTCACCACCTATAAATGGGTGGTGCGGGGAACGGGTCAGATTCGGCCTTGAAGCGCGTCGGTCTGCTCGGCGGGTCGTTCAACCCCGCGCACAAGGGACATCGTGCGATCTCGCTCCACGCGCTGCGCGCACTGGGCCTCGACGAGGTCTGGTGGATGGTGTCGCCGGGCAACCCGCTGAAGCCCGAAAAGGGCATGGCGCCGTTCGAGGCGCGGCTGGCATCTGCGCGGCGGATGGCGCGTCATGCACCGATCCGCGCGACTGCGGTCGAGAAACGGTTGAAGACGCGATATACTGCGGACACGCTGCGCAAATTGCCGCGTATCTATCCCAAGCATCGCTTTATCTGGCTGATGGGTGCGGACAATCTGGCGCAGTTTCACAAGTGGCGGGACTGGCGCGATATTGCCCGGCAGGTTCCGATTGCGGTGATTGCCCGTCCGGGTTATGATGGCGATGCTCACGCAAGTGTTGCGATGAGTTGGCTGCGGCGCGCTGTGCGGCCCGCAGGCCAGGCAAAGAGCTGGACGCGTTGGAGATTGCCGGCACTCGTGCTGTTGCGCTTCCGCCCTGATCCGACTTCGGCAACAAGCCTTCGGGCTGCCGATCCCGCCTGGCACCGGCGTTATGTTTCGCCGTCTCCAGAATCACAAGGCACACACCGGTCGAACCCCTAGGAGTCCTCTTGGCCACACACCCCCATGCGACGAACGGTCCCGATGCCGATGGCAGCGTCGAGGCGCTGCATCAGCTCGTGCTCTCGTCGCTCGACGACGATCAGGCCGTCGAAACGGTCTCGATCCCGCTCGCGGGAAAGAGCAGCATCGCCGATTACATGGTGATCGCCAGCGGTCGCTCGACCCGGCAGGTCGCCTCGATGGCGACGAAGCTGGCCGAGAAGATCAAGGCCGAGTTCGGCCGTTCCGCGCGGGTCGAAGGCCTGCCGACAGCGGACTGGGTGCTGATCGACGCCGGGGACGTGATCGTCCACCTGTTCCGGCCCGAAGTGCGCAGCTTCTACAATCTCGAGCGCATGTGGGCGTTCGGCGACGCGGGCCAGGCCTGATCCCGACCGGGGGCGGGGCCGCCGATGCTGCTGCATATCGTCGCGCGCGGCCGGATCGGGCGCAGTCCTGAGGCCGAGCTCGTCGACCGCTATCTGAAGCGGGTCAACTGGCCGACGCGGGTCACCGAACTGCCCGATACGGGCGGCAAGATCCCGCCGCTCGACGGGGCGGCGCGTCTGGTCCTGCTCGACGAACTGGGCGAGAATCTGCCGTCCAGGGCGCTCGCCGCCAGGATCGGCGCGTGGCGCGACGACGGCATTCGCGAGACGCGCTTCATGATCGGGGCGGCGGACGGGTTCGGCGACGAGGAGCGCAGCCAGGCGCACCTGCTGCTGTCCTTCGGCCGCGCCACCTGGCCACACATGATGGCGCGGGCGATGCTGGCCGAGCAGTTATGGCGGTCGGTCTCGATCCTCGCCAATCACCCCTATCACCGCGAAGGCTGAGCCGGTGGGGCCGTTGCGCAGCATCGTGCTTGCCGCGTCGCTCGCCGGGATGCTGGGGCTTGGCGCCGTCGTCAGCGCGCAGGTCCCCAGCCTGACCGAGCAGAGGCAGCGACTGGCCGCGGCGGATGCCGCATCGCGCGCCGCCCAGCAGAGGTCCGAACAGCTCGACCGCCAGGCAGCCGGCGAACGCGATGCCGCCGCCCGAGCGCACGCCAGCGAGGCGGCAGCGGCCGAGCGGATCAAGGCGGCCCAGGCGGATATCGCCGCGGCACAGGCCCGGGTCGCGATTGCGAACCGCGAACTCGCCGCGCAGCGACAGAAGCTCGGCGAGCGTCAGGGGACGGTGGTCCGCCTGGTCGCTGCGCTCCAGTCGATGGCGCGCCGCCCGGCGGTGCTGACCCTGGTCCAGCCCGGATCGACCGAGGATATGGTCCATGTCCGCGCGGTCCTCGGCACGGTCATGCCGGTGGTCGAGCGCCGCACCGCGGCCGTCCGCGCCGATCTCGGCCGGGCGCGGGCATTGCGCAGCGAGGCGGTCGCCGCGGTCGCCAGTCTGCGCGAGGGCAGGGCGCGCGTCGAACAGCAGCGAATCGCGCTCGTCCGGCTGGAGGCCGACCACCGCCTGCGTGCCGGACAGCTGGGCCGCAGCGCGCTGGTCGAATCGGACCGCGCTATCGCACTGGGCGAGGAGGCGCGCGATCTGGTCGACCGGATCGAGGCGGGAACCGACGCCCAGGCGCTCGAGCAGGACCTTGCGACCCTGCCGGGCCCGCTGCCGCGACCGCTCCAGCCGGGCGAGCGCGCCGCCGCGCCGGCCCACTGCTCAGCCTATCGCCTGCCCGTCGCCGGCAGGATCGAGACGGGGTTCGGCGAATTGTCGCCCTCCGGCGTCCGAGCGCGCGGCCTGACGCTGATCCCGGCGGCAAATGCCAGGGCACTCGCCCCTGCGGCCGGGCGAGTGCTCTATGCCCAGCCGTTCCGCGGCTATGGCGGAATCGTCATCATCGATCATGGCCGGGGCTGGACGTCGCTGGTCACCGGGCTGGCGCGGATCGCGGTGAAGCCGGGCCAGACGATCGCTGCGGGTGCCGCGCTGGGGCAGGTCGGGGGCGATGCCCCGCGGCTGACGGTCGAGCTGCGGCGGCAGGGGCGGCCGATGGACATCGCCCGCATGCTCGATTGACGCGGCCCGCCTGTGCGACTCGGGGACATTCCCGCCTTTGCCGCGCCCACCAAAAGCCACTATATCCCGCTAAGACACCGTTAGCGTTTCCACCGAAAGTGCGTACATGATCCGTCCGTTTCTTCAGGTCACCGCCGCCGTCAGCGCCCTGGCGCTTGCTCCGATCGCGACGAGTGCGATGGCGGGGGTCGATTCGTCGACCTATCGCGAACTCGATATCTTCATGGAGGTCTTCAACAGGGTGAAGGCCGAATATGTCGACAAGGTCGACGACAAGAAGCTGGTCGACGGTGCGATCCAGGGCATGTTGTCCGCGCTCGATCCGCACAGCTCGTTCGCCGACGGCCTGGATTTCGACAATCTGAAGATCCAGACCGAGGGCGAATATGGCGGCCTCGGCCTGGTCGTGACCGAGCAAGACGGCGCGGTGAAGGTCATCGCCCCGACCGAGGACACGCCGGCGGCGCGCGCCGGGATCAAGTCGGGCGACTTCATCACCCATATCGACGGCAAGTTCATCGTCGGCGGCACGCTGGACGAGGCGATCCAGCAGATGCGCGGCAAGCCGGGCACCAAGATCACGCTGACCGTCGTCCGGCCGGGCGCGGACAAGCCGATGACCTTCGCCCTGGTGCGCGAGGTGATCGTCACCAAGCCGGTGAAGTGGGAAGTCCGCGAGGGCGTCGGCTATATCAACATCAACACCTTCACCGCGACCACCACGACCGACACGCGCAACGCGATCGCCGAGATCGAGAAGAAGCTGGGCCACAAGCCGCTCGGCTATGTCGTCGATCTGCGTGAGAATGGCGGCGGGCTGCTGAGCGAGGCGATCGGCGTGTCCGACATCTTCCTCGACCGCGGCGAGATCGTGTCGCAGCGCGGACGCGAGAAGAGCGATATCGAACGCTATTATGCCGAATCGATGGTGCCGGGCGATCTCGCCAAGGGGCTGCCGGTGATCGTGCTGGTCGATGCGGGCACCGCCTCGGCCTCCGAGATCGTCGCCGGCGCGCTCCAGGATCATCACCGCGCGGTGGTGATGGGCGAACGCAGCTTCGGCAAGGGATCGGTCCAGTCGATCCTGCAGATGGGACCGCGCAGCGCGCTGCGCCTGACCACGGCGCGCTACTACACCCCCTCGGGTCACTCGGTTCAGGAAGGCGGGATCAAGCCCGACCTGGCGGTGCCGCAGCTGTCCGACCCCGACTACAAGAGCCGGCCGGTGCTGCGCGAGGCCGATCTGCGGCGTCACCTGATCAACACCGCCAAGGCCGACGACAAGCTGCTCGAAGAGGACAGCAAGGACGATCCGCGCTTCACCGCGACCGCGGAGGAGCTGAAGAAGAAGGGGATCGAGGACTTCCAGCTCCATTATGCGATCGAGACGATCGCGCGCACCGGCGGCGCCGGCCGCATGGCGAAGAAGTAGGCGATGCGCACCGACGGCCTGATCCTCGCCCGCGGCCTCGCGCTGCTGCTCCCGCTCGCGCTGCTGGCCGGCGCGCTCGGCTCGCAATATCTCGGCGGGCTGCACCCGTGCGAGATGTGCCACTGGCAGCGCTGGCCGCATTACGCGGCGGTGGTGGTCGCCGCGGCGTCGTTCCTGGTCACGCGCAATCGTCCGCTGCTGATGACCCTGGTGCTGTTCGCCGCGGTGCTGATCGCGGTCAGCGGCGGCATCGGCGTCTTCCACGCCGGCGTCGAATATCATTGGTGGCAGGGGATCACCGGCTGCACCTCGTCGTTGACCCCGGGCATGAGCGCCGACTCGATCATCGACCAGATCCGCAAGGGACCGATGGTCCGCTGCGATGCGGCGCAGTGGACGTTGTTCGGCATCTCGATGGCCGGATATAATGCGATCCTGTCGATCGGCGGCGCGATCGCCATCTTCCTGCTGGCGGTGCGTCGCCCGCGGTTGCCGGCATGAGCGGCTGGAAGCCCGGCGACCGGCGCGAAAGCGTTTCGGCGATGATCCGGGTCGACCAGGCCGGCGAGTTCGGCGCCACCCGCATCTATGGCGGTCAGCTGGCGATCATGGGCGACCGCGCACCGGCGGCCAGCGCGATTGCCGGCATGGCGGCGCAGGAGGAGCGCCACCGCGCATTCTTCGATGCGATGATGGCGCGGCGCGGCGTGCGCCCGACCGCGCTTCAGCCCTTCTGGAACGTCGCCGGCTTCGCGCTGGGCGCGGTCACTGCGACGATCGGGACCGAGGCGGCGATGGCCTGTACGGCAGCGGTCGAGACCGAGATCGACCGGCATTACCAGCAGCAGCTGGACACGCTGGGCGACAGCGACCCCGAGCTGCGCCAGGCAGTCGCCGAGTTCCGCGACGAGGAGCTCGAGCATCTGGATGCGGCGATCGCCGGCGGCGCGGAGCAGGCGCCCGCCTATGCGCTGCTGACCGGTGCGATCCGCCTGGGGTGCCGGGTGGCGATCGGGCTGTCGAAACGAATTTGATCCGCGGTCGTTCAACTAGGGAGACACAAGATCGTCCCGAGGTGCGACAAAGAGGAAGAGCGATGCTGAACAAGATCACCCTTGCCGCCCTGATCGGGGCGCCCCTGCTCTGGGCCGCCCCCGCGTTGGCGCAGAACGCGTCGACCAACGGCGTGCTGGTGATCTACGGCAACGACAAATGCCCGACCAACAGCAGCGGCGAGGAAATCGTCGTGTGCCAGCGGCTGGACGAGGCCGAGCGGTTCCGCATCCCGTCCAACCTGCGCGACGCCGAAGTGCGTCCCCAGGCGCGCGAGAGCTGGGCAGTGCGGCAGCAGGACGCGCTGACCGCTGGCGACATCGGCACCGGCAGCTGCAGCACGGTCGGCGCCAACAGCGCCACCGGCTGCTTCGTGCGTCAGGCGACCCAGGCTCGGCGCGAGGCGCGTCAGCGCGCGGAAGCGGCCAACGTCCTGCCGCTGCCCTGATCAGCGCGCCGCTTCGGCGGCGGGCTCGAGCAGGATCCACTGCGGCGGCGGCAGCCGGACCATCTCGACGATCAGCCAGATCATCGCCGCTGCCCGCACGCCTGCGGCGATCGCGATATGGCCGGGCACCACGAAATACGGCCATGCCTGCTCGGTCGAGGCGAACCACCAGAATTCGGCGAAATAGGCCGCGACCCCTGCGGCCACGAAGATCCACACGGCGCGAAGCCGCGGCGCGGTCATCAGCAGCATCGGGTAGAGCCACAGGTCGAATTGCGGCGAATAGACCTTGTTGGTCAGCATGAACCAGGCGAGCAGCGGCGTGAACAGGATCCACAGTCGGTCGCGATGCATCCGCCAGCCAAAGACGATGATCGCCGCCGCACCGATCAGGAAGGCGATCGCGGCATAGAGGTTGCGCTCGGCTATCGTCGTCGCCCACCATCCCTGGACGCCCATGATCTCCCAGATCGAAGCGGCAGTGCCCGACCGCGCCTGCGAGAAAAGGTAGAATTCGGTCCAGTTGTCGAACGCTCCGGCCATCACCGGCAGGTTGACCGCGGCCCAGGCGCCAACCGCGGCGATCGTCACCAGCAGCGCATCGCGCAGCCGCCGGACCCAGCCCGTCCTCGACCTGAACAACGCACCGAGCCCGAGCAGCGGCAGCATCAGCACGGGGTAGAGCTTGGCTGCCAGTCCCAGGCCCGCCACCGCCGCGGCCTCCGGCAGTGCCGTGCGCCGCGCCAGCAGCATCGCCCCGACGGCGAAGCCGATCGCCAGCAAATCCCAATTATGCCCGACATAGAGGAACAGCGGTGGCGCCAGCGCCCAGGCCCAGAGCCGCCGGTCGTCCATGCCTTCGCGCCGGAACCACAACAGCAGCAGCGCCGCGATCAGCGCATTCACCAGCGTGACGACGAACAGGAAATGCGCCGCATTGGCGCGCGCGCCGAACAGCAACCTTGTGACCTGCCCTTCGACCCAGATCAGGCCGCCGGTCAGCACCGGATATTCCATCCGCGCGTCGAAATAGGGCAGGGCGCCGGCCGAAACGCCGCGCCCGTCCCAGAACGGCACCGCGTCGCTGTAGCAGCCGGTCGAATATTGCTCGGACATCGTCCAGCCGCCGGGGGTGCAATGCGTTTTGAACAGCCATCCCGCGGCGCAGGTCAGCGCCAGAGCGAGCATCAGCAGCTTCATCGTCCGGTCCCACACCATGACCGTTCGGTTAGCCGGTGCGCCGGGCCGCGTCCACCATGGCTGGACATTGCAATTTCAAGAACATAGAAAGAACATATGGCGCAACTCGACCTCCGACAGAAGCTTGCGATTCTCGCCGATGCCGCGAAGTACGACGCGTCCTGCGCCTCGTCGGGGACGACCAAGCGCAATTCGGCGGGCGGCAAGGGAATCGGCTCGACCGAGGGGATGGGCATCTGCCACGCCTATGCGCCCGATGGCCGATGCATCAGCCTGCTGAAGATCCTGTTGACCAACAGCTGCGTGTTCGATTGCCATTATTGCATCAACCGCAAGAGCTCGAACGTGCGACGGGCGCGGTTCACGCCGGAGGAAGTCGTCCGGCTCACGCTCGATTTCTACAAGCGCAACTATATCGAAGGCCTGTTCCTGTCCTCGGGCATCATCCGCTCGCCTGATTACACGATGGAGCAGATCGTCCGGGTCGCGCAAAGCCTGCGCGAGGATCACGATTTTCGCGGCTATATCCATCTCAAGACGATCCCCGATGCCGATCCCGAACTGGTCCATCAGGCCGGGCTCTATGCCGACCGGGTGTCGATCAATGTCGAACTGCCGACCGTTGCCGGCCTGACCCGGCTGGCACCCGAGAAATCGGCGCCGCGGATCGAGGGGGCGATGCGCAACGTGCGCAGCGCGATCGAGGATCTGGGCGATGCGCGGAAACGCTACAAGGCTGCGCCCCGATTCGCGCCGGCAGGCCAGTCGACCCAGATGATCGTCGGGGCCGATGCCGCCACCGACGGCGATATCATCCAGCGCGCATCGGGTCTTTATGGCCGGTTCAACCTGCGTCGGGTCTATTATTCGGCGTTCAGCCCGATCCCCGATGCCAGCGCGGTACTTCCGCTGCGCCGCCCACCGCTGATGCGCGAGCATCGGCTCTACCAGTCCGACTGGCTGATGCGCTTCTATGACTATAAGGCGAGCGAGGTGGCGGATGCCGCGGATCCGGCGACGGGCATGCTGCCGCTCGACATCGATCCCAAGCTCGCCTGGGCGCTGCGCTTTCGCGATCGCTTCCCGGTCGACGTCAATCGCGCCCCGCGCGAGGCGCTGCTCCGCGTGCCGGGCCTGGGCGTGAAGGCGGTCGATGCGGTCCTGGCGACCCGGCGCTGGCGTCGGCTGCGCCTCGCCGATGTCGCGCGGCTGACCGCGTCGATCGCCAAGGTTCGACCCTTTCTGGTCGCCGACGACTGGCGCCCGGTCGCGCTGTCGGACCGGGCAGACCTTCGCCCGCTGGTCGCGCCGAAGCGCGAGCAACTGGAACTGTTCGCCGCCTGAGAGTCGTTCGCATCGGCAACCTCGCCGATCCTGGCCGGTTATGCGGCAAAAGGAGACGCTCATGGCCGACGCACGCATTTTCGAGGATCTGAAAGCCGATCACGATCAGCATCGCGAGATGCTGGAACGGCTTGCCGACAAGGACACCGAAGGGCGCGAGGCGCTGTTCGAGAAACTGAGAGTCGAGATCACCGCGCACGCCGCGGCGGAGGAGGAATCGCTGTACGCGACGATGCTCGCCGACCCCGAATTGCGCGACGAGGCCCGCCACTCGGTGTCCGAACACAAGGAAATCGACGATTTCTTCGGCGAACTCGCGGACCTCGATTTCGGCAGCGACGAATGGGAAGCGAAGTTCGGCGAAATGCGCCACCGCTACGAGCATCATATCGACGAGGAAGAGGAAGAGATGTTCCCCGCCGCCGCCAAGGAACTCTCTGAAGAGACCGAGGCGAAGCTGGCGGCGATCTTCGAAAAGCGCAAGCCGAAGGAACTGGTCCGCGCCGAGCAGGAAGATCCCGGCGACGACCGTGACTGATCGGTAAAGATCACGCTGCTTACACCACTGTCAATTCACTCCCGACTCGTTAAGCTTAGGCAAAACAGAGTCGGGAGAGAGGGATGCTGAGACAGGCCGTAATTGCTGCCCTGATGGTGACGGCTGCGCCCGCAGTGGCACGCGATATTGTCGTCGATGCCGGGGCGAATGCCCAGGAGCGGCTTCAGGCGGCGTTGATCGAGGCGTCACCGGGCGACGTCGTGCGGATCGGCGCCGGGCGGTTCGAACTGACCGACGGGCTCAGCCTCGACGTCGACCGCGTCACCCTTCTCGGCGCCGGCGCAGACCGCACCGTGTTGAGCTTCAAGGGCCAGCTCGGCGCGGGCGAGGGGCTGCTCGTCACCTCGGACGATGTCGTGCTGCGCGGCTTCGCGGTGGAGGATTCGAAGGGCGACGGCATCAAGTCCAAGGGGGCGAACCGGATCGTCTACAAGGACCTGCGCGTCGAATGGACCGGCGGGCCCAAGGCGACCAACGGCGCCTATGGCGTCTATCCGGTCGAGAGCAGCCAGATCCTGATCGACGGCGTCACGGTGAAGGGCGCGTCGGACGCCGGCATCTATGTCGGCCAGTCCGACACGATCATCGTCCGCAACTCGACCGCCACGCACAATGTCGCCGGGATCGAGATCGAGAACAGCCGCAACGCCGACGTCTATGGCAATCTCGCCACGCACAATACCGGCGGCATCCTGGTATTCGACTTGCCCAGCCTGCCCAGGGGCAATGGCGGCGATGTTCGCGTCTATCGCAACAAGGTGGTCGACAACGACACGCCCAATTTCGCGCCACCGGGCAATATCGTCGCGACCGTCCGCACCGGTACCGGCGTGCTGATCATGGCCAACGACACGGTTCATGTCTTCGACAACGACCTGTCGGGCAACGCCACCAGCAATGTGATGATCATCGCCTATCGCGATGCCTTCACAGATGCCAATTACGACCCCTATCCGCGCAAGATCGTCGTGTCGGGCAACCGCCATGGCCGCGCAGGCTTTGCGCCCGAACTGCCCGGCGCCGACCAGCTGAAGGCGGCATTCGGCGGCAGTATCCCGCCGATTCTGTGGGACGGAACCGGCACGGATTTGGGCCTGCGCGTCACCGATACGGTGCCGGTGCTCAGCATGAACATGGCACTGGGCGCCGCACCCGAAACGGCGAAGCCCGCGCCCACGAAGCTCGATGGCCCCGAGGTGCCCCAGCGTGCGGCGGTGACGCTGCCACCCGCGATGGAAGCTGCGGCACGGTGAGCGCCCGGGGATGAAGTCGCTGCTCGCCGCTGCCGCCTTGCTCGCCACCGCGCTGCTGGCGCGGCCCGCGGCGGAGGTGAACGACGCCGCGATCACCGGCGAGGGCTATCCGGCGCGCCTGTCCGACTATGGCTTCTTTTCCGATCTCAAGGCGCGGGCGCCGTTGCCGCGGGTGGTGGGCTATGATCTCGAGACGGCGTTGTTCTCGGATTATGCCGAGAAACAGCGCTTCATCTATGTGCCCGCGGGTGCGAGGGCCCGTTACGACGGTGAGGCTGCGTTCGACTTTCCCGTCGGATCGGCGCTGATCAAGACGTTCGGCTATCGCCAGGCAGGCGCCTTCCGTCCGCTCGAGACTCGGCTGTTGCTGCGCCGGGCAAGCGGCTGGGTCGCGATTCCCTATGTGTGGAACGCCGATGGCAGCGATGCCGATCTGAGGCGTGCGGGCACCCGCCTGCCGGTGACCTTCACCGACCCGTCCGGCCAGACGCGCAGCATCAGCTATGCCGTGCCCAACCAGAATCAGTGCAAGGACTGCCATGCGCTGGGCGGCCAGATCACGCCGATCGGCCCCAAGGCGCGCTACCTCAATCATGATGGGCAGCTCCCGCGGCTCGTCGCGGCCGGCCTGCTCGACCGCACCCCTGCGGACGCGCCGCGGGTTGCGCGCTGGAACGACAATGCCGCGCCGCTCGATGCCAGGGCGCGCGCCTATCTCGAGATCAACTGCGCCCATTGCCACAATCCCAAGGGCGCGGCCTCCAATTCGGGCCTGTTCCTCGAACTGTCGCGGCGCGACCCCAATGCGCTCGGTATCCTCAAGCGCCCGGTCGCGGCAGGGCGGGGCAGCGGCGGACGCGAATTCGCGATCCAGCCGGGGCATGCCGACACCTCCTTCCTGATCTATCGCCTCGAAAGCACCGACCCGGGCATCGCCATGCCTGAACTGGGTCGATCGACCGTCCATGCCGAGGGGGCGAAACTATTGCGGCAATGGATCGACGCCATGCCCGAAGACGACCCCGCCGGGGCGAAATCGCCCGCGACGCGTTGAGGCCTGCCCGCCGGAGTTGCGCCGGGGCCGGGTCAGATACCAAGAGGTCGGATGCGCGTCGTCACGCTGGAAGCAGAGGATGATTTCGACGGGTGGCGCGATGCCGCCCGTGCCCTCGTGGCCGCCCGCGTGCCGCCATCCGAAGTCGTGTGGCAGGTCGGCGACCAGCCGGTCGACCTGTTCGGCGACGAAGCGGTGCTCGAACCGGCTGCGGGGCCAGCGATGCGCGTGCCCCGCGCCTTTCTCGACCTGGCCAAGACCGTCGTGCTGCACAGCGACCCACAGCGGTTCGCGCTGCTTTATGCGTTGCTCGCTGGCCTGATCACGCAGCCGCGCCGGATCGACGATCAGGCCGATCCGCTGGTCCGCCGGCTGGAGGATCTGGCGCGCTCGGTCCGCCGCGACATTCACAAGATGCGCGCCTTCGTCCGGTTCCGCGAACTTGCCGAGCCCGAGGGTAGCCGCTTCGTCGCCTGGTTCGAGCCCGATCATCACATCGTGCGCGCCAATGCCCAGTTCTTCGTCAACCGGTTCGCGTCGATGCGCTGGTCGATCCTGACGCCGGACACCTCGATCCACTGGGACGGCGAGACGCTGCGCGAGGGGCCGGGCGCCACGCGCGAGGATGCGCCCGCCGACGATCCGGTCGAGGCTGTGTGGAAGACCTATTATGGCTCGATCTTCAACCCCGCCCGGCTGAAGGTGGGGATGATGCTGCGCGAAATGCCGCGCAAATACTGGAAAAACATGCCCGAGACTGCGTTGGTCTCCGAACTGATCGCAGGTGCGCGCGAACGGGAGGTGGCGATGGTGACTACGGCGCGGACCGCGACGGGCGGCAATATCGACGCGGCCTGGGCGGCGCTGCGCGACGAGGCAATGAGCTGCACCCGATGCGACCTGTTCCGTCACGCGACCCAGACGGTGTTCGGCGAAGGGCCGCTGGATGCGCGGATGATGTTCGTCGGCGAGCAGCCTGGCGATCAGGAGGATCTGGCAGGCAAGCCGTTCGTCGGCCCGGCCGGCCAGATGTTCGACAAGGCGATCGGCGAGGCAGGGATCGACCGCTCGACCGTCTACGTCACCAATGCGGTCAAGCATTTCAAGTTCGAGCAGCGCGGCAAGCGCCGCATCCACCAGAAGCCCGATGCCGGCGAGATCACTGCCTGCCGCTGGTGGGTCGAACAGGAAAGCCTGCTGGTGAAGCCGAAGGTGACCGTCGCGCTCGGCGCGACCGCAGCACGCTCGCTGCTCGGCAAGACGGTGACGATCAGTCGCGAGCGCAGCCGCCCGATCGACCTCGCCGATGGCGGCATTGGCTGGATCACCATCCACCCAAGCTTCCTGCTGCGCCTGCCCGACCGCGACCGGGCGGAGGAGGAATATGCGATGTTCGTCGAGGACCTGAAGGGCGCCGCGAAGCTGGCAGCCGGCTAGGCCGACGCCACCGCCAGCGTCAGTCCGCCGCGCGGCCGGAGCGTCACGCTGCCCAGCGGATCGACGACCGCCCCCTCGACCAGGGCGAAGCGCCTCGCCGCCAGCCAGTGCGCGAGGATGATCAGCGCCTCGACCGTCGCGAAGCGCGCGCCGACGCAGACGCGCGGCCCGCCGCCAAAGGGCAGATACTGGAACCGGTGTCGCTGCGCCGCGGCTTCCGGTGCGAAGCGGTCGGGGTCGAAGGCGTCGGCATCTCGCCACAGCTCCTGATGACGATGGACCAGCCAGGGCCAGATCGAAACGATGTCGCCCTTGCTGATCGTGACGCCGTGCAGTTCGTCGTCGGCCATCGCCTCGCGCTCGAACCGCGGTGCTGGCGGATAGAGGCGCATCGCCTCGTCGAGCACCTGCCGCAGATAGGGCAGGCGATCGGCCAGACCTTCCGGCGACCCGTTCAATGCTGCAACCGCCTCGGCGCGGGCGCGCGCCTGCACGTCCGGATCGCCGGCCAGCAGATAGGCGCTCCATGCCAGCGCATTCGCCGTGGTCTCGTGCCCGGCGACATAGAAGGTCGCGGCATTGTCGATCGCCAGTTCGACCGCCTCGTCCGCGGGAAACCGCTCATGCAGGTTGCTGATCATTCCGCCGATAAAGTCGCTGCCACCCTCCGGACCGCGCTCGCGCACGATCGCACCCAGCGTGTCGCGAAGCCAGCGCTGCGCCCGCCCGCCGGCTCGGGCGGACGGCGTCAATCGAACATGGGGCATGCCGAGCAGCGCCATGATGCGCACCTTGCCCGCCGCGAGCAGCGCCGCCTCGATCTGGCGCGACGCCTCCGCGGTCATCAGCCGCGGATCGCCTGAGAACAGCGCCTCGGCGATGATCCGCATCGTGGTTGCGGTGGCGATGCCGGCGATATCGACCGGGCCCGATCGCGGAAGCGTCGCCGCACTACGCTCGGCGGCCTCGGCGATCAGTCCGGTCAGGCGGGTGATGGCGCCGGGGGCGAAGCTGGGCGCGACCAGCTTGCGCTGCGTTCGCCACAATTCGCCATCGGAACTGACCAGCCCCCGACCGAGCAATGGCGCCACCACCCGCTTCACCAGCCGCGGCTTCTCGTAATTGGCGGCGTTGGTCAGCAGCACGCGCTCCACCGCATCGGGATGGCGCGGGATGTGGACGACGGTGCCGAGGACGACCCGGCGGGTGTGCCATTCGCTGAACGCCGCGTGCGACCAGCCGGCAATGGCATTTCGCGAATGTTCGTTGAACAGGCTGCGCCATACCGGCGCGATCGCCGCCGGTCGCGCCGGATGGGCCGGGACGAAGCGGGCGCTCACCCCCGTAACCGCTCGGCAATGGCGCGGACCTTGTCGAGCCGGCCGGGGGCCAGCCGGTCGACCATCGCCCGATATTGCGCCACCGTCTCGGCATCGGCGCGCTCGGGCGATCCCGAATCGAAGGGCGGGGCGGGATCATATTCCAGGCTCAGCTGGACGAACTTCGCATGGGCGTCGCCGCGGATCGCCGCGGTCAGCGCCAGCGCGAAGTCGATCCCTGCGGTGACGCCGCCGCCCGACACCCGGTTGCGGTCGAACACCACCCGTTCGGCAACCGGCTCGACCCCGAACATCGCAAGCTGCTCGCGCGACGCCCAGTGGCAGGCGGCGCGATAGCCGTCGAGCAGCCCGGCGGCGGCAAGCAGCAGCGACCCGGTGCAGACGCTGGTGACCCAGCTCGCCTCGGCGCCGACCTTGCGCAGCCAGGCAAGCATATCGTCGTCCGACATGGCCGGCACCGTGCCGAACCCGCCGGGGACGCAAAGGATGTCGGTGCGCGGGACCTCGGCGAAGGTGGCGGTCGGCAACAGCTGGAACTGGGCATCGGTATCGACCGGCGCCATCGTCTTCGCGACCAGGTCGATCTTCACATCGCCAAGCCGCGACAGCACCTGCGCCGGGCCGGTCAGGTCGAGCTGGGTGACGCCGGGAAACAGCAGGAAGGCGATGTGAAGCGGTGCGGAAGCGGCCATGCGGGGTCTCCTCGTTCAGGGATGCCCAGGCGATGCGGCGTCATGCCCCGCGCTTCCCGATGGTGCTCCATCCGATCGCCAGTCACGCGGTAACCCATGCTATATCCGGCATGATCCCGACGCGCACGCGCTTTTGACACGCCAGAAACCGGTGTCATAAGATAGCGCTAGCAGAGACTGGGAGAGGATATGGCACGGCTTACGCGACGCGAGACACTTGCGGCGGGACTCGCGGCTCCGGTGATCGCGGTTCCGGGCGCGGCGTTTGCAGCACCGGCCGATGCTCTCCCGGCGGGGGCGAACGTGCCCGACTGGAAGCGCGGTTTCGACAATCAGCGGATCGCCGATCTCGGCAATGGCAGCTTCCTCAATCCGCTGATGGCGGGCGACCATCCCGATCCGACCATCCTCAAGGATGGCGCGGACTATTACATGACCTTCTCGACTTTCGATTCCTATCCCGGGCTGGTCATCTGGCACTCGCGCGACCTGGTGAACTGGCAGCCGGTGACCGCCGCGCTGCAGAAGAATATCGGATCGGTCTGGGCGCCGGAACTCTGCAAGCACAAGGGCCGCTATTATCTCTACGTGCCGGTCAAGGCGTCGCCCAATACCAGCTATGTGCTGTGGGCCGACCGGATCGAGGGGCCGTGGAGCGAGCCGATCGATCTGCATCTGCCCGACCATATCGATCCCGGCCATGCGGTCGGCGAGGACGGCTCGCGCTGGCTGTTCCTGTCGGGGGGCGACCGGATCCGCCTGGCCGATGACGGGCTGAGCACGGTCGGCAAGGTCGAGCATGTCTATGACCCGTGGCGCTATCCGTCCGATTGGGTGGTCGAGGGCTTCTCGCCCGAGGGGCCCAAGATCCTGCGCCGCGGTGAGTATTTCTATCTGATCACCGCGGTGGGCGGGACGGCCGGTCCGCCCACCGGCCATATGGTGATCGTGGCGCGGTCGAAATCGATCCACGGTCCGTGGCAGGATTGCCCCGCCAACCCGATCGTGCGGACGACCGACCTTCGCGAGAAATGGTGGTCGCGCGGCCATGCAACGCTGGTCGAGGGTCCCGACGGCAGCTGGTGGTCGGTCTATCACGGCTATGAGAATGGCTATTGGACGCTCGGGCGCCAGGCGCTGCTCGATCCGGTCGAATGGACGAAGGATGGCTGGTTCCGGATGACCGGGGGCGATCTGTCCAGGCCGATCCGCAAGCCGCGTGGCGGCAGCGCCGTGACGCACGGCATGGCGCTGTCCGATGACTTCTCGACGCTCGACCTGGGTCGCAAATGGAATTTCTTCCAGCCGCGTCCCGACGAGGCAAAGCGCGCGCGGGTCGAGGGCAACACGCTGATCCTCGATGCGGCGGGCAAGGCGCCGGTCGATTCCTCGCCGCTGCTGCTGATCGCCGGGGACCAGGCCTATCGCTTCGAATGCGATATCGAGATCGAGCCGGACGGGGTCGCCGGGCTGGTGCTGTTCTACGATCGTCAGCTCTATTGCGGGCTCGGCTTCGACGAGCGGCGCTTCGTCACGCATCAATATGGCATCGAGCGCGGGCGGCCGGCCAATCCGCATGGTCGCCAGATGCGGATGCGCGTGACCAACGACCGCCACATCGTCACCTATGACACCAGCAGCGATGGCGGCCGGACCTGGCGCCGCTTCGATCGCGGGATGGAGGTGTCGGGCTATCATCACAATGTCCGCGGCGGCTTCCTGATGCTGCGCCCTGGGCTCTATTCGGCCGGCAAGGGCCGTGCCCGGTTCCGCAACTTCACCTTCCGGGCGCTCTGAAGGCAGAGCGACCCGGAAGGCGTCCGACCGGTCAGAAGTCGAAGGTTGCGCTCATCCACAGGCGTCGCGGCTCCTGAAGATTGGCATATTCGGACGCATAGGCAGTTGCCGCGCCGTTGCGATAGGGCAGATAGCCGACGAAGTCGGTATCGAGCAGATTGTAGATCGCCGCGCTCAACCGCACGTTGGGCGTGACGTCGTAACTGCCGCCGAGGTGAAACAAGGCATAGCCCTTGTAATCGCCGAGCGCGGTCTGCTCGACCCCGACCCCGCGATAGCGGCTCGACCGGATCTCGCTGCGCAGCCACGTGCTGAGACCCTGGGCGGGGCGCCAGCGCAGATTGCCGTTGATCATATGCGTCGGCGTGTTGACCAGCGGCTGGCCCGCTTGCGCGCCGCTCTTCTGCTCGCTCTCGGTATAGGTGTAGTTGACGCCGAGCGAGAGATTGGCGGCGAACTCGATCCGTGCCGACGCTTCCAGGCCGCGGGTCACCGCTTCGTCGACATTGATCGACTGGGCATAGAGATCGACCAGCGGGAAATTGCCGACATCGACGCAGCCAGGGCGATCGGGCGCCGCGGCGAAGCTGCAATTCGGCACGCCGATCCCGGTGGCGATCTTGTTGGTGAAGTCATTGTTGAACAGCGTGACGTGCCCGACACGGGGCCGGCGTCGAAATACAGGCCCAGCTCGTAGCTGGTGCTGATCTCGGGCTTCAGCCCCGGCGTGCCGATCGACGGGCGGGTGCCCTGGCCGGTGAAGCCGGTGATGCCGGGCGTGATCTGGTCGAGGCGCGGCGTCTTGAATCCGCGGCTGACGCCGCCCTTCACCGTCAGCGCCTCGGTCACGTTCCACACCGCATAGGCGCGCGGCGACAGCTTCCCGCCGAAGGTCTCGTGATGGTCATAGCGTGCGCCCAGTGTCAGGCGCAGCGTATCGGCCAGCCTGATCTCGCCTTCGCCGAACAGCGCCCATTGGACGAACTCATAAGGCGCGACGGCGACCCCATCGATCATCTCCGCCTTCCAATACTGGCCGCCCAGCGTCAGCATGACCGGGTCCAGCGGCACCACCGCGCGGCTGTCGAGGATGGTGTTGGTCGCCTTCAGGTCGCGCGGATCGCCCGCAACCTTGCCCGGGGTGCCGGGCGGGATGGTGCGGCCGAACGTCTCGGTGACGTTGCGGGTCAGCGTCGTGTCGATCGTCGCGAACCCGGCGCGCCAGCTGTGCGCCAGCACATAATTGTCGCGGTTGAACTTCAGCTCGGGACCATAGCCGCCCTGGACCGTTCCGGTGCCCAGCTGCGAGGCGCTGTTGTCGTACCATTGACGGGCGATATCGACCTCGGCCCAGATATCGTGATCGGCATGCGGCGTCGCCGAGATGCGCCCGCCCAGCGTGTAGATATCGGCCTCGACCGGGCTGGGCCCGCGCTTGCTGACCTCGACCGGATCGCCCGACGCATCGTCATAGCTCAGGTCGGACGCCTCGCGCTTGAAATAGCTGCCGCGTAGCGTCAGCCCGACCAGATTCGGGACCAGCGGACCCTGGAGATAGGCATTTCCGGAATATTGGTTGCCGAAGTCGCCATCGCTCTGGATCGTCGCTTCGGCAGTGCCGGTGCCGATCCAGCGATCGCCGACCTTGCGGGTGATCAGGTTCACCACGCCACCCATCGCGTCCGACCCGTAAAGGGTCGACATCGGGCCGCGCACGACCTCGATCCGCTCGATCGCGGAGAAGGGCGGCAGGAAGCCGCTCGAGGTTTCGTTGAAACCGTTGGGCGTGACGTTGCCGGGCGCGTTCTGGCGGCGGCCATCGACCAGCACCAGCGTGTAATCGGCCGGCATGCCGCGGATCGAGATGGTCATCCCGCCGGTCTTGCCGACGCTCTGACCGACATCGACACCCTCGACGTCCCCCAGCGCCTCAGCCAGGCTGCCGAAGCGTTTCTCCTGCAGGTCCTGGCGACGGATGACGGTCACGCTGGCGGGCGCGTTCTCGATCTTCTGTTCGAACCCGGCGGCGGTCACGACGATCGTGTCCTGCGCCTCGCCCTCGGGCTCGCCGGTCTGCGCGGTCTGGGCCGTAGCGGGCATTGCCAGCGCGATGGCGAGGGCGAGTGACGCGGTGCCGGTTGCCAGCCGTCGGTTGCGCATTAGTGTATAGGCCTGCATCATTCCCCCGATATTGAGAGCCATTAGCAATGTCGGGCGGCGCAGTGGCGATTGGCCGGGTGCGGGTCAATCGGTGGACAGGCTTTTCGAGGCAGGAGACATGCTTTGTTACAATTCGCTCAGGCCGGGGGACCACCCGCTCCCGCCGCCCAGTCGGAGCCGGACGATGCGCCGGTCCAGCGGCCCGGCGGGCCGAGCCATGTCGTTGTGGTCGAGGACGACGCGGCGCTGCGCACGCTGCTGACACGCCTGTTGCGCGAGGCCGGCTACGAGACGACCGGCGTCGGCGACGGATCCGAGCTGGAACAGGCGATGACCGACCGTGCGGTCGACCTGGTCCTGCTCGACATCATGCTGCCGGGCCTGTCGGGGCTGGAGTTGTGCCGCCGCATTCGCGAGCGCAGCCGGGTGCCGGTGATCATGGTCAGCGCGCGCGGCCAGGAAGCCGATCGGGTCGCCGGCCTCGATCTGGGCGCCGACGACTATATCGCGAAGCCGTTCGGACGGTCGGAACTGCTCGCCCGGGTGCGCGCGGTGCTCCGCCGGACGGGAGAGGCGCATGTCCCGCTGGACGTGCCGCCGCCCGACCAGCGGCTGGCATTCGCCGGTTGGGAATATCGGCCGCGAATGCGCGAGCTGATCTCTCCTGCGGGGGTCGAGGTCTCGCTGACCGGGGCCGAGCATGAGCTGCTCCTGACCCTGTTGCGTCAGCCCCAGCGGATGATCGGGCGCGAACGGCTGCTCGAACTCACCCGGTCGCGCATCGGTCCTCCCAGCGATCGCAGTATCGACGTGCTGATCAGCCGGCTGCGGCGCAAGATCGGCGACGGCAGGCGGGCGGTGCCGATCATCCGCACGGTGCGCGGCGTGGGCTATATGTTCGCCGCGGACGTGACGATCGCCGGCGTGTGAGCCCGCGCCGGCCGCCCGGCATGGTCGCGCGCATCGCTTTGGTGCTTCTGTGTGCGCTGGGGCTCGAACTGGCCGGCAATCTGGTGCTGCACCGGATCGAGATGCGCCTGTTGGTGTCGCGGGATGACAGCCGCGTGATCGCTGCGCAGCTGGTCGAGGCCGAACGGGTGGCGGCTGGCATTCCGCAGGCGGCGCGGGCGGCTCGGATGCGGGCCTTGTCCCGGCCGGGGCTGGCGCTCAATTGGGTGCCGGCGACGGTGATCACCGATTTCAGCCCGTCGCTCGAGCCGCTGGCAGCGATGCGCGCGCGGTTGGCCGGCGCTGCGCCGCGGCTTGACGGCGATCGGTTGCGGCTCAGCCTTCTGCCGTCGCCGGTCCAGGGGCGGCGCGACCTGATCGGGGCGCTCGCGCTTGCAGACGGGACCTTCGTGACGTTCCGCGTCACCCCGTTCCTGGGCGCGCCGCTGCCGCTGGTCACGATCGTCGCGTTCCACCTGCTGCTGATGGCGCTGGTGCTGGGTGTCGCGCTTGCCATGGTCCGCGCGCTGGTCCGCCCGCTGCGCACGCTGGCCGAGGCGGCGGATGCGACCGGACGGGGGCGGCTGGGACGGATCGAACCCGAAGGGCCGGACGAGGTCCGACGGGTCGCGATCGCGTTCGATGCGATGCAGACCAGGCTGCTGCGCATGATGGAGGATCATGCGCAGGCGCTGGTCGCGGTGTCGCACGACCTGCGCACGCCGATTCAGCGGCTGAAACTTCGCGCGTCGCTGCTCGGCGACGACGAGGCGCAGCAGACGATCGTGGACGACCTGGCCGAGATGGAGCGGTTCATCGATTCGACGCTCGCCTATGTTCGCAGCGGCGAGGAAGAGCCGGTCCGTCTGATCGATCTCTCCGCGCTGCTGGCAACCGTGGTGGACGATGCCGGGGATGCGGGGGCCGATATCCGCTTCGACGGCCCGGATGCGCTCGATCTGCCGGGTCGGCCGCTCGCGACTCGGCGGATGATCGACAATCTGGTCGGCAACGCCGCCCGTCACGCCTCGCGCACCGCGGTGACCCTGAGCGTGCGAGGGGATCGCGCGATCATCTGCGTCGATGATGATGGCCCCGGTATCCCTGTCGAGCGCCGCGCGGAGGCGCTGCTGCCGTTCCACCGGCTCGATCCGGCGCGGGGGTCGGCGTCGAGCGGGGGCGCGGGACTCGGGCTGCCGTCTGCCCTGCGCTCCGCGCAGGCGCTTGGCGGAACCCTGGAGCTGGACGAGGCGCCGATGGGCGGGTTGCGGGTGCGGATCGATCTGCCGTTGGCCGGACCGGTCAGTCCGGCGCCTCTTCCCGGCCCAGCACATGCATCCGCTCGAGCCAGCGCAGGCGATGCGCCTCGTCCCCCTCGACATTCCCGACGATCGAATGGGTCACCGGCTTGATCCCGACGAACTTCAGGATGTTGCGCTCGAAACTCTTGAGGCTGTGGGCGCGGTAGAAGAAGCGATAGAACAGGGCCGGCATCCCCATCGTCACGACGATGCGCGCCGACTTGCCCTTCAGCATCGGCTTCGGGCTTGGCCCGGTGCCCATGGCGAAGCCGGGGCGGGCGACCTGTTCGAGAAAGCCCTTGAGGAGCGCCGGCATGTCGCCCAGCCAGAGCGGGTAGAAGAACAGGATATGCTCCGCCCACTCGATGTCGGCCTGCGCCGCAGCGATCGGCGGTGGCGGCGCATCGCCTTCCCAGGCGGCACGGCTCGATACCAGGTCGAAGGACAGGCGCGCCAGGTCGATCCGCCGCACCTCGCGCGCGCCCTCCGCGGCGCCGGCCTGATAGGCATCGGCCAGCGCATGGACGAAGCGCGCCGGATCGGGGTCCGGATGCGCGTCGACGATCAGGATCCGGTGCGCGGTCACGCCTGCTTCCTTCAATGCGCCAGGAACAGCGGCACGGGGCTGTCGGCGAGCATGTCGCGGGTGACCCCGCCGAACATCGCCTCGACCAGCCGGTTGCCGCCGAACCCGCCCATGACGAGATAATCGGCGCGCAGCGCATCGATCTCGGCCAGCAGCGTTTCGGTCACCCGCTCGTGCCGGGTCGGCAGCGGCAGTATCGTCGTGCGGATGCCGTGGCGATGGAGATAGACCGCAGCTTCCTGTACCGGCACGCCCTCCCGATGGTCGCCGATCTCGACCAGCGTGACCTGCGTCGCATGGATCAGCAGCGGCACCGCGCAGCGCAGCGCTGCCTCCGCGCCGGTCGAGCCGTCCCAGGCGATCAGCGCATGGCCGTGCAGCGCCAGCTCGCGACAGGCGGGCGGGACGGCCAGGACCGGCTTGCCCGTCTGGACGACCACGTCGCGCACCAGGCCGCGCATTGGCAGCCCCAGATCCGTATCGATCCGCGGGCTCAGCACGATCACGTCCGCCATCGCGCTTGCATCGCGCAGTGCCGAATCGAGTGTCGAGGTGATGTCGATCCAGTCATAGGAAATGTCCTGCGCCACCAGCCGCGCCTCGGTCCGCCGTCGATTGTCCTCCTCGCACGCCTGCGCATCGGCCAGCAGCGCGACCGTGCCGCCGGCGAACACCAGATCGTCCGCCGGCACCGGCAACGGGGTGACATCGACGCAGCGCAGATGTCCGTCGAGCGCGCGCGTCAGGTCGAGCGCCGCCTGCAGCCGCGCTTCCTGACCGGCATCGTCATGGATCAGCACCAGGATATTCTTCATCTCGACCTCCGCGGCGCGGGCTTGTTGTACGATCGTACAGCGCGCCTGGTGCCAAGCTTGCCGCGAGCGTCCAATGGCGCCTTGATCGCCATCAAGCTCAGGCCGCCAGCCGTGCGAGCTCGCCCGGCCGTTCGACGGTGAAGCTGCGCAGGCTGGGCAGGGCGATCACGCCGCTGCGCGCGAACAGGTGCATCTTGCGGCTGACGGTCTCGATCGTCAGGCCCAGGACGTCGGCGATCTGCTGGCGCGACAGCGGCAGCGGCACCGGCTCGCCGGGGTCGGCGCCATTGGCCTCGGCGGTCTCCAGCAACAGGCTCGCGACGCGCTCGCCCGCAGACTTGCGCCCGAGCAGCAGCATCCAGCGCCGCGCACGGTCGAGATCCTTGAAGGTGCGCACCAGCAGCGCCTGCTGGAGATCGGGCACCTCGCCCGCCAGCGCCTCGAACCGAGTGCGGCTGAAGGTGCAGATGGTGCTGTCCGCGATCGCGGTGACGCTATGCTCCATGTCGGCGGAAAAGGGGCGGCCGATGAAATCGCCGGGAAAGGCGAGACCCAGCGTCTGTTCGCGCCCGTCCTCGAGCGAGGCGGTCAGCTTGAGCAGGCCGGTACGGACGATGCCCACGACGTCCGCCGACTCGCTTTCCCACAACAGGGTGCTGCCGGCGCGCAGCCGCTCGGTATGCGACAGGGTATTGAGCTTGCGCAGCGCGCCCACGTCGATCTGCCCGCACAGCGCGATGCGCCGGATCTCGCAGTCGGCGCAGCGGTCGGGCAGGGTCTCGGCCGCGCGCGCCATCGTTCCGCCTGTCTCGCATCCCATTGTCATGCTCCCGCCTGCGGAGCGCCGTCCCCGGCCCCGCCTCGATCCCCGACCTAGGGGCCGGTCCGATTGCGCGATTTGACCGCGATCAAAGAAAGGCGAGTTGTCAGCGTCCACCCCGCGAGCCTGATCTGGACGAGGCGGGAAGATGGACGACATCGGGACAAGAGGGGTGGGGCTGGCGGTGATCGCGGTCGCCTGCCTGATCGCGGCGGCGGCAGCAGCCGACTGGGGCTTCAGCGTGCACATGCTGATCAGCGCGGCGGCATCGGCGCTCGCCGCCTTCGCCGTCATGGGCAAGATCGGCCGCGCCGAGCCCGCCGCCGCGGTCCAGGCGTCGGAATATTATGACGACGTCATCCGCTGGGGCGTGATCGCAACGGTGTTCTGGGGGCTGGTCGGCTTCCTGGTCGGGATCGTCATCGCATCGCAGCTTGCCTTCCCGCTGCTCAACCTGAATTTCGACTTCACCACCTTCGGCCGGCTGCGGCCGTTGCATACCTCGGGGGTGATCTTCGCCTTTGGCGGCAATGCGCTGATCGCGACGAGCTTCTATGTCGTGCAGCGCACCTGCCGCGCCCGGCTGTTCGCGCCCGGCCTCGCCCGGTTCGTGTTCTGGGGCTACCAGCTGTTCATCGTGCTGGCCGCCAGCGGCTATCTTATGGGCATCACCGCGGGCCGCGAATATGCCGAGCCCGAATGGTATGTCGACATTTGGCTGACCATCGTCTGGGTCGCCTATCTGATCGTCTTCGGCGGGACGATCGTGAAGCGGTCCGAACCGCATATCTACGTCGCCAACTGGTTCTATCTCGGCTTCATCATCACCGTGGCGATGCTGCACCTGGTGAACAACCTGTCGCTGCCGGTGTCCTGGGTCGGGTCCAAATCCTATTCCGCCTTTGCCGGCGTGCAGGATGCGCTGACCCAGTGGTGGTACGGCCATAACGCGGTCGGCTTCTTCCTGACCGCCGGTTTCCTGGGCATGATGTATTACTTCGTGCCGAAGCAGGCCGAGCGGCCGATCTACAGCTACCGGCTGTCGATCATCCACTTCTGGTCGCTGATCTTCCTCTATATCTGGGCGGGTCCGCACCACCTCCACTACACGGCGCTGCCCGACTGGGCGCAGACGCTGGGCATGGTGTTCTCGGTCATGCTGTGGATGCCCAGCTGGGGCGGCATGATCAACGGCCTGATGACCCTGAACGGGGCATGGGACAAGATCCGCACAGACCCGATCATCCGCATGATGGTCTTCGCGCTCGCCTTTTACGGGATGAGCACCTTCGAAGGCCCGATGATGTCGATCAAGAGCGTCAACTCGCTCAGCCACTATACCGATTGGACGATCGGCCATGTCCATTCCGGCGCGCTCGGCTGGAACGGGATGATCACCTTCGGCGCGATCTACTTCCTGGCGCCGCGGCTGTGGGGCCGCACCCGGCTCTATTCGCTGCGCATGGTCAACTGGCACTTCTGGTGCGCGACTTTGGGCATCGTCCTCTACGCCGCGTCGATGTGGGTCGCCGGCATCATGCAGGGCCTGATGTGGCGCGAATATGGGGCCGACGGCTATCTGGTCTACGCCTTCTCCGAAGTCGTCGCGGCGATGCACCCCTATTACCTGATCCGCACCGCGGGGGGGCTGCTCTACTTCATCGGCGCCGTCTTCATGGCCTGGAACATCTGGATGACCATCCTCGGCCGCGTGCGCGACGAGGCGCCGATGTCCTCCCCGACCTTCGACCCGGCGCGCGACCGCCCGCTGGTGCCGGCAACCGCTCGCTAAGGGGGCAGTCATGGGTTTTCTCAGCAACCACAAGAAGATCGAGCGCAACGTCACCCTGCTCGGCGCGCTCGCGCTGGTGACGGTGATGATCGGCGGCATCGTCGAGATCGCGCCGCTGTTCTGGATCGACTCGACGGTGAAGCCGGTGGAGGGCGTGCGGCCCTACACCCCGCTCGAGCTGGCCGGGCGCAACATCTATATCCGCGAGGGCTGCTACAGCTGCCACAGCCAGATGATCCGCCCGTTCCGTGACGAGGTCGAACGCTATGGCCATTACAGCCTGGCGGCGGAGAGCATGTACGACCACCCGTTCCAATGGGGGTCGAAGCGCACCGGGCCGGACCTGGCGCGGGTGGGCGGGCGCTATTCGGACGAATGGCATGCGCAGCACCTGAAGGATCCGCGCGCGGTGGTGCCCGAATCGATCATGCCGCCCTATGCCTTTCTGGCGGAGCGCGACCTGAACGCGACCGACATGGCCGCCCATCTGAGGGCGCAGCGCGGCGTCGGCGTTCCCTATAGCGACGAGGATGTCGAAAAGGCGTCGGCCGACCTGCTGACCCAGGCCGGCATGGGCGATGGTGACAAGGCCGATCTGGAGCGCCGCTATCCCAAGGCCCAGTCGCGCGACTTCGACGGCGATCCGTCGCGCCTGACCGAGATGGACGCGATGGTCGCCTATCTCCAGTCGCTGGGCACCCAGGTCGATTTCGGCAAGGCGCGGGCACGGGAGCAGGCGAAGTGACCTACGACCTGATCCGCCATTTCGCCGACAGTTGGGGGCTGGTCGCGATGACCGCGATGTTCGTCGGGTTCGTCGGCTGGACCTTCCGTCCCGGCGCGCATCGTCACCACCACAATGCAGCCCACAGCATCCTGGAAGAGGGGGAGCGTCACGATGGCTGACGACAAACGGATCGACGACGCGACCGGAACCCGGTTCGTCGGTCATGAATGGGACGGAATCGAGGAACTCGATACGCCGATGCCGCGCTGGTGGCTGTGGACCTTCTACGCCACGATCGTCTTCGCGATCGGCTATTGCATCGCCTATCCGGCCTGGCCGCTGATCGACCGCGCGACCGCGGGCGTGCTCGGCTGGAGCAGCACCGGAGAGCTCGACCGCGAGATGTCGGCCGAGGCCGCGCGCCGCGCGCCGGTCTTGGCCGAGCTGGCGCGCACCCCGATCGACCAGTTGCCGGGCAATCCGCGGCTGATGGGAATCGCGGTCGAGGGCGGGCGCGCCGCATTCAAGGTGAACTGCGTCCAGTGCCATGGATCGGGCGCCGCGGGCAGCCCGGGCTATCCCAATCTGAACGACGACGACTGGCTGTGGGGCGGCGACATCGCTGCGATCGAACAGACGATCCGCCACGGCATCCGCCAGCCGGGCGACGACGCCACCCGCATGTCGCAGATGCCCGCCTTCGGCCGTGACGGCATCCTCGACCGCAACCAGATCGACGATGTCGTATCGCATGTCCGCCGCATCTCCGGCCAGGAGAAGCCGAGCGCATCGGCGCAGCGCGGCGCGGCGCTGTTCGAGGCGAATTGCGCGGTGTGCCACGGCGATGCCGGCCAGGGCAGCCGCGCGGTCGGCGCGCCGCGGCTCAACGACGCGATCTGGCTCTATGGCGGCGACCGCGACAGCATCGCCGAGAGCGTGCGCAACGCCCATTACGGCATCATGCCGGCCTGGGCCGGCCGCCTCGACGACGTGACGATCAAGATGCTGGCCGCCTATGTCCATTCGCTGGGCGGGGGCGAGGCCAGTCCGTCACCTGCCGCCGAGGCACCGGCGACGGAAGGCGGTGCGCCCGCATCCGCCGCGACGCCCAGCCCGACCCCGGTCGCCACGGCTCCGGCACCAGCGGGGAAATGACGTGGCGAACGCCGCCCCCTTCCGCCTGTTCGAGGCGCGGCGGAATATCTTCCCGCGCCGTGTCGACGGGACGTTCCGCCGCCTGAAATGGGCGATCATGGCGGTGACGCTCGCCATCTATTACGTCACGCCCTGGCTGCGCTGGGACCGCGGACCCTGGGCGCCCGACCAGGCGGTGCTGGTCGATCTCGCGCATCGCCGCTTCTACATGTTCTCGATCGAGATCTGGCCGCACGAATTCTATTATGTGGCCGGGCTTCTGATCATGGCGGGGATCGGCCTGTTCCTCGTCACCTCCGCAGTGGGGCGGGCCTGGTGCGGCTATGCCTGTCCCCAGACAGTGTGGACCGACCTGTTCCTCCATGTCGAGCGCGCGATAGAGGGCGACCGCAATGCCCAGATCCGGCTGCAGAATGCGCCGCTGGGTCTCGAGAAGATCGCCAAGCGCGGCAGCAAATGGGCGATCTGGCTGGCAATCTCGGTTGCGACCGGCGGCGCCTGGATCTTCTATTTCGCGGATGCGCCGACGCTGATGCGCGACCTGTTTGCCGGGCAGGCACCGTTCGTCGCCTATGCCACGGTCGGGGTGCTGACCTGCACCACCTTCGTGCTGGGCGGGTTCCTGCGCGAACAGGTGTGCATCTATATGTGTCCCTGGCCGCGCATCCAGGGGGCGATGCTCGACGAGAGGTCGCTGGTCGTCACCTACAAGGCGTGGCGCGGCGAGCCCCGCACCCGCGGGCTGAAGCGCGCACTGGCCCAAGAGGGCGAGGTCGCGCCGATCGCGACCGGCGACTGTATCGACTGCAATGCCTGTGTCGCGGTGTGCCCGACCGGCATCGACATCCGCGACGGGGCGCAGGTCGGCTGCATCACCTGCGCTTTGTGCATCGACGCTTGCGACCAGGTGATGGCGAAGATCGACCGCCCGCCGCGGCTGATCGGCTACACCACCATCGCCGACGAGAAGCTGGCGCGCGAGGGCAAGCCGACGATTTCGCCGCTGCGACGGCTGATGCGGCCGCGCACCTTGCTCTATTCGGCCGCCTGGGTCGCGATCGGGCTGGCGATGTTGTTCGCGCTGGGCGCGCGCACGCGGCTGGACCTGAGCGTCCAGCAGGCACGCAACCCGGTCTGGGTCCGCCTGTCCGACGGCGCGATCCGCAACAGCTACACGATCAAGATCCGCAACATGGAAGCCCGGCCGCGCCGCGTCGAGATCGCGCTGGACGGGTTCGACGGTGTGATGTGGACCGAGGCCGGCAGCCGCGAGGCCGGCGCCAGGTCGGTACAGGTCGAGGTCGGTGCGGACCAGGTCGCCAAGGTCCCGCTGTTCGTCGCGGCTCCGGCCGCCGGCGATGCGCGGTCCCCGCTGCGCTTCACCGTGCGCGGGCTCGACCGCGACGGCGGCGGCGACAGCGACGATTCCTATTTCGAACGCCCGGAGGTCCGGCAATGACGCGTCGCTTCACCGGCTGGCACATGGCCGGCATCATGATCGCCTTCTTCGCCGTCGTGATCGCGGTGAACCTCTATATGGCGACCCAGGCGTCGCGAACCTTTGGCGGGCTGGTCGCGGATAATGGCTATGTCGCCAGCCGCCAGTTCAACGACTGGCTGGCGGCTGCCCGGGTGCAGGATGCGGCGGGCTGGCGCATCGCCTCGCAGCTTGACGGCAGCGGCCGGGTCGAGGCGCGGATCGAGCGCGGCAGCGACGCAGTGTCCGGCGCCAGGGTGACTGCGGTCGCCAGCCATCCGCTCGGCCGGTTGCCGGCGCAGCGGCTGACCTTCGTGGGCGAGGGGGCGGGGCGGTATCGCAGCGCGGATGCCCTCCCGGCCGGTCGCTGGCAGATCCGGTTCGAGGTGCAGGCAGGGGGCCAGACCGCGCGGTTCGAAGAGGAGGTGCGGCGATGACCGCAGCCACGCTCGATCCGGCCGACACGCTGCGGTCCGAATTCGCGGTCGAGGGGCTGCGCTGCGCCAATTGCATCGCCAAGCTGGAACATGGCCTGGCATCGGTGCCGGGTGTCCGCGGAGCGCGGGTGAACTTCACCACCCGGCGGGTCGCGATCCGTCACGGCGCCGAACTTGAACCCGATGATCTGTGCGAGGCGATGCGCCGGATCGGGTTCGAGGCGCACCCCTTCGCCGGGACCGACGCCGTGCAGGACAAGCGCGAGAGCCGCGCGCTGATGCTGGCACTGGCGGTGGCGGGCTTCGCCTCGATGAACGTGATGCTGTTGTCGGTGTCGGTGTGGTCGGGGGCGGAGGGGCCGACGCGTGACCTGTTCCATTGGCTGTCGGCGCTGATCGCGATCCCCGCGATCGCCTATGCCGGCCGTAGCTTCTTCATCAGCGCGTGGCGCGCGCTGCGGCTCGGTCGGACGAACATGGACGTGCCGATCGCGATCGGCGTCGTGCTGACCACCGCGATGAGCCTGTACGAGACCGCGACCGGTGGGCCGCACGCCTATTTCGACGGCGCGATCATGCTGCTGTTCTTCCTGCTGGCCGGGCGCTTCCTCGACAGCGTGATGCGCGCGCGGGCGCAGGACGGCGTCGCCCAGCTGCTGCGACTGGTGCCGAAGGAGGTGATGCTGATCGCGCCCGATGGCAGCCTGCGCAGCCATTCCGCCGCGCTGGTCGAGCCGGGAATGCGGGTGCTGGTCGCGGCGGGCGAGCGGATCGGGGTCGATGGCATCGTCCAGTCGGGGTGCAGCAGCGTCGACCGCGCACTGGTCACCGGCGAGAGCGCGCCCGAACCGGTCGAACCGGGCGGGCGGGTGCTGGCGGGAACGATCAACCTGACCGCGCCGCTGACACTGCGTGCGACCGCGGCCGGTCCGGACACGGTGATCGCCGATATCGCCCGGCTGATGGAAAGCGCCGGCCAGTCGCGGTCGCGCTATGTCCGCATCGCCGACCGCGCCTCACGGCTGTACGCCCCCGCGGTGCACAGCCTGGCGGCGCTGAGCTTTCTCGGCTGGCTTCTGGCGGGCGCCGGGGTGCACCAGTCGGCGATGATCGCCATCGCGGTGCTGATCATCACCTGTCCCTGTGCCCTGGGGCTGGCGGTACCGATCGCGCAGGTCGTCGCCTCGGGTGCGCTGATGCGCGCGGGCATCCTGATCAAGGACGGATCCGCGCTCGAGCGGCTGGCCGAGGTCGACGAGGTGCTGCTCGACAAGACCGGCACGGTGACCCTGGGCAGCCTGACCTCCGTCGAGGGCATGCCGGCAGCGCCCGGCGAAGCGGCGCTGCTGCTGGCGCTCGCCCAGGCCAGCCGCCATCCGCTGAGCGTGGCGCTGGCCCGAAGCTTTGGTGAGCGCGAGGTGACGCCTGCTCTGATCGACGAGGTCGAGGAGATGCCGGGGCTCGGTATCCGCGCGCGGTGGGACGGGCGCGAGGTTCGGCTGGGCCGTGACGATTGGGCGCGGGAGATCGCCTCCGCGACTCCCGTGGCCGCCGCTGGCACGCTTGCCGGATGCACGCTGGCGATCGAGGGCGGCGCGGTCCATCGCATCGGTTTCGCCGACAGGCTGCGGCCCGATGCGGTGGAAGCGGTCGCCCGGCTGAAGGCGCAGGGTCTGCCGGCGATGCTGGTTTCCGGGGACAGCGCCGTGGTCGTCGCCGAGGCGAGCCGGCGGCTGGGCATTCTCGGACTGCCGCGCACCTCGCCGGCCGGCAAGCATGAGACGATCGAACGGTTGGAGCGTGGCGGACACCGGGTGCTGATGGTCGGCGACGGGCTGAACGACGGTCCGGCGCTGAAGGCGGCGCACGCGTCGATGGCGCCGGCTTCGGCCAGCGATGTCGGCCAGCTTGCCGCGGATCTGCTCTTCTTCGGCGACCGCCTCGCCCCCGTGCCGATTGCGGTGGCGGCGGCGCGCCGGACGATGCGGGTCGTTCGCCAGAATTTCGCGATCGCGATCGGTTATAATGTCCTGGCGGTGCCGCTGGCGATCGCCGGGCTGGTCACTCCGCTGATCGCCGCGCTGGCGATGTCGGGATCGTCGCTGATCGTGGTCGCTAACGCGCTGCGCCTCAGAGGCGCCGCGAGATGAATGGGGTCGCGCTGCTGATCCCCATCGCGCTGGCCCTTGGGTTGCTTGGCCTAGCCAGCTTCTTCTGGGCGGCGAGGTCGGGCCAGTTCGAGGATCTCGACGGCGCTGCCTTGCGCATCCTGATCGACGAGGCGCCCGAGAACGGAGAGTGAGGCCCGGACGGAGCAGATGAAAAAAGGGGCCGGTCTCGCGACCGGCCCCTTTTTCATTGCGGTGCTTGCTTCAGAAGCGGAAGCCGATGCCTGCGCCGATCACCAACGGATCGATATGGGCGCGCACCTTCTGCGTCCCGATGGCGGCGGTGCGCAGCGTCACGTCGCTGTCCATGTCGATATATTTGATGTCGAGGTTCAGGAAGGTCCGCGGTCCAATCGCCACATCGACGCCCGCCTGCGCCGCCCAGCCGAAGCTGTCCGACATTCCGACCCGGGTCGCGCCGACCGCATCGGTCAGCCCCTTCGACGCCTTCTCGTTATAGAAGATCGTGTAGTTCAGCCCGGCGCCGACATAGGGGCGGACCTTGCCCTTGGGGTTGAAGTGATATTGCACCGTCAGCGTCGGGGGCAGCACCCAGGTCGAGGCGAGATCGCCGATCGCGCCGGTCGTGCCGGTCCGGCCCGACGCGGTGTGCTTGGTTGTCGCCGCGATCAGCTCGAACCCGATATGGTCGGTCGCCATCCAGGTGACGTCGACCTCGGGCATGACCGCCGCGTCGATCGCCAGCTTCTCGCCCGGAAAGGTCGGGGTGATGCCGCTCGACCGCTCATTTGGAACGACCGCGATCGCGCGGACACGCACCAGCACGTCGCCGGCGGACACGCCCTCGCTGTCCTGCGCCCATGCCGGCGCGACGGCGGCCGCGGACGCGGCCAGCGCGAGGAAGAGGATCGATCTGTTCATGGCTTCTGCCTCCTTGTTGACGAGGCCGGGCTAGGCCCGCCGCAAGCTGCCCGCCTTGCGCGCGCTCAAGCCGCGATTTGACCGCGATCAAGGGGCGCGGATCACGCGCGCGGCATGGAATGCGCATGTGGCGCTATCATCCAGACCTGCTCGCGACCCCGGTCCCCCGCTATACGAGCTTCCCGACCGCGGCCGAGTTCACCGACGCGGTCGGCCCCGCCGATTTCGAGGCAGCGCTGGCCGGCGTGCGCGAGGGCGAGGCGATCTCGCTCTATCTCCACATCCCCTATTGCCGCGAGCTGTGCTGGTATTGCGGATGCAACACCGGCGCCGCCAATCGCAGCGCGCGGCTGGCCGCCTATCTCCAGCGCCTTGGCGAGGAGATCGACCAGGTCGCCCGCGCGCTCGACGGGCGGGCCAGGGTCGAGCGGATTGCGCTGGGCGGGGGCAGCCCCAATGCGATCTCGCCGCAGCAATTCAACGCGCTGATGCGCCGGGTGCGCTCGGCATTCGCGGCGACCGATGCGATCGTCTCGATCGAGATCGATCCGCGCGGCTTCGATCGCGAATGGGCCGAGGCGCTGAACTGGCAGGGCGTGCGCCGCGCCAGCCTGGGCGTGCAGACCTTCGTGCCGCGGATCCAGGCAGCGATCGGCCGGGTCCAGCCGCTGGAGGACGTCGTCGCCACCGTCGGCCTGCTGCGCGAGGCGGGGATCGACTCGCTCAATTTCGACCTGATGTACGGGCTTCCCGGGCAGAAACCGGGTGACCTGGACGAAACGCTGACCCAGGCGATCGGGCTGCGGCCCGAGCGGCTGGCGGTGTTCGGCTATGCCCATGTGCCGCACCTGATCCCGCGCCAGCGCCAGATCGACGCCAGCGCACTGCCCGATGCGGAGGCGCGCTTCCTTCAGGCGGGGCTGGGCCATGCCCGGCTGAAGACCGCCGGCTATCGCCCGATCGGCTTCGATCACTTCGCGCTGCCGCAGGATGCGATTGCCGAGGCGGCGCGGACCGGGCGGCTGCGGCGCAATTTTCAGGGCTTTACCGAGGACCCGGCCGAGATCCTGATCGGCCTCGGCGCCTCGTCGATCAGCGCCTTTCCCGGCGCGTTGCTGCAGAACGAGAAGAATAGCGGGCGCTATCATCTGCAGATCGGCAATGGCCGGTTCGCCACGGCGCGCGGCCTCATCCGGTCGACACTGGATCAGCGGCGCGGCCGGGCGATCGAATCATTGCTGTGCAATGGAAGTGCCGACCTGTCGGGCCTGCCCGAGCTGCTCGAGATTCGCAGCCGGATGCTGAGGTTCGAGGATCGCGGGCTGGTAGCCTGGGAAGGAAGCCGGGTGCGGATCCCCGACGAGGCGCTGCCCTATGCGCGCAGCATCGCGGCGACGATCGACCCCTATCGCGCGCCGTCGCCGACGCGTTTCAGCAGCGCAATCTGAGATGCGGCTGGCGCTGCTCCCGGTCATGGCGGCGGCGCTGGCGCTGGGCCAGGCCGCGCCGTTGCTCGCCGCCGACACGCCCGGGCTGATGATGACGACCTGCCTCGGTGAGCGGATTCCGCTGCCGGGGCAGGACCCGCCGACCCGGCGCAGCCCATGCCCCGATGCCTGTCATGCGCTGTGCGACCGAAAGCTGCGGCAGCGCAGGACAGGCTGATCGGGCGGCGATCAGGCGATGTGCACCGCCTTGGTCGTCAGGTGCGCGGCGATCCCCTCGGGACCGTCCTCCGATCCGAAGCCGCTGTCCTTCATCCCGCCGAATGGTGCGTCGGGCCAGGTCAGGCGCGTGGCGTTGATCGAGACCATGCCCGCCTCGATCGCGTCGGCGAGCAGGTTCTGCCGCCGGGCATTCTCGGTGAAGCAATAGGCGGCAAGGCCGAAGGGCAGACGGTTGGCCTGGCCGATCGCTTCCTCGATCGTGCCGAACGGGCGCATCAGCGCCAGCGGGCCGAACGGTTCCTCGTTCATCGCGCGCGCCTCCAGCGGGACATCGGCGATGACGGTGGGCTCGAAGAAAAAGCCCTTGCCCTCGACCACGCTGCCGCCGGCCAGCACGCGGGCGCCGGCCGAACGGGCATCATCGATCAGCTCGCCGATCGCCTCGGGCCGGCGCGGATTGGCCAGCGGGCCCATCTGCACGCCCGATTCCAGACCGCTGCCCAGCTTCACCTTGCGCGTGCGTTCGGCAAAACCCTGGGCAAAGGCTTCATAGATGCCGTCCTGGACATAGAAGCGGGTGGGGGCGACGCAGACCTGGCCGGCATTGCGGAACTTGTGGGTGACGAGCGTGTCGAGCGTGCGCTCGAGATCGCAATCGTCGAACACCAGCACCGGCCCGTGGCCGCCCAGCTCCATCGTCGTCTTCATCATCGAATCGGCGGCGAGGCGGGCGAGATGCTTGCCGACCGGGACCGATCCGGTGAAGCTCAGCTTGCGGGTCACCGGCGAGGCGAGCAGGTGGCGTGAGACCATGTCGGGTACGCCGAAGACGATCTGGGCGACGTCGCCTGGGAGTCCGGCGTCCTGGAAGCACTTCAGGATGGCGACGGCGCTGCCCGGCGTCTCTTCGCTGGGTTTCAGGATGACCGAGCAGCCTGCGGCGATCGCCGGGGAGATCTTGCGCACCACGTTCAGCAGCGGAAAGTTCCAGGCACAAAAGGCGGCGACCGGACCGACCGGCTGATGCAGCACCAGCGAGCGCATGCCCGCCGGACGCGGCAGGACGCGGCCATAGATGCGCACCGTCTCGCCCGCCTGGAATTCGAGCATCGCCGCGGCGGCCAGGCCTTCGCCCTTGGCCTCGGCAAGGATCTTGCCCTGTTCGCGGGTCGCAATCTCGGCGAGCGTATCGATCCGCTCTCTGATCAGTGCGGCGGTGCGCAGCAGGATCGTCGCGCGCGCCTCGGGTGCGGTCTGGCGCCAGCTGCGAAAGCCGCGATCGGCCGCTTCGAGCGCGCGGTCGAGATCGGCGGCAGCGGCAAGCGGCAGGTCGCCGAGCGAGTCGCCGGTGGCGGGGTCGAGCACCGCCATCGTCTCGCGGCCGGCGGCGCCGATCCATTCGCCGTCGATATAGAGCCCCAGCTCGGGATATGCCGTCATGTCTTACTCCAGATCCGTTCAGAGGATGCCGCCCGCCGGGCAGATGCAGCGCTCAATATGGGGACGGATGCGAGCAAACCACCCCCGCGAAACGCGTTCAGGCCCAGCCGGCGCGTTTCGACGTCTTGCCGATGCCCGGGTTGAGCTGATTGGCGGGATCGAGCCGGCGATAATGCGCCGCGAGGCTGTCGGGCGCGGCATAGAGATGGCCGAAATTATGCTCTGCCGGATATTGCGCGCCGCGCGCATCGAGCAAAGCGAGCATCCGCGCCTTCACCGCCTCGGGATCGGCGCCCTTGCGCACCAGATAGTCCTGGTGGAACACGTGGCAGAGGAAATGGCCATAATAGAGCGGCTGGACGATATCGGCGGCGATTTCGGGCGGCAGCGTCTCGAACCATTGGGTGTCGTTGCGCGGCAAGGCGATGTCGAGCGCGACGATATCGGAGACCGACTCGGCGTGAAGCTCGCGGTAGCGGACCGCCGCGCCGGCGGCGGCGAAGCGATGCTGGAAGGCGGCGGCGCCCTCCTTCGCGGTGCATTCGAACCAGTCGTTGCCCTCGCGGCCCAGCATATCGAGATGTTGGCGCAGCGCTTCGGCGCCCTGGCCGCTGACCTTGATCATCAGATGATGCTCGAATCGATCGCGCCACTGGCGCAGCCGTGCGGGTAGCGGGCTGGGGACCAGCGCAGCGACGCGCTGGGCGACCCGGTCGCTCAGGCCGGCGCGCAGGCCCAGACGCGATCCGATCCGGTCGATCCAGCGCTTGGCGGCGAACAGGCGCGGCAGCCGCGCGGTTCCGAGGAGCTCGAGCGCGAGATACATGTCCTTGCCATAGAGCGCGGCGATGTCGAACGCCGAGCGGTGGAGATACTCCGCGGCGATCGGCAGCTCGGCGTCGCTTGCGAGGATCGCGCGGCGCAATCGGGTGAAGCCTGCGGGATCGTTGGTGCCGGCATAGAAGGTGCGAGTGCCCTGCTCCTGCGGAAACGTGTCGAGGCGGACGGCGAACACCACCAGCCGGCCTGCGCTGCCCGATGCGCCATGGAGACAGCGCGGATCGGCGTTGAAGCGGGCGGCCCCGGGCGAATCGGTGTCGCGGACATGCGACTCATAGTCGCGGTCGGACGCCCGGCGATCCACCGGCCAGTCGATCGCGTCGGGTGCGATCTCGCCGCCGTCGAGCTGCCCCAGCGCGGATTCGGGATCGGGGTCGAGCGCGATGCCGAGCTCATTGACCAGCCGCAGCGTGCCG